>NZ_JBIRRE010000014.1:0-231779 GCF_044333555.1 Streptomyces sp. NPDC020965
TTCCTCCGGCCCCCCCCCGGTGCGGGGCCCCCTAACCTCTTCTGGCGGCGGCCCCCGCCTTTTATTCCCCCCCCCCCGGGGGGGCCGGGGGGGCGGGGGCCCCCCCCCCCCCCCCCCCCCCCGCGCTGGGGTAGTTGGGGCGGTTCATCACCCGAACGACTGATTATCGGCTGAGATCTCCCCGAAAGGATCATCGGGATTTCACCTCGATGAACCCAATGTGATCAATTGCGCACGCACGGTTTCATCGATTTCGCGAAGGGGCCTCTATGCGTACGGTCCGACAGTCGGTGCTGGATGTTCTACGAGCGCGCGGAATGACCACCCTGTTCGGCAATCCGGGGTCCACCGAACTGCCCATGCTCAAACAGTTCCCGGACGACTTCCGCTACGTGCTCGGACTCCAGGAGGCCGTCGTCGTCGGCATGGCCGACGGATTCGCCCTCGCCTCCGGGACCACCGCCCTGGTCAATCTGCACACCGGGCCCGGCACCGGCAACGCCATGGGCGCCATCCTCAACGCCCGCGCCAACCGCACCCCCATGGTCGTCACCGCCGGCCAGCAGGTACGTGCCATGCTCACCATGGAGGCGCTGCTCACCAACCCGCAGTCCACTCTGCTGCCCCAGCCCGCGGTGAAGTGGGCGTACGAACCGCCGCGTCCCGCCGACATCGCGCCGGCCCTGGCCCGCGCGGCCCAGATCGCCGAGACCCCGCCGCGCGGGCCCGTCTTCCTCTCGCTACCGATGGACGACTTCGACGTCGTGCTCGACGAGGAAGAGGACCGGCGGGCGGCACGGACCGCGGCGCGGGTCGTCACCCATGCCGCCGCCCCCTCAGCCGATGTGGTCCGGGAACTGGCCGGCCGGCTGACGGCCGCCCGGAACGCCGTGCTCGTCGTCGGCAACGACGTGGACGCCGCCGGGGCCTGGGACCCGGTCGTCGAACTGGCCGAGCGCACCGGGCTGCCCGTCTGGTCGGCCCCCACCGAGGGCCGGGTCGCCTTCCCCAAGACGCACCCCCAGTACCGGGGGACGCTGCCCCCGGCCATCGCACCGCTCGCCCAGCGTCTGGCGGGACACGATCTGGTCCTCGTCATCGGCGCTCCGGTGTTCTGCTACTACCCCTACGTCCCCGGCGACTACCTGCCCGAGGGCGCCGAGCTGGTCCAGTTGACCCGGGACGCGGACGAAGCGGCCCGCGCCCCGGTCGGGGAGGCCGTGGTCGCCGATCTCGCCCTGACCGTACGGGCCCTGCTCACCGAGGTGCCCGGCCGCCCTGGGACTCCCGCCGCGCCGGCCGCCGCGCGCCCCGCCGTGCAGACCGGGTCCGCCGACGAGGCCGACGGGGCGCTCACTCCGCTCGCTGCGATGACCGCCATCGCGAAGGGGGCCCCGGAGAACACCCTCTGGATCAACGAATCCCCGTCCAATCTGGAGCAGTTCCACGAGGCGACCCGGATCAGCACCCCCGGCTCCTTCCTCTTCACCGCGGGCGGCGGCCTCGGCTTCGGCCTCGCCGCCGCCGTCGGCGCCCAGCTCGGCGCCCCCGGACGGCCGGTGGTCTGTGTCATCGGCGACGGATCGACCCACTACGCCGTCCAGGCGCTGTGGACCGCGGCCACCTACCGGATCCCGGTCACCTTCGTCGTGCTGAGCAACCAGCGCTACGCGATCCTCCAGTGGTTCGCCGAGGTGGAGCGGGCCCAGGGCGCCCCCGGGCTCGACATCCCCGGCCTGGACATCACCTCGATCGCCACCGGCTACGGCGTCCGCTCCCACCGGGCGTCCGGCGCGGGCGAACTCACCAAGCTCGTAAGGGAGTCGGCGCTCCAGCAGGACGGACCGGTCCTCATCGACGTGCCCATCACGACCGAGCTGCCCACCCTGTGACCATCGCGAGCCGCCGCCACCCTCCGTATCACAGCACCGCTTCGGAAGGCCGAGGATGACCCTCACCACCGACACCCCCCTCCTGCTCAGCCGGCTCGGCGCCGAACTCCCCGCCGACCGGCTGCTCACCGATCCCGCGACGCTCGCCGCGCACTCCCGGGACTCCGCGCCCTTCTCCGAGTGCGGAACCCCCGCCGCCGTCGCCGTCCCCCGTACCGCCGATCAGGTCGCGTTCGTCCTGCGCACCGCCTACGAACTAGGTATCCCCGTCGTCCCGCAGGGGGCCCGCACCGGACTCGCCGGCGCGGCGAACGCCGTCGACGGCTGTGTGATCCTCTCGACCGTCGCCATGGACCGCATTCTCTCCGTCGACCCCGCCAACCGGCTGGTGCGCTGCGAACCAGGTGTCACCACCCGGCGACTGGGCGAGGCGGTCGCCCACCACGGACTGACCTATCCGCCCGACCCGGCGTCCTGGGAGAGCTGCACCATCGGCGGCAATATCGCCACCGGAGCGGGCGGCATCTGCTGTGTGAAGTACGGCGTCACCGCCGACTACGTCCTCGGTCTCGACCTGGTGCTCCCCGACGGCCGGCGGATGCGGACCGGCCGTGACACCGCCAAGGGCGTCGCCGGATACGACCTGACCCGGCTGATCGTGGGGTCGGAGGGCACGCTCGCGGTCGTCGTCGGCGCCACCCTCGCGCTGCGGCCCGCCCGCCGGCCCGCGCTCTCCCTGCTCGCCCAGTTCCCCAGCCTGACCGCCGCCGGGGACGCGGTCGCCGCGATCACCGGAGCGGGCCACACCCCGTCCGCCCTCGAACTCCTCGACCGGGCCACCACCCAGGCCATCGTGGACCTCGGCCATCCCTTGCTGCGCCCCGGCAGTGCCGCCACCCTCATCGTGGAGAGCGACGCCGCCGACCCCGCGGCCGACCTCACCGCCATGAGACTCCTCTGCGAGACCGCTGGAGCCGGCCATGTGGCCACCGCGGCCACCAGCACGGAGGCCCGGCAGATCATCGAGGCGCGCCGGCTGGTCAGCCCCGCGCTCGGCGCCTACATGGCCTCCCGGGGCGGCGGACTCACCGCCTTCATCGAGGACGTGGCGGTGCCCCGCTCCGAACTCCCCCGATTCATCGGCCTCATCGAGGAGATCGCCGAACGCCACCGACTCAAGATCTTCACCCTCGGCCACGCCGGGGACGGCAATCTGCACCCCACGGTCGTCTTCGACGAGTCCGACCCGGACGAATACGCCCGGGCGCGGACCGCCTACGACGACATCATGGCCGCCGGGCTCGACCTGGGCGGCACGACCACCGGGGAGCACGGCATCGGCACCCTGAAGCGGGACTGGCTGGAACGCGAACTGGGCCCCGTCTCGCTGGAACTCCAACGTGGCCTCAAGCGGCTCTTCGACCCGAAGAACCTGCTCAACCCCGGAAAGGTGGTCACGGCATGACCCAGTCCACCCAGTCGCGGGACACCCGGGGGGACGAGGCACCCGGCGCGCCACCCGCCCGCGCGGGCCGGGCGGAGACCATCCGCTTCGTCGCCACCCACACCCTGCCCGTCTTCGTCCGCGGGGTCGCCAACCCCCGGTTCGGGGTCGTGGCCCTGTACGCGCGCGTCAACCAGCCCCGCTGGTCGACCGCGACCCTGCGCGCCATGAAGCTCCGGCACGGCGGCGCCCCCGTCCAGGTGCGCGCGCTCTCCGGCGAGATGCTCGTCCTGTTCGACCAGGCGGACATCAAGCGGTTCTTCGCGGAGCCCGTACCGACCCTCGCCATGGACGCGCCCGACAAGTACCGGAGCCTGGCCGTCTTCGAGCCCACCGGGGTCATCTGTTCGCACGGCACCCTGCGCGAGGAACGGCGCCGGATCAACGACGAGGCCCTCGCCGCCGATCAGCCGGTGCATCCGTGCCGGGCCTCGTACCAGCGGATCATCGAGGAGGAGTGCCGCACGCTCACCACGGGTGACACCCTGGACTACCCCCGGCTGCGCCAGGTCCTGAGCCGTATCTCGCGCCGGGTGGTCCTGGGTGACCGGGCGGCCGGCGACGAGGAGTTGGCCGGCTGGCTGACGACCCTGCGCGGCCAGGGCAACTGGATGGGCCGGAGCAGGGTCAAGCAGAACCAGGCGCTCTACGCGAAGGCGGAGGCCAGGATCGCCCGGTACGCGTCCGACGCACCCGAACACACCCTCGCCGCGCGGGCCCTGAGCCGCCCTTCGCCGGAGGAGACCGACCCGCTCGGCCAGACCCACCACTGGCTGCTCGCCATCGACGTCTGCGCGCCGATCATCGCCCGTACCCTTCTCCTCCTCGCGGCACACCGCGCCGAACAGGACGCGGCGCACGCCGAGGCCGCGTCCGCCGAGGCCGCGCACCTGCCCCGGCTGCGGGCCTGCGTCCAGGAGTCGGTACGGCTGTACCCGATCGTGCCCGATCTCGTCCGGGTCACCCGCGCCGAGACCGTATGGCGGGGTGTCACCTATCCGGCGGGCACCAGCGTCCTGGTCCCGATCGGATACCACCAGCGCGATCCGGACCAGGTCCCCGGCGGTCATCTCTTCGTCCCCTCGCGCTGGCAGGAGGACGGGGCCGACCAGGACACCCGGATGGCACCCTTCGGCCAGGGCGGCGCCCGCTGCCCGGGGGACCGGCTGGGCCTGCTGCTGTCGGCCGCCGTCTGCGCCGAGGTGCTGCGCGGCCACCGCCTCACCGGAGGGCGGCCGGCCCTCGACGTGGGGCGCCCGCTGCCCGGGGTCGTGGACACGGCCGGTATCCGGCTCCGCCTGGCCCCCCGCTGACCCGTGCCGTCGAGGTCCCGGCCGGGACCTCGACGGCACCACCCGAACCGCTTTCCCCCCGCCAGGGGGAAGCCCGTCCGGCCCCGGCCCACTCCCGCAGAACCCTGTCCCACGCCCGCCCCCGGAGGATCACCCATGCCCGAAGCCGTCAGGTCCGCCACCGAACCGGACGTCGCCTCCCTCCACCACATGTGCCGTGAACTCGGCGAGGCCGCCGACGCCGTGCGGGAGGCCGCGCGGTACGCCTCGGAGATCGCGCTCGGCCCCCGACTGCCGCTCGCCGCGGCCGGTTCCCGGCGCACCAGGACCGCCCATCTCACCCTGCTCAGAACCCTGATGGACCCCGAGGGGCTCGGCTGGGCCCCGCACGGGCGCACCCCGCTCGCCGGGGCCGTCTGGCTCGCCGGCGTCCTCACCAGCCGGGAGAGCCTCGCCGTCAGTCTGGCCGTCACCGGCCTCAAGGCGCGGATCAGGGCCGCGTCGGTGAGCCACCCCGAACTGCTCGACAACCCCACCACCTCCAAGGTGCTGCGCGCGATCGAGGAGGACCGGCAGACCGAGGCGGTGCGGGCCTTCAAACGCCTGCTCACCGAGAAGGGTGCCGAGTACGCGCTGGCCCTGCTCGCGCCGTCCTTCGCCGACATCATGGCCTGGAACGCGCTCACCGACGAGAATCCCTTCAATGACACCGCCGGCTGGCAGATCGCCACCGGGCGGGCGCTGACCTCGGAGTATCTGGTCGGCATCAGCGGCACGGTCTGGTCCTTCCTGGACCGCGGACCCGGCCGCGCCGAACCGCACACCCCGCCGGCCGGCCTGCTCGACGCGCTGGACACCTCCGGCACCGTCGTCGGCTACGTCCGCAACATCGACCTCATCGGCACCGGCGGCCTGCTGCTCGTCCAGGAGGTCGACGGACCGGACGGCGTACGCCGGTACGTCGTCCAGTTGGCGGGAATGTCGCGCGGGTTCAACGAGGAGAGCCCGCAGGACCTCGTCGGCGCGATCAGCGGAGTGGCCGGCACGGACACGACGTACACCCGGGCCGTGACCAAGGCGCTGCGGCACCTCATCCCCTCCGGGACGGAGATCGCGCTGGTCGGCCACAGCCAGGGCGGCATCACCGCCATGAACCTGGCCGCGAGCCGGGACTTCACCGCCCTCTACACGGTCACCCATGTCGTCGCGATCGGCTCCCCGATCGACCAGAAACGGCCCGCCGATCCGCGGATCAAGGTGATCTCGCTGGTCAACGAGCACGACATCGTGCCGAGTCTGGAGGGCCGCTCGGCGATCTCCCCGTACTCGCTCTCCGCCGAGTTCACCGAGTTCACCTGGACCGACGACAGCCATGCGTTCCCGCTCTGCCACGCGGCCGAGCGGTACGCGCACAACCTCCAGCACGACGTGCCCGACGTGCGCGCGCACGTCGACTCCGCACTCGCCGCGTTCCGCGGCCGGGTGTCCAGTACCCGCCTCTTCACCCTCCATGACCGCTGAGGACGACGTATGACCGACACCACCTCCCCCCGCACCTCGCCGAACGACGTCCCACCGCCGGAGCCGTCACCCGCGCCGGCGACCCCCCGCACCAAGGCGCCCGAGCCGTACGACCCTCCCGGGCTCGTCGAGCGTCTGGAGTCCGCGGCCTTCGCCAGGATCAACCGCAGCCGTGAGTGGTGGGAACTGCCCACCATCGTCGGACTGATGAATCTCAAGGTGCTCCGGGCGGACCTGCGCCGCGAGAACCTGCACGACACCTTCGGCGCGGGCGGCGAGCGTACCCGGCGCCCCACTCCCCGGCCGGCGCCGCACCGCTCGTACGACGGCTCCGGCAACGACCCGCACGATGTGGACATGGGCCGGGTCGGCACCCGGCTGGACCGCAACGCCCCGCTGGACATGGCCTTCCCGGACGCGGAGGCGGCGCTGATGGCGCCGAGCCCGCGCGAAGTGAGCCGGCGCCTGCTGGCCCGGCGCGAGTTCATCCCGGCGACCTCGCTGAATCTGCTCGCAGCGGCCTGGATCCAGTTCCAGAACCACGGCTGGGCCAATCACGGTGACAACGAGGAGGCGGAGCCCTTCACCGTCCCGCTCGCCGCCGACGACGACTGGGCGCAGTGCCCGATGCGGGTGAACCGCACCCGCCCCGACCCGGTGTCGCACACCACCCCCGACGCCCCGCCGACCTACGAGAACACCGTCACCCATTGGTGGGACGGGTCGCAGATCTACGGTTCGAACGAGGAGCGCTGCCGCTCGCTGCGCGCGGGCGAACGCGGCCATCTGCGGATGGAGGACGGCCGGCTGCCCGCGGACGCCCGCCCCGGGCTGGCCTGTCTGGACGCGACCGGTTTCAACAGCGACTACTGGACCGGGCTGTCCCTGCTGCACACGCTCTTCGCCAAGGAGCACAACGCGATCTGTGACCTGATCGCGGCGCGGCACCCCACCTGGGACGACGAGCGGCTGTTCCACACCGCGCGGCTGGTGAACACCGCGCTCATGGCCAAGATCCATACGGTGGAGTGGACTCCGGGGATCCTCGACACCCCGGTCGCCCGGCACTCCATGAACGCCAACTGGTACGGACTGCTGCCCCGCTGGGTCGGCAAGCGCTTCGGTCGCGTCTCCCGCAGTGAGGCGCTCAGCGGCATCCTGGGTTCGCCGACGGACCACCATGCCGCGCCCTTCTCCATGACGGAGGAGTTCGTCTCGGCGTACCGGCTGCACCCGCTGATCCCGGACGAGATCACGATCCGCGACCACCGGCGGGGCACCGCCCGCGAGGTCATCGGCTTCAACGACATGCAGGGCGCCACCACCCGCGGCGCCATCGACACGTACGGCATGAGTGATCTGTTCCACACCTTCGGCACCGAACACCCCGGCGCCCTCGTGCTGCACAACCACCCGGACGCGCTCCGCGATCTCGTCCGGCTCTCCGGCGAACACATCGACCTCGGCACCGTGGACATCCTGCGCGACCGTGAGCGCGGCATTCCCCGCTACAACGCCTACCGGCAGATGCTCCGCAAGCGCCCGGTCGACTCGTTCGAGGAGCTGACCGGGGGCCACCCGGAGGACACCTCACTGCTGCGGGAGGTCTACGAGGGGAAGGTCGACCGGGTCGACACCCTGGTCGGCAATCTGGCCGAGCCCCGGCCGGCCGGCTTCGGGTTCAGCGACACCCTCTTCCGGATCTTCGTCCTGATGGCCAGCCGACGTCTCAAGAGCGACCGGTTCTTCACCACCGACTACCGCCCCGAGATCTACACCGCCGAGGGGCTGCGCTGGATCGATGCCAACTCGATGACCACCGTGCTGCTGCGGCACCACCCCGAACTGGCCACCTCCCTCGACGGGGTGACCAACGCCTTCGCCCCCTGGCGGGGACGGTCCTGACCGCCACCGCCCCCCGCTGAGGGGGGCGTACCCCCCGCCGGACCCCATACGAGGAGATTCGAGATGAGCGAGTACCCCACCACCGCCGAACGGCGCCGGCCGGGAACGGCGAACGGCCTGCGAACCCATGCCACCGCGCTGCGCGAACGCGCCGAACGGCTCCGTACCGCCGCCGCGGACGTCGTCTGGAACGGCCCACAGGCCGACGCCTTCCGCTCCCGCGTCGAGGAACTCGCCCGGCGCTGTGACACGGCGGCCGACGGACTCGCCCGCTCGGCCGTCCGGTTCGACGACCGCCCGGGACGCCGATGATGCTTCCGGACATGCCGGCCAGCTTCGTCGTCATCCCCGCGGTGGGACTGCTCACCGTGGGGGGCATGGTCTGGCCCGGCCGTCCGCTCAAGGCGCGCTGGGGCGTCCGGCGCGGATCGGACGGCCCCAGCGTCGTCGAGTACGTGACCGCGATGATCGGGGTCATCTACGCCGTGGTGCTGGGTCTCGCGGTCATCACCGTCTGGGATTCGCTCAAGGAGGCGGAGAAGACCGTGTCGGCGGAGGCCAGTGCCCTGCGGGACGTGTTCCTGCTCTCGGCGGCGCTGGACGACCCGGAGGCCGTGTCGCGGGTGCAGACCATGGCGCACACCTACGCCCGCGAAGTGGTCGCCGTCGAGTGGCCGATGATGCGGGAGGGCGCCGGACTCGACCCGGCCGGCTGGCACCAGCTCGACCTCATGCGGAGTGACCTCGTCGCCGCGAAGGTGGAGACCGCCAAATCCACGGAGATCTTCGGGCAGGCGCTGGACAGTATGCAGACGGTGTACGAGTCACGCCGGGAGCGCGATATGCAGGCCGGTGTCAGGATGCCCGGACTGCTGTGGCTGGGGCTGGTACTGGGCGGTGTCATCTCGGTGGCCGTCGCCATACTGCTGGCCGAGTCGTTCTCCCGTTCCCATATGCTCCTGACGGCGGTCCTGGCGATCCTCATCGCCTTCCAACTCGTCCTCATCTACGAGCTGGACGTGCCGTACGGACACGGCATCCGCGTCTCGTCGGCGCCGTTCGACCGGGCCATCGACCGTTTCGACCGGCTGTCCTGAGGGCGGGGTCACCCACCGGCCCGTTCCGGTGCGACGGCATCCGTCGTCGCACCGGAACGGGCACCGTCACTCCCGGCCGGTTCCCCGTCGAGCCAGGTCCTGTCCCGATCACGTGACGCGCCCGCTGGCGCGGGGACCCCCGGCACCGGAGCGAACGCGCCTGAGATCATGGAGCCCATGACGAACCGGGGGCCCATCGCCGACGACCAGCGGGTGGCGCGCCGCACCGCGCGCCGCCCGCGGCGGGGGGCGGCGCCGCCCCCCGCCGCGCCCATCCTGACTGTGCGGTACGCGGCCGAACCCGGCAGCGTTCCCAGCGGGGGGCCGCCCGCCCCCGGTACCCGCCGCGCCGGCGCTGACCGGCGGGCCCGGGAGAAGGGCATCACCACCCCTGCGCCCAGGCCCGAACGCTGCCCGCCCTTCATCGGACCTCTCCTGTGACCCGTATGCCCCTTGCCCCGCCGCCGGCACCGACCGGGGGGCCGCTCGACGACCGACTGCTGCCGGCCCGGGCGCGTCGACCCGAAGCCGTCGTACGACTCCTCGCCGGACTGGCCCTGATCGGCCTCGTCCTGCTGACGGCGGGGGCGGGACTTGAGACCACCGGCGGGCTCGATGCCGATGTGGCCGAGGGCGTCGACGGCGCGCCACGACTGTTGCTGGGGGCGGCGGGCTCCGCGGGGGCGCTCGCGCTCGTCGTGCTGCCGGTGCTCTTCGCCGTACAGCGACTGGCGCACCGTCAGGAACGGCAGGTCCTGGACGGTCTGGTGGCGGCGCTGCTGACGCACGGCGCGGGAATCGCCCTCGGTCACGGCGGCTTCTCCGTCGCGCCCCTCGGGTACGCGGCCTGCGTCGTCGCCTTCATGACCGCGGGCGCCATGCCCGAGCGGAGTTGGCGTCCGGCGATGGCCGTCGCCCTCGCGCTGTACACACCGCTCCCGCTGGCGGACGGGCGGAGCGGGGTGACCGCCGTCGCGCTGGCCCTGCTGACCGGCTGGACCCTCGCCCACGGCACGATCTGCGTACTCGGCTCCCCCACGGACGCCCCCACCGTGCGGCAGTTGTTCGCGAGCCTGCGCCGAGTGGGATTCGCGCCCGCCTCCGCCCATGCGGTGCCCGAACCCGCGCGGGCGCGCCACCGTTTCCTGGTGCGGCAGCGGGACGGCGGGCCCGACCTGGATGTGTTCGTCCTCGACGGCACGGCGCGGGCGTTCGGTCTGCTGGGCCGGGCCTGGCGGTGGCTGCGGCTGCGGATCGGGCCCGGCGACCGCGACCGGCGTTCGCCGCGCGTGCGCGCCTCGTACGAGGCGCTGCTCGCCCACGCAGCGGCCGGGACCGGCGCGCGCACCCGGCGGCTGCTGGCCACCGCGGACCTCGGCGCTGACGCGGCCATCGCGGTGTACGAGCCCCTGGCCGGTCGGCGGCTGGACGAACTGGCCGACGCGGAGGTGACGGACGCGCTGTTGGCGGATGCCTGGCGACAGGTCGGGCTGCTGCACCGGCGCCGCACCGCGCATCGCGCGCTGGGGGCGAGCGCGCTGCTGGTGGACGGGGCCGGGCGGGTGCATGTGACGGAGCTGGCCGGCGGCGACATCGCGGCCAGCGACCTGGCGCTCCGCATCGACGTGGCCCAGTTGCTGACGACGACGGCGCTGCGGGTGGGGCCGCGCCGCGCGGTCGCGGCGGCGCTCGCGTCCCTGGGTCCGCACCGCACCACGTCGGCCGTGGCGCTGCTCCAGCCCCTGGCGCTGCCCCGGGCCACCCGTCGGAAGTTGCGCCGTCACGAGCGGCGGACCAGGGCGGACGAGGCCGGCGCGGGCGCGTCGCCGGGGGGTCCCGCGCCGGAACCGGCGCCGACCGGGGTGGTGCCGTCCGAAGGGGTGCCGTACGGGTCGGTGCCGTCGCGCAGGGCCGGTAGCCGAACCCCCCGGGCGGGCTCCGCCGCGACCACCGGCCTCTCGACGCTCCGTCAGACCCAGCAGGTCCCGGGCCCCGATAAAGCCTCGCAGCTCTCGCAGATTCCGCGCCAACCGGAGCACGGCGACGGCACCACGCCCGCCCCCGAACCCGGCGATCTCCTCGCCGAGATACGGGAGGAGATCCTCAGCACCACCGGCCTCCGTGCCCCGGTGCGCCCGGTCCGGTTGGAGCGGCTACGGCCCCGCACCCTCATCACCGTCATCGGGGGCGCGGTCGCCGGATATCTGCTGCTGCTCCAACTCTTCGGTGACAACGGCAACCCCCTCACGGCCATCGCACGGGCGGAGCCCGGCTGGGTCGGGCTCGCCGCGCTCCTGTCGGCCAGCCGCTACGGCGCGGCCACCCTGGGGTTCATCGGTTTCGTTCCCGAGCGGCTCAAGGTCCGGCGCGTCGCCCTCGTCCAGGTGGCCGGGTCCTTCGTCAATCTCGTCTCGCCCAGCGGGGTGGGCGGAGTCGCCGTCAATGTGCGGTTCCTGCAGCGTTCGGGCATCCCGCTGCGCCAGGCCATGGCGAGTGTGGGCGTCGCCCAGGCGGTCGGGCTCATCTTGCACGCCCTGCTCGTCCTGGTCTTCGGGCTGCTGGTCAGTACCCGGTACGACTCCTCGCTCACCCTCTCCCCCGCCGTGACCACCGCCCTGCTGACCGTGGCCGTCGCCGCGCTGACCATCACCGCCGTCCCCACGATCCGGCGCTGGCTCGGCGCCCGGCTGCAACCCCTGCTCGCCGGGGTGCTGCCCCGGCTGCTGGGCCTGCTGCGCCAGCCGTCCAAGCTCGCCGCCGGAGTCACCGGTCAGCTCTTCATCTCCCTCACCTCGGTGGCCTGTCTCTACTCCTGTGCCCGCGCCTTCGGTGAACAGCCCGGTTTCATGGAGGTCGCCGTCGCCGCACTCGTCGGTACCGCGCTCGGTTCGGCCGTGCCCACTCCGGGTGGTGTGGGCGGTGTCGAAGTGGCCCTCGCGGTGGCCCTGGAGCAGGCCGCGGGGATGGCGGAGGGCAGCGCCATCGCACCCGTACTGCTGTACCGGCTGCTGACGTTCTGGCTGCCCGTGCTCCCCGGGTGGTTGGCCTTCGCCCGGCTCCAGCGGCAGCGGGCGATCTGACACCGCGGCGGCGTCCGGGGCCGCGGGCGGAGGCGGAGGCGACGCACCGTCGGGCGGAGGCTCCGCGCCGATCCGCAACCGGCCGGCCGGGATTCTGGTATCTCTCCCGGAGGCGGTTCCCCGGGGCTGCCGTCACCGGCCGGTCCCGTGATCCGCTGGGGGGCGAAAGTGCCAGGCGGAGTGGTCGTCCCGCGGCCACTCCATCGTCTTACGGAGGGCCGCGTCATGAGATTCCCGCGTCACCGACTCACCGCCGCCGCGGCGGGCGTCCTGCTGGCCGGAGCCGGTCTTACGGCGGCCCCGTCGGCCGCGGCCGGGACACCAGTAGCGGCACCGGCACCGGTCACCAACGACTGGACCTGCGACACCACCACCCGGGTGGTCTACCCCTGGATCGGGCCGGTCGTCACCGGGCGGGACAACTGCGTGGGCGTGCACGGCCAGCCGGCCGGGACCGGCGGCGCGGGCACCATCCACGACCGGGGCACGGGGAAGTCCTATGTGTGTCTCCAGGACGTGCACACCGCCGACGCGCCCGCCCTGGTCACCGGCGCCCGTTGCGTCGGCTGATCGACGCGCTCACCCCCGCCGGTGAACGGTGGCTGCCCGGACCCCGCGCGCCCCGGCCCACCGGGCGGGGGCGCGCTGGAGCTGTCGGGCTCACGGAATGCGTGCGACGGCTCCCCAGCCGGCTCGCACCGTGGCGTTGCCGGTGGTGGCGTCGGGCTTCCAGTTGGGCCACGACACGAGCCCCGGTTCGACCAGTTCGAGCCCGGTGAAGAAGAGCGGGATCTCCTTGACGGGGTCACGGAAGATGTACGGCACGGCGCCGCTGGCGTTGTAGGCGTTCTGCGCGCGGGCGTGCTCGGGGCTGTCGGCGGTCGAGTGGCTGAGGGCGAGGAAGCTGCCCGCCGGAAGCCGGTTGACCAGGCGTTCGACCAGGCCGAGGGCCTCGTCGAAATCGACGATGTGGCCCAGCACGTCGGAGCTGATCAACGCGATCGGTCGGGTCATGTCCAGCGTTTCGGCGGCACGCGCGAGGACGGTCTCCGTGTCCTGCATGTCCGCCTCGATATACGCGGTGGCCCCCTCAGGGGTGCTGTCGAGGAGCGCCTGGACGTGGAGCAGGACCAGCGGGTCGTGGTCCACGTAGACGATCCGGGAGTCCGGAGCGATGCGCTGGGCGACCTCGTGCGTGTTGTCGGTGGTCGGCAGCCCGGCGCCCAGGTCCAGGAACTGCCGCACCCCCTCCTCGGCCGCCAGATAGGTGACGGTGCGCCGCAGGAAGGCACGCGATTCCCTCGCCATGACCTCGATGCGGGGGAATGCCTCGCGGTAGGCGTCACCGGCGACCTGGTCGGCGATGTAGTTGTCCTTGCCGCCGAGCCAGTAGTTCCACACCCGGGCGGAATGGGCGACCGACGTGTCGATGCGCCGTCTCGGGTTGTCCGTCATAACGGGTTCTTCTCCTCTGATCCAGTACGGGTGGTGGTGGGGAGCGGTCGCTCCGGGGACGGGGCGGCCGGGGACGCGCCGTCGGGGCGGGTGCGGTGCGCGGCCGGTGCGCGGGGCCGGCCAGGGCGGGAGGGCCAGGAGGCCGGGAGGCGGAAATCATCAACGGAGCTCGTGGGGCCGGGTGTTGGCTGCACGGCGCCCGAGCAGGGCGGCGTCCGCGAGCCGGCGCGGGCACGGCGCTCACCGGATCGCGCGGCCACCGGGGGGCGTCGGGTCCCCGCCGGGGGTGCCGGCGGCTCAGCGCGGCCGCGACGGCCGACCGACCGGCTCACCCGGCGATCCCCCGGGTGCGGAGCCGTACGGCTCCCGGCGACGGGGCTCCCGGCCTGTCCCGCGTCCAGCGTCGTCTCCCCTTCTCGGTCCCCGCGCCGGGATGAACGGTGACGGAGTACGTTCCCCCCGCGTCCGGAGGCCCCTGCGTTGGCGCACACCGGGGCGGTTTTATCACTCGGTCGGCCCAACGATGGTCAGCAACCTACCGCCTTCAACGGGCCTCGTCCGCCGGATCCGGGATCACCGGCTCCCTCCCGCCGGGAGACGGTCCCCGGGGACGGTCGAGCACATGGTGGATCCGGCTGGCCACATGGAGGTTGAGCCGGGTGTCGACATCGCCGAGGTCGTGACCGGTGACCGCGCGGATGCGCTGGAGCCGGTAGCGCACGGTGCTCCGGTGGACGCGCAGGGCCGCTGACGTCGCGTCGTAACTGCCGCCGTTCTCCAGGTAGTACGAGAGGGTCGCGGCCAGCTCGGTGCGGTGGCGGGCGTCGTAGTCCAGCAGCGCGCCGAGCCACTCGCGGACGAATCGATCGGTCTCCCGCTCGCCGTCACCGATGCCCATCACCCGGCAGAGGCCGAGTTCCTCGAATCCGGTGCCACCGTGCGGCTCATGGGATCTGCGCCGTACGGCGAGGGCGCGAACGGCCTCCTCGTACGAGTGCGGTAGCTCCGCGAAGCCGTCGCAGGGGCCGCCGACCCCGACGGCCCCTGAGTCGGTGCCGAGTTCGGCCGAGACCGCCCGGTACAGGGCGTCGCCCGCCGTCTCCCGGCCCGCCAACAGGGCGACGGCGGTCGGACCGCGTGAGCCGGTGAGGACGGCCAGCCGCAGCCGCCGGGCCGCCCGCTCGACGGCGTCGCAGACCGCTGGCCCATCGGGGGTGCCGGACCACCGCAGGACGGCGACCCGGTGCGGACGGTGCAGGTCATGGCCGAGCACGGCCGCCTGGCCGAACACGTCGTCGGTCGCCGTGCCGGAGATCAGCCGCTCGACCAGATCATGGCGCAGCCGGGGTTCCAGCTCGGCGAGTCTGCGCTCGTGCGCGAGGTGCGGAGCCAGGACCAGCGCGGTCTGTTCGAGCGCGGCGGCGTCCGCGTCCGTCGCCCGCCGATCGGGGTCGACCAGGGCGACCAGCCCGAGCGGGTCACCGGCCATCGCGACGGGGACGATCAGCCGGTCGTGATCGCGGACGGCCCCGGGCGCGCGGTGCGCCCCCGGCTGCCGCGCGCCCGGCGCGGGGCGTGGTCCGGACGGGCCGGGACCGGCGCGGGCGCGCGGGTTACCGAAGAGGTCCTCGGTGAGCGCGGGGAGTCCCGTGTGCTCGTACAGGATCCTGAGGATGCCCCGCTCGCCCTCGCCGGAGGCGGCGGCGCGGGCGAGGGCCTCGTGGAACGCGCTGCGGGCGGCGAGGCGGACGACGGTGGTGTCGAGGTCGGCGCCGGGTGCGGCCGGCCCGGTGCCCCGGGTGCTCCCCCGCTCCTCCCGCCCCGCCCGCATCCCCCGCTCGGGGGTATCCCGGTGCCGGGCGAGGGCCGCGCCGGCTCGCCGGGCGATCAGGTCGGCGTCGGCGGTCTCCCGGTCCGACGGGGTGGCCAGGAGTCGGACGGCGAGGTAGCCGAGACAGTGGTCGCGGTGACGCAGGGCGATGGCCCGTATCCGGGTGCCGTCCGGTTCGTCGAAGTACCGGCTGTACCCGTCCAAGGCGCTGATCAGCGGAGTGAGGGGGTCGGCCGGGACGGTCGCTCCGGCGCTGTTCGCGGACCCCGCCGTACCGCCGGACGGGTGAGGTGGTGGGCACCGTCGTGGGGGGCCGTGGCCGCCCGTCGTGTAGGCCGCTTCGGCGGCGAACGGTCCGCTGGCGGCGACCGCCGCCATGGCCGTCCACAGCGTCCCGCGCTCGTCACAGCGGTCGAGTATCGCCGCGACGAGGCGGGGATAAGCGGGCCGCGCGGCTGCGGGCCGCGATACCGGACCGGACGGCGCGGCCGTTCCGGAGGGGGCAGCGTCCATCGGTATCCGTTCGGGGTTTCGTGGCTCGTCCGACTCCGCCTCCCACGCTACGCCGACCGGCACCTGCCCTCATCAGCGAGCCCGGCCGCTGTCCTGACCTGGTGGACCGGATGGCCACCGTGGATTTGGTCCTGCCGGGCCGAAGAATCGGGACGGGTTCCACGTGACCCTCGGGAGAGGTGTGGCCGCTGTGGTCCGTGCTCTCCCCCCGGCGGTCCCGGCCGGATGCCGTCCGGCCGTGCCGTTCGGTTCGCGTCGCGACGGAGGAGATTCCCATGGCCAAGGCAGTCGGTATTGACCTCGGCACCACCAACTCGGTCATCGCGGCCTGGGAGGGGGGCGAGCCGGCCGTGATCCCGAACGCCGAGGGAGCCAGAACGACTCCTTCGGTGGTCGCCTTCTCCGAGACGGGCGAGCGGTTGGTCGGGCAGCTCGCGCGCCGGCAGTCGATCCTCAATCCCCAGTCCACCATCACCTCCGCGAAGCGATTCATCGGCCGCCGCTACGACGAGGTCTCCGACGAGTCCAAGGCGGTCGCCTTCGATGTGGTGGAGGGCCCCGGAGGGGTGGCCCGCTTCGATGTGAACGGCAAGCAGTACGCACCGGAAGAGATCAGCGCGCAGGTGCTGCGCAAACTGGCCGACGACGCCGGGAAGTCGCTCGGCGAACGGGTGACCGAGGCCGTCATCACGGTCCCCGCCTACTTCAATGACGCACAGCGTCAGGCCACCAAGGACGCGGGGAAGATCGCGGGTCTGGAGGTGCTGCGGATCATCAACGAGCCGACCGCCGCGGCGCTGGCGTACGGCCTGGACAAGAAGGGCCATGAAACCGTCCTGGTCTTCGACCTCGGCGGCGGCACCTTCGACGTCAGCATTCTGGACGTCGGTGACGGCGTGGTGGAGGTCCGTTCCTCGGCCGGCGACTCACATCTGGGCGGCGACGACTTCGACCGGCGGCTGGTGGACCATCTGGCGGACGGGTTCCAGCGGGCCGAGGGGATCGATCTCCGCAAGGATCCGCAGGCCCTGCAACGACTCTTCGAGGCGGCCGAGAAGGCGAAGACCGAATTGAGTTCGGTCACCCAGACCCAGGTGAGCCTGCCGTTCGTCACCGCCGACGCCGCCGGGCCGAAGCATCTGACGGAGACGGTCCGCCGCTCGACCTTCGACGAGATCACGGCCGATCTGGTGGAGCGCTGTCTGGGGCCGGTCAAGCAGGCCATGGGCGACGCGAAGATCACCGAGAACGATATCGACGAGGTCATCCTGGTCGGCGGTTCGACCCGGATCCCCGCCGTACAGGCGCTGGTGCGGCGGCTGACGGGTGGCAAGGACCCCAATATGAGCGTCAATCCGGACGAGGTGGTGGCGCTGGGCGCGGCCGTGCAGGCCGGGGTGCTCAAGGGTGAGGTCAAGGACGTCCTCCTGCTGGATGTCACTCCGCTCTCGCTGGGGGTGGAGACGGCGGGTGGCGTGATGACCAGGATCATCGAGCGGAACACCACCATCCCCGCCCGGCGTTCCGAGGTCTTCTCCACGGCGGAGGACAACCAGCCGGCCGTGGACATCGTGGTCCTCCAGGGCGAACGCGAACTGGCCGCCGACAACCGGGTCCTGGGCCGGTTCCGGCTGGCGGACCTGCCGGCCGCGCCGCGCGGCGAGACCCGGATCGAGGTCACCTTCGACATCGACGCCAACGGCATCCTCAAGGTCGGCGCCAAGGACAAGGAGACGGCGGCCGAACAGTCGATCACGATCAGCGAAGGCTCCAACCTCGACCCGGCCGACGTCGAGCGGATGATCGACGAGGCCACCCGCAACCGCGATTCCGACCTGGCCCTGCGTGCGGCCGTCGACGCCCGGAACGAACTCGACGCGGTCGCGTACCAGGTGGAGCGCCGGCTGGGTGAACTCGGCGACGCCGCTCCCGCGCACGAGCGGGCCCGCGCGGAACTCCTCACCGGTGAGGCGCGTACCGCCGTCGAGGAGGAGGCGCCGCTGGACCGCGTACGCCCCCTGACCTCCGAGCTCCAGCAGATTCACGCGTCGCTCGCCGCCCACTCCGCAGGGCCGGACCAGGCCGCCGGTGCGGACCGGCCGGGCGACCCGCCCGGTGGCGACGACGATGTCATCGACGCCGAGTTCGACCGGAGCTGAGGGGGCGCCATGTCGGACGACAACCGGGACCGTCCCGCCGGAGGCACGCCCCCGCACGGCCCCCCGCCGACGTCATCTCCGGAGGCAGCGCCGGAGTCACCGCCCGAGCTGTGGCGGGACACACCGGAATCCACCGCACCCGCGGCACCGCCCGTACCGCCGGAGTACGACCCGGCGGAGCTGACGGACCGGTGGCGGCGCGCCCTCGCCGATCTCGACAACCTCCGCAAGCGCCACGCGCGCGACCTGCCGCGGGAGCTGGCGGCCGAGCGCGCCAGGGTCGCCGCCGCCTGGCTCCCGGTCGTCGACAACCTCGAACTGGCCCTCGCGCACGCCGACGCGGAGCCCGGGGCGGTCGTCAGCGGGGTGCGGGCCGTCCGCGACCAGGCCGTGGACGTGTTGAAGGGCCTCGGGTATCCGCGCGACGACGAGACCGGCATCCCGTTCGACCCGCAGCGGCACGATGTCGTCTCCGTGGTCGACTCCGCCGACACCGCGCCGGGCACCGTCGTCCAGATGATGCGCCCCGGCTATGGCGAGCCGGGGCGGCAGCTACGGCCCGCCACCGTGACCGTGAGCCGGAAGCCCGAGTGAGCCCGCCGTGGCACGCGACTACTACGAGGTGCTCGGCGTCCCCCGCACCGCCGACGCCGCCGAGATTCAGCAGGCGTTCCGCACCCTGGCCCGCCGCCACCACCCGGACATCAACCGCGATCCGGCCGCCGAGGAACGCTTCAAGGAGATCAACGAGGCGTACGGGGTCCTCTCCGACCCGGACACCCGGCAGCGGTACGACCGGTTCGGCCCCGACTTCCGGCAGATTCCGGAGGATTACGACGAACGTGTCGCCGCCGCCCAGGGCTTCGGCGGCGGTACGTACGGCGGCGGCCCGTTCGGGGGGAGCGGCGGGCGCCGGGGACCGGCCGGCGGCGGTACCGGCGGGTGGTCGGACGTCGGTTTCGACGCTTCCGGCTTCGACACCTCCGGCATCGACTTCGAAGACCTCTTCGGCGGCGTGTTCGGCGGCCGGGCGGCCCGGGGCGGCGGACCGGCACCCGGCGCGGACCAGGAGGCCGAACTCACGCTCACCGTCGAGGACGCGTACCACGGTGGTCGCCGGAAGATCACCCTCGGTGGCCCCGGCGGCGAGCGCGGCTATGACGTGAACATCCCGGCCGGGGTGGTCGACGGCCAGCGTGTCCGGCTCGCCGGGGAGGGCGGCCGGGGCCGGGGCCGGGGTTCGGCGGGTGATCTCTACCTCGTGGTCCGGGTCGCCCCGCACCCCCGCTACCGGCTCACCGGCCGGGACCTCCACGTCGATCTGCCGGTGACGCCCTGGGAGGCGGCACTGGGCGCGACCGTGCCGGTCACCGCCCCCGGCGGGACCGTCAAGGTGCGGGTGCCCCCGGGCAGCTCCACCGGCCGCCGACTGCGGTTGCGCGGCGAGGGGATGCCCCACCCCAAGGGGACCGCCGGCGACCTCTACGCCGAGATCCAGGTGGCGGTGCCCTCCTCGCCGAGCCCGCGCGAACGCGAGCTGTTCGAGGAACTGGCCGCCGCCTCGTCCTTCGACCCGAGAACCCCGAGCGACCCGAGAACCCCGGGCAACCCTGGCGACCCGGAGAATCCGAGGAAGCAGCCATGAGAGCCGATGAGCCGTTCCCGGCCGACGAGGCCGGCCGGGGCGATCCCGCCGCCCGCCGGTACCCGCTCGTACGGATCCACCGGTCCACCCCCTACCTGCTGCCCCTCAGCGGTGTCGCCCGGCGCAGTGGTCTGCCGCCCGACATGGTCCGCCGGTTCGTCGCCCTCGGACTGGTCGACGCCGAACGGGACGCCGCCGGGCGGCTGTGGTTCCGTACGACCGCCCCGTCGGCCGTCGCCCGGGTGCAGCGGCTGCGCAGCGGACTCTTCCTCAACTACGCCGCCGTCGGGGTCGTCCTCGATCTGCTCGACCGCATCGAACGTCTCGAAACCGCGCTGCGGCAGAGCGAACGCGCCGCCGAGGAGCGAACGCCATGGACATGAACCGCCTCACCCAGAAGTCCCAGGAGGCTCTGCAGGAAGCACGGAGCCTGGCAGTGCGGTCGGGACAGAACGAGGTCGACGGGGAGCACCTGCTGCTGGCCCTGCTCGATCAGCGGGACGGCCTCACCACCCGGCTGCTGGCCGGCGCGGGCGCCGACCCGGTCGCGCTGCGGGACGCCGTCGAGGGCGATCTCGCCGGGCGCCCGCGCACCACAGGACCCGGGGCGACCCCCGGACAGCTGATGGTCACGCAGCGCCTCGCCCGGGTGCTGGACACGGCGGAGCGGGAGGCCAGGCGGCTCAAGGACGAGTACGTCTCCACCGAACACCTGGTCCTCGCCCTGCTGGACGAGGGGCCGGCCACCGCCGCCGGCCGGCGGCTCGCCGAGCAGCACGTCACCAAGGACGGCTTCCTCGCCGCGCTCACCGGGGTGCGCGGGAACCAGCGGGTCACCTCGGCCACCCCGGAGGCCGCCTACGAGGCCCTGGAGAAGTACGGGCGCGATCTGGTCGTGGAGGCCCGTACCGGCAGGCTCGACCCCGTGATCGGCCGGGACGCCGAGATCCGGCGGGTCATCCAGATCCTCAGCCGCAAGACCAAGAACAACCCCGTGCTCATCGGTGAGCCCGGGGTCGGCAAGACCGCCGTCGTGGAGGGGCTGGCCCAACGGATCGTGCGCGGCGACGTACCGGAGGGGCTGCGGGACCGGACGGTGTTCTCGCTCGACATGGGCTCCCTGGTGGCCGGGGCGAAGTACCGGGGGGAGTTCGAGGAGCGCCTCAAGGCCGTCCTGGCGGAGGTCAAGGGGGCCGAGGGCGCGATCCTGCTCTTCGTGGACGAACTGCACACCGTGGTCGGGGCCGGGGCCGCCGAGGGCGCCATGGACGCCGGCAACATGCTCAAACCGATGCTGGCCCGTGGCGAGCTGCATATGATCGGCGCCACCACGCTCGACGAGTACCGCAAGCACATCGAGGCCGACGCCGCCCTCGAACGCCGCTTCCAGACCGTCCTGGTGGACGAACCGACCGTCGAGGACGCGATCTCCATCCTGCGCGGCATCCGCGAGCGGCTGGAGATCTTCCACGGTGTCAAGATCCAGGACGGCGCGCTGGTCGCCGCCGCCACCCTCAGCCACCGCTACATCACCGACCGCTTCCTGCCCGACAAGGCCATCGACCTGGTGGACGAGGCGTGCGCCCGGCTGCGCACCGAGATCGACTCCATGCCGGCCGAACTCGATGAACTCACCCGCCGGGCCACCCGGCTGGAGATCGAGGAGACCGCGCTGGCCGAGGAGACCGATCCGGCCAGCCGCACCCGGCTGGAGGACCTGCGCCGCGAACTGGCCGACCTGCGGGGCGAGGTGGACGCCAAACACGCGCAGTGGGAGGCCGAACGCCAGGCCATCCGCCGCGTGCAGGGACTCCGCCAGGAGTTGGAGGGCGCCCGACAGGAGGCGGAGGAGGCCGAACGCGCCTACGACCTCAACCGGGCCGCCCAGCTCCGCTACGGCACCGTCGGCGAACTGGAGCGCCGCCTCGCGGCCGAGGAGGAACGGCTCGCCGTCCGGCAGGGCGAGAGCCGGCTGCTGCGCGAGGTGGTCACGGCCGACGAGATAGCCGGCATCGTCTCCGCGTGGACCGGGATCCCCGTCACCCGGCTCCAGGAGGGGGAGCGGCGGAAGCTGCTCCGGCTGGACGAGATCCTGCGGGAGCGGGTCGTCGGACAGGACGAGGCCACCCAACTGGTCGCCGACGCGGTGATCCGGGCCCGCTCTGGGGTGCGCGACCCGCGCCGCCCGATCGGGTCGTTCATCTTCCTCGGCCCCACCGGCGTCGGCAAGACGGAGCTGGCCAAGACCCTCGCCGCCGCGCTGTTCGACAGCGAGGGCAACATGGTGCGCCTGGATATGAGCGAGTACCAGGAACGACACACGGTCAGCCGGCTGGTCGGCGCGCCGCCCGGATACGTGGGCTACGAGGAGGGCGGCCAGCTCACCGAGGCGGTGCGCCGCAAACCGTACTCCGTGGTCCTCTTCGACGAGATCGAGAAGGCGCACGCCGACGTCTTCAACACCCTGCTCCAGGTGTTGGACGACGGGCGGATCACCGACGCCCAGGGGCGCACCGTCGACTTCCGGAACACGGTGATCATCATGACCTCGAACCTCGGCTCCGGGTACCTGCTCCAGAACGCCGGCGACGACGGCGGGATCGCACCCGAGGTCCGGGAACGGGTGATGGGCGAGCTGAACGGTCACTTCCGCCCCGAGTTCCTCAACCGGGTGGACGATATCGTCCTCTTCCACCCGCTCGGCCTCGCCCAGATCGAGCGGATCGTCGATCTGCTCATGGACGAGCTGCGCCGGCGCCTCGCCGAGCAGCGCATCTCCCTGACCCTCACCGAGCCCGCGCGCCGGCTGATCGCGAGCGAGGGGTACGACCCGGTCTACGGGGCCCGGCCGCTGCGGCGCTTCATCTCCCACGAGGTCGAGACCCGGATCGGGCGGGCGCTGCTCAGCGGAGAGGCGCGGGACGACGTGACCGTCCTGCTCGACGCCCGGGACGACGACCTGACCGTCACCTTCCAGGAGGACGGGGCCAGGGAGCCTCCGGCCGGGGCCGGGGTGTCCTCGTGAGAGCGCGCCCGGCCGGCGGTACGGTCCGCCGCGGCGTCCACGACCGGGACCGCCGGTCCTCCCGCCGGCGCGAAGGACCGCCCTGGGTGCGGCGACCGCCGTGCCGTGCTCCCCCGCATCGCACCCGTGTCGCGCCTGGAAGAGGGGAAGGCGCTCACTGACCACTCGTTCACCGGCTGACCCCCTGCACCGGAGGCCATCATGACCATCCCACTCGACCCGCACCTCGCCATGATCCGGCCCGTCGAGCCCAGAACTCCGGAGGGCTGCGAGGACTGTCTGCGCGAGGGAACCGCCTGGGTCCATCTGCGCCTCTGTCTGACCTGCGGCCACGTGGGCTGCTGTGATTCCTCCCCCATGCGGCACGCCCGGGGGCACGTGGAGACCTCGGGGCACCCCATCGTGCAGTCCTTCGAACCGGGCGAGGACTGGCGCTGGTGCTTCGTCCACGAAGCGATGGTCTGAGCGCGGGCTGTCCCCCGGGGGGCTCAACTGAGCATCAGGGCGCGCTCCCACGGGGTGGCCGGGGCGGTGCCCGATGCCCAGGCGTGCAGTACCAGGGCGATCCCCGCGGCTCCTTCGAGGAAGCCCGCACGGTCGACACCGCGCTGTCCGCCCGCGCCGTCACCGCGGTAGCCGAACGGCGCGGTGGGGTCGAAGCGGTCCAGTATCCGGCCGGCGAGTTCCGGGAGGCGGTCGGTGAGTCGCTGGTCACCGGAGTCGCGGGCGGTGCGGGCGGCGATATGGAGCAGGCCCGCCCACCCGTGGCACAGTCCGCAGTCGGGCATGGCGTCCGTCCTCCGCAGCGCCACCGCCAAGGCGTCGACGGCCGTGCGCCGCCAGTCGGCGCGGTCGAGCGCCCGACCCGCCAGGAAGAGCGAGCGGGCGACCCCCGCCGTCCCGTAGCACCACGCCGGCCCGGTGCCCGAGTCGACGAACGCCCCGGTGACCTCGGCCTCGAACGGAATGGCGGACGGCCACTGTCCGTCGCCGATCCGCCGGTCCAGAACCCAGTCGGCGATCCGGGTGATGGCCTCGGTCTGCCCCGGCACCTCGGCGCCCGCCTCGTGGGCGAGGGCCAGCAGGGTCATCACGCCGGGGACTCCGTGGGCCATGCCCAGATTGAAATGTCCCTGAGGGTACCGCTCCCGCTGCCCGAGCGCCGGCGCCCCCAGTACCCACCAGCCGGGGACGACGTGGCCGTGGGCGGGGACCGGATCGGTCAGCCGCACCAGATAGGCGAGGGTGTCCAGCAGCAGGTCCCGCTCGGCGGGCAGCCAGTCGAGCAGATATCTCGCCAGCCCGCAGACGCCGCCGATCACGTCGTAGACGGGAGCGGGCAGGCCCGGTTCCCCCCGGTCCAGCCGTCCGGTCTCGATGGTGAGGCGCGCCCGGAGCCCCGCCGTCAGGTGCTTCTCCAGCCGGGAGAGGAGGGTGGCGTAGTCACGGGGCGTCCGCTGCGCGCAGCGGGCCGCGAACGCCACCGCGGGCAGTCCGGCGAACAGTGCGTCGGCGGGGCCGGTGACCAGTTCACGGGCCGCGGCGACCAGTTGCCGGTGCGTGTGCTCCCGGTACCGGGGGTCGCTGTGGGCGAGTTCCGCGAAGAGCAGCGCGATACCGGGGTGTCCGTCGGACAGGGACAGGGACGACCACGGCGCGCGCGGCAGCATCTCCGGGGGGCGATCCAGGTTGCCGTCGGCCGTGACGACCGCGATCACCCGGGCGGTGTCGGTCAGCCGCTCCGCGATCTCGGTCACGGTCCGTCGCGCGACGGCGTGCGCGGTCATCGTTCCGCCCTGCGCCGGGCCCGGTGGGCGGCGATGGCGCCGCGTGCGACGGCCCGGGACCGCAGTTCCGCCTCCCGGTCCAGCCCCACGAGACGGTTGTGGTGCATATGTGTCAGCGAGGCCAGGATCGCCGCGGGTGGCGGGCCCGGGCGGGCCTCCCGTTCGCCCGGGGCCTCCCGCAGGAGGCGTCCGTAGTGGGTCACCGCCTCGGCCCGCGCCGCCCAGGAGTCGAGGACGGCCTCCCCGCCGGGGACGGCGCGCAGCCCGGCCCAGTTGTCGTGCGGGCCGATGAGTTCCAGGGCGGTCCTGCGGCAGCGTTGGAAGGCGCGGTGCTCGGTGGTCCCGGCGAAGGTGCTCACCACCCAGTCGGCCCCCTGTTCGGCGTCGGACCAGAACCGCGCGGCCAGGTCGACGTAGTTGGCCGCCGCGAGCAGGACCGGATCGACGTCGAGTCGGCCCGAGGCGAGCAGCCGGAGCTGCTCGATGACGGCGACGCTGTCGGCGTGGAAGGCCCGTTCGGCCGCCTCGATGGCCGCTGGTCCGCCGTACCGCTCCACTTCGGGGTCGTAGGTGTCCAGTACCAGTTTTCGGGCCATGCCGCTCTCCCGCAGCGTGGTCGTCCAGGCCGTCAGCCGCGGCAGCACCTCTCCGGTGACCACGGCGGGGGAGCCGTGGAAACGCAGCCGCAGATGGTGGTCGGGATCTCCGTAGCGCAGAAAGAACCAGCGGTCGACATCCAGGCCGGCGGTCAGCGCGGTTACGGCGGGCAGTAGTTCGTCCTGCCGTTCGGAGGTGCAGTACACCGACGCGTACAGCCATGCGCCGCCGGGCGGGTGGCCCGCCGCCGCGGGACGGCCGCGGCCGGTCGGCCGGCCGGGGGTGGTCGGCCGGCCGGGGGTGGTCGGCCGGCCGGGGGTGGTCGGCCGGCCGGGGGTGGTGCGTTGGGCGGGGGTGGCCGGTGCGGCGGTCACCAGGGGGAACACCACCTCGTTGCGGTGCGCGCCGTCCGGCCCGGTGAGCCATCCCGTGCCCGCTCCGGTGTCGGACGGCAGCTCGGTCAGGGTGATGTGGTCGCTGCGGCGCCGGAGCTCGTCCCGGAGCAGCCGTTGGTGTGCCGCTGCACCGAGGTCCAGTTCGATCCGCTGGTCCGCGTAGCACAGACAGACCCCGCCGGGCACCCGCCAGCGCTCCCGCCAGGCCGCGAGGCCGGCGGCCCACTCCGCGAACGGCGCTTCCTGGTCGCACAGCCGGTCGGTCGGCCGCCATCTGGCCGGCGCGAGCACGCTGCGGCCGTACCGGACCCGGGGGGTGTACGGCAGCGCGGCGAGGCCGCCCCAGCTCCAGGGCGTCCAGCGGCGCACGCCGACCGCGCCGACCTCCCGCAGGAAGCGGACCGTGTTCGGCGCCTCGTTCTCCGCGTTCAACAGATGGAAAGCGGTCGGTGCGATCTCCCCACCGGTACTGGTGTCGATCACATACATCCCGTGGACATCGCCGCCGACCGCCAGATCGCCGAGCCGGCACACGGACGGATCACCCGTCTCTGCGAACGCCGCCACCGGCAGGAGGTCCGGCGCCCAGCGCGGCACCTGCGACACATTGGCACCGCGCGGGGTGCGCACCTGGTAGGTGAGTTGCACCGGCCGCGCCCCCGGCACCCGGGTGGCACCCGTGCGGGCGACGGCGCCGCACTCGTCCCGGGTGGCGTCGTCGAGCAGATGGGCGAACCGGCCGAAACTGGCCGCGGCGGGCCCGAGGCCGCCGATGACGACCAGCCGGAAGTCTCCCTCCCGCAGGGCCTGTACCGAGGGGGCGATCAGATGGGTGTGCAGGTCGAGCGAGGCCGGGGGCCGGCCATCGTCGGAGGTGAACCGGGTCAGCAGGGGATGGTCGTCGGTCAGCTCGATCTCGGTCCGGCCGGAGAGCATCGCCTCCTGGGCGAGTTCGGCGAGGGCCCGGTCCCGGTCGATGTCCCGGGTGTCCTCCGGACGCCGGACCCGGGGGGTGGGTGGCATCAGATAGCCGGCCGGGGCGCCGAGTCCGATGTCGGGATCGAGTAGTTCCCGCAGCGGGACCAGCCGGTCCCGGCCGTACCGTTCCAGGAAGTCGTTGTGGTACTGGCGCAGTGTCGCGGTGCCGGGCTCCCGCGGCGCGAGCCGCCACAGCAGTGTCGCGGCGCGTTCGGCCTCCGCCGCGACGGCGCGCGGCAGGGCCACGTCCGCGTCGAGCGCCAGGTCGACCTGGACGAGTCGTTCTCCCGGTGCGAGTCCCCGCATCCGCTCCCGTACCGCCGCCAGTGCGGGCCGCCCCGCTCCGAGCGGTCGCGCGGCGTAACGGTCCAGGTCCTGGCGGAGGGCGACGAGTTCATAGGCCACGGTGCCGGGGGTGGCGGTGTTCACGACCCGGGTGACATGGTCGAGCGGGTCGAGGGTGTCCATCCCGGGCCGTACCTCGGTGAGCAGGAACTCCTTGCCGATGAGCTGCCGGAGCATCCCGTCGATCGTGGTGCCGGGCACGGTGGGGAACGTCCCGGCCAGTCGGTCCGCGAGGTCGCGGTAGTGGATCGGCGTATCCGTGAGTCCGGCGACCGCCCGGATCGCGGAGGTGTGGCGCACGCTCACCTCCTGTACGGCCGTCCGGGTCCGCCTGGACTCCGCGCTGTTCGGCACGTACGGCAGGACGAACCGGTCCCCCCGGACGAAGCAGAGGTTGTTGAGGACGACCCGCAGCCCCTCCGGCCGCAGTTCGTACGCGCGGACGACGCCGTTCAGCCACTCCAGATCCGGCCGGACATGGCGGCGGTGCCCGGTGCCGAGCCGGACCTTGGCGTCGGCGGGATCGTCCACGAATTCGATCTTCGCGACGCCCGCCATCAGTCCGAACGGGGTACATCGAGTCGCCATCCGGAGTCGGTAGCTCGTCAGCGCCCGCAGCGCGCGGCGCACATCGGCCGGGCGGTGCACGGCGGTGCCGGGCGCGAGCAGGGCGTCCAGCCGGTGCGCCAGCGATGGGCTGGAGATCGCGAGCGCCTCCCCCACCAGCGGATCCGCCAGCAGTTCGGCCAGCGCGCCGACGCCGTCGTCCCGCCCGTCGGCGGCCGTACCCCGCCAGGAGGCCCGTGCGACCGGATGGACCGGCGCGCGCAGCATGGCGACATCGGTACAGCGGAACAGTGGTTCGCGGGTCATACCGGCTGGTCCTCCACTTCCGGGCGGGTCCTGTCCGGGCGGGTACGGAGAGCGGACGCCCACTCGTGCGAGGGGGCGCCCGCGACCCCGTCATACGCGGCCGGCCGACGGGCCGGTCGCCAGCGGAGTGTCCGTCAGCAGCCGCCGCCGGTACAGGACGTTCCACAGGTCAGCGCCGGACAGGTGAACAGCGTGCAGGTCAACCCGGTAGCGGTCACCTCCTGCCCTTCGTTGATCACCTTGATCTCCCGGACGTCCAGGTCGAAGGGGTCGTCCAGCGACTGCTCCGGCATCGTCGCCACAGGTGGCATGACTGGTCCTTTCGGTCGAGGGGAACGGCGCGATCGATGACCGATCCGTACGTCCCCGGCCACAGAGGTGACGACCGGGGCCGCCCCGTCTGTATAGGCCAGTCACGGTGTTCGCTGTCGACACCCCTCTGCCGAACGACTAAGTTCCGCACCGTAGACCACCGAGGGACGGGGGTTGATCAGTGCCTCGTTACGAGCGGCCGCTGGACTGGGGCGAGGGCGACGACGACGTACTGACCTTCGCGGCCGGCCTGCGCGGTCTCCGTCAGGCGGCCGGCAACCCGCCCTATCGCGAACTCTCCCGGCGCGCCCACTACTCGGCCGGGGCACTGTCCGACGCGGCCGGCGGGCGGAAGCTCCCGAGCCTGTCCGTCACGGTGGCCTACGTCCGGGCGTGCGAGGGGGACGTCGGTGCGTGGGAGCGGCGCTGGCACGAAGTCGCCGCCGCCCGGGCCGCCGCCACGGCACGGGCCGAGGACGACGGCACACCGGCGCCATATCCGGGCCTGGACGCGTTCCAGTCCGATGACTCCGACCGGTTCTTCGGCCGTGAGCGGCTCACCGACGAACTGCTCGCGCGGGTCTCCAGCGACCGGCTCGTCGCCGTGGTGGGCCCGTCCGGTGTCGGCAAGTCCTCCCTGCTGCGCGCCGGTCTGGTCGCCGGCGCACGGGACCGCCCCTGGACCGTCCTGCTGTTCACCCCCGGCGCCGAGCCACTGCGGAAGTGTGCGGAGCACGCCGCCGGAGCCGTGGGGGACGTGCCGGCCAGGCTCCACGAGGAGCTCCGCGCCGATCCGCGCGGGCTGCATCGAACGGTCCTCCGGGCGCTGGCCGGACAGTCGCCGGACGGGGAACTGCTCCTGGTGGTCGACCAGTTCGAGGAGGTCTTCACCCGCTGCCATGACGACACCGAACGCGCCGGGTTCACCGAGGCACTGATCGTGGCCGCGCGGGCGGCTGACAGCCGCTGCCGGATCGTCCTCGGCGTCCGGGCCGACGTCTCGGCACACCATGCGCTCCCTTCCGGTCTCGTCCCGGCCGTGCGCGACCACCCCCTGACCGTCGGCCCGATGAGCGCCGACGAACTGCGTCTCGCGATCATCCGGCCGGCCGCCGAGGCCCGCTGCGCCGTCGAAGGCGCCCTGCTGGCCGCGCTCGTCGCACAGGCGAGCGGACCGCCGGGCGCCCTCCCCCTCCTGGCGCACGCCCTGCGGGAGACCTGGCACCGGCGACGCGGCAACACCCTGACGCTCACCGGTTTCCAGGCCGTCGGCGGTATCGACGGCACGCTGGCGCGGATCGCTGAGAACGCGTACGGAACGCTCCCACCGGGACGCCGGGAGCGGGCCAGGAACGTCCTGCTGCGCCTGGTCGCACCCGGTGGTGGCGCCGGGGAGGACACGCCGCGTCGGATCCGCCGGAGTGATCTGGATGCCGGTACCGAGACCGCCGAAGTACTGGACGCGCTGGCGCGGGCGCGGCTGCTGACCCTGGGCGACGACCGCGTGGAGATCGCCCACGCGTCCCTGGTCCGCGGCTGGCCACGGCTGCGCGACTGGCTGGCCGAGAACCGCGAGGGAGGCCGGGTCCACCACCGGCTCGCCGAGGCGGCGGGTGACTGGGAGGCGCTCGACCGGGACGCCGGGGCCCTCTACCGGGGGACCCGGCTGGCGGTGGCCCGGGAGTGGGCTGCGCGCCGGGACACCTCACTCCTCCCCCGTGAGCGGGGGTTCCTCGAAGCCAGCATCGCCGCCGAGGAACGGGAACGGTCCACCGCCGGCCGGGCCGCCCGCCGATTCCGCCGGCTGGTCGGCGTGCTCGTGGTGCTGCTCGCCCTCACGGTGGGCGCCACCGTGGTCGCCGTCCAGGAGGCGGACGACGCCGCTCGGCAGCGGAACGCGACGCTCTCCCGGCAGATCGCCGACGCGGCGCGGGCGTTACGCACCGCCAAGCCCGCGCTCGCCGTACAGCTCGGCCTCGCCGCGTACCGGCACTCCCCCGGTCCGGAGGCGCGCGGGAGTCTACTCAGCTCCTTCGCCACGCCCTACGCAACCCGGCTGACGGGCCACCGGGACGTGCTGCGCGCGGTGGACTTCAGCCCGGACGGGCGGGTCCTCGCGACGGCGGGCGCCGACGCGGTACGGCTCTGGGACGTCGGCGAGCGGCACCGCGCCCGGCAACTGACCACCCTGACCGGCCCGGACCTGCCGCGCGGTGCCCAGGAGTTGATGGTCTCGCCCGGCCGGGTGGAGGTCACCGCTTCGGTGGCGTTCTCGGCCGACGGGACACTCCTGGCGACGGCGGGCGAGGACCATATCGTCCGTCTGTGGAACGTCACTGATCCCCGGCGTCCGGTCAAGGCCGGCCATCTCGCGGGGCATACGGGTGTCGTCACATCGCTGGCGTTCTCCCCCGCCGGCCGTACCCTCGCCACGGCCGGCGCGGACCGGACCGTACGCCTCTGGGACCTGTCACGGCCGGCCCGGCCCGGTCAGCGGGCCGTACTGGCCGACCCCACCGGCATCACCACGGCCACGGCGTTCTCGCCGGACGGAAGGACGCTGGCGGTGGCCGGCTCCGGCCGGGCGGTCCGGCTGTGGGACGTCGGCGATCCGGGCGAGCCGGCACGGCTGGCGGTGCTCCCCGGCCGGGGGACGACGACATCGGTGGCCTTCGCACCAGGCGGGATGGTCCTGGCCACGGCGGGTGCGGACCGGACCGTACGCCTGTGGGACGTGACCGACCCCCGGGATCCTGCGTCGCTGACCGTCCTCTCCGGGCACACCGACGCCGTCCTGGCCGTGGCCTTCAGCCCCGACCGGACCATGCTGGTCACCACGTCGGGAGACCGCACCGCCCGACTGTGGAACGTCGCCGACCCGCGCCGCCCGAGGGAACTGGCCACGCTCTCCGGGCATATCGCCGGTGTCGTGTCGGCGGCGTTCAGCCCGGACGGCCGGTCCGTCGCGACCGTCGGCGACGACCAGACGGCCCGGCTGTGGGACATTCCCGCCCCGACACTGTCCGGCCACGGCGGACCCGTGTACGGGGTGACCTTCGACCGGTCCGGTCAGCGTCTCGTCTCCGTCGGCCGGGATCGTGTCGCCCGACTGTGGAACGTCGCGGACCCGGGCCGCGTCACGGCCACGGCCACCCTGGGCGGCGCGGTCCACGCGGCGGCGGCGAGCCCGGCCGGGGCCACGCTGGCGACCGTGGGACTCGACCGTACGGCCCGATTGTGGAGCATTCGCGACCCGGGGCGCCCGGTCGGACTGGCGACCTTGACCGGCCACACGGACGAGGTCTACGCCGCGGCGTTCCGCCCCGACGGCCGGCTGCTGGCCACCGCCGGCGACGACCGCACCGTACGCCTCTGGGACCTCGCAGGACCGAACCGGTCGCCGGAGCTGGCGGAACTGTCGGGCCACACCGACAGCGTGGGCGCGGTGGCCTTCTCGCCCGACGGGAGGACGGCCGCCACCGCGTCCTGGGACCGTACCGCGCGGCTGTGGGACGTCACCGACCCGCGCCGCCCGAGGGAACTGGCGACGCTCCGGCACACCCACCGGGTCCAGACGGTGGCCTTCAGCCCCCGGGGCGGTCTGCTGGCCACCGCGGGGGACGACCGCACGGTGCGGTTGTGGGACGTACGCGGCGGGGGCGGCCCCCGACAGCTCAGCGCGCTGCCGCAACCGGCCACCATCAACGCCGTCGCCTTCGCGCCGGACGGACGGACCCTGGCGAGCGCGGGCCAGGACAGCGGTGTCCGGCTCTGGGACCTCGAAACCCCACACCGTCCCACGCACCACGCGACACTCACCGGTCACACCGACACCGTGCAGGGTGTGACGTTCAGCCCGGACGGCCGACGGCTGGCCACGGCGAGCAACGACACCACGGTGCGGCTCTGGGACCTGGACGTCGAGCGGGTCGCCCGGCGGATCTGCCGTACCGCCCATCCCCCGGTGACACCCGCGCAGTGGAGCCGGTATGTGCGGGGGCTCCCGTACTCCCCGCCCTGTGGTTCCTGACGCGGCGTGGGGAACGGTCCCTCGTCGGAGGCCCCGAGGGCGGCCGGAGACACCTCGTCCGTGCGGCTGTGTCCGTACCGGACGGGGTGCATGACACGGAGAATCGTGCGGCCGTGACCGACTGCGGCTGGAGCGCCGTGGTGTCGTGGACCGCTCATCGCCACGGGCGTGGCAGGCGCGTCCGACCGGCTGGTGCGGACGGGCGCTGCGGCCGTCAACCGCCGTGGAAACGACGGGGGGTCAGGGGAACTTCCGGTCGACTTCCCCGGCCGGGGCCCCCGTCCCGGCACCAGGACGGCCACCGGCCGGGGGTGGCGGCGGATGCCGGAGCCCCCGGCCCCCGGCACTCCGCCTGCCACCCGTCCGGTCAGACGCCGGCGGTGACACTCTCCTCGGCCGCCGCGGGGGCGTCCGTCGGCACGGACCCGGCTCCATCGGAACCGACAGCGGTGTACCACACCGCGTTCTGCCGGTCCTCACGTTCCACCCGGCCCTTCGCCACATGGGCGTTCAACGCGTCCCGGACGACGGCGAGGGTCGGCGTGAACTGGGGGTAAGCCCCCGTCACTCCCTCGGTGACCTCACGGGCCGTACGGGGCTCATGGTGCTGCCGCAGCAGCTCCAGGACGGCGGCGCGCAGCGTGAGCTTCGCCTCCGTCGCCACCACCGCGTCGGGCTTCGCCGTGGCGTCCGCCTTCGCCGTAGTGCCGGTCTTCGCCTTGGTTCCCGTCTTCGCCTTGGTACCGGTCCTGGCTCGGCCAGCCTTCTTCGTGGTGTCGCTCGCCTCGCCCGCTTCGCTCTTCGCCTCGGCTTCGCCCGCGGGCTGTGCGGCCTTCCGCGCCGTTCGGCGCTTCGGGGTACCGCTCCCTGCCTCGCGTGCCCGCCTCGGCCGCGGAACGACCGTGACCTGCGCGGTCTCCACGGCCGCTGGGTCGGCCCCGGACTCGGCCTGCGCCGGGGGTGCGTCGGCCGCCGGTGCGGCGGTCGGTGCCACCACGGCACCCCGCAGCGTCGACAGCAGGGCATGGTCCTTCTCCAGCAGGCTCAGCCGGGACTCCCATTCGACCAGCCGGGTACGGATCTCCTCCTGTTCCCGCACGTTCGCCGCCAGGTCGTCCGCGAACTGTGCCGCGTACCGGTCCCTGACCTCGTTGATGGTGGCACCGTCGGGCTCGTTGGACATCGCCGCTCGCTCTCCGTCGTACCTGATGTGGTGCCGCATAGTACTCATGCCCGAGCCCGACCGCCGCCCCCCGGGTGACGTGCCGGGAGCCGGGACGGCACACGACGGAGGACTCCGTCCCCCGGGCACGGTGTCACCCGTCCGGCGCGGTGTGCACACCAACATCCTTGCCCGGAAGAGTGGTTGGTACGCGTCGGTTCGCGCCCACGACCGTGTCATCACCCCGACAGGTGGCCGTGCGCCCCCCGGCGGGAGAGGTCTCCCCACGGGCTTTCACGGACGAGTGGGATCGGGCGCGGAAGCGTGACACGGGCGCGGTGGGCGGGCGTGCCGGTCGTTCCGCCGCACACCCCCGGTACGGCGGACCGTGCTACCGCCTGGGGGAGTTCGAAGGCCGCTCAGGACCGCACCGGAGGTCCCCCCCGGCGGGGGGCGACCTCCGTCAGGTGGGCCGCGCTGGTTCCGGCGTCACCCGGTGGCCGCACCGGAAGAGCGGGTCCGGGGTGCTGAACGGCACGTCCTCGGGGGAGGATTCGACGGCTCGCATCGACGACGGGAGATCGAAGGGCAGCACTCCCCCGGCCACCGAGCGCCCGAACACCACGTCCAGCACGAGATCGTCGTACGCCCCGAAGCTGCCCGTCAGGAGGGCCGTCTGGGAGGCGATGCCGGTCAGGATCGCGGGCCGGTCGAGGAAGACGTCGACGGCGGTGGGTACGGTGGCGCAGAGCGCACCGAGCCGCTGGAGCTCCTCCGGCGGGAAGTCGAGGGACCCTGCGTGGAAATGCTGTTCCATGGGTGACTCCCGCTGTTCGTAAGGGGCCTGGAGGCGTACGACGGCGAGGTCGGCGTCCTCGGGGCGCGCGACGACCCGGCCGTAACGCGCGGCCACCTCCGGGTCCATGTTCTCCACGTACAGCGCGGGTGAATCGGGGAGCCCCGCGAACGCCTCCGGGCGGCGGACGAGTTGGACCAGGGAGCGGCGCTGCACCTGACGGCCGAGCGCGCGGGTTTCGGTACTGCCGACGAGCGCGTCGGCGGCGTCGGGGTCGACATAGGGGTTGTCGAACAGGCCGAGCCGGAACTTGTCCCGCAGGATGCGGCGGGCGGACCGGTCGATGCGCTCCTCCGCCACCGTGCCGGCGCGTACCGCCTCGATCAGCGGTCCCGGGTCGGTCTCGCCGCCGAGCTGGTCGACTCCGGCGTCCAGCAGCATCAGCAGTCTCTCGGCCGTCGAGAGGTGCTCCACGCCCCAGGGCCGGGGTGGCACCGATCCGATGCCGGGGATGTCCATGCCGGTGAGGACGTTGAAGTCGGTGCAGACCACGCCGTCGAATCCGTAGTGACCGCGCAGCAGTCCGGTGATGACCTCCCGGCTGAAGCTCGCGCCGACCTCGGGCAGTCCGCTGCCGGACGGGATGGAGTAGCAGGGCATGATCTGGGCGGTTCCGGCGGCGAAGGCGGCTTCGAAGGGCCGCAGGTGGTAGGCGAGATTGCGGCCCGGGAAGGACTGTCGCCTGCCGTAGGCGAAGTGCGGGTCCTCGCCGCGCTCCTGCGGGCCGTGGCCCGGGAAGTGTTTGGCCATACAGGCGACGCTGTCGGGGCCGAGGGTCTCGCCCTGCATCCCGCGGATGTAGGCGCTCAGGATCCGGCCGGCGCGGTCGGCGTCCTCGCCGAAGGTGCCGCTGATCCTGGCCCAGCGCGGTTCGGTGGCCAGGTCCGCCATCGGGTGCAGGGCCAGCCGGATGCCGACGGCCCGCAGTTCCCGGCCGACGGCGGCGGCGAACTCCGCCACGAGGGCGGGGTCGTCAGTCGCCGCGAGACCGATCGGTTCCGGGCCCGGGCTGAATCCACCGCCGGTGTGGGCCGTGGCCGGGTTGGACACGAAGCCGTGCCGGGGGTCGGACGACAGGGTGACCGGGATGCCGAGCCGGGTGGCGGCGGCGAGGTCCTGGACGTGGTTGTTCCAGCGACTCATGGCGCCGGGTGACGGCACCCGCATCATCGCGAAGTGCGTGAGGTGGCGTTCGGTGATCAGTTCGGCCCCGGAGGGCAGCGGGCCGTCGTCACCGGCGAGCATCCGGCCGTGGCACATCAGTCCGGCCTTCTCCGCCAGGGTCATCCGGGCCAGCAGATCGTCAACGCGGTCGGCCACGGGCAGCCGGGGGTCCTCGTACGGCTCCATGGTGCCGTTGTGGTTGAGGTCCCGGAACGGTGTTCCGTCGTGGTGGTGCAGCGTGGGTACGGGCACGGTCGGGTCTCCGGGGGGTCGGGGCATCGGGCGGGGGCGGTCGGTCGGTGGCGGGTCAGTCGCGGGTCAGCCGCGGGTGGCGGATCAGCGGGGTCAGGGCGGTGGCCAGGAGCGCGGCCAGCGCGCCGCCGAGGAAGAGCGCGAAGTAGTTCTTCTCCGGGGACGCCCCGACCGGGTCGGTGCCGAGGGCCAGCAGCAGGGGTGCGAGCAGCGGCGCCAGGGTCTGGGGCAGCGCCTTGGCGATGTTGAACACCCCGAGGTAGCGGGCGGAGTCGCCGTCCTGGGGCATCACCCGGAGCACCAGGGCGAGATCGACGGCGTAGAAGGCGCCCAGTCCGATGGCGGCCAGCACGGTGGCGAGATAAACCGGCCACACGGACGCGGAGACCATCTTGATCACCATGGCGGTGGTCATCAGCACGCCGGAGCCGACGATGAAGGCCCGGTAGGCGCCGGTCCGGGAGGCGAGTCTGCCGAAGACCGCGGCTGCCACCACGTTTCCGGCGAGGGAGAGGAGTCCGGTGGCCGAGAGCAGTGCGGCGGCCTGGGCGGTGGTCATATCGAGCCGGGACATCAGGAAGTACAGGCCGAAGGTCCCGATGAGCGCGTTGGCGAACTGGAGCAGGAAGCGCTGGCTCCAGACCACCGCGAAAGCCGGGGCGGTACGGGGGTCGAACAGGAGGCTGCCGAGTACGGTGCGTACGCTCACCGGCGCGGCGGGGGCGGCGGCCGGCGTCGGGGGCTCGCGCAGCAGGGTCCAGGCGAGCGCGCCGCCGACCACACCTGCCGCCGCCGGGATGAGGAACAGCGCGGTGGTGTTGCCGGGCAGCAGCCCGACGAGGACGAGTCCGGGCACCACGCCCGCGAAGGCGGCCGAGCCGAACAGGCCCGACACGGTGGCCTGCTGGTGGGGCGGTACCCGGTCGGCGATGACGGCGGACAGCGCGGCGAGCGCAGCGTTGTAGGCGGCCTGGGCGAGCAGCCAGCCGGCGATCAACTGGGTGGACGTGGTGGCGGTGGCCATCACCGCGGTGGCGGGCAGGCCGGCCGCCAGTCCGCCGAGGATCCAGGGCCGGCGGCGGCCGAACCGGCTTCTGGTGCGGTCCGAGAGATGGCCGAAGACGGGGTTGAGCAGGAAGGCGGCGACGGCTCCCACCGCCATCACCAGGGCGAGGACCTCTTCTTTCCGGTCCGGTGCTATCTCGTTGACCTTCAGGCCGAGGGTGGCGACGATCGGCGTCGCGAGCGCGAAGGTGATGAGCAGTTCGGTGCTGACCAGGGCCACGATGATCCGGCGCGGGGCGGCGCGCGGGGTGTCCGGCGCGGGGCCGGCCGCCGGCGCGGGGAGGGTGGTCAGGGTTCCGTTCATGGGTGGGTCCTCCTGGACGGTCGCGTGGTGAGCGGGAGCGGTCAGCGACCGGGGGCCGTGCCGGCCGGGACGGCGGCCTTCGCGCGGAACGCGGCGAGTGCGGCGGCGTCGACACCGTGGCTCCGCAGGAACTCCCCGGCGCCGCCGTGGCGGGTGCGGACGGTGTCGAGGAAGACCCGGATCGCGGTCGGCGGGGCTTGGAGCAACGGGGCGGGGACCGTGCGACCGCCGACGGCGGGGGCCCGGTCGTTCAGCGGGGCGGCTCCCGCGGCGCCGGCCAGGGCGGCGAGGACCCGCGGCAGATCGTCGGCGGTGCGCGCGTAGTCGGTGACGATCCCGTCCTCCGGGACGTCGAGCAGTTCGAGCAGCAGCGCCACCAACAGGCCCGTACGGTCCTTGCCGGCCGCGCAGTGCACGAGGACGGCACCGGGCCGTGCGACGGCGGAGACCGCGTCGGCCAGCGCGCGGGGTGCAGAGCGGGCCAGCGCGAGGTAGAAGTGGCCGAGGTCGGCGTCGGTGACCAGCGCGAGCGGATCGGGTCCGGCGCCGGCGCCGGTCGCGTCCAGCGGTGCCCGGACGACCGTGATGCCCGCTCGCTCGGCGGCGGTCCAGTCGTCCGGCCGTCGTTCGGAGGCGCCGCGAAGGTCGACGATCGTCCGCACGTCCTCGGCTCGGAGCAGGGCCACGGTGCCGGGGCCCGCCACGGGGAACGGCTGGGCGGAGCGGAAGAGGACGCCCCGGCTGATCCGGTCCCCCCGGGGGTCGGCGGTGCGGGCGGGGTCGCGGAAGTTCAACAGGGACATGGGGGCCTCTCAACGGAAGGGCGACTTCGGACATCTAGATGTATAGATGTCGAAGAGTGGCTGTCCCGCTCTCCCGGGTGAGCGGGACATGAACATCCGGCGAAGGCCGGATCCAGCACCCCCGGACGAGCCCCGTCCGGCCCCCTCGGCGGTGCGACGGCTCCGTAGGATCCAGGGGTGACGAGCCACCGAAGGACCATCCCGCGCTATCTGCAACTGGCCCGCCTGATCCAGGAGCGCATCGACACCGGGGAGTTCCCGGTGGGCTCCCGGCTGCCGAGCGAGCCGGAGCTGTGCTCGGAGTTCGAGGTCAACCGCCTGACGATCCGTGAGGCCGTCGCCGAACTGGAACGCGCCGCCGCGATCGAGATCCGCCGCGGCATCGGCACCTTTGTCCGCCCGCCCGTCGCCCGGGTCTCGATCGCGGTCGACCCCCGCAGTCAGGTGGTCGACATCGGCAGTGTGCACGCCTCACTGGCCGGCCCCGTCGACGGCGGGAACCCGGACTTCGGCGAGCTGATCACCGCCGTACGGCACGGCTCCGCGGGCGCCGTGGACGAGGAGGCGGCACGCCATCTCGGCCGTACCGTCGACGGCCTGACGCGGGTCGAGACCGTGGTCTCCCTCGGCCGTGAACCGTGGGGCGTCAGCAGTTACTGGATGCCGTCCGCGCTGTTGCCCGGGGAACTGGCGACACCGGGGCGGACGGACAACGTGGTGCGCGCCCTGGCCGGGTCCGCCGGCATCGTCCTGGAGTACGACTGGCGCGCGTTCAGCGCCATCGGGGCGGACATCGGCGACGCCGACGCGCTGGGCGTACCGGCCGGCAGTCCGCTGCTGGTCCGCGAAGGCGTCAGCGGTACCCCGGCCGGCGAGCCCGTGCTCTACGTACGACGGCGCATTCACGGCGAGCGGGCCCGCTTCGTCCTGAACTTCCGCCAGCCGGGCGCCACCGGGGGCACGGCCGCGCCCGACGCCGGCTGAGCCTCCGCCGTCCGGCCGCAGCGCGGGGCGAACGGGCACCGACGTGCGGATGACGCACGCCTCACCAGCCCGGGGGCGGGACCGTGGCAACCGTGGCGGCCGGCGAACAAGGCACCACTCTCACCCTGAGGTTTAGCTTCAGGGATAGCGTACGAGGGCGGTGCGGAGGTGGTGGTCGTTCCCCCCGCCCGGAGGACTGGGGTTCACCCTCGATCCCCCCGTACACCTCGTCCGGGAGGCACCGGACCGGCTGGGAAGTTCACTCCCTCCAACGATGTGACGAGCCCTCGGAGGGCACCCCCGGGGGATGGGGAGTGACGGTTCGGCGGTCGGGGTCAGCCCAGTACCCGCACGGCGTACAGGGCACCGATCGAGGCGGCCAGGGTGCCGAGCAGGAGCCGCAGTGCCCGCTCGGGCAGATGGGGCTGGAGGCGGGCGCCGAGATAGCCGCCGATCAGCCCGCCGAGACCACAGGCCAGGCCGAGGGGCCAGTCGGGCGCCACCTCCCCGCCGTCCACCAAGGACAGCAGGGCGAACGTCGCGGCGCCCGCGACCGAGGTCACGAAGGTCGACGCGAGGGCGGCCGGGGCCACCTGGGCGACCGGCATTCCCCTGCCGACGAGCATCGGCCCGAGGAGGGAGCCGCCGCCGATCCCATAGATTCCGCCGACGACGCCCACGGCGACGGCGAGCGCGGTGACCGTACGAGGCGCGGGCTCGGCGGCGGGTCGGTCGCGTACGGGGCGGAGCGTGCGCGCGATCAGCCATAGGCCGAGCGGGAGCAGCAGACCCGCAATGAGGAGCCGGAAGACGGTGGGGCCGGGCAGGGCGACGACTCTGATGACGGCGCCGATGACGACTCCCGGCAGCGTGCCCAGGACCAGACGCCGGGTGAGTGTGCCCCGCAGGGCGCCGGTGCGGCGGTGACGCCAGAGGGCGCCCGGTCCAGCCACCACGTTGAAGAGGAGATTCGTCGGTGTGACCGCGGGGCTGGGCACGGCGAACACGCTTAGCTGGACCGGGAGCAGGAACACCGCGCCCGACACCCCGACCGGCGCGGTCACGAGCGCGATCAACAACCCCGCGAGCGGGCCGCCCAGCCACCAATCCATCGTCGCCCCCGCACCGGAATCGTCGGGTCAGTATCGGTGCGGGCCGCTCTCGACCAACACATCGGCAACACGATGTTCATGAACGGAGGTCAGCGGAGGTCAGGGGGGCGCGGCCATGCTCCGTCCGCGGAAACCGACCTCACACTGACCGGACACCTCGCTGGCACCGCCCTGGCAACGCTTCGGCGACACGGGGACGACGGCCCCGTCACGCCCCTGCTGTCACGGTGGCGTGAGGAGTGTCCGGGCGACACCGGGTTCCGTCGGTGTCGACGCAGCGTGGGGAGGCCACCGCCCGATGCCACCGGCGAAGGCACTGACACCGCGGCCCGCGGCATCGAAGACGGCATCCGTGTCCCCGGCCGAAGACCGGCCCGAGGCACGTCACCCCGCGGCACGCTCCCACCCACCACTGTCCAACGCGGCGGTGACGGCGGCTCTGACGGCCGGGCCAGGACCCGCGTCGCCACCGCGCTCCCCGGATCGGCCGCCGGGCGCTCCGTCCGCCCGGCAGGACCGGGTCGGCAACAGCGCGGTCGCGGCGGCCCGGCGTACGGAACCCGGGCCCGGGAAGCCGGGTGCGGCCGACGCGCCATTGTCGAAGGGGCAGCCGGGCAAGGGGGAGTCGGCTGGTGGGGCTTCGGGTCGTGGGAAGGGTGGTCGGGCGCGGTCGGGGCCGGATGGGGATCCGAAGTTCGTGGCGTTGAAGAGGGATGTGGGGCGGAAGGGGCGGGCGGTGGCCCGGTCGCATCCGCCGGCGCGGGTGGAGGCGGTGGCGGCGCAGGCCGCGGCTCGTGCGCCGCAGGGTGATGAGGAGGCGCAGGGCAAGGCCGCGAATGCGGAGAAGATGCATGAGGCGAAGCCGAAGGAGTTCGATCAGGGCGCGTTCATCCGGGCGGTGGAGCAGGCGATCGCGGAGAAGGCGCCGAGGAACCTGGATCAGGCGGACAAGTTCGCGGATTCGGGGAAGGCGGACGAGGTCCGTGATCAGGTGCAGGGGTCGGTGGGTGCGGGGAAGCAGGCGTCGGCGCAGGAGATCGCCTCCACGACCGCCGCGCCCCCGGACACCGCCGCGGCCGTGACGAAAACGGTCGTCCCGCTCACTGCCGACCGGCCCCCGGGGACTCCCGGCGCCCCCGACCCGCGGGGCGCCGTCCCCGACAAGCTCCCCGCGTCGGCGACGGATATGTCGGCCGGCCCCGCCCAGGTGACGGGGGAGATGGCGGACGCCCAGGTGACCGAAGCACAGTTGCGCCGTTCCAACGAACCGTCCTTCGCGAAGGCGCTGGGCGCGAAGAAATCAGCGGAGCGTCACTCCGAGGTGGCCCCGGGGCGGTTGCGCAAGCACGAGGCGGGTGAGCTACGGGCCGGCACCGCACAGGCGCAGCAGACCGGTACCGCGGCGATGGGTGCGATCGGGGCCGAGCGGGTGGTGACCGGGCAGCGGGTCGGCGCGGGCAAGACCGGCGCGAAAAGCCGGGACGAGGAGAAGCGGGCTCAGGTCACCACACTCTTGCAGGGCGTCTTCGACACCATGAAGCAGGACGTCGAAGCCATCCTCACCGGGCTCGACAAGCGGGTGGACGACAAGTTCGGCCGCGGTGAGAAGCAGGCACGGGACTGGTTCACCCGTGAGCACCGGCAGAAGATGGACGAGTACAAGGACCGGCGGTACTCGGGCAGGTGGGGGTTGATCCGCTGGGGCAAGGACAAGCTTCTCGGGCTGCCCGCGGAGGCGGACCGGATCTTCGACCGGGCGCGGGACGGTTATCTGCTGCGGATGCGGCAGGTAATCACGGACGTCGCGGGGACCATCGGATCGGAGCTGGACCGGGCGAAGCGGCGTATCGCCCAGGGCCGCACCGAACTCCAGACCGCGGTGAAGAAACTCCCCGCCGATCTGCAAACGATCGGGCGGGAGGCGGCGGCCGAGTTCGAGGGGAAGTTCGATGAACTGACCCAGTCCGTGGACGACAAGGGCACGCAGCTCGTCGACACCCTCGCCACCAAATACACCGAGGCGTTGAAAGCGGTCGATGACGAGATCGCCGCCGAGCGGGAGAAGAACCAGGGCCTGGTCGACAAGGCCGTCAACGCGGTGAAGTCCGTCATCAACACCATCCTCGAACTCAAACGCCTCCTCCTCGGCGTGCTCGCCAAGGCCGCCTCCGCGGTCATGCTCATCCTCAAAGACCCCATCGGATTCCTCCGCAACCTCGCCCACGCCGTGGGTGCGGGGCTGCGCCTGTTCCTGCGCAACATCGGCCGCCACCTCCAACAGGGCATCATGTCCTGGCTCCTGGGCCGCGCCACCGAGGCCGGACTCCAACTCCCCGCCAGGTTCGACACCCGGGGCGTGTTCACCATGCTCGCCTCACTCCTCGGGTTGACCTGGCCGGCGATCCGGGCCCGTCTGACCCGGCGGGTCCCCGAGCAGGCCGTCGCCGCCGCCGAGACCGCGGTCCCGCTGGTCGCCGAAGTCCGCCGGCGCGGGGTCGCCGGCATGTGGGACGACCTGCGCCACCGCGTCGGCGACCTCCGCAAGAACCTCATCGACAAGGTGATCCAGTACGTCACCCCCACCATCATCACCGCGGGCATCACCTGGATCCTCTCCCTGCTCAACCCCGCCTCCGCGTTCGTCCGCGCCGTCAAACTCATCATCGACATCGTCACCTTCATCGTCACCCAGGCACGCCAGATCATCGCCTTCGTCAACGCCGTGCTGGATTCGGTGATCGCCATCGCCAAGGGCGCCACCGCCGGCGTCCCCGCCATGATCGAACGCGCCCTCGCCCGCTCCATCCCCGTCCTCCTCGGCGCCCTCGCCGCCCTCCTCGGCGTCGGCGGCATCGCCTCCCGCGTGAAGACCATCGTCCAAGCCATGACCCGACCGGTGAACCGCGCCATCGACCACGTCATCGACAAAGCCGTCGGGCTGGTCAAAAGGCTCTGGGCCAGGACCAAGTCCACGTTCGACAGGAAGGGATCCCGGAGCGGGAAGTCCACATACCCGAAGGGTCTGCGCAAATCTCAGCCATCCGAACACCGAAGCCGGCGAATCGGTCGCAATGACCAGAAGAAGCCGTCACGCCTCTCCGCCGAGCCGTCGGACAAAAATAACCTCCCGAACAAAGTAACTGGGCTCCTTCGAAAGAAGGCTTTCTCTCTACCGGAGGAGAAGCACACACTTACCGCCAAGGGAGACGAAGATCGCATTGTCATCCTTATCGCCAGCAGCAACGCGGGGGACATTGACGCAATCCTCATCAGAGCAATCTCCGCCGCCGAAAAGAACATGCCGGAAGCCAGAAAGAACGGAATCATCTCGGTTCTACGTTCAGCCCTGACCGCAGCAGACCTCAATCTCTTCAAACAAGAGTTTTCGAAGCTGTCTGGCCATAAGCGAACCAGAGCCGGCAGTTACCGAAGCCTCGGCTCTTTCACTCGGGCGCGAGCTAATATGCAGGATTACATTGACGTTAGACTCGCGGAAATTGCCCGGGAGATAACCTCCCTGAGAGGCTTGGGGATCAACAGCCTCCAAGAGGTCATGGCACAGAAGGTACCCAAGGAACGCGGACTCCCGCAAAGTATCGACGTTCGTTCTGCACTGTATTTGAGAGGCTCCGGATGGGAAAGGGTGAAGAAGAGCGTAATCAAAGAGGACAAGGCAGCACTCGGGATCGAGCTGGACAAGGTCAACAAGCTGACAGACCGGACGAAGGCCATCGAGATACTCACCAGACTGGCAAAGGAAGGAGTACTCCCGGATACAGCTACACAGACCTACCTCAGTGCGGGTAAGTTCCTCATCTCCGACATCAGGGGGGTGAAATATCAGGTAGACCATATGGACTCACTCGCGCAACATTGGGTCGACATCGGGCATGATTCCGGCGATGGTGCGCGATGGACAAGGGCAACCGATCGAAAAAACCTCCGATGGGTGACCCAAAGATACAATCTCTCCAAAGGATCTCAGAACTCGGCCGGCGAGCGGGCAACATACGCAAGTAAATTCTGGGTCGGCCCCGAGTTTGTCAGTATTTTCGCCGAAGGCGGGATCAAGAACGCGAAGAAAATCAACAGCGTCCCCTTCATTCAGATGCCATGACCGCACGGCGACCGAAGGTCGAGAAAAACAGAGGACGGAAAGCATGAGTGAACAGCGGACATACGGATCCCTCAACCGCCTGATGGAACAACATCAACAGATGGAGAAGCTTTCCCAGGGACTCCATGGCACTGACCCAGAAAGAGCACTGGACCGGTTGATTCTACTGATGAAGCTCCATGAGAGGGCAGAATCACCCGTAATGAAAGCAGCTCGGAGTTCACTGACGCGAGAAATGGTAACCGTACCCGAGGAGAACTGGCGGCTGCTTCGTCAACTGACTGCCGATATGCGAGGGACTGAAAATCCACCACCGGACAGAGTCGACAAGATCAAATCCATGCTGTACGACCATACCATTGACCTTGGAACTTCCATTTTTGCCCACCTCTATCTCACTCTGAACGACAACGAGTTCTCCGAGATGAAATCGGATATTCTCAAAGAAATCGCCAGCACAGACACCAAGCACTGGTGAAGCGGCCGAAGAGACCCGATGAGTAACAGCCCCCTCACCCCCGCGCCCCGCCCTCCCCCAGCAGATCCGCGTACCGACCCAGTTCGGACGGCCTCAGTAGCCGGGCCTCGCGTTGGAACTGGCGGGAGGCGCCGTGGATGGCGTGGCGCATGTCGATCGTGGGGCTGCCGCTGTCGGCCGCCGCGAGGGCGGCCGTGCGGGCCGCGGCCGTGATGCCGGCGCCCGTCATGTCGAGGCGGGCGAGGATGTCCAGGTCCACATCGGGGGCGAGCGGGGCCTCGGGGGGAAAGGCGAGGCGCCAGAGTCTGCGGCGTTCGGGGATACCCGGCCGGGGGAAGTGGACGACGAAGTGGAAGCGGCGGGTGAACGCCGGGTCGATGTTGTCCTTGAGGTTGCTGGTGAGGATCACCAGACCGTCGCTGCTCTCCAGGCGCTGGAGCAGGTAGCCGACCTCCATGTTGGCGTACCGGTCGGTGCCCTGCTTCACATCGCCGCGCTTACCGAAGAGCGCGTCCGCCTCGTCGAACAGCAGGACCGCATGGCTCTCCTCCGCCTGCCGGAACGCGGTCTCCATGTTCTTCTCCGTCTCCCCCACCCATTTAGAGACGACCTGGGCGAGGTCGACCTTCAGCAGCTCCAGGCCGAGGATGCCGGTGACGATCTCGGCGGACATCGTCTTCCCGGTCCCCGGTTCGCCGGTGAAGAGGGCCTTGACGCCCCCGTGGGCCTGGCTGCGGGCGAAGCCCCAGTCCTCCGCGATACGGGGCCAGGCGCGGAAGGCCGAGGCGATTTCCAGGAGCTGCCCCAACTGGGTCTCGGGGAGGACGAGATCGTCGACGGTGCGGCGGGGCACGATCGAGCGGACGGCGCTGCCGCTGCGGCCCCGGGTCACGGTGGCGATGGCGGGTTCGACATGGTCGGCGACCGGTTCCGGGTGGCCGTTGCCGGCGAGGCGCGCGCCGGCGTCGGCGACCGATGCGACGGCGCGCAGTTCGCCGCCGCTCATGCGGTACCGGACGGCCAGGTCCTCCAGGAAGGCGCCGTTCAGATGGGGCAGCGCGGCGGACCACATCGCCCGGCGGTCGATGAATCCCGGTTTCGGGACGGTCAGTTCGGCGTAGGTCCGCGCGGCGAGCAGACCGGCGGGGCGCCAGGGCTTGAGGCCGGTCAGACAGACCGGGGTCCGGGAGCGGAGCAGCGCGGCGGTGATCGCGTCGGAGAGGGGGCGGCGCGGCTCGGTGTGCAGGTCGTCGGTGGGGATCCACAGGATCGCGCCCAGCGCCGCCGCCGCGCGTACGTCGGTCTCGGGGTCGGAGGTCAGACTCCGCAGCCGGCTGCCCGACGCATCGGCCAGGGCCCGTACCGCGTCGAGCTGACCGTCGGGCGGGCAGCCCCACAGGCCGACGAGGTCGATATCGCCCGCGCCGAGCGCGCCGCCCAGCCGGGTGAGGCGGTCCGACGACAGATACGGGGAATGCACCGGCCGGTCGGACGGCGCGACGTCGCCGGGGTCATGGCCGAGCAGTCCGACATCGCCGCCCCAGCCGAGCAGGAACTCGAACGTCCCCGGTCCGAGGACGAGTTCCTGGGCGAGGTCGATCGGGGCCTCACCGTACGCACGGAGGAGTCCGTACCGGCGCAGCGGTGCCGTCGGGCCGAGGGCGCGGCGGCGGGTCAACCGTGCCGCGGGCGTGCGGGCGCCGACGGTGACCAGGAGTTCGACACTGGGCAGCCGTCGGTTGAGGTTGTCCACGATGTAGGCGTAGATCCGTTCGTAGCCCCGGTCCAGTTCGGGCGCGGCGACCAGGAGGAGCGCGTCCTGGTCGGCGCGGGTGAGGCCGTACCGGGTGGCGAGCGCGTCGAGCGGGAGGGTGACGCCGTCGGCCGATGCGCGGCGGCGCAGCTCCTGTTCGGCGACCGGTTCGAGGGGTGTCGCCCGGTCCGGTTCGGACAGGGCGCCGGTGAACGCGGTCACCTCATCGAGCAGCAGGCCGACGTGTTCATCGGTCACGCAGTACGGGGTGAGGTCCGGCCGGGTGAGCCGCGCGGCGATCCCCGCCTGGTGTTCGACGGCGGTTCGCAGCGCCGGGTGCAGGCAGGTGAGCCGGATCCGCAGGTGTTCCACCGCCAGTTCGCTCATCGTGTCTCACCCGCCGGAGAAGGTCAGGGTCCGGCCGCCGAGCCACACCACGTCGGGTACGTCGGCCAGCAGGCCGGAGCGGAACAGGTCGGCGTGGCGACGGCCCATGGGGACGCGTACACGCACTGCCGCGGGGTCGAAGCGGACGGTGGCCTCCAGGTCGGCGAAGCGGGTCAGGGCCAGCAGTGGGTCAGGTGTCTCCCGGTCACGCCAGAGCGTCCAGGCGATCGTGCTGAGTCCGAGGGCAGCGGCGAGGGTGACGCCGCGTTCCAGCGTGCCGTCCTGGGCGAGTGGGACCGCCCGGCGTTCGGCGACCAGGGCGCGGACCAGCTCTTCGAGGCGTTCCGTATGGCCGGGCAGGGCGGCGGCCATACGGGGGTCGGGGTCGGTACCCCGGCCGGCCCACAGGGGCGTGCGCCAGGGCAGCCGGGTCACCGGGTCGCCGCGCAGTGGCCGGACGGCAGTCAGGAACCGTACGCCGGCGACGGCCAGTTCCCGGAGGACGCCGGGGTGTGGTGGCGCCGCACACAGCAGGACGGGCGGGCGCCCACAGATGCGCCAGTACGGGAGGAGTTCCGCCGTCGTCGGTGCCCAGGCGATGGGGAACATGCCCTGGGCGTCGACGAGCAGCAGCAGATCGTCGGCGGCCGTCAGCAGCAGGGGGTCGGCGGGGTCGTGCCCCCGGCACACCGAGAGCGCGAGCACGCCGTCGAGCACCGGGAGCGCGGTGCGCGCCTGGCGGGCGAAGGCGACCAGCCGTTCCTCGGGCACGGGTGGGTCGAGTCCGGCGAAGGCAGCCGCGGCTTCCTTGTCCTGTTCGGCGCGGCGCCAGCGGCGTCCGGTCGGGCCGAGGACCTTGTACGCCAGTGCGGTGGCGAACAGGGGCGCGTCGTCTTCCAGCTCCAGTCCGGCCAGCGCGGGGCCGATCGCGTCGAGGTACCCGATCCGCGCGAGGGGTCCGGCGAGCAGGAACGGGAGGACGGACCGGATCCGTGCCTCTCCGGTCGGGCGGGACGCGAGGGCCGACCGTGCGGGACCGCTGTCCGGGGGGCTGCCGGGGGTACCGGCCGACGGGCTCCACCCGTCCCGCCCGCCGTCGCGCTCGCCGGTCCGGGTGGCGGACGGGGAGAACGACGGCGGGAGAGTCGAGGAGGGGGTGGCGGCGGGGGACGGCTTCGAGGGCTGGGCAGGACGGGCGGCGGTCGTTGCACCGTGCGGGACGGGCAGCGCATCGGCCAGCCGGACGAATTCCTCGCGGTCCGCCCGCGCCATGAACGCGGCTATCAGAGTGGTCAGTTCGCCCGGCTCCAGCGGGGCGCCGACCGTGCCCGGTGCGGCGCCGGGTGCCGCCTGATCACCCGGCGCTGCCGACAGGAGCCCGCGCACCCGGTCCGGCGGCGCGCGCCGGGCGAGTTCCGCGAGCAGCCTGCCGGCCAGGGCGTCGTCGGCGCCGAGCAGCGCGAGCGCGTAGGCCCGTACCGACGCGTCGGGCAGCAGCGCCAACAGCGCCTCCAGTTCGTCCCGTTCGGCGAGTTCGCGGAAGAGCGCGGCGGCCGGGGGCACGGACCGGGGTCGCTCCGTCGTCGCGAAGGAATCGGCGAAGGAACCGGCGAAGGAACCGGCGAAGGAATCCGCGAACGACGCCGCGAAGGAATCCGGGCCCGACTCCGGGCCGGTGCCGGGCGCCGCGGGGGTGGTCTCGGCCACCACGGGGGCCGGTGTGACCTGTACGTCGAAGGGCGGCCCGGCACCGCCTGACCACCGGTGCGGCGCGGCCCGGACCGTCACCGTGACCGCCTCGGTGATCTCGACGTCCGGACCGTCGCCGGTCAACTGCTCCGCGAAATGCTCCAGCAGCAGGTCGGGCAGTGCGGCCACGACCTGGTCCACCAGGTCCCGCGGAGCGGGCCCCCAGCTCCACCCGCCGCGCCGGGCCACCGTCACCACGCACTGGTGCACGGTGATCTCGCCGGTGCTCCGCGAGGCGGGTGCACTCACCGTACGGCCTCCTTCGTGAGCCGTCCCGCCCAGCCGGCGACCAGGACCAGCAGACCGTGCTCGTCCCCCGCGGAGAGCGTCACCGGGAGGGTGACCTGGGTCCCCCCGGACGCGATCACACCAGCGAGGACATGGGTGTCCTGGTCGTCGGAGATCAGCGCGACCACGGGGGTGACACGGTCGGTGGCGAACGGCAGGGTCACGGTGAGGCCGTCCTTCGCCAGGCTCAGTCCCTTGACCCACGACTTCAGGCGCACCAGGGTCGGTTTGGGCTTGCTGTCGGGCGTCACCTCGACGCCGAAGGCCAGGGGTTCGGCGAGGGCGCCGGGTTCGTCGTCGGCGGCCACGACGGCGAGTCGCCGGTCCGGCAGCGGAAGGGACACGGTCCTGCCCGCACCGAGGGAGACCCGTACCGGCAGGGCCCGTCCGACCAGCGCCGCCACGTCGGTGGACGCGTCGGCGCCGGTCAGGGTCAGCGCGCCCACCACATGGCCGGTGTCGGCCACATACACCGCGGAGAGACTCATCGTCAGCCATCGCCTTTCGTCGCCGCGACCGTCGCCAGGACCAGGAAGTCAACCGCCCCGGGCTGTTCGACCACCGTGGCACCGGTCGCGAGCGGGTCGAAGAGGCGTACCCGGCACCGCACCCGGCGGTCGGCGTCCACGGCGGCCTCCACCGGACTGTGCAGGGTCGAATCGGTCGTGGTGGGCGGCGTCCGGGGCGTCAGTTGGACATGCAGTACCACCCGCCCGTCGGCGATCTGTTCCGGTGTGACCCCCGACGGCAGCGGCAGCAGCATTCCGTCGGTGGCCGTCCCTGAGGTGACCAGGGTGCTGCCGGCCGACATCCGGCCGGTGAAGCTGCCCGCGATCGTCAGGTTTCCGTTGGCGGCCACGGTCATCAGCGGGGCGACCGTGCCGCTGCCCTGGTAGAGGCCGAAGACCAGGCTCGGCGGGTCGCCGCCGGAGAGGACGATCGCCGGTTCGCCCTCCTGGACCGTACGGGTGGTCCGCAGGGTCAGGGAGCCCGACCGGGCGGAGACGGTGTCCGCGCGGACACCCGCGTAGCGCGGCCCGACCCCGCGGGCCCGGGTCTCGATGCCGGTGAAGTGACCGTCGGTCCAGCGGACGTAGCCGAGCAGGACGAGCCAGCGGGCCGGTGGATCGGCCGGGAGCGCACCGACCTCGGGGGGTTGCTGTTCGGCGACGAGCCGCTCGTCCCCGAGGCGGCCGAAGAGGATCTGGTACGACTCCTCCACCCGGGTCGGCGCGGCGGCGCTGCCGCACGAGTCCGGCCGGGGGGAGCCCGCCGGGTCCCGGTCGGCGGAGGTGAGGAAGACCGGATAGGGCTCGTCCGTGGGCCGGTCGGCGCCGTTGACCTCGTCGAAGGCGCTCTCCCGCAGGACGACCGGCGCGGCGACGACCACCTCGCGGCCGGTTCCGTCGACGGCGATCCCCGTCGAGACGCTCACCTCGACGTAGCGGGCGTTGGTCAGCGGATCAGTACGGGGGTCAGCGGTCAGCCCGAGCCCTTCGGCGATACCCCACTCGTGCAGGTACCGCGTGTGCCGCGCGGCCACGCCGCGCGCGTACTCCACCGTCGCCGACAGGTCGGCGGCGGCCAGGATCTGGCCCTCGTGGAACGTGGGGCGCAGCGGGCCCGTCATGCCGTATCACCGGCCTCACCGGTTTTCGGAGTGCGCGGGGACCGTGGCTTCCTGGCGGGCGGTTTCGCGGGAGCGGGAGCGGGCGCCGACGCGGGCTCCTGTGCCGGCCCTGACTCCTGTCCCGCACCCTGTTTCGGCCCCTGCTCCGGCGGGGCGCTTTCGAGCTGCTCCAGACGTGGGCCGAGTCGGTTCGGCATCTGCTCGCGGACCTGGCTCACCTGCTGCTGCGCGCTGCCCAGTTGGGCCCGCACACCCTCCAGCGCGGCCGTCAGATCGGTGACCCGGTTCTGGAGCACCGCCAGTTCCCGCAGGCTGTCCGTCACTTCGCTGGGTGTGGTGTAGACCTGCTCCTGGAGCGCCTTCGGCGGTGTCTCCCCCGGTGCGGGTGTCAGCAGCAGGGACAGCATCTCCTCCAGGTCGCCGGTGCGCGGCCAGTCACCGAGCAGTCCTTCGGCGTACGGCCGGGGCACCGGGCCCTCCGTGGGAAGCACCGGCTTCTGGTACTCCGGCACCGGCCGGCAGCACAGGCGCTCGGCCAGCTCGCGCAGCCGGTAGAGCTTCGGCAGCCATTCGCCGTACGCCGAGCCGCCGGGCAGGACCTGTTCCCGGGTGGCGAAGCAGACCCGTACGACGTCACAGCCGTCGATTTCGAGATGGGCGAGGAGCACATCGGTGTCGGCGCAGTCGACGCACGGCGGGCTCAGCGTCGAACAGGCCGCCTCGGTGGTGAATCGGCGTACGGCGGTCGTGAGCGCGGCTGCCGCGTCCGCGAGTTGTCGCAGCTCGGCGATGGTCACCTTCTCGACGCTGTCGGGCGGCGGGGTCGGCAGCGGCGTCGGCACGTCGACGCCGACGACATCGGCGCGCAGCGCGCAGTCCGCGAGCCCCGTCGACTGTTCGAGGCGGCCGAGGAGCCACTCCCGGATCAGTTGGAGGTCCGACCGGAACTCGGCCCGCAGTGCGTGGCTCAGGGGTGTGCCCTGGGCCAGCAGCCGCACTTCGAGCGGCGCGTCCCGGTCTCCCGACCCGGGGACGATCCGGGCCCTGGTCTCGGTGACGACGGCGCGGGCGATCGAACGGCGCAGCGGCTCCGGCCACACCGCCTCCGTGTCGGTGCCGGTGAGCCGGTCGCACGCCGCACCGAGCACGGCGCGGGCGTCCTGGACGCCACCGAGGTCGGGGTACTCCCGGACGAGTTGGGCCTGTCCGGCTCCGTCGTAGGTGTCGAACCGGGCGATGGCCGCGGCGAGCGCGCGAACGTGCTCGGTGGCGGTACGGGCCACCGGCGCGGGCAGCGGCCCCGTACCGCCGGTGTTCTCGCGCAGCCAGCCGAGGCCGCCGGCGTACCGTCGCGCGTCGGCGGCGTCGAAGCGGACCGTCCGGCCGGGGCCGAGGGCGGCGGTGAACATCGCGTCGATGTAGTGTCCGAGCCGCCGGTCCCGGCTGCGGGCCCGGTCGGCACCGGTCAGGTCGCCCAGGGCCGCCAGCAGCCGGGTGCCGGGATTGTGCCGGTGGTCCTCGACGTCATCGCATTTGACGAGGAACCGGAACCCTTCCTGGATCCGGGACGGCACGCATCCCGGCGAGGGACAGGGTTCCTCGGTGGCGTACGGCGTCACGGGTTCGACCGAGAGCTCCTCGTACCGGATGAAGAGGCCGTAGCGGCGCGCGCCGTCGTCGTCGCACGGGTCGCCGCAGTCCACGCCGAGCGACGCGATCCGTTGTTCCCGCACCAGTCCTCGGACGTCGACCCGTTCGGCGCAGGGCACCACGATGTCGTGGCCGGCGCAGTCGAGTGCGTGGCCGGGCCGTACGACCACGGTCCCGCCGCCGCAGGGGTCGCAGGCGACATCGAGTCCGCAGACCACCCCCGGCCCGGAGAACGACCGGTTGTGCAGTCTGTTCTTCGCCGTCAGATAGTCGACCAGCAGGCCCAGATCGTCCTCGGTCAGCAACTGACCGGCGAAGAACCGGGGCCGGACGAAGGCGGAGGGCCGCGTCGAGGCGCCCCCGCATCCGCATCCGCATCCTGTTCCCATGATCAGCGCTCCTTCACGAAGAACCAGCTCTCGAACACGTCCCCGCCAGCGCCGGTGCCGGACGTCCAGGGTCCGATGCCGGACGGGGGGAGGACACAGCCGTCGCACTCCGCGGACTCGTCCGAGCCGCCGTCGATCAGCGGTACCCGTCCGCCGACGTGGGTCCCGTCGACCGGATGGCAGCAGCGGTCGAGGAGGAAGGCGGAGCGTACGGTGATCAGCACCCGGTCGCCGTCCTGGAGCGACTCGCGGGTCGTCTGCCGGTAGCGGAAGCAGTCGGTGAACTCCGCCGAACCGGTCGGCTCGGCGAACTCGCCGCCCATGTACCAGGTCGAGGCGTTGCGGCCGGAACCGCCCTCGATGACCTGGATCTCCACCACGCCCGGCTGGAGCGAGTCGACCCGGACGCCGTCGGAGAACCGTACGACCAGACCCGCATCCTCGTCCTGGGTGCCGAGCAGCGCCTTGGCCTCGTCGATGGTGTACGTGTGGCCGTGGATCCAGTTCAGGCCGGTGATCACCGTGGGGACCCGACGACCGAAGGGGCGGCGGACGTTCAGATGGATCTGGTCGGCGCGGACCGGCTCGTACCGGTTGACGCAGTCGATCCTGGCCAGCCAGAGCACGGTGTGCTCGCACCGGGAACAGCAGGTGTCGCAGCGTTCGTCCGGTGGTGGTTCGCAGCCGGTCACGCGGACGACATGGCACTCCTCGGTCCAGCCGTACTCGCAGTCGGCGGTGTCGGCGCAGCCGTCGTTGTAGACGGCGCGGGTGGGCTCGACCGGCCGTTCGGCGTAGGCGACGCCCACCCAGACGGTGTCGGTGTCCCGTTCGTCGGGGGGCAGCGCCTTCCAGAGGTCGACGACGCAGCCGCCGCGGACCACGACCTCGTTGCCGTCGCAGTCGACGGCGAGCCCAGGAGTGATCCGCACCCGGGGCCCGCGCCGGCGGCGCCGGGGGCCGTCCGTGCCGCCGTCACCCGCATCCGCTGCGGCCCGCGCCGCGGACTCTTCGGACCCGGTGGACCCGATGGACTCTTCGGGCTCTTCGGGCTCTTCGGGCTCTTCGGACGCGGTGGAGTCGTGCGGGGGCGCGGTGGCGGCGGTGTCGTCGGACCCGTCCGGACAGTCGTCGTCCGGTGGCATCGGTTCCACGTACAGACCGCACACCACTCCGTAGCCGAGCAGCGCGCGCATCCGCAGCTTCAGCTTCTCGCGGAGGTAGTCCTGTTCACGCTGGAAGTCCCTGGCCCCCAGCATCTGGCCGTGGAAGTACCGCAGCCTACGCAGCGGGGGCGCGTCGAACCCCGCTGTCCGTTCCGTCTCTGTCTCGGTCATCGCCCCGTCCTCTCAGAACACCTGTGTGTGCACACCGACGGCGGAGACGGCTCCGACGCTCACCCCGTGGCGCGACCCTCGTGGTCCCGGCCTGAGCACTCCGTCGTGGTTCAGCCGCAGTGGGCGCTCGCCGCCCAGTACCGGTGGTGGCAGCGGGACGAACGCGGTGTCCACGCCGACCGTCGAGCGGGAGCCGACCACGAAGCCGCCCCCGCCGGTCCGTACCGATCCGACCGTGTGCGCGGGCGCCTGCCGTTCGACCAGCCGCCGCAGCGCCGTCCTGTCCGCCCGGCCGGCCGGCAGCAGCAGCCGGAACCGGTGCGCGTGCGCGGTGAGCGGGTCGGTGTCCGGGTCGCCGAACGCCCGCAGCGGCGCGGCGCCCAGGGCCGAACCACCCACCCGGAACCGGCTCGCCGACCGGCCGAACAGCCGGACGGCGCCGAGCCCCGGTCCCGTACCGACGGCGGTCCCGCGGACCTGGGCCCAGCGGCGGTCCGTCGCCAGTTCGTCGATCACCGGTTTCGCCCCGAAGACGATGGACACGGCCTCCTCCAGCGCCCAGGGCGTGCCCCGACGCCGGTACAGCTCCGGCGCCGCGGCCAGCAGTGCGCGCCGGGTCCGCGCATCCCAGCCGGCCTCGAACGACAGACCCAGCAGACCGGCCAGCCACGGCAGTACGCGGTCCGGGACCCCGGCCGAGTCCAGCAACGCGGGATACCGCTCGATCACCCGGTCGAGTTCGTCCAGCGAGGCGTCGAACAGCGACAGGAACCGCTCGGTGAAGTCGTCCGCCGCGGGATCCTGCCGGAACGCCGGGGGCAGCAGGTCGGCGCTGGTGGACCGGGGGAAGTCCAGCCGGATCCGGCGTACGACCGGGGTGTCGGCGCCGTCGCCCGACAGCCGCAGTCGCAGCCGCAGGAAGCGGCCCGGCGGCTGGTCGACGAGGAAGTCGGTGACGCCGGGGGCCGAGGTCTGCCAGTCGGTTGCGGCGTACTTGTCGTCCTCCGACACCACGATCCCGACGGTGACCGCGGTGCCCGGCGGAATGTCGGCGTCCACCCGGACCCGGTGCCAGCGGCACCGCGAGATACCGCTGTCGATCGGGGTGGAGAGGTACGAACCCGAGGTGACATGGTCGGCGGGCGCCGCCGGCGGGGTGTCCCTGGGGCCACCCAGCCAGGTGAAGCAGGTGGTCACGGCGGTGTCCGGGCCGTCCTGGCGCAGACAGAACCCGTCCTCGTCGGCCGAGACCAGCGGGCTCGGCGGCAGGGCGGCGGCGAGTTCGTCCATGGTGACCGGGTGGAAGGGCCGCCGCCGGCCGCCCCGGTGGACGCTCAGTCGGACGCCGTCGTCGGTGAGCAGCCAGATCGTCCGGCCCGGCCCGGTCCGCAGTCCGATGATCTCGCCGGTCACACCGGTGCGGAGCACGCCACGGAACCGTCCCACCGAGCTGAAGCGGCGCAGGCGGGTATCGCCCTCGCAGGCCACCAGGACCTCGTCGTCGGGTGCCGGTGTCGCCCACCGCGCCCGCGCGATCCGGATCACACCGGCGAGTTGGTCACCCTCACGGCGCCACACCCGTACCCGGCCGGACTCCACCACGGCCAGCCGGTGCCCCCCGGCGGCGACGGAGAGCGGCCCGCGCCCCGGGCCGGGGTCGCAGCCGGCCGGCCAGGCGGGCCGCCACGCCCCGTCGCACGCGTCCCGGCGCAGCAGCCAGGGCCGGCCGGGCACGAGCAGGTACCAGGTGCAGGGCCGGCAGCCCGGCGCCAGGCGGCGGTCGGGGAACCAGGGCAGCAGTTGGCGCCTGGTGGGGCCGTCCGGCGAGGAGCCGCGGTGGGCCAGCCGGACCCCCGCCGGGTCCTCGAAGCCGACGAGGCCGTCCGCTGTGTCGGGCTGTACGTCCCAGCCGACCTGGGCGTCGAGCAGACGGAAGGTCGCGGGTGTCGATGCGCAGGTCATGGGCGGTCTCCCACCGGGATGAGCAGCGGACGCTCCGGCCAGACGAGATGGTGCGGCGGGATCGCGTGGTCGGCGCAGGGCGGCAGGCGCACTCCGTCGACCACCAGGGAGAGCTGGGAGACGGCCAGGACGCCGTCGACCGCCAGCAGTCGGCGCACCAGGGGCGTGTGCCGCAGGGCGCCGCCGAAGGGCCAGCCCGCGCCGTTCTCCCCGCCGCGCAGCGGATCCAGATAGGTGGTCACCGCGTCACCGGCCCGTGCCAGCACGGCGGCACGGTCCTGGTCCGGATCCGGGGTGACCCACGCCTCCACGGCGACCCGTCGGTACCGTACGGGCCCGGCGACGACGGTGACACCGGCCGGGGCGGCCGAGCGGGACAGATGGTCGGCCACCGCCCGCAGGGTCGTGGCCGTGGGCACGGGGGGTTCGCCGGAGTCGTCCCCCGGCGGGACGACCAGGACGCCGACGACACCGGGGATCGGCACCCCGGCGAAGTCGGGGTGGAGTCCGGGCACACCGTGGGCGCGCGCCACCGAGGCGCCGGGCGTACGGGTGGCGAGCATCCCGTAGTCGGCGGGGGCGACGGCCCGGCCGCGGGCGCGCAGCTCGCCGACGCCGCGGCGGATCGCGTCGGCGTCGGGTTCGGGGTCGGTCCCTCCCGTGGCGGGGAAGGGGTTGTTGACGCCGGTGACGTACGGCAGCGCGGTCACCACTCCGTTGATCGCGCCGGTGCGCACCGCGCCCGCGGCGCCGCCGCCGACCCGGTACCGCACGGCGCGGACGTTGCGGAAGCCCGGGGGCACGGCGGCGCCGTGCACGCCGTCCCCGAAGGTGACCTCACCGGTGGCGTGGTCCACGGTGAAGACCCGGTCGTCGGCGCCGTACGCGGCGAGGCTGTCCACCTCCCGCCACCGGGACGCGGCGCCGGCCGTCGTGCCGAACACGTCGGCGCCGGGATCGTCGTCGACCTCCACCACCAGCGTCCCGGCGAGGATGGGCACCTGACTCAGCTTCATCCGGCGGCGGCCGGCCGCGGCCGGGTCCTGGAGCGGTTGCAGGGGTTCGTCCCTGATCGTGCGCGCTGCCGTGGCCGCGACCATGTTCAGCCGCAGTCCTGACAGCACCGGCGCCGGTCCGGTGAAGGCGCCGTGGGCGATCTGCAGCCGCAGCCACCGCAGCGGGCCGCCCGCCGGGAACCCCTCCGGGTTCCCCGGCGACCAGGAGCGCGGCACCCGCAGGACGACGGTCCCGCTCGCACGCAGCCCGGCCGTGCCGTCGCGCACCACCTCGGCGGGTACGAACCGGCCGCCGTCGAGCACGTCCCAGCTCAGCAGGGGCGCGGTGGACGGGAGGACGAGTCCGCCGGCGCTCGCGGGCGCGGGCGGCAGGGCGACGACCACGAACCCCAGGGAGAGTAGCGGATAGGGTCCGGCCGGGCCGGCCAGTCCGATCCACAGGCCGTTGCCGGGCGCGGGGTCGCGGCCGAACGGCGCGAACGGGCGGCCGGGTCCCGAGGGTCCCAGCGGCAGCGGCTCCGGCGTGCCGGCCTCGCGTACGGCGAGCGCACCGAGTGTGGCGGGCGTGGCGTACAAGTCCTCGTCCGTCTCGTAGATCACCTGCCCGGCCGGGCCGGAGGCCGCGCACTGGAAGCCCGCCGGGACGAGCACGGACGCGCCGTCCGGGGGGTTCACCGTGAACTCCAGGAGCGCGGCGGCGGCGCCGGCCGGCCGGCGCCGCACACCCGCCGTCGCGAGATGTTCGGCCAGCACCTTCTCGGGCAGCCGGTTCACCCGGGTGAGGACGGGTTCGAGCTGGGTGCCGAAGAGCCGGACCAGCGCGACTCCGGCGTCCTGGCGGTCGGGGTTGGTCCAGTCGGGGGTGTAGCCGGCGATCCGGCTCCGGACGGCCGCGCGGACCGCCTCCCGGGTGGCGTCGGTCAACTCCGGCTGCACGCCGGTCGGTCCGGGGCCCGGCACGATCCGTCCCTCGGTCCGTGCGTCCCGCCCCCACCACACGTCGTCGTTCACGCCAGCCCCTCCCCCGGCTCGACGGCGGGCACGATCCGGGTCCGGATCACCCGTGGCACGGGCAGGTCACCCGGGCGCAGCCGTACCTCACGGCAGTCCTCGCCCGCCTCGGCGCCGTCGACTCCGATCGCGACCCCGGCGACGTCCGCGAGGTCTCCCAGGGCCCGTTGGGCGGCCCGCAGCAGGGCGGACGGCCGCAGCGGTTCGCCGAACGGCCAGCCGTCGCCGGTCTCGCCGCCGATCAGCGGGTCGAGATGGCGCCGCAGCGCCGCGGTGACCACGGCGGACACCCGGGCCCGGTCGGCCGGGGCGCCGGAGAGGTCGACCCGCAGCGCGACGTCGCGGTAGCTCGGTCCGCGGACGAAGACCTCGGAGGTGAGCAGTCGGGCTTCGGCCAGCCGCCGGGCGACCGCGCGCACCGTGCCCGGGTCGGGCCGTGGCGCGGCGACGAAGTCCCCGCGGTCGAGGTCGTCCCGGGGCACCGAAGGGACGATGTGGACGGTCACTGCGCCCGGCACCGCGTCGCAGGGGTGGCCGGGGTGCTCGCCGAGGGAGGCGTAGGCGCGGGCGACGGCGACGCCGGGGGTCGTACGGGCGAGGGTGACGTAGTCCTCGGCGGTGACCGCGCGGGTCACCTCCCCCAGGGATCCGGCCGCGCGCCGGCGTGCTTCGGTGACCGTCTCCGGGTCCGTGCCGCCGGACGCCTGGACGAGGTTGGCGGCCGTGAGCCCGTCGTGGTCGGTGTCGTCGTCGACCGGTAGCCAGTTCGCCGTCAGTCCGCCGTTGCCCGCCCGGCCGCCGCCGATGACGTAGTCGACGGAGACCTGCGGGGTCGGGTGCGGGATCCGCCCGGTGAGTCCGTCGCCGAACACGAGCGCGCCTTCCGCCCGGTCCAGGACGTAGCTCCGGTCGGTGGACGCGCCGAAGGTGAAGTCGGGTGCCGGCCGCCATTCGTCCCCGGCGAGCCACAGGGTCGCTTCGAGCAGTCGGTCCGCGGCATCGGGCAGGACGAGGTGCTGGCCGGGGAGTCTCAGCCAGGCGCGGATCTGCTCCGCGAGGTCGGGCCCGGTCGCGGTGCGCCGTTCGCGGTGGCGGGCCACGGACACGTTGACCGCCAGGCTCAGCAGGCGGGGTGGGGCCGCGAAGGTCGCCGCGGGGGTCGACACGAGCAGTCCGGCGTCCCGGGTGGTCCAGCCGCACGGCGGGTGCAGCCGGACGACTCCGGACCGTCTGAGCCCGGCGGTGCCGTCCTCGACCTCGTCGCACGGGACGGCGCTGTCGGCGCCCGCCTGGAACCAGGACCAGGTCAGTTCCGCCGGCGGGGGGACGCAGGGGTCGGGATCGGTGAGCCACGACGGCTGGACGGCGGCCGGCGCGTCCACCTCGATCAGCAGGGAGACCGGGCCGGGCGCGGGCAGCCCAGCGGTCAGCGGGAGGGTGAACCGGGCCTGCGCGGGGCCGCCGTCGCTCGCCAGCAGGGCGACCCCCCGACGGGCCCGTAGGTCCGCCGTACGGTCGCGGTCGGTCCATACGGTGACCTCGCCGTCCGGGTCGAGCGGGAACACGGCCACCTCGTCGTCGAGGCTGAACGCGACCTTCCCCAGCGGGTCCCGGGACAGCACGGTGCCGGCGGGGACCACGGGGACCCTGCTGTCCGGTGCGCCGGTGGCGAGCCGCAGGACGGTGGCCGCGGCCCCGGCTGGGCGTGGTGGTTCGATGCGGAGCAGCCGCAGGACGGCGACCACCAGGGTGTCCGGCACCTGATCGAGCCAGTAGAGCCGCTGTTCCAGCAGGTAGGCGAAGAGCTCCAGCAGGGTGACACCGGGGTCGACGGGCGCGTGCAGTGTCCAGGTGCCGCCGGATTCGGCCGGGATCCGACGGCGGATCGCGGCCATCATCTCGGCCCAGGTGAGATCGTCCAGCTTCGGCGCGGGCACGGTCATGGTGTGCTCCCCGTGAGGCCGAGGTAGTACGGGAACACCAGGTTGGCCTTGGTGTTGCTCTGCCGGGTCCGGTAGACGACGGTGACGGTGACCCGGGTCTCGTCGGTGGGGTCGGTCTCCGCGCGGACCTCGTCCAGGGCGACCCGGGGCTCATGGACGCGGACCGCGTCGGCGATCGAGTTCTCCAGGTCGCGGAGGCTCTGGACGCTGCCGGGCGCGAACACCGATTCCTGCGCGCGGGTGCCGAGATCGGGCCGCATGACCCGCTCGCCCACGCCGGTGAGCAGCAGCGCCCGGAGACAGTGTTCGATGCTCTGCTCGCCGACCGCGTAGCCGAGCCGGCCGGCCTCGTCGGGCAGGATCGGGAAGCGCCACCCGGTTCCGAGGAACTCCTCGCTCATGCCGTTCTCGCCTTCTTGGCCAGCACGGCGGCCGTGAGCGGTGGTGTCGGCGGACCGGTCGGCCCGGCCGCTGACGGGTGCGTGTGCAGGTTGTACGCCGCGAGCAGCGCGTTGCCGAGGACGAGGGGTTCGGTGGCGCCGCCGCCGAGGTCGATGTCGGGTGCGTCGACCGTCACCTTCGGGGCCTTGAGGGTGATCTCGCCCTGTGCGGTGACGGTGACGCTGCCCCCCTCCGCGGCGGTGATCCGGATCGCCTTGCCCTGGTCGTCCAGTTCCACCACATGGCCGGCGGCCGAGGTGATCCGCACGGCGGCCTTCGACTCGGTGTCGTCGAACAGCACCTGATGGCCGTGTCTGGTCCGAATGATCTTCTGGTCCCGGCCTTCGGTACGGGCGGTCGGTGGTTTGTCCTCGCCGTTGTAGAGGCCGCCCAGCACGATCGGGAATCGCATATCGCCGTGGACGAAGGCGACGAGCACCTCATCGCCCACTTCGGGGACGAAGAGGGAGCCGTAGCCGTTGCCCGCGTAGAGCTGGCTGACCCGGCACCAGTCGGTGACCGTGCTCTGGTCGAACCAGGGGAACTTCAGTTTGACCCGGCCCTCGTCATCGCCGTCGCTCTCCACCACGAGCGCTTCGACGACGCCGTAGTACCGCTGGTCGGTGCTGCGGGAGCGCGGCGTGGTCCTGGTCGTCACTGGTCCCCCTGATGGATCCGTCGGCCGGTGAACTGGGTGAAGAACCCGCTGGTGTTCAGCGTGTGCTCGACCCGTTTGACGAAGTACGTGCCGGAGAACCGCCGCCCGAGACCGTAGATCTCCAGGTTGTCGCCCGGCCGCAGCTCGGGGAGGCCCGCCACCCGGCCGGTCGCGGTGATGAACTCGTACGCCCGCTCGCGCAGCAGGCTGATCGCCAGCTCGCGGGCCTCCTGGTCGCTGGTGACCGGCGCGTCGACCAGGACGTCCTGCCGGCCTCCCAGGGTGCTCTCGGCGACCTGTGGCCCGCTCTGCCCGTCGGCGGTGTTCTGTCCGGCCGGCAGGTTCTCGGCGGTCGCGGTGAAGGCGATGGGCTGTTTGGTACGGGGGTCCCAGCCGCGCACGGTGACTTTGCCGACCTGCTGGGACACCGTCAGCGTCGGGGTGAAGTCCAGCAGGTTGGGGATCAGCCCCGCGGGCTGGGCGGTCGGGCCGGTGGTCAGGCCGGGCGCGTAGGCCAGCCGGTACACCCGGATCGGGCGGCCGTCCCGGCCGTCGGTCGGCCGGATGAAGTACAGCGTGTCCTCGCCGGAGACCGGGTCCGGCAGGATGTAGCAGTCGAAGTCCAGCCGTTTCGCCCGCTCCAGCAGGAAGCTGGCGTCGTCCTGGTTCTTCTGCACCACCTGGTCGTGGACGGGGCCCTCCCGGGTGACCTCGATCCGCAGGTGGTTGCGCTGGGCGATCTGCTCGGCGATCCGCCAGTCGGGCTGATTGCGGTAGATCTTGACCTCGTTCTCGGCCGGTTTGCGGTCCTTGAGCCGCAGCAGCCCGTCCACCCCGCTGACCGCGACGGTCGGGGACGCGCCGTCGGTGAACTTGGGGCTCAGCGTGCTGATCGTCCCGGTGGCGACGGTGAGCAGCTTGTCGGCGTAGCCGAGGCGGACCGAGACCCGGCCGCCGAGCCGGAACGCCGGTGAATCGCTGTGTTTGAAGGTCAGGTTGGCGTCGTCCCAGTTGTTGAGGGTGAGGTCGAAGCCTGACATCTCGTCGATGTCCCGGTTCACCTTGATGTCGATGATGTCGTTCTTGGTGGTCGGGTCCATCGCCAGGCCCTCGACCCGTACCTCGAACTCGGGCGCGTACCGGTCCGGAGAGGCGACCTCCGGTGTGGGGCTGCTCATCGCGCCCTCCTCACGGCAGCCGGGGACAGGTCAGTACCCGGCCCGGCCGGAGATCGCGGGGGTCGCTGATGCCGTTGGCGCGGGCGAGTTCCCGCCAGGCGTCGGGCCGCCGGTAGACGGCGGCGGAGATGCTGCTCAGGGTGTCGCCGCGGCGCACCACGTAGTTCTTCTCCACCGTGGGCGACGACCGCGGTGTCTCGGCGACCTGGAGGGCAGCCGGGCGGAACTCCTTGAGCGACAGGTCGAGGAGCGCGCGCAGCGGCACGCCGTCCGGCCGGAACAACTGGTAGTTCACATCCAGTTTCTCCACGACACCGGTGAACACCGATTCGTCCCAGACGAACCGGACGACCGGCGGGGCGTGTTCCCGGCTGTCCGGACGGAGCAGATTGCGCAGCGCGTCGACGTAGGTGGTGCGGACGTTCTCCAGGGTGTCGGAGGTGTCGACCAGCGCCTGCACGGTGAGGGTCTCGGAGCCACCGCGGACGTATTGCAGAGGTGGTGTCTCAAGACCGGGGATGGTGATCTCCGCGAAGGTGTTGCTCTTGCTCAGCTTGTAGTCGGTCGGGTTGAACCGCAGGGGGATCCGTCGCTGCCGTTCGTCGGCGATCACCGGCCGGACGATCTCCAGCCGGGCGCGGGCGGCGCCCTGCCGGGCGAAGGACACGGGCGTGACGCTCACCGCCGGCCCTCCCCGTCGCCGAACCGGCGCTCGGCGTCGGTGTGCCCGGCGCGGGCGCGCGCGTCCTCGTACAGCCTCGCCCACGCCTGGATGTGCTGGTTGAACAGGCGGGTGAACACGGCACCGTCGTCACCGTCCACCTGGAACCGCACTTCGAGATGGTGAATGGTCAGTTTGGGCACGTCGGTCACCTCCTTCGATTCGGCTGCGTCAGCGTGGTGGGCACGGCGTACCCCAGGACCTTCGTCAATCCCTCGTGGGCGATCTCCAGTGACTCGATGGCGACCGCGTTCTGTTCGGCGTGCAGGTCGGGGCCGCTCCACTTGGCGGCGAGCCCGCCGTGGAAGGCCCAGGCCGCGCCGGGGACCCCGTCCGGGCCGAGCACGATCACCGCGCCGTCGCGGCGGGCGCCGAGCGAGTCGGCGAGACCGGCCTGGTACCAGGACCACAGCCCGGGATCGCGCACCACACCGCGCTTCAGGGTGATCCGGTTCCAGGAGTGGCGCAGGGGCAGTTGGTGCACCGAGTCGTTACGGCCGCCCTCCGGGTAGCTCGTCACCTCCAGTTGCGCACCGAGCCCGGTGACCTCCTGGAACGCGCCGGAGGCGACCAGGGGCAACAACAGCGCCTGGGCCGGGGGCAGATAGGCGTCCCCGGGGTCGAGCGTGACCAGGAAGCGGTACTTCGGCAGGGGGTCCTGCGTCATGCCTCGATCACCTCCAGTCCACGGTCCTGGCCGAGTACCAGCCGGAGCCGGATGAACTCCATCGGGGCGGCCGGGGCGACGTCGATCTCGCAGACCACCCGGGCCGGGTCCTGCTCCGGCGGGTTGTTCGTGTCGTCGCACACCACCCGGAACGCCTGCTCGGGCCGCGCACCGGCGAGCGCGCCGGCCCGGAAGGCGGAGAGCAGCACCGAGGTCAGCGCCCGCACCAGGGTCAGCCGCAGTTCGGGCGAGTTGACGTCGAAGACCAGGGGGCTCGCGACCCGTCTGATCGCGCGCACCAGCAGGTGGGTCAGGCGGCGGTGGGCGATGTGGCGGGTGCGCGGGTCGGTGGAGAGCGTACGGCCGCCCCAGACCATCAGCCCCCGGCCCCGGGTGCACCGCACGAGGTTGATGCCCGCGTCGAACAGGCGGACCTGTTGTGGCTCGGGGAACGCGACCGCGAGATCGACGGCCTCCAGGATCACGGCATTGGCAGGGGTGTGGTGGGCACCGCGTTCGGCGTCGAGCCGGGCGATCACGCCGAGTACGTGCCCCGAGGCCGGGACGGTCCGGGTGCCGCGCCCGTCGGGCGTCCGCAGCGGCGGATGGTAGACGGCCGCCGTGGCCAGCAGTTCGTGGTCGCCCGCCGCGGTGAACGACCCGGCCCAGGCCACCGCGGCATCGACCGATGTCAGGGTGGGCGGGACGTCCAGGACGACGAGCCGGTCCGCCAGCGGGTGGACCGTCCGCAGCAGTTCCAGCACCAGCTCGGTATGGGTGCCGCCGGTGAGGTCCGTGCCCAGGTCGGGCAGGGCCAGCAGCGCGGGTTCGGGGAGTTCGGCCTGTCGGGTCACGGCGTCGGCGTATGCGTCCCGGCCCGGCGGGGTGTCGGTGCCACCGCCGAGGGTCAGCTCCCACGAACGGGAGATCGGCCCCGGCTCCCCGGGGGGTGGCGCGGTTCCGTCGGGGACCAGTCGGATCAGCCGGGACGCGGCCAGTCGGTCGACCACTTCCCCCGGCGGCAGCCCGGGGAAGGTCTCCGGGGGTTCGCCGGGCACCATCACCCGGACACCCACCGTCGGCGGACCGGCGACCGTGCTGGACCGGTACCGGATGGTGACCCGGGCGCCGTTGGCCCAGGCTCCCGGGCTGCTGGCGACCGCCCGGTACCGCTCGGCGGAGAATCCGCCGGCCCGTCCGACCGTCCAGGGCGCGCTCGCCGTGCCGGCCGGACCGGCGACGCGGAGCACCCACGCCGTACGGCCGCCGTTCTCGAAGAAACCGCGCACCGCGTACGGGGTGGCGGACGGGCCGTCCGGGGGCCCGAACGCGCCCAGGACGTCGTTCCAGCTCTCCACCCGGACCGGCGTGTCCATCGGCCCCCGGCGGAAACGCCCGATGAACGCGGCCACGTCGGTGCGCAACGGCTCCTCGTCGGAGCCGTGCGGCACGAACGTCAGGGTTACGCCGGGGAGCAGGTCGCTGGTCATGTCAGACGTCGATCTCCAGCTTCTCGACCGCCAGGACGAGTGTCTCCATGGCGATCTCGTTCTTCGTGGCGCTGAGCGTCGGGCCGGTGTACTTCGTCGGCCAGCCGCGGTCGAAGTTCCAGCGCATGGCTTCCTGGCGGTTCTCGTCGAGCAGCACGATCGAACCGGAGGTGCGCCGGACCTTGCCGTTGAGCGCCTCGACCACCCAGTTCCAGAAGCCGGCGTGGCCAGTGATGCCGCGCTTGAAGGTGAGGTTGGTGTACTTCTTCAGTCCCGGGATCTTGCGGACGGTGATGTCCTCGCTCCCGTTGCGGTACTCGATCGGCGGGATCTCCAGCTCCAGCCCACTGGCCTCGGTGAAGGATCCACTCACCGCGACGCCGTCGTCACTGACGTTGGTCACGATGATCTGGAAGTTATAAGCGGCGTAGGGATCTTCCCTGGTCACGGGCGGCATGGTGGCCTCTCGTCAATGCTCAGGCGAGCTGGTTCTCGCGGGTCTTCTGCTGGATCCGGAAAATCACGAACTCGGCCGGGAAGACCGGCGCGACGCCGATCACACAGATGAGCCTGCCGTTGGCCAGATCGTCCTCGGTCATGGTGGTGCGGTCGCAGGCGACGAAGAACGCCTCGTCGGCGGTGGTCCCGGCGAGTGCGCCGCTGCGCCAGACGGTGGTGAGGAAGTTCGTGACCGTCTGCCGGACCAGGGCCCACAGCGCCTCGTCGTTGGGTTCGAACACCACCCACTGGGTGCCCTCGTCGATCGACTCCTCCAGGAAGAGGAAGAGCCGCCGGACGTTGATGTACTTCCACGAGCTGTCCGAGGACAGCGTGCGCGCTCCCCACACCCGCTGGCCGAGGCCGGGGAAGAAGCGCAGTGCGTTGATGCCCCGGGGGTTCAGCAGGTCCTGGTGCCGCTTGGTCACGTCCTGGGCGATGCCGTCGGTGAGCCGGATGCCCCGGATGACCGTATTGGCCGGTGCCTTGTGCACGCCTCGTTCCACGTCCACCCGGGCGTAGATACCGGCCAGATGGCCCGACGGGGGTACTTCGACGTCGCGGTTGGTCAGCGGGTCGCGGGTGACGAGCCACGGGTAGTAGAGCGCCGCGTACTTGGTGTCGAACCGTTCGCGGAACGCCTGGATGCCCTCGATGTCCAGGCCGTCCTGCGGGTCGAGGGTGGCGAACCGGTCCTTGAGCAGTTCGCAGTGGGTGATCAGGGCCGATTCGACGGTGCCCGACCACACGCCCGGCACCGCGCAGATGGCGATCTCGTCGATGTCCTCCAGGGCGACGATCCCGGTGCGTTTGCCGCTGCCGCCGTCGGTGCCGACGAAGTCGGACACGCTCAGGCTGGCGTAGGCGTCGTCCCCTTCCGCCAGGGTCAGCCAGGACCCGACGGCCGGTACCGGGAACTCCGCGGGGTCGCCGGTGAGCCCGGCCAGCGCCGTAGCCCGTACCAGCTGGGAACGGATCGCCAGGGTGTTCGCCACCTGCGCCGGGGTGTCCCCGGTGAGTCGGAGGTTGTCGAACGTCTCGGTCACCGCGGCGCCGGCCGGGTCGGTGAACCGGGTGCTGACCTGCGCCTCGATCAGATGGATCCGGTCGGTCTCGAAGAAGGTGCCCTCGACCTCCCGGTCGAAGGAGACGACGCCGTCCACGATGGTGTCGACGGTCAGCACGGTCAGGCGGGCGCCATCGTCGAGCTGGACGACAGCGCCCTCGTACAGCCGGGTCGCGCCACCGATCCGGAGCTTCCGCCCGGCCGCGATGTTGCCGCGGCGCACCCGGCGCACCGTCAGCCCGGTCCGCCACTGCGGATGCCGGGTGCCGGCCGGGAGGGACAGGGTGACGGTCCCGTCTGCGGGTACGCTCGCCCGGGCCTCGAACCGTTCGGTGCCGATCTGCACCCAGAAGACGGTGGGTTCCGCGAGGTCGAGTCCGGTCACGACGGCCACCTTGACCGTCTCGCTGTTCGCCGCCGCGTCCTCGGTCAGCCGGGTGACGAAGAGCTCGCCCTCCTGCGGGTCGGGCAGCACCGGCAGCGCGGCGCCGACCGTCGGCCGGATCCGCACCTGGACCGCGCCGCCCCATGCGCCGGGGCTGACGGCGGAGAACCTCAGGGTCTGTTCCGTGTCGCGCGCCCCGACCTGGACGTAGTCGCCGCGGGCCGTGCGGACTTCGGCGGGCAGCTCCGTGTCCAGCTCCAGCCGGCGCGCGGTCCTGTCATAGCCGACGACCTCCGCGGTGTGGATCACCTGCTGGTCGTCACCGCGGAAGAGCTGGATCTGCTGCTCGACGCCGGTGAAGCCGATCAGATGGGCGAGTTCCAGGCTGGTCGCGCCCTTCGCGGCGTCGGTGGCGATCTCGCTCACCAGTCCGCGGCCGAGCGCACCCGCCGCCGCCGTCGCCCCGGTGCTGGCGACCCGCTTGATGTAGAGGCGCTGGCCGCCGTTGTCGAAGAAGCCCTTGACCGCGAGCGGGAACAGCCACCAACGGCCGCCCTCGTCCGGGTTGTTCGCCCAGGCGTCCCGGACCGGCACGTCCGGTTCGGGGAGGAAGCCGCCGAACGTGTTCTGGAACTCCAGGAAGTTCGTGACCAGTTTGGGTTTTCCGGTGTACGGGCCGCGAGCGGTCACGCCGACCATGCCGGCCGTGCTCGTGCTCACTCCCGCGATCGGCCGTGGCCCCGCATCGACCTCCTCGATGTAGACCCCGGGGCTCAGATACTCCGCCATGGACGGCTCCTCACTGCTCGCGGATCTCGATGTTGTGTCGGCTCCCTGCGTCCTGGGGCAGCCGCACGGTCAGCGAACCGGCCCGGCCGGGCCGTTCGGTGGCCTGTAGACGGAACGTCTCCCCGACGGGGTCGGCGGCTGTCCGTTCGCCCTCCCACCGCAGGGCCAGCCGGAAGGCTCCCGAGGCGTCGGAGAGAGTGCGTTCGTGCCACGGCGTCAGGTCCGGGCTCGTCTGTCCCCTGGCCTCGACCAGCGCGTTCGCGATCGGTGCCCGGGTGACCGCGTCGCGGACGACACCGTGCGCGGTGCGCAGGCCCGGGGGGTACGGGAAGGAGACGCTCGGCAGCAGCCGGACCAGCCGGGGCACGATCGGTGGCAGCGGCGCGCCGGCACCCGTGGTCTCGGTGTCGTGGTACGGATGCACCAGGAACTCGACACCGACCAGGCCGGCGTCGAACGGCCGGCCGTCGGCGGGGTACAGCGGCTCGTACCCCGCGGCGGTGAAGCGCGCCCGGTGGCGTTGCGGACCGATCGCCGCCGGTGCACGGTGCCTGCCGAGACCCGGATAGGCGATGGCCGCGCTGGGCGTGCGTACCGCCGCGTCGTCGAGCGGCAGCCAACCGCCGTCGGAGAACCGGTCCAACCGGACCGTCACCCCCACGGTGCGGACCCGTTCGGCGTACTCGTCGTAGGGCACGAACCACACCGGGCTGTGGCGCGTGGACCGTTCGAGCGGCAGGAATCGGCTCACGGCGTCGGCACACCCTCGAAGACCCGGCTCCGCACCGGTCGGACCTCCGTCGCGGCGGCCGAGTCCAGATTGACCACGCGGACCTCGTAGTTCAGCGAGAGCCGGTAGGGCTTCTGGATCGCGTACCAGATCCATGACTTCTGGTCGAGGGTGAGCGGGGTGAGGCTCACGTGCAGCGCGTCGTTGGTCGCCGCCAGGCTGCCGGTCAGTTGGACGCCGTCGAGGATCGCGTCGTCGTAGAGGGCCTGCAGGGCGCGGCCGAGCATCCGGTGCTGGGTGGGCGGGTCGCCACCCCAGGGGGTGACGAGATAGCGCAGCAGCAGGGCCATCGGCGGCTTGCGGGTGGTCGGCGCGTCGGGGGGCAGGGAGCGCACCGGTGGCCGGTTGCGTGAGGTCGGGTCCTCGGCGATCTCGTAGAGGAACACCGTGAGTTTGGGCGGCGACGTCTGCACCGTCTCGGAGAGGTCGTTGAGTTCCGCGATCGGTGGGTCCACCTGGCTCAGCCCGCGCAGGGACCGTGTCAGGGTCTCCACGATGACCGTCGAAACATCTGAGATGACGCCGAAGTCCCCCATGCGCATCCTCCCCATCGGCCCCGGTGTTGACGGCGGGTGACGACAGGATGCAGACCCCTACGTGGCCGGGCCGCGACCCATGCGTCACACCGGCGTCACCGGTCCGTTTCACCCTCCGGCCTTGACCTCACCGAACACGATTCGACAACGCCTGGGTGACATCGGTGCGTCACCCTTGCCTCTTGTGGAGACTCCCCCAGAGCACACCGGCGTACTGATCCTCCGGGTATGGACGGAGGGTGACGGGCGGGACGGCGTACGGGCCCGCATTCTTCGGACGGTCAACGGGTGCCAGGCTCCCCCCGCCGCGGCGAGCGGGGTCGACGATGTGGTCACGGTCGTGCGCGCCTGGCTCGATCAGATACTCGAACCGGGTGAGTGACGTGGGAAGTGACGTTGTCGTGGCGTTCCGGTGATGGCTCCATAACGCCGTCGCGTGAACACAGAAACCCACGATCATGGTTTGTTCGTAATATGCTCGTCAGTATCCCGGGAGCCGTACGTAAGATCACTGGAACTGACATCGTCCGGGGGAGCCGATGAACGAACCAGCTCACGTCATCACCTTGAGACTACTTAAAGGCTTTGCGCTATCGGTCGATCAACTACGTGTTCCGATCTGCTCCAGCGCACAGCGACTTATCGCATTCCTCGCCCTGCAGGACATGCCGAGAACACGCACCTATGTGGCCGGAACACTGTGGCCGGACGTCACGGCGTCCCGGGCCCACGCGAATCTCCGGTCGTCCCTGTGGCGCGCGACGCGGTCCGAGCACCACCTCATCGACGCTTCGGCGCGTGAGCTGGCGGTTTCCCCGCACATCACCGTGGACCTGCACGAAGCGGTGGCCCGCGCGCACCGGTTGCTCGATATCGCCCACGCCTGCGACGACATCCTCACCACCCAGACGCGGGTGGACCTGTCGGCCGATCTACTGCCGGAGTGGCCGGAGGACGAGTGGGTGCTGATCGAACGCGAGCAATATCATCAACTCCGGCTGTACGCCCTGGAGGCAATGACCGATCGGCTCACCGAAGCCCGTCGTCACGGTGAAGCGGTCGCCGCCGGACTCGCCGTCGTCCGTGCGGAACCACTACGGGAAAGCGCCCATCGCGTACTCGTGAAAGCACATCTCGCGGCCGGAAATAGAGTCGCGGCGCTGCGACAATATGAACAATGCCGCCGCGTCCTTTTCGAAGAACTCGGACTGGAACCCTCGCCGGCGCTCAAGGACCTGCTGCCCTCACACTCCGAGCACCAGGGACGGCGACAACCGCCGTCATACCGACACGTATCCACCCTCTGACCGGGGCCCGCGCACCGGGGCGCGGGAGTCGGCGGGAGGCTCGGGCACTCCACACGCGCCGGTGCCGCTCCACCGGTCGTGGTGGAGCGGCACCAGGCGTTCAGCGGAGTCAGCGGAGTCAGTCGCAGGTGACCTTGTCCCGGGGGGTGTACCGCGTGCGGAAGGGCTCCCGCTTCAGCTCCTGGCCGTCGTCACCGCGGAAGATGCGCTCGACCGTGACATCGAACCCCTCCAGCGGGGTCTGCGGCTGGCAGTCCTTCGCGGCGCCGGGCCGGGTACCCGGTTCCTGCACGTTCGTGCGGGGGCCCTTGCTCGCCTCCACCGCCGCGTACTTCTTGGTGCCGAGGAAGGTGACCGTCACCGAACTGTCCGTGGACTCGGCCAGGATGTAGATGGCGTTGCCGGAGTCGTTGGTGAACTTGAGGTCGAGGTTGCCCCAGGCCACCGTGGCCTCGCGGCCCTCCGGGTAGCGCTCGATGTAGAAGGAGTGGGCGCCGTACTCGACGGGCTTCACACCGGCGAAGAACATCGCGTTGAACATGGTGGTGGCGACGGCCGAGACACCGCCGCCAGCGGCCTTGGCGTACTGGTCGTTGAGGATGATGGTGCCGTCGACGAACCCGTTCTCCTTGGTGCGTTCGCCGACGGTGCGGTTGAAACTCCACGTCTCGCCCGGCAGCACGACCGATCCGTTGATGAGTTCCACGGCGCGGCCGATGTTCTTCGTGCGGTACTCGGCGGGCTCGAAGTCGACGGTGAAGGAGGACATCTTCTCCGTCAGCCCGAGTGCGGCCAGCTTCTCCTTGGTCACCTTGGGCTGCGTCGTCTTCGTGACCACCTCGCCGGTGCGCGCCGCCCCCGACTTGGTGAGCAGCGGCAGCACCGCGTCGGAGACCGCCTTGGCGGTGAACTCCCGGCCGGGCTTGCCGTCGGTCACGGCCTCGACGCGCGCGCCGTTCAGCCGCAGTTCGGCCTCGACGGCCTCGTTGGTCGCATCAGCCACCGGACCGGCCACCGCGGGATCGTCGAACAGGGCCTTGCCGTCGAGCTTGGGCACCAGCCGGTCGCCGGCGCCGGCCCGCATCGTCAGATGCTCGCCGAGGACGGTGGGGGTGATCGTGATCCGCTCGCCGCCCGAGGTGAGCGTGACCGGCCCGGACATCGCCGGCCGCGCGAACTCGCGCAGGGCGCGTTCCGTCTCGGCCACATCGACGCGCGGCGCCGTCTCCCGGGTCGGGAGGTCCGCCGGCTCGGACTTCGTCGCGAGGTAGGCGGAGCGCAGGACGTCGATCGAGGCGTCGATGTTCAGGGCCTGCCCGGCGCGCGGCGGCACCTGCTTCGCGGTCCCCTTGTCGAAGGCTATGCCGCCCTCGCGGACCGCGCGGTCGTGCTTCTTGGCCAGCCCCGCCAGGGCGGTGCGCGCCTGCCCCTCGTCCTGTCGGACGACGGGATCGACCTCGCCGCCCCGGGCGAAGAGGCCACCGATCACGGTGACCGGACCGAGCCCCGGGCGGACGGCGTGGGCGGCGGTCTCGTCGGTGTCGACGCGGAGTCCGGCCGTACGCGGATCGACGGTGTCCGCGCGGTCACCGATCCGCACCGCCAGCGGCGCGGAGCCGGCCGCCGCCGCGAGCTCCCTGTCCAGGGTCTCCCGGGCCTGTGCCTGGCTCATGCCCCCGATGTCGACACCGCGCACCCGGGTGCCTTCGGGTATCTCCTCGCCGGTGAGCAGCAGCCCGGCGAGGTAGAGAGCCCCCACGCCGACGACCACCGCGCCACCCGCCGCAGCGGCGGGATGTATTCGGCGGCGCATGTGACTCCCTGAAGACGACCGACACGCGTCCGGCCGGGCGCTGGGCCCGGCCGGACGCGACAAGTCTGAGCGACGCTACCACGACAGAGATAAATTGACTATAAGCGACATTCCACCTTGCCCATACGGCTCTTGGTGCCACCTGGGCCACGCCCGCACGCAGCCTTTGATCCGCCGGGGGGTGGCGTGACGCTCCGCGTGTGAGCCGTGGCGGTGAATGACATCGCCGTACGGGGTCGGGGGTGGCCCGCAGCGCGGAGCGCAGAGGCGACGGAACCTTCGGTGACCGTACACGCACGGAATGTTCGTGCACCCCCGTCGAACGGGGCTGCTGGGACCCACCGCACTCAGGGACGGGGCACCCCCGCCGGGCAGGACCGGACGGACGCACCGCACTCAGGGACCTGGCGCCTCCAGCACGGCGAGGATGTTCCCCGCCGGATCCCTGAACCAGGCGATGGGCGGCCCTCCGGAATCGCGCGCGATGCCCTTCCCGTCCTGGGTGAAGCCCTGGTACCGCTCGAATTCCACACCCCGCGCGATCAGTTCGTCCACGGCCTTCTCGATGTCGTCCACCGGGAAGTTCAGCAGGGTGAAGACCGCCGGCGTGTGATCCGGTTTCGGATAGACGAGGACGGCGGTTCCCCCACCGAGCCGCAGGGTCAACAACCCGTTCTCGTCGGTGACTTCGAGGCCGAGGGTCTCCCCGTAGAAGCGCCTCGCCGTGGAGAGGTCGTCGACGGCGAATCCACTGAATGCCCTGGTGTCCCGGAACATGTGCCGCACCTCCGCCCAGCGCCGATTCCCCCTGCCCTTCCGCTCCCTTCCCGCCCCTCCCCCATCGTCCCTCCGGAGCGCCATCCGGGCGACCGAGGGAACGCCCGGGGCAGGCGGACCGGGAGAATCCCGGGAAATCAGTCCACGTAACCCGGATTGGACTGGGCCACGTGCCGATCGGCCTGGTTACGTTTCTCCCATGAGAATCCATGTCGTCGATGCCTTCACCGACCGCCCGTTCACCGGAAATCCGGCCGGCGTGTGCCTGCTGCCCGCCGGGGAGTGGCCGGAGGACGCCTGGATGCGGCAGGTCGCCGCCGAGCTGAACCACTCGGAGACGGCGTTCGCGCTCCCCCTGACCGACCCGACTGATCCGACCGACCCGGCTGATCCGACCGACCCGACTGCTGCTGACTGGTCCATCCGCTGGTTCACCCCGCTCGTGGAGACCAATCTCTGCGGCCACGCCACCCTGGCCACCCGGCACGTCCTGCGCACCGAGCGCGGGCTGCTCGGACCCGTCCGGTTCAGCAGCCGGTGGAACGGTGTCCTGGTCGCGCACGCGGACGCGGACGGCGTGATCACTCTGGACTTCCCGGCCGCTCCCGCCACTGAGGTACCCGTACCGCCGGGACTGGCGGCGGCACTCGGCGTCGCCCCGGAGGCCACGTACCGTACCGGCGCCCTCGGCGATCTGCTGACCGTCCTGCCCGACGAGGCCACCGTCCGCGCCGCGACGCCCGATCTGGCCGCGACGGCCGACCTCACGCACACCGAGAAGCTGCGCGGTGTCATCATCACCGCCGCGGCCGCCGGCGCCGACCCGGGGTATGACTTCGTCTCCCGGTTCTTCTCACCCGCCGAGGGGATCCCGGAGGACCCGGTCACCGGCAGCGCCCACACCGCGCTCGCCCCCTACTGGTCGGCGCGGCTCGGCCGGAACGGCCTCACCGGTCTCCAGGCGTCCACCCGCTCCGGCCTGGTGCACACCTCCGTGCACGGCGACCGTGTTCATCTGCGGGGCAGCGCGGTCACGGTCCTGGACGGAACCCTGCACGGCTGAGCCACGGCCCGGCCCGGGCGGGGGAACCGTCCCACAGGCGCTACTCGGCGACGTAGGTGCGGTAGGACCAGCGGAACACCCTCAACTTCCGGCCGTCGATGACAACGCGTTCATCGACCGGCTGGAAGTGTTCATACCGATTACCGAGGAGGAGTTTGAATTTCGCATTCTCGTCCGGCGTGTAGCAAACCCTCATTTGCTGCGGGACGAAATTCGGGGAACCACCTTCGAGGACAATGTTCGGTGTTTCATCCATGCGCTCACGGTAGCGACGAGGACACGGGGCGAAGAACCCCTAATGCGCCGGCGCACCCCTAGGGCTCGCACCGATACCCCTAGCAAGGCGAAACCGGTGCTGCGCTAGGGGTTGTTGGCCCGGGACCCGATCCCTACGGTGAGCATCACCTTCGCCCGGGACGGCCACGGAGGCATTCAATGTGCCGACGATACCCCGCCCGCAGCGGACGCTGTCACCGGGATCGGCCCCGGGCGGCCGTTCGGCCCGTCGCTCCGTCGCTCCGTCAGTCAGTCCGTGAAGGTGACTCCGGTGGTGCGGCGGCGGTCGACGGAGAGCTGGAAGACGTCGGGCCGGGCGTAGTGGCCGGCGACGTCAAGATCGAGCACTTCCTCGTAGCGGCGCCCGATCGGCACGGTCGCCGTGATGACACGGGCCTCGCCGAAGACCGGCGCCACGAGCCAGGATCCGTCCGGGCCCGCGATGCTCGAACCGCCGTCGAAGAGCAGTCCGCTCTCCGGGGCGTCCGGGCCGACGCCCGCCCGGTAGGCGTCGAGGAGATCGGCCGGTACGTCATCGGTCGAGAGGATCAGCCCGGCCGAGACGACGAAGCAGCGTCCCTCCAGCGCGTACGACCGCGCCGCGATCAGATGGCTCTCGGGCATGTCCGGCCAGACGGCGACATGGATCTCCTCGTCCTGGGCGTGCAGCGCCTGTCGTGCGAGCGGGTGGAAGTGCTCCCAGCAGACGAGACCGCCGACCCGCCCGGCCGGGGTCGGGACGACCCGGATGCCCGCTCCGTCGCCGGCCGCCCAGACGATGCGTTCGGTGTGGGTCGGCGACACCTTGCGGTGCAGGTTCTGGGTGCGGCCGTCCGGGCCGATCGTGAGGAGTGAGTTGTAGAGCGAGCCGCTGGACGGCGACGGGCGCTCATTGAGACCGAGGACGACGGTCGCGCCCGCCTCGCGCGCCGCCGCGCGCAGCGGCGCGAGGTCGTCGTGGTCACCACCGCTCGGATCGAGGACGGGGCTCTCTTCCAACAGTCGCGCGTGCCAGCGCTGCGCCGTGCTGTCCCGCCAGCCCGCCAGTCCGAACACCCAGGCCGGGTAGCCGGTGAGCCAGGTTTCGGGGAAGACGATGAGGGTGGCGCCCGAACCGGCCGCCGTCAGTACGTGGTTGGTCGCGCGGCGTACCGATTCCTGGAGGTCGAGCAGTGCGGGCGGCTGCTGGACCACGGCGACGACGGGGCTCGGCGTCATGTCTCTTTCCCTCCTCGCGCGTACAGCTCGGGACGCCGGTCCCGGTGCACGTCGTTCAGTTCACTGATCGCCTTGGAGCGGGCCTCGGCGAGGTCGATCGTGGCGGTGACGATCGCCGGCTCGCCCAGCCGCAGAGCGGTCGCTGGGTATCCGTCGGCATCGACGATGACGGTGCCGCCGAGCCAGTCCTGTCCGCGTTCGGTGCCGGTGCGGTCGGCGACCGCGACGAACATGCGGTTGACGGCGGCGTCCGCCTGCACGCGGACGATCTCGCCGGGGCGTTCGCCGTCCGGCCGGGGGTAGAGGGGCCAGTTCACCGGCGCGCACAGCAGCTCGGCGCCGTCGAGCGCGACCAACCGCACCCACTCGGGGAACTCGACGTCGTAGCAGACCATCACGCCGATCCGGCCGTACGGGGTGTCGAGCACCGGCGGGGGGTGTGAACCCGGTGTGAACCCGTAGGTCTTCTCCGCGTTCCACAGATGGGCCTTGCGGTACGAGGCGCGCAGCCCGGTCTCGTCGACGAGGACGGCCGTGTTGTAGGCGCGCCCGTCGGTGCCGAGTTCGGCGAAGCCGCTCACGATCACCACGTGGAGTTCGGCGGCGAGCGCCTCCCACTCCCGGATCGTCGCGCCGTCGAGCGGTTCGGCGGTCGCCAGCAGCTCCCCGGGGCTCTCGAAGACGTATCCGGAGTTGGCCAGTTCGGGGAGGACCACGATATGCGCGCCCCGACCCGCGGCGGTGCGTACCGCCTCACGGACGCGCTGCCGGTTTTCCTCGACGCGGCCGACCCGGAGCGCGAGCTGACAGCAGGCGACCGTGACGGACGACGGCCTGGTCTCATCCGCGAACGCAGCCTCGGATGAGGTCGGGGAGGCCAGCGGGGTCAGAGGGGTGGTCATCGGGCGGATCCTTCCAGTTCGGCCTGGCTCGCCGCGCGCGCCGCCGCCTCCGCGTCGTGGTCGATGCTCCGCGCGAAGATCAGGTAGAGACCCCCGGAGACGATCAGTCCGACCACGAAGGAGAAGTCAGCGCCGCCGAGGGCGTCGGCCACCGGTCCCACATAGAAGCTGCTGGAGAAGAACGGGATCATCGCCAGGAATCCCACCGCGTACGCGACGACACCGCGCCAGGCCCAGCGTCCGTAGAGACCGTCGGGCTTCAGGATCTCCGCGACCGCGTAGCCGCCCCGGCGCACGAAGTAGAAGTCGACGAGGTTGACCGCGGTCCAGGGGACGAGGAAGTACAGCATCAGCAGCACGAAGTTGTTGAAGCTGCCGATGTAGTCGTCGGGGATCAGCAGCGCGACGACGAGGGAGGCGATGCCGACCACCGTGAGACCGATGACCCGCAGCCGTACCGTCGGTCGCACCCTCTTGAAACCGTCGACCGCGCTGGTGCCGGTCAGCATCGCGCCATAGGCGTTGACGCCCATGATGGAGATCAGCGCCAGCACCGAGACGAGCACGACCACCAGCCCGAAGCCGGGGAAGAGCAGGTCGCCGACCTGGCGGAGGGCCAGGATCGGGTCGGGGTCCGGGAGATAGCTGGACAGGATCGCGCCGAGCGACATCAGCCACACGGCCGAGAACGCCGCACCGGCGTAGACCGAGGAGATCAGCTTCTTCGCCGACACATCGGCCGGGAGGTAGCGGGTGTAGTCCGAGACGTACACCGCATAGCTGATGTTGTATCCGGCGGCGAGCGAGAACTGCACGAGGAACGCCGTGAGGTCCCAGCCGGCGGTGGCCGCGGGCGCGCCCGGCGCGACCGGGTTGCTGGAGAAGTGGACGATGGCCACGATCGTGAGGATCGCGAACACCACGATGAGCAGGTAGGTCAGCCAGCGCTGGACGAAGTGGAGCAGATCGTGCCCGACCACCGCGATGACGATCGAGACCGCGATGAGCACCGGGTACCAGAACAGCTTGATGTCGGGCAGGACGAGGCCGAGGCCCTGGGCGGCCAGGATCGTGTCGAAGACGAGGAATCCGACGTAGACGAAGACGGTCGCGGCGAAGGGCACGACGACGCCGCGACTGCCGAACTGCGCCCGTGACTGGATCATCTGCGGCAGGCCCATGCGCGGGCCCTGGTTGGCGTGGAAGGCCATGAAGAAGGTGCCGAAGGAGACGCCGAGCAGTACGGCGAGCACGCTGTACCAGACGCTGAGTCCCATCGCCGGGCCGACGAAGCCGGTGACCATGGTCGGCAGGACGAAGTTGCCGGTGAACCAGAACGGGCCCTGGTGCCACACCTTGCCGTGGCGCTCGGAATGGGGCACGTAGTCGATCGAATGCTGCTCGATCACGCCTTCGCGCGGGGGTGCGGTCTCTGGTGAGGACATCGCTGTCTCCTCGGGGGTGGAGCCGGTCAGCGGGCGGATGCCGGTGCGGTGGGGGGCGTGGCCGGGGGGACCCGGTGTGCCACGGGGAAGGCCGCGACAGGCGTCGGCCGCGCTAGGTCCTGTCCGGGCGATCTTCGAGGGTCAGCCCGCGGCGTCAGATGCATGGAGTCTCCCCAGGCCCGCAGGGGCCGTGGCATGGGACCTGCCCAGGCCCGCAAGGGCCGTGGCATGGGGTCTCCCCAGGCCCCCAAGGGCCGAGGGGACGTGCCGTAGCCGTCGTCGTGGCCCCGACAAGATCGCCCGGACAGGGCCTAGGTCGGGGGCGGGTATCACCTCGACGGAGCCGGCCGGAGGGACGGCGCGCGGTGGGCGGTGTGTGGCGGGAGGTTCACTGCTCGTCAGGCCCCGGGGGACGGCTGCTGTCGGCCGCGGACGCGCGGCGGTTCTCCCGGTCCGCGCCGCCCCGGTGAGACCGAAGGGCACGGTGGCGACGGCGGCGCGGGGCGCGGCCTCCGGGCACGGCGGCGCGAAGGTAGCGATTCCGGCGTGGCGGGGAGTGGTGCCGGCGTCGGGAGGCCAGGCGGGCCGCTCGGCAGCGTTCATCGCGTTCTCGGCTCTTTGCTGAAGGGAAGTCACCTATACGCAACAAAGAATGCTTAATAGGCAACTACGGTTCCGGTAGTGTTGCTCCGCGTTATCAATCCTGTCAAGAGTGGCCAACGCATCGATCGAGCGACGCGAGGACTTCATGAAAGCTCTGCATCCGACGCCATCCGCGCTCCCGGTCCGTGTCGGCGCGCGACTGCGCGCCAGCCGGCAGGCGCAGGGGCTGACGATCGAGCAAGTGGCCGCGGCGACCAGCTTGACCAGGGGATTCATCAGCCGGGTCGAGCGGGACGAGACCTCCCCGAGCGTCACCACCCTGGTCACTCTCTGTCAGGTACTGTCGCTGCCGGTGGGTTCGCTCTTCGAGGACGCCGAGACTGCGGTGGTACGTCTGGACGACGCGCCCCACCTCAACATGGGCGGCCGGGGCGTCGTCGATCGCATGATCACACCACGGGGTCAGTCCCGGGTCCAGGTCCTGCGCTCCCACCTCGAACCCGGTGCCGACGGCGGTGAGGACCTCTACACCATCAACTGCGATGTCGAAGTGCTCCATGTGATAGCCGGGGAGGTCTCGGTGCTCTTCACCGGGCACACGCAGCGGCTGACGGCGGGCGACACCCTCACTTTCTCCGGTCGGGAGCCGCACAACTGGCGGAACACCGGCGCGACGGCGGCGGATGTGCTCTGGACGTTCGTGCCCGCCGCCTGGAGCGGTTCCCGCTGACACGGTCCCCGCGCGCGGGGGGCCCGCGGAGGCAAGGGGAACAAGCCCCCGCCGTCGCGCGCTGAGGCGGATATGACTCGTGGACACCGCATCACCATCGAACAAGGCAGCGAACACGTACGCGTCGTTCGCGACGGACAGCTCATCGCCGAGAGCCGACGACCCCTCGTGCTGCGCGAGACGGGCTGTCCGGTCCGCTACTACCTGCCCCCCGAGGACGTCCGGACCGAACTGCTGACCCGTTCGGACACGCACACCCACTGCCCCTTCAAGGGCGACGCGGACTACTGGTCGGTGCCCGGCGCGGACGACATCGTATGGGCGTACCCGGTGCCGAGGCCCGAGGTGGCGCAGATCAAGGACCACTTCTGCTTCTACGACACCGAGGCCGTCCGCGAGCCCGGGACCGCCTGACCTGACCTGACCACCTGACCTGAAGTGACCGCACCCGCCCGTACCCGCGCAGGGTGCACCGTGCCGCGGTAACGGCCGGGCGCAGCCCCTCACTCGGGTGCGGGCGGGCACCGGCTCACGGTCGTCTCGTACGGTCGGCGAGGACACGTGCGAGGCGTCGAAACCGCCGCCGGCCGGGAGTGGGTTCCCGACAGGTTATGGCCGGCATTCCGTCTGTTCCTGCTCTCGCCCCGTCGGGTTTGATGGGAGCGCGTACCGCTACGGCATGCTCCCCGCCCCGATCGGTCATCCGAAGAGGGTTCGGGTGCACTGCCTTCGGCCCACCCGGCCCTTTGCGCACCGTCGGAACCACCGGCACCCCAGAGCGTTTGACCCACGGGACCGCGATACGCAATCGGCAGCACACCCTCACGCGCCGACCGCGTATCGCGACACGGCTGCCACCGCCGGCACCGCCGCCCCGCAGAATCTTCCGGACTCTCCCGGCCGGGGGCCGCTCGCCACGGCGCCGCACCGGGAGACGCACGGGCGCTCGTCCCCCGCCGAGGTGGGGGACGAGCGCCCGTGGCGGGGGCACGGTGGCCGGCCCGCGCGGTCAGGGCGACGGGCCGCCCGGCGGACGACAGGGTGTGCGCATCCCGTCGGGCGCGCTTCCCGCCACGGGCAGGGCCCGGGTGCGACCCTGGAACCGGAGCTTCCCCGGGCCCTGCCCGGCCGGACGAGCACCTGATCCCGATGGAACAGCGCGGATCCGCCGGGGGGGCCGTCCGACCCAGGGCCGTGGCGGTGCGTCAGGTGCCCTCGTGGACCGGGCGGTCAGGTTCACACACCGCGGCCAGGGGGCCGCTCCCGCACCGATGTGGCGCTGGTACGAGCGGGAGAGGGTGGTGGCCGTGGCCGACCCAGGGACGCTGCGTTGGGCGCGAGTGCTGGCCCGACTTGCGCTGGCCGGCGTGGCGGCGGCGATCGCGACGCTGGTGTCCGTGGTCAGCGCGGGCGGTCTGCTGATCGTGGCGGGCGGCCTGGCGGGACTGGCCCTCGCCGCCGTGGGGACCTGGTGGGTCCTCGCCTACCGCGGACCGTACCGGCTGTTGGGCGCGCTGCTGGTGCTCGCGGCGCCGGTGGCCGTGATCATCCTCTACACGGTCCACGGGCTGTGGGGCCCGGCGCTGGTCGCCATGGCACTGTGGGGCGCGGCGCTGGGCTGCGCCCGTTCCGCACTACGGCGGGCCCGGCCACCACGCGGACCGCGGGCACGGTACCGACGGCCCCCGCGCCACCCGGTCCTGATCATGAATCCGGTGTCGGGCGGAGGGAAGGTCACCCGCTTCGGGCTGGTCGAGAAGGCCGAGCGGCTGGGCGCGCGGGTGATCGTCCTGTCCGTCACCACCCGGGTGGATGTCACCGCGCTCGCTCGACAGGCCGTGGCCGACGGCGCCGATCTGCTCGGTGTGGCGGGCGGCGACGGCACACAGGCCCTGGTGGCGGCCGTGGCCGCCGAGCACGATCTCCCGTTTCTGGTGATCTCCGCGGGTACCCGCAATCACTTCGCCCTGGATCTGGGTCTGGATCGACAGGATCCCTCCCGGTGTCTGGACGCCCTGACCGATGGGGAGGAGATCCGGGTCGATCTGGGCTTCGTGTCCGGCCGTCCCTTCGTCAACACCGCGTCGTTCGGGGTGTACGCGGAGATCGTCCAGAGTCCCCGGTACCGGGAGGACCAGGCGGGCACCGCCCTGGACGCCCTGCCCGATCTGCTGCTCAAGGAGCCGGGGAAGCGGCTCGACGCGACCGTGGACGGCACCCGGCTCCCCTCCCAGCAGGCACTGCTGGTCAGCAACAACCCCTACGCGAGCGGCGATCTCCTGGGCGCGGGTCGGCGGCTGCGACTGGACGGGGGAAGGCTGGGCGTCATCGGCATCCGAGTGGACGGCGCGGCCCAGGCCGCCCAACTCGCGCTGCTCGGCGCGCAGGCCACGGGGCTGACGGTCCTGACGGCCCGGCAGGTACGGGTCACCGCCGCCGCTGCTGCTTCGGACCTGCCGGTCACCACCGCTTCCTCGGAGCCACCCGCCACCGCGGGCGCATCCGAACCGGCCGTCGCCGCGGGCGCCTCGAACCTGCCGGTCGCGGTCGACGGTGAAGCCCTGACCCTGCCCGCACCGGTCGTGTGCTCGATCCACCCCCGTGCCCTGCGGGTCCTGGTCCCCCGGGGCCGGCCGGGCGCCCCCATGAGCCGGCCCCGGCTGAACTGGCGGCAGATCGCCCTGCTCGCGCTCGGCAGACCGGTCCCCGTATCGGACCTGGCCACCCACCGTCCGGAGTGAGCGCCGCCGTATCGGGCTCCTGAGAGGGCCCTCCGCCACCGCGACCACGGCCCACGCGGTCAGCGCGAAATCGCCGCGGGAGGTGGCTGGTTCACTCCGTATCTGCCGGTGTGCGCCGGTGGTACGTTCCGTGCCACGCCCGCCCTCCCACATGTCCGCCCTCCCACATTTCCGCGCCCCGGCACTTCCACGCTCCCGCGTTTCCGCGCTCTCCAGGAGGCAGTGTTGATCAGGTACAGGTTCGCGATGCTGGCAGCCGCCACCCTCGGGCTCTCCGCCCTGACCGCCCCCGCACAAGCGGCCCCGGACACCCAGGCCCCGCCCAGCGGTTGCACGACGTCGGTCGAGTGGGTCAGGGAGGGCAATCACTACTACCGGGGCCGGGGCAACATCCAGTGCGACACGGGCAGTTACACCGCCAAAAACGTCTGTCGCAATCTCCAGACCGGCAAGGGGTACGTCGTCTACGGCACGGAGGTGGTCAACGCACCCGGCGTGGCCACCGTCACCTGCAACACCGGTAACGTCGCGGAGAGCGTCCACGCCGTGGAATCGCCGCCCGTCGGTGGTGTCAGCGGATGTGTGAGCTGGATCGAGTGGGTCCACGAAGGCAGCCACCACTACTACGGCCGGGGCAACGTCCAGTGCGACACTGGCCGTTACCAGGCCAAAACCCTCTGCCACAACCTCCAGACCGGCCAGGGGTACGTCGTCTACGGCACGGAGGTGGTCAACGCACCCGGCGTGGCCACAGCCACCTGCAACAGGGGCAACCGCGCGCAGAGCGTGCACGCCGTGCCACAGTGACGCCCCTCCGTGCCAACGGACCTGGCGAGCTGAGCAACTGAAACCCTCGGGTCGGTGGGGGCCATCCGCACCACCGACCGCCGAGGGCCGCACACCACCCGCGCGGGCGCCCGGGAACCCTCCCCCCGCACATGCGGGACACACCGCCGTACCCGGCGCGGCACCGCCTGTCGGGGTGGCTCACCGGCTGAGGATCGCCGCACTATCGCTGGCGGGGGCACCGGGGGAGTGGACGGGGAAATCGACGAGGAAATCATCCGACTGGACCGGACGGTGGAGGGGCAAGAGGGAATACCCAGTCGTTGCCACTTTTAACTTATAGCGCACCGGGGGGCTTGCGGCAAGGCCCCGGTCGTGCCGCAGAATCGTCGGCCATGGCCAGAACAGAAGAAGCACGCGAACCCGCGTCCGCCGACCGGTGACAGGACGCCCCGGGCGCAACCCGCCCCCGCCGCGTGCCATGGCCGCAAGCCGCCACAGATCGGAACCGATGCCGTGACCCCCCTCACCACCAGCGCGTTCGACCTTCCCGACCGCCTCTCCCCCAAGGCCGACCCCACCCTGATCGCCGGTGACGAGCAGCACTTCGCGGCCATCGCGGAGTGCCTCACACAGTCGATCGCCGACCTGTCCGACAGTCTCGACGCCGAGCGCAGGGCACCCGGCGGCATCGGCCGACAGGCGATGGACCGGGACATGGAGATCCACCGGCTGACCTCCCGGCTGCGCGCGCTGCGTCGGTTCGGTCTGGATCTGTGCCTCGGTCACATGGTCGGCGCTGACCACCCGGAGCCGGTGTACGTCGGACGATTCGGCCTCACCGACAGCGCGGGGCGTCGGCTCCTGCTCGACTGGCGCTCCCCCGCCGCCGAACCGTTCTTCGGAGCAACCCACGCCAACCCGATGGGTCTGGCGAGCCGGCGCAGGTACCGCTGGACCCGCGGCCGGATCAGCGACTACTGGGACGAGGTGTTCACCTCGGACGGCTTCGCCGGCCATGCCGCGCTCGACGACCAGTCCGCCTTCATCGCGAGCCTGGGCGGTGACCGGTCGGCACGGATGCGGGACGTGCTCGGCACCATCCAGGCCGACCAGGACGCCATCATCCGCGCGGGATCCCGCGGCGCCCTCGTCGTCGACGGCGGTCCGGGTACGGGGAAGACCGTCGTCGCCCTGCACCGTGCCGCCTACCTCCTGCATGCGGACCCCCGCCTCGCCCACCGCCGGGGGCGGGTCCTGTTCGTCGGTCCGCACCAGCCCTACCTGGGCTACGTCGCCGATGTCCTCCCCAGCCTCGGTGAGGAGGGCGTGCAGACCTGCACGCTGCGGGAGCTCGTCCCCGAGGGAGCCGCGGCAGCGGTCGAGGTCGACCCGGACGTGGCCCTCCTGAAGTCGTCCGCGGATGTGGTGCGGGCGATCGAGCCGGCCGTCAGGTTCTACGAGGAGCCGCCCACCAAGGGAATGACGGTCTCGACCCACTGGTCCGACATCTGGCTGAGTGCCGACGACTGGGCCGTGGCATTCGAGGCGGCACCGGGCACCCCGCACAACGAGGCACGTGACCAGATCTGGGAGGAGTTGCTCACGATCCTGGTGGACAAGCACGACGACGACGCATCGGCCGGCCCGCTGCGCACGTCGCTGTCGCGGAACAGGGAACTGGTCACGGTCTTCGACCGCGCATGGCCGCTACTCGAAGCGGCCGACCTCGTCGGAGACCTGTGGTCGGTACCCGCCTATCTGCGGAAGTGCGCTCCCTGGCTCAGCCCCGACGACGTTCAACGGCTCCAGCGGGAGGACGCCCATGCCTGGACGGTGTCCGACCTTCCACTCCTGGACGCGGCACGGCAGCGGCTGGGCGACCCGGAGGCGTCGCGGCGCAAGCGCCGGCACAACGCCTCGGTGGCCGCCGAACGCGAGCACATGGCCAAGGTCGTCGACGCCCTCCTTGAGGCCGATGACGACGGCGAAGGTGTCCTGACCATGCTGCACGGAAAGGACATCAAGGACTCACTGGTCGACGACACCGCACCGCCCGACATCGAACCGGACCTGCTCGCCGGCCCCTTCGCGCACATCGTCGTGGACGAGGCCCAGGAACTGACCGACGCGGAGTGGCAGATGCTGCTGCTCAGGTGCCCCTCCCGAAGCTTCACCATCGTCGGGGACCGCGCCCAAGCCAGACACGGCTTCACGGAGTCGTGGCGGGAACGGCTCGAACGCATCGGACTCGACCGGATCAACCTGGCCTCACTGAGCATCAACTACCGAACACCGGCCGACATCATGGCGGAGGCCGAGCCGGTCATCCGGGCCGTGCTCCCGGACGCCAACGTGCCGACCTCCATCCGCGGCGGCGATCCCGTCGTCCACGGATCGGCTTCGGATCTGCGCGCGGTCCTCGACACCTGGCTCGCCGACCATGCCGACGGGATCGCCTGTGTCATCGGCGATCCCGCGTTCCAGACGACGCCCCGCGTCCGGTCGCTGCCCCCAGAGCTGTCCAAGGGGCTCGAATTCGACCTGGTCGTCCTCGTCGACCCGGAGTCGTTCGGCAAGGGCGTCGCAGGGGCGGTCGACCGCTATGTCGCGATGACCCGGGCGACCCGGCGACTCGTCATCCTCACGAGCCCCTGACCCCGGCCGACACCACGCCGGACGGCCGCCCGCACCGCACGTCCGGCACGACCCGTCGGCCGTGCCCTAAGTGTTGCGGGGCCGGCTGAGCCGGGGGCAGACACAGTGCAGTTCGCCGCAGACGTGGTGGGGGCGTTCCCTGCGCCGTACGGGTTCGTTCACAAGGCTCGCCGTGTACGCAGCCGGGGGCTCTTTGTACGGACTGCTGGTGTGGCAGCCGATACACGACCAACGCCCGAACAGTCCCTTCACGGGAGCGCCGCAATTGGTGCACTCGTGCTCGGTGATCTCCGGAAGCATAGGACCTACCTGGGAAGCTGTAGCTGGGGGCAGCAGCAGTGGTACTGCTCGCAGCGCGGGCATGTCGGCTTCGGCTGAGGGTTCGGATTCACAGGCTCGGATGTGCCCTCCGCCATGATGAAACGGCCTCTCTCTCGCCTCTGTCGCCGTCCTGCACCGACAGTACCCACTGACGGGCCAGTAGCACGACTTCGGCGGCACACTGGTCGCGGACGCATGGGCGCGCTCCGACAGTTGGCCCAAGGCCCGGTCGCTACTGCGGAGCTGACCCGGGGAGGCGAACCGCGCCGTCCCCGGCTCCGGGGCCGGCCGTCATCCCGGACGGACGGCTCAGCCTCCCCGGCCACCAGGCGAGCCGCCCGATGTCCCGTACCAGTGCGGGCACCAGCAGCGACCGGACCACCACCGTGTCGAGCAGCACCCCGAAGGCGACGATGAACGCGATCTGCACGAGGAAGGCCAGCGGGATGACGCCGAGCGCGGCGAAGGTCGCGGCCAGCACCACGCCCGCCGAGGTGATCACCCCGCCGGTGGCGACGAGCCCCCTGAGCACTCCTTCCCGTACCCCGTGGCGCAACGACTCCTCGCGGACCCGGGACATCAGGAAGATGTTGTAGTCCACACCGAGTGCCACGAGGAACACGAAGCCGTACAGGGGGACCGACGGATCGGTGCCACTGAAGCCGAGCAGGTGCTCGAAGACCAGCGCCGAGACACCGAGGGTGGCGAGGAAGTTCAACGCCACCGTCGCCACCAGAAGCACCGGCATCAGCAGGGAGCGCAGCAGGCCGATCAGAATGACCAGGATGATGGCGAGCACCACCGGGACGATCAGGGTGCGGTCCCGTTCCGCGGTGACCCGGGTGTCGTACTGCTGCGCCGTGTAGCCGCCGACCAGGGCGTCCGCGCCGGGTACGGCGTGCAGGGCGGTACGGAGCCGGGCCACGGTGTCCTTGGCCGCGTCACTGTCCGCCGCGTCCTTGAGCGTCACGTCGATGCGGGCCCGGCCGTCGACGACCCGAGGGGCGCCGTCCCGGCCGGTGACCGGCGCGACGGTGGCCACCCCATCGGTCTTCCGCGCCACGGCCGTCACCTGCCCGGCCCGGTCCGCGTCGGCGATGACCACCGTGGGGTTTCCCGAACCGCCCGGGAAGTGCTGCGCCAGCACCCGCTGCGCGGAGACCGACGGTGCGTCGTTGACGAAGATCTCGTCCAGCGGTACGCCCTTGGAGGTGAGCGCGGGTGCGAAGGCCGCGCAGACCAGCAGTCCGGCCAGCGTGAGGGACCAGACCCTGCGGGGTGCCCGGTCGATCAGTGCCGCCACCCGGCGCCACACTCCGTCGGCAGATCCCTGCTCTTCCGCGGTGCCACCCCCGGCGGACGGAGGCCGCGCGGGCCAGTAGGCGGCCGGGCCGAGGAGCACCAGAACGGCCGGCAGAAAGGTCAGGGTGCTCAGCACGGCGCAGACGATACCGATGGCGCCGACCGGCCCCAGCGCCCGATTGTTGGTGAGATCGCTGATGAGCAGCGCCAGCAGGCCCAGCGCGACGGTCGCCGCGCTGGCGACGATCGCCCCCACGGAGTGCCGCAGCGCGGCCCGTACGGCGGCGAACCGGTCGACCTGTACGGCGAGTTCCTCCCGGTAGCGGGCGGTCAGCAGCAGGGCGTAGTCGGTGGCCGCGCCGATGACCAGGATCGACAGGATGCCCTGGACCTGGCCGTCGACCCGCACCACGGCATGGTCGGCGAGCACGTAGACGGCGGCGCAGGCAAGGGCGAGGGCGAAGACCGCCCCGGCGATGATGACGAGGGGGAGCAGCACACTGCGGTGGACGAGCAGCAGAATCATCAGCACGGCGATGAGGGCGACCCCGAGCAGCAGTCCGTCGATCCCGGCGAAGGCATCGGAGAGGTCCGCTCCCCCGGCCGCCGGCCCCGCCAGCCGGACGTCGGTGCCGGGGACCCGTTCGGCAGCCTGTTGGATCCGGTCGAGCGCGGGCCGCAGTTCGTCGCCGAGGTCGGGCCTGAGCTGTACCACTCCCTGGAGGGCCTGCCCGTCGGCCGAGGGCAGGGCGGGGGAGATTTGCCCCGTCACACCGGGTATCGCGGCGAGTGACTCCAGCGCCGCACCGGCCGCGTTCCGCTGTTCCGTTCCCAGCGGGCCGCCGTCGTCAGCGGTCCAGACGACGATCGCGGGCACCGTCTCCTTCTGCTGGAACGCCCGCTGCGCCGCGATGACCTCGGTGGACTCCGCGCTCCGGGGCAGGAAGGCGGCCTGGTCGTTGGTGGCGACCTCGCCGAGCTTTCCGGCGTAGGGCCCGAAGGCGCCGCCGATGCCGAGCCAGGCGACGAGCAGGATGACGGGGACCAGCCAGCGGGCTCGTCGCGGGGTGATGGACATCGTTCTCCCAGGTGCACGGTGACTGTCTGGGCGGCCGTATGAGGGGCCGACCACCCCCCGGCGGACAGGTGCCGCAGATTGTCCACGCGGGACCGGGCGGCGAAAGGGAGCCGTCCGGTACTGCTACTTCTTGCCGGACCGGCCGAATGGATGCGCGAGATATGGCCGGGATGCCCGGGCCGATGGGCTCACCGGCCCAGGTCACGCAGTACCTCACGGGCCGCCCGCGCCCCGGAGGCCAGCGCGCCCTGCACCGAGCCGGTGGCCCGGTGGTCGCCGCAGACGTACCGCCCCGGGCCGACCCTGGCCGGCCGGTTGAGCGGTTGCGGCGGCGGCATGGCGGGCAGGGCGTCGGGTACGGTGCGCACCGTCAGCAGTTCCCAGTCCGCCGTTCCGGTGCCGTACGCCTCCGCCAGTGCCTCCCGTACCCGGGCCTCACGACCCGGCGTGTCCATGCCGAGCACTGATGTCGCGATCAGGTTGCGGCCCGGCGGCGCGTACTCGGGCACCACATCGCTGAGCACACAGGTGTTGAGGAATCGGCGCCGGCCGTCGGTGAGCAGGATGGGTTCGCCGAGCGACGCCGACCCGCCCGAGTGGTAGTAGGTCGTGACGACCCGGTACGGCGGCAGGTCGACGCCGGGCAGCAGTGCGGCCACCCCCGCGGGGCCCGTCGCCACCACCACGGCGCGCGCGGCGATCTCGCGGCCCGAGCGGAGCAGGACACCGTCGTCGGTGAGCCGCTCGACCGGGGACTCCAGTTGCACCGCCCCCGCGGGGAGCGCCTCGGCGAGTTGGGCGGGCACGGCGCCGATACCGGCGACGGGCAGACAGAGGGTGCCGCGCAACATACTGCGCCACACGAGGTGGAAGACCCGGCTGGACGTCTCCAGCTCGTCTTCCAGGAAGACACCCGAGAGGAAGGGGCGGAAGAAGCCCTCGACGAACTCCTCGGAGAAGCCGGCCGCCGCGAGCGCGGTCAAGGTGGTGTGGTCCTCGGCGTGTTTCAGCGGGCGTACGGGACCGAGCATGTCCCGCGCCGACAGCACCCCCAGTGCCAGCAGGTCCCGGGCGGCCACTCCGCGCACCGGCATCGGACCGGACAGCCGTCGGTGGCCGCGGGTCGGGTCACTGAGACGGAGCCGGCCGCGCTCGGTGTGGACCAGGGCTCCCGGGGTGAAGGGGCGCAGTCGCAGTCGGCGGAGGGTGAGGCGGCGCCTGGCCTGGGGGTAGGAGGTGTTGAAGACCTGGAAGCCGCGGTCGATGACGAATCCCTCGTGCCGGTCGGAGCGCATCCGTCCCCCGACGCCGTCCGATGCCTCCACGATCCGGACCACGATCCCGGCCGAGCGCAGGTCCTGGGCACAGGCGAGCCCGGCGAGCCCCGCTCCGACCACCAGCGCGTCCGGCGTACCGGCGTTAGCCACGGGCATGGTGACCGCCCTTCTTCCCACGGGGCCGACCGGCTTGCCCCGGCCGTCTGCTGTCCCGTCCGTTCTTCCCGCTGTCCGGCACCGGCGGATGCGGGTCGGCCCCGGCCGGATCGACACCGTGGCGGGGACCGGGGTACCGACTCTAGGGTCGGTCCCCGCCTCTCCCCCGCAGCAACACCGCCGGGGGGCGGAAACTTGGGGCCACGACCGATCACCGGAGGGACACGGCCTGCCTCAGGACAGGGGTGTGTCCCGGCGCAGCAGCGGGAGGTTGGTCGCCAGCGCCTTCTTCCAGGAGCCGTCCGCGACCATCCTGTCCAGTGCGGCCTGGATCCCCGCCTTGAGGTGGCTGCCCTTCGGGACGCCGATGCCGTACCGCTCCTCGGAGAGCCGGAAGCCGCCGAGCCGGTACCGGTCGGGGTTCTGGGCGGCGTATCCGGCGAGGACGGCGTCGTCGGTCGTGACGGCGTCCGCGGCGCCGTTCACCAGATCGGTCAGACACCGGGCGTAGGTGTCGCGCTCACGCATCTCGGCCTCCGGTGCGACCAGCGTCCGCAGGGCGAGGGAGGAGGCGGAGCCCGTGGTGGCGCAGACCTTCTTGCCGTTCAGGTCCGCGGGTCTGGCGATGGTCATATCGTCCACGCGGGTCAGGACGTCCTGCCGGGCCACGAGATAGGGGCCGACGAAGTCGACCTCTCGCTCCCGCTTGTCGCTGATCACGTAGGTGGCCACGACGAAGTCGACGTCTCCGCTCCGGAGCATCGATTCGCGGTCGGCGCTTCTGGCCTCCTTCCATTCGACGTCGTCGGGGTCACGGCCGAGGGCACGGGCGATGTAGCGCGCCACATCCACGTCGAACCCCGTGTACCGGCCCTCCGAGGTCTTGAGCCCGAGGCCGGGCATATCGAACTTGATTCCGATGGTGAGCTTCTGCCCGTCGTTCGATCCGGTGTCCGGTGAGCCGCCCGAACCTCCGTCACCGCCACCGTCCGGGAGCAGGTTCCACAGGAGTGCGCCGCTGAGCGGCAGGACGGCGAGGGCCGCCGCGTACGCCCAACCGCGCCTTCGCCAGGCCGACACCGGCCGGGACGGTACGGACTGCGGGGAGGTCGGTGCGGGCTGCGGGGAGGGGGCGGGTTGACGGGACGGTGCGGGTCGCGCGTGGGGCTGCGGGGTGGGGACGGGCGGGAGCGGGGCCGGTGGTGCGAGGGGGTACGAGGTCGGAGTGTCGGAGACGCCCTCCGCCACCTGCGGGAGTCCGTCCGCCGCCCCGGCCGCCACCGCCTTCAGCAGTTCATCCAGCGCCCCGGCGTCCGGTCGCGCCTCCGGGTCCCGTACCAGTACGGCCATCAGTGCCTCGGCGAGCGGACCCGCCCCGCGCGGCGGCGGGACATCCTCGCTCAGCACCGCCGCCAGGGTGGCCAGCGCGTTGGCGCGGCGGAGCGGGTGGCGCCCCTCGACAGCGACGTACAGCATCAGGGCCAGCGACCAGAGGTCGGCCGCCGGACCGCCGTCCTGGCCGCCGACGCGTTCGGGAGCCATGTAGTCGGGTGTGCCGATGAAGGAACCGGCCGCGGTGAGGGCGGTGGAGCCCTGGATCGCCGCGATGCCGAAGTCGGTGAGGAGTGGCCGGCCGTCCGGCCGCAGCAGGACGTTCGCGGGCTTGATGTCCCGGTGCTGGATGTCCGCGGCGTGCGCGGCCCGCAATCCGGCCAGCACCCCGCGCCCCACCCCGGCCGCCTCCCGGGGGGAGAGCGGGCCGTCCCTGTCGAGCCGCTCCTGGAGCGAGCCTCCGGTGACCAGTTCCATCACGAGCCACGGAAAGGTGTGCTCGCCACCGTCCACGATGTGATGGATGGTGACCACATTGGGGTGGTCGATCCGCGCGAGTGCCCTGGCCTCCCGCAGGACGCGAGCGCGCAGCGCGCGGGCACCCTCCGGGTCGTACTCGGCGAGTGCCGGGTCGGGTGGGCGTACCTCCTTGAGCGCCACCTCACGGTGGAGGGCGAGATCACGTGCCCGCCACACCAGTCCCATGCCACCGCCGCCGAGCCGTGCCAGCAACTCGAAACGGCCGTCGATCACCTGCGCCACGCGGTCCCCCTCAACCCCCCGGCCGGGGAACCGGACACGATTACTGCACGCCCCCGGGCTCACCGACCCCACACTGCCGCCCGACTCTGCCACACCCATGAGGGGCGCCGACAGTCAGCCGGCCACCACGGCCGGAGCATGGGTGGTACGTCATGAATGACGACGATACGCACCCGGGCCGGGCGAGGGCTCACCCATCTCCCGGGCGACCCTCGCCAGGGCGCGCGGGAGGACGGCGCATGACGGGCGACTGCATATGATGGATGGTCAGCATGCCCTGGGGAATGCGCGGTTGGCGCGACCGGGGAGAGGGATCCCCGACCGCGCCACCCTCGATGTCAGGCTGACCTGCGGGTGTCGGAGGTCAGGGCCGGCTCATGACTTCGACTTTCCGCTCGGTGCGACGGCAGGCCCGGCGGGCGCCGCCGCAGCAGGCGCCCCAGCGGACGACCCGGCCGGCGACTCGACGGTCCGTGCGGCGTCCGGTTCGGCCGGCGCGCTCCCGGGGGATCCTTCCGGCGTGGCGGCGGGATCGGCCGGGTCTCCCGGCAGAGCGGTCGGACCGGGGCCGATCAGACCGACGGCGAGAGCCACGACCGAGAGCCCGGCCGCGCTCCACAGCAGTGGGGTGATGCCGCCCGATTCCATGATGGTGCCACCGAGGAAGGCGCCCAGGGCGATGGCGGCGGTGAAGACTCCCACATAGAGCCCGGTCACCTGCTCGACGCGGTGCGGGGCGGACTGGGTCATCCAGATCTGGGCGGCCACCGAAAGGCCGCCGTACGTCAGGCCCCACAGGGCGACGCTGACGCCGGTGAGACTGCCGATGGTGCTGAAGATCGCCAGCAGTGCGATGGCCGCGCCGATGCCGACCGTCAGGCCCAGCACCGTGACACGGGCGCGGCGCGCCGCCAGGGCACCGGCGGCGAAGTTACCGACCAGCCCGAAGACTCCGTAGACCAGCAGGACCAGGGCGACGGCCCCCGGGGACAATGCGGTGCGCTCTTCGAGGACGGGCCTCACATAGGTGTAGGCGCCGAAGTGCGCGGTGACGAGGAACAGGATCAGCACCAGGCCGACGGTCACCGAGCGGGTGCGCAGCAGCGGTTCGTGGGCATCCCGGTCGCTGGTGCCGGCCGGCACGGCGGGGCGGGGAAGGCGGGGCAGCGACAGCAGCAGGCCCGCGGCGAGGACCACCGCGGCGACGGACAGGGCGGCGAACGCTGCGCGCCAGCCGAAGGAGTTGCTGATGAGTGTGCCCAGGGGCACGCCGACGACCGAGGCCGCCGCCACCCCACTGACGGCGGCGGACACCGCCAGCGCGGCGTTACGGGGGGCCACGAGGCGCATCGCGACCGCGGCCGCCAGGCCCCACACCGCCCCCATCCCGATCCCGAGGACGATCCGGGAGACGACCAGCAGGCCGAAGCCGTGCGCCACCGCGCTCAGCGCGTTACCGGCCGCCAGCACCAGCATCGCCACCGCCAGCACCAGGCGCCGGTCGACCGCACCCAACAGGCGCGGCACCGCGGGGGCGGTGACCGCGGTCACCAGTCCGGTGATGGTCAGGCTGAACCCTGCCGTGCCCGAGCTGATCCGCAGGCCGTCGGCCATCGGAGTCAGCACCCCGACCGGCAGCATCTCGGAGGTGACGACCACGAACGTACTCAAGGACAACACCACGACCGCCACCCACTGCCACGGTGTGGTGCGATCCGGATCGGGGTCGGTGTTCTTCACCGGTGCATACGAAACCATGACACCAATCAAGCAGCGCGCCTGAGCGGGAACAACAGCGATCTCCTCACGGTTCGATAAGCTGGAGTAATCGATGAGAGGGAGCGAGAGGACACGATGAACCAGGTTCACGTCCAGGAGATCGAGTGCCTGCTCGTACTGTCCGAGGAGTTGCACTTCGGCCGGACAGCCGCCCGTCTGGGCTGTTCCCAGAGCCGGGTCAGTCAGCTCGTCGCCGCCGCCGAACGGCGGGTCGGCGTGCGCCTCGTCGACCGCACCAGCCGGAGCGTGGGGCTCAGCCGGTTCGGCGCCCAATTCGTCAACGAGGTGCGCCCGGCGTACGAGGCGCTGACCACGGTGATCACCCAGGCCCGTGAGCGCGCCAGCAGCGGCACCCTGCGCCGACTGAGCATCGGTTTCCACGGCAGCGTCTACGAAGAGGTCACCGAGGCGTTCCGTCAGCTACGCGCCCACCACGACGTCACGATGGTGTTGAGCGAGATCCCCATCGGCTCACCCTTCTCCGCCGTGCTCGCCGGCCGGCTCGACGCCGCCGTGGTCGAACTCCCCGTCAACGAGGCGGCACTGACGACCGGCTTCCGCTTCCCGCCGCAGGACCGGCTGCTCGCGGTCGCGTCCTCACACCCCCTCGCCGGCGCCGGCCACGCACACGTCGAGGAGCTGGCGGGCCTGGATCTCCTCCATCCCACCGGGGACGCCCCCGACTACTGGATGGTCGCCCGGGTGCCCCGCTCCACACCCGCGGGCGCCCCCATCCGCTCCACCACGGGGATCACCACCGTCCAGGAGGGACTCGCGCTCGTCGCCTCCGGCGAGCACGGCATGCTGGTCTGCCGCCCGCTGGCCGAGCGGGCCACCCGCAGCGATGTGCGCTATCTCCTGATCGACGGCCTTGACGAACCTTCACAGATGGGCCTGATCTGGCGGACCGACCGCACCACCCGGCAACTGACCACGCTCGCCCACCTCCTCGACGAGGAGTTCAGCCGGGCGCGGACCCCCGAGCGACTTCCCGTCTGATCCGGTCCGGCCGGGGGCTTCGCCCCCCGGCCGGTCCGACCGACCGGCGATCGTCCCCGACCCCCCGCCGGGAGCGGTCTCCCGGGCTCCCCCGCTCCCCCGACCGGACTCCGTCCGCGATCCCCCGGACCAACCGGCTCCGACGTGCCCCGCGCGCCTTCCGAACGGCGGATCAACAGGCCGATCAATCCACACGGTTGGCCCCCGGGCCCGAGGTCGCCGACGCCCGTTCTCATCGCGCCGTCCGCCGCAACTGTCGCCGAACACACCTGCGGTGAGACGGAGTTCGTCAGCATTAGCCGCTGGTGGAGCCCATATCGTCTCGGATCGTGGGACGTTGGCGAGCACTCCTTGCGTCGGCCCGCCGCCTGTTGCGATCATCGATTCATGAGCACTCCGACCCGCACCCCTGACACGCCGCCCGGCGTGCGGCGCGGTGCGGTCATGTGCGTCTGTTGTCAGACCTGAACTCTTTTCCAGTTTTCCATGGTTCGGTTCTCGACCTCTGCTGGTCCGCCACGCGTCACGCGTCGCCACCGGCACTGACGCACCCGGAGTAGCGATGGCGAACGGCTCCGCTCCATCCCGTACGAGACAGTGGCCCCAGGCGGGGACCTCCGTCGACGCGTGCTTCGTGCTCCACCTCCACCCCGGCTCCTCCATCGACGGCCACGCCGTCGGGCATCGTCATGCCACGCCCACCGAGGCGCCGAACGCGTTCGACGGCCACACCTCCGCGACCGGTGATCTGGCGGAGCGGTCCGAACTCACCCGTGGGCTCAGCCGTCGCCACGTGCTCTCCTTGCCCAGCCTCTCGGGATACGAGGACCGGATGATTCCGTTCGGCGAAGGCGACTGTCGCCGATAAGGCAGCACGTGACGGTGTGACCGGTGCGCCGCGTCCGTGACCCGGTACGCCGCGTCTATGACCTGGTTCATCACGTCCGTGACCCGGTACGCCGCGTCCGCGGCCCGGTTCACCACGTCGACGTCACGATCACCCCGGCGCGAATCCATTACGAGGGATACAAGAAACAAGGGGATTTGTCATGTGCGGAATAGCCGGATGGATTGATCTGTCTGGGCTCGGTCCGGACGCGCAGACCATTGCGGAGAAAATGAACGACGAGCATGCGCTCCGCGGCCCTGACGGGGCCGGGGTATGGCTCTCCCGCTATGCGGTGATCGCACACCGAAGACTCTCGGTGATCGATATCGAGAACGGCGAGCAGCCCATGCTTTTCCCCGCATCGCCGGGTTCCGAAACCCGCTGGGCGCTCACTTACAACGGTGAACTCTACAATTATCAGGAGCTACGCCGAGAGCTCTCCACTCGCGGCCACACGTTTCGAACGTCGAGCGACACAGAGGTGGTTCTCGCCGCCTGGGTGGAATGGGGCGCGCGCGCCGTCGAGCGCTTCAACGGGATATTCGCTTTCTCGGTCTGGGACAACCAGGAAGAAACGCTGTGGCTCGTCCGCGATCATCTCGGCGTGAAGCCGCTGCACTATTACCACGACGGCGGCAGCCTGATCTTCGGGTCCGAGGCCAAATCGATCCTCGCGCATCCGGACGTGGTCACGGCGGTCGACGAGGACGGCCTGCGGCAGCTCGTGCTGCCGTTGCTGAAGTTCCCGGGCACCAACCCGTACCGCGGGATCTCCGAGGTGCTGCCCGGCCAGGTGCTGGAGTTCTCCCGACGGGGCATCCGCACGATCCGGTACTGGGACGTCAAGGATTTCATCGGTCAGCCGTCCGAGGCGAAGGACCTCGACGAGGCCGTCGAGCGGTTGCGCTCGCTGCTGGACGACACCGTCACCAGGCAGACGATCGCCGATGTGCCGCTGTGCACGTTCCTCTCCGGCGGGCTGGACTCCTCGGCCGTCACCGCGATAGCCAACGGTCTGCCGGGGCGCGCCGGGGTGAGTTCGTTCTCCGTGGACTTCGCGGACGCGGCCGATTCGGTCGACTCGCGGTCCGCCCTGGACCGTCGGTTCGCACGGGAGGCGGCGGACCACATCGGTTCGCGGCACGCCAACATCGTCCTGGACAGTTCACTGCTCGCCAGTGAGGCCGTGCGCGATGCCACGGTGCGCGCGCGGGACCTCCCCAACGGATTCGGTGACCTCGACACGAGCCTGCTCCTGCTCTGCCGCGAAGTCCGCAAGCACGCCACGGTCGCCCTCTCCGGCGAGGCGGCCGACGAACTCCTCGGCGGCTACCTGTGGTTCCACGAACCCCGCGCGGTCTGGGCCGACACGTTCCCGTGGATCGCGGACAGTCCTGCCCACGGCCATCTCCATCAGCGGGTCCTGAGCACGATCGACCCCGATCTCGCCCGGACGCTGCGCCTGGACGAGTATCTGCGCGACGCGTACGCCACCGCGCTCGGCGGGCTCACCTTCGAGTCGGGGCTGAGCAAGGAGGAGCGGCGCCACCGGGAGATCATCCACCTCGGCGTCTCCTACTTCCTGCCGATGCTGCTGGACCGGAACGACCGGCTGAGCATGGCCAACGGTCTGGAGGTACGGGTCCCGTTCACCGATCACCGGATCGTCGAGCACCTGGTGACGCTGGACCAGGGGATCCACAACGCGGGCGGCCGGGAGAAGGGCGTGCTGCGCGACGCGGTGCGCGATCTGCTCCCGGTGGGCGTGTTGGAGCGGAAGAAGTCGCCCTACCCGACCACACCGGACCCGGACTACTCGCGCAAGCTCGAACAGCAGGTCGCGAGCGTACTCGCCGACCCACCCGACGGGCTCGCGGACATCTTCGCCCCGCGGGTGCTGGCTCCCGGCGGGCTGACCGACTCGGCCAGGTCACACGGTCTCGTCAGCAACTTCGAGGGCGAGGTCGTGCTGAACTTCGCCTCCTGGCTGCGGCAGTACTCACCGAAGCTGGCGATCTAGCGCAGCCCCACACCGACCCGCCCGCACCGCGCCGCGCCGCCGACACGGCCTCTCCTCGGCGCCTCGCCCGGGCGGGAGCCCCCGGCAGCCCCATCACCATCCGTCACACCACCATCCGTCACACCACCGGCTGTCACACCACCGGCTGTCTCACCGCGGAACAACACCCCCTGGGAGCGCGACTTGTCCACCACTGACGTCCAACAGCAGACCCGTGACCATCTCTGGCTGCATTTCACCAATCACGCGAAACTCACCGCCGGCGGCGAGGTCCCGGTCATCACCCGCGCGGAGGGCGCCTACCTCTGGGACGACAAGGGGCGTCGGATCCTGGACGGCCTCTCCGGGCTGTTCGCCGTCAACGTCGGTCATGGCCGGCCCGAACTGGCGGAAGCAGCCGCGAAGCAGATCCGGGAACTCGACTACTTCCCCATCTGGAACGCCGTTCACCCGCGCGCCGCCGAGCTTGCCGAGGCCCTCGCGGAGCGAGCGCCCGGCGATCTGAACCGTGTCTTCTTCACCAATAGCGGCAGCGAAAGCGTGGAGACGGCCTGGAAGCTGGTCAAGCAGTACTTCAAGTCCATCGGCCAGCCCGGCCGCCATAAAGTGATCAGCCGTACCATCGCCTACCACGGGACCACGCACGGCGCCCTCTCCATCACCGCGCTGCCGGGTCTGCGCGCGCCCTTCGAACCGCTCGTACCGAGCGGGCACAAGGTGCCCACCACCGATATCTACCGCGGACCGGAGCATCTGCGCGACGACGAAGAGGCTTTCGGGCGCTGGGCGGCGGACCGGATCGCGGAGGCGATCGAATTCGAGGGCCCGGAGACCGTGGCCGCGATTTTCCTCGAACCGGTACAGAACTCGGGAGCGGCGATCCCACCGCCCCGGGGATATTTCGAGCGGGTCCGCGAGATCGCCGACAAGTACGGGGTCGTCCTGGTCGCCGACGAGGTCATCACCGCGTTCGGACGCATCGGCGACTTCTTCGCGATCAATCGCTTCGGCATCACACCCGACATCATCACCGGCGCCAAGGGCATCACATCCGGCTATATCCCGGCCGGTGCGACGATCGTCAGCGACCGTCTGTTCGAACCGTTCACGAAGAAGGAGAACACCTTCGTGCACGGTCTCACCTTCGGCGGTCACCCAGTGGCGGCGGCCGTCGGTCTGGAGAACATCGCGATCTTCGAGCGCGAGAAGCTCAATGAGAACGTCCGCGCGAACGAGGACCTGTTCCGCTCGACCCTGGAGAAGCTCCGCGATCTGCCGATCGTGGGCGATGTGCGCGGGGCCGGGTACTTCTGGGGTGTCGTGCTGGTGAAGGACAAGAACACCCGGGAGCCCTTCACCCCGCTGGAACGCCGCCGTCTCCTGGACGAACTGCTCGGTCCGGCGCTGAGCGAGGCCGGTCTGCACGCCCGTCTCGACGAACGGGGAGACCCGGCGATCCTGCTGGCTCCCCCGGCCATCGTCGGTGCGCCGGAGTTCGAGTTCATCGAGCAGGTGCTGCGCACGGCTCTCACCGACGCCTGGGCGAGGTTCTGACAGCATGACGAAAACCCCGCACCCGGCCGGATCTCGGGTCAGCTCCCTGAAACGGCCGGCCGTGAGTCGATCGACCGCCGTGTACGTGCTGCGCCGCTGCGGCTACTTCGTGGTCGTGGTGTTCTCGGTGTACACGCTGTCGTTCTTCCTTCTCTACGCCCTGCCGAGTGACCCGGTCGCCCTGATGCTGGAGCGCCGGTCCGCGGGTGCGGGGGGCAGCACATCCGAACAGGTCGAGGCGCTGCGCGCGCAGTACGGACTCGACCAGCCGCTGCTGGTCCGCTACGTCGAGACGCTCGGGCAACTCCTCGGTGGGGACCCGGGCACCTCCTTCCAGTCGGGCAAGCCAGTGCCGGAGATCCTCGCGGCGGTGGCCCCGAACACGCTTGCCCTGGCGGGCGGCGGGCTTGTCATCGCGATACCGCTCTCTGTCGCCCTGGCACTGATGACCTCCTGGCGGCGGGACAGCGTCCTGCACCGGACCCTGGTGAACGCCCCCGCGCTGATCGCCGCGGTCCCCGCGTTCTGGCTCGGACTGCTGCTGCTGCAACTGTTCTCCTTCACCCTGGGATGGGTGCCGTCGGCGGGCGGGACCGGTCTGTCCGGGCTGGTGCTGCCCGCCGTCGCACTCGCCCTGCCGGTGTCGGCCTCGCTGACGGCCGTCCTCGTCCGGAGTCTGGACGACGTCCAGGGGGCGAGCTTCGTCGAACTCCTCCGGGCCCGAGGACTTCCCTGGTCCCGCGTGTACCTCACCCATGTGGCACGGAACGCGCTGCTTCCCTTCGTCACCCTGGCCGGACTGACCGTCGGCGGGGTGCTGGTCGGCACGGTGATCACGGAGACGGTGTTCGCGAGGGCGGGGCTCGGACGGCTACTCGCCTCGTCGGTGGAGACGCAGGACGCGCCGGTGATCCTGGCCATCGCGGTGCTCGCGGCCATGCTCTTCGCCGCGGTGAACCTCGCCGTCGACCTTCTCTATCCCGTCCTCGATCCGAGGATGCGGCACCGAGGCAGTGGAGCGTCCGCATGACCGTCCTGACCGTCCTTCCCGCCCGATCACGGCCGCGGAGCTCCGCCCCGTGGATCGCACTGACCACCCTCGGCCTCACCGGAGCCGCCGCACTGCTGCCGACGGTGGCCGCGCCCGGGGATCCGTTCGCCCAGGACGTCTCCGAGCGGCTGCGTCCGCCGTCGGCCGGGCATCTCTTCGGTACGGACGAACTCGGCCGCGACCTGTTCAGCCGGGTGGTCCACGGCACCCAGGCGAGCCTGTCCATAGCCCTGCTCGCGCTGGCGTTCGCCTTCGGTCTCAGTGTCCTCATCGGCCTGGTCGCCGGCTACTTCGGCGGTATCACCGATCGCGTGCTGATGGGCACCGTCGATGTGCTCCTCGCCCTGCCCTCGCTGCTGATCTCGCTGTTGATCGTCTCGGGCCTGGGCACCGGTCCGGTCAATCTGGCCGTCGCCGTGGGCATCGCCTCGGTACCCTCCCTGGCCCGGGTCACCCGCGCGGAAGTGCTGCGCGTCAGCGCGCGGACGTTCGTCGAGGCGGCGAACGGCTACGGGCTCCCCCGCCACCGCGTCCTCCTGCGGCACGTCCTGCCGCACGCCCGGGGCCCGATCACCGCACTGGCCGCGCTGGAGCTGGCGACGATGGTGCTGTCGGTCTCCGCCCTCAGCTTCCTCGGTTACGGCACCCAACCGCCGGACCCGGAGTGGGGGAACCTCATCGCCGCCGGCCGGGACTACTTCGCGACGTCGTGGTGGCTGACCGTCCTCCCCGGCGCGGTGCTCGCGGGTGTCGTGCTCGCGCTGCACCGGGTGGGACGCGCCCTCGGCGCTTCGGAAGCGGGGCCGGTATGACCGCCACCATCGAAACGGCGACGGACCGGAGCGCCCTGCTGCGGCTCGAAGGACTCCGGGTGACCTACCCGGAGCACCGGGGACACGACGGCCCGGTCGCGGTCGACGGTCTCTCCGTCACCGTCCCTCCGGGCCGGGCGGTCGCCATCGTCGGCGAATCCGGCTCGGGCAAGTCCACCACCCTGCACGCACTGCTGGGCCTCACCCCGCGCACCGCGCGTGTCAGCTTCGAGCGGCTGGAGTTCCTGGACGACTCCGGCGCCGTCCACCGTGTGGACGATCCCCGTGCGCTGCGCGGCCGGTCGGTCGGGCTCGTCCCCCAGGACCCGGTCCGCGCGCTGGACCCGCTGATGCGGATCGGAGCGCAGTTCGCGGAGTTGCACCGACACTTCCTGGGCCTCACCGACAAGGAGGAGAGCCGGAACCGTACGGTCGCCGCGCTCGAATCCGTCGGCATCGACCGGCCGGTGCTGCGACTGCGCCAGTACCCGCACGAACTGTCGGGAGGGCAGCGGCAGCGCATCCTCATCGCGCTCGCGCTCGTCGGCGAGCCGCGTCTGCTGCTGGCCGACGAACCGACCTCCAACCTGGACGCCACCGTCCAGCGGCGGGTGCTGGACCTCTTCGACGAGATACGGGCCGAACGCGGCCTGTCCGTCCTGCTGGTGACCCATGACATCGCCGTGGCCGGGGAGCGTGCGGAGCACCTCATCGTGATGCGCGCCGGACGCGTCGTCGAGTCCGGGCCGACCCAGGACATCCTCGACGACCCGCAGGACCCCTACACACGTCAATTGCTGACCTCGCTGCCGAGCGGACTGCCCACCCGCCCCGCGTTCCGGCCGGCGTCCCCGCCACAGGTCGTGCTCGCATCGCGCGGACTGGTCAAATCATTCGCCGGTGGGAGGGGCCAGCCGCCCGTCGACGCCGTACGGGATGTGAGCCTCACCCTCCACCGGGGCCAGACGGTCGCGGTGGTCGGCGAGTCCGGCGCGGGGAAGTCCACCCTGCTGCGACTACTCACCGGGCTGGAACGCCCCGACGCCGGAGCGGTGTTCCTCGACGGCGCGGAGGCGCGCGCCGGCCGGAGGGCCCGCGCGGACTTCGCCCGCCGGGTGCAGCTCGTGTACCAGAACCCGGCCCGCAGCCTGAATCCGTCGTTCCCCGTCGGGCGCGCCATCGCGGAGCCCCTGGAGGCACACCGCGTCGGCGACGCCCGATCGCGGGCCCGGCGCGCCCTGGACCTCCTTGAGCAGGTGGAACTGCCGGCCGAACTCGCCGAACGCCGGCCTGCCCAGCTCTCCGGCGGGCAGTTGCAGCGGGTGGCGATCGCCCGTGCACTCGCCCTGGAACCGGACGTCGTCGTCCTGGACGAGCCCGTTTCGGCGCTCGACCAGGCCGTGCAGTTCGCCCTGCTGAAACTCCTCGGTGAGCTACAGGAACGACTCGGTGTCGCCTATCTGCTCGTCTCGCACGACCTCGGTGTGGTGCGTGCCGTCGCCGACGAGGTGATCGTCATGCACCGCGGCCGGGTCGAGGAACACGCCCCCACCGCTGCCGTCTTCGAAGCCCCCACCAGCCCCTGGACCCGTGCCCTGCTGGACGCGGTCCCCACCCTCCGGCTGCCGGCCCCCGTCACCCCCCTCCCCTCTCAAAACAGGAAGAAGCAACCATGACCCGCGCGCCCCTGACGCGCTTGTTCGCCGCCTCCGGAGCTGCCGCGCTCCTGCTGACCGGCTGCACGAGCGGAGCCGAGACCTCGGACACCACGCATCTGCGTGTCGCCTACGGCTGGTATCCGACCTGCTTCGACTACGCCCAGTCCAACCCGTTCGCGCTCTTCGGCAGGCAGGTGCTGGACACTCTGCTGAGCCACAACCCGGACACCGGCAAGCTCGAACCGTATCTGGCGGAATCCTGGAAGAACCTGGACGGCGGGCGCGCCTACGAGTTCACCATCCGCGACGGAGTGACGTTCAGCAACGGCGAGAAGCTGACCGCCAAGGTCGTCGCGGACAACTTCGAAACCCTGTGGAACCATGCCGAGCAGGGCGTCTCCCCGACACCCGGCGCCTATCTGCGCGGCTACGACCACGCCGAGGCCGTCGACGGGCGGACGGTGCGCGTCGAGTTCACGAAGCCCAACGCCGGTTTCCTCCAGGCCAACACCGAGGGCCAGTTCGGCATCATCGCCCCCGCATCGCTCGCGAAGTCCCCGAAGGAGCGCTGCGCCGAGGGAACGGTCGGCTCGGGACCGTTCGTCCTCAAGGAGGCCGTCCAGGACGAGCGCGTCGAGTACGTCAAGCGGGAGGGGTACGACTGGGCCCCCGCGGCCTTCGGACGCGAGGGCGCGTCCGCGGTCGACCGGGTGACGATCCAGATCGTGCCCGAGGAGAGCGTCCGCGCGGCCGGTGTCGTGGCGGGCGAGTACGACCTCGCGTACTCGATGACGGAGAAGGGGCTCTCCCAGGCGGGGAAGCAGGACGGCGTCCGGACCGTCCTCGCCGCCGACCGCAGCGTGGTGAACACCTTCGTCGTCAACACCGCCGACCCGGTCCTCGCCGACCCCGCGGTGCGGCAGGCGATCCAGCACGGCATCGACCGGAACGAGTTCGTGGACACCTTCTACGGCGAGGGTGTCGAACCCGCCACCGACGTGGTCTCCCGTGGTCACCCCAGCTACCGGGACAACACCAAGCTGCTCACCCACGACCCGGCGCGCAGCCGTGCCGTCCTCGACCGGGCCGGCTGGGTCAAGGGAGGCGACGGCATCCGGGCCAAGGGCGGCAAGAAGCTACGGGTGGCGCTCACCTACTCGAACTCGGACATCGGCGCCGCGGCCTCCGGCTGGGAGTACGTGAAGGACAACCTCGCCGAGATCGGGGTAGCGGTCGATTTGAAGCCGGTGTCCGACGCGGCACAGGCGGACCTGCGCAAGTCCGGGAAGTGGCAGCTCGCGGTCTACCAGGGGGCGAGCCGCGGTGACGCCGACGGGATCGCCGCCTTCTACCACACGGAGTTGGCGCCGTGGGACGGACAGGCCCCCCGGCCCGAGGTCGACCGACTCCTCACCGAGCAGGCCGCCACCGTCGATCCGGCGAAGCGGAACGCCCTCGTCCAGAAGGCGGTGACGACGATCCTCCAGCAGGGCCACGGGATACCGCTGTTCGACTCCGCGCAGGTTCTGCTGGCGCGCACCTCGGTGCGGGAACTGACCTTCCCGGTCAACTCATGGGAGCCGATCTTCCACCGCGTCGAGAAGAACTGACGTCCGCGCACGCCGCACCCCCCGCCCGGAGAGCCGGGGGGTGCGCACGCCGGAACACTCCACGCCGCCGTCGCGCACCCGCTCCGCGAGCGGCCTGGACAGACCCATCGAGAGGAAATGATGACCACCTCGTCACCCACCGGCACCGTGTCGGCCGGCGCCGGACGGCGGACCGGCGCCACGCCGACCGTGCTGCTCAACGCGCAGTATCTACCGACGAGTCGGGACTGGCGGACCGCCGCGGGCCGTGCCGATTCCCCGTTCGAGCTGGACACCTTCGTACGGGCGGCCCAGCGGGCCGAGGACGCCGGGTTCGACGCGCTGTTCCAGGCCGACTTCTCCGGTGTGAACCGTGCCGGGTTGCGCGCGGGGCCCCCGCTGACGGTCTTCGAGCCGTTCCAGGTCGCCGCGATCGTCGCCGGCGCCACCTCGCGGCTCGCGGTCATGCCGACCGTGTCCACGCTGCACACCCATCCGTCGTCGTTCGCCCGCGGGCTCGCCAGCCTGGACCGGATATCCGCCGGCAGGGCGTGGGTCAACGTCGTGTCCTCCTTCCGGTCGGGTACCGCGATCGGTGTCCAGCGTGCCGTCCCGCGCGAGCGACGGCACATACAGACCGAGGAGTTCATCCGGGTCGCCCGGGAGCTGTGGGCGAGTTGGCCGCCCGCGGCGAACGTCCCCGACCCGGCGACGGACCGCTTCATCCGCGAGGACCTGATCACCGACGTCGAGCACCACGGCGAGTTCTACGATCAGTCGGGGCCCATCGACATGGCGCCGTACTCGGCCGACTTCCCGTTCACCCTCCAGGCCACGTCGTCACTGGAGGGGCTGCGGCTGGCGGCCCGTACCGCGGACGGCGTCTTCGCCGGAACGGCCACCCTGGGCGCGGCGCGGGAGCTGCGCCGCATCCTCCGCGAGGAGACGCGGCGGGCCGGCCGGCCGGCCGACAGCGTGGCCCTGCTGCCGGGCAGCTACATCCATGTCGTCGGCACCCGGGAGGAGGCCGAACGGCTGTCACGTGCGCAGTACCACAGCATCCACGCCTTCGGCGGACAGCGGGCGCTGGACGAACTGCGGACCCGGTACCCCGGGCTGCGTCTGGACGGCGTGAGCCCCGGCGGCCGGCTGCCGCCGGGCGCGCTCCCGGAGGATCCGGACGAGGTGTTCGCGACGTTCGGATCGCGCTATCTGCCGCTGTGGGATCTCGCCCGGACGCCGGGGCGGACCGTGGCGGAGTTCGCGGCGGAGGTGCTCACCCTCAGCGAGCACGCGCGATTCATCGGCACACCCGAGCAGATCGGGGACGAACTGCGCCGCTGGTACGACGCCGACGGGGTCGACGGCTTCCAGATCATCCTCGGCAATGACTTCGACGCGCTCTGTGAACGCGTCATCCCCCGGTTCCGCGGCGACGACGCGCGCGTCCCCCGGGGCACCAGCACCCGCCCGCTGTCCCAGCGCTCCGGCTGACCGGACCCTTCCGGGATCACGGCGGGCGCCGACGACAGCCACCGCGCCCCCGCCGCACCGTCGGCACGCCCGCACACCTTCATTCTGTCCACATATCTCCGCTTTCCTTCGCGCCATATCCGGCGCCGCCCGCTGATCCACCCCATCCGGAACAGTGCCTAGGTCCTGTCCGGGCGATCCTGTCGGGCCCGCGACGATCGCCCGGACAGGACCTAGCGGAGCAGGTCTCACAGAGCAGGAGAGGCAATCACGCATGACCGAACGACAGCACGCGTCGGCCTCCGGCGCACGCACGAGCACCGTCCCCCCGTCCGACACCGCGCGCCGCACCGCCCTGTGGAAACGCCGCCTCTTCGAAGCGGAGGCGGGGCTGACCCGGTTCCTCGTCGAGGCCCGGGCCGGCGTGCACATGCAGGAACTCCTCCAGGTCAAGCAGGCCATCTTCGAATCGCTCCCGGAGGGCGAGGAGGAGCAGGACTGGAAGGCGGCCTTCTTCCGGGGGCAGGCCCTGATGGAGCAGTTCGTGGTGGCCCACTTCGGTCACGACGACCTCAGCGCCTGGGCCGAGTCCAACAGCACGATCTACGCGGCCGTCGACCCCGGACCCAAGCACGACGCCGTCGTCCCCCTGGAGCGGCTCAACGCCCAGGCCGACCTCTACGACTCCGACACCGAGTGGGTCGAGCACGGTGCCGATCGTGCCGTCCTGCGCATCCGGCACTGCGCCATCTGGGACTACCGGGAGCTCGCCCGGAACCGCGGAGTCACGATCACCCTCCGATCCCCTTGCGAATACTGCGTCCCCGCCACGACCGGGATGATCACCAACAAGGGTCTCAGCGCCACCCATGAGCTGACCGAGGACCAGAGCGGCCGTGGATGCGTCTGGACCACATCGCGCAACCTTTCCCGGCCCGCCGAGGGCCACCGCACCGTCTCCGAAGGACAGTTGTGATGACTCGACAGACCGGACACATCGAACTCGACCCGAACGCAACGGCGGAGACCGGCTGGGACCGCTTCCGTGGGCTGCCGGCCCGCCAGCAGCCCGACTGGCCCGACCGGGAAGCACTGCGCGAGACGCTCGGCTCGCTCCCGCCGCAGGATCTCGTCAGCCGTGCGTCGGTGGACGAGCTGAAGCGCGAGCTGGCCAACCTCGACGCGGGTGGCGGACTGATCCTGCAGCTCGGCGACTGCGTCGAGAACATCGAGACCGATGTGAACGCCAACACCCGCAATATGATCGCCTTCCTGACGCACTTCCGGTCGCATCTGCGCACCCGTACCGGCCGGCACGTCGTCGGCGTCGGCCGGCTCGCCGGGCAGTACGCCAAACCCCGCTCACAGGATCACGAGGTGGTGGGCGGGGTGACCCTGCCCAGCTTCCGCGGCCCCATCATCAACTCCCCCCAGCCGACCCCCCAGGCACGTAGGCCGTCCCCGGACCGCATCGCGCAGGCGCACGCCGCGGCGCAGACGTCCTACGCGGCGATAGCCGACTACCACCGGGCCACCGCGAACCTCGATCCGATCTGGACGAGCCACGAGATGCTCCTGCTGGACTACGAGCTCCGTTATCTGCGCGAGGGCGAGGACGGTCACCATCTCGCGACCGCGCACTGGCCGTGGATCGGGGCGCGCACCCGGCAGTTGGACGGGGCCCATATCGCCGTCGCGGCCACCTTGAGCAACCCGGTCAGTGTGAAGATCGGGCCGGACACCGCACCGGAGGAGGCGGCGGAACTGGCGGCCACCCTCAATCCGCGCGACGAGCCGGGGAAGCTCACCTTCATCGCCCGGCTGGGGCACCAGAACGTGGAGCGACTGGGCCCGATCGTGCGCGGTGTGCACCGCCGGGTCGAGAACGTGCACTGGATCAGCGACCCGATGCACGGCAACACGGTCCAGGGCGCGTACGGCTTCAAGACCCGTCATGTCGAGCACATCATCGCCGAACTGACGCGGTTCCAGGAGATCGTCGTCGCCAGCGGCCGGCGCCCCGCCGGTCTGCATCTGGAGGCGACGCCCGAGGACGTGCACGAGTGCACCGAGAACTCCGACGAGCCGCGCGACCCGGCCCGTTACCGCACGCTCCTGGACCCCCGCCTGAACCCCGAGCAGACCGCGCGCGTCCTGAGCCACTGGTCCGTGTGATCCGGCCCGACCACCCGAATGGGAGCACCCATGACACGTTCACTCCTCGACCTCGAAGACGCCGCCACGATCGACCCGGACGCATACCTGCGGGCCGCCCTGGTCTGGCACTTCTCGGAGGACACCGGGTCCCGGCTGTGGCTGGACCTCGCGAAGGAGCTCGACTTCGACCCGCTGTCCGACATCCGTTCCTACGACGACCTCGCCAGGTTCCCGGACATCGCCGAACATCTGCGGAACAGACCGGTGGCGGATCTCGTGCCGAGGGGGCTGGTCCATGATCCGACCCCCTCGGTGTTCGAGACCGGCGGCACGACCGGCGCCCCCAAACGCCTCCTCTACACCGAGCGCTGGATCCGGCGGGCCCTCGGCTGGAAGACGGCCGAACTGCGGGCGGCGGGCTTCCCGGCCGGTGAGCCGTGGCTGGTGGCGATGCCCTCGGGCCCCCATGCCTTCGGACACACCACCCGCCTCCAGGCGACGGCACTCGGATCCGTCCTGCACACCGTGGATCTCGACCCGCGCTGGGTGAAGAAGCTGATCCTCGCGGGCGGCAGCCCCGACGCGTACCTCGCACATCTGATCGACCAACTGGGGCACATCATCCGCACCCAGAACATCGCCGCCATCACGATCACACCGCCGATCTTCTCCGAACTACTCCTGCACGACGAGCTCACCGACCGGCTGCGGCACAGCCTCAAGTACCTGGCCTTCGCCGGCGCGCATCTCGACGACGACACGCGCGACGTCATCGCGGAGCTCCTGCCCGACACCGTGATCCAGAACATCTACGGCAGCACCATGGTCCTGACCACGGCGAAGGTCCGCGCCGGGACCGAGGCGTCGTCCACCGTCTACGACGGCTACTCGCCCTTCGTCGTCTTCGCCGTCGTCGACCCCGAGACCCGGCGCCCCGTGGCGTACGGGGAGCGGGGCCAGGTGCGCATGACCCACATCAGCAGCGGGGTGTTCATCCCGAACAACTTCGAGCGGGACTCGGTGATCCGCGTGCCCGCCCCCGAAGGGTCCGTCGGCGACTCCCTGAGCTCGCCCCAGCCGCTCGCCGCGTTCGACGGGGAGCCGGTCATCGAGGGAGTGTACTGATGTCAGCCCCACCGGACGGCGAGGCCGAGGCCGACGACGTCATCGTCGAACTGCCGCTGCTGACGCATCGCGGTACGCACAGCACCCGTGCCCGGGAGACCCTGTACGGCATCGACGGGGGACCGGTCGCCTCCCTCTCACTCAGCCCCGACCTGCTCATCTCGCAGAGCCTCATCGCCCAGAAGCGTGCCGCCCCGCTCTCCCCCGACGAGCGCGCGGAGCGACTCTCGGAGGCATCCCGGCGATTCCTGGACGATGTGTTGGGTGGGCTCTCGTTCACGGAGCACTGCGCCTACGTCAACCGGGTGTCCGGGCACAACGTGCCGCTCACCGAGGCGCTGAGCCGTGCCGTCGCCGTGGCCATCGCCGAGGCGCCGGTTCGCGCCGACCGCGCGAGGCCGACCGGTTCGCTGCGTTCGTGGGAGGAGGCCCGCGACGGGGCCGGGAGCGGCGTCTGGACACGGCGCGGCGAGACCCTCGCCGCCGTGCTGTCGGGTAACGCGCCCACGATCCAGAACGGCTGGCTCCAGGCCCTCGCGCTCGGGTACCGGGTCGCCGTACGGCCCTCGCGCCGTGAACCGTTCACCGCCTACCGGGTCGTCCACGCACTCCGGGCGGCCGGGTTCCCCGACACCGCCGCCGTGTACCTCCCCACGGCACACCAGGGGGTGTCCACCCTGCTGGGCCGGGCGGACCTCGGTCTCGCCTACGGCGGCGCCGACCTCGCGTCCACCTACGGCTCCTCGCCACAGATCAAGGTCGGCGGCCCGGGCCGCTCCAAGACCCTCGTCACCCAGGACCGCGTCTCGTCCACGACCCTGAGCTCCGTCGCGGAGTCGGTCACCGCGCTGTCCGGCGCGGCCTGTGTGAACACGACCGCGGTACTCGTCGAGGGTGACCACGAACAATTCGCCCGTGACCTCGCCGGTGTGCTCCGCGATCTCACCGGTGCGCGGCAGACCACGGATCGGCACCTCGGGCCCCGGGTGCCCCGGGAGTCCGCGGACGCGCTGATCGGGTATCTGACGCGATCCGCTTCCCACGCGCGGGCGGAGATACCGCTCCAGGAGGTGGCGACACCGCATCCGGACGGCGGCGTCGTGCTCGGCCCCGCCGTGTTCAGCGTCCCGGACCCCTATGACAGGCTCATCGGCACCGAGTTGCCGTTCCCCTGTGTGTGGGTGGCGCCGTGGACCAAGGCGGACGGTGTCGGTCCGTTCCGCGAATCGCTGGTCGTCAACGCGATCACTCAGGACGCGGACCTCATCGGCGCGCTGCTGCGCGAACCCGGCGTCGGGAACGTCCATATCAACGCACCGACCGTGCACAGCGACGGCAACCTTCCGCACGAGGGATACGTCGGCGATTTCCTCATGCGGAACAAGGCTGTCGTGTCCCGCTGACCGGCCACGGCACCGTTCCCCCGCCGCATGGCAGGGGAACGGTGCCGGTCCGGGGACCCGGCGGGGCCTCCGCCGTGGGCGGGAGGACCCGGAGCGGAAAACGCCGTGCGACCCCGCCACGCCGTGTGATAGTCACCATGGCCATGAGCGATCTCGTGACCGAGCGACTGGTGCTCCATCCACTGACCGTCACTGAAGCCGAGGGAGTGATCGCGGGCGTCCCGGAGGGAAGCGCTCGCTGGGCGGCCGGGTACCCGATGGAGGGAGACGTGTCGGCGGCCAGGCGCGTCCTCCTTTTCCCAGCGGAGGGTGGCGCCCGGCATCTCGGCGCCTTTGAGATCCGGCGCCGTACGGACGGGTACGCGATCGGCGGCGTGGACTTCCACGGCCCCGCCGACGACAACGGCAGCGTCACCATGGGGTACGGCCTGGTGCCGGCCGCCCGCGGCCAGGGGTACGCGTCCGAGGCGCTGCGGGCGTTCCTGGCGTTCGCGCGCGGTCTCGGCATCACCTCCGTGCGGGGCGACACGGACCATGACAACATCGCGTCCCAGCGGGTGATGGCCGCGGCCGGGATGCGGTGGGTCGCGGAGGACGAGCGGGTGAGGTACTACGAGACGGTCTGGGCCGACCCGCCGGGGCGACGGACACCGACCCGGCCTCGTAACAGTCCCGTGAGCGCGGGAAACGACTACAGAACCGGCGCAACCGCACCTCTTTCTCCCCCTTTCATCGGATTCGACCCGGGGGCGGCCTGACAGATCGGCGGCGAGCGGGGAGGATTGGCGTCATGAACACCGCAGAGATATCTGATCATCCACCGATCTACGAGCGTTTGGTACGCGAGCGGGGCGACGTCCTGGCCGAGGCCCGGAAGGCGGCCGAGCACACCCAGCACCAGGCGCGGCAGGCGCTGGACTGGAGCGGGTTGCGGCGTTCCCACGGGGAGCGTTCCCACGGGGAGAGGGACGAGCGCACGTTCTCCGCGTTCGGCTGAGCGAAGATCGATCCAGGCGGTTCAGGGCCGGCGCCACGACCGCGTGGCGGAAGCGGGAGCGGTGGTCACCTTTCCGGTGCGCTCCGGGCTCCGCCCCGACGGGACCGGAGCGGCCGACAGTCGTACGGAGGAGGGGGCGGCCCCATCAGGCCGCCCCCTCCTCCCCTCACTCCTCCACCACGGACCTAGGTCCTGGCCGCGCGCCGGAGGCGGGCCGACAGGTGGTGCCCCAGTGGCTGACCGACCGCCGCGAGGTCGTGGACGAAGTCGAGCGTGTCCGCGTCGGTCAGGGTGTAGCGGCGGCGGGTGCCGTTGACCTCCTTGGCGGTGGGCGTGAGAGCCACCTGATGGGTGCTGAGGTCGACCGTGTCCCCGTCGGCGTGGCCGACCGAGATCTCCGCGATGCCGGTGGGCTGAGTGATCAACGCTTCCACCCGCCCATCGGGCTGCGGTCGCCACCAGCCGCTCTCCCGGGCGGACGGCCGCAGCGGTTCGCCGTCCGCGTCGAGCAGCCAGGCGCGCGCCTCGTAGTGGAGGAAGGGCCGCCCGTCATGGCTGAAGGTGACCTCCTGCGCGTAGGCGAACTCCTCCGCGAGTGTCGGGTACTCGCCCCGGCCCCGACCGACCCAGGTGCCCAGGAACCCGATCAACGGCGCGAGCAGCGCATGCGGCTCGGGTGCCTCGTCCGGTCGGAGGGCGTCGGGATACGGGTACTGCCGCACGGAGTCGGTCATCTGCTGCGCTCTCCTCGGTCAAGCCGGTGCCGGGTGTGCAGCCTAGGGCCTCGCCCCGGCCGGCGAAACACGCCGGGCGCACCGGTGTCCGTGCGGACCGAGAACGGTTGAAGGACAGGTCGGGGGCACGCGTACGGCCGCCGCCCCTGGCGGCGGACAGCGGTGCGCCCGCGCGGCAAGGCGCGAGCGCACCAGGGAACCTCGGTGACGGAGACTCAGCAGAGCACCAGCACCGTGGCCTGGATGAAGCTGTCGTCCTTGAAGGCGGCGACCACGGGGCCGAACGCCTCGGACGCGGTCAGCGGGGCGGGCTCGGGGCTGCCGACGCTGAAGTCGTGGGACTCGTCCAAGGTGGCCCGTACCTGCTCGCCGGGGCAGTGAACGCCCTTGTTCGACACGATGACTTCGGTCAGCCGGGTGACGAGGTCGCCCAGGCTGTCATCCTTCCAACTGGCGACGGTCCCTTCCGGGTCACCGAGGCTGAAGCGTTCGAAGACATGGGCCTCGGCGCGGCCCTCGCCCTGAATCATCAACATATAGACGCGACGCTTGATAAGGGATTCGGGAAGACTCGCCAGGTTCTCGGCGACTTTCCCCGGTGCTCCGTAGAACGCGTGGGTCTGACAGTCCCATGCGGCGGTCACACATGCGGCAGCCTGGGGGTGGGTGATGGGCTCGTGCTGAGTGAGCAGGTTTTCGGACAAGAGCTCGGCTCCTTCCGGGATGTGGTCGCCCGGAATCACTGTTCGCCACTGTGGCGGTGGGCGGTTGTGGATACCGTAGTGACGCTTGTCCGCTCCGTCGATCAGGGGTTTCCCCTACCGCCGAACACCTCACAGGTGGCTACTCCCTCACCGATCGTCGCGGTCCGTGACGGCGGTGCGCGCGTGGTCGACGGTGTTGACCACGGCTGACACCGACCGGACGATGAGTGCCCCGACGACCGCAGGTTGACGTGAGGAGGCCGCGTATGGGAGCGATCACTCTGTACCGAGCAGCGCTCGGGGTTCCGGGGATTCCCCGGGTGGTGGGCGCTCTCTTCGCCTGCCGGCTGCTCGCCGGAATGGTGAGTCTGGCCCTCCTGCTCGCCGCCGAGGACGCCATGGGCAGCTTCGCGGGGGCCGGGCTGGTGGCGGGCGCGTACGCCGTCGCCCTCACCTTCACCGCGCCGGTGTGGGGACATGTCACCGACATCCGGGGGCTGCGGAGATCGCTGCTGCTGGCCACCGTCCTCCAGGCAGCGGCCTTCACCGTCTTCCTGCTCACCGCGTCCGGGCGGGCCCATCCGGTTCTGCTCGCCGCCGCGGCCTTCGTCGTGGGCGCGTGCACACCACCGTCCGGCACGGTCGCAAACAGCGTGTTCGCGGGCCATGTGACGGGTGAGGAGGAGCGCAAGACGCTGCTGGCGCTGTCCGGCCTGCTCACCGAGAGCGTGTTCATCCTCGGACCGCTGATCGTGGCCGCGGCGGTGCTGCTGTTCTCGCCGCTCGCCGCCGTCCTGGTGACCGCCGTGGTGTCCACCTGCGGGGCGCTCTGGCTGGCCGGCGCGTCGGCAGTGGCCGCCGTCGACCGGGAGAGCGCCCGGCGCACCGTACGGAACCGGTTCACCTGGCCGCCGGGGCAGATCAGGATCCTGCTGACCATCGCGCTGGGGGCGATGGCGATCGGGGCGGTGCAGGTGACCACCGTCGCCCACGCCGACTCCATTGGGACCAGCGCGGGTCTGCTGATGGCGGTCACCGCCTGCGGTGGCGTCCTCGGCAGTCTGCTCTACGGGGGCACCCGGCTGCCCGGCGCGCAGACGACGCATCTCATCGTGGTCCTCGCCGTCTACGGTCTCGCCATCGCGACCCTGGGTCCGGAACCCGGACTAGCCCTGAGTCTGCTGCTGTTGTTCGTCATCGGGTTCGCCAACGGCCCCGCCGACGGCATCGAGGCGGCTCTCGTCTCCGAGCGGGCCTCCCCCGAGACGCGCGCCCGGGCGTTCGGGCTGCTGGTGTCGGCCAACTGGATCGGCTTCGCGGCCGGTTCCGCGATCACCGGGTACGCCGTCGAGCACCTGTCCACCGGTGTCGGCGCGCTCGTGGGCTCGGTGGCCGCCCTGGCCGCGGTCTGCGCGCTGCTGGAACGGCGACGCGCCACGGCACCGCCGGCCGACGGCCCCGTACCGGCCGGAGAGGAGAGGGATCGTGCCGAATCCTGACGCGCCCCCGCCCGCGGACCCGGCAGCCCCGCACGAGCACGTCACGCTGCACGGCTGGTCCGGCCAGTGGGAGGAGGTGGCGAGAAGGCTCTTCGCGGTCCCGGGCGACCTGGTGGCCGCCCCGTACGCCGCACTGCTGCTCCAGGACGGCGGCCGGGCGGACATCTATGTCTTCGAGCGGGATGCGCACGGCGGACGGGAGGTCCGCACCCGCGTCTGGACCGGTTCCGGACTGGGGACCCTGCCGGCCCGTCTGACGGGACTGGTCCTGGCCGGCTGCGGCACGCACGGGGTGACGGCTGCGCTCGGCGGTATCGGCCCCTTCGCCGACCTGGGGGTCACCCCCGCGCCGCCGAGCCCCCGGGGCGCCTTCGGCCATCCGCTGCGCCACTATCCCGAGGACGGCCGCCTCGACGCGTATGTCCTGGCCGGCCGCCGGAGCGAGCCGCGGTACGTCGCGGAGGCGTTCGCCAAGGGGCCGCGCCGGGAGCCGCGGTGGGAGCTGTGCGCGGTCACGGGCGTCCGGCGCACCGTGGCGGGAGCGCTGTACGGGCTCCCCCGTGAGATCGCCCTCCGGGACCGCTGTCTGCTCTTCCTCCGGGTCGAGGGGGCCGCCGAGATCCACCACTTCGCACGCACCGCCGCCGAACCCGGTTCGGTCACGGTCCGGGTGTGGCGGGGCGCGGCGCTGGGGGATGTGCCCGCGCGCTGCCTCGATCTCCTCTCCCGCGGTGCGGCCCCGGAGTCGGCGGGCGGGGCCGTGGGGGCGCTCCTCGCCGGCCTCGGCGGGTGGACCGCCGCCCCGCCCTCCCTCGCCCCGATCTCACCGCGCGGCGCCTTCGGGCTCCCCCTCGACACCCTGCGGGCCGCCCGGCCCACGGCGGCCGACGCCGTCGGTGCGGCGGTTCTGGTCCACTGACCGCCGCCCGGCCGGCGCGCGGGTCCGTCTCACCCCTCCCCCGCCATCGGGAGCCGGGGGACGTCTTCGGGGTCGAACCCGAAGAGCTGCCCGTAGAAGGAGAGTTCCGCCTCGTAGCAGGCGGCGATGTTCGCCTGGTCGCGGAAGCCGTGGGACTCACCGGCGAAGGGCAGATAGGCGTACGGGAGGTTCCGGCGCGCCAGCGCGTCGGCGAACCGCTCCGACTGCGCGGGCGGCACCACCGGATCGTCGAGCCCCTGGATGAGCAGGACCGGGCAGCGGACCTGCTCCGCCCGGCCGAGCGGTTCCCGCTCCCCGTACACGTCGGGGTCGTACGAGCCGACGAGTTCGAAGATGTACCGGGATTCGAAGGAGTGGGTCTCCATGCCGAGCGTCCGCAGTGAGGAGACGCCGAAGTAGGAGACGCCTGCGCCGAAGATGTCGTACGAGGTGACCGCGGCCAGCACGGTCCAGCCGCCGGAGCTGGCGCCGCGCACCGCGATACGGCCCGGGGCGGCCAGCCCGGAGTCGACCAGGTCGCGCGCGACGGCGACGACGTCCTCGACCTCGGCGGCGCCCCACCGTCCGCGCAGCCGGTCGCGGTGGTCGCGTCCATAGCCGCTGGAACCGGTGTAGTTGACGTCGGCGACACCGATGCCACGGCTGGTGAAGTACGCCTTGCCCAGGTCGAGCGCGGGCCCGGCGAAGCCGGTGGGGCCGCCGTGCACCCAGATGACCCACGGGGGTTTCCCGGCGGTGTCCGCCGCGCCGGCCGGCCGGGGCAGCGGACCGGTCGGGGCGTAGAGATAAGTCGATACCGGACCGCCGTCGCTGCCCCGCACCACGCGTTCGTACGGTTCGGGGAGCCGGTCGGCGGGCGGGAGGCGGTCGCTCTGGCGGGCGAGCACCCGGTGCCGTCCTGAGGCGACGTCCACGGCGAGCACCGACCGCGCGAGCCGGGTGCCGCCCGCGATGCCGGCCACCGTCATACCGTCCACCGCGATGCCGCCGTCCCAGCAGTCGTACGGCAGGTCGAGGTCGTCGAGGGTGCCGGTCTCCGGGTCGAGGATTCCCAGGCGCAGCGGTCCGCGCCCGTGCAGCACGGCGAGCCGGCCGTCGCCCAGGACGCCGTAGGGGCGGTCACCGAGCTGCCACGGCGGTTCGGCGAACTCCTCATCGGCAGGGCACAGTGCCCGCGCGGCGGAGCCGTCGGCGGCCAGCAGCCAGAGGTTCCACCAGCCGGACGCGTCGGACACCGCGTACAGCTCGGTGGTGTCCCGCCACACCGGTGCCAGCACGGATTCGCCGGGGCCGCCGCGCAGGACCGTCGATCCCGCCAGGGTGCCGTCCGGCAGGATGCGGGCGAGCCGTAGTTCGGTGCCGTCCCAGGGCATCCGTGGGTGGTCCCAGGCGAGGTAGGCGAGGGTGCGGCCGTCGGGTGAGACGGTGGGGCAGGCGTAGAAGTCCGCTCCCCGGGCGAGGGTGCGGACGGCCGCCGGATCGTCGGCGGCCGAGCCGCAGAGCGGGACGGCCGCCAGAGAGCGGACCGATCCGTCCGTGGCACCTTCCCGGACGCACTCCTCCTGGCCGCGTTCCTCCTGGACGCACTCCTCCCGGACGCACCAGACCTCGCCGTCCGGGCCGGGGGTGAGGTCGGCGTAGCGGACGGCGGGTCCCGCGGGGGAGGGTGCGGGGGTCAGCGGGCGGGCATCGCCGTCCGGCCCTGACCGGTAGATGCGCTGGTCGGCACGGTGGATGAAGAGCACATCGCCGTCGGGCAGCACGAGGTAGGAGCGACCGCCGTACTCATGGACGCGGGTCGCCACGTCCCAGTGGGGGGCGAGGGGCTCGGCGGCCTCCCCCGGGCGGTGCGGGGGTCCTCCCCCGGCGGCCCGGGGGGCGGGCGCCGCTTCTCCGGCATGCCGGGCCCCCGCCGGGGGCTCATGGGCGGGCGGCTCTTCCCCGGCGGGGGCGCCGGTGTGCCGCACCAGGACCGTACGGCCCTTCTCGTGGGGTCGGCACTCCTGCCACCAGATGCCGGCGCCCGGCCCGTCGGCGATGACGGTGGGGAAGCCGAAACCGAGCCGGGCCCGCGCGACATCGGCCGCGCCGATCGGGGAAGGTGTGGCGCCCGTCGGGGCGCCCGGGGCGTTCAACGCTCCATCACCGCGACGGGGCTGCCGCCGTCCAGCAGCCACTTCGCGACCATCGAGGCCCGGGTGTGGACCTGGTACCGCGAGTAGAGGCGCTGTAGGTGGGAGTCGACCGTCCGGGCGGACACCCCTAAGCGTCTGGCTATCTCCTTGTCGCAACAGCCTTCCGCGATCAGCGAGAGGATCTGTGCTTGGCGTGGGCTGAGATCCATGGGGTCTCCTCGTCCATGGCCGGGGCACACGTACCGGGCGATCAGCGGAGTGTGCGGCGGCTGCGGCGATCTCTGGGCTCGGTCTGTGGTGCGTGATCACTGAACGCGGCGTGGGAGACTCACCTCCGGCCGGGGGAGCCGGGAGATGTGCCGCGGCGGATGAAGTCCAGGCCACCATACCCCGAGGGCGTACTTGTTCCGAGGTTGTCGGAGGCGTTGTTGAGGGCGTTCCGGTCGCTGTGGACCCCGGCCCGTCCGACCAGGAAACAGGTTAGGCTAACCTAAATTCATGTCGGTTGCTCATGTCTCCTGCCGTGCACGCGTCGAGGCGGACCCGGCCGCGCCCCCGCGGTGGTCCGCGCCGGTGATCGGCGGGGCCGAGGTGCGTCCGCCGTATCTCCTCACCACCGCCGTCTTCGACGGCAGCGGGCGCATGGGGCCGTTGTTCGGCGAAGCGCACACCCATACCGACGCGCTCCTGGTGTGGCCGCACACCGGGTCGATGACCCTGCACACCCCGACCGGGCTGCGGCGGCTGGTCCCCGGGCAGGGGCTCTGGGTGCCGCCGGACACCCCGCACACCTCCACCGCCGACCCCAGCGGAGTCGGCTGCTACACCTATGTGGCCCGGTCCGCGGTCCCCGCCGAATGGACCGCCCTGCGGGTGCTGAAGGTGGGGCGCGCGCTCCAGGAGATGCTGCTCCACCTCGACGCGACCCCGATGCCCGACGATCTCCGACTGCGGACCCAGCGGGTCATCCTGGAGATGCTCCAGGACGACCCGCTCCCCGTCCTGGAGGTGCCGATGCCGGCCGACTGGCGCATCCAGGCCCTCGCGGACGACGTCCTGCGCGACCCGGACAGCGATCGCTCGCTGGAGGAGTGGGCCGCGCGGCACGCGCTCAGCGTGCGTACGGTCACCCGGGTGTTCAGCAGTGACATCGGGATGTCGTTCACCCGCTGGCGGTCCCTGGTGCGGATGTCCGCCGCGACGGCCCTGCTCGCCCAGGGACAGCCGGTCAATCTCGTCGCGCACCGCTGTGGCTATGCCACGACCAGCGCGTTCAGCGCGGCGTTCCGCCGGGTGACCGGCGCCAGCCCGACCGAGTACCTGCGGGAGCGCTCCGTACCGGCGGCGCCCGCCGCCGATTCCGCCGACGGCTCGGCCGATGGGCCCTGACCGGTCGGTCGGTGGCCGATTCGCGACGCACCCTGGCCGGGGCACGACGCCCGAGAGCCCCGGCATTCCCTAGCGTTGATTCAGGTGAGGGTTACCTAACCTCCGGTACGGCAGATCGAGCGCCCCCGTACCCCGACCGCGCGCGTACGTCCCGCACCGCTGTGACGGCTCGCCACCCCGAGCACCGTCACGCCGCCCCCGCGGTGCACAGAAACGAGGAGAACCATGTCCGTACCCCCGGCCGCCCCGACGGCCGCACCCGCCCCGGCGCCCCACCGCGCCAGGGTCTGGGCCCGTGCCGCGGGACTGGCGGTCGCCGCCGCCCTCGTCCTGACGGGCTGCGGAACCTCCGCCTCGGGGTCCGACGGTGACGGCAAGGACGCCAAGGCGGGCTCGTCCGCCGCGTTCCCGGTCAGCATCAAGCACGCCCACGGCACCACCGAGATCACCGCGAAGCCCAAGCGGGTCGTCGCCGTCAGTTGGATGAACCAGGACATCGTCGCGGCGCTCGGCACCATGCCCGTCGGCGTCGACAAGCAGTGGGGCGGCGACAAGGACGGCCACACCCCCTGGTTCCGCGCCCAGGCCGAGAAGATCGGCGGGAAGCTCCCCGAGACCCTGAACTACGGGGACGCCGGCGAGATCGACTTCGAGCAGATCCTGTCCCTCGAACCGGATCTCATCCTCGGCCTCTACTCCGGTATCACCGACGTCGACTACAAGCGGCTCGCCGAGATCGCGCCCACGGTCCCCTACCTGAAGCGGCCCTTCGACGGGGGCACCTGGCAGAGCATGACCCGCACCATCGGCAAGGCCCTCGGCGAGAACGAGAAGGCCGAGGCCCTGGTCACCGGCGTGGAGGGCCGGCTCGCCACCGTCGTCAAGGAGAACCCCGATTTCCAGGGGAAGACCTTCACCTTCGGCACCGCCCTCACCCCCGGCTCCACCGAGGCCGGGCTGTACGTCGACTACGACCCCAGGGTCCGGCTGCTCAACGAGATGGGCTTCGTGAACACCCCCTCCATGAAGGCCATCACCGACACCGTGAAGGGCACCAACTTCTACGGCGGCATCAGCCTGGAGAAGCTCGACACCATCAAGGCCGACGTCTACGTGGGCTGGGCGTACGACCCCAAGGAGGTCCCGTACTCCCTGAACGACCCGCTCTTCAAGCGCTGGGCGCCCATCAAGAACAAGAACTACACGTTCATCAAGGACGCCGAACTCGGCATGGCCACCAGCGGCCCGACCGTGCTGTCGATCCCCTGGGCCCTGGAGCGGTACGTGCCGATGCTGGCCGACGCGGTCGCCGGCAAGGGTGCCCCCGCCTCCTGATCCGCCCGGCCACCGCCCGTACCCCACCCAGCCCACCCACGAGGATCACCCGTGACGACGACCGCATCACCTCCCGGTGAGACCGCCCCCGCACGGCGTGACGCGCCAGGCCCGTACTCCGGTACGGGCCTGGTCCCGCGTCATCGGCACCGCTCCCTGGTGCTGCTGGCCGCCGTCGCGCTGCTGCTCGCCGTGTCCGTCCTCAGTGTCATGGTCGGCGCCCGCGGGATCGCCCCGGGCACCGTGTGGGACGCCCTGTTCCACTTCGACGGGTCCTCCGACGAGCAGGTGATGGTCCGCGAACTGCGCGTGCCGCGTACGGTGATCGGGCTGCTGGTGGGGGCGGCCCTCGGCATGTGCGGTGCCCTCATCCAGGCGTTCACCCGCAACCCCCTGGCCGACCCGGGAGTCCTCGGCGTCAACGCGGGCGCCGGCTTCGCCGTGACCTTCGCCGTCGCCGTGCTCGGTCTCACCGATCCGTCCCAGTTCGTCTGGTTCGCGCTCGCCGGGGCCTTCGGAGTGACCATCCTCGTCTACACCCTCGGTTCGCTGGGCGCCGACCGCGCGACCCCCGTGAAACTCACCCTCGCCGGGGTCGCGCTCACGGCCGTGTTCGGCGGACTGACCTCCGCCCTCACCCTCAAGAGCCTGGCCACCCTCGACATCATGCGGTTCTGGGGGGTCGGCTCCGTCGGCGGACGCTCCCTCGACATCCTCCCGGTCGCCCTCCCCCTCATCGGCGCCGGACTGGTCCTGGGCCTGGCCTCCGCCCGCTCCCTCAACGCCCTCGCGCTCGGCGACGACAGTGCCCGCGCCCTCGGTGTCCGCCTCGGTGCCACCCGCACCGGCGTCGTCCTCGCCGTCACCCTGCTCGCCGGTACCGCCGTCGCCGTCGCCGGTCCGATCGCCTTCGTCGGACTGATGGTGCCGCACGTCGTGCGCTGGTTCACCGGCCCCGACCAGCGCTGGATCCTCCCCCTCACCCTCGTCGTGGCCCCCTCCTTCCTGCTGGCCGCCGATATCGTCGGACGGGTGGTCCTGCCCTCCGGGGAGCTGCGGGTCGGCCTCGTCACCGCGCTCATCGGCGCGCCCGTCCTGGTCGCCCTCGTCCGGCGCCGGAACGTGAGCGGACTGTGAACACCCACCCCACCCAGGAACGTGAACCCGCCGTGACCCCCGCTCACCTCCCGCCCCCCGCATCGGCGCCGACCGCCGGAGGGCCGCCCGTACGGGTCGACTTCGGACGCCCCGCCTGGACCCTGCGGTGGCTGGGCGCCGCCCTGCGCGTGGACCGCCGTGCCGTCCTGGTCTGCGCCGTGCTCACCGCCGCCGTCCTCGCCCTGGGCGTGCTCACCCTCGGCACCGGGTCCATCTCGCTGAGCCCCGCCCAGGTCGTGACCGCGCTCATCGATCCGGAAGCCGACCGCCGCGCCCGGCTCGTCGTCGTCGACTGGCGGCTGCCGAGACTGCTGTTCGCGCTGGTCTGCGGCGCCGCGCTGGCGATCAGCGGGGCGATCTTCCAGTCCCTCACCAAGAACCCGCTCGGCTCCCCGGACATCATCGGCTTCTCGTCCGGCTCGTACGCCGGGGCCAGCGTCGTGATGCTGCTCCTCGGCACCGCCAACTACTACGCCATCGCGACCGGGTCGCTGATCGGCGGGGCCGTCACCGCGCTCGTCGTCTACCTGCTGGCGTACCGGCAGGGACTGCATCCGTTCCGGCTCATCATCGTCGGTATCGCCGTCGGCGCCGGCCTCAGCTCGCTGACCTCGATGCTGCTGATCTCCGTCAATCCGCACCAGGCGATGCTCGCGGCGACCTGGGCCGCCGGATCCCTCAGCGGACTCGGATTCGGGGAACTGGGCCCCACCGTCGTCGTCTTCCTCGTTCTGCTGCTCTGCTCCGCCGCGGTCGTCCGGTCCCTGGTGCACCTGGAGATGGGCGACGACACGGCCGTGGCCCTCGGCGTACGGGCGAACCGCGCCCGGCTCGCCGGAACCGTCGTCGGGGTCGCGCTCACCGCCCTGGTGACCGCCGCCGTCGGACCGATCGCGTTCGTCGCGCTCGCCGCCCCCCAGATCGCCCAGCGGCTCACCAGGGGTTCCACCACACTGCGGCTCGTGCCCGCCGCCCTCACCGGGGCCCTGATCCTGGTCGCCGCCGACTTCGCCGCCCAGCGCGTCGACCTGCCGGTGGGAGTGGTGACCGTCTGTGTCGGCGGGGCCTACCTCGCCTGGCTGCTCGCCCGCCAGTACGCGTCCCGCCGATGAACCCCGCCCCGCCGCCTTCCCGAGGACCCCTCATGCCCCCGAAGACCGACCGCCCCGGGCCGCCCCGCGCAGCCGCGCCCACCCGGACCGCCGACCAGGACCGGGGCCCCGGTGCGGGCGCCGTGCCGACGCCTCCCGCCCCGCTGGAGGTACGGGACGCGACCTTCGGCTATGCGCGTCACCCCGTCTCCGAGCACCTGGACCTCCGGATACCGGACGGCTCGTTCACCGCCATCATCGGCCCCAACGCCTGTGGCAAGTCCACCCTGCTGCGCGCGGTGGCCCGGCTGCTGGCGCCCACCGCCGGACAGGTGCTCCTCGACGGCCGGTCGATCGCGTCATACCGCTCCAAGGAGGTCGCGCGCCGCCTCGGACTGCTGCCGCAGACCTCCCTCGCCCCGGACGGCATCAGCGTCTCCGAACTCGTCGCCCGGGGCCGCTATCCGCACCAGACCATGACCCGCCAGTGGACCGCGGACGACGAACGCGCCGTCGCCGAGGCAATGGCCGCCACCTCCGTCACCGGGCTGTCCGGCCGGCTCGTCGACGAACTGTCCGGCGGCCAGCGGCAGCGCGTCTGGGTCGCGATGGTGCTCGCCCAGCAGACCCCCCTGCTGCTGCTGGACGAGCCGACGACGTTCCTGGACATCGCCCACCAGATCGAGCTGCTGGAACTCTTCACGGATCTGCACCGCTCCGGCCGGACCCTCGTCGCGGTCCTGCACGACCTCAACCACGCGGCCCGCTACGCGACGCACCTCGTCGCCATGCGGGACGGCCGGGTCGTCGCGGAGGGCCCGCCGTCCGAGGTGATGACGGCCGAGTTGGTGCGCGAGGTGTTCGAGCTGCCGTGCCGGGTGGTGCCCGACCCGGAGACCGGCACCCCCATGGTCGTCCCGCTGGCCCGTCACCGGGACACCCCGTGAAGCGGCCGGAGGACGCCGGGCCGGCGGTTCGGGCGGTGCCGGCCGGGGAACTGTTCAAGGTCGCCCTGCTGCGCGGCGGACGCGGCCTGCGGCTGGGCCTGACCACTCTCGCGTTCATGGTCCACCAGCTCTGCGAGGCCCTGGTGCCGATCCTCATCGGCGTCGTCATCGACCGGGCGCTGGAACCCGGCGACCCCGCGGCCCTGCTGCGCTGGCTCGCGGTGCTCGCCGGGGTGTTCCTCGCGCTGTCGCTGTCGTACCAGCGGGCCTCGACGGCGATGGTCGGCGTCTACGGCTACGCCGAGCACGAGCTGCGCCGGCTCACCATGACCCGGCTGCTCGACCCCTACGGGCTGCGCCGCCGGCGCGGCCCCGGTGAGACCCTGTCCCTGGTCACCTCCGACACCTACCGGGTCGCGGGCGTCTCCTGGAGCGTCGTCGAACAAGCGGCCACGATCACCGCGATCCTGACGGCGTCGACCGCGCTGCTGCTCATCTCCGTACCCCTCGCGCTCGGGGTGATCGTCAGCACCCTGCTCGTCCTCTTCCTGATGCGCCGCATCGCGACCCCGCTGGAGGCGCGCGGCCTGGCCGAACAGGGCTCCGCGGCACGCGCCGGGGAGGTCGCGACCGACATGATCACCGGACTGCGGGTGCTCGCCGGGATGAACGCCCGGACGGAGGCGGCCGACCGGTACCGGTCCGCGAGCGACGCATCGCGGCGGGGCGCGGTCGCCGCGTCGCGCGCCGTCCTCGCCTACTCGGCCCTCAGTCTGCTCCTGTCCGGCGTCTTCCTCGCCGGGCTGGCCACCGCGTCCGGTCTCCTCGCGCTCGACAGGCAGCTCACCATCGGACAGTTGGTGACCGTCCTCGGTCTCGCCCAGTTCCTCCAGGGCGCCCTCGCGCACGTCGGGACGTTCGCCTCCAACTGGGCCCACAAGCGCGCCTCCGCCCGGCGGATCGGCGAGCTGCTGGCCGAACCGCCGCTGATCACACCGCTGGTGCCCGGTACGGCGAGCGGGTCGCGCGCCGAGGCCGCCGTCCCCCGGCCCCGTACCGAACCGATCCCGCTCCACGCCCACGCCGACGCCGACGCCGTACCGCCCACCGGCGCGGTACCGTCGCACGCCCGGACCGTCTGGCGGCCACCCGGCCATGAGCAGCCCGTCGAACTGGCGCCCGGCACGCTCATCGGAGTCGTCCCCCGGCACCCCGCGCACGCCCGGCACCTCAGCGACCGGCTGGCCTGCCGGGTCCCGGCGGACCGGGGGGAACTCCTGATCGACGGGGCCGACGCCGTCGATCTCGGCCCCGACGCGGTCCGCGCCCATCTGGCGGCCCCGCCCCATCAGGGCACCCTCTTCTCCGGCACCCTGCGCGCCAACCTCACCCCGCCGGGCGGCGCTCCCGACCCCGCCGTGGTGCGGGCGGCGATGCTGGACGACGTGCTGGAGCACATCGGCGGCGCGGACACGGACATCGGGGAGCAGGGCCGCAGGCTCTCCGGCGGTCAGCGACAGCGGCTGTTGCTCGCGCGGGCGCTGCACGCGGACGCCCCCGTGGTCGTCCTGGACGAGCCCACCACGGCGGTCGACCCGGTGACCGAGCAGCGGATCGCCCGTGGGCTGCGGGAACTCCCGCGCACCACGCTGCTGATCACCACGAGCCACATCCTGCTGTCCGCCTGCGACCAGGTGGTCGACCTCACCGACGCGACCGGCGACGACGACATCGCGGAACCCGGCGACGCGGGCGGTGGGGACACCCGAGACGACGACCCGAACGGACACCCCCGGTGACCCCGCCTGCGACCACGCCCGCGATCGTCCCCGATCCGGACCCGACCGCCGGGGGCGCCCCCGGCACGGACACCCGCGCCGACCCGGCGGCCGCCCGGCTCCCCGTCGCCACCCCGGACCGCACCCGGCGGGAGGTCGTCCGCCGACTCGCCCGCCACCGGCGCCGGCTGACGATCACCCTGCTCGTCCTGGTGGCCGGTACGGCCGCCGCCCTCGCCACCCCACCGCTCCTCGGCGCGGTCGTCGACGCGGTCGTCGACCGGGCCGGCCGCGGTCGGGTGATCGCCCTCGGCGCCGCCCTCGTCGGCTCCTCGCTGGTGGGCGCCGCGCTCATCTACCTCGGGGGCCGGATGCTGGTCGGCCTGGTCCAGGAGACCCTGGCCGGACTCCGCGAGGACGTGTTCGACGCGGCGGTACGGCTGCCGGCGGACACCCTGGAGTCGGCCGGCAGCTCCGATGTGGTCTCCCGGGTCACCGGCGATGTCGAGGCGGTCTCCGAAGCGGCGTCCGGCGTACTGCCGGACATCACCGGCGCGGCCCTGACCGTCGTCCTGACCGTGGCGGGCCTCGCCGTCCTCGACCCGCGACTGGCCCTCGCCGGACTGGTCTGCGTACCGCTCCAGTGGTACGCCACCCGCCGGTTCCTCACGCACTCCCACGAGGTGTACGGGGACGTCCGCCGGCTGGAGTCCACCCGCGGGCAGACGGTCATCGAAGCGGTTCGGGGCGCCGAGACGATCCGGGCGTACCGCACCCAGGACACGCATCTGACCGAGTTGGCCGAGCGCAGCGAGCGGGCGATCGACCGGCAGCGCGACGGGGTACGGCTGCGCAACCGCTTCTTCGGCTGGCTGAACACGGCGGAGTTCGTGGGTCTGGCCGCCGTCCTGGCGACCGGGTACGTGCTGCTCGGGCAGGGCGCCATCACCCTGGGGACGGCGACGGCGGCGGCCCTGTACTTCCACCGGCTGTTCGGCCCGATCGGTCTGCTGCTCACCAGCCTGGACGACATCCAGCGCGCCACGGTGGGCCTGGCCCGCCTGGTCGGTGTCACGGACCTCGCCGCACCGCGCCCGGTGTCGCCGGAGCCCGCGCCGGGCACCCGGCCGCCCCCGGCCGTGACCGTGACCGGGGTCTCGTACAGCTACGGCGACGCCGCCCGCGAGGCGCTGAGCGACGTCACCCTGACGATCCCCGGCGGTGCGACCGTCGCCCTGGTGGGCGCGAGCGGGTCGGGCAAGAGCACGCTGGCGCGGCTCGTCGCGGGGGTCGGCGAACCGGACCGGGGCCGGATCGCGGTCGGCTCCGGACCGGAGACCGGCCCCCGATACCTCGTCACCCAGGAGATCCACCTCTTCGGCGGCACCCTCGCCGACAACCTGCGGCTGGCCAGGCCGGCGGCCACCGACGCCGAACTGGTCACGGCGCTGCGGGAGACGGGGGCCGGCTGGGCACTGGAACCGGGGCGCGGACTCGACTCGGTCCTCGGCGGTCCCGACGGCGCCCCCCTGGACGACGCGTCGGTTCAGCACCTGGCGCTGGCCCGGGTCCTGCTGGCCGACCCGCCCGTGGTCGTCCTCGACGAACCCACCGCGGAGTCGGGCCCGGCGAGCCGGGCCGTCCTCGGCGCGGCCCTCGAACGGGTCACCCGTGACCGGACCAGCGTGATCGTCGCCCACCGACTGGAGCAGGCCCGCGACTGCGACCACATCGTCCTCCTCAAGGAGGGCCGGGTGGCCGAGCAGGGCACCCATGAAACCCTGATGACCTCGGCGGGCGAGTACGCGGCGCTGTGGCGGGCGTACACCCCGGCGGGGGAACCGGACGGCGCGCACGCGGCGGAGCCGCCCGCGCACGCGGAGACCGGACCGCGACCACACCCCGAGCTGAACACCGCACCGGAACCAGGCACCGGCGCGGGAACCGACAAGGAGCACTGAACGTGGAGATCTACCGAGCCGTCGTCGCCCGGGTCCAGCACCTCACCACCACCATGGTCCGGGTGACGCTGACCGGCGGGGACCTGCCGACGTTCACCTCGACGGGCGTGGGCGACGAATACGTACGACTGTTCTTCCCGCACGGCCCCGACCGTCATGACCTCTCCCTGCCGGTCGCGACGGAGACGAGCTGGGAGACCCCGGAGGGCCGCCCCACCGCTCCCATGCGGACGTACACGGTCCGCGCGGTACGGCCCGAACTCAACGAGATCGATATCGACTTCGTCGTGCACGACCACGGAGTGGCCGCCACCTGGGCGGCGGCGGCGCAGCCGGGTGACCCGGTGGGGCTCAACTCCCCCACCGGGCTCTACGACCCGCCCGAGGACTTCACCCGTCAGATCCTGATAGCGGATCTGACGGGGCTGCCCGCCGTAGCGCGGCTGCTGGAGAACACCCCGGAGCACATCGAGACCCGGGTGATCGTCGAGGTCCCGGACGAGGCTTCGGTGCTCCCCCTCCCGGCCCACCCGCGGACGAAGGTCACCTGGACGTACGGGGGCAACGGGCACTCCCCGAGCCGGCTCGCGGACCTGGTCACCACGGCCCTGCCCGAGGACCGGGATCTGGCGGGGACCTATCTCTGGACGGCGGGCGAGACGACCGCCCTGCGCTCCGTCCGCAAGCACCTCCGCAGGACGCTGTCCCTCCCCACCGACCGTTTCAAGGTCGTCGGCTACTGGGTCCCGAACTCCGATTCCTGGTCGGAGCGGTGGGAGGCCCTCCCGGCGACCGTGAAGGCGCAGCTCGAGGCGTTGTGGGAGGACCCGACGGACGATCTGGAAGACGTCACGATCGAGTACGAGGACCGGCTGAGCGGTCTGGGCCTCTGAGCCGGGCGTGGTGCACCGCGATGGGCCGGGGGCGCCCATGAGTGTGTGCAGTCGTCCGCATGGGCGTTCGCGCCGGTGCGCCGCGGCGGTGTCCGTCACCGCACGTCGACACCGTGGGCCCGGGCCAGGCCGTCGAGTCCGTCGGCCCAACCCTGGCCGATGGCGCGCATCTTCCACACCGGCCGGCCGTTCGCGCTGTGCCGGTACAGCTCGGCGACGACCATGGCGCGTACGTCCGGGTCGCTCGGCGGCCGGCACTCCCAGGCGGCCCCGGTGCCGCACTCCACGCGCAGCACGGCACGGGTGAGGGCGTCGCAACCGAGGCCCGTCTCGACATTCATGTTGACCGCCACGGCGACGCGCCGGACCTGCGGGGGCAGGGCGGCCAGTTGGACGGACGCGCTCTCCACGGTGCCGGTCCCCGCCGTACTCCTGCCCAGCAGCCGGACCGCGCCCGCGGCGGCCGACGGCTGGTTGTAGAAGACGAAGTCCTCGTCGCCGGCGACCCGTCCGTCGCCGTCGGTCAGGAAGAACGTCAGATCGGCGTCGGCTCCGGCGAATTCGAACGCGATCAGCAGCCCCTGCCACGCCTCTTCCGGAAGCGTCAGGGTCTGCCCGGGGACGAGGGAGACCGGGGCCGCGCGCTGCATGACCACCGTGGCGGCCGTCGGCGAGGCGGTGATTCCCTCCCGCCACTGCGCGAACGGCATGATCCAGTACGGGTCCGACGGCGGCGCGGCGGCACCGGAGGGGGCTCCGTCGCGCAGCCCGATGTCCAGATTGGCCAGGGTGGATCCGCCGGAGTCCGGATCGTCCTCGGCGTGGTCGAGGAGGTCCTGGAGTCCGGGCAGTCGACGGGTGTTCAGGGGTCTGACCGTGCTGGAGATGTTCCCCGTCGGGGTCTTCCGGACCGAACAGAGCACGTCCTCGCCGATGTCCAGGAACCGCAGCGCGTCATCGGGCCCCTGCCAGACCGCGTTCTCGATCGCTTGGCGGGTCCACCGGCCGTACGCCACCACACCGAGCTGCCGGCTCTCGGGCATCCGGGTCAGTACGGCCAGGTTGATGGCGGTGATGCCCGGAGCCGTCGCGAACCCCTCCTTGAGGGTGGCGATGACATGGGAGCCCATGGCGGTGAGCCACCACCGGGTGCGGTCGCGCTTGGTGAGGTCCTTGAGCGTCGGTCTGCCGGCGGGGGTGAGCCCCGGCGCCTGCTCGGGCAGCGAGTCGAGGTCCTGCTGCCGCATCACGACGGACATCACCGAGCCGTCCACCCCGACGGCGCACCCCGCGGCCGGGTTGTCGGCGAAAGCGGCGTTCACCGCCTCACAGACGGTCTCCTCGTCGTTGCCGGTCAGCGCCCACCACCACTGCTCCGCCTCGGACATCAGCTGATCGTGCGCGCTCCGCAGCCGCATCTGCTGGTCGGCCAGGTAGACGGGGGCGTCCCGCTCCGCCCGTTCCTTGCCCGCCGCCCGCTCGGCGCGGGCGAACATCCCGGTCCCCCGCAGGTGGAACGCCTGGGCCTCGGCGCGCGCCCACTCCATCCCCAGGGCCGGCGGGCCGGGCACCACGGGCGGCCGGGCCGCCTGGAAGCTCCGCACATGCTCATTGGTCGTCCGGTGCCACAGCTGCCGCAGCTCGGCGATGGCCGCGTCCCGCTGGGCGTCCAACTCGGCCCGCTCCGCCGCCCGTCGGGCCCGGTGGAGTTCCTCGGCCGACGGTGCGACCTCGCGGGGCGGCGGCGTGCGCCGGGTGCTGGTGCCCGGATACGCGGCACCCGGTGTCCCCGCCGGGGACCCGGAGCCCTGTGGCGGGATCCCCCGGAACTGCCCCTGCCCGGGCGGGACCCGGGTCCCCCCGCTGCCGGCACCGACCCGGACCACGCGTGACCCGACGGACACCCGCACCCCACGGGTCGACACCCGCACGCTCATTCCCGGCACACCGACACGAAAGCCGAACCCCATGGTGGCACCCCTCCCTCAGGGCTGGAGTCTGTCACCACCTTCGGCTGCATGGGCACCCGACACCCGACACCCAATACCTGGCTCCGCGGCGCGGCGGCGCCCCGGAGCCGCCCTGGTTGCGGGGCGGTCGCGACCCCGACCGTAGCTAAGGTTAGCCTTACTTCACTGCGTGCCCGATGTCTTCGCGGCCGGGCAAAAAGCCGGGGCGGAAAGGCAGTTGGGCCCATCCGGAGACCGGTGCGGCCGGGCGGAAGAGGAGAGCTGGAAGATGCGGTGTGCCATGTTCGGCTGCCAGACCCGGGGGCATCGCGCGGTGGCGCGCTCCCGTACGGGCGCGCCACCGCCGCTCCGGGCGTCCGTCGGCGGTGCGCCGACAACCGCCCCCGCCGGCCACCCGGATCCGGTCGGTGATACGCGCCCGTGAGCCGGAAAGCCGTACTCTCACCCGCTCCGCTCCCCGACCGGGACGATGAGCGGAGCACGACCCGCGCGGTACTGCGCGGCGCCGGACTGCTGCTGGCCGTCGGCGTACTGCTGCTGATGGTGGTCCTCAGCACCTGGATCGGGACCAAGGACACCTCCCTCGGGCAGGTCTGGTCCGCGATCCGGGGCGACGACGGCTCCTACGCCACCGGAGTCATCCGGGAACTGCGGCTGCCGCGCACGCTGATGGGGCTGGCCGTCGGCGCGGCGCTCGGGGTCGCGGGCGCGGTGATGCAGGCCATGACCCGCAATCCGCTCGCCGATCCGGGACTGCTCGGTGTGAACGCCGGGGCGTCCGCCGCGGTGGTCCTGGGCATCGCGGTCCTCGGCCTGGGCACCTTCACCTCGCTGGTGTGGGCCGCATTCGCCGGCGCCGGAGCGGCCACCGTCCTCGTCTACGTGCTCGGCGCATCGGGGCGGGCCGGGCCGACACCGGTACGGCTCGCGCTGGCCGGGGCGGCGGTCAGTGCCTGCCTGGGCGGGGTCATCGGCGGGCTCACCGTGTTCAACGCGGCCTCCTTCGAATACATGCGGTTCTGGATGGTCGGCTCGCTCGCCGGTCATGATCCGGATCTGCTGCGGCAGTTGCTGCCGTTCGTGGTGACCGGTCTGGTGGTCGCCCTGCTGATGGCGCGCTCGCTCAACTCCCTCGCCCTCGGCGAGGAACTGGGCCGGGCGCTCGGCACCGGGGTGGCGCGGACCCGGCTGGCCGGCGTCGTCACCGTGACCCTGCTCTGCGGCGCGGCGACCGCGGCCGCCGGGCCCATCGGGTTCGTCGGACTCGTCATCCCGCTGGTGGCGCGCTGGCTCACCGGCCCCGATCTGCGCTGGGTGCTGCCGTACTCCCTGGTCCTGGCGCCGATCCTGCTTCTCACCTCGGACATTCTAGGGCGGGTGGTGCTGCCCGAGGGAGAGCTGGAAGTGGGCGCCGTAACCGCTCTGGTGGGTGCGCCCGTATTCATCGCCATGGTGCGCCGGCGCAAGGAGATCTCGCTGTGACCACCACCACCGGCCGTCCCGGCCCCCCGTCCGACACACCGAAGGGAGTCGGTGCGAACCGGCCGGTGAGTCTGCTCTCCGCCAGGATCACCTTCCGGCTGCACCGCCGCACCGGCGAGGTCTGCCTGCTCGCGGTGGCGCTGTCCGCCGTGGCACTGGTGATCAGCCTCAGCGTCGGCGCCTATCCGGTCCCGCTGCCCGATGTGGCGCGGGCGCTCTTCCAGGGCACCGGGGACCGGTTGGCGGTCCACTTCGTCAATCAGGAACGGCTGCCGCAGGCACTGCTGGCGGTGCTGGTGGGCGCGGCCCTCGGGGTCAGCGGCGCCATCTTCCAGAGCATTTCCCGCAATCCGCTGGCCAGCCCGGACGTGGTCGGGTTCAACAGCGGCGCCGCGACCGGCGCCATCGCGGTGATCGTCACCCTCGGCGGTGCCGCCAGTGCGGCGGCGACGGCGCTGGGGGCCATCGGCGGTGGTCTGGCCACCGCCCTGGTGGTCTTCGTGCTGGCGAGCCGGGGCGGGCTGCACGGGGTGCGGCTGGTGCTGATCGGCCTGGGGGTGACCGCGATGCTCGGCTCGGTCAACTCGTACCTGCTGACCCGTGCCAGCCTTAACAACGCCCAGAGCGCCCATATCTGGCTGGTCGGCACCTTGAACGGCCGGGGCTGGAGTTCGGTGCAGATGATCGCGCTCGCCCTGGTCGTGCTGTTGCCCGCGGCGATGCTACTCGGCCGCCCCCTGCGGATGCTCGAACTGGGTGACGAACTGGCGAACGGACTCGGGGTGCGGGTCGACCGGGCGCGGATCGCCCTGACCGTCCTGGGCGTCGGGCTCTGCGCGGTGGCGGTGGCGAGCGCCGGTCCGATTCCCTTCGTGGCGCTGGCGGCGCCGCAGATCGCGGTGATGCTCACCCGCAGCCCGGGGGTCAGTGTGCTCGCGGCGGGGGCGGTGGGCGCGGCGCTGCTCTCGCTGGCGCATGTGGTGTCCAGCCAGTTCTTCACCGCGCTCGCCTGGGTGGGGGACCGGGTGGGCTGGCTGAAACTCGTGGACGACTCACAGCGCAACAACCTGCTGCCGGTGGGGGTCACCACGGCGGTACTCGGCGGCGCCTATCTCGCCTGGGTCCTCTTCAAGCGGCGCGGGACGGGCCGCGCCTGAGCGGGTCCCCGGCACTGCCGGCCCGGTCCCGCGGCGGCGCGGGAGGTGGGCGGCCGGGGGCGTCGGCATCGGTGTACACCGAACACAACAAGCCATTCCCAGCGGGCTATTGTTCCGAATCGATCACTGAGGTTAGCCTTACCTAACCCAAAGGAGGACTCAGTGACCAATCCGTTCGAGGACGAGGACGGCACCTATCTGGTGCTCGTCAACGACGAGGGACAGCACTCCCTCTGGCCCGCCTTCGCCGAGGTTCCGGCCGGGTGGACGACGGTCCACCCGGAGGACTCGCGCCAGGCATGTCTGGCGTATGTCGAGGAGAACTGGACCGATATGCGTCCCAAGAGCCTCGTGGAGAGCATGGCGAACGACCGGCCATGACCGCACCGCGGCTGCGAGCGACGACGGGATGGGCCGCGCGAGGAGAGAGTGTGGGCACCGGTGAGCGGGACTGAGAACGGCACCACCGGCCGCGGGACCGACGGCGGTCCGGTGGCCGAGACGGCGGACCGCCGGCCGGGCGGCGCGCTCCGCAGACGCAGGTTCCTCGCCGGCGCCGGGGCCCTGGGGGGCGCGGTCGCCGTGGGGGGCGGTATGGCCCTCACCGAGGGCCGTGGCCACGCCGCGGTGCCACCCCGGCCCGATCTGATGACCGCCGCCCTGGGCACTCCGCTCGCCGACCTTCCCGGCGCCACCGAGGCCGCGCGGTCGAAGGCCGGCACCGTCCGCGCGGACCCGGCGGTGAGTCGCGCGTTACGGGCGGCCCGGCAGCTCACCCCCTTCCGGGACCCATTGCCCATCCCCCGGGTACTGCGGGGCCGGAAGGGACAGTTGACCGTGTCCCTCCGGGAGGCCCGGTTACGCCTGCACAGCGCGCTCCCGCCGACCCGGCTCTGGACCTACGAGGGCACCCATGTGGGGCCCACGATCGAGGCACGGAGCGGGCGGCGGCTGCGGATCGCCTGGGAGAACGACCTGGACGGGGAGTTCCCCGTCCCGGCGGTCCGGGTGCCGTTCGCCTACGATCCGGCGCTGCCCCTGATGTGGGACCGGCCCGGCCGCGAGGGCGCCACCGCCCGTGCGGACGTGGCGCGGCTGCCGCCCTGGGCGGCGGTCCATCTGCACGGCGCCATCACCGGCGGCGGCAACGACGGCTGGGCGGAGAACGCGGTCCTGCCCGGCGCGGCCCAACTGGCCGAGTATCCCCACCAACAGCCCGCGGCCGGGCTCTGGTACCACGACCACGCCATGCACATCACCCACCTCAATGTGATGACGGGGCTGGGCTCGGGCTCGTATCTGATCCGGGACGAGGAGGAGGCCGAGCTGCGGCTCCCGTCCGGCGACCGTGAGATACCGCTGGTCGTCTTCGACCGGAATCTCGATGTGGACGACGAGGGCGCCCTCACCGGTGGCCTCCTCTACAAGGGCATTGTCGTCATCGCCGAGCCCTATCAGTTGGTGCGCCCCTTCACCGGTCCCTTCAACCTGGTCAACGGGGTGATCTGGCCCCATCTGGAAGTCGCCGCCGGCTGGTACCGCTTCCGTGTCCTCAACGCCTCCAACAGCCGCCCCTATCTGCTGAAGGTCCTCGACGAGGACGGCACCGAAGTACCGTCCGACGCGCTGGTGATGATCGGTACGGACGCGGGGCTGCTGCCCCGCCCCGCCCCGGTGGCCGGCGGGGTTCCCCTCACTCCGGGCGAACGCGCCGATCTGCTGGTCGACTTCTCCCGCTTCCGGGGGCAGCGGCTGCGGCTGGTCAACGACTCCCCTGAGCCCGGCATCCGGCCCGATCTGATGCAGTTCCGCGTCGGGTCCCGGGCCGACGCGGGCGGCTTCGCCCCACCGGCCGTGCTCGCCGCGTCCTTCCGGCCGCCGGGCCCGGCCGAGACGGCCCGGGCGACCGAGCGGCTGGTGGTCGTCACACCCGTCTACCCCAAGGACCCGGAACTCTGGGAGATGGTGGAGACCGGCCCGCCGAGCGGACCGCTGCCCATCGACGGAATCATCCAGATCGAGGAGGCGGACGGCACCGTACGGACCTTCCAGCGGGTCTCCGCCACCTTCCACGACCCGGTGCGGTTCACCGTCCCCTCCGGAGCGACCGAACGCTGGACCTTCCTGAGCCTGGAGAGATCCCCGGGTGCCTATCCACACCCGATGCATCTGCACGCGGTCGCGTTCCAGGGCGTCAGCCGTGAGGTGTACGACGTCAGCTCCTTCGCCTTCTTCGAACAGGAGGGCGGCGGCTACGGCGCCGGAACCACCAGGCCCCTGAGACGGACCGGTGGTCGAAGCCTCACGGCGGCCGAGCAGGGGCCCAAGGACGTCATCAGGCTGGCACCGGCCGAACGCCTCACGGTGGTGGCCCGCTTCGACGGACCACCCGGCCGGTTCATGCACCACTGTCACACCTATGAGCACGAGGACATGATGATGATGCGTCCCTTCCTCGTGCAGCCGAAGGCCGTTCTCGACCTGGCCCCGCACGGCGGCGGCAGCGGGCCCGGCGCCCACCACTGACCCGGGCCCGCCGCCCCACCCCTGACCCGGGCCCCCGCCGCGTCACGCCCGTACCCACGGGACCGTGCACCGCGGCGGCTCCCCCGGCCCCTGCCGGGCCCGGACCGCGGCATCGGCCGCCCCCGGCCGGGCCCCCCGCCGGGGGGCCACTCGGACGGCGAGCACACCAGCCGACGTACGGACACCAGTCCCTCCCCCTGGACGGGAGGCGGCCGGGGTGCCCGCGCACACCGGTGCGCCCTCGCGCGCACCGGACGGACCGACATATCCACCGGCCCGGCTCCCGGCGTCCAGGGCCCGACCAGCGCGCATGGGACCGGGACCACCGCACGATCACGACCCCACGACCACCACCACCGGACTCGGGCGAGTCCGTTCTGCCGGGAGATTTCGCATGAGCATCCGCCGTGATCGTCTGCCGCTCAGCGCGGCACAGCTCGGACTCTGGTCCGCTCAGCAGTTGGACCCGGCGAGCCCGGCGTATCTGACGGCCGAGTACGTGGAACTGACCGGCCCGCTGGACGAGGCCGCCTTCGTCGCCGCGGTGCGGCGGGCGGTGGCCGACACCGACGGGCTGAGCGTCCGGTTCTCGGTGGTGGGCGACGCGGTCCGGCAGGAGCTCGGCGCGGTGCCGCCGGCGGAGCCCCTGGTACTCGATCTGAGGGCGGAGACCGACCCCGGGGAGCGGGCCCGGGAGTGGATGGACCGCGAGCGCTCGGTCGCCGTCGATCTGGAGAGCGGCGAACTCTACCGCCACGCGCTGCTGCGGACCGGTGAGCAGCGGTGGCTCTGGTACCACCGCTGCCACCACATCCTGCTCGACGGATACGGATATCTCCGCTTCGCCGAACGCGTCGCCGAGGTCTACGGCGCCCTCAGCACCGGGCGCACCCCGGAGGAACACCGGCTGGGTTCGCTGCGGGATGTGCTGACGGCCGACCGGGAGTACGCGGGATCCGAACGGGAGCGCGCGGACGCCACCTACTGGCGCGGGCTACTCGCCGACCGGCGGGACCCCGTCACCCTCGCCGGACGGGAACCGGACGGCCCCAGCGGTCACTTCCTGCGGCACCGGTGCGCGCTGCCCGCCCCGGCCGCCGCCGCGTTGGAGGAGTTCGCCCGCCGGGCCAGGGCGACCTGGCCGGAAGTGGTGCTGGCCGCCTGGGCGCTCTACCTGACCCGGCTCACCGCCGTGGACGAGGCCGTACTCGCCCTACCCGTCATGAACCGCACCGGTGGTGCCCCGGCCCGGGTTCCCGCCACCACCGTCAATGTCGTCCCCCTGCGGATCGCCGTGGACGAGCGGACCGGTCTCGGTCCGCTCGTCCGCTCGGTCGCCCGCTCCCTCCGCGACCAGCGGCGCCATCAGCGCTACCGCGGCGAGCGGCTCCGCCGGGAACTCGGCCTGTCCGGGCGGGGACAGCGGCTCTTCGGTCCGCAGGTCAACATCAAGCCCTTCCCCACCCGGCTCTCCTTCGGCGCCTGTTCGGGCGAGACCCGCTATCTGGCGGCGGGGGCCGTCGACGATCTCACCGTGACGGTGAACGGCCTGCCGGGCGCCGACGGTCTCGATGTCACCCTCGACGCCAATCCCCGGCTGTACGGGGCCGCCGAGACGGTCGCCCACGCGGAGCGGTTCACCGACCTCCTCGCCCGCATCGGTGGCTACGACGACGACACCCCGGTGGGCCGTGTCCCGCTGGTCGGCCCCGCCGAGGCGCGGCGGATCCTGGACGACCACCACCCCGACCCGCGGATCCGGGCCGCGGAGGAGAGCCGGGCGGCCGGGACGTCCCCCGACCTCTGGGCCGCCTTCGCCGACCGGGTCCGGCGCACGCCCGACGCGGTGGCGGTGGTCGGCGGCACCGGCCGGCTCACCTACCGCGAACTCCACGCCCGGGCCGAACGGCTCGGCGCCACGCTGCGGGGGCTCGGCGCCCGGCGCGGCACGCTCGTCGCCGTCGCCCTGTCCCGTACCGAGGCGCTCCCGGTGGCCCTGCTCGCGATCATCCGCACGGGCGCCGGTTACCTTCCGCTCGACCCGGCCCAGCCGCGCGACCGGATCCGGCGGATGGTGGCCGACTGCGGACCGGTGCTGCTGGTCGCCGATCCCGGCGCGGAGTGGGACGTACCGGTACCGGTGCTGGCCGTGGCGGCGGGCGGATCCGCCGACGCCACCGGCGCCACCGCCGCGGCCACCACCGCAGAGGTTCCGCATCCGGAGGACACCGTGTGTGTCATCCACACCTCGGGCTCCACCGGCCGCCCCAAGGGTGTGGTCGTCACCCGGGGCGCCCTCGCCAATGTGCTCGCATCGGTGGGCGGGCTGCTCGGGCTCGGCCCGGCGGACCGGATGCTGGCGGTGACCACCGTCTCCTTCGACATCGCCGCGACCGAACTCCTCCTGCCGCTGCTCAGCGGCGGCCGTGTGATCGTCGCCGGTACCGACCAGGTGCGGGACCCGTTCGCCCTCGGGGCGCTGATCCGGGCCACCCGACCGACCGTGATGCAGGCGACCCCGTCGCTCTGGCGGGTGCTGACCGAGGCCGTGCCGGACGATCTCGCCGGAGTGCGTCTCCTGACGGCGGGCGAACCCCTGCTGCCCGATCTCGCCCGCACCCTGCGGGATCTGGGCTCCGGGCTGGTCAATCTCTACGGCCCCACCGAGACCACCGTCTACTCCACGGCCGGCGAGGTGACCGCAGCGGACGGCCCCCCGCACGTGGGCCGCCCGGTCCGGCACACCCGCGTCCTCGTGCTCGACCGGGCCCTCACCCCGGTCCCCGCCGGACACACCGGTGAGCTGTACATCGGCGGCGCCGGAGTGGCCCGGGGCTATCTGGGCCGCCCCTCGCTGACGGCCGAACGCTTCGTCGCCGATCCCTGCGGTCCGCCGGGCGAGCGGCTGTACCGGACCGGCGACCTGGCCCGGCGGCGTCCCGACGGCCTGCTGGAGATCGCGGGCCGGGCCGACGACCAGCTCAAGATCCGGGGACACCGGGTCGAGCCGGGCGAGATCGAGGCGGCACTGTTGGAACACCCCGGAGTGCGGGAGGCCGCGGTCGTCGCCCACCCGGCACCGGACGGGGGCCTCGTCCTGGTGGCGTACCACACCGGACCGGAGGCTGACCCGGCCGATCCGACCGGGGCGACGCCCGCGCCGGCGGACCGGTCGGGGGAGCTGCGGGCGCACCTCGCGGCCCGGCTGCCGGATCATCTGGTGCCCGGACTCTACGTCGCGCTCGACCGGTTGCCCCGTACCGCACACGGCAAGACCGACCGCAAGGCGCTGCCCGCTCCCGTCCCGCCGGTGCGGGCGGGACGGGACGGCCGGGCGCCGTCGTCCGCCGCCGAGACCCTGCTGTGCGCCCTGTTCGCGCGGGTGCTCGGGGTCGGTGAGGACAGTGGGGTTGGTGGGGTGGGACCGGACGACGACTTCTTCGCCCTCGGCGGGCATTCGCTCACCGCCGCCCGGCTGGTCACCGCGGTCCGTGCCGAGGCCGGGGCCGAACTGACCGTACGGGCACTCTTCGACCACCCGACGCCGGCCGGGCTCGCCGGCGTCCTGGAGCGGGCCGGGACCGCCAGGGAACCCCTGCGCCCCCGGCCGCGGCCCGCCCGGCTGCCGCTCTCCGCCGGTCAGCGCCGGCTCTGGTTCCTGGCCGGGTCCGGCGCCCCCGACGGGGCGTACAACATCCCGCTCGCACTGCGCGTCCGCGGACCGCTGGACGTCGAGGTGCTGCGGGCGGCCGTCGGCGACCTGCTGGCACGCCACGAGATCCTGCGCACCCTCGTCCCCGCCGTCGCGGGTGAACCCTTCCAGCGGATCCTGGACCCGGCCGAGGTGGCTCCGGCGATCGCGTGGTACCGGGTGACCGATGCCGAGTCCGAGCGGCGGATCACCGAGGAGGCCGGCCGCGCCTTCGACATCGCGGCGGAGATCCCGCTGCGGGTGGCGGTCTTCTCCACCGGGGATGACCACCACACGCTGCTGCTGGTGCTGCACCACATCGCGGCCGACGAGTGGTCCCTGCCGCCGCTGCTGCGCGATCTGGGCACCGCCTACGCGGCGCGCGCCGACGGCCGGGCCCCGGAGTGGACCCCGTTGCCGGTGAGCTACGCCGACTTCACCCTCTGGCAGCGGGCCACCGGCCACCGCGACGAGCGGGCGCTCGGCGACCACTGGCGCGCGACGCTGCGCTCGGCACCGGAGCGGCTGACGCTGCCGTGGGCGGGCACCGACCGCGCGGCGGAGACCGGGCCGGACGACGGCCCCGCCGAGGACCGGGCCCGGACCCTCGACTTCCCGATCGGCGCGGAGCTGCACGCCCGGGTGCGGGAGCTCGCGCTGCGCACCCGCACCACCACCTTCATGGTGCTGCACGCCGCGTTCGCCGCCACCCTCTCCCAACTCGGCTGCGGGGAGGACATCGTGGTCGGCGCGCCCGTCGCCGGACGGGACGACGAGGCGCTCCGGGACGCCGTCGGCTTCTTCATCAACACCCTGGTGCTCCGGGCCGACCTCAGCGGCGGCCCCACCTTCCTGGAGCTGCTGGAACGGATCCGGGAGACCGACCTCACCGCCCTCGCCCACCAGGAGTTGCCGTTCGACCGGATCGTGGAGGCGGTCAACCCGGTGCGGCTCCCGGGGGTCAACCCGCTCTTCCAGGTGCTGTTCGCGGTACGTGAGGAGTTCTCCGCCGACCCCGTACTCCCGGGCCAGACGGGCCGCCCGACCCTGGTGAACACCGGCAGCGCCAAATTCGACCTCCAGCTCACCATCAGCGAGGACACCGCGCACGGCGGCGCCACCGGTCAGTTGGAGTACCGCACCGGTCTCTGGACCGCGCCGGCCGCGGCCCGGACGGCCGACGCCTATCTGCGGCTCCTGGAGCGGATGACCGCCGACCCCGGCCGGCCCGTCGCCACCACCGACCTGCTGACCGGCGCCGAGCGGGCCCTGCTCGGCGCGGAACACACCGCCCCCGTACGCACGGTGCCCGGTGTCTCGCTCGCCCGGCTCTGCGCCGACCAGGCCGCCCGTACCCCTGACCGGACCGCGCTGGTCAGCGGCGGCGAGGAGCTGAGCCACCGGGAGCTGGACCACCGGGCGGCCCGGCTCGCCCGGCTGCTCGCCGATGCGGGCGCGGGCGCGGGACACCTCGTCGGGGTCTCCCTCCCGCGCGGCACCGATCTGCTGGTCACCCTGCTCGCCGTCGCCCGCACCGGCGCCGCCTATCTGCCGGTCGATCCCGATTTCCCCGCCGAGCGGATCCGGCAGTTGCTCACCGACGCGGGGCCCGCCCTGCTGGTCACCGACCGGGCGACCGCGGCCGCCATCGGCCCGATCGACGCAGAGCGGGGCCGGACGGTCCTGCTCGATGATCCGGCCGTCCACCGGGCCCGGGAGGAGGCCGTGCCCCTGCCGCCCGCCGCCGCGCGGCACGGCGCCCACCCCGCCTACGTCATCCACACCTCCGGCTCCACCGGCCGCCCGAAGGGTGTCGTGGTGACCGAGGCCGCGGTCACCAACTTCCTGCTCTGCCTCGCCGAGACCCTCGCGTTCACCGGCCGGGAGCGTCTCCTCGCCGTCACCACCGTCGGCTTCGACATCGCCGTGCTCGAACTCTTCCTGCCCCTCGTCACCGGCGGCACGGTGATCCTCGCCGACCGGGAACAGGTGCGGGACCCGGCCCTGCTGAACCGTCTCCTCGTGTCGTCCGGTGCCACCGTCATGCAGGCCACCCCCTCCCTGTGGCGGGCGTTGACCGAGACCGACCCCGAGGCGGTACGCGGGGTACGCGCCCTGGTGGGCGGAGAGGCGCTCGCCCCCGATCTCGCGGGCACCCTCGCCACCCACGCCGCCCAGCTCGTCAACCTCTACGGCCCCACCGAGACCACCGTCTGGTCCACCGTCGCGGTGCTGGACCAGCGGTCAGCCACCGCGCCCCCGGTCGGCCGGCCGCTGTGGAACACCCGGGCCCATGTCCTCGGGCGCGGTCTCCGCCCGGTGCCCACCGGGGTGACCGGCGAGCTGTATCTCGCCGGAGACGGAGTGGCACAGGGCTATCTCGGGCAGCCCGGCCTGACCGCCGAACGCTTCACCGCTGAGCCCGGCGGTCCCCCCGGCAGCCGGTTGTACCGGACCGGGGACCTGGCCCGGCGTCGCCCGGACGGCACCCTGGAGATCGTCGGGCGGGCCGACCACCAGGTGAAGATCCGGGGGCACCGGGTGGAACCGGGCGAGGTCGCCGACGCCCTGCGCGCAGACCCCCGGGTCCGCGACGCGGCGGTACTCCCCCACGTCGACGCGGGCCATCCGACACCCCGGCTGGTCGCCTATCTCACCGGCCCCCGCGACCCGGCCGAGGCGGCCGCGGTCAGGGCGGACCTCGCCGGCCGGCTCCCGGCCCATCTCGTCCCCGCGCTCTGTGTGGTGCTCGACGCCCTGCCGCTCACCCCCAACGGCAAACTCGACCGCGCCGCGCTCCCGGTGCCCCGGCTGGCGGCACCCGGCGGCCGGGCCCCACGGGGTCAGCGCGAGGAACTGCTCGCCGCTCTCTTCACCGAGGTCCTCGGGGTGCCGGAGGTCGGGGCCGACGACGACTTCTTCGCCCTCGGCGGCCACTCCCTGCTCGCCGCCCGGCTGGCCGGACGCACCGCCGACGCGCTGGGGCGTGCCCTCTCCGTACGCGAGGTGTTCGACACCCCGACCGTCGCCGGGCTGGCCGCCCGGACCGCGGCGCCCGGTGCCGCGCTGCCCGCACCGGCGCCCCGGCCGCTGCCCGAGCACCCGCCGCTCTCCCCCGCCCAGGCCCGGCTCTGGTTCCTCAGCCGGCTCGAAGGACCGGCCGGTGAAGTGGCGCCCGCCTATCAACTGCCCTTCGTCCTCACCCTCGACGGAGCCGTCGATGCGGCCGCACTCACCGCCGCGGTCGGCGATGTCGTCGCCCGGCACGAGGTGCTGCGCACGGTCTTCCCCGACACCGACGGCGTCCCGCACCAGCGGATCCTGGCCGCCGGCGGGGACGTCGCCGTCCGCAGCGTCACCGGTCCCGGCCACCCCGCGGAGCTCATCGACCGGCTTTGCCGGGAGCCGTTCGACCTGGCGACCGAACCACCGTTGCGGGTCACCCTCTTCCGGGAGCCCGGACGCACCACCGTCCTGTTCCTGCTCCACCACATCGCGGCCGACGAGGGATCGGCCGGCCCACTCCTCACCGATCTCGCCACCGCCTACACCGCCCGGCTCGCGGGCGAGCGGCCCGATCTGCCACCGCCGCCGCTGACCTGCGCCCACCACGCGCTGTGGCAGCGGGAACTCCTCGACGGCGACCGGTACCGGCCGCAGCTCGACTTCTGGCGGCGGACCCTGGCCGGAGCCCCCGCGGAGCTGGTGCTGCCGACCGACCGGCCGCGACCGGCCCGGCCCGGCGGACGGGGCGGTGTCATCCCCTTCGCCCTCCCCGACGACACCGCCCGGCGTCTGCGCGAAGTGGCCCGGGAGAGCGGTGTCACCCCCTTCATGGCGGTCCAGGCGGCCGTGGCGGCGCTGTTGAACGCCCTCGGCGCGGGCGATGACATTCCCCTGGGAGTGCCGACCGCCGGCCGCGACCGCGCCACGGAGGACCTGGTCGGTTTCCTCGTCAACACCCTGGTGCTCCGGACCGATCTCACCGGGAACCCCGGCTTCCGGGAGCTGCTCGGGCGGGTGCGTGCCACCACCCTGGACGCCTTCGACCACGCCGATGTGCCGTTCGAGCGGGTCGTTGAGGAGCTGAACCCCGAACGTACCGCCGCCAACCCGCTGTTCCAGGTGATGCTCACCCACCGCACCCGTACCGCACCGCCCTTCGACGCACCGGGCATCACCGCGGACCTCGCCCTCTGGGAGACCGGCGCGGCGAAGTTCGATCTGCTGATCGGCTTCACCGACCACCCGGACTCCCAACGGATCGACGGGGCCGTCCACTACAGCGAGGACCTGTTCGACGCCGGTACCGCGCGCGCTCTCGCCCGGCGCCTCGTCGCCCTGCTGACGGCGGCGGTCGCCGACCCCGACCTGCCCATCGGCCGGTACGACCTGCTCACCGCCGAGGAGCGCCACACCCTGCTGCACGACTGGAACCCGCCCGCCGCGGACGCCGGACCGGCCGGGCGGGCGGCGACCGCACCGGCCGATGTGCTCGACCGCCTCGCCGCCGCCGTCGCCGCCGGCCCGGACTCGGTCGCGGTGGTCCATGAGGGCCGATCGCTCAGCTACCGCGAACTCGACCGGCGCAGCAACGCGCTCGCCCGCCGGCTCATCGCCCGGGGCGCCGGGCCCGCGCAGCGGGTGGCGCTGCTGCTGCCGCGCTCGCTCGCGCTGGTGGAGGCGGTCGTCGCGGTGGCCAAGACCGGGGCGGCCTACGTCCCCCTGGACCCCGGCCACCCCGCCGACCGGCTGGCCCACCATCTGATCGACGCGGCGCCCGTCCTGCTGCTGACCGATACGGAGACGGACCGGACCGCCGCCGACGCCCTGGCCGCCGCCACTGCCACTGCCACTGCCACTGCCACTGCCGAGGTCACCGATGGCGGGCTCCCGGAGGTCCTGAACCTGAGCCGGCTCGCCGCCGACCGTGACCGCGACGGCGACCGGCAGCCCACCGGGGACATCACCGACGCGGAGCGCACCGCCCCGCTCCACCCCGACCAGGCCGCCTATCTCATCCACACCTCCGGCTCCACCGGCCGCCCCAAGGGCGTGGTCGTCACCCGGCGCAATCTCGCCCGCCTCTTCGACGCCACCCGCGACCACTTCTCCTTCGGCCCGGACGATGTGTGGACCCTCTTCCACTCGTACGCCTTCGACTTCTCCGTCTGGGAGATGTGGGGCGCGCTCCTGCACGGCGGACGGCTCGTGGTCGTGCCGCAGGACGTCACCCGCTCCGCGCCCGACTTCCTGCGGCTGCTCCACACGGACGGCGTGACCGTCCTCAACCAGACCCCGTCCGCCTGCTATCAGCTCACCGAGGCCCTCACCGCGCCGGGCTCACCCGGCATCCCCCGGACGCTGCGCCGGATCGTCTTCGGCGGCGAGGCCCTCGATGTCGCCCGGGTCGCCCCCTGGGCGGCCGGTCCCGACGCGCCCCAACTGGTCAATATGTACGGGATCACCGAGACGACCGTGCATGTCACCGCCTACGACCTCACCCCCGAGCGCATCGCGGACGCCACCGCGCGGGGCGCCGTCCCGATCGGACGGGCCATCGGGGATCTCCGGCTCACCGTGCTGGACGACGCGCTGCGCCCGGTACCGCCGGGGGTGGTCGGGGAGTTGTACGTCGCCGGCCCGGGGCAGGCCCGCGGCTACCGGGGGCAACAGGCCCTCACCGCGACCCGGTTCGTCGCCGATCCGCACGGCGCGCCCGGATCGCGCATGTACCGCAGCGGCGATCTGGCCCGCTGGACCCCGGACGGGCAACTGGTCCATCTGGGGCGGGCCGACCGCCAGATCTCGCTGCGCGGCTTCCGGGTGGAGACCGCCGAGATCGAGTCCGTGCTCCGCACCCGGGGCGGAGTGGCGTCGGCCGCCGTGGTGCTGCGCACCGATCTGCCCACCGGCCCCGGGCTCGTCGCGTACACCACCGGCGCCGCGCGGGCCGCCGATCTCCGCGCGGCCTGCGCCGCGGCCCTGCCCGACCATATGGTGCCGACCGCGTTCGTCCCGCTGGACCGGCTGCCGCTGACCGTCAACGGCAAGCTCGACCAGGCCGCCCTGCCGCTGCCCGAACAGGCCCGCTCGGAGGGGGGCCGGGGGCCGCGCACCGAACGGGAGCGGGTCATCGCCGAGCTGTACCGGGAAGTCCTCGGCTGCGGCCCGGTCTCGGTGGACGACGACTTCTTCGCGCTGGGCGGGCACTCCCTGCTGGTGACCCGGCTCGCCGGCCGGATCCGCGCGGAGTTGGGCACGCACGTCGCCGTACGCACCCTGTTCGAGGCCCGCACCGTGGCCGGTCTCGCGCGGCGGCTCGACGACGCCGGCCCGGTGGCGCGGGCCGTGCCGCCGCCGGTCGTCCCGGTCGCGCGGCCGGAACGGCTACCGCTCTCCCCGGCGCAGGCCCGGCTCTGGTTCCTGCACCGGCTCGCCGGCTCCGCCACCACCTACACCGTCCCGCTGCTGCTGCGCTTCTCCGGGCCGGTGGACGGCGGCGCGCTCGGCCGGGCGCTGGCCCGGCTCACGGAACGCCACGAGATCCTGCGCACCGTCTATCCGGAGTCGGAGGGCCGGCCGGTGCAGCGGATCCTGTCGCCGACCACACCCCGGCTGGAACACCTCTCCATCGGGGCGGACGACGAGCCGCACCACGACACCGGCCCCCGCCCGGAGAACGAGCCGCACCACGACACCGGCCCCCGCCCGGAGAACGAGCCCCGCCGGGACGCCGGATCCCGCCCGGAGCGGCCCGGCGCGGGGAGCGACCACGGCGACCGCAGCGGCCGGAGTGACCGGACCGACGCGAGCGACGGGAGCGACGGGAGCGACGGCCAACCGGGTCCGGGCGACGACGTCTTCACCCGGGCCGCCCGGCGGCTCGCCACCGTCGAGTTCGATCTGCGGACGGAGCCGCCGCTCCGCACGCATCTGCTCACCGGCCCGGACGGCACCACCGCGCTCCTGCTGGTGCTGCACCACATCGCCACCGACGAGTGGTCCACCGGACCGCTGGCGCGCGATCTCGCCCTGCTGTACGACAGCGCCAGGGACGGCACCCCCGAGCCGCCCGCGCCCCGCCTCCAGTACGCCGACCACACCCTCTGGCAGGACCGGGTACTCGCTGACGACGCCCCCGGGCTGCTCGCACACTGGCGCACCGCACTCGCCGGAGCCCCCGCCGAGATCGCGCTGCCGCTGGACCGGCCCCGGCCCGACGAGATCGACCAGCGTGGCGACTCCGCGGAGTTCGCCATCCCGCCGGAGACCCACCGGGCCGCGGCCCGGCTCGCCGCCGCGAGCGGGGCCACCCTCTTCATGACCCTCCAGGCAGCCCTCGCCGCCCTGCTCACCGCCCATGGCGCCGGCACCGATCTACCGCTGGGCACCGTGGTCGACCAGCGGCACGACGACGGTCTCCGAGAGCTGCCGGGGCTGATCGCCAACACCGTCGTCCTGCGCACCGACACCTCGGGCGACCCCACCTTCCGGGATCTCCTGGAGCGGGTCCGCCGTACCGACCTGGACGCCTTCGAGCACGCGGCGCTCCCCTTCGAGCGGCTGGTGGACGAGGTCCGGCCGGAGCGTTCGCTCTCCCGGCATCCGCTCTTCCAGGTCGCCGTGATCCATCAGAACGAATCCGTCGCGAGCGTGGACTTCGGTGCGGCCCCGGCCCGGATCGAGCTGGTGGAGACCCGGGGAGCGAAATTCGATCTCACCCTCGCCGTGGTCGAACGCGCCGGGACGGACGGGCTGCGGGCCGCCTTCAACTACCGTACGGCGCTGTTCGACCCGTCCACCGCGAGCGCGCTCGGCGCCCGGCTGAACCGACTGCTGGAGTGGTTCTGCGCCCACCCCGACCTGCCGATCAGCGCCGCACCACTGATGGACGGGGCCGAGCTGCGGCAGGCCGTCGCCGACGGCACCGGCCCGGAGTCCCCGCTGCCCGCGACCACCCTGGTGGAGCTGGTGCGCCAGCGGTGTGCCGGCGAACCCGACGCGGAGGCGCTGCGCGACGGCGACCGCGTCTGGAGCCGGGCCGGGTTCGACGCCGAAGCCGACCGGATCGCCCGATTGATCGCCGACCGGGGCGCGGGGCGGGGGCGGGTGGTCGCCGTCCTGCTGCCGCGCTCCGCGGAACTGGTCCTCGCCGTGCACGCCGTACAGCGGGCCGGGGCCGCCTATCTGCCGATCGACCCCGGGCTGCCCGCCGCCCGGATCGATGAACTGCTCGGCGAGTCCGGAGCGGTCCTCGTCGTCGGGGCGGGAGCGCGCACCGGCAGCGGGGAGTACGGCTCCGGTGCCCGTGCTTACGGCTCCGGTGCCGGCGCCTGGCCGGGGGAGCAGACCGGTGCCGGTGCGGCGGCGCTGCCGTATCTCGACCTCACCGCGCCCGCCGGGACCGGGACACCGCCCGCCGGTACCGGTAATGCGGCGCCGGCCCCGATCCACCCCCCGGGCCCCGGCGACCCGGCCTATCTGATCTTCACCTCGGGCTCCACCGGCCGCCCCAAGGGCGTCACCGTGCCGCACTCCGCCATCGTCAACCGGCTGCGGTGGGCGCAGGAGACCCACCGGCTCACCAGCGGTGACCGGGTGCTGCTGAAGACGCCCGCGAGCTTCGACGTCTCCGTGTGGGAGCTGTTCTGGCCGCTGCTGGCCGGCGCGACCCTGGTGGTCGCCGGGCCGGAGGACCACCGTGACCCGGCCCGGATCGCCCGGCTGCTGCGCGAACACGCCATCACCACCGTGCACTTCGTACCATCGATGCTGGCGGCGTTCGTCGCCGTCGCCGGCCCGTCCGAGTGCACGAGCCTGCGCCGCGTGATCGCCAGCGGGGAGACCCTGCCCGCCGCCACCGCCGACCGGCTCCGGCAGCTCGCGCCCCACACCGAACTGCACAATCTCTACGGCCCCACCGAGGCCGCCGTGGACGTCACCGCCCGGCGGGTCACGGCGCGGGACATCGCCGACGGTCGGATCCCCATCGGCCGGCCCGCGGCGAACACCGGGGCGTTCGTCCTGGACGCCGCGCTGCGTCCCACTCCGGCCGGTGTCCCCGGTGAGCTGTATCTCGCCGGTGTGCAGCTCGCCCACGGCTATCACGGCCGGTCGGCGCTCACCGCCGAACGCTTCACCGCCGCCCCCGACCGCCTCGGGCTGTCGCCGGGCGCCCGGCTCTACCGCACCGGCGATCTGGCCGCGCGCCGGCACGACGGCGCGCTCCACCACCTCGGCCGCGCCGACGACCAGATCAAACTGCGCGGGCAGCGGATCGAACCCGGCGAGATCCAGGCCGTGCTGGACGCCCACCCCGGGGTCGGGCACAGCGCGGTGACCACCCACACCGATCCGGCCACCGGCGCCGTCCACCTCGTCGGCTATGTGGTGCCGGCCGTGCCGGCCGGGGAGACGGACCTGTCCGGGCTCGCCCGCCATCTCGCGGAGCGGCTGCCCGCCGCCCTGGTGCCCACCGCGCTCGTTCCCCTCGCCGCACTGCCGGTGACGCCCAACGGCAAACTCGACCGGGCCGCGCTGCCCGCCCCGGAGCTGACCTCGAACGAGAGCTGGGCAGAACCCGTCAGCGCCGACGAACGGCTGCTCGCCGGCCTCTTCGCCGATCTGCTGCGGATCGAGCGGGTCGGCCTGGACGACAGTTTCTTCGCCCTCGGCGGCGACAGCATCCTCTCCATCCAGTTGGTGGGTGCGGCCCGCAAGGCGGAACTGCGGTTCACCCCGCAGGACGTGTTCCGCCACCGCACCGTGCGCGGTCTGCTCACGGTGGCCCGGCCCGCCCCGTCCGCCGACGATCCGCCCGCCCGACCCGCCCCGCTGTCGCCCGGCGACCCCTGGCCGCTCACTCCGCTCCAGGAGGGACTGCTCTTCCTCTCCCAGTACGACGCGGACACCGGCGCCGCGCCGGGGCCGGGCGTGCTCGACGTCTACCACGTACAGGTCGTGCTCCGGCTGAGCGGCGCGGAGATCGACCGGGAGCGGCTGGGCACCGCGCTCACCGCCGTGCTGGACCGGCACGCCGCGCTCCGTACCGCGTTCACCGCCGACGCCGGGGTCTGGACCCAGCGGGCCGCCCCCGGAGCGGCGGCCGTCGTCGACGAACTGGATTTGCGCCGCCGCCGGCCCAAGGAGCGGGACCGCAGGGCCCGGCGACGCGCCGAGGACGACCGGACGCGCCGCTTCGACCTCGCCGCGCCGCCGCTGCTGCGCGCCACCCTGATCCGGCTGACCGACACCAGCGCCGAACTGGTCATCACCGGACACCATCTGGTGCTGGACGGCTGGTCGCTGCCGGTGCTCGTCCGGGAACTGCTCCGGTCGTACGGGGGTGTCGCACTCGCCCCGGCCCCGCACTACCCGGAGTATCTGCGCTGGCTCGCGGACCGGGACGGGGACGCCGCCGGGGAAGCCTGGCGCACCGCGCTGGCGGGGGTCACCGAACCGACGCTGCTGGTCCCGGACGACCCCGGGGCGACCGAGCTCCCCGAGGAGCACACGATCAGGCTCGACGCGGCGCTGACCGCCCGGCTGGGCGCGTTCGCCCGGGAGCACGAGCTCACCCGGAGCATTCTGGTCCAGACGGTGTGGGCGCTGGTGCTCGGCGCCGCGACCGGCCGCCGTGACGTCGTCTTCGGCACCGTCGTCGCGGGCCGCCCCGGCGAACTCCCGGAAGCGGCGGACATGATCGGGCTCTTCGTCAACACCGTGCCGGTGCGGGTCGCCACCCGCCCGGAGGAGACCCTCCTGGAGCTGCTGGAGCGGGTGCGGGACGAGTTCACCACCCTGCTGCCGCACCACCACCTCGGACTCGCCGACATCCAGCGGGCCGCCGGTCACGGTGTCCTCTTCGACACCCTGACCGCGCTGGAGAACTACCCGAGCGACAGCGTCGCCGACCTCGGCGCGGCGGCGGGTCTCGGCCTGGACGAGGTGAGCGGCCGGGACGCCACCCACTATCCCCTCACCTTCGTCGCCGTCCCCGGACCCGAGTTGACCCTGCGGCTGGCCCACCGGCCGCGCGCCATCGGCGCGGCGCGGGTCGCCGCCATCGCCGACCGGGCCCGACAGCTCTTCACGACGCTGGTGGACGCGCCGGAGACCAGGGTCGGCGCGCTGGACCTGCTGTTGGAGCGGGAACACGCCTTGCTGCGCGCCCACGCCGAGGGTCCCACCGCGGCGCCCGTCCGGAGCTGGGCGCGGCTCTTCGCCGATCAGGTCGCGGCCCGCCCCCGGGCCGTCGCCGTGGACGCGCCCGGGACCACCCTGACCTATGCGGGGCTGGCGGCCCGGGCCGCCCGGCTGGCGGACCGGCTGACCGCCGCGGGGGCGCGCCCCGGCGCGCTGGTCGCGGTCGTGCTGCCGCGCTCGGTCGATCTGGTGGTGGCCCAGCTCGCGGTGCAGTTGACCGGCGCGGCCCAGCTACCCGTCGACCCGGACTATCCGCCCGGCCGGATCAGTGCCATGCTCGCCGACGCGGACCCCGCGCTGGTGGTCACCGACCCGGTGTCGGCCGACCGGTATCCGGGGGCGCTGCTGGTGGCACCGCCCGGCGCGGAGGTCGAAGACGACACGCCCGACGGTCGGGGCGACGGCGCGGCCGTCGGGCTCGCGGTCACCCCCCACCACCCCGCCTATGTCATCTACACCTCCGGCTCCACCGGCCGCCCCAAGGGGGTGGTCACCACCCAGCACGGGCTGGCCTCCCTCGCCGCGTCCCAGGCCGAACGGCTCCGGGTCGGACCGGGCAGCCGGGTGCTCCAGTTGGCGTCGCCGTCGTTCGACGCCTCCGTCATGGAGACCCTGATGGCGCTCGCCACCGGGGCGACCCTGGTCGTCCCCGAACCGGGCCCGCTCGCGGGCGAATCGCTCGGTGAGACCATCGCCGCCCGCGGGATCACCCATGCCCTGATCCCGCCGACCGCGCTCACCGGCCTGGAGCCGGACGGTCTGGACACCCTGCGGACCCTGGTCGTCGGCGGTGAGGCGTGCTCCGCGTCGCTGGTCGCCCGCTGGGCCCCCGGCCGCCGCATGATCAACGCGTACGGGCCCACCGAGGTGACCGCCTGCGTCACCATGAGCGAGCCGCTCGCCCCCGGCGGTCCGCCGCCGATCGGCGGCCCGCTGGCCGGAGTGCGCCTCCATGTCCTCGACGCCCTGCTCCGGCCGGTGCCCCCGGGCACCGTGGGCGAGCTGTACGCCGCGGGGCCCGGTGTGGCCCAGGGATACCTCGGCCGCCCCGCGCTGACGGCCGAACGGTTCACCGCCGAGCCCGGCGCCCCCGCCGGCAGTCGGATGTACCGCACCGGCGACCTGGTCTCCCGCGACGAGCGGGGCACCCTGCACCACCACGGGCGCGCCGACGACCAGATCAAGATCCGTGGGTTCCGGGTGGAGCCGGGTGAGATCGTGGCCGCCCTGCACGCCGATCCAGCGGTCCGCACCGCCGCGGTGGTGGTCCGTCAGGAGGAGACCGGCGGACCGCGCCGGCTCGTCGGCTATCTCGTCCCGGCCGACCCCGCTGCCGGTGTCGACACGGACGGGCTGCGTGCCGCGCTCGCCCGCTCGCTGCCGGACCATATGGTCCCCAGCGCGTTCGTGACGGTGGCGGCGCTGCCCGTCACGCCCAACGGCAAACTCGACCGGGCCGCGCTCCCGGCGCCGGACTTCGCCTCCGCCGCCGGCCGGGCGGTCTGCGCGACACCGCTGGAGGAGGCCCTGGCCGGGGTGTTCGCCGTGGTGCTGCGGCTGCCGTCGGTCGGCGCCGAGGACAGCTTCTTCACCCTCGGCGGGGACAGCATCCTCTCCATCCAACTGGTCGCCCGCGCCCGCGCCGCCGGGGTACGGCTCACGCCCCGTGAGGTCTTCGAGCACCCGACCGTACGGCGGCTCGCCGCCCTGGTCGCGGAGCGCGATCCGGTCGCCTCGGGTCCCGCCCCGGCCACCGGGGACCCGGCGGCCATCGGAGAGGTCCCGCTGACCCCGGTGATGCACTGGCTGGCACAGCGGCGCGGTCCCGTCGGCCGGTTCAGCCAGTCGATGCTGCTGACCCTGCCGCCCGGGATCGGGGACGACGCGCTCGCCCGGGTACTCTCCGCCGTCTTGGACCGGCATGCCGCACTGCGCGCCCGGGTGGACCTCGCCGCTGGGACGTTCCTGGTGCCCCCCGGCCCGTACGACGCGGGTGGGGTGCTCGACCACGGCACCGGGACGGGCCGGTTCGGCGAGGCCGAGCTGGCCCGCGAGGTGGACGGGCTCGCCGCCGGGCTCGACCCGGCGGCCGGGCGGATGGTCCGCGCCCGTGCCTACCGTGCCGACGGCGGTGGTGCGGGACGGCTGCTGCTCGTCGTGCACCATCTGGTGGTGGATGGGGTGTCCTGGCGGATCCTGCTGGACGATCTCGCCCAGGCGTGGAGCGCTGTCGCCGGGGGCCGTGATCCCGTGCTCCCCCCGCCCGTCACCTCCTTCCGGGGGTGGGCGCACGCGCTCGTCGAGCGGGCCGCCGGGCGCACCGGCGAGCTGCCGCTCTGGCGGGACGCCCTCGGTGCCCCCGGTGCGCTGCCCCGGATCGCCCCCGGCCGTGCCGGCGCGACCGCCGACGCCCGCCACCGGACCGTGACCCTCCCCCCAGAGACCACCCGGACCCTGCTGACCACGGCCGTCGAACGCCATGACGCCCGTGTCCAGGACCTGCTGCTGGCCGCGCTCGCCATCGCGGTACGGGAGTGGAGCGGTACGGACCGGGTGAGCTTCCCGGTCCACGTCGAGGGCCACGGCCGGGAGGAGCAGATCGGCGAAGGGCTCGATCTCGCCCGTACCGTGGGCTGGTTCACCAGTGTCTACCCCGTCCGGCTGACGGCCGCCGCGAGCGACTCGTGCGCCGGGACCGTCGCCCGGGTACGGGACGAGCTGGCCCGCGTCCCCGACAGCGGAATCGGGTACGGACTGCTGCGCCATCTCCACCCGGCATCCGGTGCCGTGCTGGCCGGTCTGCCGGAGCCCGCCCTCGCCTTCAACTACCTGGGCCGATTCACCTCGGCCGGTGAGACGGGTGAGGCGGGCCGGACAGACAAGGCGGCCGAGACCGTCGAACGGCCGTGGACGGCGGCACCGGGGGCGGGCGTCCTCGGCGGCGCCGTCGACGGCGAACTGCCCATGGCACACGCGGTGGAACTGAACGCGGTCACCCGTGACTCGGCGGCGGGGCCGCACCTGCACACCCGGCTCACCTGGTCGCCGGAGGCCCTCACCGACGAGGACGCCGGGGAACTGGCCCGGCTGTGGACGGCGGCCCTCACGGGTGTCGCCGAGTCGGCCGCCGCGCCGACCGCCGAGCGTGACACCCCGGGACCGGCGCCCCGGACCACGCCGGACGCGGCGGCCCTGTCGCCGCTCAGCGCCGAAGAGACAGCACTGCTCGCAGCCCGATGGAGGAACCGGTGAGTGTCAGTAACAACGCCGAGCGAGGGAACGGCGACCGAGGCGGGGACCGGAGCGGTATCGGTGACGGCGGCAGGGGCGGCGACGCGGTGCGAGCGGACGACTCCCGGTACGGCTCCGGCACCTCCGGCCCCGGCGATTCCCGCGACTCCCGCGACTCCCGCGACTCCGAACCATCCGGCGCGTCCGGCACGTCCGGCACGTCCGGCACGTCCGGCACGTCCGGCACGTCCGGCACGTCCAGCACGACCGGCACGACCAGCGCGTCCAGCGGCTCCCATGACGGCACGAGCGGTCTGGAGGACGTGCTGCCGCTGACCCCGCTCCAGGAAGGGCTGCTCTTCCACGCCGATTTCGACACCTCGGCGCCGGACGTCTACACCCTCCGGCTCGTCTTCGAGCTGCACGGCGAGATCGAGGCCGCCGCGCTCCGCGCCGCCGCCGACACCGTACTGCGCAGGCACCCCAATCTGCGGGCCGCCTTCCTCCAGGACGGACTCGAACGCGCCGTCCAGGCCGTCCCGCGCGACTGGGAGGTGCCCTGGCGGGAGCTGGACCTCCGCGCCGCCGCCCCCGGCGACCGGGCCGCCGAGCGGGACCGCGTCCTGGCCGGGGAACGCGCCCACCGCTTCGACCTGACCCGCCCGCCACTGCTGCGGTTCACCCTGATCAGACGTGAGGACCAGGCGTACACGCTCATCCTGACGGCGCACCACATCCTGCTCGACGGCTGGTCGATGCCGCTGCTGGGCAAGGAGCTCTTCACCGCGTACGCCCTGCACCGGGATGCCGCCGCCGGACCGCTCCCGGAGGTGCGCCCCTACCGCGACTTCCTCGCCCACCTCGCCGCCCAGGACCGGCCCGCCGCGGAGGCCGCCTGGCGCCGGTCGCTGGCCCGCGCCGACGAACCCACCCTGCTGGTCCCCGAGGCGTCCGGGCCGTCGGCCGGGTCCGAACCGCCCCGGGAGCTCGAACTGCGGCTCTCCCCCGGCACCGCCCGGAAGCTGGCCGCGCTCGCCGCCGACCGGCAACTCACCGCCGCCACCCTGTACCAGACCGCCTGGGGCGTGGCGCTGGCCCGGATCACCGGCCGCGCGGACGTCGTCTTCGGCACCACCGTCTCCGGCCGCCCGGCCGAACTCGACGGCGCCGAATCGATGATCGGCCTCTTCATCAACACCCTGCCCGCCGCCGTCAGCGCCCCGCCGGGACGCACCATCGGCGAAGTGGCCCGCGATGTCCAGCGGGATCGCACCGCCCTCCTCGGCCACCACCATCTCGGGCTCGCCCGCATCCGGGAGATCGCCGGGCCGGGGGCGCACTTCGACTCGCTCCTCGTGGTCGAGAACTTCGGAGTGGACTCCACCGGGCTCGCCGCGGCGCAGCGGGCCGGCGGGCTGACCGTCGCCTCGGTGCGCGGCGAGGACGCCACCCACTATCCCGTGACGCTGGTGATCCACCCCGGCCCCGAGCCCGGGATCGTGCTGCGCCACCGCCCCGAACGGGTTTCCCCGGCACGGGCGGCGGCGCTCGGCACGGCCTTCGTCCGGGTGCTCGACGCGCTCGCCACCGACCCAGACCGTCCCGTCGGCGCGGTGGAACTCCTCACCGACCAGGACCGCCGACGGGTCCTGGACGACGGCGCACCGGCCGTCGGGGAGAGCAGCCCGGCGGACGACGGCACACTGGTCGAGCGGTTCGCCGCCGCCGTCGCCCGCGACCCCCACGCCATCGCCGTCACCGATGGCGGCGATGGCGGCGATGGCGTTAAGGCGATGAGCTACGCCGAACTGGACGCCGAATCCAGCCGGATCGCCCGGTTCCTCGGGGAGCACGGCGCGGCGCCCGGCACCCTCGTCGCCCTCGCGCTGCGCCCCTCCGCCCTCCAGATCAGCGCCGTCCTGGGCGTCCTGAAGGCGGGCGCGGGCTATCTGCCGCTGCCCCCCGACGCCCCCGGAGCCCGGGTCGCCGCCCAACTGGCCGTCGCACGGCCCGTCATCGGTCTCACCACGACGGACGTCGCCACCGGCGGATTCACCGGCACCCGGTGGACCGCGCTGGACAGCGAGCCCGTCCGACAGCGCCTGAGCGCCCTCCCCACCACCACGCCGCCCGTCACCCGCCACCCGGGGGACACCGCCTACGTCATCCACACCTCGGGTTCCACCGGCCGGCCCAAGGGGGTGGTGATCGAGCACCGCAATGTGCTGCGGCTGTTCGACGCCACCGAGGACGAGTTCGGCTTCGGGCCCGCCGATGTCTGGACGCTCTTCCATTCGTACGCCTTCGACTTCTCCGTCTGGGAGATCTTCGGTGCCCTGCTGAGCGGCGGACGGCTCGTCGTCGTGCCGCCCGCGGTGACCCGTTCGCCCGAGGAGTTCGCCGCGCTGCTGCGCCGCGAGGGGGTGACGGTGCTGAACCAGACCCCGTCCGCGTTCCACCAGCTCGCGGACGCCGTGCTCGGCGCCGACCCCGGCGCGACGCCCCTCGCGCTGCGCACCGTCGTCCTCGGTGGCGAGGCGCTCGCCCCTGAACGACTCACCGCCTGGCGGCGCCACCACGGCGCCGACGGTCCCGAGCTGGTCAATATGTACGGCATCACCGAGACCACCGTGCATGTCACCCACCATCCGCTGGACGACGACCCGCACGGCCCGCACGGCCCGCACCCGCTGGACGACGAACCGCGCGACCACGATCCGCTGGACGCCCCCGGTCACGGTGTCCGGAGCCCGATCGGGCGGCCCATCGAGGACCTCGGCATCCATCTCCTGGACTCCGCGCTCCAGCCGGTCGCCCCCGGAGCCGAGGGTGAGCTGTACGTCCACGGGCCCGGCGTCGCGCGCGGCTACCTCGGCGCGCTGCCGCTGACCGCCACCCGCTTCGTCGCCAACCCGTACGGTCCGCCGGGCGGCCGGATGTACCGCACGGGCGACCTCGCCCGCTGGACGGCGGACGGCGAACTCGACTATCTCGGACGCGCCGACGAGCAGGTCCAGATCCGTGGCTTCCGGGTCGAGCCCGGCGAGGCGCGGACCGCGCTCGCCGCCCTGGAAGGGGTCGCGGAGGCCGAGGTGCTGGCGCGGCCAGCCCCCGGTGGCGGCACCCGGCTCATCGGCTATGTCACCGCCAGGGCGGCGGCGGACACCCTCGACCCGGCCCGACTGCGGGAGGCGCTGGCGGCCCGGCTGCCGCACTATCTGGTGCCCGCAGCGATCGTCCCGGTCCCGGCCTGGCCGCTCACCGGCAACGGCAAGCTCGACCGGCGCGCCCTCCCCGAACCGGAGGACCGCGCGGACGCCGGCTCCCGGGCCCCGGCCGGGGCCCGGGAGGAGATCGTCGCGGGGCTCTTCGCCGAGGTGCTGGAGCGCGACGGGGTCGGCGCGGACGCCGACTTCTTCGCCCTCGGCGGGCATTCGCTGCTCGCCACCCGGCTGGCGTCCCGGATCCGTTCGGCGTTCGGCGTGCAGCTCTCCGTGCGCGATGTCTTCGAGGCTCCGACCGTCACCGCCCTGGCCCGCCTGACGGAGTCCGCGGGCACCGCACGGCCACCGCTGCTGCCCCGCCCGCGCCCGGAGCTGATCCCGCTCTCCCCGGCCCAGCGCCGCCTCTGGTTCCTGCACCAGTTGCACGGCCCCAACTCCCACTACAACATCCCCTTCGTCGCCCGCCTCACCGGACCGCTCGACCTTCCCGCGCTGCGCGCGGCGCTCGGCGATCTCGTCGCCCGCCACGAGAGTCTGCGGACCGTGTTCCCCGCCACCGAAGGGCGGCCCCGTCAGGAGATCCTGCCGATCGAAGCGCTGCCGGACCTGCTGACGGTGACGGAGGTGACCGGTGCCGAACTCGACGCGCGGGTCGGGGAACTGACCCGCACGGTCTTCGCCATCGAGCGCGAGATCCCGCTCCGGGCTTCCGTGCTGCGGCTGGACACCGAGCAGCATGTGATCGCGCTCGTCGTCCATCACATCGCCGCCGACCAGTGGTCGGCCCGGCCCCTCCTCGGCGATCTGGCCACCGCGTACGCGGCCCGGCGCCGGGGCGCGGCACCGGACCGGCCCGCGCTGCCCGTGCAGTACGCCGACTACACCCTCTGGCAGCAGGACGTCCTCGGCACGGCGGACTCCACCGCCCCGGCGCCCCCGCGTGCCACCGCCACCGCCACCGCCACCGAGGAGAGCGACTCCGTCGGCCTGCTCGACGCGCAACTGGCGCACTGGCGGGAGCGGCTCGCCGGGCTGCCCGAGGAGATGCGGCTGCCCACCGACCGGGCCCGGCCCGCCGAACCCACCCACCGGGGCGGATTCGCCCGCTTCACCGTCCCGGCCGAGGTGCACCGGGGGATGCGCCGGCTGGCCCGTACCGGTGCCGCCTCCATGTTCATGGTGGCGCACGCCGCCGTCGCCGCGCTGCTCCACAAGACCGGGGCGGGTACGGATGTGGTGATCGGCACGCCCGTGGCGGGGCGTCAGGACAGCGCGCTCGACGACGTCGTCGGCTTCTTCGTCAACAACCTCGTGCTGCGCGCGGACACCGGGGGCGATCCGACCTTCACGGAACTGCTGGCGCGCGTGCGGGAGACGGATCTGGCCGCCTACGCCCACGCGGACCTTCCCTTCGAGTCCCTGGTCGACGCGGTCAGCCCGCACCGCTCGCTCGCCCGGCACCCGCTGTTCCAGGTGATGCTGGCCCATGAGAACCGGGCGGGCGACGAGGTCGGACTGCCGGGGGTGACGACCACCCCCTACCCGGTCGGCGCGCACACCGCCAAGTTCGATCTGACCTTCACGCTGGCCGAGCGGGACGGCACCGACGGCATCGAGGGTGTGCTGGAGTACGCGACCGATCTCTTCGACCCCGGGACCGCCGCCGCGCTCGCCCAGCGGCTGGTGCGGCTGCTGGGCGCCGCCGTCGCCGACCCCGGGGCTCCCCTGCACCAACTGGATGTGCTCGACCCCGCCGAGCGGGCCGCGCTGCTCGCCCGGCCCGACGCCCCCGCCCCGGCCGCCGACCCCAGCGGCGCCACCCTGCCCGGTCTCTTCGCCGCCCGGGTGGCGGAGCACCCGGAGGCACCGGCCATCGCCGGGGAGTCCCTGACCGGCGGCCGGGTCGAGCTGACCTACGGCGGACTCGACGCCGCGGCCGACGCGGTGGCCCAGGCCCTCGTCGAGCACGGTGTCCGGCCCGAGGACCGGGTCGCCGTGGTGCTGCCCCGTACCGTCGACGCGGTCGTCGCGTTCCTCGCGGTGGTCCGGGCCGGTGCCGTCTATCTGCCCGTGGACCCGGACTATCCGGCCGACCGGGTGGCGTACATGCTCGCCGACGCGGCCCCGGTACTGGCGATCGCCGCGCCCGGGGCGCACCACCCGGGCCTGGACGGAGTGCCCGTGCTCGCCCCGGCGCCCCTGGGCGCCCCGGACGGCACCCCGGCGCCCCTGCCGCATCCGAACGGCGCCGCGGCCGGGCACGCGTCGGGACCCTGGCCGGCCGCGCGGCCCGAGGCCGCCGCGTACATGATCTACACCTCGGGTTCCACCGGCCGCCCCAAGGGAGTGGTCGTCTCCCACACCGGGCTGCCCGCCCTCGCCCGTACGGTCATCGACGGATTCGCCACCGGCCCCGGCTCCCGGGTGCTCCAGTTCGCCTCGCTCAGCTTCGACACCTCCGTCTGGGAGATCGTCATGGCGCTGCTGTCCGGCGCCGTCCTGGAGATCGTCCCCGCCGACCGGCGGCTCGGGCCACCGCTCGGCGGCTTCCTCACCGAACACGGCATCACCCATCTCACCGTGCCGCCCGCCGTGCTCGCCACCCTGCCCGAGGAGGCCGTCGCACCCGGCACCACCCTGATCGTCGCGGGTGAGGCGTGCACCGCCGAACTGGTCCGGAACTGGGCGTCCCGTACCCGGATGTTCAACTCCTACGGACCCACCGAGACCACCGTCGACGCGACGCTGTGGCGGTGCGCCGCCGGTACCGGTCACGGTCCCGTGCCGATCGGGCGGCCCGTCGTCGAGACCGGGGTGTACGTACTGGACGCGGCGCTCCAGCCGGTCCCGCCGGGGACCGCGGGCGAGCTGTATGTGTCGGGTTCCGGCCTCGCCCGCGGCTACCACCGGCGGCCCGGACTCACCGCCGGACGCTTCACCGCCGATCCGTACGGTGCGCCCGGTGGCCGGATGTACCGGACGGGCGATCTGGCCCGCTGGAACCGCGCCGGTGAGCTGGAGTACCTGGGGCGCGCCGACGACCAGGTGAAACTGCGCGGCTTCCGGATCGAGTTGGGGGAGATCGAGGCCACGCTGACCGCCCGGCGGGACGTCCGGCAGTCCGTGGCCGTGCTCCGCGAGGACACTCCGGGGCAGCGGTTCATCGCCGCCTACGCGGTGCCCGATCCGCGGGTGGGCGCGTCCCGCCTGGACACGGGTGCGCTGCGGGAGGCGCTCGCCCGCGCGCTGCCCGACCATCTCGTCCCCACCGTGATCGTGGAGCTGGCGGCGCTGCCGCTCGGGCCGAACGGCAAGGTGGACCGTACGGCCCTGCCCGTACCCGTACTCGGCGGCGCGGACGACACCGTCCTGGCCGGCCCCGCCGCGGAGTTCGCCGGCCTCTTCGCCGAGGTGCTGCGGCTGGAGCGGGCCGGGGGCGACGACTCCTTCTTCGCCCTCGGCGGCGACTCCATCTCCTCCATCCAACTGGTGGTGCGGGCCCGCCGGGCGGGATACGCGCTCACCGCGCGCCAGATCTTCGAGCACCGCACCCCGGCCGCGCTGGCCGCCGCCGTGGAGCGGCTGTCCGGCGGGACCGGTGCGAGCCCCGCCGGTCCGGCAGATCCGGCGGCGGACTCCGGGTCCGGCCCGATCCCGCTCACACCGGTGATGACCTGGCTCGCCCGGCACCCCCGGCAGTGGCGCGGCTTCCATCAGTCGATGCTCGTGACGGTTCCCGCCGATCTCTCCGAGGACCGGCTGCGCACGGCGCTCGCCGGTGTCATCGACGCCCATGAGATGCTCCGCGCCCGCACGGTGACCGCCGAGGACGGGACCACGGTCCTGGAGACGGCCCCCGCCGCCGACGGTGTGCCGTTGACCACGATCGACGCCGACCGGGCCGACGGAGCCCGGCTGCGCGGGCTGATCGCCGCGGAGTCGGCCGCCGCGGTGGCCCGGCTGGACCCCGCCGATGGCCGGATGCTGCGCGCCGTCTGGTTCCGGCGCGGCACGGCGGACGGGCGGCTGCTGCTGACCGTGCACCACCTCGCGGTGGACGGGGTCTCCTGGCGGATCCTGCTGCCCGACCTCGCCGCCGCCGTCGCCACCGGCCAGGCCCCGGCCCGGCCCGCCACCTCCTTCGGCCACTGGGCCCGCGGGATCACCGCGTCCGCCGGCGCGCACCACGCCGAACTCCCGCACTGGGAGGCCACCCTGCGGGACGCCCCGGAGCCGTTCGGCGACGCCGGCCCCCTCAGCGGCGGGACGGGGACGCTGCGCACCGAGATCCCGGCCGAGCTGACCGGACCGCTGCTCAGCCGGGTCGCCGACGCCTTCCACGCCCGTCATGACGAACTCCTGCTCGCCGTACTCGCCCACGCCGTCGGTGGTGAACTCCTCGTCGATCTGGAGTCCCACGGCCGCCATGAGGAACTGCTGCCGGGCGCCGAACTCTCTCGGACCGTCGGCTGGTTCACCACCCAGTACCCGGTACGGCTCGACGCCGGACCCGGCGATCCGGGCCGGGCCGTCAAACGCGTCCGGGAGCAACTGCGCGCCGTACCGGGCCACGGCACCGGCTACGGACTGCTGCACGACCAGGCGCCCACCGGCGCCCGGGTCGCCTTCAACTACCTCGGGCGGTTCACCACCGACACCCCCGGCGGGCACTGGGCCCCCGCCCCGGAGTCGGCCGCCGTCTCCTCCGGCGAACCGGCCGGGGGCGGCCTCCTCGACGGGCACCGGCTCGCCATCAACGCCTCCACCCTGGACGCCCCCGGCGGGCCCGTGCTGACCCTCCGCTGGACCTGGGCGGAGCACGCGCTCGACCGGGACCGGGTCGGACGGATCGCCGCCCGTTTCACCGGCGCGCTGCGGGAACTCGCCGACCGCCACACCGAGCCCGGATACGCCGGTCACAGCCCCGCGGACTTCCCGCTGCTGCCGCTGGACCCGGCCGAGATCACCGAGCTGGAGGCGGCCCGGCCCGCCCTGGACGGCGCGCTTCCGCTCTCCCCGCTGCAACAGGGCCTCGCCTACCACGCGTTGGCGGACCCCTCGGCACCGGATGTCTATGTGGTCCAGTTGGAGCTGGAGATCAGTGGCGCGGTCGACCCGGTGCGGCTGCGCGCGGCGGCCCGCTCGGTCCTGGCCCGGCACGCCGTGCTGCGGGCGGGGTTCCGGCAACTGTCCACCGGCACCCTGGTGCAGTACACCGTCTCCGGCGCCGAACCCCCGTGGCGGGAGACGGATCTACGGGAGGCTCCCGACGCCGTCAGCGCGCTCGCCGCGCTGGCCGGGGAGGACCGGACCCGGCGCTTCGACCCGGACCGGCCCCCGCTGCTCCGGTTCACCCTCGCCCGGCTCGGCGACGACCGGTACCGGCTGCTGTTCACCAGCCACCACCTCCTCCTGGACGGCTGGTCGGCACCGCTGCTGCTGACCGACCTCTTCACCCGGTACGCGGGCGGGGAGCCGGTGGCGCGCCGCCCCTTCGCCGACTATCTGGGCTGGCTCGCCGGGCAGGACGAGCAGAGCGCGTTGGCGGCCTGGCGGGAGGCGCTGGCCGGAACGACCGGACCCACGCTGGTCGCACCGGACGCCGCCGGTCTCGCCCCTGGGTTCCCCACCGAGGCCGTACGCACCCTCGACGCGGGTCTCACCCGGGCCCTGGAGGACCGGGCACGGGCCTGCGGAACGACCCTCAACACCCTGGTGCAGACCGGTTGGGGGCTCGTTCTGGGCCGTCTCACCGGCCGCGACGACGTGGTCTTCGGCAGCGCGGTCTCGGGGCGGCCCGCCGAACTCGCCGGCGTGGAGTCGATGATCGGGCTCTTCGTCAACACGCTCCCCACCCGGGTACGGACGGCCCCCGGCCGCCCCGTCGGTGCCGCCGTGGCCGATCTGCACCAGCGCGGTCTCGCCCTCCTCGACCACCAGTACACCGGCCTCTCGGACATCCAGCGCGCGGTGGGCCTGCCCGTGCTCTTCGACACCATGACCGTGTTCGAGAACTACCCCTTCGACGACGCCGCCCTCGCCGCGAGCGAGCACGCGGCCGGGCTGCGCGTCCGGGGCGTCGGCGGCCGGGACGCCACCCACTATCCACTGACGCTCGCGGTGACCCTGCGGGACGGTGTGCTGCGGCTGGTCCTCAAGCACCGGCCGGAGCTGACCGACGGACCGGCGGCCGAGCACATCCTGAGCCTGCTCGCCGACGCGCTGGAGACCTTGGCCCACCGGCCCGAGACACCGGCCGGCCGGATCGGCGCGCCCACCGCCGGCGAGGGCGTCGCCGGAGTGCCGGGTCTGCTCACCGGGGGCGCACCGGCGCACCGCGCCGCCCCCGGGATCGCGGCGGCCTTCGCCGCGCTCGCGGCACGACAGCCCGATGCGACCGCCGTGAGCACGCTCGACGGCGGCGGTCCGCGCATCGGCTACGCCCGACTCGCCCACCGCGCGGCCGGGCTCGCCACCCGGCTGCGCGCGGCGGGGGCCGGGCCCGACCGGGTGGTCGGGGTGCTGCTGCCCCGATCGGCCGAGCTGGTCGTCGGCCTGCTCGCGATCGCCTGGTCGGGCGCCGGATTCCTGCCGCTGCACCCCGACTGGCCGGCCGCCCGCCTCCGTACCGTGCTCGCCGACGCCGGCGCGGTCGCGCTGGTCACCGCGCCCGGCGACGACACGCTCACCGACCCGGGGATTCCGGTGCTCGCCGTCCGGGAGCCGGCCGGCACCGATCAGGACCCGGACCGGGACCATCCGGCTCCGGTGCCGGTCGGTCCGGACCACCTCGCCTATGTGATGTACACCTCCGGCTCCACCGGCGAGCCCAAGGGCGTCGCCGTCACCCAGGGTTCGGTGCTCGACCTCGCCGCCGATTCGCGGTTCGCGGGCGAGGCGCACCGCCGGGTGCTGCTGCACTCCCCGCACTCCTTCGACGCGCTCACCCATGAGTTGTGGGGCACCCTGCTGCGCGGCGGCGAGGTGGTTCTCGCCCCCGGCACGCCGATCGACCCGCCGCGCTGGCGGGAGCTGCTCGGCCGGAACCCGGTCGGGGCCGCCTGGTTCACCGCGGGGCTCTTCGCCCTGCTCGCCCAGGAGGCGCCCGAGGCGTTCACCGGTGTGCGGGAGGTGTGGACCGGCGGCGATATCGTCTCCCCGGCCGCTGTCGCCGCCGCGCTGCGGGCCGCGCCCGGGCTGCGGATCGTCAACGGCTACGGGCCCACCGAGACGACGACCTTCGCCACCGCCGGCCCGGTCGGTCCCGACGCTCCCGGCGCTGCCGGCGCCGGGGCGCCGCTGCCGATCGGACGGCCGCTGGACGGGACGACCGCCCGGGTGCTGGACTCCGCGCTGCGGCCGGTGCCCCGGGGGGTCGCCGGCGAGTTGTATCTCGGCGGCACCGGGCTGGCCCGGGGCTATGTCGGCCGGTCGGCGCGGACCGCCGAGCGTTTCGTCGCCGACCCGTGGGGCGGGGCGGGGCGGCGGATGTACCGGACCGGCGATGTGGTGCGGGAACGCCCCGACGGCTCGCTGGACTTCCTCGGCCGCACCGACGATCAGCTCAAGCTCCGCGGGTACCGGGTGGAACCGGGTGAGGCGGAGGCCGCGCTGCTGGCACTCCCCGATGTCACGCGGGCCGCCGTGACCGTCCGTACCGATCTGCCCGGCGGACCCGCGCTCGTCGGCTACGCGGTGGCCGGACCGGGTGCCGTCCTGACCCCCGACGGGCTGCGCGAGGCGCTGGCCGCGACCCTGCCCGGCTATCTGGTGCCGGCCGCGCTGGTCGTCGTCCCCGCCATCCCGCTCACCGCCCACGGCAAGGTCGACCGGGCCGCACTGCCCGCCCCGGTACCGGCGCGTGCGGACGGCGGACAGGGGTACGGGCCCGGGGCGCCCGGCGGGCAGCGGGAGGAGCTGCTGGCCCGGCTCTTCGCCGACGCCCTCGGGGTCGGATCCGTCGGACCGCACGACGACTTCATCGAGCTGGGCGGTCACTCGCTGGCCGCGATGCGGCTGGCGGGCACCGTACGGGCCGCGCTGGGCGCGGAGATCTCCGTACGCGATCTGCTGACCGCCCGTACCCCGGCCGCCACCGCCGCCCTGCTGCGGCCCGCGGCGCGCGCCGCCCTGCCGCTGACCCGGCGGGAGCGCCCCGCCGAACTGCCCCTCTCCCCGGCGCAGCAGCGGCTCTGGTTCCTGGACCGGATGGCCGGGGCGCCGACCGCCGCCTACAACGTGCCGCTGGCGATCCGGTTCGACGACCGTCTCGACCCCGGTGCGCTGTCCGCCGCCGTGGCCGATCTGGTGGCCCGGCACGAGTCGTTGCGCACCGTCTTCCCGGACCGGGACGGCCGGGCCCACCAGCTCGTCCGCGACGCCGCCGGGGCGAGGGTGGAGCCACGGGTCGCCGACTGCCCGGCCGAGGGGCTGGCGGCCGGGCTGCGGGCTGAGGCCGTCCGGCCCTTCGACCTCTCGGACGACCTGCCGTTCCGGGTCACCCTCTTCCGGGTCGCGGACGGCCGGGACGTCCTGCTCCTGCTGCTGCATCACATCGCCGCGGACGAATGGTCGGTCCGTCCGCTGCTCGGGGATCTGGCCGGTGCCTACGCGGCCCGGGTCCGGGGCCTGGCCCCGGAGTGGGAGCCGCTGCCCGTCGGCTATCCCGACTACACCCTGTGGCAGCGTGAGTTCCTCGGCCACGGGGAGGGGGAGCGCGACGAGGCCGACGGGGGCGGTGGGCGTGCCGACGGGGAACCGGCGGGCGGCGAGGCGGCCCGGCAGATCGCGTACTGGCGTCGCCGTCTCGACGGCGCGCCGCCCGAGCTGCCGCTGCCCCTGGACCGACCGCGCGCCGAGGAGAGCGGACACGACGGCGGTGTCGTCGAGTTCACCGTCCCCGACGAGGTGCGGGAGGGGCTGGTCCTGCTGGCCCGGCGCACCGGGGCCACCCCCTTCATGGTCGCCCATGCCGCCCTCGCCGTACTCCTGCGGCGGCTCGGCGGCGGCACTGACATCCCCATCGGCACCCTGACCGCCGGACGGGACGACGTCGCCCTCCACGATCTGGTGGGGTTCTTCGTCAACACCCTGGTCCTGCGGACCGACACCGGTGGGGACCCGACCCCGGCGGAGCTGATCGCCCGGGTCAAGGCCGCGGATCTGGCCGACTTCGACCACGCCCGGGTGCCGTTCGAACGGCTGGTGGACGTCCTGGGGGTGGAGCGCTCGCTGGTCCGGCACCCGCTGTTCCAGGTGATGCTCAACCACCAGAACCGTGCCCCCGCAGGGCCCGCGTTCGACGGGCTGCGCGGTGAGCCGGTGCCGGTGCACACCCGTACCGCCAAATTCGATCTCACCGTCACGATGGTTCAGCACTCCGGTCCGGCCGGGGCGCTCACCGGTGGCATCACCTACCGCACCGGTCTCTTCGACGCCGCCACCGTCGAGGAGTTGGCCGGCTGGTTCCTACGGGTGCTGGCGGCGTTCGCCGAGCGCCCCGACGCGCCCATCGGGTCGCTGCGACTGCTGGACGACGCCACCCGGCACCGCGTCCTCACCGAGTGGAACAGCGCGGAGGAACCCCTCCCGGCGGACGGGACCCCCGGTGTCTCGGCCGCCTTCGCGGAGCGGGCCGCCCGTACCCCGGCCGCGCCCGCCGTCATCGAGGACGGGAGCGTGCTCGACTACGGCGGGCTGCACCGCCGGGTCACCGCGCTCGCCGCGCTGCTGCGGGAGCACGGGGTGGGGTCCGGCGATCCGGTCGCGGTGCTGTTGCCGCGCTCCACGGATCTGGTGGCCGCCGCCCACGCGGTGCTCCGCGCGGACGCGGCGCTGATGCCGCTCGACCCGGCCCACCCCGCCGAACGGCTCGCCGCGATGCTGGCCGGGCACCCGCCCCGGGCGGTGATCACGCACACCGGTGCCCTCGCGCTGCTGCCGGAGGGGCGGCCGTGGCCCGTGCTCGCGCTGGACGATCCGGTCACCGGCGGGTGGCTCACGACACGTCCGGCGGACGGTCCGGCCGAACTGCCCGTACCGCGTCCGCATCCGGCGCAGACCGCCTGTGTCGTGCACACCTCCGGATCCACCGGCGTGCCCAAGGCGGTCGCGGTGCCCCACGGGGCGCTCGCCAACCGGCTGGCGTGGACCCAGCGGCGGTATCCGCTCGGACCCGGGGACCGGATGCTGTTCAAGGCCGCGCCCGGTTTCGACGTCGCGGTCTGGGAGATGCTCGGACCGCTGCTCAGTGGGGCCGCCCTCGTCGTCGCGGGCCCCGACGGGCACCGCGACCCGGCCCGGCTGGCCCGGCTCATCGGCGAACAGCGGGTCAGCGCGGTCCACTTCGTGCCCAGCGTGCTGGCCCTGTTCGTCGCCGAACCGGGGGCCGCCGGGTGCACCGCGCTGAAGTGGGTGTTCAGCGGCGGTGAGGCGCTCAGCGATGAACTGGTCCAGCGGTGCGCCCGGGTGTTCGCCGCGCCCGTGATCAATCAGTACGGGCCCGCCGAGGCCACCATCGACGTCTCCGCCCGGCCCGCCGTCCCCGGCGAGCGGCCCATGGTCCCCCTGGGCAGGCCGGGTGCCGGCTCCCGCTGCTACGTCCTGGACGAGGCGCTGCGGCCACTGCCGCCGGGGGTCGCCGGTGAGCTGTACCTCGCCGGTGTCCAACTGGCGACCGGCTATCCGGGCCGGCCCGGTCTCACCGCCGGACGTTTCGTCGCCGCCCCCGGCGGATTCGGTCTCCCGCCGGGGGCACGGCTCTACCGCACGGGCGATCTGGCCCGCTGGAACCGCGCCGGTGAGCTGGAGTTCACCGGCCGCGCCGACGACCAGATCAAACTGAACGGGGTACGGATCGAGCCCGACGAGATCCGTTCGGTGCTGCTGCGCCACCCGGCGGTACGGGACGCCGTCGTCGTCCTGAGTGACGGCGGCCCCGGTGGCGGCGCGGGCGGCGGTCGGCTGATCGGCTATGTGACGGGTGTCCCGGACAAGCTGGACCCGGACGAGCTGCTGCGGCACGCCGCCCGGCTGCTGCCCGCCGCGATGGTTCCCGGGGCCCTGGTCCCGCTGGAGCGGCTACCACTGACCGCCGCCGGCAAGCTGGACCGGTCGGCGCTCCCCGTACCGGAGGCGACGGCGGGGAACGACGACGCGCGGCCACGCACCGAGGCGGAGGCCGTCCTGGTGGAGTTGATGGCCACACTGCTGCGCCGGCCCTCGATCGGTGTCCATGACAGCTTCTTCGCGCTCGGCGGGGACTCCATCACCTCCATCCAACTGGTGAGCGCGGCCCGGCGCAGGGGACTGGTGATCAGCCCGCGCGAGATCTTCGAGCACCGCACGCCCGCCGGCATCGCCGGAGTGGCACGGCGGGAGGACGAGGAGAAGACCGTCCATGACCCGGGCCACGGCACGGTGCCGTTGACCCCCGTGATGCACGCCCTGCGCGAACGCGGCGGGGACCACCGGGAGTACAGCCAGTCCCTGCTCGTCACCACGGACGCCGGACTCAGCGCCGAGCGGCTGCGGGAGGCGGTGGAGTCGCTGGTGCGACACCATCCGATGCTGGGGGCACGGCTGATCACCGACGGCGGCTGGCGGCTGGAGGTGCCGGAACCGCCCGCCACCGGAACCGGGCCCGATACCGTCCACCGGATCGAGGTGACCGGCGGCCGGGGCGAGCTGGAGGAGGCCGTACGCCGGGCGTCCCGGGCCGCCGCCGGGGGACTCGACCCGGAGCACGGCCCTATGCTGCGCGCCGTCTGGTTCGACCGGGGGCCCCTGCGGACCGGACGGCTGCTGCTGACCGCCCACCACCTCGTCGTGGACGCGGTCTCCTGGCGGGTGCTGCTGCCCGATCTGGCACAGCTCCGCACCGATCCGGCGCGTCCCCTCCCGCCCGTGGAGGTCTCCTTCCGCAGCTGGGCGCTGGCGCTGGCCCGGGGGGCCGCCGCGCACCGCGCGGAGCTGCCGTACTGGACCGCGACCCTCACCGGCACCGCCCCGGACATCCCGCTCGGCGGGCGGCGGCTCGACCGGGCCGTGGACACGCCCGACACCCTCCGGCTGTTCTCCGCCACCATCCCGGCCGCGTTGAGCGAGCCGGTGCTCACGGAGGTCACGGCCGCCTTCCACTGCACCGAACAGGACGTCCTGCTGACCGCGCTGACCATGGCCCTCACCCAGGAGCACGCCGGACAGGACTCCGCACTGATCCTGCTGGAGGGTCACGGCCGGGACGCGGAGGTGCTGGAGGGCCGCGAACCGTCCCGTACCGTCGGCTGGTTCACCGCCCTCCATCCGATGCGGACCCGGCTCGACGGGATCGACCCGGCGACCGTGCACACCGACCCGCACGAGGCGGCGAAACTGCTGAAACGGGTCAAGGAACAGGTGCGGGCGGTACCGGCACGCGGCGCGGGATACGGTCGGCTCCGCCATCTGGACCCCGCGTCGGGCGCCGTTCTCGCCGGTCTGCCCGTACCGGAGGTCAGCTTCAACTACCTCGGCCGCTTCGACGTCGGAGCGGCGGGCGAGGACACCGGCCCGACCGGGGACCGCCCGCAGGACGGTCCCGGAGGCTCCGGGCCCGCGCCGTGGACCCCAGCGCCCGAGTCCGCCGCCGTGTGGCGGGCCCCCGCCGCGCTCGGTGTGGAGACCGCCCTCGACCTCGGCATCACCGCACTGCGCCGCCCCTCGGGCACGGAGCTGTCGGTGACCTGGCAGCACGCCTCACTGCTGCTCCCCACCGCCCGTGTCGCCCTGATCCACGAGCGGTGGCGGACCGCCCTGGAGACCCTGCTCACCGCCACCCGCGCAGCCGCGGGCGGCCACACCCCGTCCGACCTCGGTCTGCTGTCCCTGAGCCAGGACGAAATCGATGAGTTCGCAGACGAGTGGAGGACTTCGTGACCGGCGCGCCCTCAGGACTTCAGGACATTCTTCCCCTGTCGCCCCTTCAGCACGGGCTGTACTTCCTGTCGTCGTACGACGACGACGCACCCGATCTCTACAACGTCCAGCTCGCCTTCGACCTCGAAGGCCCCCTGGACCGGCCCCGGCTGCGGCGCGCAGGTGAGGCGCTGCTGCACCGCCACCCCCATCTGATGGCGGCGTTCCGGCAGCGGAAGAACGGTGAACCGGTCACCCTCGTGCCGCACCGGGTGGACCTCCCGTGGACCGACGTCGATCTCTCGGAGCTGCCCCCGGCTGAACGGGACCGGCAGCTCGGCGAGCTGACGGACACCGACCGGCGGACCCGGTTCGACCTCGCGACCCCGCCGCTCGTCCGGTTCACCGCGGTCCGGCTCGGCCCGGAGCGGCACCAGCTCCTCCTCACCCACCACCATCTGCTGCTCGACGGCTGGTCGACCGCCCGGGCCGTCCAGGAGCTGTTCACCCTGTACGAGCGCGACGGGGACGGTTCCGGTCTGCCGCCGGTCCGCCCCTACCGTGACTACCTCGCCTGGGTCGCCCGCCGGGACACCGCAGCCGACGCGCGGGCCTGGAGCTCCGCACTGGCCGGACTCGACGGCCCGACGATCGTCGCCCCCGCCCAGGGCGGGCCGCCGTCCGGTGAACCGGCCGCGGTGGCGGTGGAGCTGGCTCCGGGTCTCGCCGCCCGGCTGGCCGGCGCCGTCCGCGCCCTCGACGTGACCCTGCCGGTCGCCGTGCAGACCCTGTGGTCCATCGCCCTGGGCGAGCTGACCGGACGCCGCGACATCGTCTCCGGCACCACCGTCTCCGGCCGCCCGGCCGAACTCGACGGCGTGGAGTCGATGGTGGGGCTCTTCATCAACACCCTGCCGGTACGGGTCGCCCTGCGGCCCGCCGAGACGCCGGCCGCCCTGCTGCGCCGGGTCGCCGCCGAGCAGACCGCGCTGCTGCCGCACCACCACATCGGGCTCGCCGACATCCAGCGGACCGCGGGGTTCGGCGGACCCCTCTTCGACACGCTCTGCGTCTTCGAGAACTACCTGGTCGACCAGGGGGAACAGGCCCGGGACAGCACGGAGTTCGCCGGGCTGCGGGTCGCCGCCGTCACCGGCCGGGACGCGACCCACTATCCCCTCACCCTGGTCGCCGCACCCGGCCGGGACGGCGGACCGTTGCTGACCCTGCGCCACCATCCCGACGCCGTCGCCGAGGCCGACGCCCGACGGCTCGCCGACCGGCTGCGGCGCCTCATCGAGGAGTTCACCGCCGATCCGCACCGGCCGCTGGCCCGGCTCGACCCGCTCACCCCGACCGAACGCGCACGGGTCCTGGACGCCTTCAACGCCCACACCGCCGAGGTCACCCGGGCGACCCTGCCGGCACTCTTCGAACGGCAGGTGGCGGCCCATCCCGGCCACCCCGCCGTCATCGACGGCGCCCGTGAGCTGACCTACCGGGAACTCAACGAGCGGGCGAACCTCGTCGCCCACCAGTTGATCGCGCGCGGTGTCGGCCCGGAGGACATCGTCGGCTCGGCCCTGCGCCGGGGCGCCGACACACTGATAGCCCAGCTCGCCATCGCCAAGGCCGGCGGTGTCTTCGCCCCGCTCGACGCGGACCACCCCGCCGAGCGGCTGGCCGGCCTGGTCACCGGTGCGGGGGTCGGACATCTACTCGTCCACGCCGGCACCGATGTCACCGCCTGGGCCGGGCCCGCCACCGTGACCGCGCTGGAGACGCTCACCGCCACCGGTCCCCGGCACAACCCCACGGACGCCGACCGGCGGGGGGCCCTCCGCCTCGACCACGCGGCCTATCTCATCCACACCTCCGGCTCCACCGGCACGCCCAAGGGCGTCCTGGTAGCCCACCGGCCGCTGGCGGATCTGACCGCATGGGCGCGGGAGACCTTCGGCACCGGGCCCGGCGACCGGGTGACCCAGTTCGCCTCGCCCGTCTTCGACGTCACCCTCGCGGAAATCGCCGCCTCCCTCCTCGCCGGGGCGACGCTGACCGTCGTCCCCGACGACAGCCGCGCCGGCGCGCCGCTGTCCGCCTTCCTCACCGAGGCCCGCATCACCCTCGCGGTCATCCCGCCGACCGTCCTCGCCTCCCTCCCCCAGGACATCGACCTGCCGTCCGACATGTCGATGGTGGTCGGCACCGAGGCGCTGCCGCCCGAGGTGATCCGCCGCTGGGCCGCCCGCCACCCGGTGCGCAACGCGTACGGACCCACCGAGGCCGTCGTCAACTCCGCCACCTGGCGGGTACCGGCCGACTGGACCGGCGGACCGGTCCCGATCGGCCCGCCCGACGTCAACAAGCGGGCCCTCGTCCTCGACGACATGCTGCGCCCGGTGCCCCCGGGCGTCCTCGGCGAGCTGTACATCGCCGGTACGGGGCTGGCGCGCGGCTATCTCGGCCGGCCCGGCACCACCGCGGACCGTTTCGTCGCCGCCCCCACCTCACTCGGCAGCCCGCCGGGCACCCGGATGTACCGCACCGGTGACCTCGCCCGCTGGAACGCCGCCGGTGAACTGGAGTACGCAGGGCGCGCCGACCACCAGCTCAAGATCCGGGGGTTCCGGGTCGAGCCCGGTGAGGTGGAGGCCCGGCTCACCGACCATCCGGGCATCGCCCAGGCCGTGGTCACCGCCCCCGTCGACGGCCGGGGCGTACGGCGGCTGATCGCCCATGCGGTGCCCGTTGCCGGGGGGACACCCGACCCGGCCGAACTCATCGCCTGGGTCGGGCTGGCCCTGCCCGACCATCTGGTGCCCGCCGCCGTCGTCCTGCTGGACGCGCTGCCCCTCACTCGGGCCAACAAGATCGACCGCACGGCGCTCCCCGGCCCCGACTTCACCGCCGTGGCCGGGGGCACCCCGCCCAGGACCGAGCGGGAGACCCGGCTCGCCCAGCTCTTCGCCGAAGTCCTCGCCGTGCCCGGAGTCGGCGTCCACGACGGCTTCTTCGCCCTCGGCGGCGACAGCATCTCCGCCATCCAGTTGGTGGGCGCGGCCCGCCGGCACGGCCTGCTGCTCCGCCCGCGCGATGTGTTCGACCACCGCACCGTCGAGGCCCTGGCCACCGTCGCCCGGTCCGCGCACACTCCGCCCGCCCGCCAGGGGCCCGGCCGTACCTCCGGCGGCAGCGCACCCCTCACCCCGGTCCTGCGCTCCCTCATCGAACGCGGCGGCCCACTGACCGGCTACCACCAGTCCCTGGTTCTGCACACCCCCGCCGGCACCAGGCTCGACCAACTGACGGCCGGACTCGCCCAGGTCATCGGCCACCACGAGGCGCTCCGTGCCAGGCTCACGCCCACCGCGCTGGAGATCCCGCCGCACGACTCCGTGGACGCCACCGCGCTGATCACCCGGGTCGACGCGGCGGGCGCCCCACCGGACGAGCTGCCGGCCGTGCTGCGCCCGCACGCCCGGCGCGCCGCCGCAGCACTCGACCCGCACCGGGGCGCTATGGTGCGGGCGGTCTGGCTGGACGCCGGGGCGGACCGCGGCGGACTGCTCGCCCTGCTGATCCACCACGCCGTGGTGGACGGGGTCTCCTGGCGGGTGCTGACCGACGACCTCGGCACCGCCTTCGAGGCCGCCCGTACCGGTGTCCCCGCCGAACTCCCGCCGGTGGGCACCTCCCTGACCGAGTGGGCCCGAGGGCTTCGGGACGCCGCCGTCGACCCCGGGCGCGTCGCCACCGCCGACGACTGGCTGGCGCTCTTCGACGGCGACCCGGCCCGGATCGCCGGGCCGCTGGATCCGGCCGCCGACACCGTCGGCGCCCTGCGCACCGTCTCCGTACGACTGGATCCGGCGACCGCCGGACCGCTGCTCACCGAACTGCCCACCCGCTACCACACCGGACCCGACACCGTGCTGCTCGCCGCCCTCGCGATGGCGCTGTCGGCCTGGCGCGGGCACACCGGTCCCGTGCTGGTCGATCTGGAGGGCCACGGCCGCGACGAGGACGCCGTCCCGGGCGCCGAACTGTCCCGTACGGTCGGCTGGTTCACCCGTGTGCACCCGGCCCGGCTCGACCTCGGCGGTCTGGAGCCCGGCGGTGCGGGCGAAGCCGGCGCCGTGGTCAAACGCGTCAAGGAGCAGCTCCGTCCGCCCGGCGGTGACTCCCTCGGCCACGGGCTGCTCCGGTATCTCCACCCGGACCACGCCGAGCGGTTCGCCCGGACCCCCGCCCCCGAGATCGGCTACAACTATCTCGGCCGGTTCGCCGCGCCCGGTGGCGGCGGGTCGGAGCCGAAGCCCTGGAGCCCCGCCCTGACCGGCTCCTTCGGCGGCGGCGCGGACGACGCGCTGCCCCTCGCGCACACCCTCCAGCTCAATGTCTCCGCCGTGGACGGCCCCGAAGGACCCACCCTGCACGCCGGATTCGGCTTCGCCCCGCGCCTGCTGGCGGAGGCCGATGTGGCCCGGTTGGCCGAGCTGTGGCTGACGGCGCTGCGCACCCTCCGCCGCCATCTGAGCGACCCCGGCGCCGGCGGGCACACTCCGTCCGACTTCCCGCTGGTCACCGTCGCCCAGCCGGAGATCGACGCGCTGGAGGCGCGGCGCCCGCTCGCCGACCTGCTGCCGCTGTCGCCGCTCCAGGAAGGGCTCCACTTCCTGGCCGCCTACGGTGCCGAGGGCGACGGGCCCGATGTCTACGTCACCCAGACCACCCTGGAGTTCGACGGCGCGCTCGACACCGACCGGATGCGGGCGGCGAGCCGTCAACTGCTGGCCCGCCACCCCAGTCTGTGCGCCTCCTTCCACAGCCGCCAGGGGGCGGATCCGCTCCAGGCCGTGGCGGCGGAGACGGAACCGCCCTGGGCGGAGCACGACCTGGGCGATGCGGCCGACGAGGTGACCCGTCCGCCGGCCGGTCCGGCGGTGTCCGAGCCCGGTACCCGGGACGGGGCCCGCGGTCTGCGGATCCCCGAGCGGGCCCGGCTGATCCTCGCCGGGGAACGGGAGCGCGGTTTCGACCTCTCCGAACCGCCGCTGATCCGGTTCACCCTCATCCGGCTGGGCGCCCGGCGGCAACTCCTCGCGCTCACCTCGCACCACATCCTGTTGGACGGCTGGTCCGGGCCCGTCCTCGTGCAGGACCTGCTGGCGCTCTACCGGGGCGAACCCGGCCCCGCGCCCCGCCCGTACCGCGACTATCTGCTCTGGCTCGCCGACCGCGACCGGGACGAGACCCGTGAGCTGTGGCGGGAGACCCTCGCCGGGATCGAAGGACCCACCCAGCTCGTACCGCACGCCGCCGGGACACCCGCCGGAGTGCCGGAGCGCGTCGAACTGGAGCTGCCGGACGCCCTCGTCGCGAAGGTCTTCGCCCTCGCCAGGGCCGAGCAGGTCACCGTCAACGCCGTCCTACAGACCGCCTGGGCGCTGGTCCTGGGCCGGCTCACCGGCCGTACCGACGTCTGCTTCGGTGTCACGGTCTCCGGCCGGCCCGCCGATCTCGACGGGGCGCAGCGGATGGTCGGCCTCTTCATCAACACCGTGCCCGCCCGGGTCGGGACCCGCCCCGACCAGCCCGTCGCCGAGTTGGTCCGGCAGGTCGCCGACCGGCAGTCCCGGCTGCTGGACCACCAGTACGAGCCGTTGGCGGAGCTCCAGCGGCTGGCCGGGCACCGGGAGCTCTTCGACACTCTGATCCTCTTCGAGAACTTCCCCGTCGACGCCGGGGAACTGCGGCGCGCCGAGGAACGCGCCGGACTGCGGGTGACCGCGGCGGAGGGCCACGACGCCACCCACTATCCGCTCGTGCTGGTCGCCCTGCCCGGCCGGGAACGGCTCGCGCTCGCGCTCGACCACCGGCCGGACATCCTCCCCGCCGAGCGCACCCGGGCCATCGGTGAGCTGCTCGTCGGGACGCTGGAGCGGCTCACCGACCATCCGGGGCGCACCACCCGCGCACTGGTACCCGGCGGTACCGCCCACGCCCTGCCCGCCGGGGAGGCCGCGCCCATCACGCCGCTCGGACTCGCCGGTCGTTTCCGGCGACAGGCCGCCGCGACCCCGGACGCGCCCGCGCTCATCACCGGGGACGAGGAGTGGAGTTACGCCCGGCTCAGTGCCCGGGTCACCAGCATCGCCACCCGGCTCGCGGCCGGGGGCGCCCGCCCCGAGACCCTGATCGCCGTGGCCCTGCCGCGCTCCGCCGACCTCGTCGCGACCCTGCTCGCGGTGGCGGCCACCGGGGCGGCGTACGTCCCCGTCGATCCCGGTTTCCCCGCCGAGCGGGTGGCCTATCTGCTGGCGGACTCCCGGCCGCTGCTCACCGTCGGCCCGGACTCCCCGGTCCTGGCGGCCGCGGAGGAACCGTACAAACGCACGACGGTACGGGACGGGGCGGACGCACCCCGGCCGCCGCTGCCCGGTGACCGGCCGCCCCCCGGCGGCGCCGCCTATGTCATCCACACCTCCGGTTCGACCGGTGATCCCAAGGGGGTCGTCGTCACCCACGAGGGTCTGGCGAACCTGCTCGACGCGATGGCCGAGACGGTCGGCAGCGGACCGGGGCAGCGGCTCCTCGCCGTGACCACCGTCAGCTTCGACATCGCCGCCCTGGAGCTGTTCGTCCCGCTGGTCACCGGCGCCACCGTGGTCCTCGCCGACCACGACCAGGCCCGGGACCCGCTGCTGCTGGCCGCGCTCGCCGAGCGCTCCGGGGCCACCCATCTCCAGGCCACTCCCTCCCTGTGGCGGGGGCTGACCGAGGCCGTCCCCGCGATCCTGCGAGGGCTCACCGTCCTCAGTGGCGGCGAACCGCTCCCCGCCGACCTCGCCGCGGAACTCGCCGCGGGCGAACGGCTCATCAATCTGTACGGGCCGACCGAGACCACGATCTGGTCGACGGTCGCCGATCTGACCGGCGACGGCGGCGCCCCGCACGTCGGCGGCGCGCTGCGCAACACCACCCTGCGGATCCTCGACTCCTGGCTCCGGCCCACCCCCGAAGGGGCGCCCGGAGAGCTGTACATCGGCGGCTCCGGGGTGGCCCGCGGCTATCTGGGCCGGTCCCCGCTGACCGCCGGGCGGTTCGTCGCCGATCCCTACGGTCCGCCGGGCGCGCGGCTCTACCGCACCGGGGACCTGGCCGCCCGGCGGCCGGACGGCACCCTGCACATCCTGGGCCGGGCCGACCACCAACTGAAGGTGCGCGGCCACCGCGTCGAGCCGGGCGAGATCGAGGCGGTGCTGCGCGCCCATCCCGCGATCGGCGACGCGGTCGTCATCGGGGTGCCCGACGCGTCCGGCGCCATCCGGCTCATCGGCTACGTCACCGGTGAGGCGGCCGGGGTGCGCGAGTTCCTCGGCGAGCGGCTGCCCGACCACCTGGTGCCTTCGCTGCTGATCGAAGTGGCCGAGATCCCGCTCACGCCCAACGGCAAGACCGACCGGGCCGCTCTGCCCGCGCCGGGGACCGCCGCCTCCGGCGGGCAGCTCAGGGCCCCGCGCGACGCCCGCGAGGCGGTGCTCGCCGAACTCTTCGCCGATGTGCTCGGAGTGCCCCGGGTCGGACCCGACGACGACTTCTTCCAGCTCGGTGGGCACTCCCTGCTGGCCATGCGGCTCGCCAACCGGCTCCGCGCCACCCTCGGTGCCGAGGTGGCCCTGCGGGACGTCTTCGACCATCCGACCCCCGCCGCGCTCGCCGAGACCGTCCTGCCGCGCGGCGCGGGCCGCGCCCCCCTCGTCCCCCGTACCCCCGCGCCCGACGAACGGCTGCCGCTCTCCTTCGCGCAGAGCCGCCTCTGGTTCCTGCACCGCCTCGACGGACCCAGCGCCACCTACAACCTGTTCTTCGCACTCCGCATCGGAGGCGAGCCGGCCCTGGACACCGAGGCGATGCGGCTGGCCGTCGGTGATGTCGTCACCCGCCACGAGAGCCTGCGCACCGTCTACCCGGACACCGACGGACTGCCGTACCAGCACGTCCTGGACGAGGAGACCGCCCGGGCCGCCGCCGACTTCACCGTACGGACGGTCCCCGAGGCGGATCTGGCCCGGGCCGTGCACACCCAGGTGACCCACCCCGTCGACATCATCACCGAGATTCCGCTGCGGGTGCGGCTGCTGCGCACCGAGACCGATCACGTCCTCTGTGTGATGCTCCATCACATCGCCGGTGACGAATGGTCGATGCGCCCGCTCACCGAGGATCTGCGCGCCGCCTACACCGCCCGGGTCACCGGCACCGAACCCGACTGGCGGCCGCTGCCGGTGCAGTACGCCGACTACGCGGTCTGGCAGCGGGACCTCCTCGGCACCGAGGACGACCCCGACAGCCTCGTGGCCCGGCAGGCCGCCCACTGGCGCCGGGCGCTCGCCGGGGCACCCGAGGAGCTCGCCCTGCCCTACGACCGGCCCCGGCCGGCCGAGGAGCACCACGACGGGCAGACCGTCACCTTCGAGATCGGCGCCCGGACGCACCGCGCGCTCCGCGCCCTGAGCGCCGAGAACGGCACCAGTGTCTTCATGGCCGCCCAGGCCGGTCTCGCGGTGCTGCTCGCCGCCCACGGCGCCGGGACCGACCTGCCGATCGGCACCCCGGTCGCCGGGCGCACCGACGCCGCGCTCGACGACGTCGTCGGCTTCTTCGTGAACACCCTCGTCCTCCGCACCGATCTGAGCGGACGCCCCACCTTCCGGGAACTCCTCGGCCGGGTGCGGGAGACCGATCTGGCCGCCTTCGACCACGCCGATCTGCCGTTCGAGCAGCTCGTGGAGATGGTCGCGCCCGAGCGGACCCTCGCCCGGAACCCGCTCTTCCAGGTGATGCTGGTCTTCCAGAACGTCTCCGACGACGAACTCACCCTGCCCGGGCTGACCGTCACACCGCTCGGCGCCGACCCGGGCACCGCCAAGCTGGACCTGATGTTCACCCTCGCCGAACGGCCCGGCGGGGGCGGGGTCAACGGCATGCTCACCTTCCAGACGAGCCTCTTCGACGAGTCGACGGCCCGTGCTCTCGCCGACCGGTACACCGCCCTGCTCACCGCGCTCGCCGCCCAGCCGGATCTGCCCTTCCACCGCGCCGGGGTGCTCACCCCCGCCGAACGTGCCCGGATCCTGGCGGCCGGCACCGGTGCGGAGCGCCCGCTCCCGGCGGAGACCCTGCCCGAGCTGCTGGCCGACCGGTACCGGTCGGCGCCGGCCGGTACGACCGCCCTCGTCGACGGCGATCTGACGCTGACGACGGCCGAGTTCGACGACCGGGTGGCGCGGCTCGCGGCCCTGCTGCGGGACCGCGGGGTCGGCCGGGAGACCCGGGTCGCCGTCGCCCTGCCGCGCTCCGCCGATCTGGTGGTCGCCCTGCACGCGGTGCACCGCGCCGGAGGCGCCTACGTCCCCCTGGACACCGGCTATCCGGCCGAACGGCTCGCCCATGTGCTCGCCGACAGCGCGCCCCGGGTGGTGCTGAGCCGCGGTGACGTCACCGCCGTCGCGGCGCTCCCCGTCCCGGAGGGGGTGGAACTCCTCCTCCTCGACGCACCGGCCACCGTCGGCGCGCTCGCCGTCGCCGATCCGTCGCCCGTCCCCACCGGAGCGCGCGGGGAGCACGCCGCGTACCTCCTCTACACCTCGGGCTCCACCGGCCGCCCCAAGGGCGTCACCGTCAGCCACGCAGCGCTCGTCAACCGGCTGCGCTGGATGGCGGAGGAGTACGGGATCGGCCCGGCCGACCGGGTGCTCCAGAAGACCCCGGCCGGTTTCGACGTCTCGGTCTGGGAGTTCTTCCTGCCGATGCTGACCGGTGCGGTGCTCGTCGTCCTGCCGGACGGACACCACACCGACCCCGTCCAGGTCGCCGCGGCGATCCGGCGGCACGAGGTCACCGTCACCCACTTCGTCCCGTCCATGCTGGCCGCCTTCGCCGCCGAACCCGCCGCCGCCGACTGCGGCACGCTGCGCCTGGTGATCGCCAGCGGCGAGGCGCTCCCCCGGGCCGTCGCCGGCGCCGTGCGCGAGGTGCTGCCCGGCGCCGCGCTGCACAATCTGTACGGGCCGACCGAGGCCACCGTCGATGTCACCGCCTGGCCGGCCGGTTCCGAAACCGCCGCCGGTTCCGCGAGCACCGCCCCCGGCGGGACCGTGCCCATCGGGCGGCCCGTCTGGAACACCGGGGCCCATGTGCTCGATGCCTGGCTGCGGCCGGTGCCCGACGGTGTCACCGGTGAGCTGTACCTCAGCGGCCGTCAGTTGGCGCGCGGCTACCACGCCCGGAGCGCGCTGACCGCCGAACGGTTCGTGGCCCATCCCTTCGGCGTCCCGGGGGAACGGCTCTACCGCACCGGTGATCTGGTGCGCCGCCGGGCGGATGGCGCGCTGGTGTTCATCGGCCGCGCCGACGGTCAGGTCAAACTCCGCGGGCTGCGGGTGGAGCTCGGCGAGATCGAGGCCGTGCTCGGCGAGGAGCCGGACGTCTCCGCCGCCGCCGTGCTGCTCCGCGAGGACCTGCCGGGCAGGCCCCTGCTGACGGGCTATCTGGTGCCCCGTGGTGACACCGTGCCGGACCCGGCGGAGCTGTCCGCCCGACTGGCCGCGCGACTGCCCGGCCATATGGTGCCCGCCGCCCTGATCGCGCTGGAGCGGCTGCCGCTGACCGCCAGCGGCAAGCTGGACCGGGCCGCGCTGCCCGCTCCCGACCTCGCGGCGACCGCGGGCGGTGCCGCCCCGCGCGGTATCCGGGAGGCCCTGCTCACCGGGCTCTTCGCCGAACTGCTCGGCGCGCCGGCGGCCGGGGCGGAGGACAGCTTCTTCGCGCTCGGCGGCGACAGCATCCTCTCCATCCAGTTGGTCGCCCGCGCCCGCCGGGCCGGACTCGTCCTCACCCCGCGGGAGGTCTTCGAGCACAAGACGCCCGCCGCGCTGGCCCGGATCGCGCTGCCCATCGACGTCGTCCCCGGTGCCCGCGCGCTGCCGCCGACCGGCCGTCTTCCGCTGACCCCGGTCATGCGCTGGGCGCGGGAACAGGGCGCGCTGGACGGCCTGTACCAGTGGCGGTCCCTCGTGACCCCGCCGGACGCGACCGCCGCCACGCTCGCCACCGCCCTCCGCCGTCTCACCGACCGGCATCCGGTGCTCCGGGCCGCACTCGTGGCCGAGGGCGCGCTGGACATCCCGGTCGGGGCCGCCGAGACCCCGGCGGCGCTCCCGACGGTCGACCTCGGCGAGCTGCCCGACGCGCTGGTGCCGGGGCGTCTCGGCGAGCTCGCCGCCGACGCGATCGACCGGCTCGACGCGGGCGAGGGCCGGCTGATCGGCGCCGTCCACGCGGACCTCGGACCCGACCGGGGCGGACGGCTGCTGCTGGCCGTCCATCAGTTGGCCGTGGACGAGGCGTCCTGGCCCGTACTGGCCGCCGATCTCGCCGCCGCCCATCACTCCGTGATCAACGGGACCGGGCCCGACACCGCCGATGGCACGACGTCCTTCCGCCAGTGGGCCCTGGGGCTCGCCGACGCGGCCGGGGAACCCGGGCGACGGACCGAGGACGGCGTCTGGCTGGCCCGGGACGGCGCGGCGGCGCCCGCGCTCGGCGCCCGCCCGCTCGATCCGGCCGTGGACACCCGGGAGGCCCGGGTACGGCTGGAGCGCACCCTCACCGGTGCCACCGCCCGCGCCCTGCTCACCGCTGTGCCCGCCTCGGTGCACGGCACCGTCCAGGACGTGGCGCTGACCGCCGCCGCCATCGCCTTCGCCCAGTGGCGGTGGGAGCGCGGCGAGGCGGAGCACGGCCCCGACGTCGTCGCGGTGCGCGCGCACGGGCGGGCGGCGGGTGTCGTGCCGGGCAGCGATCTCTCCCGCACCGTGGGCTGGTTCACCACCCGGTATCCCCTCCTCCTCGACACCGCGGGCGTCGATCCGGCGGCCGCAGCCCATGACGGGGCCGCCGCGCGACGCGTACTGATCGGCGTCAAGGAGCAGCTCCGCGCCACCCCGGACGACGGCATCGGACACGGTCTGCTGCACCGCTTCGGCGACCGCGCCGCCGCGCCGCCGCGTACTCCGGAGATCTCCTTCGCGCACCACGACGTACGGTCCGGGGCGGCGGGGTCCGACGGCTGGCCCGAGGCTCCGGAGGCACTGCCCGAGCCCGTCCCCGTACGGCACCGGGCGCCGGTCCTGTTCCCGTTGGAGATCACCACCACCGCCGTGGACGGCCCTGAAGGTCCGGTCCTCACCGGCCGCTGGGCCCATCTCCCCGCGGTGCTGCCCACGGCGGACGTCGAGCGTCTCGCCGACCTCTGGTGCGCGGCCCTGCGCACCCTCGCACACCGGCCCGGGGCCACCACGCGCACACCGTCCGACTTCCCCCTCGTCACGCTCGGGCAGCCCGATGTCGAGGAGTTGCAGCGGAGGTTCCCCGGCCTCACCGACGTCTGGCCGCTCGCCCCGCTCCAGGAGGGTTTCCACTTCCTCACCGAACTCGCCGGGGACGGGCTCGACGTCTACACCATGCAGCTCGCCCTCCGGCTGGAGGGCGAGCTGGACCCGGCCGCGCTGTGCGCCGCCACCGGTGATCTGCTGGACCGCAACGACAATCTGCGGACCGCCCTGGTGAGCAGCGCCGGCGGGACCGCCGTACAGGCCGTCCTCGACGCGGTCGAACCCGATGTCACCGTCACCGATCTCCGGGCCACCGGCTCCGGCGACGACGGCGGGACCGACGCACCGGACGAGCGGGACGCGCTGGCGCGGCTGGCCGAGGCCGACCGGGTCCGTCCCTTCGATCTGGCCGCGCCGCCGCTGGTGCGGCTGCGCCTGGTGCGGCTGGCGGCGGACGGCGGCTGGGCACTGATCGTCACCAATCACCACGCCGTGCTGGACGGCTGGTCGGTGCCGCTGCTGTTGGAGGAGCTGTTCCAGTTGTACGCGGCGCGCACCGGCACCGCGCCCGCGCCCGCCCTCCGGCCGTCGTTCCGGGAGTATCTGCGCTGGCTGACCCGGCAGGACCCGGAGGTCGCCCGTACGGCCTGGCGCGGCGCGCTGGCGGGTCTCGGCGAACCCACCCTGATCGCCCCGGCCGACCCGGCCCGTCAACCGGTGCCGTCCCGGCATATTCCGCACACCATCGACGCCCCGCTGGCGGAACGGCTGGCCGAATTGGCCCGGTCGGCCGATGTCACGCCGAATACGGTGATGCAGTTCGCCTGGGGGCTGTTGCTGGCCCGGCAGACCGGCCGGGACGACGTGGTCTTCGGCGCCACCGTCTCGGGCCGGCCGCCGGAGATCGACGGGGTGGAGGGCATGACCGGGCTCTTCATCAACACCGTGCCGGTACGGGTGGACCTCCGGCACTCCGGCGTCGGCGGTACGGTGCGCCGTTCCCTCGCCCGGCTCCAGGACGCGCAGTCCCGTCTCACCGCCTACCAGCACCTGGGGCTCTCGGAGATCCAGCGCCTCACCGCGCGGCCCGGCGACGGCGCGTCCGGTGAGCTGTTCGACACGCTGCTCGTCTTCCAGAACTATCCGGTGGACGCGGAGGGTCTGCGCGCCGCCGAACAGTCCGGTGCGCTGCGGGTCACCGACGGCACCAGTACGGGCGACACCCACTATCCGCTGACCCTGGTCGTCGCCCCGGCGGCCGGGAAACTGCTGCTGGAGTACCGTCCGGACCTCGTCACCGAGGCCGCTGCCGAGGCGCTGATGCGGCGGTTCGTCCACCTCCTGCGGGAATTGGGCGACCGGCCCGATTCCCCCGCGTACCGCGTCGAATCCCTCGATGCCGCCGAACGCGAGCTGATCCTCTCCGGCTGGAACGCCACCGACCAGCCCCATCCGCCGGGGACCCTGCCCGAACTGCTGGCCGAGCGGATCGCGGCCGACCCGACCGCCCCGGCGGTCGTCAGCGGTGACACCGTCGTCACCTTCGCGGAGTTGGACCTCCGTTCCGGGCGTCTCGCCCGGCTGATCGCCGGGCACGGCGCGGGGCCCGAGGACATCGTGGCGCTGATGCTGCCGCGCACCGAGGAGATGCTGGTCGCCATCGCCGCCGTGCACCGTGCCGGGGCGGCCTCGCTCGCCCTGGACCCCGGCTATCCGGACGAGCGGCTCGCCTTCATGGCCCGTGACACGACTCCCCGGCTGCTGGTCACCACCAGCGCTCTGGCGGCGCGGGCGGCGGCCCTGGGGGGTCTCGTACCGCGGATCGTCGTCCTGGACGACCCGGAGGTGACCGCGGCGCTGGGGCGGCTGCCCGGCACCGCGCCGGTGGTCCCGCTCCGTGCGGACCACCCGGCGTACGTCGTCCACACCTCCGGTTCCACCGGCACCCCCAAGGGGGTGGTCGTCTCGCACCGCAATGTGGTCAACCTCTTCCACAGTCACCGCCGGAATCTGTACGAGCCGGTCGTCGCGCGGACCGGTCGGCGGCGGCTGAACATCGGCCACGCCTGGTCGTTCTCGTTCGACGCCGCCTGGCAGCCGCAGTTGTGGCTCTTCCACGGGCACTGCGTCCATGTGCTCTCCGAGGAGATCCAGCGCGACCCGGAGGCCCTGCACCGCTATCTCCGGGAGCGGGCCGTCGACTTCATCGAGGTCGCGCCCTCGGTCCTGGCCGAGCTGGAACGCGCGGGCCTGACCGAGGGCGGCCGGTGCCCGCTGCCGCTGCTGGGGGTCGGCGGGGAGGCCGTGCCCGAGGACCAGTGGGCCAGGCTGCGGCGACTGCCGGGGACCGAGACCGTCAATCTGTACGGGCCGACCGAGTGCACCGTCGACTCGCTCTTCGCCCGGGTCGGGGACCACGACGGGCCCGTGATCGGGCGGCCCGTCGACAACGCCCGCGTCCGTCTCCTGGACGCCTGGCTCCGGCCGGTGCCGCCGGGGGTGGCCGGGGAGCTGTACCTCGCCGGTGCCGGGCTGGCCCGTGGCTACCTCGGCCGCCCCGCGCTGACGGCGGAGCGTTTTGTCGCCGACCCCTTCGGCGCGGGCGGCAACAGGCTCTACCGCACCGGCGACATGGCCCGGTGGACCGAGGACGGGGCGGTGGAGTTCCTCGGCCGGGTGGACGACCAGATCAAGATCCGTGGCTTCCGGGTGGAGCCCGGTGAGGTCGGTGCCGCGCTGGCCGCCCTGCCCGGGGTGGACCGGGCGGTGGTCGTCGCCCGCACCGACGGCGGGGTGCGGCGGCTCGTCGGCTACGCCGTACCGGACCCCGGCGCCGCTCCCGATCCGGCCGCCCTCCGCGCCGGGCTCGCCGGCCGGCTGCCCGCTCATCTGGTGCCCGCCGCCGTCGTCGTCGTCGGCGAGCTGCCGATGACCGCCAACGCCAAGCTGGACAAGGACCGGCTGCCCGCCCCCGACTTCGGCGCGACCGCGCTCGGACGGGAACCGTCCGGTGCGGCGGAGACCCTGCTCTGCACCGTGATGGCGAGGGTTCTCGGGCTGCCGAGGATCGGCGCCGACGACGACTTCTTCGCCTTCGGCGGCGACAGCATCGTCTCCCTCCGGCTGGTCGGGGCGGTGCGTGCCGAGGGCCGACGGCTCTCCCCGCGCGATGTGTTCCGGCTCCGCACCCCCGCCGCGCTCGCCGGCGTGCTCGGCGACGACGCTCCGCCCACCGCGGCCGAGGACCCCTCGGCGGCCGTCGGCGACGCCCCGCTCGTCCCCGGCCTCGACCGGCTGCGGGAGCTGGGCGGGCCGCTCGCCGGTCACTGCCAGTCAACCGTGCTGCGGTCCCCCGCCGGGATGCGGCGGGCCGATCTCATCACCGCCGTCCGCGCGCTGCTGGCCCGTCATCCGGTGCTGCGGGCCCGGTTGGTACGGGAGGCCGGTGAGCCCTGGCGACTGGAGGTGCCAGGACCGGCCGCGCGGGGGACCCGGCTCCCCGCCGGGACGGTGGCGCGGACGTCCGTCATCCGGGTGCCCGACGGTCCCGAACTCGCCCATGTGATCGGGGAGAAGCTGCGCGGGGCGGTCGCCGAGCTCGATCCCAACCGGGGACGGATGATCCGGGTGGTCTGGTTCGACGCCGGGCGGTCGCGGCCGGGGCGGCTGCTGATCCTGCTCCACCACCTCGTCGTGGACGCGGCCAGCTGGCGCATCGTCCACGATGACCTGCGCGCGGCCTGGGAGGCGGCCCACGAAGGGCGGGCACCGACGCTGCCGCCGGTGCCCACCTCGTACCGCACCTGGGCTCGGCATCTCGACGCGGTGACGCCGCGCCACGAGACGGAACTGCCGTACTGGCGGCGGGTTCTCGCCGGCCCGCCGGGCCGCATCGCCGGCCGGCCGCTCGATCCGGCCACCGACACCGTGCGGACCCTGCGCCGGCTGAGTGTCCAGCTCGGGCCCGAGGACACCGGGCCGTTGCTCGACGCACCGGCCCTGCGGGACGGCGGGTCCGTGCGCGCGGTCCTGTTGGGGGCGCTCGCGCAGGCGTTCGCGGAGTGGCGGCGCGACCGGGGCGACCTCGGGGGCGATCACACCCCGGTCGCCCTGGAGAGCCACGGACGGGAGCAGGAACTCCTGGCGGGCGCCGATCTCTCCCGTACCGTCGGACGGTTCACCTCGGTGCACCCGGTGGTGCTCGACGCCCGGGGGGTGGCACTCGACTCCGCCCACAGTCCCGCCGAGTTGGTGCGCCGGATGGCGGACGCGCTGGCGGCGGTGCCCGCTGCCGGCATCGGCTACGGCCTGCTGCGGCGGCGGCACTCCGGGCTGGGCGACGAGCCCGAGGTGGTGTTCGACTACCTGGGCCGGTTCTCCGGCAGCGGTACGGGCGGCGACTGGGCGGGGGCGCCGGAGGCCGGGGTGCTCGGCAGCGGACGCGATCCCGACGCCCCGGTCGCGCATCTGCTGGACATCGCCGTCTCGGTGCGCGACTCCCCCGGCGGGGGCGTACTGGACGCGGGCCTGGTCTGGCCGGGCGGGCTGCTCACCGAACCGGAGGTACGGAGCCTGGCCGACGCCTGGACCGACGCGCTGCGCGCCCTCGCCAAGGCGTACGGGGCGTAGGCCGTGCCGTCGGGATCCCGTCCGCCGGGAGACATTCCCGGGGGCCGCCGGGGGCCGGCTGGCGGCACAGCGGTGTGCGCCGGGGGCCGTGGTCCCCGGCGCACACCGCGCCGGCGGTCAGAGCTTCTTCAGCATCTTCTCCACCTCGTCCACCGCGCCGATCGCGAAGGAGTAGTTCGCCATCAGGAAGTGCTGCGAGGGGAAGGCCCGGCCCGCCTTGACGGCGGGTACGGCCTTCCACAGCTTGTGGTCGAGGAGTGCCTGGGTGGTGGGGGTGGCCTTGCCGTCGAACTGCACCGGGTAGATCAGCGCGGTGCAGTCGCCGAGCACGTCCATCTCCTCATAGCTCTTGGGGATGAACTTCTCGCCCTTGGCCGCCGGAATCCCGGCCCCGATCGTGAGACCGAGGTCGCGCATCACGGTGACCACCGGGGTGCCGAGGAAGAACTTACCGCTGGGGCCGCCACTCAGCGGGGCCCAGACGGAGGTGGCGATCTGCTTGGCGTAGGCCGTCTTCACCTCCTTGAGGCGGGTCTCGTACCGCGCCTTCAACTCGGTCAGTTTCGACTCCCGGTTGACCGCGTCGGCGACCTTGGCTATCTGCTCGTGCCAGAGCGCGTCGGCGGTCCAGTCGAAGTGGGTGACCGGGGCCACCGCCTTGAGTACGCCGGCCTTCTCCCGGTAGAACTGATCGACGATCAGATCCGGTTCGAGCGCCGCCACCGCCTGTGGGTTGGGGCTGCCCGGGGCGCCGATCGTCTTGACGTCCTTCAGCCGGTCGTAGTCCGCGGCGGACATCAGCGTCGGCAGCGCGGTGCCGTCCGGAACGCCGACCGGCACCACACCCAGCTCCAGCAGCATCAGCGCCGCGTAGTTGTCGGTGACCACCACCCGCTTCGGGTTCTCCGGCACCGTGATCACGCCGTTGTCGGCCCGCACCGTGCGGGTGCCACCGCTCTTCGCGCCCCCCTTGTCCTTGCCGCCGCCGTTCTCTCCGTCCGAGGACTCGCTCACACCACAGGCGGTCAACCCCAGGGCCGCCGCGCCTGCGGTCAGCCCACCCAGGAAGTTCCTCCGGCCCAGAGCGTGGTACATCGTGCGCGAGCGGGTCATTTTCGGTTTCTCCTCCATCGATCGCCGAGCGGAAACCCCACCCTCGCCACCCGACGGCGGCAAGGTAAGGCTTGCCTAAGCTACTCCTTCCAGAGACGATCTATGACATCCAACGGAAAGTCTGCGATGAGGAGTTACCGAAAATGAGTGGGGCATCGGCCCGGAGCCGGCACGGCGAACACCGCCGGTCCGGAGAACTGCGGGTGACACGGGTTCGGCACACGGAGCGGATCACCCCGCACATGGCGCGCATCACCTTCGCCGACGACGGACTGGCGGGGCTGCACAGCAACGGCACCGATCAGCATGTGGCGCTCTACTTCTACGAACCCGGGGTGGAACTGCCCCGGCCCTTCACCACCGAGGCCGCCCGCGCGCTGCTGCCGGTGGCCAAACCGAGGCTGCGCCGCTACACCATCCGCCACCACCGTCCCGAACTCGGCGAGGTGGACATGGACTTCGTGCTGCACGGAGCCGACCAGCTCGCTTCCGGCTGGGCCGAGCGGGCCGCACCCGGCGACGAGGCGATCTGGTTCGGCCCGGGTCCCGGCTGGTCACCCGCTCCCGAAGCGGAGTGGACCATCCTCCTCGGCGACGAGACCGCACTTCCGGCCATCGGCGCGATCCTGGAACAACTCCCCCCGGATCTACCGGTGTCGGCGCTCATCGAAGTCGCCGACCGGGCCGAGGAACAACGACTGACCACCCGGGCGGACGCCCAGATCGAATGGCTCAACCGCGGCCGGCGCCCGGCCGGGCAACTCCTCCACGAGCGGGCCACCGCGCTCTCCGCGCCGGCCGGCCGGGGGAATGTCTGGGGCGCGGCCGAACGGGAGGTCGTACGCGCGCTCCGCCGCCACTTCGTCGAAGGACTCGGCGTGGCACGCGCCGACACCCATCTGACCCCCTACTGGACCAGGGGCGAGACCCAGGACAGCGAGGTCTGACCCATGCCCGTCGCGGCATCCGACGCCACCACCCCGTCCCGGGGCGGCACCGACCACCACGGCCGTCCCCATCGACCGACGGAGGCCGCCCCGGACCGGCCGGACCGCGCCCCCGGAGGCACCGTATGACGCCGCCCCGCGCACCGGACCCGGACCGGGCCCCCGACAACCCAGCGGACCGCCCCGGAACCTCGCGGGGGCGCGCCACGGGCGACACCGTGCCGCGCTCCCCGGAGCCCCCGGGGGCCGGCCACGCGGAACCCACCACCCGGGACGGGCTGCGGCTGCTCGGCGCCACCCTGCGCCGGGGCTCGGGACTCCTCCTGCCGGCCGTGCTCGGCGGGCTCTGCTACCAGCTCGCGCTGATCGCGCTCCCCTGGTGCATCGAACGCGCCGTCGACGAAGGCATCGTCGGCGAGGACACCGACGCCCTGCGCCGGTGGGCCCTGGTCGTGCTGGCCGCGAGTGTCGTCGCCGCGCTGGCCGAGATGTTGCTCGGCTGGTTCTCCACCATCGCCGGAACCCTGGGGGGCAACCGGCTGTACCAACTGCTCGCCGACCGGGTCTCCCGGCTCGACGGACGGAGCCTCGACCGGTTCGGCGAAGGCGATCTGGGGATGCGCGGTACCCGGGACGTCGACCTGGTCCGCACCTGGCTGATGGGCTTCGCCTCCTTCGTCAGCGGAGTCGTCGGATTCCTGCTGATGATCGTCGCCATCGTCCGCCTCGACCCGCTCCTCGCGGTCGTCTGCCTGGTCTGCGTACCCCCCCTGGTCTGGCTCAACACCCACTGGTTCCCCCGGCGCTTCGGCACGGCCAACACCCGTCTCTCGGCCGCCCACGGCGGCCGGGCCGACGCGGTCGAGGAACTCCTCTCGGCCAGCGCCGCCGTGCGCGGCATCGGCGGTGAACCCGCCCTGGTGGACCGGCATCACGCGCGCAGTACCGAGGTCACCGACCACACCCTGACCACCGCCCGGATATCGGCCGATTGGGCCGCGCTCTCCCCCTTCGTGCCCGCCCTCGCCATCGGCGCCGGGCTCGGCGTCGGCGGACTCGCCGTGCTGCGGGACACCATGTCGGTCGGCGGCATCGTCGCCTTCACCAGTTGGATGAGCATGCTGGTGATGTGGGTGGGCGTACTCACCCTGCGGATCAGCCAGTTGAGCCAGGCCACCACCGCCGCCCGCCGCCTCCAGGAGATCCTGCTGCCCGGCCCCGGCGAACCCCCCACCGGGGGCCGGTCCCTGCCCGCCCGGGGGGAACTCACCGCCGACGCGGTCACCCGTACCGCCGGAGGGCGCACCCTGCTGGCACCGGTCAGTCTCACGGTCCGTCCCGGCGCTCTGATCGCCATCACCGGAGCGACCGCTTCCGGTAAGACCACACTGCTGCGGGTGCTCGCCGGGCTCGTCCCCCCGGACGGCGGATCCATCGCCTTCGGCGGTGTCCCCCTGGGCGAGGCGGACCCCGCTCTGACGCACCGTCTGATCGGCTTCGTCCCCCAGCGTCCGGTCACCATCAGCGGGACCCTCGCCGACAATCTGCGGCTGGGCGGCGACTTCGACGACGAGGAGTTGCGCGCCGCCTGCCGGGTCGCGGCCCTCGACGACTACCTCGACTCACTGCCCGACGGGCTCGGCACCGAGGTCGGCGAACGCGGTAGCACCCTCTCCGGCGGCCAACTCCAGCGCCTCGCGCTGGCCCGGGCCGTACTCCGCCGCCCCGCCGTACTCCTGCTGGACGATGTCACCTCGGCCATCGACACCGCCACCGAACGCACCGTGATCGACCGGCTGCGGGAGTGGTCCGGCGAGACGGCCGTGGTCTGCGCCACCCATCGGCCGGCGGTACTGGCCGCGGCCGACCAGGTGATCACACTCGAATCCGCCGGGGGTCCGGCCCGAACGAAGGACCGTGTGACCACCGGTGGCTGAACAGAAACCCCTCTCCGCCGCCCCTGATCAGCGCGGGGTGCTCCGCCGGGCCTGGCCCCATATGCGCGCCCATCGGCGCGCCATCGTGATCGCCCTGGTCACCAGCGCCGCGGCCACCCTCACCACCGTCGCGGTGCCCGCGGTCATCGGCGCCGGTGTCGATCAACTGCTGGCCCGGGACCGGACGGGACTGCTCATCTCGGTCGGGGTGCTGACCGCGCTGGCCCTGCTGCGGCTGATCCTGTTCCGGCGGGCCGAGATCCTGCTGACCACGGTCGGCGAACGGGTGGTACGGCGGCTGCGCGACCTTACCGTGGAGCGCCTCTCCCGGGCCCCGCTGCGCTTCCTGGAAGCGCAGCCCTCCGGCGATCTGCTGCGCCGGACCACCACCGAGATCGCGGATCTCGCCACCTTCGTCCGCGCACAGCTACCGGAGCTGCTGACCGTCGCCGGATACCTCCTCTTCACGACGGTGCTGCTGCTCGGCTACTCACCCCTGCTGACCCTCGTCACCCTGGTGGCCTTCGTACCGGCGATCGTCTGGGTGCTGCGACGGTTCAAGAGGGCCGCCACCCCGGCGTTCGCCGCCGAGGCCGCCGCCGCGGGCACCGTCGCCGCGACCTACCGGGAGCTCGTCCAGTCCCGCGAGATGCTGGTGACCGGTGGGGGTGTGGAGTTCTGGCGCGGCCGGTTCCGCCAGGACGCGGACCGGCGGTACCGGGCCGCCCGCCGCAGCCAGCGCTCGCTGTTCATCATCAGCCTCGCGCGGCTCGTCCAGGGGGTGACCACCGCCGCACTCCTGCTGATCGGCGGATGGCTCGCCGCCGATGGCCGGATCAGCGTCGGTACGGTCGTGGTCTTCGTGCTGGCGACCCGTCAGCTCTTCGACTCGGCCACCCAGGCGTCCAATCTCATGGGTCAGCTCCAGCTCACCCTGGTGGGGCTCGCCCGGCTGCTGGACCTCCTCGCCCGTACGGCACCCGACGGAAACACGCGCGGGGACACCGCGCCGGCAACCGGGGACGGGCCGGAGGCGGCCACCCCGGCAGACGGGGAGTCGACGGCGGCACGCGGGGCACTGGCACCGACCGCGGCCCGGGGGGTGCTGGAGGCGGACGGGGTGCGCTACGCGTATGTGTCCTCCACCCCGGTCCTGTCCGGACTGACCCTGCGGATCGAACCCGCGGAACGGGTCGGTCTCATCGGCCCGACCGGGGCCGGCAAGACCACTCTGGCCAAACTGCTCACCGGCCTCTACACCCCCGATTCCGGCAGTGTCCGCTACGACGGCCGGGACCTGCGTGACCTGCCGCCGGACGAGCTGCGCCGGCGTATCGTCCTCATCCCGCAGCGTGTTCATCTGATCCGGGGCACCCTGCTGGACAACCTCGGACTGGTTCCCGGCGATCCGGGGGAGGACAGGATCCGGGCCGCCGTGCGGGAACTCGGCCTGACCGAGTGGGTCGAGGGTCTCCCCGGCGGTCTCCACACTCCGCTCGGGGGCGGTGCGGGCGGGCTCTCGGCGGGAGAGCTCCAGCTCATCGGTCTGGTCAGGGCCGCGCTGGTCGATCCGGCCGTACTCGTCCTGGACGAGGCGTCCGCCGATATCGACCCGGACACCGCGCTGCGGGTGGAGACCGCGATCGACACCCTGCGGGCGGACCGCACACTGATCGTCATCGCGCACCGCGAGACGACGATCAACCGGCTGCCCCGGATCGTCAGTCTCGACGCGGGAGCCGTCCTGACGGGGCGGTGAGCGGGGGTCACGGTCGGGCCGGCGAGCGATCCGGCCCCGGGGATCGAGAACCCGGGGCCGGCGCGCGGGAATCGGCCGTGGGCGGTGGCGGTCGACCCGCGACCGGCGACCGGCGACCGGCGACCGGCTCAACAAGGAATCGAGGTCGGCGCGGAGCCTCACCCGTCACCGCTTCACGACTTCAGCGCCTCAGTTCACCGACCAGGGGGCTTACCGGCCTAGGGAGTGTCTGACAAATAGCGTCGTCCACCCGAAGGGTGGGGCGCGCGGCGTCCGGTGCGTGCAATCGCAAGGCGGTGGGGGTCCCCCCGGCGAAGCCAGGGGGAGGTCGTCCTCGTACTGGACGTACTTGGATGACTCGACAACGCAGCGAGTGTGCGTGCAGGGCGTCGCGAGCCAGACGAGATTTGTCAGACACGACCTAGGCGACCGATCCCCTGAACCGGTCTTCTCAACCACCCCTCTGAACCGGTCCCCCGATCCGGTCCTCTGAACCGGTCCTCTGAACCGACGGAGAAGGTGGTGGCCGGAGCGGTGCTGGCCACCGTCACCATGGCCGCCCGCCGCCGGTCCGTCCACTCCAGCAGCCGGAGGTCGCCATCCTGCCCGGCCTTGAGCACGGCCTCCCTCCGCACCCACAGCCGGAGCAGCGCCGCACCGGGGTCCCGGCGGGCGGTGGCCTCCCGCAGTTCGGCTTCGGGCAGCAGCCGCCTCAGCACCGAGAGCGGACCGGGCCTGCGCGTCGAGGGTTCCACGTCGACTCCGACCGAACCGGGCCCGACGGCCGCCGCGACCAGCCCGTCGGCGTGGCTCAGGCTGACGCCCACCCCGGGCCGGCCGCGCAGATACGGGCGACCGTGCCCGTACCGCCCGCATCCGGCGCAGTGCTGGGCCGGGTCCGACTCACGCGGGGGCCGCCCGGTGAACCGGCCGACGCACAGCCGCAGCAGCAGCCGCGCCGCCACCACGTCGTCACGGCGGTCCGGTAGCCGTATCCGGGCCAGCCGCCGCAGCTCCCACGGCGCGAGCAGGCCCTCGTGCAGCTCCGGATGGGCCAGCACCTCCCCGGTGGTCGCCACCACGGCCATGGTCGTACGGCCCACTCCGCCGGGGGGCCGGTCGCCGGTCACGGTCGGGCGCTCACCCGGTCCCCCGCCGGCCCGCTGGCCGGTCATGGGAGGTTCAGGAATCGCTTCTCGACGCGGCTGAGCGTGCGGAAGTCGTCGATGGTGACTTCCTGGAGGTCGATGACGCTGCCGGAGATCTCCTCCAGGAGGTCGACGAATTCCAGGAAGTCCATGGAGTCGATGAGACGGGCCTCGATGAGGTCCTCGTCGACGTCGATCGGGCCCTCAAGGCCGGGGTTCTTCTCGTGGAGCCAGGCGGCGATTCGTTCCATGGGGCGGGGGCTGTTCCTTAACTGTCGACTGTTACGGGGGTTCCTGAGTGCCGGGGGGCCGGGACGCCCGCCGGGGGGAATGGGCTCAGGTCCGGGCGTCACGGAGTCTCTCCAGTGCCCGCTCGGGGGTGTCGTGGGCGAGGATCATCGCGTGGACCCAGCGTTCGACGCCGAAGGCGACGCAGGCGCTGTACGCCGGCCCCTGGGAGCCCGCGCGGATGTCCAGCCGTTCACCGAAGAAGTTCCGGTGCCGGTTCACGGAGGCGATGGCCGTGCCGTCGGGGGCGCTGAACTCGTGTTTGACCGGGTCCAGCGCCATCAGCCGGGCCCGGGAGCCGCCCTTGTCGTAGAAGGGGTCGTCGGCCGCGGCCCGGGTCAGCACGAGGCCCAGGCGCCCGGCCAGCTCCCGGACGAAATCGGCGCCCTGTTCCAGGTGCTCGACCGAGCCCTGTTTGGTGCCGAGGTACAGGACCTCGCGCATGTGGAAGCCCCACAGCCGCCGCAACCCGTCGTAGTGGGTCTCATTGCGGAAGCAGCGACCGGTGGCGGAGAGCCGCAGCCCGCCGTCGCCGACGTCCCGGCCCTCCAGGGAGAGCAGCAGTCCGTAACAGGTCGCGGACGGGAGCAGATGACCGGTCGGCCGGAGCGGCAGTTCGGCGGGTGATTCACCGGCCGCCAGGCCGTCGATCTCCTCCGGGGCGAAACGCCCGGCGGCGACCCCGAGGTGGGGGAAGTTGCGGAAGTAGTCCAGTCGCGTCAGCCCCTCCACCGACAGCAGCGGCGGACCCACCACCTCGGGGGCGGCGAGCCGTGCGGCCAGACCGGTGAGCAGATCGTCCAGGCCGTGCAGCAGTGCGGTACGGACCGGGTCCAGCGTGATCAGGCCCGCGCCGGGGTTCTTCAGGCCGCCGTCCGGCAAGGCCGAGATGCTGGGTGTACTCATGAATCCGCTCCCTCTGGGGGTGGTCGAACTGGTCAAGGGCGTCGGCCGGATGGGCGGCGCGAGTTTCGCCGCGGCGTGATCGCACCCGTGCGTACGGCCGTGAATGTGGTCGCCGTTGACCGCGGCGCAGCGAGGATTTCGTCCGATGTGCCCTCGGGGACCGGAGCTGCGCATGGGGGACAGTAAGCCAGCCACTCAAGCGTTGTCTAGACCAAAATCGCCGGACCGGCGAGTCATTACCGGCAAGTCAATTCTGGCTGGAAAGTGACCCAACTCAACGCATTGAGAAGGCAGTTGACAGGGACTATGGTCTAAACCAATCCCGCTGAGCGGGTCGAAAACAACCCTGCCGAGCGCCATGGCCGCACCACTACCGCCACGGCGTCGCCGGCCATCCCTGCCGTCTGCTGCGACCCTCCCGCCGGGGGGAGGGTCACCGGGTGCTGCCCTCTGGCCGAGGGGAAGCGCTTGTCATCTCCGCCTCTTGTCCGAACCGCCTCCCCCGACTCCCGCTCTGGAGGGTCCCCATGACGACATCCGTGCCGCACCGCCGCCCACGCCGCCCCTATCTGCACCGGGCGGCAACGGATCTGCCCTACTTCAGCGCGGACGGTGAGTCCTATCTGGCCCAGACCACCTTGCGGGAACTGAAGAAGTCCCGGCCGTTACGGGTGCTGTCCGAGGACGACTTCGTCCACTGGCAGACATACGGCTACGTCGTCGTCCGGGAGGCGATCCCGGCGGAAGCGGCCCGGCGTCTGCTGGACTTCACCTGGAAGTTCCAGGATCTCGACCCGGACCGGCCGGACAGTTGGTACGAGGACCGGCCGTTCCGCTCCGAGCTCGACCAGCAGCTACACGTCTACGGATTCGTGGAGGCGTACCACCACCAGCTCCTCTGGGACAGCCGCCAGGCCCAGCGGGTGTACGACGCCTTCGTCGACGTATGGGACTGCGAAGAGCTGTGGGTGACCCTGGACCGGCTCAATCTCAACCCGCCCAACGTCAAGAACCGTGACCGCGCGCTGATCGAGCCCACGGACCGGGGTTTCGACATCGAGCTGCACTGGGACATCGACACCACCCTCGGCGTCCCGCCGCAGCGGGTGCAGGGGATCATCGCGCTCAACGACACCCGGGCGGAGACCGGCGGATTCCAGTGCTGCCCGGAGCTGTTCCGGCAGTTCGAGGAGTGGAAGGTCAGCCAGGCGGCCGACCGGGATCCCCTCCGCCCCGCCGTGGACCGGACGGAGTTCCCCGTCATCCGGCCCGAACTGCACCCCGGTGACCTGCTGATCTGGAACGGCCTCCTCGCCCACGGAGTGGCGCGCAATGTCTCGCAGAGCGAGGTGCGGGCGGTCCAGTACCTGTCGATGATGCCGGCGCTGGAGGAGCAGGAGAGGCTACGGCGGTCCCGGGTCGAATCCTGGCGGCAGCTTCGGACGCCCCGCTGGAACCGCACTCTGGTCGGCGACCCGGTACTGCCCGAGGCCAAGCGGTACCCCACGGCCACCCTGAACGAACTCGGCAGCAGACTGCTGGGGCTCACCTCGTGGCAGGACACGGACGGCGTCGCGGCGACCGGCGAGCAGAGCGGAGAGCAACCGTGCGCCGTGTCTGTCTGACCCTCCCCACCAACCGGGCCTGCCCCGAGACCATCAGGGCGGTCGGCGCGGAGGCCGCCTACGGCGCCCGCCATTTCGGCGTCGAAGTGCGTCTGCTGATCCTGGACTCGTCCGACGCCCCGGTCCTCGCCGAGCACCGGAAGGTGGTGGGCGAGCTTTCCCCGGCTGCCGGCGTGGTCGTCCACCACCTCGACGAGGCGGAGCAGCGGACCTTCCTGCGGGAGGTGATCGCCCGGTCCGGCGTCGCCGCGCCGGACCGGGTGCTCGACCTGATGCTGCCGTCCCGCGTGTCCTACGGCGCCTGCACCAACCGCGCCTTCCTGATCGCGGAGGCGCTGGGCTGTGCGTCGGTGCACCGCCGGGACTCCGACAGCCGGTACCAGTACCTGGACGGAGAGCCGGTCTTCCCGTTCCACCACGAACTCGCTTCCCTGGGGCGGCGGGCCGCCGATGTGGTGGGGCTGGTGTCCCGGAGCAGGCTCGCCCCCGCGTACACGGAGCTGCCGGTGGCCATGGTCGGCGGCTCCTTCGTCGGCGAGATGTCCGTGGACGTCGAGGAGATCCGCCGACTCGATCCCGCCGTCTACGACGACGTCGTCGGTCTGTCGGTCCCCACCGGCTATCCGGAGATCTGGCGTAAGAATCTGATCGAGGAGTCCTTCCGGGGCTCCGGGACCGCCTCGTTCACCGGCGACCGCACCACGCTCACCACCGTCAACCCCATGCGCGTGGACATGTGCAACATCGGCTTCGACAGCGCGGTCTACGGCCGGGTGCCGTTGCCGCCCGCCACCGACACCATCGGCAGCGACTACTTCCTGATCCACCTGGTCCACGACGCCCGGCTGCCCGGGGTCCTGCACAACCGCGACATCGTCAACTTCCACACCGGCGAGCGGCGTTCCGACCACGGATTCCTCACCTATCAGCTACGGCTGACGAAGTTCCTGCTGTCGACGCCGTACTTCAACGCCGTGTACGCCCGGATGGCGGCGGCCGGCGCGGCGCTGCTCGACGCCGACGGCCGGGTCCACGCCGCCGCAGTCGCCGGGTTCGTCAGGGAGAGCATCCGGCTGGACCGGGCGGAGAACGCCGAACGACTCGATGTCGTCGACCGCTCCTACCGCAAGCTGGGCGGTCGCTACACCGCCGCCGCGGAGGTCATCGAGACCCGCCGCGATCGCCTGCTCGACGAAGCCGCCGCGGACATGACGGAGTTCGCCCTGCTGATCGACGCCTGGGAACCCCTGATCCACACCAGCCGCAGCGCGGGGATGCCGTACGGGCGGTGAACCCCGCCCACGAGGAACCTCATCGCCGCCCCGCGTCGGGCCGGGAATCCGATGTCCGGCCACCGCGCCCCGCGTCGCACCGGTAATCCGATGTCCGGCCGCTCCACCCCGTACCCCGAACCACACCGAGAAGTACGTGAAAGGCACCGCATGAGCCGCCCTCCAGGATCCGTACCCATGCTCCGGGCTGTACCGGCTCCACGCCGATGAGCGAGCGGGAGTCCGCACTACCGAAGAGCACCCGCACCGTCACCGTCCCGTACGCCGGCGGTACGGAGCGCCGGGGCCCCGTCACGATGGGGCAGGCCAATATGATCCGCTGCATCCTGCGGGACGATCCCGCGCACATCAACATCCACGATGTGTGGCCGGCACCCCCGGGGACCCGGCTGGAGCCGGCGATCGACGCCCTGCGCGCACTGGTGGTGCGCCACGAAGCACTCCGTACCACCTTCCCCCATGCTCCGGGCGCCGCACCCCGCGAGCAAGTGGTGGCGGCCGAGGGAGAGTTCACGGTCACCGTACTCGACCACGCGGACCTTCCCGGGGAACCCGCCCGGTACGCCGACGCGGTGGCCCGCGGAGCCCGCGCCGGCCGCTTCGCCCTGGACCGGGAATTCCCGCTGCGCCTCGCCCTCATCGCCCTGGACGGCGCTCCGGTCTTCGTCGCCCTGGTGTCCAGCCACGCCGTGGCGGACGGCAGCGCCCTCGCCGTGTTGCGGGAGGAGTGGCTCACCCTGCTGGCCGGCGAGACGCTGCCGCCCCCGACGGCGCCCACACCGCTCGAACTCGCCGCCGAGGAGGCGAGCCCGGCCGGGCGCCGCAGGTCCGAAGCGTCGTTGGCACACTGGGAGCGGATCCTGCGCACCGGGCCGCAGGCCATGTTCGCGGAACCCGGTGCCGCCGACATCGACGTCCGGCCCCCGCAGCTCACCCTCCGGTCGCGACGAGGCGCCCGAGCGGTGGCCCTCGTGGCGGAGCGCACCGGCGGTCTCCCGTCCACGGTGCTGCTGACGGCCTGGTGCGCGCTCATCGCGCACCGTACCGGCCAGACCTCCTGTGTCGCCGCCGTTCCGACCTCCAACCGGTTCCAGTCACGGCTGGCCCGCTCGGTGAACACGCTGTCGCAGGACGCGCTGCTCTCCCTCGACGTCCGGGTCCCCTCCTTCGACCTGCTCCTCCGCAAAGCTTGGGGAGCTGCGCTCAACGCCTACCGACACAGCCAGTTCGACTCGCTCGGTCTGTGGGAGATGATCGAGAGGGTCACCTTCGAGCGCGGCAGCCATTTCGCGCGCGATGTGGTCTTCAACGATGTGAGTATGCTCCCCGCCACTCTCGCCACCGAGGCGGCACCGGACGCTGCCGGGCCGGAACTGGATCTGTGCTGGGGCCCGGTGCAGGAGTTGCCGACCCGCCTGCTCTCCTTCGTCTACCAGACGGCGCCACTGCTCCACCTGAGCGTGTGGGCCGACCCCGCGCTGTTCACCCGGGACGAGACGGAGGGCTTCCTCGTCGGTCTGGTGCGGCTGCTGGAGGCGGCCGGCACCGGGGATGTGCCGCTCGCATCGCTCACCGAGGTGACGGGGGTCCGTCCGGTCGAGCGCGGTCCGCACTGGAGGCGGGTGGACGGCTCCTGGATCTCACCGCCCGCCGTGGCCCACACCCTGAGTCAGGCCCTCGACGGCCTCCCCGTACACGTCACCACGGACATCCCGACGGCAGCATCGTCGGGCACCCCGCCCGGGGGCGACACCGAGCCGGGCCTCACGGCGTTCATCGCTTCCGGCGACTCCCCGCTGACGCCAGCGACGGCCCACGCCGCGCTGATGGACACCCTGCCTGGCCGACCCGGAGTGCTGGCACCGAGCCGGTATGTGATCGTCCAGGCCCCGCCGACGCGGGCCGACCGGAGCAGCGAGTGGCTCCGACAGCAGATCCTCATGGAAGGGACCGGCCGACACCGGCGGATGTGACATGACGATGGATGAGGTAACCGTCCAGCAGCAGCCGGACCCGCTTCCCAGCCCGTGGCGGTCGAGTCGCTTCCGGCTGTTCTTCACCGCCCGCAGCACATCGCTGCTGGCCGACGGCATGTTGATGGTCTCCCTCACGACCGCCGTACTGGGGGCGGGGTACGGGGCCGGTGGCGTGGGGTACGCGCTGGCCGCGTGGATGACGCCGATCGCCCTGCTCGTCCTCTTCGGCGGAGTGCTGGCCGACCGGTTCACCCCGCAGGTGATGATGGTCGGCGCCGACGTGGTGCGGATGCTGGCCATGCTCGCCCTCGCGGGCCTGCTGGTCGGGGACGATGTGCAACTGTGGCAGATCATGGTGCTGTTGGCGCTCAGCGGTGCCGCGACCGCCATGTTCCAGCCCGGACTTGCGAGCATGGTCCCCCAGGTCGCCGAGGACATCCAGCGGGCCAACGCGCTGCTGCGGATCTCCGAGGCGATCAGCACCCTGATCGGTCCCGGAGTGGCGGGCCTGCTCGTGGCCTACTGGGACGTGGCGGGATCCTTCGTGGTCATCGCGGGCGCCTATGCGCTCAGCGCGCTGGGCCTGGCGCCGCTGCTCAAGCTCGACACCACCCGGGACGACAGCGACGATCCGATGTGGCACCGGCTGGTCACGGGATGGCACGAGTTCCGGTCACGTTCCTGGCTCTGGGGGGTCATCGCCGTCTGGGCCGTCTACGGACTCTTCGTCTTCGGCCCGTCCATACCGCTGGGCGCGGCACTGCTCACCGAACAGCACGGGGCCAGCGGATACGGCTGGATCGCCTCCGCCGACGGTGCCGGCACGATCATCGGCGGCCTGCTCGGGATGCGGGTCCGACCCCGTCGCCCGCTCGTCGCGGGGGCCTGCGCCATGTTCTTCTTCGCCCTCAACCCCCTGGCGCCCGCCCTCGGTTGGTCCTTCACCGTCACGGCGCTCACCGGTGTCCTGGCGGGCTGCGGGTTCGCGTTCTGGGGAGTCATGTGGGCGACCAGCGTGCAGTCCCACATCCCCCTGGCCGTGCTGAGTCGGGTCTACGCCTACGACGTCGCCGGATCCATCATGGTCATCCCGCTGGGCCGGGCACTGTCAGGCCCGGCGGCCGACTCCGTCGGGGCCGATCGGGTATTGCTCTTCTCCTCCGTCATGGGGATCGTGTGCATCGTCGTCATGCTCTGCGTGCCCGCCGTCCGGGGACTCGGCCGGGCTCCGGAGAAAGCCGTCGGGGTGAGCGACGGAGGCGGCGGCCGCTGAACCCGACTACCGGAGGTGCGGCCATGCGTCCCCCGACCCGGCTCCGCCCGGTCCCGTGCCGCCCGTCCGGTTCCATCCGTCCGGCCGGTTGCCGGAATCCCGCCCGACGGTCTCCGCACGGCCGTCGGGCGGTGGCACATCAACCGGTGTCCCCGCCGGTCGGGATCGCCTCCGCCTCCGACCGGCTGTTGCCTTCCCATCACATCGCCATGGAACGGCGATCACATTCGCGGGCCACATTGTTCGGCATGTCCACTCCCCGCAACAACCGTACGACCCACGGCATGCCGGTACGGAGTCACCGGTGACGCCGGCGCACAGGCGGCCGACCCGGCGCGGTGTGTTCGTCCTCGGGGGAGGGCTGTTCCTCGCTCCGGTGTCGGCGGCGATCCTCCTCCCGGAGGTGCGGACCCCCCGGGAGGCCCCGGCCGCCCCGGAGGCACACACCGCCCTGCGTCCCCGTGCCGCGACGGCCTCGGCCGCCCCGCCGCCCGGATGGATGCCCGGCATCATCCGGAAGCCGATCGGCACGAACTTCAGCCGGGGCGGGCGGCAGGGGCAGCGGGGTCTGATACTGCACGTACAGGAAGGTGAGGGGTCGCTGTTCGAGCGGTTCTCCGCACCCACGACGCGGAGTTCGGCCCACTTCTGGGTATCACAGGCGGGCGAGATCGAGCAGTACGTTTCGGTGCACGACCGCTCCTGGACACAGCGCGCGGGTAACGTCCAGTGGGTGTCGGTGGAGACCTCGGGCTTCGCCGGCAAACCGCTCACCACGGCGCAGGTCAATGCCGTCGCACGGGTCTACGTCTGGGGCGCCCATGAGCACGGCTGGCCCCTTGAGGTGACCGATTCCCCGCAGGGGCGGGGCCTGGGCACCCACTCCATGGGCGAAGGCGCCTGGGGCGGGCACGCCTGCCCCGGGAAGATACGGTCCGGGCAGCGCGAAGCCATCATGCGGCGTGTGCGGCAGTCCAGCCGTCTCCCCAGCCCTTCTCCCGCTTCGCCACGGGTTCCGCTGACGTGAGCCGCCCCGGGCTCCGCGGATGTGACCGGAACATGGGTGACATTACCAGTTAGGTAAGGCTACCCTTACCTAACTGGCGCTCTCCCTGGCGGCCTCGCCAGGGAGAGCGGCTCGCACCCTACCCAGAAGGGCATTGCCATGCGCACGCACCTGCCCGACGGCGGTCCGGCAGACAACTGCCGCCGCTCCCGCACCGACGGAGCGGAGTCGGCCGTCGTCACGACCGCGAACCGCGGACCGAGCCCCGAGGCCCCGGCCGCCCACCCGGCCGGGACGACGAGATCGCTACGACCGGTCCCCTCGCACCCGGTGCCGGACGCGGACCGGGGCGTTCGTACCGTCACCGGAATCGTCGGCGGGGTGCGCCACCCCGCGAGAGCCGCGCCCCGCGTCATCCCGAGGTTCGCCGCATGAGCCGTACGGACAGTACGAGCCGTACGAGCGGCATCGGCGGCCCGGCCCCCGCGAGCCCGGCCGACTTCACCGTCCGCCCACTCGACCCCCTGGCCGACTCCGAACTCGTCCATCAGTGGGTCACCCACCCCAAGGCCGTGTTCTGGATGATGCAGGACGCCCGACTCCAGGACATCGAACGGGAGTACATGGCGAAGGCGGCGCATGACCATCACGACACCTTCATCGGCCTCGCGAACGGGACACCCGCCTTTCTGATGGAGCGCTACGACCCCCGATATGTGGATCTGGTGGGGCTCTACCCGCCCGAGCCGGGAGATGTCGGACTCCACTTCCTGGTCGCGCCGACCGCCACTCCGGTCCATGGCTTCACCCGTGCGGCGATCACCCGGGCGATGACGGAGCTGTTCGACGCCCCGGAGACCCGCCGTGTGGTGGTCGAGCCGGACGTCCGCAATCACGCCGCCCGCAAGATCTTCGAGTACGCCGGCTTCACGGTCGTCGAGAAGATCGAGAAGCCGGGGAAGGACGCCTATCTCTGCGTCTGCCCGCGCGAGCGGTTCGAGCGGAGCGCCGCCGGGAGATCCCGGGTCCACTGACCGGAGCGGGCGCGCGGCCGGAGAAGCCCCTCGCCGGCCACGGTCCCGGGAGCCGTCCCGCCCAGGGCCGTCGACCCGGGAGCGCGCGGAAGAGACGCCGCCTGGCATCGGCCCGGCAGAAGCGCGGACAGGGGAAGGGCCCACCGCCCGGTCTGCCGGGTGGTCGGCCCCTTCCCCTGGCCCGCCCGGGGGCCACGGTTACCAGGTCACCGGCAGTCGGAGGAACCCGCGCATCCCCATCTCGGTGCGGCGCGGCAGCAGCTTCTCGCTGACCGCGAGCCGCAGTCCGGGCATCCGGTGGACCAGTCCGGTCAGTGCCTCCTGGAGTTCGATCCGGGCCAGCCGGGCGCCCATGCAGTAGTGGGCGCCGAAGCCGAACGCGAGGTGCTTGCCCTTGTTGCCCCGGTCCGGGTCCAGCTCCCGGGGTTGGTCGAAGACCGTCTGGTCGTAGTTGGCAGCGACCAGACAGGGCACCACCGCGTCCCCCTCGCGGACCTCCGTCTCCCCGATCGTCACGTCCTCGGTGGCCCGGCAGGTCATGGCGCCGGCCGGGCTGAGCGCGGCATAGCGCAGCATCTCCTCCACGGAGGCCGGGATCCGCGAAGGGTCCTCCCGGAGGCTGTCCTTCAGGCCGGGGTGGACCATCAGCAGATAGGCCATGGTGGTCAGCTCGGAAGCCGTGCTCTCGTACCCGGCGACCAGTACGGCGATCGTGTTGGTGATCACCTCCCGGTCGGAGAAGGAATCGCCGTCGTGCCGTACCTCCAGCAGTGCGGAGATCAGGTCCTCGGCGGGCTCCCGGCGCTTGGCCTCGACCAGCTCGCCGATGTACGCGGAGAGGGTGCTCCAGGCGCGGCCGACCTCGTCCCGCGAGCGGGTGGCCATGGAGACCACCACATCCACCGATTCGTCGAACCGGTGCCGATCGCTGTAAGGCATACCGAGCAGCTTGCAGATGGCCAGTCGGGGCAGCTTCTCCCCCAGCTCCCGCACCAGGTCCACCGGCGGGCCCTGGTCCAGCAGATCGGTCAGGATCTCGTCCACCGTCTCCCGGATCCACGGCCTCATGCCCTCCATGAGGCCGACCGAGAGCGCCTTGCCGAGCAGCCGGCGGATCCGGGCGTGCTCGGGCCCGTCGAGTCCCACCAGGACACCGCCGCTGGGCAGCACCTCCGGGGTGTAGCGCGGCGAGTCCGGGCGGGCGGCCGCGGTCCGGCTCAGCCGGGGGTCGGAGAGCACCTTCTTGACATCGGCCATCCGGGTTGCGATCCAGGCGTCACCGCCGTGCGGCATGGTCACCCGGGCGAGGCCGTCCCGGGCGAGCAGCGGATCGTACTCGGTGCCGAGTTGGATTCCGTTCTCGTCGGCGAAGGGGAAGTCGGGCGCCTGCTCGGTACCGGACCGGGACCCCCCTGCCGGCGTCCCTGTCGTACCGGCGGTCACCAGACGACCGGGAACTGCTCGAAGCCGCGCAGCACCAGACCGTCCTTCAGCGGCAGCTCGGCCTCGGGAATGGCCAGTCGGATACCGGGCATCCGGCGCAGCACGGCCTCCAGCGCCACCTGGAGCTCGACCCGGGCGAGGGAGGCACCGAGGCAGTAGTGCGGACCGGCGCCGAAGGCCACGTGCTGGTTCACCTCGTCGCCCCGCCGCAGATTCAGCTTCTCGGGCTCGGTGAAGACCTCCTCGTCGCGGTTGGCCGAGACCACGCAGGTGTAGACCGCCTCTCCGGCGGAGATCGGCACCCCGCCGATCTCCGCGCCCTCGGCGGCTATCGACGGCATCACACCGGCCGCGGTCAGCGGCACATAGCGGAGCAGTTCCTCCACCGCCTGCGGCAGGGCGTCCAGGTTCTCTCCGAGCCACTTCATCTGGTCGGGGTCGCGCAGCAGGGCGCAGATCATGTTGACGATCTGGCAGGCGGTGGTCTCGTACCCAGCGACAAAGACGACCACGGCGTTCATCATGACTTCTTCGTCGGCGAACACGTCCTCGCCGTTTCTGGCTTGGATCATCTCGCTGATCAGGTCCTCCGTCGGGGTGGTGCGACGGTCCTTGATCATGGTCATGAAGTAGCCGGTCAGCTCGGTCCAGGAGGCGATCAACTGCTCCTGGGGGATCACGCCCTGGTGGATGACGTCATCCACGAGCCGGCCCAGCCTGCTCCAGTCCTCGCTGGGCACACCGAGCAGCAGGCAGTTCACCTCACGGGGTATCGCGTTGCCGAACTCGGCGACGAGGTCCACCGGGCGCTCGCCCGCCTCCATCGCGTCGACCAGGTCGTTCACGATCGCGGTGACGGCGGGCCGCAGGGTCTCGACCCGACGGCGGCTGAACGCCTTGTTGAGGAGACGCCGGGTGCGGAGGTGCTGGGCGCCGTCCATCATCGGGAGGCCGCCCTCGTCCGCGATCGGCGCCTCGGTGTAGCGGGGGCTGAAGCCCTTCATCGCCTGGCGGCTGAACCGGGTGTCACCGAGGAACTCCTTCACCTCGGCCATCCTGGTGAGCAGCCACGCCTCGCCCCCGTACGGCAGCTCGACACGCGCGACGGGTCTGTCCCGCCGGAACTCGATGTACTCGGGCTCCAGTTCCACCGGCCGTCCGTTGCTGAACGGGAAATGCGGGCAGGTGCCGGTCTGGGTGGCTTCGGTCACGGGTCTCATTCTCCTTGGTGTGGATGGTGCAAAACGGTCTACTTGAGGTGACCCTTCAGGGTGTCCGCCGTGCTGCCCGCGCTCTCCTCCATCATCGTGAAGTGATTGCCCGACACCTCGACCGGCGTGTGCGGAAGGGGCCATTCCGGGCGCCAGTCGACCTGGGCGTCCGTCTCGCTGAGCGGGTCCCGGGCACGTACGAATACCGTCGGCGCGGCGACCGGTCCCGGCCCCCACTCGGTGAAGATCTTGAAGTACTTGCCCATGGCGATCAGGCTCTGCCCGGTGATGGGCACCGCTCCCCCGTCGCGGCTGAGGAAGTTGTCCATCATCGACGCGGCGATGTTCTCGATGGTGCCCTGCTCGGGGAGGTACACGTCCATCGGCACCACGGCGGCGGGCACCACTCCCACTGCCTCCAAGCGCTCGGCCACGGCCTGCGCCACCATGCCGCCCGAGGAGTGTCCGAGCAGGGCGAACGGCCGGTCCGTGAGGTTTTCGGCGATCACCGTGGCCAGTACGCCCGCCAGATCGTCCACCGAGGCGGGCACGGCCGTACCGGGGACGAATCCCGGGTAGGTCAGGGCAACGACATCGCGGTCACCGGCGAAGTGCGCCGCGAACCTGGCGTACTCGTGCGGTCCGGACATCGCTCCGAAGGCGGGGAAGCAGATCACCCGCGTCCCCTCGTCGCCCCGGGCGAGGAACACCGGCTCGGGTGCCGGATCGGCGGGGTCCAGGGTCGGTACGACATCTCCGATGGCCATCAGCATGCCCAGTGCGTCGGCGTGCCGGCCGCGCGCGCACGCCTGCGTGAACAGCCCCTTGATGTCCGGCCCGGGCACCGCCGATCCGCTCCGGGGGCCGTCGGCACCGGCGGCGGTAACGACGGCGGACCCGGACAGCAGGGCGTGCAGCCGTTCGGCGACCGCACCGGGGGTGGGGTGCTCGAAGACCAGGGTGGCGGGCAGCCGCAGCCCCGTCGCCCGGTTGAGGCGATTGCGCAGATCGAGCGCGGTCAGCGAGTCGAAACCGATCTCCAGGAACCTCCGGTCGCGTCCGATGCCGTCGGCGTCCCGGTGACCGAGCACGGCGGCCGTCTGTGCGCGTACCAACTCCCGTACGATCCGCAGCCGCTCCGCTTCGTCCAGCCCGGCGAGCCGTCCCGCGAAGGCCCCGGCGTCCTCGGTGGCGCCGGCCGCCGACCGGCGGACCCGGACCGGCACCAGCTCGCGCAGCAGCGGATGGAGCTGGCCGCGCGCCGCCTGGGTCCGCAGCCGCCGAAGATCCAGCGGGACCGGCAGCAGCGCCGGTGCGTCGGGCAGCGCGGTGGCGGCGTCGAACAGCTCCAGACCGCGCTCCGTGCTCAAGGTGCCCGATCCGCCCTGGTCCAGCCGGTCCCGGTCGGCGGCGTCCAGATGCCCGGTCATCGCACTGGACCGCTCCCACAGGCCCCAGCCCAGTGCAAGGGCGGGCAGCCCATGAGCCCGGCGGTGGTGGGCGAGCGCGTCGAGATAGGCGTTGGCAGCGGCGTAGTTGGACTGACCGGGGTTGCCGAAGGTGCCGGACGCCGAGGAGAACAGCACGAACGCCGACAGCTCCACCCCCGCGGTCAGTTCGTGGAGATGGCGGGCCGCGTCCGCCTTCGGGGCGAGGACGGCCGCCACCCGCTCGGGTGTCATCGACCCGACCACACCGTCGTCGAGCACACCGGCCGCGTGCACCACCGCCGTCAGCGGGGCCTCCCCGGGGATCCCCGCCAGCAGGGCCGCGACGGCGTCACGGTCAGCCACATCGCAGGCCACCACGTGCACCACCGCGCCATCCTGCTCCAATGCGGCCACCAGATCCGCAGCTCCGGGCGCCTCGGGACCCCGACGGCCCGTCAACAACAGCCGACGCGCGCCGGACGCCACCAGACGACGGGCGAGGGCGGCGCCCAGCACTCCCGTACCACCGGTGATCAGTACGGTGCCGGATGTGCTCCAGTCGGCACGGTCGAGCGGCTCGGGCACCGGGACCCGGCGTACCCGCGGCACGCGCAGCGCCTCGCCACGGACGGCCACCTGCGGCTCGCCGGCCGTCACCGCGTCGACCAGACCGCCCCGGGCGAGCGCGGGCGCGTCGGCGTCCACCAGGACGAACCGGTCCGGGTTCTCCGACTGGGCGGTCCGGATCAACCCCCAGACCGCCGCACCGGCCAGGCCGGGCACATCCTCACCGGGCTCGGCGGGGACCGCGCCCCGGGTCACCACGGCGAGCAGCGACGATTCGGCGGCCGGGGACTCCAGCCACTCCTGGATCTGCTCCAGGACAGCGGTGACGGCCGGCCCAGCGTCGGCGCCGGAGCCACCGGCCGGGAGGAGGACCACGTCCGGGAACGAGGGCGGGTCCACGGGCGTTTCGAGGCCGGTGAGGACAGGGGCCGTCACCCCGCGCGCGGCGAGGCCGTCCACCACCCGGCCGGTGAACTCCTCCTGGCCGGGCAGTCCGAGCACGGCCCAGGACCGGGGGGCCGGCGCAGTGGTCACGGCCGGCCCGGCGGGCACCCAGGCGACGGCGAAGAGATCGTCCCGCCGGGGCTCGTTCCCGCCCCGGAACTGCTCCTCCGTCACCGGCCGGAGCGCCAGTTCCGCGACCGACAGCACCGGTCCGCCCGCGCCGTCCACGGCCAGCAGGCTGACCGCATCGGCACCGACCGATCGCAGCCGGACCCGGAGCACCGAGGCCCCGGCCGCGTACAGCGAGACACCGGACCACGAGAACGGCAGCCGTCCCGCGCTCTCCGTCGCCGTGCTTCCGGAGGCCGCGGCCATGGCGTGCAGAGCGGCGTCGAAGAGCGCGGGGTGGATGCCGAACGCGGCCGCGTCGTCGTGTTCGCTCTCCGGCAGCACGACGTCGGCGAAGATCTCCTCGTCCCGGCGCCAGACGGCGCGCAGCCCCTGGAAGGCGGTCCCGTAGCCGAATCCGGCGGCGTCGAACCGCTCGTACAGACCGGCTGTGTCCAGCCGCTCGGCGTCACGCGGCGGCCAGGTCCCGAGCTCCGTATGGTCCACCGGACGGCTGTCCGCGTCGGCGAGGGTGCCGCCGGCGTGGTGGGTCCAGTCGTCCTGGCTCCCGTCGGCGTCGGTGTGCGGGCGGGAGTGGATGTCGATGCTGCGGTAACCGGAACCGTCGGCGGCACCGACGACGACCTGAAGGTCGACTCCGTCACCCATCTGACCCGTCTGGCCGGTCTCGTCCGCCGCATCGGTCAGGAGCAGCGGGCTGTGGATGACCAACTCCTCCAGCCGGGCGGCGCCCACCTGGTCCCCGGCCCGGATCGCCAGCTCCACATGCGCCGTACCGGGCAGAATCACCGTGCCGAGGACGGCATGATCGGCCAACCAGGGATGCGTACGCAGCGACACCCGACCGGTGAGCAGCGTCGTCCCGTTGTCGGCGACGCTCACGGCGGCGCCCAGCAGCGGATGGCTCACGGTGCCGAGGCCCAGACCGGAGGCGTCACCCACGGCGCCGGGTGACGACGGGAGCCAGAAGCGCTCGCGGTGGAAGGCGTAGGTGGGCAGGGCGACCCGCCGTCCGCCGCGCCCGTCGAGCACCGCGGTCCAGTCGACCGTGGTTCCGGCGACGAAGAGTTCGGCGGCGGCGGTCAGGAAGGTCTCGTGTTCGTTCTCGTCGCGGCGGAGGGTTCCGATGGAGACGCCGGTGGCCTCGGTCTGGTCCAGGGTGTCCTGGACACTCATCGTCAGGACGGGGTGCGGGGATATCTCCACGAAGGCGGTGAAGTCGTCACGGATCAGGGCTTGGACGGTCTCGTGGAAGCGGACGGTGCCCCGGATGTTGTCGAACCAGTACGAGGCGTCCATCCGCGATGTGTCGATGACCTGCGCCGACACGGTGGAGTAGAGCGGGATACGGGAGGTCCTGGGCTCGATCCCGGACAGGATCTCCAGCAGCTCGTCGTGGATGCGGTCCATATGTGCCGAGTGGGACGCGTAGTCCACCGGCACCCACTTCGTGCGTACACCTTCGGCGCTCAGTCGCTCCACCACGGGTGTGAGGGCGGACCGGTCCCCCGACAGGACCACGGACGAGGGTCCGTTGACAGCCGCCAGGGACACACCGTCCCCGGTCAGCGCCTCAGCCTCAGCGGCCGGGAGCGCGACGGACACCATCGCGCCGTCACCCGCCATCGCCCGTACGGCACGGCTCCGCAACGCCACCACCTGCGCGGCGTCCTCGACCGACAGCGCCCCCGCCACACACGCGGCGGCGATCTCACCCTGCGAATGACCCACCACAGCGGCCGGAACAACACCCCACGACTCCCAGACAGCCGCCAGCGACACCATCACCGCCCAGAGGACGGGCTGAACCACATCCACCCGCTCCAGACCGGGGGCCCCGGACCCTCCCCGCACCACATCGATCAGCGACCACTCCACCAATGGGTCCAACGCAGCCGCACACTCGTCCAACCGCGCCCGGAACACGGGCGAAGAGGCGTACAGCTCACGCCCCATCCCCACCCACTGCGACCCCTGCCCCGGGAAGACGAACACGGCCCGGTTCAGGGACGTCGGTTCGCCGTCGGGTGAGGAGATGACGCCCGCGTGGGGTGCCCCGTCATGGGCCGCGTCGAGACCGGTGAGGAGGGCGTCGCGGTCGGCGCCGAGGACGACGACGCGGTCGTCCAGCACGGACCGGGTGGTGACCAGCGAGCGGGCGATGTCCGCGGCGCTGTGCTCCGGGTGGGAGCGCGCCCAGTCGGCGAGCCGGGCGAGCTGTCCGCGCAGCCCGCCCCGGCCCTGTCCGGAGACCACCCAGGCCAGCGGGCGACGGTCGTCGGCCGCCGGAGCGGTCGCCGTCCCGGCCTCGGTGTCGTCCTCCGGGGCCTGTTCGAGAATGGTGTGCGCGTTGGTGCCGCTGATGCCGAACGACGACACCGCGGCCCGGCGCGGACGTCCCGTCTCGGGCCAGGGCATGGCCTCCGTCAGCAGCTCCACCGCGCCGCTCGCCCAATCGACATGCGGCGTCGGCTCGTCCACGTACAGGGTCGCCGGGAGGACGCCGTGGCGCAGCGCCATCACCATCTTGATGACGCCCGCCACACCGGCGGCCGCCTGCGTATGGCCGAGGTTGGACTTGACGGACCCCAGCCGCAGCGGACGGCCCGCCGGGCGGGCCTGGCCGTAGGTCGCCAGCAGCGCCTGCGCCTCGATCGGGTCGCCCAGGGTGGTGCCGGTGCCATGGGCCTCGACCGCGTCCACATCGGCCGCCGAAAGACCGGCCGCCGACAGGGCCTGCCGGATGACCCGCTGCTGTGCCGGCCCGTTGGGCGCGGTCAGACCGTTGCTGGCGCCGTCCTGGTTGACGGCACTGGACCGGACGACGGCGAGCACCTGATGGCCGAGCCGTTGGGCGTCCGAGAGCCGCTCCACCAGCAGCACACCGACGCCCTCGGCCCAACCGGTGCCGTCCGCCGCCGCCGCGAACGCCTTGCACCGGCCGTCGGCGGCGAGGCCGCGCTGACGGCTGAACTCCACGAATCCGGTCGGGGTGGCCATCACCGTGACCCCGCCGACCAGCGCCATCGAGCACTCGCCCTGCCGCAGTGCCTGACCCGCCAGGTGCAGCGCGACCAGCGACGACGAACACGCCGTGTCCACCGTCACCGCCGGTCCTTCGATGCCCAGCGCATAGGCGATCCGGCCGGAGACCACGCTGGCCGCGTTGCCGGTCAGCAGATAGCCGTCGGCGTCCTTCAGGACCTGCTGGGCGACGACGCCGTAGTCCTGCCCGTTGGTGCCGATGAACACGCCGACATCGCGCCCGGCCAGGGACCGGGGGCCGATGCCCGCGTGTTCCACCGCCTCCCAGGAGGTCTCCAGGAGGAGACGCTGCTGCGGGTCCATGGCCATCGCCTCGCGCGGGGAGATCCCGAAGAAGGCGGGGTCGAACTCGCCGGCGCCGTGCAGGAAGCCGCCCTCACGGGTGTACGAGGTGCCCTGCTGGTCCGGGTCGGGGTCGTAGAGGGCGCCGGTGTCCCAGCCCCGGTCCTCCGGGAAGCCGGTGACGCCGTCGGCGCCGTCGGCGACCAGCCGCCAGAGCTCGTCCGGTGAGGTGACCCCGCCGGGGAAGCGGCAGCCCATGCCGACGACGGCCAGCGGCTCCGTCGCCCGCTCCTCCAGCTCGGCCACTCGGCCGCGGGCCTCGACCAGGCTCGTCGTGGCCCGCTTCAGGTAGTCGCGCAGCCGTTCCTCGTTCATCGTTCCCTCTGTCCCCATCGCGCCTGACTGCTCCCTGTTCGCCGCGTTCCGCTGTGTCCCGGTCATTTACAGCTCCCGGTCGAGCAGTTCGAAGATCTCCTCGTCGGTGGCGTCGTCGATGTTCGCGGCGGCCTCGACACGGTTCGGCTCGTCCCCGTCCGCGACGAGTTCCTTGAGCCGGGCGAGGGCGAGGGACAGTCGGTCCACCGCCGCCCGGCCCAGGTCGGCGTCGAGCACCGAATCGGCGAGCCTGCTCTCCAATCGGTCCAGCGTGACGAAGAGTTCGGCGGTGGCGTCGGTCAGCCGCTGATGGATGTCGGCGGCGACATCCGCCAGTGTCGGGTGGTCGAAGACCAGCGTCGGCGGCAGTTGGAGCCCGGTGACCGGCGCGAGACGCCGGCTCAGCTCGACCGCGGTCAGCGAGTCGAAGCCCAGGTCACGGAAGGCCCGGTTGGCGCCGATGCCATCCGGATCGTGTCCGAGGACGGCCGCCACTTCGGTGCGTACGGCCACGAGCACCAGATGCCGCTGCTCGGCGGGGGGTGTGCCGAGGAGTTGTTCGACCAGGGCCGGCCGGCCCCCGGAGGTGGCGGGGGCGGCCGAATCGGTGAGCAGCTCGGCGACCCGGGGGACGTCGTGCAGCAGTGGGCGCGGCCGGGAGAGCGCGAACGCCGGGTAGAAGCGCTCCCAGTCGATATCGGCCACGGTGAGCGCGATCTCGTCGTGGTCGAGGATCCGGCGGAAGGCCCGCAGGGCCAGCTCCGGTGACATCGCGGGCAGCCCGCGACGGTCCATCTGCCGGCGGGCGGCGTCGTTGTCGTCGCCGGTCTCGTCCTCGCCCCAGGGTCCCCAGGCAATCGCGGTCGCGGGTAGCCCCCGGCCGCGCCGGTGTTCCGCCAGGGCGTCGAGGAAGGCGTTACCGGCCGCGTACGCGCCCTGTCCGCCGCCGCCCCAGATCCCGGCACCGGAGGAGAAGAGGACGAACGATTCGATCTGCGGCTGGTCCGCGATCAGGTCCTCCAGCGCGCGGGCCCCGGCGACCTTGGCCTCCACCACCGGGGCGAGCAGGTCCAGCGTGAGCCCGGCGGCCGGCTCGTACTGGTGGACATCGACTCCGGCGGCGTGGATGACGGTGGTCAGCGGGTGTTCGTCGGGCACGGTGGCCACGGCCCGTTCCAGCGCCGCCCGGTCGGTGATGTCACAGGAGACGATGGAGATCCGGGCTCCGGCCGCCTCCAGTTCTGTGCGCAGCGCACCGGCGCCGGGGGCGTCGGGCCCGCGGCGGCTGAGCAGCAGCAGGCTGCGTCCCCCCGCCGCGACCGCCCAGCGGGCGAGCTGGGCGCCGAGCACCCCGGTGCCGCCGGTGATCAGTACGGTGCCGTGCGGGGTCCAGCTTCCGTCCCGGTCCGGGGATCCGGTCGCGGGCGCGGGGGTGAGTCGGCGCAGGAACACCCCGGCGGGGCGTACGGCGAGCTGGTCCTCGTCGTCGGCGGCGGCGAGGATCCCGCAGAGCTGCTCCCAGCAGTGGGTGCCGGTCTCCTCCGGGAGGTCGACCAGTCCGCCCCAACGCTCGGGGTGTTCCAGCCCCACGACCCGGCCGAGTCCCCACAGCAGGGCCTGGACGGGCGAGTGCAGCGGGTCGGTGCCGCTGGTGGAGACCGCGCCCCGGGTCAGGCACCACAGTGGGGCGTCGACTCCGGCGTCGCCGAGACCCTGCACCAGCGCCAGGGTCGCGGCCAGACCGACGGGGACGGACGGATGGCGGAGGTGTGCTTCCTCGACCAGGCCGATGAGCGACACCACGCCCGAGACCGTTCCGGTCCGCTGTACGGCGTCGTCCAGCAGGACGCGCCAGGCCGAACGGTCGTCCGGGTCGAGCTGGTCGGGCCGGAGGAGGGTCACCGTCGCGCCGTGCCGTTCCAGGGCGTCCGCGCAGTGGTCGGTGAGTTCCTTGTGCTCCGGCTGGACGGGCGCGATCAGCAGCCAGTCGCCGGTCAGTACGGCGGCGGGGGTGCGGGTGCGGGGCTTCCAGGAGGCTCGGTAGCGCCAGGTGTCGGCGGTGGTCCGGCCGTGCCGGGTCCCCCGCCAGGAGGCGAGGGCGGGCAGCACGGGCGCCCAGGCTTCCGCCGGGGCCCGCACTCCGGCGGAGGCGAAGGTCTCGGCGAGCACCGAGGCGTCACCGCGCTCGACCGCCTCCCAGAACGGGGAGTCGGCGTCGTGGTGGGCCGGGACGGGGTCGGCCGCGCTGGTACGCGCCTCCAGCCAGTACCGCTCGTGCTGGAAGGCGTAGGTGGGCAGGGCCACCCGGCGCCCGTCGAGCGGCTGGAGCAGTGCGGGCCAGTCCACGGGGGTGCCGTGGACGAACAGGGTGGCGGCCGCGGTGAGCGCGGCCTCGTACTCGTCGCGGTCGGTACGCAGCAGGGGCACCACCACGGTGCCGGCCGCCGCGTCGCCGGTGAGGCTCTGCTGGGCCATCGCGCTGAGCACGCCGTCCGGTCCGATTTCGACGAGCCGGTCGGCGCCGTGGGCGGCGAGGGTGGTGACCACCTGGTGGAAACGGACCGGGCGGCGGATGTGCTCGGCCCAGTAGCGGGGCGAGGTCGCCTCCGCGTCGGTCAGCGGCTCGCCGGTGCTGTCGGAGACGACGGGAATCACCGGCGGGTGGAGGGTGACCGAGGCGAGGATCCGCTCGAACTCCGCCAGCATGGGTTCCATCCGGGAGGAGTGGAAGGCGTGGCTGACCTTCAGCCGCTTGGCCTTGCGTCCCCGCTCCCGCCAGTGGGCCGCGATCTCGTCGACGGCGTCCTCGTCGCCGGAGACCACCACGGCCTGCGGACCGTTGACGGCTGCGATCGACACCCGGCCGTCGAATGCCGCCAGCTCCGCGGTGACCTCGTCCTCCGTGGCCTGGAGGGAGGCCATGGCGCCGCCCTCGGGCAGTGCTTGCATCAGCCGGCCCCTGGCGGCGACGACGGTCGCCGCGTCGGCGAGTGACAGCACCCCCGCCGTGTGGGCGGCGGCAAGTCCGCCGATGGAGTGCCCGGCCACGAAGTCGGGGGTGACACCCCAGGACCGGAGCAGCCGGAAGAGGGCGACCTCGACGGCGAACAGGGCGGGCTGGGTCCAGCCGGTGCGGTCCAGCAGGGCGGCGAGCGGGGTGTCCGGCTCGGCGAAGAGGACATCCCGCAGCGGCTGGTCCAGGTGCGGATCCAGGGCGGCGCAGACCTCGTCCAGGGCGGCGGCGAACACCGGTGCGGCGGCGGCCAGTTCACGGCCCATGCCGGGCCGCTGCGAACCCTGTCCGGCGAAGAGCAGGCCCACGCTCCCGGCGGCGAGGCCACCGGGGGCGCTGCGGACCGCGCCGGGCCAGGGTTCGCCCCGGCCCACCGCCGTCACTCCTGCGATCAGGGCTTCGCGGTCCGCACCGAGGACGACCAACCGCTCGTCGAACGCCGACCGGGCGGTGACCAGGGAGCGGGCCACATCGGCGGCGTCCGCCTCCGGGTGCGTGCGCGCCCATTCAGCGAGTCGGGCGGCCTGTCCGCGCAGCCCTGCTGGGCCGCGGCCGGTGACCACCCACGGCACCGGGCCGGGGAGGACGGTCGCCGGTTCGACGGCGGGCACCGGAGCGATCTCGGGGGCCTGTTCGAGGATGGTGTGGGCGTTGGTGCCGCTGATCCCGAACGAGGACACCGCGGCGCGGCGCGGCCGGCCCGTCTCGGGCCACGGCATGGACTCGGCCAGGAGTTCCACGGCCCCGCTCGCCCAGTCGACGTGCGGCGTCGGCTCATCGACATGGAGGGTCGCGGGCAGCACACCGTGCCGCAGTGCCATCACCATCTTGATGACACCGGCGACACCGGCGGCGGCCTGGGCGTGGCCGATGTTCGACTTCAGCGAGCCGAGCCGCAGCGGCCGGTCCTCGGGACGGTTCTGACCGTACGTGGCCAGGAGTGCCTGGGCCTCGATCGGGTCACCGAGCGTGGTGCCGGTGCCATGGGCCTCGACGGCGTCGACATCGGCGGTGGAGAGACCCGCTGAGGCGAGCGCCTGCCGGATGACCCGCTGTTGCGAGGGGCCGTGCGGGGCGGTCAGGCCGTTGCTGGCGCCGTCCTGGTTGACGGCACTGGAGCGGATCACCGCGAGGACGGGGTGGCCGAGCCGCTGTGCGTCGGAGAGCCGCTCCAGCAGCACCATACCGACGCCCTCCGCCCAGCCGGTGCCGTCGGCGCCCGCCGCGAAGGACTTGCACCGACCGTCGGCGGCGAGGCCGCGCTGACGGCTGAAGTCGACGAAGGCACCGGGGGTGGCCATGACGGTGACACCGCCGGCGAGCGCCAGCGAGCAGTCGCCCTGACGGAGTGCCTGTGCCGCCCAGTGCAGGGCGACCAGCGACGAGGAGCACGCCGTGTCCACCGTGACGGCCGGCCCCTCGGTGCCGAGGACGTACGCGACCCGGCCGGAGGCGACACCGCCCGCGTTGCCGATGCCCAGGAACGCCTCCGCGCCCTCCGGTACGGCGGCGAGCTGGACGGCGTAGTCGTGGTACATCAGTCCGGCGAAGACACCGGTGTCGGTGCCCCGCAGGGTCAGCGGGTCGATCCCGGCGCTCTCGATCGCCTCCCAGGACGATTCCAGCAGCAAGCGCTGCTGCGGGTCCATGGCCACCGCCTCGCGCGGCGAGATCCCGAAGAAGCCGGGGTCGAACCGGCCCGCCTCGTGGAGGAAGCCGCCCTCGCGGGTGTAGGTGGTGCCCTCGTGATCGGGGTCGGGGTGGTAGAGGTTGGCCAGGTCCCAGCCGCGGTCGGCCGGGAAGCCGGAGATGCCGTCCCGGCCCTCCGCGACCAGCCGCCACAGGTCCTCCGGCGACGCCACCCCACCGGGGAAGCGGCAGGCCATCCCGATCACGGCCATCGGCTCGTCGGTTGTGGTCGCCACCGTGCGCGGCCGGTCCGTGTGCTCGCCCTGGCCCAGGGCCCGTTCGAGGACGAAGTCGGCGATGGCCGCCGGGGTCGGGCAGTCGAAGATCAGCGTGGCGGGCAGCCGGATCGCGGTGGCGGCGCTGAGGCGGTTCCGCAGCTCCACGGCGGTGAGCGAGTCGAAGCCCAGGTCACGGAAGGCCCGTTGGGCGCCGACGCCCTTGGGGTCGCTGTGGCCGAGGACGGCCGCGACGTGGCCGCGTACCAGATCGAGGACGATCCGCTGCCGCTCGGGGCCGGTCCGACCCGTGAGTCGGGCGGCGAGCGGATTGCCGGTGCCCGCGTCACCCGCCGCGGTGCGCCGCGCCGGTACCCGGACCAGATCGCGCAGCAGGTGCGGCAGCGCGCCGGAGTTGGCCTGGGCGTGCAGTGCGGCCGTGTTCATCCGCATCGGCAGCAGCGTGGCGCGCGGGGTGCCGGCCGCCGTGTCGAGCAGCGCCAGGCCCTCATCGGTGCTGAGCGCGCCGGCGCCGGTCCGGTCCATCCTGTCCCGGTCGCCCTGGCTGAGCTGCCCGGTCAGCGCGCTGGTCTCGGCCCACAGGCCCCAGCCGAGGGAGACCGCGGGCAGGCCGCGGGCGCGCCGGTGCTGGGCCAGGCCGTCCAGGAAGGCGTTGGCCGCGGCGTAGTTGCCCTGTCCGGCGCTGCCGAAGGTGCCGGCCGCTGAGGAGAAGAGGACGAACGCGGTCAGCGGCAGATCGGCCGTCAGCTCGTGCAGGTGCCAGGCGGCGTCCGCCTTCGGCGCGAAGACGGTCGCGATCCGCTCCGGAGTGAGCGATTCCAGGATCCCGTCGTCCAGTGCGCCCGCGGCGTGCACCACGGCCGTCAGCGGCTGCCCGGTGGGGATCGTCGCGAGCAGTCCGGCGAGCGCCGCCGGGTCGGCGACATCGCACGCCGCCACCTCGGTCTCGGTGCCGGCGGCCGTGAGCCGCGCGGCGAGTTCGCGGGCGCCGGGCGCGGCCGGGCCCTGTCGGCTGACCAGCAGCAACCGCCGTGCGCCGCCCGCCGCGAGGTGTTCCGCGACCGCGGTACCCAGGGTGCCGGTACCGCCGGTCACCAGGACCGTACCGGGTGCGTCCCAGTCGCGCGGCCCGTCGTCGGCCCCGGCCGGAGCCCGGTGCACCCGGGGTACGTACACGGTGTCACCGCGCAGTACGATCTGAGGTTCGTCCAGCTCCACGGCATCCCGTACGGCGCCGGACGCCACCGCCGCCGCATCGGCGTCCACGAGGACGAAGCGGTCCGGGTGCTCGTTCTGGGCGACCCGGAGCAGGCCCCATACGGAGGCCGCCGCGAGATCGGTGATGTCGTCGTCCACGCCGACGGCGACGGCGCCCCGGGTGAGCACCACGAGCCGGGCGGCCTCGGTACCGGGGGCGGCCAGCCACTCCTGGACCGTCGCCAGCACCGAGCCGACCAGATCACGGGCGTCGGCGGCAGCGGCAGCGGGGGTGCTGTCGACTCCGGCCGCCGCCAGCAGGACCACATCCGGTACGGCTCCGTCGGCGAGCAGCGCGTCCAGCGGGCCGCGCCGGGCCGTCGGGGCCGCGGCCTCCGCCACGACACCGGCAACGGGGCTCTCCAGTACGCCCCAGGTCTTGCTCCCGTCCGCCGGCGCGCCGATGCCGGTGGGCGTCCAGTCGAGTGCATACAGGTGGGAGCGGCGCGCGCCGCCTCCGGGCCGTACCTGATCGGCCGTCATGGGTCGCAGCACCAGCGAGTCGACCGAGACGACCGGCGCGCCAGTGGGGTCGGCGGCGACCAGACCCACCGCGTCGCCGCCCTGCCGCCGCAGCCGTACGCGAAGGACCGAGGCACCGCTCGCGTACAGCGACACGCCCGTCCAGGAGAACGGCAGCAGTCCCCGGGGGCCGGCCGCGGCACCATCGGAAGTGGTGTCGGTGGTGGTGGCGTCGTCGGAAGTGACACCAGTGGTGGTGGCATCGGTGCCGAGGACGATGCCGTGCAGCGCGCCGTCGAACAGCGCCGGGTGGATGCCGAAACCGTCCGTGCCGGCGTGCTCGTGCTCGGGCAGCCCGACCTCGGCGTAGATGTCGTCACCGCTGCGCCAGGCGGCGCGCAGGCCCTGGAAGAGCGGGCCGTACTGGAAGCCGGTACCGCCGAGGAGTTCGTAGAACCCGTCGATCTCGACGGGTGTCGCCTGCTGCGGCGGCCAGACGGTCAGATCGTTCGCCGCCGCGTCTGCGACGGCCGCGCCGTCCGGGGTGTCCGGGAAGGTCGCCGCCGAGGCGGCGAGGGAACCACTGGCGTGCAGCGTCCACGCCTCGTCCGCCCACTCCGCCCCGCTGTGCGGACGGGAGTAGATGTCGACGGCCCGGAGTCCTGACCCGTCCGGGGCACCGACCACGACCTGAAGGTCGGCCGCATCGTCGCCGGTGAGCACCAACGGGGCCTGGATGACCAGCTCTTCGACGCGTGCGCAGCCGACCTGGTCACCGGCGCATACGGCCAGCTCCAGGAAGGCGGTGCCGGGCAGGAGCACGGAGCCGAGGACGGCGTGGTCGGCCAGCCAAGGGTGCGTACGCAGCGAGATCCGACCGCTCAGCAGGGTCGTCCCGTTCTCGGCGACACTCACGGCGGCACCCAGCAGCGGATGGCGTACGGTGCCGAGGCCGAGCCCGGCGGCGTCACCGACGGCTCCTCCGCCGGTCGGCAGCCAGAAGCGCTCGCGCTGGAAGGCGTAGGTGGGGAGGTCGACGCGGCGCGTGTCGAGGTCGGTGAACGCCGCCGTGTGCCAGTCGATGGAAAGCCCGGCGACGAAGAGTTGGGCGGCGGCGGTGAGGAAGGTTTCGTGTTCGTTCTCGTCGCGTCGGAGGGTGCCGATGGACAGGCCGTTCGCTTCGGCCTGGTCAAGGGTGTCCTGGACGCTCATCGCCAGGACGGGGTGAGGGGAGACCTCTACGAAGGCGGTCAGTCCGTCGGTGATCAGGGCCTGGACGGTCTCGTGGAAGCGGACGGTGCCCCGGATGTTGTCGAACCAGTAGCCGGCATCCATGACCGACGTGTCGATGACCTGCGCCGACACGGTGGAGTAGAGGGGGATACGGGAGGTCTTGGGCTCGATCCCGGACAGCAGGGACGCCAATTCCTCACGGATGCGCTCCATATGGGCGGAGTGGGACGCGTAGTCCACCGGCACCCACTTCGTCCGCACACCTTCGGCGCTGAGCCGCTCCACCACGGGGGTGAGGGCAGACCGGTCCCCTGAGAGGACCACGGACGACGGACCGTTGACAGCCGCCAGGGACACGCCGTCCCCGGTCAACGCCTCAGCCTCAGCGGCCGGGAGCGCGACGGACACCATCGCACCGTCACCCGCCATCGCCCGCAGCGCCCGACTCCGCAACGCCACGACCCGCGCCGCATCCTCCACGGACAACGCCCCCGCCACACACGCGGCGGCAATCTCACCCTGCGAATGACCCACCACAGCGGCTGGCGTAACACCCCATGACTCCCAGACGGCCGCCAGCGACACCATCACCGCCCAGAGGACGGGCTGGACCACGTCCACCCGCTCCAGACCAGGAGCCCCTGACTCACCCCGTACAACATCGATCAGAGACCACTCCACCAGCGGATCCAACGCCCGCGCGCACTCGTCCAACCGTCCCCGGAACACGGGAGACGACGCATACAGCTCACGCCCCATCCCCACCCACTGCGACCCCTGACCCGGGAAGACGAAGGTCACCCGGGTCAGCGACACATCCGCGGACGCCTGAACCAGGCCGGGCCACGGCGCCCCCTCGGCAGCCGCCGCCAGTCCGTCGAGCAGCGCCTCACGCTGGGAACCCAGCACAACCAGCCGGTCCTCGAACAGCGACCGGGAGGTGAGGAGGGAGGAGCCGATGTCCGCCGGGTGGGCCCCGGGGCGTTCCAGCAGCCATGCGCGCAGCCGGGCGGCCTGCGCCCGGACACCGTCGGCACCACGGCCGGACAGCACCCACGGCACCAGGGAGTCATCGTCCGTGGTGGACACCTCGGTGCCACCGTCGTCCGGCGCCTGCTCCAGAATCACATGCGCGTTGGTACCGCTGATCCCGAAGGACGACACCGCGGCCCGGCGCGGACGTCCGGTCTCGGGCCAGGGCGTCGCCTCCGTCAGCAGCTCGACCGCGCCGCTCGCCCAGTCGACGTGTGGCGTCGGCTCATCGACATGGAGGGTCGCCGGGAGGACACCGTGCTGGAGCGCCAGCACCATCTTGATCACACCCGCCACACCGGCGGCGGCCTGCGTATGGCCGATGTTGGACTTCAGCGAGCCCAGCCGGAGGGGAAGACTCTCCGGCCGGCCCTGGCCGTACGTGGCCAACAGGGCCTGCGCCTCGATCGGGTCACCCAGATTCGTGCCCGTGCCATGCGCCTCGACCGCGTCCACATCGGAGGTCGACAGTCCGGCCGTCGACAGCGCCTGACGGATCACCCGCTGCTGCGACGGGCCGTTGGGAGCCGTCAGACCGTTGCTGGCGCCGTCCTGGTTCACGGCGCTGGAACGAATCACGGCGAGGATGGGATGCCCCTGCCGCCGTGCGTCCGAGAGCCGTTCGATGAGCACCACGCCGACGCCCTCGGACCAGCCCGTTCCGTCGGCCGCCGCCGCGAACGCCTTGCACCGCGCGTCCGGTGCGAATGCCCGCTGGCGGCTGAAGTCGACGAAGGCATCCGGCGTCGACATGACGGTGACACCACCGGCGAGGGCCAGCGAGCACTCGCCCTGACGCAGGGCCTGGCCCGCCAGATGCAACGCGACCAGCGACGACGAACACGCCGTGTCCACCGTCACCGCCGGACCCTCGGCGCCGAGTACGTACGCCACTCGGCCCGACACCACGCTGCCCGCGTTGCCCGTGCCGAGATAGCCCTCAAGGCCCTCGGGCACCGACGCCAGCCGGGAGGCGTAGTCGTGGTACATGACGCCCGCGAAGACGCCGGTGTCGCTGCCCTTGAGCGTCAGCGGGTCGATTCCGGCGCTCTCGACCGCCTGCCAGCCGGCCTCCAGGAGAAGACGCTGTTGGGGATCCATGGCGAGCGCCTCACGCGGGGAGATCCCGAAGAAGCCCGCGTCGAACTCACCGGCGTCGTGCAGGAAGCCGCCCTCGCAGGTGTACGAGGTGCCCTGGTGCTCCGGGTCCGGGTCGTAGAGCGCCTGGACGTCCCAGCCCCGGTCCTCGGGGAAGGTGGTGATGCCGTCGCCGCCCGCCATGACCAGTTTCCACAGCTCTTCGGGCGAGCCGGCGCCACCGGGGAAGCGGCAGGCCATGCCCACGACGGCGAGCGGTTCGTCCGACGGCCCCGGCCGGTTCGGCGAAGCGGCGGGCCGGTGGGGCGCGGCGGTGGCCTGGCCGAGGACCTGCTCCCGTACGAGTTCCGCGATGGCGGTGGGGGTGGGGTGGTCGAAGACCAGGGTGGCGGGGAGCCGTAGGCCGGTGGCCGCGTTGAGTCGGTTGCGCAACTCCACCGAGGTCAGGGAGTCGAAGCCCAGCTCGCGGAATGCCTTGCCCGCGCCGACCCGCTCCGCGTCGGTATGACCGAGCACGGCGGCCACATGCGTACGGACCAGTTCCAGGACGAGTCGCTGCTGTTCGGCCGGGTCCGATCCGGTGAGCCGGTCGGCCAGCCCGCCACCACCGGCGCCCTCGGCGGACGCGGCCCGGCGGACCGGTACCCGTACCAGATCGCGCAGCAGATGGGGCAGTACCCCGCTGGCGGCCTGAGCCCGTAGGACGGAGGTGTTCAGCCGCATACCGAGCACGGCGGCCCGGGGGGCGATGAGCGCCGCGTCGAAGAGGGCGAGGCCCTGGTCGGCGGAGAGCGCTCCGGCGCCACCGCGGCTGATCCTGCCCCGGTCGGCCTCGTCCAGATGGCCGGTCATGCCGCTGGCCTCGGCCCACAGGCCCCAGCCGACGGCCACGGCGGGCAGGCCACGGGCCCGCCGGTGCTGGGCCAGGGCGTCCACGAACGCGTTGGCGGCCGAGTAGTTCGCCTGGCCCGCGTTACCGAAGGTGCCGGAGGCCGAGGAGAACATCATGAAGGCGGCGAGCGGCAGTTCCTCGGTGAGCCGGTGCAGGTTCCACGCGGCGTCCACCTTGGACGCGAACACGCCGTCGAAGCGCTCGGGCGTGAGTGATTCGATCACTCCGTCGTCCAGTACACCGGCGGTGTGGACGACGGCGGTCAGCGGGTGCTCCCGGGGAATGTCCGCCAGCGTGGCGGCCAGCGCCTCCGGGTCGGCGGCGTCGCACGCGGCGACCTCCACCATCGCACCGTCAGCCGCCAGCCGGGCCACCAGATCACGGGCGCCGGGCGCCTCGATGCCCCGACGGCTGGTGAGCAGCAGCCTGCGGACGCCACGGTCCACCAGATGGCGGGCGATCAGCGCACCGAGCACACCGGTGCCGCCTACCACGAGGACGGTGCCGGAGGGGTCCCATGCCCGCTGCGGTTCGCCGTCCTCCGCGGCGGCGTGGGCCTGGTGGACCCGCGCCAGGAAGAGGTCACCGGCCCGTACCGCCGTCTGGGGCTCTCCGCTGAGCGCCCCAGGCAGCCAGGAACCGTCACCGATTGCCCGCTCGTCGGCGTCAACCAGGACGAACCGGTCGGGGTGCTCGGACTGCGCGGTCCGCACCAGACCCCAGACCGTCGCCGCCGCCAGATCGGGGAGGTCGTCCTCGTCGGGCCGGACGGCGACCGCGCCGCTGGTCACCACGGTCAGCCGGGACGCGTCCCAGCGGGAGTCACGCAGCCACTCCTGCACCAGCTCCAGCACCGCGCAGGCGGCCTGCCGCGCACCGGCGGCCCCTTCGGGGAGCGCGACAGCGGGCAGCACCACGCTCTCCGGCGCCGGTCCTTCCTCGGCGAGTGCGGCCAGGGCTGAGCCCGTCGCGGCGCCGATGCCCTGCCGTACGAGTCCCTGTCGTACGGCGGCGGAGCCCGATAGGTCCAGGGTGTCCAGGACAGCCCAGCTCCCGGCGCCCGCCCGGTCGGCCGTTCCGGCCAGGGCGGGGTCGAGCGGGAACCAGTCGAGGGTGAACATGTTCTCGACCCGGGCACCGCGCTGCTCTCGGACCTGCTCCGCCGTCACGGGCCGCAGCACCAGCGAGTCGACCGAGACGACCGGCGCGCCGGTGGGGTCTGCGGCGACCAGGCTGACCGTGTCCTCGCTCTCGCGTCTCATCCGTACCCGCAACGTGCCCGCGCCGCCCGCGTGCAGGGAGACACCGGACCAGGAGAAGGGCAGCCGGCCCTGGTTGGCCTCGGCGTCCTGGGTTCCGTCGCCCACCGAGGTCAGGCTCATCGCGTGCAGGGCCGCGTCGAAGAGCGCGGGGTGGATGCCGTAGTCCGCCGGGTCGGTGGTGTCCCCGGCGGTCAGCTCCACCTCGGCGTACACGTCCTGTCCACTGCGCCAGGCGGCGCGCAGGCCCTGGAAGACGGGGCCGTAGCCGAATCCGGCCCCGGCCAGCCGTTCGTATATGCCGTCCAGGTCGACGGGGTTGGCGCCCTGTGGCGGCCAGGCCGCCAGCTCGTCGGAGGGCTCGGCGGGCCGGCCTGACGCGCTGGTCAGCACGCCGGACGCGTGGTGGGTCCAGTCGTCCTGGCTCCAGTCGGCGTCGGTGTGCGGGCGGGAGTGGATGTCGATGCTGCGGTAGCCGGAACCGTCGGCGGCACCGACGACGACCTGAAGGTCGACTCCGTCACCGGTCTGACCCGTTTGGCCGGTCTCGTCCGCCGCATCGGTCAGGAGCAGCGGGCTGTGGATGACCAACTCCTCCAGCCGGGCGGCGCCCACCTGGTCCCCGGCCCGGATCGCCAGCTCCACATGCGCCGTACCGGGCAGAATCACCGTGCCGTGGACGGCGTGATCGGCCAACCAGGGATGCGTACGCAGCGACACCCGACCGGTGAGTACGGCCACATCGCGGTCGGCGACCGCGACCACCGCACCGAGGAGGGGGTGTCCCGTGACGCCCTGGCCGAGCCCGGCCGCGTCGCCGATGGTGCCCGCTGCGGACTGGAGCCAGAAGCGCTCGCGCTGGAAGGCGTAGGTGGGGAGGTCGACCCGGCGCGTATCGAGGTCGGTGAACGCCGCCGTGTGCCAGTCGATGGAAAGCCCGGCGACGAAGAGTTGGGCGGCGGCGGTGAGGAAGGTCTCGTGTTCGTTCTCGTCGCGGCGGAGGGTGCCGATGGAGAGACCGGTGGCTTCGGCCTGGTCCAGGGTGTCCTGAACGCTCATCGCCAGGACGGGGTGCGGGGATATCTCCACGAAGGCGGTCAGTCCGTCGGTGATCAGGGCCTGCACGGTCTCATGGAAGCGGACGGTGCCCCGGATGTTGTCGAACCAGTAGCCGGCATCCATGACCGACGTGTCAATGACCTGCGCCGACACGGTGGAGTAGAGCGGGATACGGGAGGTCTTGGGCTCGATCCCGGACAGCAGGGACGCCAATTCCTCACGGATGCGCTCCATATGGGCGGAGTGGGACGCGTAGTCCACCGGCACCCACTTCGTCCGTACACCCTCGGCGCTGAGCCGCTCCACCACGGGGGTGAGGGCAGACCGGTCCCCCGACAGGACCACAGACGACGGACCGTTGACAGCCGCCAGGGACACGCCGTCCCCGGTCAGCGCCTCAGCCTCAGCGGCGGGGAGCGCGACGGACACCATCGCGCCGTCGCCCGCCATCGCCCGTACGGCACGGCTCCGCAACGCCACCACCTGCGCCGCATCCTCCACGGACAACGCCCCCGCCACACACGCGGCAGCGATCTCACCCTGTGAGTGACCCACCACCGCGGCTGGCGTAACACCCCATGACTCCCAGACAGCCGCCAGGGACACCATCACCGCCCAGAGGACGGGCTGGACGACGTCCACCCGCTCCAGACCAGGAGCCCCGGACTCACCCCGTACAACATCGATCAGGGACCAGTCCACCAGCGGATCCAACGCCCGCGCGCACTCGTCCAACCGCGCCCGGAAGACGGGAGACGACGCGTACAGCTCACGCCCCATCCCCACCCACTGCGACCCCTGACCCGGGAAGACGAACACAGCCCGGTCGCCGGGAGTCTCGCTGGTGGTGGGGGAGATCACGCCGGGGTGCGGCTCGCCGCGTCCGGCTGCGGCCAGGCCGGTGAGCAGGGACTCACGGTCAGCGGCCACGACCACCAGCCGGTCCTCGAAGGCGGGCCGGGAGGTGACCAGGGAGCGGGCGATATCGGGGAGGCCGTCCAAGGGGCGCTCCCGGATCCAGTCGCTCAGCCGCGCGGCCTGGGCCAGCGCAGCCGCCGTGCCACGCCCGGAGACGACGAACGGCAGGACGCCGCCGGTGCCGGAGACCGGTGCGGCGGGCACAGCCGTCTCAGCCTCGGACACCTCCGGGGCCTGTTCCAGGATGGTGTGCGCGTTCGTGCCGCTGATTCCGAACGAGGACACACCTGCCCGGCGCGGCCTGCCGACCTCGGGCCAGGGAGTCGTCTCCCGGAGGAGGGACACCGCACCGCTCGCCCAGTCCACATGCGGCGTCGGCTCGTCCAGGTTGAGCGTCGCGGGAAGGATGCCGTGGCGGAGCGCCATCACCATCTTGATCACACCGGCGACACCGGCGGCGGCCTGCGCATGACCGATGTTCGACTTGATCGAGCCGAGCCAGAGCGGTCGGCCCTCCGGGCGTCCCTGTCCGTAGGTGGCCAGCAGGGCCTGCGCCTCGATCGGGTCGCCCAACGGCGTACCCGTGCCGTGGGCCTCGACGGCGTCGACATCGGCGGTGGAGAGACCGACCGCCGACAGCGCCTGCCGGATGACCCGCTGCTGCGACGGACCGTTCGGCGCGGTGAGACCGTTGCTGGCGCCGTCCTGGTTGACGGCGCTGGACCGAATCACGGCCAGGATGGGGTGGCCGAGCCGCTGGGCGTCCGAGAGTCGCTCCAGGAGGAGCATTCCGGCGCCCTCGGCCCAGCCGGTGCCGTCCGCAGCGGCGGCGAAGGACTTGCAACGCCCGTCGGGCGCCAGTCCGCGCTGACGGCTGAAGTCCACGAACGTGGCCGCCGTCGCCATCACGGTCACGCCACCGGCGAGGGCCATCGAGCACTCGCCCTGGCGCAGGGCCTGACCCGCCAGATGCATTGCGACCAGCGACGACGAACACGCCGTGTCGATGGTCACCGCCGGGCCTTCGAGTCCCATCACATAGGCGATCCGACCGGAGACCACACTGCCCGCGTTACCGGTGCCGAGATAGCCCTCCAGGCCGTCGGGCACGGTGTCGATCTGGGATATGTAGTCGTGGTAGCTCATGCCGGTGAACACACCGACGCCGGCGCCCTTGAGGGTCTGGGGGTCGATGCCCGCGCTTTCCACCGCTTCCCAGGAGGTCTCCAGGAGGAGCCGCTGCTGCGGGTCCATGGCCAGGGCCTCGCGCGGGGAGATCCCGAAGAAGGCGGGGTCGAAGTCACCGGCCTCGTGGAGGAAGCCGCCCTCGCAGGTGTACGAGGTGCCCTGCTGGTCCGGGTCCGGGTCGTAGAGCCCGTCCACGTCCCAGCCACGGTTGGTGGGGAAGCCGGATATCCCTTCCCGGCCTTCGAGGGCCAGCCGCCACAGCTCGTCCGGCGAACTCACTCCTCCGGGGAGACGGCAGGCCATTCCGACGATCGCCAGTGGCTCCGCCGACCGCTCCGCCATCTCCGTCACCTGGCGGCGACTCTCCCGAAGGTCGGCAGTAACCTGCCGCAGGTACTTGACAAGTGTCTCGTCGTTAACCATTCCGACCGCCCCGTGCTACTCGGAAACGCTTCCGAATTCTTGGTTGATGATGTCGATCAGTTCAGTAGCGGTCGCCGAACTGAGGTCACTACTCGCAGACGATGTACCAGTCGACGGAGCGCGCAGAGATTCGTACTGCGCGAGGACAGCTTTCAGCCGTGAGATCACCGGAGTGATCTCTTCGAGATCCACCTGGTCCGGATCCTCCTTGAACCGGGCCACCGCTTTCTCCGCCTCCTGCTCCAGGTCGGAGACGGAGGTCAGGGTGGACGCCAAGGTGTTCTCCCCACCGCACAGTTGCCGCCGCAGATGGTCGGCGATCGCGCTGGGGTTGGGATAGTCGAAGATCAATGTGGCGGGCAGGGCGACTCCGGTCGCGGAGCTGAGCCGGTTGCGCAGTTCCACTGCGGTCAGCGAGTCGAAGCCGAGGTCGCGGAAGGTCCGTCCGGCCTGTACGCCGTCGGGGGCGCTGTGTCCCAGCACCGCCGCGACATGCGTGCGCACCAGATCGAGTACGGCCCGCTGCTGTTCCTCCGCAGGGAGTGCTGTGAGGCGTTCGGCGAGGTCCGAACGGGCCTGTACGTCGCCGTCGCTGTCGCGGTCCTCGGCGAGCAGTGCGGCGACGGCCGGGATGTCGTGCAGTAGCGGTCGGGGGCGGGCCACGGCGAAGGCCGGGTAGAACCGCTCCCAGTCGACATCGGCCACCGTCAGCGCGGTCTCGCCGTGGCTGAGGACGTCGTGCAGCGCGTCGAACGCGGCCTGCGGGTCCATGGCGGCCAGTCCGCGGCGGTCCATCCGGGTACCGCCGATGCCAGAGCCGGAGCCACTGTCGGTGCCCGTGCCGGTGCCGGTGCCGGAGCCGGAGTCGCTGTCGGTGCCCGTGCCGGAGTCGCTGCCGTCGCTCGTGTCGGTACGGGGGTCGGGTGCCGTGGCGCCGCCTGGCGGGGTGTCCTGCTCCAGCAGGCCCCAGGCGATCGCCGTCGCGGGCAGCCCGAGCCCCCGGCGGTACTCGGCCAGCGCGTCGAGGTAGGCGTTGCCCGCCGCGTACGCGCCCTGTCCGCCGCCGCCCCAGACACCTGCGCCGGAGGAGAAGAGGACGAACGCCGACAGGGACAGGTCCGTGGTGAGTTCATGGAGGTTCCAGGCACCCGAGCACTTGGCCCGCAGCGCCGGTTCCAACCGCTCGGAGCTGAACTCCGCCAGCGCGCCGTCGTCCTGGACCTGGGCGGTGTGGACGACCGCGGTCAGTGGATACTCCTCCGGTACGGCGGCGAGGAGCGCGGCCAGTGCGTCACGGTCGGCGACATCACAAGCGACGACCTCGGCCCGGCTGCCCATCGCGGTCAGCTCCGCCACCAACTCCGACACACCCGGAGCGGTCTCCCCCGCACGGCTCACCAACAACAGACGCTGGGCACCCCGAGCCGCCAACCAGCGCGCGGCCCGAGCCCCCATCACCCCCGTACCACCCGTGACGAGGACCGTACCCCCACCCGGCGACCACCCACCCTCCCCAACCGAGACCGCAGCCGGGGCCGGGGCGGGAGCGGGAGCCGGGACGAGGCGTCGTACGAACACACCCGACGACCGCACCGCCACCTGATCCTCACCACCACCACCCGCCAACACCGAACAGAAACGCTCCCAACCCCGACCATCCACCGACACCGGCAGATCAACCACACCACCCCACCGCTCCGGATGCTCCAGACCCACCACCCGACCCAACCCCCACACCAAACCCTGCACCGGAGACACCACCACATCCCCACCACCCACACCCACAGCACCCCGCGTCACACACCACAACGGAGCCACCACACCCACACCACCCAACCCCTGCACCAACCCCAACGTCCCCGCCACATCCCCCACCAGAGACACAACCCCGGCGAGAGACTGACCGGCGTCTGCCGCTTCCTGAGCCGGGTTCTGGGTTTGGGTCTGGTTCAGATTCTGGTGCGGTTGTTCCGGGAGGGCCTGTCGCAGCGCCGCGAGCCAGGTTCGGCGGTCGGCGGGGGCCGACGCGTCCGGGCGTACGAGGACGACACGCGCGCCGTGGCGTTCCAGGGCTTCCGCACACTGATCGACGAGTTCCTTGTGCTCCGGGCCCGTGGGCACGGCCACCAGCCAGGTTCCCGTCAGGGTGCTGGACGGCGGCGTGCCGGTGCGCGGCTTCCAGATGATGCGGTAGCGCCAGGAGTCCACCGCCGACCGCGTCTGCTGCGCCTGCCGCCAAGAGGTCAGCGCGGGCAGCACCGGTTCCCATTCCTCGGCGGACGCGTCCAGACCCATCGCGGCGAAGGCACTGGCCAGCTCGGCCGCGTCGCCCTGCTCCACGACCTCCCAGAAGCGGCTCTCCATCTCGAAGGCGCCCTGACGCACGGGGTCGGTGCCTGCCTCCAGCCAGAAACGCTGGTGCTGGAAGGCGTAGGTTGGCAGGGCGACCGGGCGGGCGCCGTCGAGGAGTACGGTCCAGTCGACGGCCACACCGTTGACATACAGCTCGGCCAGCGCGGTGAGCGCCGCCTCGGACTCTTCCCGGTCCCGCCGCAGCAGGGGGACGACCGTAATGTCACTGTCGTCGGCCAGGCTCGTGCGGGTCATGGCGCTGAGCACACCGTCGGGGCCCAGTTCCAAGAAGCTTTTCACGCCTTGGCCGGTGAGGTGGGTGATGGCCTGGTGGAACAGGACCGGGTTACGGACGTGGGCGGTCCAGTACGCGGGAGAGGTGGCCTGCTCCGGTGTGAGGGGTAGGCCGGTGGAGTCGGAGATGACCGGAATCCGCGGCGGGTTCAACGTGACCCGAGACAGGACCTGCTCAAACTCGGCGAGCATCGGCTCCATCAACACCGAGTGGAAGGCATGACTGACCTTCAGCCGCTTCACCTTCCGGTCCTGCACCAGCCAGTACCCGGCGACCTCAGTCACCATCTCGTCGTCACCGGAGATCACCACCGTGTCCGGGCCGTTCACCGCCGCGACCGAGACCCGCTCCTTGTCGTCGACAAGAAGTTGCAGTGATTCCACCAGTTCGTCTTCCGACGCCTGGAGGGAGACCATGGCTCCGCCCTTGGGCAGGGCCTGCATCAACCGACCCCGAGCCACCACAACCTCGGCCGCGTCCTCCAGCGACAACACACCCGCCACATACGCCGCGGCCAGACCACCGATGGAGTGGCCCAGAAGGTAGTCCGGCGTCAGGGACCACGACTCCACCAGCCGATACAGCGCGACCTCAATGGCAAACAGGGCTGCCTGAGTGAACGCCGTCTCGTCCAGCAGCGCCGCCGCCTCGGTGTCAGGCTCGGCGAAGAGCACTTCACGTAGCGGACGCTCCAGATGCGCGTCGAGCTGAACACAGACCTCGTCCAGCGCAGACGCGAACACCGGGAAACGTGCCGCGAGTTCACGGCCCATGCCGACGCGCTGTGCGCCCTGCCCGGTGAACAGGAACGCCACACCACCACCGGAGGCTCGACCATTGGGGGGCGACTGGATCAGATAGGACCGGGGCTCGCCCTGGGCCGCTGCTTCCAGCCCAGCCAGCAGGCCCGCCCGGTCGGCACCCAGCACGACGGCCCGGTTTTCGAACGACGACCTGGAGGTGACCAGTGAGTGACCGATATCGGCCGAGCTGTGTTCAGGGTGTTCAAGCACCCACTCCCGCAGCCGGGCGGCCTGCGCCCGCAGGGCGTCGGCGCCACGGCCTGACACCACCCACGGCACGAGGGCATCGCCCTTCACGGTCGACTCGGGAGCCTCGGCCTCCTTCTGGGGGGCCTGTTCGATGATCGTGTGGGCGTTGGTGCCGCTGATGCCGAAGGAGGAGACTGCCGCGCGCCACGGGCGGTCCACCTCGGGCCAGGCGGTGGCCTCGGTCAGCAGCTCAACCGCGCCGCTCGCCCAATCGACATGCGGGGTCGGTTCGTTGACATGCAGTGTGGGCGGGAGGACGCCGTGCTGCATGGCGAGCACCATCTTGATGACACCGGCGACACCGGCAGCCGCCTGAGTGTGTCCGATGTTCGACTTGATCGAGCCCAGCCTCAGCGGCCGGTCCTCGGGACGGCCCTGACCGTAGGTCGCCAGGAGTGCCTGAGCCTCGATCGGGTCACCCAGCGCTGTGCCAGTGCCGTGCGCCTCCACCGCGTCGATGTCCATGGTCGAGAGACCGGCCGAGGCCAGGGCCTGGCGGATCACCCGCTGTTGCGACGGACCATTCGGAGCCGTCAGGCCATTACTCGCACCGTCCTGATTCACCGCACTGCCCCGTATGACAGCGAGGACGGAGTGGCCCAGGCGCTGGGCGTCCGAGAGTCGCTCCAGGACCAACATGCCGACGCCCTCGGCCGGCCCGAACCCATCGGCGGAGACATCGAACGCCTTGCACCGACCGTCTTCGGCGAGACCTCGCTGACGGCTGAAGTCGACAAACGTCCCCGGGGTCGCCATCACGGTCACACCGCCGGCGAGCGCCATCGAGCACTCGCCCTGCCGCAGGGCCTGTCCCGCCAGATGCAACGCGACCAGCGACGACGAACACGCCGTGTCCACGCTGAGGGCAGGGCCTTCCAGACCGAGGACATATGCGAGCCGACCTGACACCACGCTGGCGGAGGCCCCTGTGCCGAGCAGGCCCTCAAGTCCTTCAGGAATGGAACGCAGCCGAGAGGCATAGTCGTGGTAGGTGACTCCGGCGAAGACTCCGGTACTGGTCCCCTTCAAACTCAACGGATCTATACCCGCGTTCTCAACCGCCTCCCACGACGCTTCCAGGAGAAGCCGCTGCTGCGGGTCCATCGCCAACGCCTCACGCGGCGAAATCCCGAAGAAACCAGGATCGAACTCCGCCGCATCATGAAGGAAACCACCCTCACGCGTATACGAAGT
>NZ_JBIRRE010000015.1:0-64960 GCF_044333555.1 Streptomyces sp. NPDC020965
GGGCTGCTCAGTCGGAGCATCCGGACCGGTTCGCGCTTCTTGATCTGGACAGTGCCACCGCCGTGGATGCCGTTCGTGATGGTGTGTTGGGGTTGCTGGCGGCTGGTGAGCCGCAGTTGGTGGTGCGTGAGGGTGAGGTGCTGGCCGCACGGCTGACCCCCGCCCACACCACCGATGAACCCACCGGCCAGGAGTTCGGCAAGGCGGCGACCGGTACGGTCCTCGTCACCGGTGGCACCGGCGGCCTCGGTGCCGTCGTCGCACGGCACCTGGTCACCGAGCACGGCGCACAGCGTCTGCTCCTCACCAGCCGTCGCGGTATCAACGCGCCGGGAGCCGCCGAACTCGTCGCGGAACTCGCCGAGCTGGGTGCCAGGGCCGACGTCGCAGCCTGCGACGTCTCAGACCGGGCGGCACTCAAGGAACTGCTCGCCGGCGTACCGGGGGACGCACCGCTCACCGCGGTCGTCCACGCGGCCGGCGTGCTGGACGATGGTGTGATCGAGTCGATGACGGCCGATCGCCTGGACGCCGTCATGCGGCCGAAGGTCGACGCGGCCTGGCATCTGCACGAGCTGACCGCCGACCGGGAATTGGATGCGTTCGTCCTCTTCTCCTCCGCGGCCGGCACGCTGGACGGTGCCGGACAGTCCAACTACGCGGCGGCGAATGTGTTCCTGGACGCGCTCGCGCAGTACCGCCGTGGTCAGGGTCTGGCGGGTCTGTCGCTGGCCTGGGGCCTGTGGGGCGAGAGCACCGGCATGGTGGGCGCGCTGGAGGGTTCGGACCTCGACCGCATCGGCCGCTCCGGCGTCCGGGCGCTGTCGTCGGCCGAGGGGCTCGCGCTCTTCGACGCCGCCGCCGTGCTGGGCGAGCCGGCCGTACTGCCGGTCGCGTTGGACCTCGGCGTACTCCGGACACAGCCCCGGAACCAGGTTCCGGCGATCCTGCGCGGGTTCGCGGCGGGCCCGACCCGGCGCACCGCGGTCACTGGTGGGCCCGAGACGGACCAGGAGGCGCTCACGCGGCGCCTCGCTTCCCTCTCGCCCGCCGACCGGGACCGCTTCCTGTTGGATCTGGTCCGTACGCAGGTGGCCGGGGTGCTCGGGTACTCCGGTCCGGACGCGATCGATCCGCAGCGCGGGTTCCAGGAGCTGGGCGTCGACTCGCTGGCCGCCGTACAGATCCGTAACCGGCTCGGCGCGGCCACGGGTGTCCGGCCGCCGACGACGCTCGTCTTCGACTATCCGACCCCCGACGCGGTGGCCGGGTACTTCAAGGAGCACCTCGTCATCGAGGAGGAGGACTCGACCGCGGAGCTGATGCGGGAGATCGCCCGGCTGGAGGCCGCGGTCACCTCCGCGGCCTCATCGGCGGGCGGCGCGGGCCTGGCACCCGCCGTGGACCGGCTGCGGGCGATGGCGGCGAAGCTGGCCGACGCGGATGCCCAGCGGGCCGACGAGGACGACCCGGGCCTGGAGTCCGCGACCGCGGACGAACTGTTCGACATCCTCGACGGTGAGCTGTCCACGGACTGACCTCACCACGAAAGGCCGCAGGGGCCCCGCGCTGCACGCGGGGCCCCTGCGGCCTTTCGTATGCCGTCCTGAGCGCCCCGGAGGGGCGGCCAGGCCCGTGACCGCCCCCGGGCCCGCTCCCACCCCCTGAGCGCGCCAAGACCGGCAGCGCCGATCCGGGCAGCGCGCTCTCCGCGCCCGCGCCGAGCCGCGAAACCCGCGCACCACAACCGAAAGGGGCCGGTCCGGCCTCCCCACCCTGAGGTGTGGGAGGCCGGACCGGCCCCTTTCGGCGGTGACACCCTTCTCAGGCGCTGTTCCGCTTCTCCTGCCCCGCGTCTGTCGCCCGACTACTCGACTACTCGACGACGCTGACCAGATCGGCGTCTTCCAACTCTCCGATGAAGGTGTCGAAATCGGCTCTCAGTCGGCACGGATTCTTGTTCCACCGCACCGCCAGCAGTTCCACCGCCGGCTCGACGTGCCCCGCGTACTGTCGCAGGGCGATCCACATGGCGGTGCCCATCGGCCCGCAGAGGTACGTGCTTCCTGTGCGCGAGGACTCCAGTTGCATGGTCCCGTCCTCCCGCACCGACGTCACAGTTTCCGGTTCGACCAACACTCGCAGACCTGCCTCCTTCGGCGGGCGCCCCTGCTCGCTCTGCATGATGGCGATCGTGCCTGCGGCCACAACCACGGGGTGACTGTCACTCCAAGGCTCCGCTTCCTCTCCGCGCGCCGGACCACAGTGGTACGTGTCGTCCAGTACGAGGAGAGGAGGTGCGGCAGGAGTGGCCACCTGGCAGGTGCTTGCCGTCAGCGTTCCCCTCAGCGGGTGTACATCTGCTCGTCGTACTCCGAGCGCTGTTCCTGAGGGGCGGCGTGCGGGTCCCCGCCACCGTCGTTCAGGCGGACGTTGCGCAGCATCAGGCCGGCCAGCAGGGCGGCGATGAGCATGACGCCTCCCGCGGCGTACGAGGCGATCTGCATGCCCTCCGTGAACGCCTCCCGGCTCGCGTCGAGCAGCAGGCCGCCGACCTCCGCGGGCAGATGGGAGGCGACCTGCACGGCACCGCCGAGGGTTTCGTGGGCGGTGTCGCTCACGGCCTCGGGAAGACCCGTGGGCATGTTGTCGTCCATGTTCTGACGGTAGATCGAGGCACCGATGCTGCCCAGCACCGCGATACCGAGCGCACCGCCGAACTCGGCGCAGGTCTCGGAGAGGCCGGAGGCCGAACCGGCGCGCTCCGGTGGCGCGGCGGCGATGATCAGGTCGGCGGCGAGGGTGAGGACCACACCCACACCGGCCGCCATCATCGTGGCGCCGATGATGACCATGGACAGCTCGGAGTCGGCCTTGACCTGGGCGATGACGAAGAATCCGGCCGCGGCCAGCAGGAGGCCGGCGCAGATGACGTACACGGGCCGCACCTTCTGGACGATCACCGCGGCGAGGGTGGCGCTGATCATCGTCGCGCCGGCCGCGGGGAGGGTCCAGAGTCCTGCGCTCCAGGGACGGAGACCGTAGACGAGCTGGAGGTACTGCGAGGTGAAGAGACCGAAGCCGATCATGGCGAACATCGCCAGGACGTTGGTCGCCACCGAGGTGCTGAAGGCTCGGTTGCTGAAGAGTTTGACGTCGAGCAGTGGGTGGGTGAGCTTGCGTTGGCGGACGATGAACAGGAAGCCGACGATCAGGCCGACGGCCATGAAGCCCAGGGCCTTGCCGTCCAGGCCGTGCTCGGCGATCTTCTTCATGCCGTAGATGACCGGCAGTACGGCGGCCAGGCTGAGCGCGGTGCTCAGGAGGTCGAACTTGCCCGGGTTGGGGTCACGGAACTCGGGGAGCAGGATCGGGCCGAGCACCAACAGCAGCACCATGACAGGCACGTTGATGAGGAAGACGGAGCCCCACCAGAAGTGCTCCAGGAGCGCGCCGCCGAGCAGCGGCCCGAGGGCCGCGCCACCGGCGAGGGCGGCTGTCCAGACGGAGATCGCCGTACGGCGCTCACCGTCGTCGCGGAACATGTTGCGGATCAGGGAGAGCGTGGACGGCATCAGGGTCGCGCCGCCGACGCCGAGCAGGGCCCGCGTGAGGATCAGCATCTCCGCACTGTCGGACAGTGCCGCCGCGGCCGAGGCCGCGCCGAACGCCAGGGCGCCCACCATCAGCAGCTTCCGGCGACCGATGCGGTCACCGAGCGTACCCATGGTGATCAGCAGTCCGGCCAGCAGGAAGGAGTAGATGTCCATGATCCAGAGCAGCTGTGTGCCGCTGGGATCGAGGTCGGCGCTCAGGAAGGGGAGAGCGAAGTAAAGGACAGTCATGTCCATGGAGATCAGAAGCACGGGGAGCGTCAGCACGGCGAGGCCGGCCCACTCCCGCCCGGTCGCCCTCAGAGGCGGGTTGGTAGCCATGACAGCGACTATACGGATGTGTATGACGCTTGTATAGCTGGGTTCTGGATTCTCACTCTCAGGGGCGTACGAACGTGCCAATGTCTCGTAGGATTGCCCGCATGGGACACCGCGAGCAGTTGTTGGCAGGCGCCAAACGCTGCCTCTATGAGCGCGGTTATGCGCGCACCACAGCACGTGACATCGTCGCCGCGTCGGGCACCAACCTTGCCTCGATCGGCTATCACTTCGGGTCGAAGGAAGCACTGCTGAATGCCGCAGTGATGGAGGCGTTCGAAGAGTGGGGCGAGGAACTTGAGCGGGTCATGCCCGGGGATGGCGACACGGGTGACGGTGACCAGGACCAGCTTGTGGCCATGTGGACACGGGTGACGAAATCCTTCATGTCGCGTCGCCCACTGCTCGTCGCCAGTATTGAGGCATTTGCCCAGGCCGAACATGCGCCAGAATTGCGCCAACAGTTGGCCGATGACTATGAGCGGGCTCGTACGGCGATGGCGGAAGCCGTCGCTCCGCGTGACGCGGGAGAGGGCGGCAGGGTTGCTCGTGCCGTCGGATCTCTTCATCTCGCCCTGTTGGCCGGGCTCAGTCTTCAGTGGCTGCTCGATGACGAACGCGCCCCGTCCGGACAGGACATGGCCGATGCGCTGCGTCTTCTCTCGCGGGCGCTGGACGACGAGCAGATGGCGACGGCGGCCGTCATGATCGACGGAGCAGGGGCGACCTCCGGGTCGGCCGACCCCGTCGTGCACGAAGCGTAGGGGCTGAGTAGGGGTTCTGGGGTGTGGGGCGACTGCCCTAGCGTCGACTTGGGCACTCTGAATCCCTGCCACCCGTCGCACCACGCGAGGATTTCAGTCGAGGCCGAGCCATTCCCCCGAAATGGCTCGGCGTCCCGCCTGCCGGTCCGGAGAGCCATGCCACCACGGTTCTCCGGTCGGCCCGACGAAACCCGTACCGATTCTTTTCCGTCGAGCTTTGGCTCTTCTTCGACGGGTTCCTCTCGGACACGGGGTGGCTTGGTTTTCCCGAGTTCCGGTGACCGTGCACGAGCACGCGCCGCAATGCCCTTCCAGGGCGTGGCGGAAGTGTGTGTGGAGTGCATGTTAATCGGCAAGTCTTGGCAAGAATGCGGGAAACCCTGTTTGCTCCAACGCGCCGATTGGATAATGTCGTTACGGCGTGTAACGTCCTTCAACGGGAAGCGCCCTCGGAGTAACTCAACGAGAGGTAGGCCCCTCCGTGCGCGTACGGCCTCAGCCCGGAGTGGGCGTGGCCGTCCTGGAAGACGGACGGCTCGAACTCACCTGCGCCGACTCAGGCGCCCGCTTCCACTGCAGTGCGATCTGTACGGCCATGTGGATCGCCCTCTACCAGCAGGGTGGCCGGCCGGACGACGCCGCCGCCCTCCTGGCGGAGCACTGGAACCTCAACCCCGAGTACATGCGCTCCGACCTGATCCTCTGGATCGAGGAGTTGCGCCATGCGGGCCTGCTTCAAGTCGACGCCTGACCACCGTACGGCCTCCGGTTCGCGGGTGGGTCACTCAGGCATCACGATCGTGCTGACGACGAGCCCGCGCGCCACCAGCCAGCGCCCGCGCAGCAGGGGCCGCCCGCCGCCGTACCGCGCCGGGGCCGGGTCGGGGAAGTGCAGCCGCGCCGAGAAGGTACCGCCCGTCCCGTCTCCTTCGGCCTCGATCGTCGCGTGCTCGAACCCCAAGTTCTCGCCGGTGTGCGGGAACCACGCCTTGTAGACCGACTCCTTGCAACTGAACAGCAGCCGGTCCCAGTGGACCTGAGGTGTGGCGGCGCACCTGCGGCGTACCCACCGCTGCTCGTCGGGGAGTGCGATCGCCTCCAAAATCCCGTCCGGGAGCGGCAGATGGGGTTCGGCGTCGATGCCCACCATCGCGTACTGGTCCCCCCGGGCGAGCACCGCGGCCCGGTAGCCGGCGCAGTGCGTCATGCTCCCGGTCAGCCCCGTGGGCCAGCGCGGACCGCCCCTCGCCCCTGACAGTACGGGGGCGGGCGCGACCCCCAGGCGCGCCATGGCACGTCGGGCGCAGAGCCGGACCGTCGCGTACTCCCGGCGCCGCTGGACGACCGCGCGGCGCACCGCAGCGGCCTCCTCGGCGTACAGCGCGAGGTGTGGTGGATCCCCGAACGCCTCACCGCTGACGGCACCCGACGGCAGCAGCCGTTCGATCACGGCCTCCTCACCTCCGGAATGATCCGTCGGGGCAGCCGCGCGGGGAGTCCGTGGCGCTTCCACTCGCGCGGGTAGCCCACCGACACCTCCTCGAACCGCACCCCGTCGTGCCAGGTGGTGCGCGGGATGTGCAGATGCCCGTACACGACCACGCGGGCGCGGAACCTGCGGTGCCAGTCGGCGGTCAGCTCGGTGCCGCACCACTGGGCGAACTCCGGGTGCCGCAGCACATCGGTGGGGCGCCGTACTAGTGGATAGTGGTTGACCAGCACCGTCGGGATGTCCGGAGCGCACTCCGAGAGCCGCCGTTCGGTGAGCGCGACCCGCTCGTGGCACCACGCCTGCCGGCTGGGGTGCGGATCGGGGTGGAGGAAGAACTCGTCCGTGCAGACGATGCCCCGTTCGTACGCCTGCGCCAGGGCCGTCTCCCGGTCAGGCGCGTCCGGGGTGCGGAAGGAGTAGTCGTACAGCACGAAGAGCGGGGCCACTGTGAGTGGCCCCTCCTCGCCCTCCCACACCGGGTACGGGTCCTCCGGTGTCACGACCCCCATCGAGCGGCAGAGCTCGACCAGGTACGCGTACCGCTCCTCGCCGCGCAGTTGGACCGGGTCCTCCCGGATGGTCCACAGCTCGTGGTTGCCCGGCGCCCAGACCACCTTCGAGAAGCGGTCCTTGAGCAGTTCCAGCGTCCAGGCGATGTCCTCGGACCGTTCGCCGATGTCGCCCGCGACCAGCAGCCAGTCGTCGTCGGTGTACGGCCGCAGATCCTCGACGATCTTCCGGTTCTCCGCGTGGACGACGTGCAGATCGCTGATGGCCAGCAGGCTCCCGTGGCGCCGTGTCACTTCGCCGCCGCTGCGGAGCGCACCGTCGCGAACTCCCGTATCTGCTGGATGACCTTCGGGGCGTGCGAGTTGAGGTAGAAGTGTCCGCCGCCGAAGACGTGGAGGTCGAAGTCCGCGGTGGTGTGGTCGCCCCAGGAGCGGGCCTCGTCCTCGGTGACCTTCGAGTCGTCGTCGCCGACCAGCGCCACGATCGGGCAGTCGACGCGCGGGCCGGCCTCCGGGCGGTAGGTCTCCGCCGCGCGGTAGTCGCTGCGGACCGCTGGCATGATCATCCGGAGGATCTCCTCGTTCCCGAGCACGGCCGGGTCGGTGCCGCTGAGTCCGCGCAGCTCGGCCAGCAGTCCGTCGTCGTCGGAGAGGTGCACCCGCTCGTCCCGCCAGCGGGAGGGTGCGCGCCGGCCGGACGCGAACAGGCCCAGGGGCTGGTGCCCGGCCGCCTCCAGTCGCAGTGCCACCTCGTACGCGAGCGAGGCGCCCATGCTGTGACCGAACAGCGTCAGCGGCCGGTCGGTCCAGGGCTCCAGCGCCTCGACCACGAGATCGGCAAGCTTCTCGACGGTGTCGACCAGCGGTTCGGTCCGCCGCTCCTGGCGTCCGGGGTACTGGATCGCCACCACGTCGAGGTCGGGGGAGAGGGCCCGGGACACGGGGTGGTAGAACGTCGCGGAGCCGCCGGCGTGCGGGAAGCAGACCAGTCGTGTCGTGGCGTCCGGCGCCGGGTGGTAGCGCCTGATCCACTTCTCGGAGTTCGTCGCCATGCTGCAGTCGCGTCCTTTCGCGTCCAGACCGTTACGGGGGGCTCGTGCCGCCTCCCGGACACGGCGGTGCGCCCGATGCGGTGCCGGGCCCGGTCCGGCTCGCGAACCCGGCCCGCGCGGACGGCGGGCCGGGGCCGGGCCGGTCGTCGCCCACCCCGCCACACCCCCGTGTGCGCGCCCGCCCGGTCCCCTCGCCGTTTCCGGCGGTACGGGAGGCGGGCTGGCGCACCCACCCATTGGACGCCGGGAGACCCCAGACCCGCCAGCGGCTCCACCCCCTACGTTGGTTCCGACACCCCCTAACCTCCGAGCCGCCACCGTTCGCCGGGGCATCCGACCAGGCCGGACGGGCCGACGGCCGCCACCGACCCGATCCCGCATCGACCCCACTCGAACCCACCCTCGCCCCGATCCGCCTCGACCCACTCGAATCCGCCCTGGCCCCGGTCCCCGCCCGAACCTGAACCCGCCCGCGCCGCAGGTCGTCCGAACCTGAACCCGCCAGCCGGTCGCCCGGTCCGACCCGATGGACCGATCCAACCCCGATGGACCGATCCGATCTGATCCGACCTGATCGCCCGATCCGGCCCAGTCGTCCGATCTGCTCCGCTCCGGCCCGGCCGACGGTCGACGGCAGCCGGGGGAGTCGGTGAGCGGGCGTCAGCGGCGAGGGCGGGGCGCGGCATCCCCGTACGCCATCCCGAGTGACTCCCGTACGTCACGCCGGCCGGACGCGCCGGGACGGCGGGGTGGCGCGGCCCGCGCCACCTGCGCGTTCTCAACGGCCCCTGGAAACTGGTTGGTTGTTTCAAAAATCTCATTGGTCTATACCTTGACGGGACCCTGCCGAGAACGATTCAGTGTCGGTACACCCCCCGTCACGGCGTGCCCAGGGTCTTCACGGCTCCCACTGGGCCGACCAGGCACGTCCGTTGTCGCACGAAAGGGAAAGCTCGTGCTCAGAGAACGTATGAAGGCGCTGATGGTCGGCGTGGTCGCGGCCGGTTCACTGGCGGCGACGGCTCTTATGCCGACCGCGACGGCTTCCGCCACCTCTCCGGTGGATGAATGCGCCATCGCTCCCAGTTGGAGCGCCGGTGCCAACTACCAGACCGGTGACATCGTCAAGTACACGGACGGCTCGATCTTCATAGCCGAGCGGAACAACCCGGGCTACAACCCGGTTGTCAGCACCTGGTACTGGAACCCGTACACCTGTGGCACGGGTGGGAACCCGAACCCGAACAGCTTCGTGGTGAGCGAGGCGCAGTTCGACCAGATGTTCCCGCGCAGGAACCCGTTCTACACGTACAAGGGCCTGACGGACGCCATGAAGGCGTTCCCGAAGTTCGCGCACACCGGTACCGACACGATGCGCAAGCAGGAGGCCGCCGCCTTCCTCGCCAACATCAGCCATGAGACCGGCGGTCTGTACTACATCAAGGAAGTCAACGAGGCGAACTACCCGCACTACTGTGACCGCACCATGCCTTACGGCTGCCCGGCCGGTCAGTCCGCGTACTACGGTCGCGGTCCGATCCAGCTGAGCTGGAACTTCAACTACAAGACCGCGGGTGACTGGCTCGGCATCGACCTGCTGAACGACCCGTGGCAGGTGGAGGAGAACCCGGCCATCGCCATGATGACCGGCCTCTGGTACTGGAACACGCAGGACGGTCCCGGCCCGGTGACCGGCCATGACGCGATGGTGAGCGGTGCGGGCTTCGCCCAGACCATCCGCTCCATCAACGGTCTGCTGGAGTGCGACGGCGGCAACCCGCGACAGGTGGAGAGCCGGGTGAACCGCTACAAGCAGTTCACCCAGATCCTGGGCGTGCCCACCGGCGCGAACCTGTACTGCTGAACCTGTACTGCTGAAACACCGTCTTCTGAACGGGCCGGGGAGCACCACTCCCCGGCCCGTTCCGCGTTCCCAGCCGGTGAGCACGCGGTGAGCACGCGGTGATCCGGACGGGTGGATGTCCGCCGCGGCGGCGGCCGCGACGGGCCGCCGGGGGGTCGGGTGCGTGGTAGAGCCGAGGCAGCGGGCCGTCGCGGCGTCGACCGGGGGCGGCCGGGAACCTGGAGCTGATCCGCGCGGCGCGGCAGCCCGTGAGGAGACCTCGTGCGTCGGACTGTTCGCTTCGGAATCGCCCTGGTCGCGGCGGTCGCCCTGCTGACCAGCGGCTGCGGCGGCGACGCGGCCGGTCAGGTGTCCGCCGCACCGCTGACCGTGACGACCGACAGCGGCAGACTGAGCGGTGCGGTCTCCGGACCGGTGCGGACCTTCCTCGGAGTGCGCTACGCCCAGCCGCCCACCGGCGACCGGCGCTGGAGCCTGCCCCGACCGCTGATCGCCACCACCCGGAGCACCGACGCCACCGAACCGGGGGCGCCGTGCCCGCAGAGGGCATCCCTGCCGGGCGCCCGGCCGTCCACCGACGAGGACTGCCTCTTCCTCAACATCACCACCCCCCGGGATCTACGGCGCGGGGAGCGGCTGCCGGTGATGGTCTGGTGGCACGGCGGCGGCTTCGTCACCGGCTCCGGCGCCGACTACGGCGCCCAGCGGCTCGCCTCCCGGGGACGGGTCATGGTGGTCACCGTCAACTACCGGCTGGGGGTCTTCGGCTACTTCGGCCTCCCCGGCCTGCGCGGCTCCGGCAACTTCGGCTTCGCCGACCAACTGGAGGCGGTGCGTTGGACCCGGAAGAACGCCCACGCCTTCGGCGGCGACGCGCGGGGTATCACCGTCTTCGGCCAGTCCTCCGGCGGCATGTCGGCCTGTGCGCTGCTGACCTCGCCCCGGGCCCGCGCCCTCGCCGACCGGGTCGCGATCATGTCCGGCTCCTGCGGGCTGAACTGGTTCACCGGCGCGCTGTACCCGGGCTCCCCGCCCCAGACCCCGTACATCCCGCTGGCCCGCGCCGAGTCCGAGGGCGCCGCGGCCGCTGCCCGGCTGGGGTGCAAGGGTGCCGGAGCGGCCACCTGTCTGCGGAAGAAACCCGCCGCGCACCTGTTGAAGCTCGACACCGCGGTCGCCGACCAGCTCGCCTACGGCACCGAACTGCTCCCCGTCCACCCGGAACGCGCGCTGCGCGACGGACGGTTCGCCCGGGTCCCGGTGCTGGTCGGCGGCGTCCGGGACGAGGCGCGCGCGTATGTGGCCGGCGCGGAGCGGGTGACCGGGAAGGCGATCACCGACTCCGGGTATCCCCGACTGATCACCGATGCGTACGGGCGCCGCCGGGCGAGCGCCGTTGCCGCTGCCTACCCGCCCTCGCGGTACCTCTCACCGGGCGTCGCCTGGGCCACCGTGGTCACGGACGCGTCCTGGTCCTGTCCGACGCTCGCCACCCAGCGGGCCCTGGCCGCGCACACCGACGCGTACGGGTACGAGTTCGCCGACCCGGACCCGCCGAATGTCACCGGAGTGACCGCCCCGAGCGTCCCGCACGCCGCCGGACACGCCACCGATCTGCCCTTTCTCTTCGAGCCAGGCGGGGCGAACCTGCTGACCACCCCGGCACAGCGGCTGCTGTCCGCCCGGATGATCGACTACTGGACCTCCTTCGCCCGGCACGGCGAACCCGTCGCACGCGGCGGCCCCCGCTGGCGGCCGGCGACCGAGTCCTCCTCCGCCGCGCTGCGCCTCGCACCGGCCCGGATCGGCCCGGTCGACCTTGCCAGGGAACACCGCTGCGCCCTCTGGACGGAGCCGACCGACCGGTGAGACGGCCCCCGACCGGTGCTCAGGCCGGCCCGACGCCCTCGGGCCGTGACGGGCTCAACCGCGATGGCCCACGGCCTCCTCGTACAGCGAGCGGTCCACCGCCTTCCGTTCGGGGACCGGGTCGCCGTCGGAGACACCCGCGTCGCGATAGGCGTCCTGGAGCCGATCCGTCGTCCCCGCGCGGATCTCCCAGTCCACGCGGAGCGACGGAGTCGACCTCAGCACCGACTCGTCCGTCTTGAGCAGGTCCGCGAGTTCGGCGACGAAGGCGCGGTCCGACTTGTACTCCCCGGCGAAGTACGTGTTCACGGTGCGGATGTAGGCGCGGGTCAGGGCCACCCCCGCGTCCGGGTCGTCGTGGAGCAGACCGGGCCCGAAGAGCAGACCGCCCAGCGGTTCACCGAGCGGCTGGCCGCCCAGGAAGGCGTACTTCGGATCGCCGTCCACGGTGCGCCACACCGGGTCGAGGAGCCAGGCGGCGTCCACCCCGCCGTTGCGCATGGCGGTGAGCACATCCGCCGAGCCGAGCTGTTGGAACCGGATCCGGTCCAGTCCGCCGCCGTGCTTCTTGAGGGAGGTGGCCATCGGATACGCGATGACCGAACCCTTGCCGATCATCGTGCCCATGGAGCGCCCGGCCATCGGGACCCGGTCGGCGCTCTCGCCGTCCTTGAGCCGCACCCACAGGCCGCTCTTCGACGCCGGGTCGGGGGAGAAGTTCCCGGTGACCCATTTGATGTCGAAGCCGCCGGCGACGCCGTTCATGACGGCGGCCTCGGGCGCCGCCCACTGTGCGTCGATCTCCCCCTTGGCCAGCAGCGGCAGTGCGTCGGGGGTCGGCAGCACCTTCAGGCTGACGTCGAGGTTCTCCTTCGCGAACTCGCCCTTGCGGGCCGCGACCACCAGGGGGGCGACGTACTCGGCGCTCAGCGTCCCGCTGACGATGGTCAGCTTCCGCTTCTTCGCGAGCGGCCGGGGCGCGGGGGTGCCCTTCGCGCAGCGCGCGGGTGCCCGGTCCGCTGCCAGCACGGCCGGGTCGGTCCAGCTTGCCGCGCCGCAGCCGGGCACCTCGACCACGGTCCGCGGCGCGGGCCCCCCGGTGGGTGATTCGTCCGTCCCGGCGCAGCCCGCCGAGACGAGCACGGAGCCCGCCGCCAGCAGACCGAGCAGCAGGGTGCGTGTGCGCATACCGCCTCCGTAACACCTGACGTCGTACGGGTGGGGAGCCCCGCTCGGTTCCCCGGGTCCACGGGGGAGCCGGGTCATGACTGGCCGTGTCCGCGGTCGCGGGGTGCCCAGGGGGTGAGCAGCCGGCCCACGAACCGGACCAGTTCGGAGAAGACGACGCCGAGGACGGCGACGCAGACGATGCCGACGAACATGACGTCGTTCTGGAACAGCGCCCGGGAGTCGAAGATGAGATGGCCCAGACCGTCGGCGGCGGCGATCTGCTCGGAGGCCACGATCACCAGCACCGCCACCCCGGCCGCGATCCGCGCCCCGACCAGGACGGACGGCAGCGAAGCGGGCAGCAGCACATGGCGGAACATCTGCCAGGAGGAGGCGCCGAAGACCCGGCCCGCGTCCCGGTGCCCGGCGGGCACCGCGATCACCGCCGCCATGGTGGAGATCCAGACGAAGAAGAAGACGGTGGCCGCGACCAGGGCGATCTGCGGTCCCTCACCGAGCCCGAACATATTGAGGAAGACGGGCAGCAGCGCCAGTTTGGGGACGACGTACAGCGCGTCGAGCATTGGTTCGAGCGCCGCCCTGACCAACGAGAAGGCACCCATGAGCAGTCCGAGGAGATACCCGGCCGCGGTGCCGATGGCGTAGCCCGCCAGGACGCGCTGGAGCGTCGCCCGCACATCCGGCCACAGCTCGCCGTCGGCCGCCCGCGCCCAGCCGTCCACCAGGATCGTGCTCGGCGCGGGGTAGACGCGGTGGTCGATCCAGCCCCGCGCGGCGGCCAGTTGCCACACCAGGACCAGGGCCAGCGGGACGGCGACGGCCAGGGACAGTTCCAGGGCGCGGCGTCGGCGGTGGGTGCGTACGGGGCGCAGTTCCCGGGGGCCGGGGCGGCGGACGAGGAGTTGCTCGGCGGCGGCGGGGTGAACCGGCGCGATCGGGTCTCCGGCCGCCGCGTGCTCCCGCCGTACGGGGCTCGGCTCGGCGCTCATGCCGGTACCGCCGCCGCGCCGCGTACCTCGCCCCGCAGTAGCTCCCACAGCTCGCTCTGGAGCGTGGTGAACTCGGTCGCCGACCGGATGTCGCCGGTGCGCGGGCGGGCGAACGGCGGTCGGCGTTCGGCGATGATCCGGCCCGGCCGGGCCGACATCACCAGGACGCGATCACCGAGCACGATGGCCTCTTCGAGACTGTGGGTGATGAAGAGCGTGGTGGTACGGGTGGTCTGGGTCAGTGCCAGTAGTTCGTCCTGGAGGATCGTCCGGAGCTGGGCGTCGAGCGCCGCGAAGGGCTCGTCCATGAGCAGGATCTCCGGCTCCACGGCGAGCGCGCGGGCGATGGCGACCCGCTGGCGCATCCCTCCGGAGAGGGCGGCCGGGTAGGCGTTCGCGAAATCGGTGAGTCCCATCCTGGCCAGCCAGTCGCGGGCCCGCGCGTCGGCCTCACGGCGGGGGACCCGCTGGATGTCCAGGCCGAAGCGGATGTTGGCGAGGACCGTCTTCCAGTCGTGGATGCCGTAGTCCTGGAAGATCATCGCGGCGGGCCGGGGGGACGCGGCCCTGATCTCCAGTTGGCCCGTGGACGGGCGCAGCAGCCCGGCGGCGATGCGCAGGAGGGTCGATTTCCCACAGCCGGAGGGGCCGACGACACAGGTGAACTCGCCGGGCGCCATGGACAGCTCCAGGGGGCCGAGGGCGCTCACGGCCCCGGCCCCCCGGCCGAAGACCCGGGTCAGCCCGGTGGCGCGGAGTTTGGGCGGCGTGCTGGGGTTCGGGTGCGGTGCTTCTCCCACGGTTTCTCCTCGGCGGAGGTCGTGTGCGGGGTGAGAGCGCCGAGGGTATGACGAACCGTCAGATACGGGAAGGGGGCGGGAGGGGGTGACCGCCACGCCTGGGTGTGGAGGGGCGGTTGGGGCGCCGAACCGGGCGTCCGGGCCCGCCCCCGGGGGGGATATCCGTGAGGTCGCGCGTACTGTCGTCGGGGTGAGGTTCGGACGAAAGCGCCACTTGGAGCTGGCGAGTGGGGAGATTCCTGTGGCCGCTGTGGTGCCCGGCGTTCCCGTCGTGACGAGGGCCGAGGAGGCCCTCCGGTCGCTCGGTGTGTGCGAGGCCGGCTTCGACCGCCGGGAGGTGGACGCCGGGAGCTGGTTCGCCGACTGGAGCGGTGAGCTCGCCGCCTCCGATGTGTACATCGGGCTGATGGGGGCCCCGTCGGCCGGGGGCGGCGTACGGCTGCTCCTCGACGACTGGACCTTTGACGGAGTGGCCGCCGCCGACCTGGGTCCGTTGCTCACGGATGTCTTCTCCGGCCGGGCGAGCATCACCCACCAGCGCTGTCTGCTGATCTTCTCCGTGCAGGTGCTGGCGGTCTCCGTCAACGGGACCCCGTACTCCGCGGCGAGAAGGTTCCAGCGGGACGAGCGGCTGTCCGGCTGGGAGCGGCGCCTGCTCGCGGCGTGAGTGACCGGGCCGGCCGGCGAGGTCGGTGGAGCGCCCCGGTCCCCCGCCGCGAACAGGGCCGACCGGGTGACACGGCACCGGGAGCGCCCCCGGGCCGCTCCTGGCGCGCCATTCGCTGCTCTATGTGATGATCCGATTACCAGTGGTCACTCTTCGATCAAGTGAGAGGAAGCGTCATGGGTAAGGCGAAGGCCAAGGCCAAGCAGGTCAAGGGCCATGTGAAGGAGGCGGCCGGCAAGGCCACGGGCGACCGTGGCCTCCAGGCGGAGGGGCGCGGTGAGCAGGTCACCGGCAAGGCCCAGGAGACCGCGCACCGGGCCGCCGACGAGGTGAGGAAGCGGACCTGACGGACCGCGCGCGCGTCGGGCCGGGTCCCCCGGAGCGCCCGCTCCGGGGGACCCGGCTCCGTGTCGGCGGCTCCGTCAGGCGCCGAGACCGTCGGACACCTGACGGCCGCGCGCCACCAGCCGGAAGAACGCCTCCTCGTTGCCCGCCATCCCCAGCGCGGCCAGCGCCGCATCCGCCTCGGCGATCGGCGCCGCCAGCAGGGGAAGCGCCGGCAGCGGGGTGCCGGTGTCGCCGAGGACGGCCCGGGTGGTCCGGAGCAGTCGCACATATGCCTGCGCCGCCGCGCGTTCCCGTTCGGTCATCGTGTTCTCCTCCTCGGAGAGGTGTCGGGGCCGTCAAGCATCCCCCACGGCACTGACAAGTGGTCATGAATCGCCCTCACCGGAGCGGCGGAGTGAGGCTCCCGGACAGCACGGAGGGCCCGCCCGGGGCGAATTCCCCGGGACGGGCCCTCCTTGGTGGTGCGGACGTCAGACGATCTGGTCCGACATCTCCGCCTGCTCACGGGCGGACCCGTACGCCTGCGGGGTGCCGTACGAGCGGCGCGCCACGAACCACCAGACGGTCGCCAGGGTCAGCACCGTGACCAGCGCGACCGACGCGTAGTTCATGGTGTCCACGGTGACCGGGCTCGCCTGCGGCAGCAGGAAGATCACGGTCACGATCGCCACCCAGACCACCGCGATCCAGCCGATCGGCTTGCTCCATTTGCCCAGGTTCCACGGGCCCGGCTCGAAGCGGTTCCCGGCGCGCAGCTTCAGATAGATGGGGATCGCGTACGCGGGGGTGATGCCAATGACGTTGATCGCGGTCACCGCGCCGTACGCGGTGGCCGACCACAGCGAGGGCAGCGCCAGCAGGCAGGCGAAACCGACCGACAGCCACACGGCGGGCACCGGCGTCTGGGTGCGGCTGCTGACCTTGCGCCACAGGGAGGAGCCGGGCAGCGCGTTGTCCCGGCTGAACGCGAACACCATTCGGCTGGCCGCCGCGACCTCGGCGTTGCCGCAGAAGAGCTGTGCCACGATGACGACCAGCAGCAGCGCGGTGGCGCCTCCGGTGCCGAGCGCGTCGATCAGGATCTGGGCGGGCGGTACGCCCGTCTCCGAGTTCTGCGCCCCCGCGTAGTCCTGGATCGCGAAGGTCAGACCCGCGAGCAGGGCGAAACCGGCGATCCAGGAGACCCAGATGGCGCGGACGATGCCCCGGGCCGCGGTGACGGACGCGTTGGAGGTCTCCTCCGAGAGATGCGCCGATGCGTCATAGCCGGAGAAGGTGTATTGGGCGAGCAGCAGACCGATCGCCGCGACATAGATGGGGTTCTCCCAGCCGGTGCCGTTGACGAACTCGGTGAAGACGAACTCGGGGGACTGGTGGTTCTTGGGCACGACGGCGAGGACGCCGACGATCAGTGCGACACCGCCGAGGTGCCACCACACGCTGATCGAGTTCAGCACGCTGACCAGCTTCACACCGAAGAGGTTCAGGGTGGCGTGCAGCAGCAGGATGCACATGAAGATGATCATTGTGGAGCCCGGCGTGGGATCGAATCCCCACTGCAGGTGCAGGAAGGCACCGGTGAACAGGGCCGCGCCGTAGTCGATACCGGCGATGGCGCCCAGCAGGCCCAGCAGGTTCAGCCAGCCCGTGTACCAGCCCCACTTACGGCCACCAAGACGGTCCGCCATGTAGTACAGCGCGCCCGACGTGGGATAGGCGCTCGTCACCTCGGCCAGTGCCATACCGACACAGAGCACGAAGAGACCGACGCCCAGCCAACCCCAGAGCATCACCGCCGGGCCGCCGGTGCCCATGCCGAAGCCGTACAGCGTCATGCAGCCCGAGAGGACGGAGATGACGGAGAAGCTGATGGCGAAGTTGCCGAAGCCCCCCATCCGGCGGGCCAGCACCGGCTGATAGCCGAGTTCCCGCAGTCGCTCCTCCTCGTCGACGGGGGACACCGGATCGGAACCCGACCATCTTGGGGTGGGTATGGACATGGAAAGACCTCCGGGGGAAAGGTATGTGGCGCTGAACGGTCGGTGTGATGTGCCGGCCGGTCGGACGGTGTGTCAGTGGCCCGCTTCGCGTGCCGCCGCGAGACACCGGACACGGGCTCGGAGGAAGACCTCCTCGGCCAGTGCCGGATCGCCGGGGCTCTGGGAGCGGTACAGCCACGGCGGTGCGGTGAAGTAGGGGCCCAGCGCTTCGAAGACCCGGGCCGCGTCGGCGAACCGGCCCGCGCCCCAGAGCGCGTGGGCGAGATGGTTGAGGTCCAGCAGGGAGCACCCGGCCGGATCGACATGGTCGAACCAGCCCTCCAGCGCGAGGACCGCCTCCCGGGTGGCGTCGTCCGTCACCCAGTGCAGGTCGAGGGCCCGCTCATGACCCTTGTCCCGGCGATAGCGCTCCACCCGTACGAAGAGCGGCAGCGCCAGCAGCGCCGATCCGGCCGGTGCGGCCGATGCCGCCCACTGCACGAAGTTGACCGCCTCCGAGAGATGGCCGCCGGACTTCCGCCCGTACACGAACTGGAGCATCCGGTGGTACGCCTCGCGGTTGTACGGGTCGCGCTTGTGCGCCTCCGCGAGCAGGCCCCATGGTCCGGGGAAGAGCATCGGACCCGGGGGGATCTGCCGGTGCTCCTCCAGCCGCTGCCGCTCGTCGAGTTGGGCGAGCGCCAGCAGACACACCCAGGGCACCGGATCATCGGGTCCCTGGTGGGCGGCTATTCTGCACGCCTCCCACGCTTCGTGCCACAGTTCCTGCGTGCGTTTGTGGCCCTCGCGGTGTGCCCGCAGCGCGCGTTCGACCGACACCCGGCACTGCATCACGATCGCCGCGTGCGAGTCCGGTTCCTCGGTGCGCCATGCCTGTATCGCGTCCGAACCGGCGGCCACCGCGGCGAGCACCTGGGTCCGCTGGGTCCAGACTCCCCAGCCGGTGGTGGCGTGCAGCAGATTGCGCATCGACAACCAGCGGCCCGTCCTTAAGTCCTGCATGGCGGAGCGCAGTTCGTTGTCGTGGCCGGCCGGGTGGTAAACCGGGCGAAACTGGTCCTGGGACATCAGTTCGCCGCCGCCCCCGTCCGTCTCCGTCGGCTTGGGTGTCGCAAAGTGGTCGTCATGGGTCCTCATAGGGACAGGTGGGGGGTTGGTGGGATGGAAGATGAACCTGTTCCACGCCCGTATGCGCGCCGATCTTACTCAACCAATCGATGACGACAAGAAGTTGACCAAGATCGGTCACATGATGACATGGCGAAGGGGGCAGGGCCGGGCGGTGAACGGCCGTGACGGACACGCTCCGCATATGCGGCCGGCCGCCCCTCGAACCCCCTCCACCTCCCTTGACGTGGGGCGTCACCTGCACCACCCTGGCTTCGCGCCAACGATCAAGCACCGGACGTCACTTAGCGATGTCCGACGCCCCGTACGTTGTTTTTCAGCCAGTCCAGCCAGCCCAGCCGGTCCAGCGAATGAGTGGTGACCCATGCCCAGTGCCGTACTCGCCGTGGACCAGGGCACGTCCGGCACCAAGGCCCTGGTCATCTGCCCCGAACGCGGGGTCATCGGCGTCGGATCCGCACCGGTGACACCCCGGTACGGCCCCGGGGGCAGCGTGGAGGTCGACCCCCGGGAACTCCTCGCCTCCGTCGTCGGCGCCGGTCGGGCCGCCATCGCCGACGCGGGGGAGCCGGTCGCCGCCGTCGGGCTCGCCAACCAGGGCGAGACCGTGCTGGCCTGGGACCCGGCCAGCGGTGAGCCGCTGACCGACGCGATCGTCTGGCAGGACCGCCGCTCGGCCGCCATCTGCGCGGAACTCACCCCGTACGCGGACGAACTGACCCGGCTCACCGGACTGCCCGTCGATCCCTACTTCGCCGCCCCGAAGATGGCGTGGATACGGCGCGAGCGCACCCGGGAGGGAGCCGTCACCACCAGCGATGCCTGGCTCGTCCACCGGCTGACCGGGGCGTTCGTCACCGACGCGGCGACCGCCGGACGCACCCAGCTCCTCGATCTCGACCGGGTCGACTGGTCGCCCCGCGCGCTGGACCTCTACGGGCTCGGCGGCGAGCCGCTGCCGGAGGTCGTGGACGCCGACACCGCCGTCGGCACCATCACCGCGTTCGGCGCCGCCGTCCCCCTGACCGGGCTCCTCGTCGACCAGCAGGCGGCCCTCCTCGCCCAGAGCGTCACCGCGCCCGGCGCCGCCAAGTGCACCTACGGCACCGGCGCGTTCCTCCTCGCCCAAACCGGCGACACGCCGCGCCGCACCGGCAGCGGCCTGGTGAGCTGTGTAGCCTGGCGGCTCGGCGGACGCACCAGCTACTGCCTCGACGGCCAGGTGTACACGGTCGCCTCCGCCGTCCGCTGGCTCACCGACCTCGGAGTCATCTCCGGCGCCGCCGACCTGGATCCGATCGGCTCGGCCGTGCCCGACAGCGGTGGCGTCACCTTCGTCCCGGCGCTCGCCGGCCTCGCCGCCCCCCACTGGCGCGGCGACGTCCGCGGCTCGCTCACCGGCCTCGGCCTCGACACCGGCCCCGGACAACTGGTGCGCGCCCTCTGCGAGGGCATCGCCGCCCAGGTGGTCGAATTGACGGAGGCCGCCGCCACCGATCTCGGCCGGCCGCTGACCGCACTGCGCGTGGACGGCGGGCTGACCCGTTCGACGCTGCTGATGCAGACCCAGGCCGATCTGCTCCAACTCCCGGTGGAGGTCTCGGCACTGCCCGACGCGACCGCGCTCGGCGTCGGCGCCGCCGCCCGGCTCGGCCTCGACCCGGCCCTGACGATCGAACGGGCCGTCCCGGCCTGGCAGCCGTCCGCCGTCTATGAGCCGAGGATCGGCGCCCAGGAGGCCGCCGACCGGCTCGGCCGCTTCCGCTCCGAGGTGGCCGCGCTGCTGGACCGTACGCCGCGGACCGCCCCGGTACCGTGAACACCGTGAGAGTCACCACGGCCGGACAGCTCCCCGACGCCCCCTACGACGTGATCGTCGTCGGCGCCGGAGTCGTCGGCTCCGCCATCGCCCGCGAACTCGCCCGCCACCTCCCGCGCACCGCGCTCGTGGACGCCTCCGACGACGTCGGCGACGGCACGTCCAAGGCGAACACCGCCATCCTGCACACCGGGTTCGACGCGGTCCCCGGATCGCTGGAGTCCCGGCTCGTACGCGAGGGGCAGCGAGCGCTCGCCGCGTACGCCGCCGAGTCCGGCATCCCCGTCGAACCGCTCGGCGCCCTCCTCGTCGCCTGGGACCGGGAACAGCTCGACGCGCTGCCCGCACTCGCCGCCAAGGCGGTGCGCAACGGCTACCACGAGGCCCGGATCATCGGCGCCGACGAGGTCTACCGCCGCGAGCCACGGCTCGGCCCCGGGGCGCTGGGCGCGCTCGACGTCCCCGGCGAGAGCGTCATCTGCTCCTGGACCACCACCCTCGCCTACGCCACCCAGGCCGTCCGCGCCGGAGTGGACCTCCACCTCAACTGCCGGGTCGAGGACGTGACGGGCCCGGAGCTCCATGAAGACCTCCATGAACTCCGCACCACACGGGGCGTGCTGCGCACCCGCTACCTCGTCAACGCGGCCGGTCTGCACGCCGACGAACTCGACCGGTACCTCGGCCACCAGGACTTCACCGTCACCCCGCGCCGGGGCCAGTTGATCGTCTTCGACAAGCTCGCGCGGGAGCTGGTGCACCACATCCTGCTGCCGGTGCCGACCGCGCTCGGCAAGGGTGTCCTCGTGGCGCCGACCGTGTACGGCAATGTGATGCTCGGCCCCACCGCGGAGGACCTCGACGACAAGCGCGCCACCGGCACGACGGCCGACGGGCTCGCCCTGCTCCGGGAGAAGGGGCACCGGATCGTGCCCGAACTCCTCACGGAGGAGGTCACCGCCGTCTACGCCGGGCTGCGGGCCGCCACCGACGACGACGACTACCGCATCCGCTCCCACCCCGGGCGCCGGTACATCACGGTGGGCGGCATCCGATCCACCGGACTGACCGCGTCGATGGCCATCGCCACCCATGTGCGGGACCTGCTCGCCGATGCCGGGCTCGGGCTCGGGGCCGCCCGTGAGCTGGAGCCGGTGCGGATGCCGAACATCGGCGAGGCGTTCCCCCGCCCGTACCAACGGCCGGAGCTGATCGCGGCCGATCCCGCGTACGGCACCCTCGTCTGCCACTGCGAACGCGTCTCGCGCGGCGAAATACGCGACGCCCTGACGAGCACGATCCCCCCGGCCTCCCTCGACGGGCTCCGCCGCCGCACCCGGGCCCGGAACGGCCGCTGCCAGGGCTTCTACTGCGGGCCGGCGGTGCGGGCCCTGTTCGAGACGGGTGCGGGTCCGTCGAGGGAGGCCGGCGAGACGGGGCGGCGCGGAGGGGTGCCGCGTTGACGGATCGTACGGAGCACGGCGGGGACGCGGGACGGCGCGAAGGGAAGCGGAAGTGACGGAGCGTACGGAGCCGGGCGGGGAGAGCACACCGGAGCGGGCCGGACCCGACGGCCCCACCACGGCGGGCCAGGCCCGGCTGAACCCGCCCGTCCTCCCCTACCCGGACCTGGTCCGGCAGCGGACCGTCGATGTGCTGGTCGTCGGCGCGGGCCCGGCCGGACTCACCCTCGCGGCCGAGGTCGCCGCGGCCGGCGCCGGCCGGGTCGAGGTGCTCGAACGGGAAGAGCGCGCCGGGGGAATCCCCCGGCACTGCTTCCACGGCGGCTTCGGCCTGGTCGACCTGCGGCGCCCGATGCGGGGACCCGGCTACGCGCGCAGGCTCGCCGACGACGCCGTACGCGCCGGGGCCGATCTGCGGACCGGGGTCACCGCCACCGGCTGGGCGGGGCCGCGCACCCTGGAACTCACCGGCCCCCGGGGGATCGAACGGGTCACCGCCCGCGCCGTCGTCCTCGCCACCGGCGCGCGCGAACGGCCCCGCGCCGCCCGGCTGGTGCCCGGCACCCGGCCAGCCGGCGTCCTCACCACCGGGGAACTCCAGCAGGCCGTCCATCTGTACGGGCAGCGGGTCGGCCGCCGGGGGGTCGTCATCGGCGCCGACCCCGTCGCCCACGCCGCCGCGCGAACCCTGCGCCTCGGGGGCGTCGAAGTGCTCGCCCTCGTCACCGACCGGCCACACCACCCCGCGCCGACGCTGACGCGCCGGGTCCCCGTCCTCACCCGGACGACCGTCACCGAACTGCTCGGCCGCGGCCGGCTCACCGGTGTCCGGCTGCGCCACCAGGACGGCCGGACGACCACCGTCCACTGCGACACCGTCGTCTTCACCGGTGACTGGATCCCCGACCACGAACTCGCCCGGCGCGGCGGTATCGCGCTGGACCCGGGCACCCGGGGCCCCGCCGTGGACACCGGGTACCGCACCGCCGTCCCCGGTGTCCTCGCCGTCGGCAATCTGCTGCACGGCGTGGAGCGGTCCTGGTTCGCCGCGGAGGAGGGCCGGACGGCCGCCGCACGGGTGCTGGGCCATCTCGCGGGCGACGCCTGGCCGGGCCCCGGTCTGCCGGTCCGGGTCGGCGGCCCGCTGCTGTGGGTGGCCCCGAACCGCATCCACCCCCGGGGCCCCGCCCCCCTGCTCGGCCGGTTCGTCCTGCGCGCCACCGAACCGCTCACCCCGCCCCGGCTGGTCGTCACCCAGGACGGCCGGACGCTGTACCGGCAACGCGGAGTGCGCCCGGTCCGCCGCGGCCGACAGCTCCCGCTGCGGGCCGACTGGATCGGGCGGGCCGACCCGGACGGCGGGCCCGTGCACATCACGGGGTGACCGGCCAGGCCAGGCCCGGGCCGGTCCCGTACACGCACCGGGCCTGACCGTCGCCCCGGGTCCGTACCGCCCCGGGGGGCTCCTCATCGCCGGGGTGAATGCCGTGTCCGATATCCGCCAGCCCGTCGCCCGGGGCGGACCCCATACTGGCCGTATGACCATCGAGGACAGCAGGTACGAGGCGGTGCGCGGCCGGGACGCCCGGTTCGACGGGGTGTTCTTCTTCGCCGTCGCCACGACCGGTATCTACTGCCGACCGAGCTGCCCCGCGATCACGCCCAAGCGACGGAACGTCACCTTCTATCCGACGGCCGCCGCCGCCCAGGGCGCCGGGTACCGGGCCTGTCGCCGCTGCCGGCCCGACGCCGTGCCGGGGTCCGCCGAGTGGAACGCCCGTGCCGATGTCGTGGGCCGGGCGGTCCGGCTGATCGGCGACGGGATCGTGGACCGGGAAGGAGTGGCCGGACTCGCCGACCGGCTGGGTTACAGCACCCGCCAGGTCCAGCGGCAGCTCACCGCCGAACTCGGCGCCGGCCCCATCGCCCTCGCACGCGCCCAGCGCGGCCACACCGCGCGCGTCCTGCTCCAGACGACCACCCTCCAGGCGGCCGAGATCGCCTTCGCGGCGGGGTTCGCGAGCGTCCGGCAGTTCAACGACACCATCCGCGCCATCTACGCGGCGACCCCCAGCGAACTGCGCGCCGGCCGCCCCGGCCGTACCTCGCGATGTGGTCCGGTCACCCCGGAGAGCGGTCGTGCCGGCGTCCCCCTGCGCCTCGCCCACCGGGGGCCCTACGCCGCCGTGGAGGTCTTCGACTATCTCGCGGCCCGCGCGCTCACCGGCATCGAGGAGATCACCGGGGAACGCGGTTCCCGGACCTACCGCCGCACCCTGCGGCTGCCCGGCGGCCCCGGGGTCGCCGAGGTCGGCGAGGAGCCCGGCGCGGGCGGTTGGCTGGCGTGCCGGCTGCACCTGACGGACCTGCGCGATCTGACCACCGCCACCCAGCGGATCCGCCGATTGTTCGACCTGGACGCCGATCCGCTGGCCGTCGCCGAACGCCTCGCCGTCGATCCGGCGCTGGCTCCGCTCGTCGCCGCCCGGCCCGGCCTGCGTGTGCCCGGCACCGCCGACCCGCATGAGCTGGCCGTACGGGTCGTGCTCGGCGAGGGGATGTCCACGGCGGCGGGGCGTCGGCTCGGTGGCGCGCTCGTCGCCGCGTTCGGGCAGCCGCTCTGCGAGCCGAGCGGCGGACTCACCCACCTCTTCCCCCGGGCCGATGTGCTCGCCGGGGTCGGACAGGACCCGAGCCAGCTCTCGGCGGACCTGGGCGCACTCGGATTCTCCGCCGAGCGGTGCCGCGCGCTGCTCACCGTGACCGGCGCGCTCGCCGATGGCACGGTGGTCCTCGACCCGGGCGCCGACCGTGCCGCGTCCGAACGCGCGCTGCTCGCCCTGCCCGGCATCGGCCCCGGGGCGGCCGGCCGCATCCGGATGCGTGCGTTGGGCGATCCGGACGTCCCGCTCACCGATGACCTGGAGGTCCGGGCCGGAATGCGCCGGGCGGGCGCGCGGGTCGACGGAGCCGAGGGGTGGCGGCCCTGGAGCTCGTACGCCATGGTCCACTTCTGGACCGCGCCCTGACTCCGCACCGGTGACCCCGGGACGGGCGCGGCCCCAGGGGGGCGGTCGTCAGGCGATGGACGCCGATACGATCGCCGACACCGCGATGTTGCAGGACGCCGTCACCCACACCGCCGGGTGCGGCTCCGGCTCCACCAGGGTCGCGCCCAGCTTGCCCGGGGTGAATAGATCCACCACCAGGAACGCGACGGCCATCATCACCAGACCCAGCACACCGAACGCGGCGGTCGAAGCGAGCCCCTTGCCGAAGTCGTCGTACGTCGTCCATATGGACGTGAAGACGATGCCGCCGACGCCCAGCAGCGCGGAGCTCAGCAGGAGCGCGGCGTTCCGGTTGCGGTCCTCCCAGATCTGCCGGCCGAGCTTGCCCGGGGTGAGCAGATCGATCAGGACCATGCCGAGAATCAGAAGGACCACACCGAGGGCGCCGTACGCGCTCGCGCGGCCAAGTCCATTGACGATGTCGCTCATTGAGGGGTCGATCTCCATGTCCGAGAGGTGATGCCCGGCTGGGGCGCGCAAAATCTACCGCACCGCATGGATATCCGAACGCGTGCCCCATGCCCACCTGTACGGTGTGACCGCCTGTTTTCGGTACGGGCGCGCGCTTTCGCCCCGGCCCGCGCCGGGGTGCGCGTACGGGCTGGGCCTCCGGGTGTACGGGGCGGAGAGGCAGGCACCCCGCGCACTGACGGACACCCCGGGCACGCCCGGGGTCCGTGAGACCCGGGAGGTGTCGCCCGGACGAAGGGTCAGGCCGCGGTGGCGGGGGCGAGTTCGGCCTGACCGAACAGGAGGGCGTAACCGCGGGGGAGTCCGTCGAGCACCCGTCGGGTGAGGGGCCGGCCGGCGTGCTGGGCGAGCACGGTGAGGACCGTACCGGCGGCCCAGCGGGCCTGGGTCCGGTCCATGGGGGAGAGCCGGGCGGCGACGGCCTCGACGAACGCGCGGGCGGCCAGCGGGCGGCCGGTCCGGCCGGTGAGCACGGTGGCCGCCTCCCGGGGCAGCAGGCGTGTCAGGTCCGCGCGGTCCGCGCCGCCGAGCTGGCCGCCGAGGACGGCCAGCACCGCACGGAGCACCCGGTCCGCCTCCGCGTCGGTCGCGTACCGGCCCGCGTAACGTACCTGCTGGAGAAGAGACTGCCACTGCACGGCTGACGTCCTTTCGTGTGCCGGTCCGGCTGACCGGAGCGGGGGGCCGGGCACAGTCCCGGCCCTGACCGTCTGCCCCCGATGCGCGATCTCATCCACCTCTCCGGAGGTGATGACCGCCACGTGCGGGTTCCGGCGCACTCCCCGTCGGCCGGGGGAGCGGGGGTGGGAAGATGCCCGGTATGGACATCGCCAGCAGGAACAACGTCGTGGTCACCGGCCGTGTGGACGGGCCGGTGCTGATGCTCGCGCACGGCTTCGGCTGCGACCAGAACATGTGGCGGCTGGTGGTTCCCACGCTGGCGGAGGACTTCCGCCTGGTGCTGTTCGACTACGTGGGGTCGGGCCGTTCGGACCTGTCCGCATGGAGCGAGGGCCGGTACTCCTCGCTCCACGGCTACGCCACGGACGTGGTGGAGATCTGCGAGGAGCTGGACCTGCGCGGTGTGACCTTCGTCGGGCACTCGGTCAGCGCCATGATCGGGGTGCTCGCGGCGGCGGCCGCCCCGGAGCGGTTCGCCCGACTGGCCATGGTCGCCCCCTCGCCCCGGTACATCGACGAGGACGGATACCGGGGCGGCTTCACCGCCGCCGACATCGACGAACTGCTGGAGTCGCTGGAGTCCAACTACCTGGGCTGGTCGGCGGCGATGGCCCCGGCCATCATGGACAACCCCGACCGCCCGGAGCTGGGCGAGGAGCTGACCGCCGCCTTCTGCGCCACCGATCCCGATATCGCACGGGTCTTCGCGCGCACCACCTTCCTGTCCGACAGCCGCGCGGATCTCGCGAACGTCACCCTGCCGACCCTGGTCCTGGAGTGCGCACAGGACATGATCGCGCCGCGCGAGGTCGGGGCCTACGTCCACGCGCGGATCCCCGGCAGCCGGCTGGTGACGCTCGACGCGACCGGCCACTGCCCGCAGCTCAGCTCCCCCGAAGCCACCGCCGACGCGATAGCCGCCTTCGTGGGTACGGGCCCGTGATGAGCAGAACGGGTCAGGCCCCCGAGCCCGGCGAGGACGAGCACCAGAAGCAGGTCGTCACCGACGCGGCCTTCACCGCCCTGCTGGAGGACAGCACCGAGGAACTGTACGAGCAGGCGCCGTGCGGCTACCTCTCCACGCTGATGGACGGCACCATCGCGAAGATCAACAACACCCTGCTGGAGTGGTTGGGTCTCTCCCGCGAACGGACCGTGGGCCGGATGCGGTTCACCGATCTGCTCACCGTGGGCGGCCGGCTCTACCACGAGACCCACTACGCCCCCCTGCTGCGGATGAAGGGCGAGGCCAGCGGAATCGCCCTCGACATCAAGACCGCCGACGGGACCAGACTGCCGGTGCTGCTCACCTCCCGGGTGAAGACCAGTGGCACCGGTGAGCCGATGTTGATCCGCACCACCGTCTACGACGCACGCGACCGCCGCGCCTACGAGACCGAACTGCTGCGCGCCCGCAAGGCAGCGGAGGAGGCGCAGGCGCGGGCCGAGGCGGACCGCGGACGCCTACAGGAGGCGCTGGCCACCCTCCAGCAGAGCCTGCTGCCCAGCGCACTGCCCGAGGTGCCGGGTCTGGAGACTGCCTCGTACTACCACACCGCCTCGCCGGATCTGCTCGGCGGCGACTTCTACGACCTGTTCCCGCTGGGCGGCGAACGGTGGGCGTTCTTCCTCGGCGATGTGTGCGGCAAGGGCCCGCAGGCCGCCGCCGTCACCTCCCTGACCCGGTACACGCTGCGCGCCGCCGCACTGCACGCCACCGATCCGGTCGCCGCCCTGACCACGCTGAACACGGTGCTGCACGAGCGGTACACCGGGGGTGACACCCGCTACTGCACCGCGATATTCGGGGTGCTGGAGCCGGCAGGGGAGAGCTGCGCGGTCCAGCTAGCCTCCGGCGGTCACCCCTCGGCGCTGGTCCGGCGCGCCGACGGTAGGGCCGACTATCTGCCGACCCCCGGGGGGATGCTCATCGGCGTCCTGCCCCAGGCGCAGTTCACCCCCGCCCGTACCGTGCTCCACCCGGGCGACACCCTGCTGCTCTACACCGACGGCCTGACCGAGGCGCGCACCGGACCCGGCCGCGCCCTGTACGGCGAGGAAGCGCTGCGGACCTTCGCCGCCTCTCTCACCGACGCCGGCCCGCGCGGGATGATCACCGCGCTCACCGGACTGCTCGCCGGCTTCGGCGCCGGCCTCGACGACGACACCGCCCTCCTGGCCCTCGGCATCCCGGCCGCCCCCTCTCACCCTGTGAGTGACGACCTGACATGAGCCCGCTGACGATCACCGCCCGAGACGCGGCCGCCGGTCCCGTACTGGAGATCACCGGCGACCTCGACCACGAGAGCGCCCCTCTGCTGCGCCGGGCCGTGGAGGACCTCGGCCTCGGCACCGGACAACTGCTGGTGCTGGACCTGGCCGGGCTGGAGTTCTGCGACTCCAGCGGTATCACGGCCCTGTTGGCCGCCCGTAACCTCGCCACCGGCGTGGACGCCGGCATCGCGCTGGCCGCGGTGCCCGCCAACACCGCCCGCATTCTGCGCATCGTGGGCCTGGACCGGGTGTTCACCCTCTGCCCGGACGCCGCCACCGCCACCGCGACCGTTGCTGGGACCGCTACCGACCCGCCGGCACAGCGCGGCAGCGGGCCCGGCGCGGACCGAGCGGTGTCCTGAGCCCCGACCGGTGCTGCGCCCCCGGCCGGTCCTGAGTCACGGCAGGTCCTGACGTGCCTCGGACTCCCGTCGGAGGTGATGACCGGGGGAGTCCGAGGCGTGTCAGGACCGGGGGCGGGGCACGTTCGCCGGAAAGCGAACCTGATGGTTCAGTGCTCGGTCAGCATCCCCTCGCGGAGCCGGCCGATGGTGCGGGAGAGCAGACGGGAGACGTGCATCTGGGAGACGCCGAGTTCGGCGCCGATGGCGGCCTGGGTCATCTCCTGGCCGAAGCGCATCTGTAGGATCCGCCGCTCACGGTCGTCCAGCCGCTCCAGCAACGGGGCGAGGACGTGGAGGTTCTCCGTCAGCTCCATGCCCGGGTCGACGTCGCCGATGAGGTCCGCGTACGCGCGACCCGAACTGGCACCGGCCGGGGAGTCGTCGGAGTCGCCGCTCGGGGTGTCGATGGAGCCCGCGGTGTAGCCGTTGGAGGCCACCAGGCCCTCGGTGACCTCGGCCTCGCTGATGTCCAGCAGCCCGGCGAGTTCCTTCACCGTCGGCTCCCGGTCGAGCACCGACTCCAGCTCGTCGCGGGCCTTGGCGAGTTCGGTGCGCAGCTCCTGGAGCCGGCGCGGGACATGGACCGCCCAACTGGTGTCCCGGAAGAAGCGCTTGATCTCGCCGACGATGTAGGGGACGGCGAACGAGGTGAACTCGACCTCGCGGCTCAGGTCGAACCGGTCGATCGCCTTGATCAGGCCGATGGTGCCGACCTGGACGATGTCCTCCATCTCCCCGCTGCCCCGGTTGCGGAACCGGTTGGCGGCGAAGCGCACGAGGGAGAGGTTCATCTCGATCAGGGTGTTCCGGGCGTACTGGTACTCGGGCGTGCCCTCTTCCAGGCTCTGGAGCCGGTCGAAGAACACCTTCGAGAGACTCTTCGCGTCCCTCGGCGCCATCCTGGCCGGCTCGGTGACCCGGGGCAGTTCCTGTTCCGGGGCGGGTTCGGCCACCGTGGCGTGCGAGGTGCCGGCACGGTTCGGGGCGGAAAGGACTCTCATCGCGGTGGTGCTCCCTTCGAGTTGCGGTGTGCGCTCCGTCTTCCCCGGCCGGCCGGGTTAACACCCCGCTCGGACCGAATCGTTCGCGGAGTCCGACCGCGCCCGTACCTCCCAGCGCATCGAAGCGTCGTCGTTCCCTGTCCGTACGGTGCGGATACCGACCGGCTTCTGTGTGATGTGGACCACGCGGGAAGCCGGGGTGGACATCCGGCGGCGCCGGCCGAATGACGTTCCGCCCAGATCAGAGGGCATATGTCGAACGCGCGCCCGACTGAATGATCTGTCGCCACGTGGCCATCCGTAAGCGCAGCGTGATCTTTTCTGGGCGCCCATGAGTATTTCGCGTCCGGAATCGCTTGAGTGGTGTGTGAGGCCCCAAGTGCCTCCGGTGCGCGCACATCGCCGTGCGCCCGCCCTCGTCGAACATGAGGAACCATCATGAACCACTCCGCTGGGAGGCCCGGATGAGCGGCGACGACGTCAACGCGGACGCCTCGTCCCAGGAGGGTCCGCTCACCCGGCCCGGCCTGGGCCTCCCACCCGCCCTGGATCTCTCACCCGCCTTGGACCTTCCGCTGGACTTCGAAGCCTTCTACCTGGGACATCAGGAGCCGTTTCACGACTACGCCGAAGTACAGGTCGGCAGCCGCCACGTGGCCGAGGAAGTGATCCACCGGGCGTTCCTGGAGATCCTCGGAGGTTGGAGCGGCCTCTTACGGGCCGGAAACCTGGAGCAACAGGCATGGGCGATCGTGCGCCAGGCCGTGGACGAGCAGCTCACCAAAGAGGACCGGGGGCCCGCTTTCGTCGTCAGCGGACCGATCGCCCAGATGCTCCACGAGGCACACGCCCAACTGTTCCGGGAGGCCCGTGGCCAGCTCCTGACGATCGAGAGCCCGACCGGACTGTACGAGGCCATAGCGGATCTGCCGCCCCGCCAGTTCGAGATCATCGTGCTGCGCTACGTCCTGAAGTACCCGGCCGACCGGGTCGCGTGGTTCGTCGGGCTGTCCGAACCGGCGGTGGAGTACCACACCCGCAAGGCCAAGGACCGGCTCCGCCTGCATATGCAGCGGGTGCGCCGGGCCGTCGAGGCGCGAAAGGCGAAGGCCGCCGAGGAGGCGGTGACGGTCCTCGTGGCCCTGCGCTTCGCCCGGGAACAGCTCGCGCTGATGCAGAGCGCCGTCTACAGCACCTTCGCCGACCTGCCGCCGCGTCAGTTTGAGGTGATGACGCTGCGCTATCTGATGGGCTATCCCGTGCGTCGCGTCGCATGGCTCCTGGGGTTGCACGAGCGGACGGTGGACCACCACATACGTATGGCCAAGATCCAGTACCCGGTGCTGCTGGAACTGCCCGATGACCAGCGAGAGGGAAAGGGCGGACGATGACCCCCAGTATTGACGACCTCTTGGCCCGCGCGGCCATCCCCACGTCCGGTCCCCGTGGCTTCGACGTCCCCGCCGCCCTGCGGCGGCTCGCGGCCGACGCGGGCCGGCTCGCCCCGCAGCCGGAGCTCGAACGGGCCGGACAGGCCGGCCAGCTGCTGAGCGTCGTCTCGCGCTGGGTCCTCAACCGCCCGGACGCCGCAGCACACATGGAGCAGATCGCGGGGGACCCCGACACCGGACCCCTGCTGAGCGAGGACCAGATGAGCGTCGACGGCGCGCTCGTGTTCGCCTGCCTGCTGCACCTGACGGGGCACCCCGAGAGCTCCCAGTTCTGGTGGCAGTTCGCGGCCGGGGCCGACAGCCGGACCGCCGCCTACTGCCTCCATCTCCACCACCGCCGCCTCGGGGAGGCCAGAGAGTCCCGGCACTGGTACACCCAGGTCACCGCCCCGGTGCCGGACGGGACCGCACTGGACGACGCGTTCATCGGGGGCCTGGAGGCGGTCGCCCGCTATGTCCGCCGGAACGGGTCCGCCGCCTGGCCGCCCACCAAGCGGCTGGAGGGCGAGGTCGACCGGCTCGCCGCCCGCAGCGCGGGTTCCTCCTGCGTCATCGTCCGCTGGCCCGACCGGCGATTGGCGGAACAACTGCACCGGTTCATCACCCGCCGGACCTGACCCGCGCGGAGCGAGGAGCCCGTACGGCCTCCGGTCCCGAGACCGTCGGCTTCAGGACACCGGTCTCGATGCCACGGTCCCAGGGCGGACGTTCCGAGGCCATGGCCCCAGGACTGCCGGCTTCAGGACCGTCGGCGGGAGGGCTCCCGCCGCCACACCCCGGAAGGGATCAGCGATCATGCACCACACCTCTCGGCCCCCCGCCCGGCACCGGTCCGTCTCCCGCGCGAGGCACATCGCCGTCCGGATCGCCCGCCACCGCCGCGCCGCCACCGAGCACCTGCTCCACGGGGTCTGCCGCGGTATCGGCGCGGGAGCCGTCACCCTCCTCGTCATCTGGGCCCAGCAGTACCGCTGACCCCCCGCCGGCCGGGGCGGATCCCCCGGACCGGCCGGAGTAGCGGGAGACCACCTGGCGGTGCCCCTCCTCCCTCCGGCCGGAGTGGGTCAGCGGTCCCCGGGATCGGTGCGGCCCAGGATGCCCCGCTCGTACGCCCTGGCCACCGCTGCCGCGCGGTCGTTCACTCCCAGCTTCGCGTACAGGTGCTGGAGATGGGTCTTCACCGTGGCCTCGCTGATGAAGAGCTCGCCGGCGATCCTGCGGTTGGAGTTCCCCCTGGCGACCAGCGTGAGCACCTCGCGTTCGCGGGCGGAGAGGGGCTCCCGGCCGGGGGAGCGGACGGCGGAGACCAGTCGGGACGCGACGGCCGGGGACAGGATGGTACGGCCCGCCGCCGCCGCGCGGACCCCGTTGAACAGTTCGTCGCGCGGGGTGTCCTTGAGGAGGTAGCCCGTCGCCCCCGCCTCGATCGCGGGGAGGGTGTCGGAGTCCGTGTCCCAGGTGGTGAGGACCAGGACCTTCGCGCGGGCGCCACGGCGCGTCAGTTCGGCGATGGCGTCGACCCCACCGCCCCCGGGCATCCGCAGGTCGATCAGGACCACATCAGGGTCGAGTGTGGCGACCAATGCCACTGCGTCCACACCGTTGGACGCCTCGCCGAGCACGGTGAAACCGGGCGCGGACTCGAACATGCCGCGCAGCCCGTCCCGTACGACGGGATGGTCGTCGACGATGAGGAGCGAGATCACGGATGCGGCGGCCGGGGCGGCGGCCATGGATGCGGTCACGCCGGCGGTCTCGTTCCCGGGCATGTCACTCCTGCTCATATCGCACCAACGGTACGCGAGCCGACACCGCCGTTCCGTATCCCGGCTCGGACTCCACGGTCAGTGAGCCCGCGATGCGCGTGGCACGGGCCCGCATCCCGTCGAGACCGAAGCCGCTGGTGCCGGTGCGTGCGGGCAGCGTCAGCGGATCGAAGCCGCGCCCGTCGTCGCGGACGTCCAGGGCGACCTCGCCGTCCATGAAACTGAGCGTGACCCCGACACGGGAGGCCGACGCGTGCTTCGACGCGTTGGACAGGGCCTCCTGTGCTGTCCGCAGCAGGGTCGCCGAGACCTCCCCGTGCAGGCGCTGCGCCGTGCCCGTGAGGGTGAGATCGGCCCGCACGCCCGTCTGTTCGCTCCACTGGGAGATCATCCTCCGTAGTGCCTGGGGCAGCCCCTCGTGCGCGAGGCCCACGGGCGCGAGGTTCCGCACCGAGCGGCGGGCCTCGCCCAGGCTGTGGCGTGCCAGGTCGGTGGCGCGGTTCAGATGTTCCTGGGCGGCCGACTGATCGGGCGTGTTCGCGACCACCTGGAGTTGGGTGATGATGCCGGTCAGGCCCTGGGCGATGGTGTCGTGGATCTCCGCGGCCAGTCTTCTGCGTTCATCGGCGATCCCCGCCTCCCGGGCCTGGATGAGCAGTTGGGTGCTGAGCGCGGCGTTGTCGTCCAGGGCCCGCTGGAGGGCGGTATTGGTGCGTTCGAGTTCGGCGATGGTGGCGGCCCTGGCGGCGGACCGCTCCTCCTCGTGCTGGACGAAGTAGGCGATCATCGTCAGCAGCGCGTTGTTGACCAGGAGCAGCCCGGCGAACAGGGCCCACTGCTCGGCGCGCGGGAAGGGCAGTCCGCCGGCCTGGGACGCGGCCAGCGGGAGGGAGGAGGCGAAGGCCCCGACCTTCCGCCAGCGCCGGCCGGGGATCAGCTCGTTGTTGTCGATGTAGCCCGTCGCCGCGTAGAAGGCGAAGAACGGATTCAGCCAGGTGAGCGCGGAGCTGATCGCCCAGCGCAGCGCGAAGTAGGCGGCCGAGGCGGTGTCGGGACCCGTACGGCCGCGACGGCGCCTTCCCCACCTCCATTGCAGGACCAGGGCCACGACGACCAGGGCGCCGGTGGCGAGGCGTTCGCCCGTGGTCGGCGTCAGCTCCGGCCTCGCCAGCGACAGCAGGGTGCCCGTGGCGAGCAACCAGTACGGATGCCACCGGAGGACGGTCGTCCAGTGCCGGTCGAGATCAGCGTCCGGCGTCGTCATGATCCCAGTGTGCACGGTCGCTCCCCTACTCCCAGCGGAACCAGCGGACGGCGGCCGCCGAGGTGACCACGGTCCACGCGGTGAGAACGATCAGGTGGGACCAGTCGGGCCAGCCACCGGCGGCGGCCCGGTCCAGGGCGCCGGCCGCGGCCCCGAAGGGCGTGAACTCGACGATGGTGGCGAGGGTGTCCGGCATGGCCCGTACGGGAATCCACAGCCCGGTGCAGAACAGCGCGGGGAAGTACACCGCGGTGCCGATGCCGGTCGCGTGTTTGGCGGTCTTGGCCAGGGCCGCCACCAGGGCGCCCATGGCGAGACTGGCCGCGGCGGCGAGCAGCAGCGCCAGGACGTAACCCCCGATCTCGCGCGGGAGCGCCACGCCGAAGGCGAGCCGGCCGGTGCTCAGGCACATGACCGCCGACACCAGGGCCATCACTCCGTTCAGCCACATCTGCGTGAACAGCAGGGTGGACGGGCGCACCGGGGTCATCGACATGCGGCGCAGGATGCCGAGTTCGCGGTAGCCGGTCAGGATCGGCGGAAGGACCTGGAGCCCGGCGGTGATCAGCGAGATCAGTACGACCACCGGTACATAGAGGTCGATGACCCGCAGGCCGTCGAGGTCCTCGTCCACCTCCCGGAACATTGGTACGAGGCCGAGGACCAGCAGCAGTACGGGCGGGAAGACGATGGAGATGATGTTGGAGGGGTCACGCCGGTAGAGCCTGAGCTCGGAACGCAGTACGGCGGCGCGGGGAGTGGGGCCGCCCTTGATCGTCCGGGCGGTCCGGGCGGTGATCGTCGCTGGTTCGGTCATATCGCTGCTCCTGTCGGGGGTGGGTCGGTCGGCGGGGGCCCACTGCTGGTCATGACTCGGGCCATGACTCCGGCCATGACCGCGTCAGGTCTGCGTCATGTCTGCGTCAGGTCGAGGAAGGCGTCGTCCAACGTGGCGTCGGTGACCCGGAGGTGGTGCGCCTGGATCCGGTTCAGGGCGAGGAGGGAGATCACCGCGTTGACGGTCTCGTCCGTTCCGCTGAGCGTGATCCGGCCGTCCCTGCTGTCGACGGCCGCCCGCCCGGGGAGCGCGGCCAGGATCTCGTGGCCGATCGGCCGCGACGGAGTGAAGGAGATGACCGTGGACCCCGCCGAGCGGCCGATCAGCCCGGCGGGGGTGTCGAGCGCGCCGATACGTCCCTTGTCGATCACGGCGATCCGGTCGCACAGTCGCTGCGCCTCCTCCATGAAGTGCGTGACGAGGATGACGGTGACGCCGCTGTCGCGGACGTCTTCGATCAGCGACCAGGTCTCGCGCCGGGCGCGCGGATCGAGGCCGGTGGTCAGTTCGTCGAGGACGACGACGCGGGGGGAGCCGATGAGGGCGAGCGCGATGAACAGTCGCTGCTTCTGCCCGCCGGACAGCAGGCCGAAGCGGGTGTTGAGCTTGGTGGTCAGGCCCAGCCGTTCGGCGAGGGGCTGCCAGTCGAGCCGGCGCGGGTAGAAGGCGGAGTAGAGCTGGAGCGCCTCGCGCACGGTGAGCTTGGGCTGGAGGGCGCTCTCCTGGAGTTGGGCGCCGAGGATTTCGGTGACCTCGGCGTGGTCGGCGATCGGGTCGAGTCCCGCGATCCGGATGCGACCCGAGTCGGGCGCGCGCAGGCCCTCGACGCACTCGACGGTGGTGGTCTTACCGGCGCCGTTGAGGCCGAGGATCCCGAATATCTCCCCCTCCTGGACGGCGAAGGAGACACCGTCGACGACGGTCCGGCCGCCGTAGGACTTGCGCAGATCGCCGACTTCGACGATGGCCCCGCGGGTCGCCGTGCTCGTGCTTGCTGTGGTCATGGGACGAGCGTCGTGGACGGGCCGGACCCGCCACATCGCCCATCGGGCTCGAAGTGGCATCAGCCGATCGGCCGATGCCGCGGTACGCCCGGGGGCGCGGTCGCCGGCCGATGTGGGCGCGCGCCGGCCCGACCCGAAAGAGAGACCCTAAGTGGCGGAAACTCGCTGCGCCTTCGGTAGCGGATGCGGATAGCGTCCATGGTCGTAAAGATCACGTGACGAGAAGGGACGCCATGAGCACCGAGACGCTGGAGTTCAAGGCGGAGGCGCGGCAACTCCTCCAACTGATGGTCCACTCGATCTACTCGAACAAGGAGATCTTCCTGCGCGAACTGATCTCCAACGCCTCTGACGCCCTGGACAAACGGCGCCTCGCCGGTCTTACGGACGACGGGCTCAGCGTCGACGACCCGCATATCGCCATCGAGGCCGACAGCGAGGCGCGCACGCTGAGCGTGCGGGACAACGGCATCGGCATGTCGCGTGACGATGTGGTGGCGCTCATCGGCACCATCGCAAGATCCGGGACGGCCGAGATGCTGCGCAAGCTCCGGCAGGGAAAGGAATCGGCCGAACTGATCGGACAGTTCGGTGTCGGTTTCTACTCCGTCTTCATGGTCGCCGACAAGGTCAGCCTGATCACGCGCAAGGCCGGCGAGGAGACCGGCGCCCGCTGGGAGTCGGACGGCGACGGCACGTACACGATCGAGACCGTCGAGGACGTGCCCGAAGGCACGTCGGTCACCCTGCACCTGCGTCCCGCGGACGAGGAGGACGCGCTCCACGACTATGCCGACGAACGGAAGATCCGGGAGATCGTCAAGCGGTACTCGGACTTCATCTCATTCCCCATCCGGCTGGGGGACGAGACCCTCAACTCGATGAAGGCGCTCTGGGCACGGCCGCGCTCCGAGGTCAAGGACGAGGAGTACCGGGAGTTCTACCGGCACATCAGTCATGACTGGACGGACCCGCTCGACATCATCCCCATGAGGGCGGAGGGCACCTTCGAGTACGAGGCACTGCTCTTCATCCCGTCGCGCGCCCCGCACGACCTCTTCCAGCGGGACGCCCGCCACGGCATCCAGCTGTATGTGAAGCGCGTGTTCATCATGGACGACAGCCGCGAACTCCTACCCGACTACCTCCGCTTCGTCAAGGGAGTCGTGGACGCCGCCGACCTGTCGCTGAACATCTCCCGCGAGATCCTCCAGCAGGACCGTCACATCCAGTTGATCCGCCGCCGCCTGGCGAAGAAGGTCCTGTCGGCCATCAAGGACCTCATGGCGAACGACGCCGAGAAGTACCGCGTGTTCTGGCGTGAATTTGGCACCGCGGTCAAGGAGGGCCTGCTCGACGGGGTCGAGAACCACAAGACCATCCTCGATATCGCGTCCTTCGCTTCGAGCACCGCCGACGAGCCCACCACCCTGGCCGACTACGTCGCCCGGATGAAGGAGGGCCAGGACAAGATCTACTTCATGATCGGCGACAGCCGGGCACAGGTCGAGAACTCCCCGCACATGGAGGCGTTCCGGGCCAAGGAGTATGAGGTCCTGCTGCTCACCGAGCCGGTGGACGCGATCTGGGTCGAGGCGGTGCGGGAGTACGACGGCAAGGAATTCCAGTCCGTCGCGCGGGGCACGGTCGAGCTGCCCTCCGAAGACCTGACGCAGGAGAAGTCCGGCTCCTACGCCCCGGTGCTGACCTGGCTCAACGAGACCCTTGACGATGTGAAGGACGTTCGACTGACCACCCGGCTGACCAGCTCCCCCGCCTGTCTGGTCAGCGATGTCGACGGCGTCACACCGACGCTGGAGAAGATGTACCGGGCCATGGGCCAGGAGATGCCGCCGGTCAAGCGCATCCTTGAACTGAACCCCCAGCATCCGCTGGTCAGCGGGTTGAGGTCCGCGCACGAGGCGCGCGCCGCCGCGGGCTCTGAGTCCACCGCGGACTCCGATCCCACCTCGGCCTCGAATCCCACCGCGGATTCGGATCCCACCACGGATTCGGATCTCACCGAAATGGCCGAGCTGCTGTACGGCACGGCCCTGCTCGCGGAGGGGGGCGACCTGGCTGACCCCGCGCGGTTCGCCACGCTGCTCGCCGACCGACTCGCCAGGACGATGTGACCGACGCTCCGACACGACTCCCCGGCCGGCCGGCGCTCACCCCACCGGCCGGTTCGGCCCGTATGTCCTCCCCGGCGGCGGCTGCCCGTCGACAGGACACCGGGTGTCATCGGCGTCCCGGGCCGGCCACCTCTGCGACGCCGCCCGGGTCCGCCGCACGCTGACGCGCCACGCCGCCGACTCGACGGGACGGCGGCGTGGGCCCCGGCATCCGCCGCGAGTCCGCCCCGGGGCCCGTCGGCGGTGTCAGCCGTGTCCGGCCGCCCCTTCGAGGAACGACGCGGCCACCGGACCCGCGTCCGCGCCGCCGGACCCGCCGTCCTCGATCAGCACCGAGAAGGCCAGATCGCCCCGGAAGCCGATGAACCAGGCGTGGGTACGCGGCGGGGAATCGGTGCCGTACTCGGCGGTGCCGGTCTTGGCCCCCGGCTCACCGGACAGCCCGCGCAGCGCCTTGCCCGACCCCTCGGTGACCACTGCCCGCATCAGGGAGCGCAGTTCGGCCGCGGTGTCGGGGGCGAGCGGGGCCGTCGCCTTCGCACGGTTCTTGACGGCGTCCGGCACCAGCACCGGCTGGCGGAAGGTCCCGTCCTTGACCGTCGCCGCGACCGACGCCATCACCAGGGGGCTCGCCTCCACCCGGCCCTGCCCGATCATCGCGGCTGCCTTGTCGTTCGCACTGGTGGTGGGCGGCACGGATCCGTCGTACGTGGTGGTGCCCGTCCGCCACTCCTGGCCGATGCCGAACCATCCGGCCGCCTCGGTCAGACTGTCATCGTCGAGCTTGTCGCGCAGTCCGATGATGCCGGTGTTGCAGGACCGGGCGAAGCCGTCCCGGAACGTCGCCCCGGCGGGCAGCGAGAACAGGTCCTGGTTCTCGAAGCGCTGTCCGTTCACGTCCTCGTAGCGGGGACAGGGCACCGGGGTGTTCCCCCGTATCCCCTTCTCGATCAGTGCGGCGGCGGTGATCACCTTGAAGTCGGAGCCCGCCGCGTACCGTCCGCGCAGGGAGCGGTTGGCGCCGGTGGGCGGGTTGTCGGCGGCAGCGAGTACCTCCCCGGTGCTCGGCCGGACGGCCACGATCGCGGCGTTCTTCGCCAGCCCGCGCAGCGCGGCCTCGGCGGCCCGTTGGACGGCCGGCTCCAGGGTGGTGCGCACCGGCTTCCCCCGGGTCCCGTCGGCGGTGTGCAGGGTGGCGAGGGTGCGGCCACTGCTGGTGCCGACGATGGCGACCGATTCGGCGGGCTTCCCGGCGAGCTGTTTGTCGTAGCGGTACTGGAGGCCGCTCCTGCCGGGGCTGCCCACCAGAGCCGGAGCCAGCCCGGCCAGCGGCGTGCCGTCGGCGGCCTCGACCTTCCCGCGGCCGTCGGTGTCGGGGCGCAGGGCGAGTTCGCTGCCCTCGGTCAGCCGCGGATGCAGCACGGCCGGACTCCAGCGCACCACCCAGCGCCCGTCCTCGCGGACCACGGGCGCCGCCGAGTCGTACGCCCAGGTGCTGCCGCCGTGGAGACGGAAGGTGGCGCGGAACCGGTGGGCGCCCTGGTCGGTGGCCTCGCCGCGATCGAAGGAGACCTGGCGGGCCGGCAGGTCTTTGGCGAGCTTCGTCAGCCGGGCGGTCGCCGCGGCGGGTTCATCGGTGTGCCGTCCCGCCCGGCCGGCGTCGCCGCTGGCCCAGGCGTCGAGGAAGCCGTCGACCGCGGCGGTCCGTTCATCGGGGGGAGTGCCGTCCTCGCCGAGCAGGCTCCACGCCGCCGTGCCGCCGCCCGCCAGGACGACCAGCGCGAGGGCGACGGGCAGCAGCCGCCGCCGGGGGCCGGATGACGTCGTACCGGAGCTGTAGCGGGGACCGGGACGACCGTGGTGTTCGAAGGTGTCGGACATGGCGTCACCTCAGCAGGCCCGGACCCCTCCCGACCAAGAGTCCTATGCCACTCAGGGCCATAGCGAAACGACTATGATTCCTGCTCGTGGACCTGATCAGGCATGTCCGGTACTTCCTCGCCGTTACAGAAGAAAGACACTTCGGGCGCGCGGCGGCCCGGCTCGGGATTGCCCAGCCGTCGCTCTCCCAGCGCGTCCAGCGGCTGGAACGGGAGCTCGGCGTACGCCTCTTCGACCGCACCAGCCGGGGCGTCGAACTGACCGAGGGCGGCAGACTGCTGCTCACCGAGGCACGATCCCTGATCGCGCGGGCCGACACCCTGCTCGGCGTCGCCGCCCGGGTCCGCGGCGGCGCGGCGGGGGTGCTGCGCGCGGCCGTGCCGCCGGAGCTCGGCGGCGCCGTCGTCGCGGCCCTGGTCGGTGGATTCCGGGACAGGTCTCCCGGCGTACGGCTCGCCCTGCGCGAACTCGGCGCCATGGCGCAGCTCACCGAGCTGCGCGCCGGGACACTCGACGCGGGGGTGCTGCGGCACCCCGTCGATGTGGCGGGTCTCGACCTCGGCGAGGTCCTGTGCCGGCCGTACGGTGTGGTGCTCCCGAGCGCGCCGAACGGTGAGGTGCTCCCGCGTGCGCCGGGCATCGCTGCCGGGCCGGGCACCGCTCCGCCACCGGACGGGGAGACCGGGCCCCCGGTGCGTCTGACCTCGCTCGGCGGACTCGACCTCGTGCTGTTCCCCCAGCCGTCGGCACCCGCCCTGCACGCCGAGATCCTGGCCCTCTGCCGCAGACATGGCTTCGAGCCCGGTACGGTGATCGCCGGACAGGACCCCGAATTCGTCGACGGTATGGTCCTCTCCGGGACGGCCGTGACCTTCGCCACCCGCGACCGGAAGCTCCCGCCGGGCACGGCCTGGCACCCCCTGGAGGGCGAACCCTTGCTGGAACAGGTGTCCGCGGCCTGGCTGCGCGGCCGGCGGGACGATCCGGTGGTACGGCTGTTCGCCGAGGTGGCGCTGACTGTGCTCACCGAACGAGGAGGAATGGTCCCGGTGATGGAGACCGCCGCGGCCCGGCGGGCCACGCTGTCGGGCCCCGCCTACGGATACACGGTATGAGCGCGTCCGACGAGGGAGCCCCCCGGGCGGCCGGCGTCCGGTCCCGTATCCGCTCGGTCTTCACCGACGCGGGGGTCACCGGCTGGATGCACGCACTGGACCTGGGAAGCGGCGCCGAGGTCGGCGTCGGCGCGGACACCGCGGTCAGCACCGCCAGCGTGCACAAGCTCTGTCTCGCGGTCACCGTGCAGCGGTTGGCCGACGAGGGGCGCATCGACCTGGACGAACAGGTGGAGTCGGTCCCCGGTGACCGCACCCCCGGCCCCACCGGTCTGGCGATGTTGCGCGGCCCGGTACGGATGTCCGTCCGGGACCTGCTGGCGATGGCCCTCACCGTGAGCGACAACGCGGCGGCCGATCTGCTGATCGACCGCGTCGGACTCGCCGGGATGAACGAGGCCATGCACGCCCTCGGTCTGCGCCGTACCGTCGCGGTGCAGGCCATGCGGGACCTGATCGCCTCCGTTGACGAGGACTCCGGGGGCGACACGGCCCGGCTGGCGTCCGACCCGGCACTCCTGGCCCGGCTGCGGGTCCTCGACCCGGCCCGCGCCAATCGCAGCACCCCGCGGGAGATGACCCGGCTGCTCGCGGCGGTCTGGCGTGACGAGGCGTGCTCACCGGACCGGGCGCGCGAACTGCGCGCGGTACTGGGCCTTCAGGTGTGGCCGCACCGGCTCACCTCCGGATTTCCCTTCGACGATGTGCGCGTCTACGGCAAGACGGGCACCCTGCCGACCCTGCGCAACGAAGCCGGTCTGGTCGAGTACCCCGACGGCGGTCGGTACGCGGTGGCCGTGTTCACCCGGGCCGCCCGCCCGGCGGCGCGTCAGCCCGCCGCCGACGCGGCGATCGGCACGGCGGCCCGGCTCGCGGTCCGCGCCCTGCGCGCCATGTGACCACCGGGGGGCGCCACGACTCCAGCGCCGCCACCCCGGCCCGATCGCCGATGTGATCGTGGGCGTGGGGCGAACCGTGAGGTCAAGCGGGAGGAAGCGGAGGTTCCGGGTCGGGACTGGAGCTGACCTCCGATCCCCGACGAATAGGGCGTAGCAGTCAGAAGGTTGCCCTTACTTCCAGCCATGCGCGGATCATGGTTCTGCCGGGTGGTCGGCGCGATGAATCCCGAAGGATCTTCATATATAGCGCACATATGCAGCGGAATCTTCGCTTCCGTGGCCGGTGCGGTGGTGGCGCGGAGCAAGATCAGTGCCAGTGGTGCCGATGTGGCCCCCGAAGACATGTCCGTATGACAGCCAACCAAAATCGTCCTACTTCTGCGGACCGTCACTCCCCGTGTAGACATGGTTGCGGCGGCCCCAAACAACCTGGGGGGTCGCCTCAGTCATGTTTCAGGGGGTTTATTCGCCATGTCCAGACCCACCCGTCGTCAGGCCCTCGGGGCCGCCACCGGCGTAGCCGCGGGCCTAGCGCTCGTCGGCGTGGCCACCGCGTCCGCTGACACCGTGTCCACCAAGAGCAAGGGCGCCGCACCCGGCGGCGCCGGAGGGCCTGGCTCCTTCGACGAGGTCTTCCAGGGACGCCGCATCCAGGGCGCGCCCACCGCGGACCACGCACACGCCCACGGCCACGCAGGTCACGGCACCGGCTTCCGGGTGCTGATCGACGGCCGCGAACTGCATGTGATGCAGCACGGAAAGAGCGGCTGGAGCAGCACGATCAACCACTACGAGAGGTTCGCGACCCCGCTCGACGCCGCTCGTACCGCGGTCATCTCACTCAAGGGCGCCGTCATCGTGCCCTTCGACCCCACCGCCTGAGCCGGGAGCCGCTGCCATGACCGTACGGAAGAATCAGGCGAACCTCACGGCCGCCGAGAAGAAGGCGTTTGTCGACGCCGTCCTGGAAGTCAAGCAGAAGGGCGTGTACGACCAATTCGTCGCCGCCCACCGCCTGCGGTTCGCGTTGGACATGAACACCGGGATATACGTGGGCCACTTCGGCCCGTCGTTCCTGCCCTGGCACCGTAAGTTCCTCATCGACTTCGAGGACGAACTCCAGAAGGTCAACCCGTCGGTCTCGATCCCCTACTGGGACTGGACCGTCGACAACACCGTCGGCTCCTCGCTCTGGGCGCCGGACCTCCTCGGCGGCACCGGACGCCCCCTGGACGATCAGGTGATGGACGGCCCCTTCGCCTACTCCGGCGGCAATTGGCCGATCAATATCCAGGTCGACAGCCGTCCGTTCCTCGCCCGTAATCTGGCCTATCGCGTTCCCACGCTGCCGCCCCGGTCCGATGTGGACGCCGCCCTCGCCATGCCCACCTACGACTCCGCGCCCTTCCGCGACGGATCGACCGGCTTCCGCTCGACCCTCGAAGGCTCGGCGGGCTACATGAGCATGCACAACCGGGTGCACACCTGGATCTGGGGTCAGATGGAGACGAGCGTCTCCCCGAACGACCCGGTGTTCTGGCTGCACCACGCCTTCGTCGACAAGCTCTGGGCCGAGTGGCACGCACTCCACCCGACCAGCGCCGAGTACCTGCCGGCCGCCGCCACGACCGACGTGATCGATCTGAACGAGACCATGCCGCCCTGGCCCAACACCACCCCGCAGAGCATGTTGGACCACACTCAGTTCTACACCTACGCCTGAGTTCGGGGCGCGGACCCGGCTCGTCGTCCCACCGACACGGGGCGGTGGTGGCGTCGGCCCCGGCTGGGGGCTGATGCCCATGGGCGGCTGACGGGTCCGGGCCGGGAACGGTGACGCGGGCAGGGTGTCAGGTGCTCCATCGGCCTCGGGACGTACCTGATCGGCGTCGACCGGCACCCCCGCCGAGACGCTGGGGGCACCCCCGCCGAGACGCTGGGGGCACCCCCGCCGAGGGGCATGGACAACCAGCACGGCCCGGTGGTTCAGCCGGGCGGCGCGGGCGTCACCCGCCCCGGCCGCGGTCAGCGCGGTTCCGTCCAGGACGGTGCACACGGACTCACTCCCCGGCCGGGGCGTTGGTCCGGGTCGCTGTCCTGGACGGGCCGTACGGACGAGGTCGGGGCGCGGCCGGCCCGGGCCCCGAGAGCTCGGGGCGGGGGGCCTGGACCCTCTCAGCCGGGCCCGGATCCATCTCAGCCGGGCCTGCCGGCATCCCTCCGGCTTCCCGGTGCGCACCGGCACATCCACGACGGCGGCATCCGGAACGCCCGCCGCACCGGCGAGATCCGCCCCCGAACCGCAACGCCCGCGCTCTGAAAGACCGATGGCTATGCTGCGGCGCATGGACATCGTGATCCCGCTCTTCCATGACTTCGAACCCCTCGACGCGATAGGACCGTACGAGATCCTCGCGTACGTGCCCGGTGCCACCGTGCGATTCGTCGCGGCCGAACCCGGTCTGGTGCACGACGTGTTGGGTTCCCTGCCGGTGCACGTCCCGACCAGGTACTCCGAAGTGGATCGCTGCGACGTCCTGCTGATCCCCGGTGGCGGCAGTTTCCACACCATGGTGGCGGACCCCGATTTCCTCGACTGGGTGCGGCGGATCCACGCGGGCACCCGCTTCACCACCTCGGTCTGCACCGGTTCGCTGGTGCTCGGCGCGGCCGGCCTGCTGGCGGGCCTGACCGCCACCACGCACTGGGACGCCGCCGCTGACCTGGAATCGTACGGCGCCGTCTACACGCCCGAGCGGGTGGTCCGGCACGACCGGGTGATCACCTCGGCCGGGGTCTCCTCCGGCATCGACATGGCGGTCCGGCTGGCCGCCCTGCTCACCGACGATGTGACCGCCCAGGCGATCCAGCTCTACACCGAGTACGACCCGCAACCCCCCTTTGACACCGGCTCGGTGGCCAAGGCCCCGGCCGAGGTGCTCGCACGGGCCCGCACCTTGGGCTGAGGGCCTACCCGGCCGGCTCACCGGCAGTCGCAGCGCGGCACAGCGCTGTGCCGGCCACCCGCCTCTCGCGGTGAACTGAGAGGCCCCCGGCCGCTCCGGATCGGGCCGGAGCGGCCGGGGTCGCGACAGTCCTGCCCAGGCCGGATGTCAGTGGGCGCCGGTGACGCCGGAGAGTTCGTTTGTGCTCTTCGGCAGCGTCACCGAGGCGATCCTGTCGCCCGATTCGATGTCGACGGCGTGCAGCTTGCGCTTGCCCGGTTCGGAGATGTACGCGGTGTGGCCGCGGACGAAGAGGGTGGGTCGGGCCTGCTGCCAGTCGAGCGGTTCCTGCCACTCGCCCACGACGGGGATCTTCTTCTCGATCTTGCCCGTCCGGGGGTCGATGACGTGGAGGGTGCCATTGGTGCCGAGGACGAGTGCCTCGCCGTGGGCTCCGCGGCCGAGCGAGCGGAAGGAGTAGCTGGTGCCCAGGTCGACCAGGCGCAGGCGCGCGGTTTCGGTGTCGATCAGGGACACGCGGGTCGGCCGCTCCAGTTCGGCGTCCGGGTCGGTCTTGTAGTCGCCCAGGAGGACCGCGGACGTGTCGCTGCCCGCCTGGTTGCCGATGCGGCCGTAGGCGTCGGGCGATTCGACCTTGGTGAACGCGCCGTCCTGGTAGATCAGGACGCCGTCCTGGCAGCCGAAGGCGACGGCCTCGCCCTTGGCGGCGGCTTCGCCGTGGACGCCGGGGCAGTTCTCGCTGCGCTTGAGTTCCTTGTTGTTCTTGTCCAGGACGACGGCGCCGGTGCGCTTCTCCTCGGTGCCGAGGGTGCTGAGGAGTTCGCCGTTGCTCAGCTCGATGGCGACGCCGTGGTGCGGCTTGGCGGAGGTGTAGGTACGGCCTTCGGGCTTCTCGCCGCCCGAGAGGTCGGCAGGGTCGAAGACATTGACCTCGCCGGTGCCGTCGGTGAACAGGACCGTCTTGCCGGCGTGCCGTACGACGTGCCCGGGCTTGGCGCCCTGGTAGGTGATGTCGGTGAGGGTCTGCTCGCCGGCGTTCAGGAACCGGAACCCGGCGTCGGTGGAGACGACGACGTGGGAGTCGTCGCCCGCGGGGTTGACGCGGTTGAAGCCGGGCAGCTCGATCGTCCCGGCCGCCTTCAGGCTCTCGCCGTCCAGGATGTACAGGCCGCCGTCGAAGGTGGCGACCAGCGGATCCTTGACCGCGGCCCGGGTGGTGGGCGCCTGGTCGGCGGCCTTGGTTTCGGACGACGAGCCGTCCGCCGACCCGCAGGCGGTCAGCACCGCGGAGAGTGCGAGAGCGAGCGCCGTTCCGGTGACGACTCGTCTGGGTATCGAAGTGTTCACTGTGTGTGTTCCCTCTCGGCCGCGTGGACGCGGCGTCGGTGTCGGATGGTGGTGGCCGGCCGTGCTGATGCCGGCGCTGAGGGGTGAGGTGGGGTGGGTTCAGCGACCGGTCAGGCCGCCGGTGATGGCGGTGGTGTTGGCGCGCATCATCCGGAGGTAGGTGCCCGCGCCCTTGCTCTTCTCGGTCAGGGACTCGGAGTAGAGCTCGACGACCCGTACCTGGTCGCCCAGTTCGGTGCGCAGGACCTCGGCCAGCCGCTTGGGCTGGGAGGAGTCGGCGAACACCGCCCGTACCCCGGCTTCGCGCGTGGCCTCGGTGAGCGAGCGCAGATCGGATGAGCTGGGCGAGGCCAGTGTCGTACCGCTGGGGATGACCGCGCCGATCACCCGGAAGCCGAAGCGTTCGGCGAGGTAGCCGAAGACATGGTGATTGGTCACCAGCGCGCGCTGCTGCTCGGGTATGCGGTCGAAGGACTTCTCCATCCAGGCGGTGAGGTCGGCGAGTTGTCGGTCGTAGCGCGCGGCGTTGGACCGGACCGCCTTCTCGTCCACGCCGTCCACGTACTTGATGACCTGGTCGGCGATGAGTCCGGCGGCCTTGCGCACACGGTCGGGGTCGGTCCAGAAGTGCGGGTCGGGCCGGCCGGCCTCCGCCTCGGGCCCGCCGTCGTCGTGCGCCTGGAAGGTGAGCGGGTCCACCGCCTCGCCGACCTCAAGGGCGGCCACACCGGACTCGCGGGCGGCGTCCACATGCCGCAGCACGTTCTCCTCCAGGCCCAGCCCGTTGAAGACCACCAGGTCGGCCTGGTCCAGTTCGGCCGCCTGGACGGCCGACAGGCCGAACGAGTGCGGGTCGGCGTTCGGTTTCATCAACACCGTGACGTCGGCCTCGTCGCCGACGATCTCCTGGGTGATGTCGCCGAGGATATTGGTCGTCACGACGACCCGGGGCCGGTCGTCGCTGCTCGTGCAGGCGGTGGCCGCACCGGCGAGGGCGAGGGCGAGCAGCCCCGGCACCAGGAGGCGCAGCCGTGGCACGGTTCGCTTCGGCTTCGGCGCCTTCATCGACCCGTCTCCACCATCAGGGCCGGCCTCATATCGAGGTCGAAGGTGCGGGCGATGCGCAGGTTGTCGTTGTAGTCGATCTCGTACAGTCGGCGGCCCGCCGGGTCGTTGAGATAGGCCCGGCCGCGATCGACCTCGATGACCGCGCCGGTGCGGTCGCCGGGGACGTCGGTCAGGAGCCGCTTCGTCCTGGACGTCCGCTCGCCCGTGGTGAGGTCATAACCGTGCAGGGCTCCGTCGTCCTGGAGGACGAGGAGTGGTGAGCCCTCGCCCGCGGCGTTGGCGGCGACGACGGGTCCGGTCGCCACCCGTGTCCAGGTGCGCTTCGTGACGTCCAGCGCCCACACGGCCCGGTCTCCGGCCGGGGCCGTGAGCGTGTCGCTCCCCGGGCGGTGGCGGAAGGACAGGGCCCGTTCCCTCGCGGGGACATCGGTACCGTAGGGAATCCTCTCGGCCGCGAAGCCACCGTTGTCCGCACGGATGAGCAGGGCGCCGTCGGCGCAGCCGAAGACGACCCCGCGGGGGGTGACGGCATCGCCCGTCGGGTGTTCGCACCGCGCGTCCGGCGCCGCCGCGCGCCTGCCCGCACGGTCGTACACCGCGACCTTCGGTGCGCCCTCGCCGTCGTCGTCGAGGGTCAGCAGATGATCCGCGTACGGCACGACGGCGCCGGCGTGCACCGCGCCGAGCGGCCGGGCGGCCGTGACCCGGCCCTTCTCCAGTTCGGCCCGGCGGTAGATCGCGGTCCGGCCGTCCTGGCCGGTCACGGCGGTCACGGCGGCGTCGCTACGGACGCGCGCCGCGCCGCCGCCGGGTATGCGGCCGGCATCGCGGACGGCCGCGCGGTAGTAGTGCACATGGTCGCCGTGGTCCACCGTCCAGGCACCGCTGTCCAGGACGCGCGTGCCGCCCGCGGTGTGCAGGTAGCCGAACCGGCCGTCCGTGGTGAGGCCCGATGAGCCCCGGGAGCGGGGCATCTCGTGCACCTTCCCGGTGGTCAGGTCGAGTACCCGGGTGTCGCCGGTGCCCGGGTCGTTGAGCACCAGTCGGGACTGCTGCTCGGCGGCCTCCTGCGCCCCTTCGACGTACCCGTGCGCGGTGGTGGAGGCCGCGGAATCCGCTCGTTGCGCGGTCGCTTCACCGTCGTGCCCGGCACAGCTCGTGGTGAGCAGTGCGACGGCCACGAGCGCGGTCGAAGCCCCAGCAGTGACGTTTCTTCGGGTGGTGACGTCTTTTCGAACAAACAAGGCCATCGCCTCAGGTCTCTCTCAGTCGATTGTCGCCGGACGAGCGCCGGCCGGGTGCGCGGTGGCGGATGCCGGATGCCAGATGGGAGAGGAAGAACTGGCCCACCGCGAAGGCCGAGATGGTCGCGCCCGCCGCGGTGCTCAGATGCCAGGACAGCAGGAGGCCGAAGAACGTGGCGGCGGCCCCGAGGAGCGCCGCGAGCGCCATCACCCCCCGGACGCTGTGAGCCCAGGGCAGCGCGGCCGCCGGCGGAGCGATGAGCAGGCCCAGGACCAACAGCGTCCCCACGATGTGGAAGGAGGCGACGATGGCAAGGGCCAGTAGCCCCAGCAGTACGGCATGGGTCAGCCGGGGGCGCAGCCCGAGCGTCTTGGCCTTGCGCGGGTCGAACGCCAGGGCGAGGAACGACCGGTGGCCGAGGATCGAGACGACCAGCGCCAGGAGCAGGGCCCCGCCCAGCAGTGCCAGGTCCTGGGTGCGGACGGCGAGGACGTCACCGAAGAGAATCCCGGTCAGGTCGACCGCGAAGGACTGCGAACGCGACACGATGATGACGCCGAGCGACAGCATTCCCACGAAGAGCAGGCCGATCCCCGTGTCCTGGGACAGCCGCGGCCTGCGGCCGAGCGCGGTGACACCGGCCGTCATGACGGCCGCGCTGAGCGCCGCTCCCACCAGCAGGTTCCCTCCCAGGAGCGCGGCGAGCGCGACTCCGGGCAGCAGGCCGTGGGACATGGCGTCACCGAGGAAGGCCATGCCTCGCAGCACTACCCAGGTGCCCGCCAGGGCGCAGATCGCGGACACCAGGACTCCGCCCCACAGGGCTCGCTGCACGAAGGTCACCTCGAAGGGACCTGTCAACCACTCCATGCGCAGCACACTACAATGAAAATCATGTTCATTAAACCCATGCCTGCGCCTGCCCCCGCCGAGGACGCGACGTTCCGCATCCGGTTCACCGGACTGTCCGCGGGCTACACCGGCCATCCGGTGCTCCACCAACTCGACGCCGATATACCGGCGTTTGCCGGTACCGCCCTCGTCGGCCCGAACGGCAGCGGTAAGTCCACCCTCCTCGGGGTCCTGGCCGGTGTGATCCAGCCCACCGCGGGCGAACTCCAGCATGCCGGCGGACGGCCACCGGCGTTCGTCCCCCAGCGCGGCGCCGTCGGTGACACGCTGCCCCTGACGGTCCGGCAGACCGTGGAGATGGGGCGCTGGGGCGCACGCGGCCCGTGGCGCCGGCTCACCCGACACGACCGCGCCGCGGTGGAATCGGTCATGGAACGCCTGGGCATCATCGACCTCGCCAGGCGTCAGCTCGGAGAGCTGAGCGGCGGCCAGCGGCAGCGAGCGTTGATCGCGCAAGGGCTCGTCCAGGAGTCGGACCTACTCCTCCTCGACGAGCCGACCACGGGGCTCGACCCCGAGGCCAGGGAACGCATCACGACACTCCTGACGGAACTGGTCGCCGACGGCGTGACCGTCGTCCACGCCACCCACGATCTGGACGCCGCGCGCGCGGCCGATGCCTGTCTCCTGCTGCGCGATGGTCGACTGGTGGGCCAGGGACACCCCGAACAACTGCTCACCCCCTCGACGCTCGCCCGGATGTGGCAGCCGGGGTGAGGCCCGTGGTGACGGTCCCGTCGTCCGATCGTGCCGACGGTCCGTTCGCCGCCGAGTACCGCCCGAGGGTCCGCTCCGAACGAGTCCCACCGCCGGAAGGGACGTATGCCGTACGGCACGCGTTCGGAGCGGACCCGGTTCGGAGCCGACCCCGTGTCGAGTTAGGAGGCGCTGATCGACCGCAGCATGTTCAGCCGGGACGCCCGCCGAGCCGGCCAGATCGCCGCCAGGACCCCGACCACCAGGCCGAGCAGCAGATACAGACAGAGTCGGGCCCAGGGCAGCACCGTCTCGTACATCGGGAGCGAGGATCCGGTGAGGCTGCCGCATGTCCAGGCCAGGAAGATTCCGGTGCCGATGCCCAGGACGGCGCCGAACAGGGATATCACCACCGACTCCAGGCACACCATCCGCTTGACGCCCCCGCTGTCCAGGCCGATCGCGCGCAGCAGCCCGATCTCCCGGGTCCGCTCGAACACCGACATGGCCAAGGTGTTGACGACGCCGAGCACCCCGATGACGACGGTCATGCCGAGCAGTCCGTACACCATGCTGAGCATCTCGTCGATCGAGCCGGACTCCTCCTTGGTGAGCTGCTCATGGTTCTGCACCTGGAGGAGGGGGCTGTTGCCGAGGGCCTGACGGATGTCCTGGTCGAGGTCGCTCGTGGCGTGCCGGGACGTCTTGACCAGAATGCTGTCGTAGACCCCACCGTCCACATGGGGGAGGACATCGCCCAGGGTGCCCACGGCGTCGCCGACGGCAGGAGTGTGCTGGTAGACGGCGACGACGGTCAGCTTCCGCTGCGGCCGGTCGGTGCCGAAGCCCATGGTTCCGCTGAAGGTGTCGCCCGTCGACAGACCGGTCTGAGCGGCCAGTTTGTCGGAGATCGCGAGCTTGCCCGGGCTGAGGTCCAGGAGCGAGCCACTGCTGAACCTCAGGTCGGACACCTTGCCGAGCCGTCGCGGGTCGGCGCCGGTCAGCATGGCGAACTCATCCCGTACATCCAGGGCCGAAGAGGCGATGGGCACGCTGTCCGCGACGCCCGGAAGCTCGGCGACCCGTGCGCCGAGTGCGGGATCGATGCCACCGACTCCGCTGTACGACACCTTGTACTCCGCGGTCAGGCCCTGCACGGCCCGCTCCTTGAGGGCGGCTTCCGTGGAGCCGCCGGCCACGTTCAGGCCCGTGATCAGGGCGAGTCCGATCATCAGTGCCGATGCGGTGGCGGCGGTGCGGCGCGGGTTGCGCAGTGCGTTCTCCCTGGCGAGCTGCCCGGTGACGCCGAAGAACCGGGCGGTGACCGCACCGACGAGCAGCACCAGCGGTCGGGACAACAGCGGTGCGAGCACGATCACGCCCGTCAGCGTGAGCACCGAGCCGAACCCGGCGATCAAGAGGTTGGTCTCGGTGCCGTCCTGCCGCGTGGAGAGATACAGCATGGTGAGGACGCCCACGCCGGCGATGAGTCCCCCAAGGGTGTTGCGGAGCGCCATACCGCGCGGTGCAGGGGCCTGGTCGACGGTGCTCATCGCCTCGACCGGCGCGACTCGCGCGGCCTTGCGGGCCGGCAGCCAGGCGGACAGCACCGTGACGCCGACGCCGATCACGAGGGACCAGACCAGCGCGCCGGTGGAGATCGTCAGGGGGCCGCCCGGGAGACCCGCGCCGCCCATGTTGAGGAGTGGTCTCAGGGCGGATGCGATCCCGAGGCCGAGCGCGAATCCGGCCGTGGAGGAGACGAGTCCGAGGAGAGCGGCCTCGATGAGAACCGCGCGGACCACCTGGCGGCGCGAGGCTCCCACGGCGCGCAGCAGCGCGATCTCCCGGCTGCGTTGGGCGATCAGCATGGTGAAGGTGTTGGCGATGATGAAGACGCCCACGAACAGTGCGATTCCCGCGAAGCCCAGGAGCATTCGGGTGAGGCCCTTGGTGGTCTCGGCGATCTCCTTCGCCTGCTCGTCCGCGAGCTGGGCGCCACTGGTCGCCATGATGCTCTCGGCGGGCAACAGTTCGCCGACGGCCCGGGTGAGTTCCTCGTTGTCGGTGCCGGGCGCCGAACCGATGGCCAACTCGTCGAATCGGCCGGCTCGCAAGAAGAGTTGCTGCGCGGTCCTGGTGTCGAAGAGTGCGAGGGTCCCGCCGGCGGTCACCCGCGGGTCATCGGTGTCGACGGTGCCGACCAGCTTCTTGGTCAGGGTGGGACCGTCGATGGCGAACCGTACGGTGTCACCGATGTCGTAGCCGGCCTTGGCGGCGGTACGGCGGTCCAGGGCCATCTCGCCACCGGCGACCGGGCCGCGTCCGGCGCTGAGCGGGAAACGGCTGTCCCGCCCATTCTCCCGCGGGTCCGGTGCGTAGTTGGTCGCCAGGTTCTGCCAACTGGTGTCGGCGTTCAGCGGCCGGCCGTCCCGGGCCGCCAGTGTGGCGGTGCCGTTGACGATGGGATGCACCGATGTGACACCGGGCAGGGCGCGGATCCGATCGGCGACATCGCCGGTCAGCGCGGTGGAACGGCCTTCGCCCGCCCCGCTGTCCGATGCCTGCTCGGTCTCCGCCTGGACGGATACGGCGACATTCTTGAGGTTTTTCGCGGAGGCCCCGCGCAGCGCTTGAACAACGGTGTCGCCGAAGATGAGCGTGCCGGCGACGAAGGCAACGCCGAGCATGACCGCGAGGGCCGTCATACCCAATCGGGCTTTGTGCGCGAGGACATTGCGCAGGGCGGTACGGAGCATGGTGGTCCCAGTTCTGGGGTGCGTGGCGGAAGTCTGGGCGGAGAACCGGGCGGTTCGGTCGGTCCGCGCTCGTCGGAGTGCTGGTGACACCAGGAGTCAGGAGTCGAAGTTCCGCATCCGGTCCAGGACGCCCTCGGCGGTCGGGGCGAGCAGTTCGTCTGTGATCCGGCCGTCGGCGAGGAAGACCACACGGTCCGCGTAGGAGGCTGCCACCGGGTCGTGGGTGACCATCACGACGGTCTGGCCCAACTCCCGTACGGAATCGCGTAGGAAGCCCAAGACCTCGGAGCCGGCGCGGGAGTCCAGGTTGCCGGTGGGCTCGTCCGCGAAGATGATCTCCGGTTGCGACAGCAGGGCGCGGGCGACGGCGACGCGCTGCTGCTGGCCGCCGGAGAGCTGAGCGGGGCGGTGGCCCAGTCGTGCGGAGAGGCCGACCTTCGCCACGATCGTGTCCAGCCACGGCTGGTTCGGCTTCCGGCCCGCGATCGCCAGCGGCAGCGTGATGTTCTCCAGCGCCGTCAGTGTGGGGAGCAGGTTGAACGCCTGGAAGACGAAGCCGACCTTCTCCCGCCGTACCTGGGTGAGCTGGCGGTCGTTCAGCGTGGACAGTTCGGTGTCACCGATGCGGGCGGAGCCCGCGGAGACCGAGTCGAGGCCGGCCACACAGTGCATCAGTGTTGACTTGCCGGAGCCAGAGGGGCCCATGATCGCGGTGAAACGGGCGCGTCCGAACTCCACCGAGACCGAGTCCAGGGCGACGACCCGGGCCTCGCCCTGGCCGTACACCTTGCTCAGCCCGGTGGCCCCCGCGGCGGAGACGGCCGGTGGGTGGGCGAGCACGGGCGTGGCTGCCTGTAGCGACATGGCGGCTCCAGCGGTGAGGAGAAGAGGTGGGCGACTGCCCGCCTCCATCCTCGGTGCGCCGTCCTGCCGGACCGTCGGCCTCAGGGTGTGCATGGTGCGCCTGTCGAAGGTCAGGTGCGCAGGCGCGCCTGGTCCTCAGGACGGACGGCCGGATCCGCCTTTCGACAGAGACGACGGGTGGGGCCGTGGCTCAGGACAGCAACCCCACGCGGTACGGGTCGTGGCTCAGGACAGCAACCCCACGCGGTACGGGTCGTGGCTCAGGACAGCAACCCCACGCGGTACGCCAGTATCGCCGCCTGCACCCGACTGTCCGTGTCCGTCTTCTCCAGGATGGCGCTGACGTGGGTCTTCACCGTGCCCACGCCGATGCCCAACTGCCGGCCGATCTCCAAGTTGGCGAGCCCCTGCGCCAGCAGCGCCAGGACATCGCGTTCCCGGCCGGTGAGTGAGGCCAGCCGCCGATCCGTGTCGGCGTCCGACGCCTTCTCGGCTCCCGGCGTACCGGCACCGCTGTTGAGCATCCGTTCGATGACGGCGCCGGTGACACCGGGGGAGAGGACCGCGTCTCCCACGGCGGCGGCCCGCACCGCGCGGATCAACTCCTGCGGGCCCTCGTCCTTGAGCAGAAAGCCGGTGGCGCCGGCCCGCAGCGCCTGTGTCACGTTCTCCTCGTCGCCGAAGGTGGTGAGCATGACGACCCGCGGCCGGGGCTGGAGGAGCAGGAGCCGTTCGATGGTGGCGAGCCCGTCGAGCACGGGCATCCGGATGTCGACCAGTGCCACGTCGGGACGGGTCTCCGCGGCGACCCGCACGGCGTCCTCGCCGTTCACCGCCTCACCGACCACCTCGATGCCATCGGCATGGCGCAGGATCATCCCGACCGCGTGCCTGATCAACTCTTCGTCGTCAGCGAGCAGTACCCGGACGGGGCGGTCGTCGGAAGTGGAGAACTCGGTCATGGGGACTCCCACGGTGGTGTCTGCGACACCACCGGCACGGTGAAGTGATCGATCGCGGCCAACTTGTCGTCACGGAAACAGTAACGGGTGATCGTGAAGTGCCCAGGGCCCTCATCGGCCTGATCGGCAGGGGCCTTCGGAGCCCCCGGAACGGCGGCATCGGCCAGCGGCACGAAGACTTCGTCCGGCATCGCCGGGTAGATGCAGTGCGTCACGGACCGCGGGCGGGCCGGCTCCCGGCCGGTGGCCGCGGCGCGTGCCAAGGCGTAGTCCCCGTACATGGCGGACTCCACCTCTTCGCGGGACATCCCGATCCGCGGCGGTTCCGGGAGGCCGTAGTGATCGTTCACCGTCTGTGCCTGGCTGACCAGGAACAGGCCGAGCATCATCAGCACGCCCACACCCGTGAGGCCGAGGAGTCCGGTGAGGGCGTTCACGGCTCCGCGCCGGACACCGCCGGCGGCCTGGTCGGGGTCCGGCTCGGACGGTGGCCCGGTCCGTGGGGTGCCCGGGTCGGCGAGCACCGTGTCGGGATCCGGTTGCGCCGGGACGTGGACCGTGACCACGAATCCACCTTCGGGCGTCGGGTCCGCCTCCAGCGTGCCGCCGAGCAGGGACACTCGTTCCCGCAGTCCGACGAGGCCGCGTCCCGTGCCCAGGCCGGTCGGGGCGCCGGAGGTCACGGGTGGTCGCCCGTTGCGTATCAGCATCTCCACACGGTCTTCGGTGTGCGTGACCGCCACGGTGACATGGGCCCCGGCGGCGTACCGGTGCACATTGGTCAGCGACTCGCGTACCACGCGGTGGACCGCGCGCCGGACCAGGGCCGGGCGCGTGTGGAGATCGGGCCCGTCCCAGGTGAGACCGAGCGGAATGCCACCGCGGCGGGACTCCTCGGCCAGCGCCTCGATATCGGACCGGGTGCCTGTGGTGTCGGTCAGGGCGCCGGTCCCGGTGTCCCGTCCCAGCGGGCCCAGCACACCCAGCACTTCACGCAGTTCGCGCATCGCGTCTCCGGCGGCCTGGCGCACCAGCGCCGCCTCGTCACGCAGTTCGGGGGACTCCTTCTGCAAGGCCATCTCCAGTCCGCCGGTGTGCAGCGAGACCAGGCTGAGTCGGTGGCCGACCAGGTCGTGCATCTCGGCGGCGATACGGGACCGCTCGTGGATCCGGGATTCGCTGTCCGTGAGCCGACGGACCACCTCCGCGGCGACGGCGCGTTCGCGCAGGGCCCGCAGCAGCCGGCTCTGTTGTCCGCTCGCGGTGCCGAGGAGGGCCGGCACGATCAGCGTGGTGGCCGCGAGGACGCCGCCGAGGGCGAGCCCGAACGCGTGGCTGCCGAGCTCGATGCGCGGGGTGGAGACCGCGCAGACCAGCGTCGTCAGGGCGGCCGACGCCAGCAGCAGAGCGGTCCGGCGCCGGTGGGACACCAACTGCTGGGCGGTGGTGTAGGCGGTCACCGCAGCCGGCAACCCGGCGGCCGGCAGCAGGCCCAGGACGACGGCCACCCCGAGCAGACTCATGATCGGGTAGCGGCGGCGGACGGCCAGCAGGGCGAGGACGACCGTGCCCAGGACGAGCTGCACCTCTCCGGCCAGCGAACCGGACAGGCCCTGTTCCAGCAGCGTGACGAGGAGCATCAGCAGTCCGCCGCCGACCACTTCGGCGAGCGCGCGCCACATGCCTCGGGTCTTCTCGCCGGGTGCCGCGAAAGGACCGCGGAAGGTGAACGTCATCGGTCAATTGTGCGGGGCGCCCCGGCGGTACCTGTCACCACTCCGGAGCCCCCGGCTCCCGATGGCGGTTCCCCCGCCGGTCCCTTCCCCTTGTCGCTGTCCGGCACCGGCGGGAGGCACCCGGCGCAGGGACCTCCGGCGCACGCCTGGTGACGCGATCAGCGGACGGCGCCGGGTGCTGTGATCAACAGATGACGAGGACGGAGAAGGCCCGGTTGTCGTCCACGCTGTTCATCGACGGAGTCGAGGTACGGACGAACAACTGACGGGCGTTGGCCCGGTTGACCATGATCGACGAACTGCCGGGGCCGGGGTCGCCGTCGTTGTTGCCGTTCAACGTGCCGATCAGGGCGCAGCCGCCCAGATCGATGTTGGAGTTCAGGATGTAGCGGCCGAAGCCGACGCGCTGGACCGCGCCGATGTTCTCCCGCCCGAAGATCAGCCCACTGGCGTTGATCTTCGCCCAGGCGGCGAGGGTCGCTTGCGGCGCCTGCTGCGTCCGTGCGGTCGTCCGTGGTGCCTCGGCCGACGCGGTGGAGACCACGGAGGCGCCACCGCCCACCAGGGTGAGGGCCAGCGCGGCCACCGTCAGTTTTCTCGTACGGTTCATGGTCCGGTTGCCTTTCTCTTCTGTGCCGGGTGTCTCCTCTGCTCCGTCCGCGATGGCCCCGGGCGTACCGGAAGCCGGCGAGCGGAAGGGAGTGCGGATGCGATCGGGATCACATGACCCCAGGTCAGGGGCCTGCAGTTGTAAGAGTCCAGGCAATCTGGAAGACGGAGAAGGGTTTGCGCCGCAGATCACTCGGAGGGATGAGGCGCCTCGGCGTGTCGCGTGGTGACCGCGCGGGACGTCATGCGCCGTATCCGCCGTCCACTGCCCGACATCCGGGACAAGCTCGGGATCGCGTCCGTCGCGACGACACACACCACCGACTCCCTCACGGCCCAGGCCCTGGCCGGCGCGGAGTCCTCCGCCTCTCGTGCGCTGTTGAATCCGGACATCGAAGCGATGACACGGCGGGCGCTGCGCCTGGTGCTGGACGACTACGCGCACTTCAGCGGCCGGAAGGGGCCCGGCTCGGTTCGATCGCCGGGCACATCCATTTCTTCGTAGGAGGGGGAGTGGGCGATGGTGGCCGCGGCGCACCGGTGGACGGATTCGAGGTTCCTGTTCATGTGATGAGTGGTCGAAGACTCGGTTATGGGGATGTGCACGATGCGGCGCGCAGCCTTTCGATGGCGATGTGTCCGAACAGGCTGCTGGTCTTGAAGACGATCAACTCGCTCTTGTCCATCCCGCTGAGGGCTGCCGTCTCGGCGGGCGGGTGGTACTCATGGCCGATCAGCCCCCCGCCGGGACGCCGATCTGCCGCAGCTTGGCGGCAATCTCAGTGGGCAGCTCTGGTGAGCAGCCGATACGGACTACGGCGTACTGGGGCAACGGCAACGGCGGCAGGTCTCGAATCACGCGGAGATCATCCTTGTGTTCCCGTGTCGTGGGGAACCGCGAGCCGGGCCCCCAGCACCACGCGGCAGACCCCGACATCACGGATTCAAGTTCAGTAACTCCTCGAACCGCCAGGTCGTCATCGGCACCGACACCCGGCTCGTCGTCGCTGTTGGCCGGCCGCTGTGCGGCGACCGCAAGGCGTGGGAGTTGTCCGGTGCCAAGGATGCCGTTGGCAGGACCACGGTAAATCGCGGACGGCGGATATCGGGCACCGGCTTGGTCATCCTGCACCGCCGCGAGCCCGGCCCGGGCCGAACTCCCGGCCTGGAAAGAGGAACACAACACCTCCCACCGTGAGGTCCGCGCCCGCGTCGAGCACGCCTTCGCTCGCATGAAGCCTGGAAGGCGACGGGATCCGCCACGCCATGCTCGGCATCGCCCGCCTGGACAACCGCACCCTCGCCGGATGACAAGGGAACGAGCGGGCCACCTAACACGCCAGAGATCATTTACGAGACAACCCCTAGTTGATACGGTCAAGATCATGCGCCACGGTATGCAGAACAATCCCGGTCACTGGTCTGAAACTTCACTCGAAGATGTACTTAAAAGTGACCCATCAGGTGAATATTCGAAATGCAGTCATTCGACTCGTCAGCAATATATAAAGGAGATTATCGAACTAGCCGAATGGTGCAAATGTGACCCCTTGTACGTCGCCCGTGTGCTGATCAGACTGTGCGAGAACCCGAGCCTGAGTCCGCGCGAACGGCACGTCGGGTGCTGGCTCGTATCCGAACTTCGGCCGACGTTCGAAGAAATTCTTGGATGTACTACCCCTATGCGAGTCAGAGCAATGAGGAAAATCCACAGGCAGCGGAAATTACTCTACCTCGGGTCGATCGCGGCCCTGGTAGTCATTTCCATTTCTGTAATCTTCTGCATTCTGGCCGTTCGGGGTACTACTTGGCATCCGTCGCTACCTATCGCGGCACTACTATTGACTGCACCCATCTTGACCGTGTGTACACAATTCGTCAATTGGTTTTTCCTTCGCCTTTCGGGACCTCCCCAATCGCTTCCTAGCCTAGATGTGAGCGAGGGGGTACCTGAGAACCTCAGGACGATAGCCGTGATTCCCGTCTTGATTTCGTCTCGTGGCGACGTCATGGCAAGTATTGAGACGCTAGAACGCAACTACCTAAATAACCCTGACCGCAACATTCTGTTTGCCCTGCTTACGGACTTCGCCGATTCAGAAGACTGTCGTATGCCTCAAGATCGTGATCTTCTATCCTCGATCGAGGAGGGTCTCGCTAAGCTGAACACCGCACACGGCGTGTACGGGGTCGGGCCATTTTTGCACTTTCATCGCGAGCGGCGCTGGCATGATATAGATAAAATCTGGATGGGATGGGAAAGGAAACGCGGCAAGTTAGCGGAATTCAATCGACTCCTTTCCGGTGATGAGTCCACCAGCTTTATGCAAAGAATCGGCGATAAGAGACGCCTTGCCGGTATAAGCTTGGTCGTTACCCTTGATGCCGACTCCGAGCTGGCGCCTGGTGGCATAGCCAGGCTGGTCGGTATCTTGCGGCATCCGCTCAACCGAGCTTCGATCAGCCAGGAGACGGGTTTCGTAACTAACGGATACGGAGTATTGCAGCCTCGCCCCGTGCAGGTCCATGGCGGAAAAGAAAGCCTATTTGAGCGACTCTTCTATCCTCAAGTAGAAACCCTGGACCGGGAAAGCGTGGAGCCGTCAATCCATCAGGATTTCTTCGATAGTGGACTGTTCTTTGGTAAAGGGATATATGATGCGACGATCTTCGAGCGGAGCCTTGAGGGGCGTATTCCAGAAAATTCTGTCCTCAGTCACGACAAGCTTGAGGGTTTTCATGCTCGTACCGCTTACATATCAGACGTAACTATCCTGGAGACCGCCCCGGTCAATTATCTGGCCCACCGGAAAAGGATGCACCGTTGGGTCCGTGGCGATTATCAATTGCTGCCTTGGTTGTGGGCGCAAGTTCCGCTTGCCGATGGAACTAAGGGACCTACCAAACTGAATTGGTACGACCGTTGGAGATTGCTCTGCGATCTCATTGGTCCGGCATCTGGCATTTCGACATTCCTGTTGTTTGTGGCTACGCTTCTTGGAGTCTTACCTGGTGATATCGTCATATGGCTAATCGTTTTAGCCGTCCTCTCCAGCGGTGGATTTTTGTGCCATATGATTCATTCACTCACGGCACTCCTAACAGATCAGCGATCGTTCGGTGGCGCACGGAAGGGCCTAGCCTCCTTTTTCTCTCGGTGTGGCTCTTCTGTGCGAACTGCGCGACGAGATTTCACCGTTTGGTTGCTCGGAATGGTGTTTATGGCAGATTCTGCTCTGGTTAATCTTGACGCCATTATTCGTGCAATTTATCGGATGAATGTTAGTCGCCGACTCCTTTTGGAGTGGGTGACCGCAACGGAGGCTACGAAAAAGCTGGCCGAAGCCAGAGCAGTGCAATACTGGCAACAGATGATCCGGACTCCTGTGTTGTCCCTGGTATTGGTCACGCTAGTAGCTATCCTGAATCCCGTTGCTATTCCATTCTCCTGGCCAGTATTTTTGATTTGGTTTATGTCGCCGCAGCTGGCATTTTGGCTGGCGAAGCATGACACCACATAGAACCGCATCTGGCTCCTTCGATTCCCTCGCACTCAGCCTCCTCGCCGGGATGCCGATGCTCGCCCTGACCGGCCAAAACTCGCCGCTGGGAAACCCAAGAAGCTCCGCCTGCTCTTCGCCGCCGCTCAGCTCGTGAACACCGGCCGCCGCCCTTGGCTCCGCTTCACCACCCGATGGCCCTGGAAAACGTCATCATCCACGTGATCGGCAGGATCCATAGGCTCCAGAACCCCGGTTGACCAGCCACTTCGACCGTCCCGACGACCCGCATCACCACACCGGAGAAGTGGAACCAGGCGCCCACTCGACGCGAAAGCCGGGCCCTCAACCTGCCCCAGCTCCGGAAAGACACCACCACACAGACACAGAGTCCCCGTCAGCAAGCTGACGGGGACTCATGAACGATCGTGGTTAGAGCAGAGCCGTCGGTTCCAGAACTCTAAAGCTCCCCCAGCGATCCACCAGCCGTCCCAGAATCAGCATTCGCGCGATGGCGACGAAAGCGAACACTAGGAGTGCGAGGCCGAGGTCGGGCTTGATCGCAGGGGACGCGGCTCGTCCAGCACCTCAGAGCGGCACCGAAGGACAGGAAGTTGAGCGCCGTGGCCGTTCGCCCTCGTGTGCAAGAGCGCTACTTCGCACTTCATCACCCATCACGCGTGCGATCTCCATGCCCTGCCTCGTACGTCGCTGTTCCCGACACTGCGCTCGGTGCCCTATCCGGCCACCCATAGACTCTTCGGCTGGAACGTGCCTAAGCTGGGAATTGAGGAGTTGGCCGCCACCTGGTAAGGGCCTCCGAGACAGTCCTCGTTCATAAACAGGGCAGCGCTCTTGCTGTGCGTGTTGACGACAGACCGGACCGGACCGGACCAGCCGGACTGCGCCACGTTCACGCAGGTGCCGCCCGGTGTCTGTGACGTGATCGGCAGGCTTGTTCCGCTGAAATTCTCCCCTGAATACAGACAGAGCGCCGAGACCGCAGTGCAGTTGCCCTCGTTCGCGGTAGCCGGAGCCGCCGTCGCAAGCCCGCCGATGACGGCCGTCGCTACCGCGGCCAGGAGGCCGGGGAGAACCCTCCGCCGTGGGCTCCATCGGGTTAAGGTACGGCTTCCGGTCGTCATAAGTATCTTTTGTGTGTCCATCATGGAAAATTCCTATTCCTTAAGTGTCCTATTTTGAGTCGGCGAGGCGGTGCTGGTCCGGGTCGGCGTAGCGGACCGCATTGGTCAGCACCGAGAGCGGACACCGAGCTGGTCGGCAAGGCCCACCGTCCGCGCGGCCAGGCGCAGCGACCCGGGCCCGGTCCCCTCGCGCCCGAGCCACACTGCGGCCAGCCGCAACCGTTCCCCGGCCACCTTCCGCCAGGGCGCAAGCAGATGTCATCTCGTTTCACCGCAACGAATTCGTGGAGGTGGCTTCGCAGTTTTTTACCGGCCCGGGTACGGTCCGACGCGGCCGCAACACCCTGAGAGCCAGCGGGTCAAGACTCGGATTCACCTGATGGACGGGTCACCCCAGGGCGGTTCTGATCCGTGTAAGTTCGCGGAACGATCAACTCTGGATCGACCAGCTCAGCAAGATCCTCAGGCTGCCTGGCCAAGAATTCCTCGGTGAGCTTCTTCGTCAACTGCTCGTTTGGCGTACTTCGCGCCCAGGATCCCAAACAGTAGCGGCAGGCATCCAGCGGCTCCTGCCTTCGGACCAAGTTGTCCAGGTCCTCGTAGAGGTTCGGGTTATCGTGGATGGCGATACCGTCGGATTCGCGGTTCGTGAAGGCATTTCCATGAAGCGCTAACCTCGGCTCCATCCATACCGAGGGCGCACACATGTAGTAGCGCCCCTCATAGACGGTGTGACAGCTCTCCAGGTGTGCGAGATTGCAGTTCTGGAAGACCATGTCGACGAGCTCTTTGCTTCGGATCTCTTCGATGAGTAACCGTTCGGCGAACTCCGGCGTCTCCTTGCGCCAAACGAAGATCTGGTGTTCATCGGCGAGACGCTGGATCGACTCCCAGTCGAAACGATATTTAATTTTCGGATAGATGCTGATCCACATGCCGTCGATGAGATCCCAGAGCTCGGCGGGAGCCCTATGCAGAAGCACGCCGTTGGTCACCAGAATGATGCGCTTCGCAATCTGGACCTCTTTTGCAACCTTGAGAAAGTCTATGAGCTGAGGATGCAAGAGAGGCTCGCCGCCCACAAACTTGATCTCCCCGGCCTGCAGGGCGGTCGACAGTACTTCTATATCTCGTGTAAACGAAGCAAGGTCTGCGAACCCAGGCGGCAGGATCGACGAAGCGTGGTCGCAGTGGGTGCAGCGCAGGTTGCAGTGCTCAGTGAGGTTGAACTCTATAGCGGGTCGCCAGACTTTGTTGAGCGACATTTCCGAGCCTCCATCTCTTTTCGTGGGTAGCCCTTAATGCAGTACTCTAGAATGGAGCTGAGAGAAGCTGGATCGAATCCAGGTAGAGTATGCCACCGAGGAAAACCAGGAATGGGCCATGGAGGTCGGACGTTGGCCGTAACCTGCCGAGTATCGTTCTGTATTCCTGAATATCGCCTGTAGCGGAAACGTGGAGGGTGCCCAACAGTGGACCGTCCGGCGCATCAACGCGAACCTCTGAGTGGCTCGCCTCCGCCGCGGAAGTCCAGTTCCGCTGTGGCGGTCCCTAATGCGACCTCGTATACGCCATCCGTATCCAACTTGCGGAATCCGATATAGTCGCCGCTGCGTCGGAAGATGACCGAATGGTAGCCTCCGGCTCTTGCGGGGTCCTTGACTTGGGCACCTCCCAATGCGACACGCCTCGGCTGATCGTATGGTATTCCCCTGTATTGCGGGGCACCGCAAAATTGAGGGAGCCGATCTCACCGCCCTCGATATAGATCGCCATGGCGGGCCCTGATGTCGGTCGATGATGCTCCGACAAAGAGGTCATGGACCCTTTTCTCGGTGACCGGACTCTGAGCGGACACATCCCAGGCAAGCATGTCGGCGGGATGCACGGCAAGGGTGACCTGTGTGGTTTCGTTCGTCTTCGCGCCGACCTCCACTGGGGCGAGGGGCACGACGGTGCGGTGAGTGACCGCGGAGAGCAAGTGCCGGCGCGTCGCGGTAGACGGGCTGATCCCTTGAGTGCTCTGCCGTCGACAGCGGTCACGTGCCCGCCGCCCGGACGCGGAGGGTGACGGCGCCTGGGCGGCCTCGGTAGCGGTGCGGTGTCGGTCGGCCAGGTGGGCGCCCACCGCCCGGTCCAGGGCGTCACCCTCAACAACCCCCAGCACCCGGCCGATGGTGGCCGGTGACGGAGTGCGCCGCCATCTGAGCAGGTGGCGCCGGATCCCGATCAGTGACAGTATTCGTCGCTCTTGGACGGCGAGAGCATCGAACATATCCAATCGCTCTGCGAGTCACCGCCAGCGAGTGCACCGCCTGCGGGTGGCGGGACTGCGCGGAGAATCCGACATCGGCGCACGGTTCTTCGACGGCGACGCACGCGACGCTTTCGTTCTGGCCGTCAAGGCCAATGTCGGTCATGGTCTCCCTTTGACGCTCACTGACCGCAGCACCGCCGCGGCTCGGATCATCGACTCCCATCCTGAGTGGTCCGACCGCGCGATCGCGGAGATCACCGCTCTGTTCGGCCAAGACCGTAGGGACACTCCCCGGCTGTGCAACCGCGGATTCTCCTCGGTTGCACAGCCGGGGCAGCCGCGACGGACGCGTGCGTCCGCTGGACGGCAGGGCCGGACGTCTGCGGGCGGCGGAGGTCCTCGCAGAGAAGCCGGATGCGTCGTTAAGAGAGATCGCCCAGCTCGCCAGCATTTCCACCGGTACCGCGAGTGATGTCCGCGCACATGTCCGTCGGAAATATGCATCCGCTGCCGGCCTCGTTCCGCGAGACCGGTCCCGACGATCGCGGGACGCCCCCCGGTGAGCGAGCTGGCACCGTGAGCGGTCTGGAGTCAAGGTTTTCCGAGACCGATAGAAAATCCGCTCGCAGGCGGCCGGGGGCGGCGCCCCCCCCCCCCCCCCCCCCGGGCCCCCCCCCCGCGCCCCACCCCGCCCCCACCGGCGCCGGGGGGGCACGTGAGTCGATCAGTGAACCCCCAAAGCCCCAATAACA
>NZ_JBIRRE010000015.1:64965-193571 GCF_044333555.1 Streptomyces sp. NPDC020965
CGTACCCCCCCCCCCCCCCCCCCCCCCCCCCCCCCCCCCCCCCCCCCCCCCCGCCCCCCCGCCCCCCCCCCCCCCCCCCCCCCCCCCCCCCCCCCCCCCGCCTGCGAGCCTCGACCTGGCCACCGGCACGATCCCCTACCGGATCCGCAGCGAGTTCCTCGCCCTGCTCAAGACGCTGCGAGAACGCTGGCCGGGGGAGAAGCTGTACGTGATCCTGGACAACCTCTCCGCGCATAAGCACTGGCGCTTCCACCGCTGGGCGGCCCGGATCAAGGTCGAGCTGTGCTTCACCCCGACGAACGCGTCCTGGGTGAACCCGATGGAGGCACACTTCAGGCCGCTGCGGCAGTTCACTCTCGCCAACCCGATTCACCGCAACCCCACCGTCCAGACGCGGAAGTTGCACCGCTACTGAACTTGATCGGAGCGGTCGGTGGAACGCTGGTCGGCGCCAGTGGCACGAGGACGGTCTGGTGGGGGTGGCATCGAAGGGATCTCCCGGCCGAGCCGCTACTGTCGGACACACAGATAACTGGACTGGAGGGGGAGTTGGAGCGCGGGCCGCTGGCGCATGGGTGGGCCGATCAGCGGTGGACGCTGGCCCGGGTGAAGACGATGATCGGCTGCCTGTTCCACGTCTCGTACACGGTGGAGGGTACGAGGCGGCGGCTTCGGCGGCACGGATGGTCCTGGATTACCCGAGCCGTGAAGCGTCGCCTCAGAGGGATCCGGTGCCGACCGGAGCTGGCCGACGGCTGCCTGACGGTCACGGGTCTGATGCTGGAGGGCTGACGTGCTTCAGTCCTCGCAGTTCGCGTAGTCGCCCGTCGCGACGTCGTCACACAGGGTCTCCTATAGCCCGTTATGTGTGAGTGGGGTGTCTTCGAGGGTGGCCAGGAGGTCGCGGGGGGTCGCCCGCCGCCTCGTCGCATCTGTCCTCCTCGCCTTCTTCGTAGGAGGGGGAGTGGGCGATGGTGGCCGCGGCGCACCGGTGGACGGATTCGAGGTTCCTGTTCATGTGATGGGTGGTCGAAGACTCGGTTATGGGGATGTGCACGATGCGGCGCGCAGCCTTTCGATGGCGATGTGTCCGAACAGGCTGCTGGTCTTGAAGACGATCAACTCGCTCTTGTCCATCCCGCTGAGGGCTGCCGTCTCGGCGGGCGGGTGGTACTCATGGCCGATCAGCCCCCCGCCGGGACGCCGATCTGCCGCAGCTTGGCGGCAATCTCAGTGGGCAGCTCTGGTGAGCAGCCGATACGGACTACGGCGTACTGGGGCAACGGCAACGGCGGCAGGTCTCGAATCACGCGGAGATCATCCTTGTGTTCCCGTGTCGTGGGGAACCGCGAGCCGGGCCCCCAGCACCACGCGGCAGACCCCGACATCACGGATTCAAGTTGGGTAGCTGCGCTGGCGCAATCAGAACGCGCGACACCCGGACGTCCTGGCCGCTCAATGATGCGAACGCGCCCGCATCCGGAGCGAGCATCCGCTCGGGCGGTAGACCCCGGGCAGTGCCAGCCTGATGCTTGCCTGCGGGCTGGCAGCACGGTACGGGAGATCGATATTGAGTCCCGTGACCTTGACCTCCACCACAGTTGTGGTTGAAGACTGTCACCATGGAAAATGATTTTGAGCTCGTCGCAGCCGCCCTGCCCGGTCCGACCCGTTCGGACGTGTGACCGGCAAAGTTTGCCGGGTGGCCGGTGGGCGTGAGGAAATGCAGATTTTGAGGGGGTGAGCCTTTCAGGTGGCGAAGGCTGGCGTGTGAATGGGCTTGGACCGAATTGCAGATCGAGCTCAGGAGTGACCCCCTCGCTGCTCGAGCCACCTGATGCTCTGTTGTGGCAATACCTGAGTCATCGATGTTGTACACCTTGATGGCCGATGGATCTCGGGCTTAGATTGCTTAGCCACGCGTAGGTCAAAGCTGCTTGTACGAAAGGATCCGAAGTGAATCCGATGACGAAGCTGCCTACAACCGAAACTGCGCTGCAACAGCACGAAGCTGAGGAAGTGTGGGCCGCGATCGGCCGATTGGTAGCCGATCAGGATCTCGAGTCGTTGACGCCGGAAGAGTTCGTCGATCTGGCGCTCGCTACCACACCGTTGTTGCCCGCCGGCTTGCGCCGGCGCATCACTGAATACCGACGTTACGCGCCAGGTGGGGACGTACTGCTCCTGCGCGGGATGCTCCCGGAAAGCGTGGCATTTCCCGCCACCGCCAGCTCCCCGTCGGAGCCACACGCTGGCCCGGCGCAGCGGGCCGCGCTGCTGCTCGCCAGCGTGATGGTCATGTTCGGAGAGCCTTTCAACTATTCTACGCTCTACGGCGGTCGGCTCGTGCAGAACCTGGTCCCGGTGCCGAGCATGGAATTTACTCAGACCAGCCAGAGCAGCACCGGAATGCTCGATTGGCATTGCGAGGACAGCTTTCGCGATGATCGGTGTGACTACGCTGGCCTGCTCTGTCTCAGAGGCGATCCCTCAGGGGCATCAATGTACGCCCAGGCGAAGGACGTTCCACTTTCGGCTGATGCCATAGAGACGCTTCGGGAGCCGCGGTTCCACGTGCGCCCGGACCCGGCGCATGTCCTGCCCGGCAAGGTACAGATGCGTCGAATCGCCATACTCTCGGGGTCGGAGTCGGCACCGGAGATCGCTTACGACACGCATCATATCGCGCCCATCGATGACGACGATCTTGAGGCTGCCGACGCGCTTCGCGAACTTGGTGCTTGTTTGGCAAAGGTCGCTGTCTCACATGTGATGGAAAGAGGTGACCTGTTGATCTTCGATAACAAGCGGGTTGTGCACGCGCGCACACCTTTTGATGCGCGTTTCGACGGTACCGACCGATGGCTGATGCGCGTCATGGTGTGCGGATCGGCCCTGTCGTTTCGCCGCTGGGGCCAGCGCATACCGGACTAGCCGGATCACATGGCAAGAGCATTGATCAACCGTCGCTAGAGCAGAGGAAGCTCGTTGCCGACGTTCCGATGATGAGGTTGCTCGCCCGGGACGCGCAGACGATAGGAGTACATCTGATGACGACTCAGCCCGAAGTGCGGTTGACGGCGGACGCCGGCGCGGAGCCCGTGCTGCCGCGCCTGCCGGAGTATCGAACAAAGGCGGTGAACTCCTGGGACGAGTTCAGCCCGCTTCGGGAGGTCATCGTCGGCGATGCTACCGGTGCACGGATCCCGATGCAGACCGACGTCTCCGCGTGGCTGAACGATTATCCCGAACTCTCCCGCTCCGAACGTGAACAGGTCGGAGGATGCTTTCCGCAGCGGGTGATCGAGGAGACCAATGAGGACTTGGCCGACTTGGTGACGACCCTCCGCGACCTGGGCGTCGTCGTTCATCAGCCCCCGGCGGTCGACCATCAACAGGAATTCGGCGGACTGGGTTGGCGCAGCCAAGGCCGTCACTCGTACTGCCCGCGTGACGTCGCCTTGGTCATCGGTTCAACCGTCATCGAGACGCCCAGCCCCTCGCGTGCCCGCTACTTCGAGCTGTCGAATATGAGGGACTTGTTCCAGGACTATCTGGAGCGCGGTGCTGCCTGGCTGAGCGCGCCCAGGCCCCAGTTGCGGGATGAGCTCTACCTTGAGGACGCGGCGGGCGGTCCTGCGCTGGGCGAGGCTGAGCCGGCCTTCGAGGCAGCCAACGTTCTGCGACTCGGACGTGACGTCTTCTATCAGGTGTCCCGCAGCGGCAACGAGTTGGGACTGCGTTGGCTGCAGTCGACCTTGCAGCTGATCGGCGACATCCGCGTGCACCCCTTGCGCGGCCTCTACCAGGGGACTCACATAGACAGCACGATCTGCTTCCTGCGCCCCGGCCTCGTTCTACTCAATCCCGAGCGAGTCCGGCCGGACACCCTGCCGGAAGTGCTGCGTGGCTGGGACGTGATCTGGTGCCCGCCCATAAACGAGCCTGTTGCTCCCGTCCTTTCTCGTACGTTGAGTACGCCGTGGGTGGGGATGAACCTCCTGATGATTAGTCCGCACATGGCCGTAGTCGATGGTAACCAGCCTGACCTGATACGCCTTCTGGAGGCTAAGGGCATCACAGTCGTGCCGCGCAGACTGCGTCATTCACGCGTGCTCGGTGGCGGGTTCCACTGCGTGACGTTGGACATAGTGCGAGACGGCGGGCCCGAGAGCTATCTGGATTGATCAGGAAAAACGGTCTGTATCTTGAGGAGATTTCCATGGTTGCTGGAGATTCGAACCGAAGGCCGTTGCTGAGCCTGAGGGAGCTCAGCGCGGAAGACATCTCGGAAATCGGCGACATCGCGTATCGATTCGGTCAGGCGCCGCAGGAATTTACTGGAGCATTGGACAGAACGCGAGTGGGCATGGTGTTCACTGCGCCGTCGACCAGGACCAGGATCTCGTTCTGGTGCGCCGCACTGACTCTCGGCTGCGATGTGCTGCACCTTGGCCCGGCTGACCTCCAGCTCTCCACCGGTGAGACGTGGAGCGATACCGGCCTGATGCTGGCGAACTATCTCGACGTCGTTGTTGCCCGCACTAATGGTCCACAACGTGAACTTGCTGAGCTGGCTGCCCACGTTCCGGCGACAATAAATGCGTTGACCTATGAGGAGCACCCCACGCAGGCGATCGCAGATTTATGTGCGTTGCGCGAGCACTTCGGTGATATTGAGAATCTTCGCCTCGCATATCTGGGTGGGGTGAACAACACCGCTCGTGCTCTGGCGCTACTTGTCTGCAAGTTGCCCTTCGCGAGCCTCGATGTGTACAGTCCGGTCGGCCTGGGCTTCTCAGCAGAGGAGATCAAATCGCTGAATGCCGTGAGTGGCGAAGGTGTGGTCCGTCAACACGATGAAGTGCCGGCCTCGGCGAATCCTGTCGACGCCGTCTACACCGCACGCTGGAATTCAATGAGCGAGACCCAGCAGGACCGTGACTGGCTCTCCCGGTATGCGCCGTTTTCCGTCACCACGGAAACCGTGAAGCGTTTCAGTGGATCAACCGAGGCAGTATTCATGCACGATCTGCCTGCGGTTCGGGGTCAGGAAGTGACGTCCGATGTCCTGGACGGGGCGAGCGTGACCTCGCTCGTGCGGAGACAGGCGCATTACAAGGAATCTGCCGCGGCATCCGCGCTGCTCTGGTCGATGGGCGGATTCTGAGAAGACCTGCGGTATGCGAATGACGGATTCTCTCGCGAGTGTTCTCGCACCGCGCGAGTCGAAGATGCGCAGCTACAGCAGAATGTGGCCGGTGGTGATTTTACTGTCGCACACGAAGGAACTGCCCTACGACGACGGTATCTCTGATGTCGCGGACCTTGAAGGGGCGCTGGCGGCCTGCCCGGGCGGTCTCGCCGGAACGGCTGCAGTCATCGTGGAGTCCAGGGCGAAGGCGGGGGACAACGTCGCCCGCGGCCAGTGGCTGCGGGCACTGGCCGCGGCCTCGCCCAGGGGTTGCGCACCGTCGGCGGCGAGATGGCCGGCCAAATCAGCGCGGATGTGTTCGAAAGGGGCCTTCTCGTCGAGACCTGCGGCCCGCAGGGCAAGGTCGTGAAGCTCCTGCCGCCGCTGTCCGTCACCACCGGCGAGGTCGACCAAGCGCTCGAAATCCTCGATGCGTCCGTGAAGTCGGCTCTTGCCCGGCTCGCCTGGGCCGGGCTGACCGACTCACCCGATGAGCAGCTCGCGGCGACGGTACCGATATCGAATGCGAGGAAGAATACTTGTCCGGTAACGACGATGTCCTGGTACTGACCACCCGCGAAAAGAGCTGGTGGTTGAGCCTGCAGGAAGTTATTCCCGCCATCGAGCGGGTCTGGACCGACATCGGCCGTTCCGAAGGCCAGAACGTTCGCATCATATGTGGCCCCTTACCGCGAGAAGCTGATCTTGGTCTTCAAGCCTCGGCTTCCCGACTCAAGGGCATCGTCATGACCACGGTCACGCCGTGGATCGCGAGAACGGCGCTTTTCCTGCGACGCCAGTTGCACGTGACAGCGCCCATGGTCGTCTATGTCTTCGGCGACTCCACGGAAGGGTTTCACGCCTTCGGTGATCTTACGGATGTCCTTACCGAGAGGGACACGTTTGTCGTGTCTTGTGAGGCGGAAGCAGAGGCGACCCGCTGCTCGTTCCCGAATGCGCAAGTCCGCGTGATTCCGATCCCGCTCGTGGACCAGTTCAAAGTAAGCGACAGCGATCACCATGCGCGGCTCGACACGCCTCGGCTGGCCTACGTAGGACGCGTATCCGAGCAGAAGAACCTGCACACTCTTCTGTTCGCCCTGTGGATATTGGCGGCTTCTGGGCGCGAGCCGAGCGTCGCCCTGGACGTGTACGGAGGCGAGGACAACCTCGGCAGTCCGAATATGGACCTCAAGTACCCGAACTATGCGACGTACCTGCAGGGTCTGTCCGAGCTGTTGGGACTGGGCCGAACGGTGACGTGGCACGGGCTCAAGCCGCGAGACTGGTTGTTCGACAATGTGCACTCGGAGCCACACATCCTTGTGTCGCCAACGCTGCATTCGGACGAGAATTTCGGTTCATCCGTACTGGCGTCGCTGGTCAATGGCCATCAAGTAGTTACGACCGCATGGGGTGGCCACCTCGGTTTCCAGGAATGGTTTCCTCAACAATTGGCACTGGTGCCTGTTCACCGCTCGACCATGGGTCCGGTCGTCAATCCCGTCTCGCTGGCTTACGCTATCCAGATGGCAACGCACAGGATGGGGGAGGCAACCGTGGACGCCGCTATCCTCAGTCGGGCACGTGCAGAGTTCTCGGCGAGGGGTGTAGCTCGGCGTTCCTATGAAATACTCGATCGGCCCACGGGCGACTCCGCTCCGCTGAAGAAGTCATCGATCCAACATGAGATCGATGAGAGGAGGTCCCTTTTCGGTGGCACCCGAAAGATTTATACAAGCTACGGGGATCCGATTGCGCAGGGGTTCTTCGAGATCTACGGCATGAAGGAACAGATCTCCTTCGACAAGCACGCCGACTACACCCTCGCTCCGTGGGTGAGCTACTCCGACAACGTCTTGTGCATAGATGATCCACATCGCGGCCGTCAGAGTTTTCATGTCGACGCGCGACCGGCCGAGCCCATTGAGGTCGCGATGTGTCCCCCCACGGATGTTTGTCGCCTGTCGGAGAGTCTTGTCTCGGACATTGTGGCTCAGGGGTACGCTTTTCCGCTTCCGCTGGCCCACTCGGCGGAGGTGGTAGAGATCTCGGGAGACGCATCAGGCGGGCGCTATAAAGAATGATCGGTTTTGACGTTCAACCAGCCATTTTGGATCGAGTGATGAGGATTTCGCTATGACATATCGGGGCGATCGGCTCATCGTATCGGTATTCTTCGGCGATCACGACTCGAACGTGACCGTCGCTACCAAGACTCGCACGCTGCTTCACCTCGAGGCCGAGCGCGTACTCGGGACGAAGCATGTCACTGCCACTGCGGAGCAGATGGACGAAGTGGTCTGGGCTGCTCTTCGCTATCTCGGCGCCGACGAGGACGCCGTCGACGAGGTGCTCGTCGCCAAGTGGAGCGCCAAGTACGATCTGACCCGTCCGATGCGTATTGGCCGTCGGGAGTTCACTCCGGTGATCACCGGTCACCATGCCAACCACATCGGCACCGCCCTGCCGTCCGGATTCGATCATTGCCTGGTGCTGTGCGCCGATGGCTGGTCGGAGGACGGAGCCACCTCGATGTACCTGGTGGATCATGGAAGGGTTGACCGGGTCGCCATTCTCGAGAAGACCTTCCTGACCGGACGGGTGTACGGCACCGCCACGCAGATGACGGTGCAGCCCGATTTCATGGCCGCTCACTCCTCCGACACCGGCAAGATGCTGGGGCTGTCGGCGTTCGGTCGCCACGATCCCGCACTGGCCGCGCGGATACGAGCTGATTTGGACGAATTCAACGACGCGTTCCCTGAAGGTGTCGAGCATCTCCGCCGGCGTTACGGTCTCAGTGACGTCTACTCTCGAACGCCTGATGAGCCGCGGTGCCACTTCGCGGCCACCGTTCAGAAGGAATGGGAGGAAGAACTGCTGGAGATCGCGGCCCGCTTCCGTCCTCTCTCGTCCCGTCTAGCCGTGGTCGGCGGCTGTGCGATGAACGTCGTGGCGAACGGTCGTTTGGCAAATAGCGGTCTGTACAGCGACATCTTCATCCCCGCCATGCCGTCCGACGCCGGCCAATCATTGGGTGCCGTATGGAATCGCTATCCCGATACGGTGACCTCCAGCCCCTACCTTGGTCGCCACCACGGAGTCGCGGCGACCAAGGCGTCTGTCACCTCGATGGCCGATGACCTGGCTGCGGGTTCCGTCATAGCGCTCTACACCGGCGCCTCGGAGTCGGGACCCAGAGCGCTGGGCAACAGGTCGATCTTGGCTGTTCCGCGCAGTGATGAGGTGCGGATACGGGTGAGTGAGCAGATCAAACGCCGCGAGTCCTATCGGCCGATCGCGCCCGTGATCCGGGCCGAGGACCTGAAGCGCTTCTTCGACGGCAGCTTCGATTCTCCGTACATGACGTATGCGTACGTCGCGAAGGCGGAGACCATGGATCGGGCCCCGGCCATCGTGCACGTGGACGGGACGAGTCGGGTACAGACGGTCGCACCTGACCAGCACCCTCTTCTCCATGCGGTCCTTACGGCTCTCGAGGAGCGCGGCGAGGCACCGATGCTCCTGAACACGTCGATGAATGTGGCCGGTAGTCCCATGGTCGACACGCCCGAAGAAGCGGCAGGGTTCCTCGCTGAGACGGCTGTGGACGTGCTCTACCTTGGCGATCAGCGTCTCGTCCGCCCGTGACCTGTCGACTCTCGGGTTGAGGCATCTGTCCTGGTCCGGGTGGCTCGTGCCGTTGCTCGTCCTGCCCGCGTTCGCCCCGTCCGAGGCCAAGGAGATCCGTGTCTTCGGGATCGACGACCGGATCTCCGGCACCGCTCAGAACCACGGCATGACCCATATGCGGCCGATCTGGGAGGACGATTACCGAACCGCTCGAGCCGGATCCAGTCCGTGCTCGTTTCGTGCCGATCCTGGTCGCGTTCCTGACCGTGTGAGCACAGACCGAACACGGCCATAGCAGCCTCGCCACGGAGACCGCCGTGCTCACGGCGGCGTGGGCGGCGTTCCAGGCTCCCGGTCCTTCGGGGCGACTCCGAGCGGGACGTCCTCAAGAGGCTGGACCTGGGGAAAGGCCGGGCGACGTTGGTGACGACCTCATCCTCGTCCTCGAAAAAGGACGGTTATTGAATGTCGGCTCGCACGAAGAACTGTTTGGCCACGTCTGCCAAGTATGCCGCATTGTTTTCTCTGTAGCAGACCGCGTACACGTCGTAGGCGGGTGTGAATGACGGGTGCTGGCCGCCTTGAAAGCGCGCACGTGAATCTGTACCATGTGGCCATGGGTATGAAGAACTACCTTATCGAAGGTGTTTCCTGCACTGGTAAAACCTCGGTGTGCAACGAATTGCTGAGGCGGGGATACGATGCCATCAACGGCGACCGGCAGCTAGCCTATCAAGGGGATCCGGAAACTGGCAGGGAAACAGAAGGCCATGGGCACGAAAGCCACATTTGGGATGTCGAGAAAGTAGAGGCCATCGTCGCCGACAAAAGGACGCCGGTCACGTTGCTCTGCGGCGGTTCCAGGAATTTCTCAAAGTTTACGCACCTCCTTGATGGTGTGTTCGTTCTCGAGATCGACCTCGACACATTGATCCGTCGGCTTGACGAGCGACCGGACGACGAGTGGGGTGCAAAGCCGGAGGAACGGGAACTCGTACTGCGGCTGCATCGAACGAAGGAGGACGTCCCGAAGGACGGCATTTCCATCGATGCCACGGCGCCCCTCGCGCACGTCGTCGACGAGATTATCCGTCAAAGCGGTGCCAGAGCCCTGGAGTAAGGAGCTCACGCCGCCCCTCGCCACGATGGTCGACCCCGCTTCGTCCAGCATGCGGGGTCACCGGCGGGTTGAACCGCACCGGGATGGTGGCGCGGACTCGGCGACTTCGGTGCGGTTCAGGTCGTTTTGAGGCCAAGGAAATGGCAATGACTCAGAAGAAGAGATCTGTCTTTTTTATCGGGTTTCATGGAGTCGAAGGCATCTCCGTCGGCGGCCCGCGCGAGGCCGAACAACATGCCGATCTGGAGTTCCTCCCGCTCGATCAACCGCCACTCGCCCGCGTCGATGAGGTGACGGTGCGCGCCCGCACTTCGGCCGATCTGCGCCGGGCCACCGTACTCGACCATCTCCTTCCAACTGCTCCCGTCGTTCACGTGGTCATTGAGGAAATGCCGGATTGGCGCCAGCCCCCGTTGCCCTCACCGGGCGACGAGACCATCTGGTTCCATCTGCGTTCGGCTGCGACGTCAAGGGAGGGAGAGCGCGGCTGGTGCGTCCGTACCGCCTTCGACCTGGACGTCGACGCGGGGACCGTGGTGGCGGCGATCGTCCGGATGCTCGAGGGTCACCGCCTCAACGGCGGCGCGCTGCTCGCGGCGCCTGCGGGACCGGGAGCTGTGCAGAAGAAGAGTTCGTTCGCGACGCCAGACCTGCTCGAGCCCTTCGTCAAGCGGACCGAATTGGTCGCGATGGACCTGTTCAGACAAGCAGGTCGGCACCATGATGCGCCTCTCGACGAGCGTTCGGTCAATCCCATCGGCTTCGACCCCGGTGCGAACGGCCCCATCGCCATACTCGCCTGGATCGAGTGCGGCCCCGCTCTCACCGCGGACGGGCATGAACTCCTACGCCTGCACTCCGGGTCGGCCCTCACGGACGCCGACATATTCAGGCTTCGATGGTTACGTGGCATACGTCTTGCGCCGCCGCCCTCGTCGCCCGACGACGGCGCAGCCCTTGCGCGCCTCGTCGTCTCGTGTGCTGCCGCGGGGATCCCCTTGACCGCATCTTCCTCGCATCGCTGGTCTGCCCTGCTGGGCGAGACGCTGGCACAATTGATCGCCGGCGTGAAGGACGAGGAGCTTTGCGACCCGCTCACCCGCGAGGAGCACAGCATCCGCCAGCGGCGGTATGCCCTGCGCCACTACGGGATGAGGCGATTCTGGCTGGAGACGTTGCGCGAGCGGGGGCACATACAGGCCGCGCCTCTACAGCCGTCGGTTTCGGTGCTGCTATGTACCAAGCGCCCAGAACTCGTGGACTTCGCCCTTCGGCAGATCGCCCGTCAACGCGGCGTGGACGTGGAAGTCGTACTGGCCCTCCACGGGATGCCACAGCCCGAAAAAGTGGCGAGAAGAGCGCTGGAGAACTCCGGTCTTCGGATCGTGCCGGTCACGGTCCCCTCGCACTACCTTCTGGGCGAGGCCCTCAATTCGGCGGCATCGAGGGCTTCCGGCTCGTACATAGCCAAGATGGACGATGACGACTGGTACGGACCCGACCACCTCGGCGATGCGCTGCTGGCGCAGCTCTACTCGGGCGCTGACTTGGTCGGGTGCCCAGCGGAGTTCGTCTATCTGGAGTCGCTGGACATGACCGTGCGCAGGCGGCGTGGCAGGACCGAGGCGCCGTGTGCCCTGACCCCGGAGGGGCTTCTTCCCGGTGGCACTCTCGTCATTTCCCGGACGGCACTGGAGGGTGTCGGCGGGTTCAGAGCGGTTGCGCGGTTCGAGGACACCGAGCTGAGCAATGCGGTCCGAGCTGCCGGCGGTCGGGCCTACCGCATGCATGGCCTCAATTACCTCTATCGGAGACGCGCGCCGGGAATGCACACCTACACTGCCACGAGCGAGCACTTCCTCAAGGAGAACAGCAGGCGGTGGTCCGGCCGTTTCTTCAACCACCTGATGGAGGCGGACTCTACCGAGCCCTACGGCTGACACGACCTGACACTCACTGACCCAGCAGCTTCGGCCGTGAGTTTGTCCTACCTTCCAAACGTGGGTCCGAGCTGGTCATTCGTAGGATCGGCGGACCCAGGGGTTCTGGGTACGGCTGTGAGCTTGTCGCCGTTGGATGGCTTAAAGAACTTGGCCGCCCGGAGCCCTGCGACGACTACGCATGGACTCCACGGGCGCCGTGGCAGGACACTGCGGTTCCTGGCCTTCTCGTACTCACACGGCTGCGCCGCCGCGAGCTGAGTGGGGGCTCTGTCGTTGTGCCCTGCCTATCGGAAGGCAACCCCGGACGAGGGCACTCACTCGAACCGAAGCTCCGCGCGGCCACTGAAGTAACGGCTTCTCACCGAAGAAGCAGGTTGCTGGCCGCCGCACGACAAGACGGGGTTGGGATGGGATCGTTCGGATCACGCGATGGCTCGCAGGGCAGGGGCTCGGTGCGCCTCGCGCTTCGTTATTACGCACGGGATTTGGCCCGGCGCTGGCGGCTGATGGCGCCACATGCGCCCGTCGGTGGCCGGGCGCTGCTGTGCTGCTCGACCGGTGACGGTGGCGCACCCGCCTAGAGCTGTCCACCGCGCTCTTCGAGTACGTGGAGATCTTCTGGGGCCGGCAGCGGAGACACTCCGCGCTGGAGATGCTCACTCCTACGTCGTTGAGCAGACCTTCGCCCTGCTCCGCCAGTTCAAGCGTCTCGCCGTGCGCTGGGAACGCCGCGCCGAACTCCACGACGCCTTCGTCTCCCTCGCCTGCAGCCTGATCTGCTTCAGACGCCTCAAGAAGGCACGGTCATGATCTTGTTACGAGCTCGTAGCGTGAAGTCGGCTGTCCCGACTCCACGCAGTAACTCGGCGCAGGGCCTGCGACTCCACGAAACCGGGGTTAGCTCAGTACGGTGCAGCCAGCCGCGGTCAGCCGGGCGCCTGAGCTTGTCACGTACCGGTTCGACCTGCCGGAGCTGGCTGCCCCGGTGTGTTGTTCGCGGTCCTGCAAGACGGCCGCTGGCCTCCGGGCCCGGTATGACTGTTGCCCCCTTGTCGAAGGCATGACCTGGGGGGGGTGTCCCCGGGCCCGGGAGGTGCCGTCGGAGGCGCTGATGAGAGGTCCGGCCACCGTCCGGTCCGGCGCAATGCCGGACAGCTCGCGGGCGGCAGGTCTGCATAGGGCGGACGGGTAGACGTCCGCGAGCAGGCGCCTGGCGTCGGAGTGGAGGGCACCGTTCCGAGGACTTTACAGCCAGGTTCTATGCACTTAGATTCCTAAGCGTGTCGAGGTAGCTAAGCGCATAGATTCCACCGTCGTCGTAAGGCGTAAATCCCGTCACCCGGTTGGTTTGGCGGTTCTTAGGAGGGGCAGCAGAGGTTTGGGTGTGTCGCAGGAGTTCCCAAGGAGGAATGTCACATGAACGATATTTCGCCTCCATCGACGTTGGTGCAGCAACGTCGATTGCTAACAGTGGGGGTTTTGAAGCGATCCGGAGGGGATCGCCTCACGGTACCAAAGGCGGGCCTCGAATTTCCTCCGAAAATGCCGTTCGATAGTTGGCTCGAGATAGGCGCGCAATTGTCTACCTTGGCAACTTCGTCGGCTTGGTGCCTAGGTGACTGGCTTAACTACGGGGAGGCTTCCTACGTGGGCCGCTACCGCGAGGCAATAGAGCATAGTTCATTGGACTATCAGACGCTGCGGAACTATGCCTGGGTTACCCGAAAGTTCGCGTTGCATCGGCGGCGCGAAAACCTCAGTTTTGGTCATCACGCGGAAGTAGCAGCGCTGCCTGAACCAGAGCAAGACTTTTGGCTCCAGAAGGCAGAGGATTTGAGATGGTCCAGGAACCAGCTGAGGCGACAGATCCGCGCAAGCCTGAGTGAGCGCGAAAGTGAGCGCTCCGGCCCGTCTTCTGAAGGGGCTCCTGTCCGAAAAGGCGGAGTTTCGAACTCGCCGACGCAGATTCTCTCCGTTCGGCTCAATTTAAGTCAGCAACAGATGGAAACATGCTTGTCGGCGGCTGATCGGGCAGGCGTAAGTTTCGAGGATTGGGCCCTGCGTGTACTCGACCAGACAGCCCGCACAGAATTAAGCGGCACGGCGCAGCAGTGAGGCTCCCCTGGTGCGCGGGAGGTGTTGATCAGCTGGTCAGCAGTGAGTGACGGGGTTTCAGGTTCGCTTGTTTTTGCTGGGTTATTTGGCTGCTCAGGATTCGAGCGACAGTCGTATTCGAATGGATAAAAGTGCAGGGTTATCTCCCCTCGGAAGAACATCCATCAAACTCGACGGTAGGGCGATTTAGTAGGCGTAGTCATGTATATGTGGCGGCAAATTTAGCATGTCTGGCTGTCCTTCTTGGTGGCTATGCCATATATGTTGCACCCGTTATTCCATCACGTATGGGTGCAGTTGCGTTCGGCATTCTAGGAGTGCCCTTCGTTATCACTACTCTAGTGGTCCCCTTGGCTGATCTTATTTGGGGAGAGCTTTCGCTGCAAGATGCGCCTCCGCCTCGGATTCCAAGGTCGAGATTGAATTCTGAGCAACACTTTACGACAATGCTTTACCCTGTCATTATTCGAAATGGAGAGGATATAGATCTACTTCTAGAGACGATGCGTTGCAACATTCGCAATATCGCCCATTATCGTCTTGTCGCGCATATGGCGCTGATTGACTTTGCGGATTGTCCAGCGAGCGTGGCAGTGAGGGATCAGGAGCTCCGTGCCAAGGTAGAGGAAGGGATTCGTGAACTTCATGGCGAGTATCCGGATCTGAGCGTGTCTGCTCTCTTCCGTAGGCGCAAATACAACGCGGCTGATCGTATGTGGATGGGGTGGGAACGCAAGCGGGGAAAGCTAATTGAGTTCTGTGGGCTCTGCGTGGGTGATTCCAGCACCACATTTGACCTCGACACAAAATTGGCTATCGAGGCTCGCTATATAGCGCTGAAAACGAGGTTTGCAATCACGTTGGATGTTGGCGGTGAGTTTCGTGGGGAATCAGCAATGGCACTCATTGAGGTAATGGCTCACCCTGCTAACCACCCTGTGATCGATAGGAAGAGCCTCAAGGTCGTCTCAGGATTTACCTTTCTTCGGCCGGCTCACGTCTCGATCCCGCCTCGTTCGATATTCGAACTTCTATCCAGAGGGCCTAGGGGGGCAATTGAAAGGCCGCCTTCCCTCATGCAGAAGATTGCCGGCCACGATCAATTTTACGGAAAAGGGATCATAGATGTAGTAGCTGCATGGGCAATTCTCAAGCCACAAATACCAGAGAACCGCGTTTTAAGCCACGATACGTTGGAGGGTGCCCTTGCTGGAGTTGCGGTTGTTCATGATTCTCAACTTGTCGATCCCGGCCCGTGGAATTACCTGGCCTTCCGCAGTAGGAATCACCGATGGTCGCGGGGGGATTTTCAGCTGGTTCCCTGGCTTTTTGGGCCGCGTCGGGCAAGCATCGGAATCTTTTCTCGATGGCTACTTCTCGTCGCCTATTCCCGTGCCATCTATCAACTCGTGGGCAGTTGTCTGATCATATTGGCGTGGCTGTCTCTTCCCGTTGAGCTTCAAGGCGGCGCGATGTGCGTGCTCTTTGGATGCTATTTTGCCAAATCAGCAGGATTTGTTCCGATAAGTATGACTCTCAGTCATCTACGGGCGCCCAACCGTAATGAAGTCAAATTATGCGATTTTCTTCGCAGCATGTTTGGCAACGTGGGATGGAAGGTGCTTGCCCAGTTGACATGGCTCACCTTGATGGCCGATCAAGCGATTATGACAGCCGACGCGTGGGTTCGGGCCAACTTCCGTCTGATTACAGGTCGTAAGGCATTGGAGTGGCTTCCGGATGCGAAAGTGCCCATCTCCCACGGTCGAATGCCGAATCCGTGGAGGTGGATGTGGGCTGGCCCTATGCTAAGCGTGTGCATTGGCGTCTTGATCTATGTGATAAATTCGGCGGCCATGCCATTTGGGCTTCCCTTCCTGTTCATATGGTTTATCTCGCCATATCTAGTGCGTGTATATAATCTCCCGCTTCGCCGCTCCTTGCACTCGTAGATCCCGATGCGCCGTCCGAAATAGTCGTGTCCCGCGTGATGGTCTAGCCGATCAATCAGCGGTCCTGTTGGTTGTTTTGGGTAGTGCGGAGCGTACAGCGCGTCCATGCTGCCTTCGGGCATCGGGCGACCGTGACATGCCTCGGTCGGCGAGTGGACGGGGAACCTGCGCGACTGGTTGCAGTTCGCGCTGCTGGCGGAGAGCGGGATGCGCCTGGGCGAGGCCCTGGGGCTGCGGATCGGCGATCCGTTCTGGCGCCTGTGGGTCGATCTGCCCGAGCCTTGGACGCGCGTGGTCATCGGCGACGACGTCGACGACTGGGACAGGATCACCGAGAACGGCGACCGCCGGATCGACCCTGCGTGGACCGCCCGACCCACTTCGGTTCGAACTGGCCTGGATGTAGCGCTGGCAGGCGATGGACGGGACCCGCTCCGCGGTGCTGGGCACCAACCAGTTCGCGAACATCCTGCGCCGGGCGATCCGCGATGAACGCCCCTTCCCGACTTCGATGCACACCATGGACTGGGGGACGGCCGGCGCCCTGCAGCGGTGGTTCTATGCCATCCGCTGGACAGTGAAGGTCACCGACAGCAAGCGTAAACCGGTCGGCCTGAGCCACACCCACCGCTTCCAGCACAGAAAACGGCCCCGGCTTGCCGAACTCGACCTGCACGTCCATGTGTTGCGCTATGCCGGCCAGGCCAGCCCGTCGATGTCGATGCACTACCCACGCCGCCCGCCGGAAACATGCCGAGCAGGCATTCCTGGCCACCGCCAAGCTGCGGACCGACGGCACCCACGTCACCTTCTCCCGCGACGACCACGACACCCTGCACCTGTTCAACCGCGCCGACCCAGCCCATCTTCCCCTCGTCGGCAGGCGGGTGTACTCCCTGATGGTTTCGGCCAGGTGGGGGCAGGCCGAGCGTGCCGGCCGTTCTGCGGATGCGGGTGGAGACCAGCTCACGGGCCGACACCGCACCATCCGTCCAACGTGCCAACTCCGCCGTCTCCTCGGCAGACAGCACGACATCGACGGCACAAGGACCCCGAAACATCATGAAACAACCTACAGACTGAGTCTCGCTATTTATGGCGTATTAGACTAGAAGATGGTGAAGCGTTCCTTGGCGAGCAGTGGGCGTAGCCGTGAGAGGAAACCTCCGCTACGGAAGGGCCGCTGGAGCAGGCCTGGGCGCAGTTGTTGGGTGAGTGCCGCGATGGTCATTCCCTGGTCGAGGGCGAGCATTCGGTCACTGACCTTCCCGGTCTGCACGTTGACCGAGTCCTTGAAGCCGAGGCCGTCAACGTAGACTTCGAAGTCACTTGCGATGTTCCTTAGGTTGGTGATGGCCTCCTCCCGCGCGTACGGCAGGGCGAGGAACGAGGCATGCGGGGTGACCACGCCGTTGGTGTACGCGGACGGGTGCGGCAGGGGCACGCCTTCGATCACGTACGTGCGGTCGGTATTGGAGGCGTAGCCGTCGATGTTCATGCCGATTGCGTCTACGCCGTACTCCAGGTAACCACCCTCAGGCACGTTGGCTGGTGAGAAGCCCCAGTAGCCGTACTGCGCCTCCTCTAGGCCGTGCTCGATGTGGCTAAGCACATATCGTCGGTGGTTCAGGCCCCACGAGTTCGGCGACCACTCCGCCTCGGGCACGAAAAGCGGCACCATCAGAGCCTCGAACATCGACCCGCCCCAAGTAGGGACGAGCTTGCGGCCACGATGGGTGTAGTGGCCCTGGAAGACCTCGACGTTGTCGATGGTGGCCCACTCACCCTGCGGAACCTGTTTCTGCCCGGCGTCGGGGGCGAGGGTGCGGAAGGTGTGCCAGTAGTGCTCGGCCGGTACGGTGCCATCGGCTATGCCGAGATAACTCGCCATTCTGGGCTCGGTGTTGAGGGATCCATACCAGTGCGAGGTGAAGACGCCCTCGTCCACGTGGAAGCCACCGCGTAGCTGGCCGGGGAAGTTGGCCTGGTCGTCGGCGTGGTACGGCGTGTAGAAGAACGACCAGTCGCAGTAGGCGAGCAGCCGTTCGATCCGCGGGCGCAGCGCCGGGTCAGCATGGGCGGCGATGCGCAGGCCAGTGTCGAGCCAGGCGTTGTCGACGGAGGAGAGGAAGGGGCGGACCGGGTCACCGGTGCCGGGCCAGTTCTCCAGCACGGCGCCGGTGTGCGCGTTGTACCAGTTGAGCCAGAATCCGTCGTGACGCTCGAGCTGCTCGATGGCGCCGACCGTGTGTTTCAGGCGCTCGTGCATCTGCGACTCGGTGATCACGCCGAGGCCGGCGGCGGCGACGGTGGACCACAGCCCGCAGCCAATGTTGGTCGGCGATGTGTTGACGGTCAGGATCGGTTCGGCGCCGCTGACGTCGATGTTGTCGGTGGCGAGGCCGAACTCGGTGGTCATGGCCTCGATCGAGTGGTAGGTGTCCGTGAACCAATAGAAGGGCAAACTGTCCATTTCACACCTATCGTTAAGTAAATCGGACTAGGGTAGCGCCGTCATTCGGCTACGGCGATTCACCCGGCTACACAGCCGCAGCTCTCCCGACGGGCAACGGAGACCGGGAGCACCACGGAGACGGGCTTGCGCTCGCGGTCGGTAAGGCGCTTCGTCAGGAGGTCCACCGCTTCCTGCCCCAGGCGTCCGATGGGCTGCCGGACGGTGGTCAGACTCGGCTGCACCAGCCGGCTGAGTGGGAGCCCGTCGAAGCCGACGACGGCAACGTCGTGGGGGACATGCCGACCGGTCGAATTGAGGGTCTGCAAGGCGCCGATCGCCATCTCGTCGTTCGCGAAGACCAACGCTCGCGGCAGGGGAGTCCCGCGCGCCAGTAGCTGGCTGATGGCAGCTTGGCCCGCAGCCCTCGTCAGATCTCCCCTTAGGTCCGGCTGGACGGGGACGGGGAGGCTAGCCTCGCGCAGTGCCTGCTGGTACCCGCGGAAGCGGGCCTCCCCGTCGGGGAATTCGGCCGGGCCGCCGATGAACGCGAGGCTGGTGTGGCCGTGGTCGACGATCAGGTGGCGGGTTAGTTCTAACTCGCCCTCTGTGATGGCCACGTGGACATAGTCAAGGTGGTCGGTCTCGGCGCGCGGCCCAGCGAGTACGACCACGGGCAGGCGGCGGGAAATTACCTTGAGGTCCTCGGTGGGCACGGTGCCGGCGAGCACGGCGAAGCCGTCCACATGCCCGGCGACCTTCGCCACCAGGCCTTCTGGCCCACCGGCGAGAGGGGAGGCGATCAGCAGCGCATAGCCGTGCTCGCGCGAGGCCCGCACCATGCCCCGGATAACCTCGTCGGAGTAGAGCGCTAACTCGATCTCGCCGGTTTTGGCATCGATTAGATTGCCTTCCATATTCGGGTCACCGTGGTCCGGGAAGCACAGCCCCAGCACACCGAAGGCCGAGCTTTTGCCATGGCGGCGGCTGGCGAGCCGGCGCGCGTTACTGTTGGATATGTACCCCATTTCGCGCGCGGCATTGAGGACTCGCTCGCGGGTCTGTGCGCGAACGGTGGCCGAGTTACTGAACACCCGGGACACCGTGGCGGTTGAGACGCCAGCCCGTTCGGCCACGTCGTAAACCGTTGAGGTCTCTTTCATGTATCCATTCCTAATACCTGGTCCGCAATTGATCTTTAACTTCGCGTTTTCACCGAGCGAGCCACCTGATAGGTAAACAAGACAGCAGAAGAGCTTTGATGCGATGAAGCGGATTGCTGACGTCGCTGATCCCGCCTCGTTGGAGGCGCTTTCCGGGTGAAAAAGCGTGGCAGGTGTTGATTTCGAAACGCTTGTGATTCTGGGTCGTTGAGTTGTGTGTGGGTGAAATGGTGTGGGATACGGAGCACTTGTCGGCGTTGACGCAGAAGGCGTTGAGGCTGCACGCGGTGGCCGTGCTGAAGGGGGCCCGGGGCCGTAAGGATGTGCCCGCAAAGACATCGAATCGTCAGAACGGCTCGGACGCCGCAGATGGGTCATCCAGCGGACCATGTCCTGGCTGAACGGATACCGCCGCCTCAACCACCGCTACGAACGCCACCCCCGCAACTACCTGGCCCGTCTCGGCCTCGCCGCAGCCATCCGCTGCTGCAAACGACTCCTCCGACTCACTACAGAGGACACGGTCTTGGAAACAGGACCTCGGTCCGGACGGCACGGACAAACCATGCTGTCCTCGTGAGAAGGGCGTGTATGTGTACGCGCTTCTCTCGACGATGACGAGGGCAGTCGGCGCTGCGAATCGTCCGGAGGGGCTCCGGACGCGGTGATCACCTGGCGGCGGGCCGAGATGGTGCTGCTGTCCGCGCAGAGCATTCCGCTGGCGAAGATCGCCGAGTTGTCGATCACCGGTCCCGGCCGCCCACGCAGCCCATGCTCCCCGGCGTACTGCTCGTTGGCGAGCACCTCCGCCAGTCGTTCCCGCAATCCCCATCGTCTACGGGAACACCGCTCACGCCACCCGCACCGTCTCTGTCGGGATCTCCGGAGAGTCGCCATCTGCAATGACATGCTCAACTCCGCAATTGACACGACTCGTTACAGCCAGAGTGCCAGAGACACTGCCCGGAATTGTGTAACAGAGTCATCCTGGCAACGACCCTGTCCGCACAGCAGCTATAGACCTCAATGCGTCGAGGGTTTCTTTACCAGGACAGGCGATTGTCTATGTGGATATTTTGGAGATTACGAATCGCGGCTAGCGTCTCGGCGGGCAAAACGACATCCACCGCCGCGATGTTCTCACGCAACTGCGCCAGTGACTTCGTGCCCGGCACCACCGTCGACACCTGTGGCTGCGCAAGGATATGACTCAATGCGGCGTGTACAGTTCTAACGCCTGTTGGAAGCAGCTCCTGGAATTCCTCGACCAACTTCGCACGGTGGGCGATGTCGTCTGCCGACCACCGGCTGCGCGCTTCGTCGAAGACCGATGTCGCGGTGTATTTCCCGGACAGCCAACCGGATTCCAACGGCACTTTGACGATCAGGCCAACGCCAGATTCGGCCGCTTGCTCGAAGGCGGCGGCGGGGTCCTGGTAGAGAGCGTTGAATCGTATCTCGATCGCCTGACTGCCGGTAGTTTCGGCGATCATGCGGATTTCGGCCGCGGTGTCTGCGCGTCCCGACACGCCGTACGCACGGATGACGCCAGTGTCCTTAAGCCGTTGCAGTACCCGATAGTGCGGCGCAGAGGTGCCGTCAGTGACATCGGCCGGAGGGCTGTGGATGAGTAACACATCCAGATAGTCCGTGCGGAGGCGTCGTAGGCTTGCCTCGACCGACTGCTCGATCTGATCGGGCCCCACGCTGAACTTCGTACACAGCACCGCCTGATCCCGGCGTCCCTGGAGCGCGACGCCCAGGATCTCTTCGCTACGGCCACCGGCATAGTCCGGCGCGGTGTCGATGAACGTGGCGCCCAGCCGGAGCGCCTCGTCGATGATCGCGGCGCACTCTTCCTCCTTTGGGCCACCCCAGTCCGCCGCGCCAAACTGATGGGTACCGACGCCGATCTCACTGACCTTGATCTCGGTGTTGCCGAGCTTGCGTGTCTTCATTCAACGGCCCCTTCGGCTACTGCCCCAACGAGCTCTCTACCCAGTGCTGGTGACCTTCGGAAAGTGGCTCTGGACCACTTTACGGACGCTGTTGATGATCTGCACATGAGTAACTACCGCATGGGGGACTGGTGTTCTGGCAGCAAGGTCCCGAGCGGCCCGGTGCTCCCAGTCAACGTCCAGCGCCGACACCGTGACAGGCACATGGCACAGAGGGCGGTCCGCCCATCGAGTGGCCCACTCCTCCGATCGGCCGCGTCCTAACGCGGGTGCGTCGCCTGCCTGACCGGGCGTGATGACGAACGCCAGCGGTCGGCAATGACTGTCCGCAGCGAGGTGGATCTTCGTGGTCAGTCCGCCGCGGGAGCGTCCGCGAGCATGGTCATCCGGCTCGCTGGCCGGGGGCCCCTTCTGACGGGCCCCCGGCGACGTGCTGGTGGGCTCGGACAACGGTGGAGTCGACCGCGACGACCCAGTCGAGGTCGCCTTCGGTGTCGGCCTGGGCGAGGAGGGCGGTGAAGACCTTCTCGCAGGTGCCGTCAGCGGCCCATTTCCCCAGGCGGTTGTGGGCGCCCTTCCGCGAACCGAAGCGCCCGGGAAGGTCCGTCCTCGGCGCTCCGGTGCGGTACTTGAACGCGATCGCGTCGATCACCTGCCGGTGATCACGCCACCGCCCACCCCGCCGAGGTGTCCGGTCCGGCAGCCACGGCTCGATCCTCGCCCATTGGGTGTCAGTCAACGACACACATCAACCAACGATCAGAGGATCCGAAGGAAACAACCTAACCCCACACTCGAAATCTCCTCTTGATGGGAGATCGAACTGATGGCAACATCTTGAAGCTATGTCGCTCATCGAAGTGTCCGGGCTTGTTAAAGAGTTCAGGAAGCCGAAGAAAATCTCCGGCCCTTTCGGGGGAATTCGGACATTATTCACTCGGGAGTACACGAGCAAGCTGGCTGTTGATGACGTCAACTTCACCGTGGGCGAAGGTGAGGTGGTCGGCTACCTGGGGCCCAACGGAGCGGGCAAGTCCACCACCATCAAGATCCTTACGGGTGTCCTGCACCCTACGGCGGGGCGAGTGAAGGTCGCAGGCGTCGTGCCATGGCAGGAACGGGAGCGCAACGCGCGCAGTATCGGCGTGGTTTTTGGGCAGCGCAGTCAGCTCTGGTGGGATCTGCCCCTGCGGGACTCCTTGGAAATCATCGGAAAGCTCTACGGCGTCGAAAGTAGCCGTCACCGGGCGAATACCGCGCGCTTCACCGAACTACTGGACCTCGCCCCGTTCCTGGATACCCCCGTGCGGCAGCTGTCCCTCGGCCAACGGATGCGTGGCGACCTGGCCGCCGCCATGTTGCCCGAGCCACGAATCCTCTACCTCGATGAACCGACAATCGGCTTGGACGTCGTTGCCAAGGAACGTATGCGGGAGTTCATCGGCACCCTCAATCGTGACGAAGGCACGACCGCGATCTTGACTACTCACGACCTGGACGATGTGGAGCGGATGTGCCGACGCATCGTGCTGATCGACGGCGGCAAGGTCCTCTACGACGGCGATGTCGAGAACCTCAAGTCCCGCTACGCGCCGCATCGGCGGCTGGTGGTGCGGCTCACGGACGGGCAGCTGTGGCAAGGGGTCTCCCTGCCAGGGGTGGTTTGTGAAGTCGAGACGGATGCAACAGGCGGCGTATCCGGAACTGTCGCCCTGCGCTTCGACGGCGCGCACACTGCGGTCTCCGAGCTCATCAGCGCGGTACTGGCCCGATATCAGGTAGCCGACCTGTCGATCGTAGAGCCCGCCCTGGAGGGCGTAGTTCACCAGATCTACTCGGCCCGGGAGCCTGTGTGCCACCCTTGACGCAACGCCAGAGGTGGGCCGCTTACGCTGGAATCGCTCGCATGCAGGCGCGCGCACAACTCGTGTACCGCAGCGACTTCCTCTTCGGCCTGGGCGGCCTGCTGCTTCAGATCTACCTGCTCAAGATGGTCTGGACGGCGGTCTTCCCTTCGTCCGGCGCGGTGGCCGGCGAGGGTGGTCGCTCCATCACCCTGGCGACGCAGATCGCTTACGCCACCCTCGCCGGGGTCCAGTACTGGTTATTCAATCCAGCGATGTCGTCCCTCATCCCCGACCGCATCCGCGAGGGAAGCGTGATCGTTGACCTGGTCCGGCCCGTGCGGTTCACGGCACAGGCCCTCTTCGCCCAGTTCGGCACCACACTCGCCATGGCTCCGTTTGCGGTCTGCGCGCTGCCGTTCGCTGTGCTGGTCGGCGGTATGCAGTCGCCCGAGTCCACTGGCGTGGCTTGCGTCTACGCCGTGAGCCTGGCACTCGCTTACTTGGTGAACACCCTCCTGTCCGTGATTGTCGTCATGGGCGCCTTCTGGGTGATAGAAATCGGGGGCATCTACTTAATCTTCCGCATGGTGTCCCAACTCCTCTCAGGAGCCTTGGTGCCGCTGTGGTTCATGCCTGACTGGCTGGCCGAAAGCGTTAGGTTCTTGCCCTTTCACGCGACCACATTTACACCGATCTCCCTCTACTTGGGGCAGGCTGGTGGCGCGGGGGAGATGGCCGCTGCAATAGGTGTCCAGGTCCTCTGGGTGGTCATTTTGTGGATTGCGTTGCGCATCGTCTGGTCTCGTGCTTTGCGGCGCGTCGTCGTTCAAGGAGGCTGAGCGTGGCTGTCATTGATGAGCAGACTTCCGCCTTGACCACAAGTGTCCGAGCCTCAGCCGGAGGACCTGTCCCCTGGTGGCGCGCATATCTCCTGCTGATGAGTGCCGCATTTCGCTCCCAACTCCAATACCGCGGGGACCTGTTGATTACGGTCGCCGGGGGGGTCGCCTTTCAGGGGGTCGGACTGGCCTTCGTGTGGCTGATCGTCGAGCGCTTCGGTGCGATCGGTGGTTGGTCCATGGCCGACATCGCATTCCTCTATGGGATGAGACTCGTCGCACACGCGCTGTGGCTACTGCCCTGCGGTCAACTGTTCGGGATCGACAAGATCCTGCGCACTGGTGAGTTCGACCGCTATCTGATCCGACCAGCCGGCTCGCTGACGCAGCTGTTCACTCGCCGAGTCCACTTGGCCCAAGTGGGAGATTTATTAACTGGTGTGGTGATTCTGTGCGCGGCGGCATCACGTCTTCAGCTGGACTGGTCGCTATTGTTCGCGCTGTATCTGGTGTCCGCCTTGGTGGGGGGCGCGATGGTCGAGGGTGCACTGCTGCTGGCCGCCGCCGCGGTGTCCTTCCGTGCTCTATCGACCCAATCTCTGCGGATACTTATCGACAACATCTTCAATAATTTTGGTGGCTATCCATTGACCATCTTTCCGAAAGCGGCCCAGTTTGCCCTCACTTTTGTCATTCCGATGGCCTTCGTTGCCTACCTGCCGGCATCGGTGTTGCTGAACGGAACCGACGGGCTCCCTGTCAGCCCGATCCTCGCCTACGCAGCCCCCCTGATGGGGCCGGTCCTTCTAAGCCTTGCTTACCTTTTGTGGCGCAGTCAGATGCGGCACTACTCCAGCAGTGGAACCTGACTCCGCCGGAGTCGCGTGAGCCCCCGGCCTGGGGCCGATTACGTCTCGGCACTAGCCTCGCGTTTTCGTGGAGCGTGGTGTCCGATGGGTGGTCGGGTACACGGAAAGTGCCTCTGATCAGCAAGAATGAGGATTCTCGAGGCCCTTGTTCCTGCCTCTGTCGGAGGCACTTCCCAGGTGAGGATGCGTATCGGTTCGTACCCTCGTGTCCGCGTCGGGCGCGGTGGCCGCACGGTGGTCTCGCAAGCGGGTGGGTTCCTGCTGGTGGAGACGGTCCGCAATTCCGGTCTGGTACGGACGATATCGACGGCCCCTGACACCGTGGCACAAGCCCGCGGGTGGTGCATGATCCGGGCAAGATCCAGCTGGACGTGGCGCTCGCGGTCGCGCTCGGAGGGGACTGTCTTGCGGACGTGGGCATGCTGCGGGCCGGTCCGGCTGTGTTTGGTGCGGTCGCCTCGGATCCCACCGGCTCCCGCCTGATCGATGCCCTCGCTACTGCCGGCCCGAAGGCGCTGGCTGCGATCCGCACTACACGGGCTCAAGCCCGTGCACAGGTATGGGAGTTGGCCGGTGATGCGGCTCCGAACGTCGACGTGCAGGTGATCGTGGACATTACGGGGTGCTCGTGCTCGCGCACTCCGAGAAGCAGGCTGCGTAGGCTGGCTCTCGCGTCTTGGTCGACGGAGGTTGGGGCCGGCTGGCCGTCTCAAGTCTTCCTGATTGACCGTCAGGGAAGTCGGCAAGTGGTCAGCATGAGTCGTCAAAAGGAGTACATCCAGCAACAGAGACGTCCGATGTGACCTACCGGTCAGCGCAGTCCAAAGAAGCGATTCCCCCCGGGCCTGAAGCCCCGGGGCTCCTCGCTAGCTCCCACTGAAACACCTGGGGAGTGGTGCCCGGACACGCGACTCGTTGTAAGGTGGAGAAACCGCCCTTGACCTGCACATATGCAGGCAGGGAGCCTAGTTCCGGGAGTACCTCGATGATGCGTACCATGTTCAAGTCCAAGATCCACCGTGCCACCGTGACCCATGCGGATCTGCACTACGTCGGATCCGTCACGATCGACGCGGAGCTGATGGCGGCGGCGGACCTGCTGCCGGGCGAACTCGTGCACATCGTCGACATCACCAATGGTGCCCGGCTGGAGACCTACGTCATCGAGGGCGAGCGCGGGTCCGGCGTCATCGGCGTCAACGGCGCCGCCGCCCATCTCGTCCACCCCGGCGATCTGGTCATCCTGATCAGTTACGCCCAGGTCGACGACGCCGAGGCGCGCTCGCTGGTGCCCCGGGTGGTCCACGTCGATGCTGGTAACAGGATCGTGGAGCTGGGTTCGGACGCCGCCGCCCCGGTACCGGGAGGCGACACCCTGCGCAGCCCGCACGCCGTGGGCTGACCGCACGCCGACCCCGTTCCAGCGACCGTCCGACCACTGACCCGATCGAGGGAGCGCACCGCCATGGCCGACACAGCGGAGTTCGACATCCGTGACAACCGGGCGAACGGCCTCTTGGAGGCGTACGACGACGGCCGGGTCACCGGGCGTATCGCCTACTTCACGCTCGACGGTGCTCCGGCCGCCCTGGTGGCCGTGCACACCGTGGTCGAGCGGGAGCACGAGGGCAAGGGCATCGCCGGCGCGTTGGTGCGGGAGTTCTACGCCATGGCCGCCCGCGAGGGAGTGCCCGTCGTACCGCTCTGCCCGTACGCCGCGAAATGGGCCGGACGCCACCCGGAGGAGGCCCCGGCGGCCCCCGCCGAGCTGGTCGCGGCGGCCGAGGAGCAGCTCAGGGCGGAGCGGCGCGTCTGGTGACGGTCGCTGGCCCGCTCCGAAGGGCCCTAGCCTTCCGATCATGCTCGCACTGCTGCACACCTCGCCCGTCCATGTCCCGGTCTTCGACGCCCTCCGCGACCGGGACCACCCCGGCGTGACACTGCGCCATCTGGTCCGCGAGGACCTGTTGGCGCGCGCCGTCGCGGAAGGTCCGGACGCGGTCGCGCCCGAGGTGGCGCGGCTGATCGCGGGGGCCGTCGCCGATGGGGCGGGTGCCGTCCTGTGTACGTGTTCCACGATCGGCGCGGTCGCCGAGGCGGGCGCCGGTGACCATGGGATCCCGGTGCTGCGGGTCGACCGTCCCATGGCCGCGGCGGCCGTCGCGGCCGGGGGACCGATCGTGGTGGTGGCGGCGCTGCGCGACACGCTGGAGCCGACGGTGGCGCTGATCCGCGCGGAGGCGGCGGCCCGGAACCGGAGTGGTCCCGCGCCGCGGACCCTCCTGGTCGCCGGGGCCTGGGACCGTTTCCGGGCGGGCGACCGGGACGGCTATCTCGACCTGGTGGCGGCTGCCGTGGACACGGTGTCGGACGCGGGCGTGATCGTGCTGGCCCAGGCATCGATGGCGGACGCCGCGGATCGGACGTCCACCGCCGTACCGGTCCTCTCCAGTCCGCGCACCGGGCTCCGGGCCGCCGTCGTGGCGCGGGCGCCGGGTCGCTGACCCGGGCCCCCCGGCGGAGGCCACGGGGCCGGACGTGAGTGGATCGCCCGCGCGGGGGAACGCGGAGCGAGAGAGAGTGGGAACGCATGACTCCGAACCCTGGAGGTCCGGCATGACCCAGCCACCCGTACCGCCCTCACCCGTCCCCACCCCGGGACCACCGGGACCCGAACCGGGCCCGCTGCCCGGCCCGGGACCCGTACCAGGACCGCCGCCGGGGCCGTCTCCCGACCCCGTTCCGCGGCCCCCGACGCCCGGACCGCCGCCGCCCGAGCCCGAACCCGCGCCCGGCCCGGTCTGATCGGGTCCGATCCGGCGCTGACCGGACCCCGCCCGCGCCCGGCGTGGGACAGGACCCGGACCCTCCCGGGGACGGTGGACGCCGTCCCCGGGAGGGCTGCGGCCGGTCAGCCCGCGGGCACCTCGGACCGGTCTCCGCCCCAGCGGGTGTGGAACGCCCCCTCCCGGTCGGTACGCCGGTAGGTGTGGGCTCCGAAGAAGTCCCGCTGACCCTGGGTGAGCGCCGCGGGCAGCCGCTCCGCCCGCAGGGCGTCGTAGTAGGCGAGGGCGGCTGAGAAGCCCGGCGTGGGGACGCCTTGCCGGGCCGCTGTAGCGACCACCTCGCGCCAGTCGTCCTGGGCCGCGCCGATCTCCGCCGCGAACTGCTGGTCGGAGAGGAGGCTCGGCAGTTCGGGACGGGCGTCGTACGCCGCCCGGATCCGGTCCAGGAAGGCCGCCCGGATGATGCACCCCGCCCGCCAGATCGCCGCCACCGAGCCGAGGTCGATATCCCAGCCGTAGGTCTCACTGCCCGCCCGGATCTGGTGGAAGCCCTGGGTGTACGACACGATCTTGGACGCGTAGAGCGCCTGCTCCACCCGCGCGGCGAACGCGTCCGCCGCCGTCTCGTCCAGCGCCTCCGGCTCCGGCCCCGGCAGGTCGCGCGACGCGGCCCGTAGCTCCGCGTGGCCCGAGACGGAGCGGGCGAAGACGGCCTCCGCGATACCGGAGACCGGCACCCCCAGGTCGAGCGCGATCTGCACGGTCCAGCGGCCGGTGCCCTTCTGCTCCGCCTGGTCCGTGACGATGTCGACGAAGGGCTTTCCGGTCGCCGCGTCCGTATGGGCGAGCACCTCGGCCGTGATCTCGATCAGATACGAGTCCAACCGGCCGGTGTTCCAGGTGCGGAAGGTCTCCGCGATGCGGGCGGGGGAGTAGCCCGCCACCGCCCGCAGCAGGTGGTACGCCTCCGCGATGAGCTGCATATCGGCGTACTCGATGCCGTTGTGCACCATTTTGACGAAGTGGCCCGCGCCGTCCGGACCGATGTGCGCCACCGTGGGCGCGCCGTCGGGGGCCTTCGCCGCGATCTTCTCCAGCAGGGGGCCGAGCGAGGCGTACGACTCGATCGAGCCCCCGGGCATGATGCTCGGCCCGTGCAGCGCACCCTCCTCGCCGCCCGAGATGCCCACCCCGACGAAGTGGATACCGCGCTCCCGCAGCTCCCTCTCGCGGCGGCGGGTGTCGGCGAAGTGCGCATTGCCGCCGTCGATGATGACATCGCCCTTCTCCAGCAGCGGAGCGAACTCCTGGATGACGGCGTCCGTCGGCTCGCCCGCCTTGACCATGATGACCAACCGGCGCGGTCGCTCCAGCGCCGCGACGAACTCCTCCGCCGATTCGGCCGCCACGAACGTGCCCTCGTCGCCGAACTCCTCGACCAGCTCCCGGGTCCTCGCCGCCGTCCGGTTGTGCACGGCGACCGGGTAGCCGTTGCGGGCGAAGTTACGGGCGAGGTTGCGGCCCATCACCGCGAGTCCCGTGACACCGATCCGGGTTGTTCCACTCATATCTGTGCTCCTGGCTGTCCGTCGGCGATCCGGGTCCGTGGTGATCTCCGTGTACGGGCGGACCCGGTCCTGCACCGATCTTCAAGCCGGTGTCCGTTCCGCGCATTCCGGTCGCCCCCCGGCGGGAGAGCGGCGGGAGCCCCCGGAGGAACCCCGGGCGCGGCCCCGGCGGACCGTTCGGCGCGCGCACCCGCGCATGCGCACCCGCGCACGCCGGGGCCGACGCGCCCCGGTGCCCGAGCCCGCCGCGCCGTGGGCCGTTCAGGCGGGCCGGCGGGCGAAGGCGCCGCCGGAGCCGAAGACGAGGGCGGCGAAGCGTTCGCCGATGCGGCGGTGCGTGGCGGCGTCCGGATGGAGCTGGTCGGGCAGCGGCAGTTCGGCGAAGTCCGCCGCGCCGTAGAGCTCGCGGCCGTCGAGGTGGTGCAGGTTCGGGTCGTCGGCCGCCCGCTGGGTCACGATGCGGGCCAGTTCGTCCCGGACGGTGTTGAGGGTCAGTTTCCCGGTAGCCACTTCGGCCGGGTCGCCCGCGGCGAGGAATCGGAGCCGTCCCGCGCCGAGGTCGCTGAAGTCGGGGGTGCTGGGCCCGGGGGTGTCCTCGTGGATCGGGCAGAGGATGGGCGAGACGACCAGGAGGGGAGTGGTGGGGTGGCCCTCGCGGACGGTGTCGAGGAATCCGTGCACCGCGGGGCCGAAGGCGCGCAGGCGCATCAGATCGGTGTTGACGAGGTTGATGCCGATTTTGACGCTGATCAGGTCCGCGGGGGTGTCACGCAGGACCCGGGCCGTGAACGGGTCGAGCAGGGCGCTGCCACTCAGCCCCAGATTGGTCAGTTCCACACCACCGAGGGAGCCGGCCAGCGCGGGCCAGGTGGTGCTGGGGCTCGCTGCGTCGGAGCCGTGGCTGATCGAACTGCCGTGGTGCAGCCACTTCCTGTGGCCCCCGTCAGGTACGGGCTCGACGGGGGCGTCGGTGCGCAGCGCCACCAGCTCGGTGATCTCGTTGTGCGGCAGCCAGATCCCGATGTCCTTGACATGGTCGGGGAGGCCGGAGAACCGGACGGTACCGACCGGTCCCGGCCGGTGTTCCACGGAGCCGGTGGCCATGTCCATCAGCAGGAGGTTGCCGCCGGTCACCCTGGCCTGTCCGGCCGGTCGGCCGTCGACGAGCAGGTCGTAGACCCCGTCGGGACGGGGCGGGGCACCCTGGTAGGCGTTCTTGGTGCGGAGTGCGTCCAGTTCGATGCTGGTCGCCCGGGTGCGGAACACCAGCCGTACGCCGGACGGCTGGGCCTCCGCCATCGCCAACTGCCCGTCGGGGCACTGCGCGCGGGCGCGGGCGGGCAGCCGGTGTGGCAGTACCCCGTGTGCGGTGCGCTCCAGTTCCAGGGCGCCGCGCAGCACGTCCGCGGTGATGGGCGTGGTGATCCAGTCCGTCGCCCGCGCGGCCGTACGGGCCCCGGGGACGTCGTCGAGCCGATCGTTCATGGTCACATTCTCCCGGTCCGATGCGTGGTCGGTCCGATGCGTGGTCCGCCCACCTGAATTCTGGACCGCCCCGTTCATGGTCGACGGCCGGGGGGTCCCCGGGGGCACCACGGGTCAGGTGTCAGTCGACCCCGACCCCGAGCGTGGTATCCGCCACAGGCGCCGCCTGTCGTCCGCCTATGATCACGTAGGCGGGGGCCCGCGACCGACCGGGGGCGGCGGCCCACCCGCCCCCTCTGCCACGGTGCGCCCCGGGGCGAGCCCTTGTCATAATCCACGTCGAACACCTAAGTTGACCGCTTGACGTGACCTTTCTGTTATCCGACCTATGTCAGTGGGGGAGTCTCACCATGGCCGCAACCGGTCGGCACCGCCGATACCAGCCGAGCCGTATCAACCGTGCCTCGCTCACGGTCACCGCGGGCGGCGCCGGTATGGCCCTGCCGCTCATCGGCGCGGGCACCACCCACGCAGCGTCGGTGGACGTCTGGGAGAAGGTCGCCGCCTGTGAGTCCACCAACCAATGGACGATCAACACCGGCAACGGCTATTACGGCGGGCTCCAGTTCACCCAGTCCACCTGGGAGGCGTTCGGCGGCCGGGAGTACGCCCCGCGCGCCGATCTCGCCAGCAAGGACCAGCAGATAGCCATCGCTGAGCGGGTGCTGAAGGGACAGGGCCCGGGAGCCTGGCCCAACTGCTCGGTCCGTGCCGGTCTCGACCGCGGCGGGGAGAAGCCCGACCTGACGACCGAGCGGCGGGCCACCGCCGACCAGGCGAAGGGCAAGAACGGCCAGGGCGAGCGCGAGACCACCCGCCGCGCCGCGCCGCAGCAGACCGTTCAACAGAAGATGTCGCCGACGAGCGTGCCCACCAGCCGCGAGGGCTACACCGTGGCCCACGGCGACTCGCTCTCCCGAATAGCCGACAACCAGGACGTCAAGGGCGGCTGGTCGCGGCTGTACGAGCAGAACCGCGCGACGGTCGGCCCCGACCCCGATCTGATCCATCCGGGCCAGAAGCTGGTCCTGCGGATGACGGCTCCCAAGCCCCGCACCCAGGACCGGGTCCAGGAGAAGGTCAGGGAGACGGAGAAGACCGAGCGGCGGCAGGAGACCAGGCCCCGCCAGGTGGTCCCCAAGCAGCAGGCCCCCAAGCAGCAGGCGCCGAAGCAGCAGGCGCCGAAGGCGAAGAAGCCGGCGACCAAGCCCGTCAACGACACCAGGCCCACCCGCACTTCACGGTTGAGCGCCCCCGTCGACGGCTCCCTCGGCACCCCGTACCGCCAGACCGGTTCCTCCTGGTCCAGCGGCTACCACACCGGCGTCGACTTCCCCGTCTCCACCGGTACCTCGGTCAAGGCCGTCGCCTCCGGCCGGGTCCTCTCGGCCGGCTGGGCCGGCTCGTACGGCTACCAGGTCGTCATCCGGCACCACGACGGCCGGTACAGCCAGTACGCGCACCTCTCGGCGCTCACCGTCCGCGCGGGCCAGGAGGTCGGCAGCGGTCAGCGGATCGCCCGCTCGGGCTCCACCGGCAACAGCTCAGGACCGCATCTTCATTTCGAGGTTCGGACGGGCCCGGGGTACGGGTCCGACATCGACCCCCTGGCCTACCTCAGGGCGGGCGGCGTCTCGATCTGATTCGCGCTCCGGGACGGCGGGGATCGTCGCCCGCAGCGCGGGACCGGGCCCCGGGCCCGGTCCCGGTGCGCGCGTGCCTTCGGAGCGGTCGGACCCGGTGGACCGCGGACCCGCTGTCCGGCTCCGCGGCGGGAGTGGGTCCGACGACGCGGCCTCCGCCGCCGCGGGACGCGCCGCGCCGTCCGGCCGATCCGTGTCCACCGGAGCGGGGTGGGGTACCGAAGCGGCCAGCCGCTCCGTCGTCAGCATGATCAGACCGCTGGCGGCCACGGTCGCGAAGCCCAGCGCCAGCACCGTGCCCACGGCGCCGTAACGGAAGCTCTCGCCGAACATCGTGATGCCCACGGCCGCCGCCACCACCGGGTTGACGACCGTGACCGTGGCCAGCGGTGCCGCCAGGCCCGCGCCCCGGTAGGACGCCTGGGAGAGCAGCAGACCACCGGAGGCCAGCACGGCTATCACCAGCAGGCTCGGCCACTGGAGCAGCGGCTGGGCCCACTGCCAGTCGACCGCCACGGTCTTCGTGAACACCGAGGCGATACCGAAGGCCACCCCCGCCGCCGAGGCCAGCAGCACACTGCGGAGCACCGGACGGTGAATGGTCTGCGCGACCAGGAAGATCAGGGCCACCGTGCCGAGGGTGACCGCCGCGAGCACCCCGCGCTGCCCCGTGCCCAGCGACCGCGAGCCGGCGTCACCGCTCAGCTCCAGCAGCCCGGCGAGACCGACCGTCGCCAGCAGCGCGCCGCGCCAGGCGGCCCGGCCGGCTCTGCGCCCCACGAAGAGGGCGGCCAGCGGCAGCGCGAACACGATCGTCAGCGCGCCGAGCGGCTGGACCAGGCTCAGCGGACCGTACGCCAGGGCGATCACATGCAGCACCGCGCCGACGCCGTTCAGCGCCACGGCGCACCACCAGCCGGCGTGGTGCAGCGGTGCGTACGGCTGGGCGGGGGTGGTCGCCGCCACGTGCTCCTGCATGATCGCCCCGGCCGCGTAGGCGACCGCGGAGACCAGAGAGAGGAGCACGGCGAGCACAAGGGAACTCATAGAGACCACAATCTCCGTTTTCCACCGTCACGTCGTCGTCCTTGAGCAGGCATTTGGACGTACTGCCGACGGAGTACGAGCGTAAGCCAAAAGTCGCACGGCCGATTGTCGAGCAGGTCAGAGCGGGTGGAGAGAATTCTTCCCCGCGCCGCACATCGATACTCTGGCGGGGTCGGGCCACGAACGGGTGACAGAGGGTCGGGGGACGCGTGGATCTGCGGGAGCTCAGCGCACTGGGCGGTTTCTTCGCCCTCCGGACGGAGGCCCCGGCCGGCACCGGTGGCGAGGGCGTGCCACTGGCCCGGGTGTACGGGGGAGACCTCGCGCCGCTCACCCACCGCGTCGACATCGTCGCCGCCCGCCACACGCCCCCGGAGCGCCGGGTCGCCGCCTCCATCGCCCAGCTCGGCCTCGCCGCCCGGCTGTGGTCCATCGCGCTCGGCGCCGCCGCCCTGTACGGAGAGGTACCGGACCTCGACCCCGCGCGGCTGTACTGGTCCCCGGACCGCACCTCACCCGACGATCTGGTCTTCACCGGCTCGCACACCCTGCCCGGCACCGCGGCGGGCATCCGGGAGGCCGTGCGGGAGACCCATCTGCTCCCCCTCGCCGAAGTGCTGCGCCGGGACACCCGGATCTCTCGGCAACTCCTCCGGGGCAACGAGGGATCGGCGCTCGCCGGCGCCGTCCGCCAGATCGGCGAGTGGGGCCGGGCCGAGGGGCGGAGCGAGGTCGTGGACCGGGCCGGCGCGCTCGCCGCCGAACTCTTCGCGCACCCCGCTCTCGCCGGCACGGTGCACGGCCCCGCGATGCGCCGCAACAGTTGCTGTCTCTACTACCGCGCGCCGCGCGGCGGACTCTGCGGCGACTGTGTCTTCGACCACCCGCCGCGACGGCCCGCGGGCTGACCGGTCCGGGGACCCCGGAGGCCCGTCGGAGCCCCCCGCCGGGCGGCTGCCAGGCGGCGATCCGGGCGGCGCGGGGCAGCCCCCGACGCCTCCGGGGTCCGCCGCGCGACACGTCCGTCGGTAGGCGGATCCCGGTCAGGGCGGGCACTCATTTGGCCGTCACTCTTTCACTGAGTAAAGTTGCGCTTTTGAAACCCCCAGCGTATGAGCGATCGAGGAACGGCAACGGCCATGACGGTGACAGACGACAGCCCCGCATTCGGCCCAGGTATCGACCCGGAGCGGCTCGCCGTCTGCCTAGGTGTGCTCGATGAACTGGACAAGCTGGACGTCGACCACCCCGACGCGATCACCGTCCGCCGCGCCACCGCCGGTATCTACCGCACCGTGAAGCAGCGCCGCCGTCAGGAGCGCCGGGCCGCCAAGACCGCCCACGACAAGACGGTCACCGAGGCCACCGCCACCGGCTCCGCCGAGCGGATCGACGACGAGACCGAGGGACTGCTCCCCAGCTCGTCCGTCTCCGGGGAGATCGCGGGCATACTCAAGCGCCCCCGGTCCTGCTACATCTGCAAGACCCGCTATGTCGAGGTCGACGCCTTCTACCACCAGCTCTGCCAGGAGTGCGCCGCCGAGAACCGGGCCCGCCGGGACGCCCGCACCGATCTCACCGGCAAGCGCGCCCTCCTCACCGGCGGCCGTGCCAAGATCGGCATGTACATCGCCCTGCGGCTGCTGCGGGACGGCGCCCAGACCACCATCACCACGCGCTTCCCGAGCGACGCGATCCGCCGCTTCAAGGCCATGCCGGACAGTGACGACTGGATCGGCCGGCTCAAGATCGTCGGTATCGACCTCCGTGACCCGGCGCAGGTCGTCGCCCTCGCGGACGAGGTGGCGGCCGACGGCCCGCTGGACATCCTGATCAACAACGCCGCGCAGACCGTGCGCCGCTCCCCGCAGGCATACAGCGAACTGGTCGCCGCCGAGTCCGCGCCGCTGCCCGCCGGCGAGCTGCCGCCCGCCCGGGTCATCGGCACCTTCGGCAGCGGCGCCGTGGAATCGGTCGCCGCGCTGCCCGCCGCCGTCGGCGGTGAGGGGCTGAGCGCCCAGGACGTCGCCGACCTGGCCCTGCTCCCCGGCTCCGCCAGCCTGGAGCGCATCGCGGCGGGCACCGCGATCGACGCCGGTGGGCTGGTGCCCGATCTGCACGACACCAATAGCTGGATCCAGACGGTCTCCGAGGTGGACCCGGTGGAGCTGCTGGAGGTCCAGCTCTGCAACTCCACCGCGCCGTTCATCCTGATCAGCCGGCTGCGCCCGGCGATGGCCGCCGCCGCGGGCCGCGCGTACGTGGTGAACGTCTCCGCGATGGAGGGCGTCTTCAGCCGGGGCTACAAGGGCCCGGGGCACCCGCACACCAATATGGCCAAGGCGGCGCTGAACATGCTCACCCGCACCAGTGCCCAGGAGATGTTTGAGACCGACGGCATCCTGATGACCGCCGTGGACACCGGTTGGATCACGGACGAGCGCCCGCACCCGGACAAGATGCGCCTGGCCGAGGAGGGCTTCCACGCCCCGCTCGACCTGGTCGACGGCGCGGCCCGGGTGTACGACCCCATCGTGCGCGGCGAGTCGGGCGAGGACGTCTATGGATGCTTCCTCAAGGACTACGCGCCGGCGAACTGGTAGGCCGACCGGGGGAGCGTGCTCCCCCGGTCGTTACTCCATCCGGGTCAGCTCCGGACGGACAATCCGATCACAAATGCCGTGAATCTCTGGGGTGTTGGCCAGAAGTGCGTCGATTTACTGGCCCCATAGAGCGGGTGACCGCTCATTTGGTTAATCTGGGGGCCACGGACGCCACCGAGGGGTTCACAAAAGCCCCTTGGACGTCCAGGGACACGTCTGCAACCAGGCCGCGGTCCCGCCCGAAAACCGGCGCCACCGCGACCGAACACCGTTGTCCCAGTTACGCGACACAGAGGAGTGCGCGGTGACACCAGAGGTGAAGAAGCACGACGAGCGACCGCCGGAACGCACGGCTGAGCGGACCTCCCGGCCCGGTCAGCTCGGCAGCCTGGAAGTCTGGGCCCGGTCCGCCCCCATCCGGCTCGCGGGATACGAGGAAGATCTCGCCGAGCCGCACATCCTCCCCAGTGTTGACTGAGCGGATCGCTTGATCCCGTGCCCCCCGCCCTCAGGCGGGGGGCACGCAGCCGTTGGGCGCATCGAGTAGCGCCCCTTTGCCGCGGAAGAGGCGCTTCTCAGCGGGAGAGCCGCGTCGGCCCGAGGAACTCCCGTACCAAGGTGCGGTGCCACCAGGCGCCGGTCGTCCGCAGCTCCCGCCAGGTCGTGAAGCGGTAGCGGTACAGCCGGGCGCGGACATATGCGGGCGGAGCGTCGGGGAACGGGTTGTGGCCCAGCAGCCGCAGCGTGTCCCGGTCGCCGGCCAACAGCCGCTCCACGAACGGCCCGAACCAGGGGCGGGCGTAGGCGGGGGAGAGCGCGGCGAACCACATCATCCAGTCGAGCCGCAGATGGTACGGGGCGAACTGGCGCGGCAGCCGGCGCACATCCGTCGGTTTGCCCCGGAACCCGTACTCCCGCCAGACCGTGCCCACGTGCGGCGTCGCCGTGTCGTCCGTACCCTCCACCACCAGCTCATGGCGCACCCGCCCCACCGAGCCGAACGCGCCGTAGGCGTTGACCAGGTGCAGTGAATCGTACGAGCGGTTCATCCGCTGGTGGCGGGAGAACAGATTGCGCGCGGGCCGGTGACTCAGGAACAGCAGTCCCGCGGTGACGGCGAGCACCACGACCTCGTACCAGAGCGGGGCGGCGGGCGACGCGGGCGGCCTGGCGACCAGCGAGCCGTCCATCGCGGAGAGCGCGAGCGCGATCGTCAGCCAGTTGAGCCAGGAGAAGTTGCCGGAGAGCACCAGCCACAGCTGGGTGAGCGCGATCGCCGCCGCGGCGACCGTCGCGACGGGCTGCGGGGTGAACAGCAGCACGGGCAGCAGCAGTTGCGCCACATGGTTGGCCAGCACCTCGATCCGGTGCAGCGGCCGGGGCAGTCGGTGGAAGAACCAGCTCAGCGGGGAGGGCATCGGCTGGGTCTCGTGGTGGTAGTAGAGACAGGTCAGATCGCGCCAGCAGCGGTCCCCGCGCAGTTTGATCAGTCCGGCGCCGAACTCCACCCGGAAGAGCACCCAGCGCAGCAGGAAGAGCACCAGCACGGGCGGAGCGGTCCGCTCGTTGCCGAGGAACACCGCGAGGAAGCCCACCTCCAACAGCAGCGACTCCCAGCCGAAGCCGTACCACGTCTGCCCCACGTTGACGATGGACAGGTACAGCACCCAGAGCACCGCCCACCAGGCCATCGCCACCGCCAGTGGCAGTCGGTCCGCCGCCCCCGCCACCAGCGCCGCCGAGAGCACCACCCCCGCCCAGGCGCAGAGCGCGAACAGTCGGTCCGAGTAGCGGAGCTGGAAGAGGCCGGGCGCCTGCCGGAACGGCGTCCGGCGGACATACGCGGGCACCGGGAGCATCCCCCGCTCGCCGATCAGCGCCCGGAACTGCAGCGCCGCGGTGAGGAAGGCCACCACGTACACACCGGCCAGGGCCCGCTGGAAGACCAGCCGGCTCAGCCAATAGTCACCGTCGCCGAACCACTCCATCACGTCCAGTATTGCTGCCCGCGATCCGTCCCGCGGTATGACCGAGCCGACGGGCGTACGCGCGCTGCGCCAGGGGTACGAGCGGGCCGGCGAGCCGGGTGTACCAGCGGGCCGGACGGCTGAAGGCCATGACGGTGAACCAGACCGAGCCGTCGTCGCGGAAGTCCACGACGAAGGACTCCTCGCCGCGCTCGGGGTGCCCGGCGAGCGTCCCGTACGCGAAGCCGGCGCGATGGCTCTCGTCCGTCGTCCACACCACCTCGCACGGCGCACCGATCCGCACGGGTCCAAGACCCGCCGAGACCTCCACCCGGGCGCCGGGCGCCGCGCCCGGGGCGGTGGTGCGCAGCCGGACGCCCGACCCGCGGTGGACCTGCCAGGTCAGCACGGCCGTGCCCGCCGCCTCGAAGACCTCGCGGCCACGGCCGATCCGGGCGGTGTGGTGCAGATGGTGATAGCCGTCGGGCAGTGGGCCGAGCCGAGTGGCCCCCACCTCCGGATAGGTGAGCGTGGGCCGAACGGGCGCGGGCCTTACGGGGGCCCTCGCGCCGGTGCCGCCGGGGGGCACCCGCGCCGCTGTTCTGAGCCTGGTGATCAGGTTGACCAGTACGGACATCGCCGCCCCGCACCCCCGTTTCCGGCCCCGTCCGATGTGCTGCCGCGTCGAGCGTACGCAGTCTGTTGAACGCGTTCAAGTAGCGGGGGCGCCAGGAGTCCGGCAGAACTTGAGGGACCTATCGAGTTGAAGAGGCGGGAGATGTCGGTGCGTCCCATTCGTGGTCGGTGGTCCACCCGTCGGTCGTCCGGCCGCCCGTCCCGCGCCCACCGGCCGTGCGGTCGCGCGGGCTCCGGCCCCCGGCCGGTCCGGAGCTGGTCCCGCCGCCGACCCCGGCGCTGGACCACTGCCGTGGGGCTGGCGGCGGCGCTCTCCTTCGGCCCGATGCTCGCCGGCTGCGGCGCGGACGTCGCCCCACCGCCCGAGGCGAAGGTGCTGCTCCAGTCGGCCGCCGTACGGGGCCCGGATCCGTACACCGCCTCGTCGGTACGGGACCTCGCCACGCCCGCGCCCCAGCCGCCCGCGCCCACCGGCGGATCCGGGGCCGGCCCGCTCCGGGGGCAGATCCTGCGCACCGTCTCCGGCGCGACCCCCGGTCTGTACGGCGGTGTCGACTCCGTCGGGAGCTGCGACCCCGAGCGGCAGATCTCCCTCCTGGACGCCGACCCGGCCAGGGCGCGGGCCTTCGCCGGGGGCGCCGGGATCTCCCGGGCCGGGCTCCCGGGCTTCGTCCGCGGTCTGACTCCCGTCGTACTCCGCGCGGACACCCGGATCACCAGCCACGGCTACCGTGCCGACGCGGCAGTCGCCCGCCAGGCGGTGCTCCAGGCGGGCACCGCTGTGCTGGTCGACCCGCACGGGACGCCACGGGTCCGCTGCGCCGGGGGCAATCCGCTGACGCCCCCGGTCGCCGCCAAGGGCTCCGTGCTCCACCAGGGCCGCCCCTGGTCCGGCTACCAGTCCGAGCGGACCGTCGTCGTCAGGCCCGCCGCACGGGCCGTCGACAGTCTGGTGATCGCCGACGTGGCCGACAGTGGCTGGATCGACCGGCGGACCGGCAGCGACGGTGAGGAGGACATCAGGCCCGACGTACTGCCGCCCATCGCGCCGGACGACATCTACACCTACCCGCCCACGACGTCCGAGCCGGCCGGCGTCGGGGACGCGGCGGCCTCCGACGAGCAGGGCGCACCGCCGCCCGCTCCCGGCCGGTCCCCTGCCCCTCCGGAGCCGTCCTCGCCGGTCCCCGCGGATCCGACTCCCGGGGACCTGGCGGGCGAGGTCGTTCCGTCGCCCGCCGACCCGGGCGTACTCTCCGACGACGAAGGGGCCGTGCCGTTCGACCCGGACCCGCTCGACCTCGTCGACCCGCCGGCCGGACCGGACGCCTTCGCGGGCTGAGAAAAGCCCGCCCCGACAGTCGAAGAATCCGACAAATGATGACAGAGTGGCTCCATGGTTGATCGGGCGACGGGGGGCCTGTCACTTCCCGACGACTGGCCGGTCGGTCCGCGGGAGAGTCTCGCCCTGAACGGCATGGGCAGCTTCGACTGGGACCTGCCCAGCGGGCTGATGCATCTGGACGAGACCGCCCTCCAGGTGCTCGGTGTGCGACCGGAGGACTACGACGGCCGGCGGGAGAGCCTCACCTCCCGAATGCCGCCGGACGACGCCGCCCGGCTGGACTCGCAGGTGGCCCAGGCGCTCAAGAACGGCAGCGACCACTACGGCGCGTACTTCCGCATCCGCCGCGGTGACGGCGGGCTGTGCTGGGCGCACAGTCAGGGCCGGGTCCGCCGGGACGACACCGGACGGCCGCGACGGATCATCGGGATCGTCCGGGCGGCCGACGACGAACTCGCCGACTCCACCGCTCGTGTGGAGGCGGACGCCGGGCGGGTGCGGCGGACCGGCGTCGTCGAGTCCACCACTGCCGCCCTCGCCCACGCCCGGACCGTCCAGGACGTCATCGACGTCCTCAAGGACGCCCACGGCCTGGAGCACTTCGGCGCGGCCAGCCTGGTGCTGGGGCTGGTGGAGGCCGGTGGCCGGATCCATCTGGTCGCGGAGGGGCCGCAGGAGGCATTCGTGCCCGGCACCCGCTACACCCGGGTGGACGACGAGTACCCCATGAGCGAGGTGGTCCGGACCCTGCGGCCCCGCTTCATCGAGTCGCCGGAGGACTTCGCCGCGTCCTACCCCGTGCTCTGGCCGCATATCAGGGGGCTCGGCATCGAGGCCGCCGTCTATCTGCCGCTGATCGCCCAGGCCCAGCCGATCGGGGCGCTCGGACTCCTCTACAGCGACCGGACCGGCTTCAACGCCGAGGAGCGCACGGTGCTGGTCGCCCTCGGTAGCAGCATCGCGCAGAGCGTCCAGCGCGCCGTGCTCTACGACCAGGAGCACGATCTCGCCGAGGGGCTCCAGCAGGCGATGCTGCCGCGGCGGATTCCCGAGGTGCCCGGGGCGCAGATCGCGGTCCGCTACCGTTCGGCGCGGATGGGCCGGGACATCGGCGGCGACTGGTACGACGTCATCCCCCTGCCCGGGGGCCGGGTGGGCGCGGTCATCGGCGACGTCCAGGGCCATGACACCGACGCGGCGGCGGTCATGGGACAGCTCCGGATCGTGCTGCGGGCGTACGCCGCCGAGGGGCACACCCCGGCCACCGTCATGGCACGTGCCTCGGTGTTCCTGCACGAGCTGGACACCGACCGGTTCGCGACCTGTCTCTACGCCGAGGCCGACCTGTCCACCGGGGTGGTCCAGATCGTCCGCGCCGGCCATGTCGACCCCCTCCTGCGGGACACCGACGGGAGCTGCCGCCGGCTGCCGGTGGAGGGCGGGATGCCGCTGGGCCTCTCGGCGGAGTTCGGCCGGCTGGAGTACCCCGTCAGCACCGTGGAACTCGACCCCGGTCAGACCCTTCTCCTCTACACGGACGGCCTGGTCGAGCAGCCCGGCTCCGATCTCGACGACGGAATGCAGCTCCTGACGGCGCTGGTGCGGAACGGGCCGCGCGATATCCAGTTGCTGGCGGACCGGCTGTGCGAGGTGGTGGACGAGCGGAGCGGCGACGACGACGTGGCGCTGCTGCTGCTCCGCCGCAGGGGAGTGGTGACCACCCGGGCGGGCGGCAGGCTGCGGCAGCACGTGGCGCCGAACGACCCCGAGGCGCTGCGCTCGGCCCGCCATATGGTCCGCTGGGCGGTGGCTGCCTGGGGGGCGGGGGACCGGGCGGACGAGATCGAACTCGTCGCCGACGAGCTGATGACCAACGCGTTGCTGCACACGGACGGCGGCGCGATCGCGACGGTCCGGGTGCTGGCCGGGGCGCGTCGGCGGCTGCGGGTGGAGGTCGAGGACCGTTCCAGCGCGCTGCCCCGGCGCAGGGAGGCGGGCGAGTCGGGCGTATCGGGGCGGGGCTTGCTGCTGGTGGACCAATTGGCGGACGCGTGGGGTGTGGAGTCGCGCGGTACCGGTAAATGCGTGTGGTGCGAGTTCCAGGTGCCCGACAGGTCGGGCGGGCACGGATGACGCGATGTTCCCTCCCGCACGGGCCTCCCGCCCCCTCCCGCACGGACATGAGGACACAGTGAGCAGCGAGCTTCTCGCCCCCCTGGATCTGGCGTTCTGGCACCTCGACTCCACCGGGCACCCGATGCACCTCGGCGCCCTCGCGCTCTTCGCGCCCGGCGACGGCATCCGCGGCGACGGCACCCGCGTCGGAGATCCTCATGCCGGAGACACCCGCGCCGAAGGTACCTGTGCCGAGAGCGCCACCACCGACGACATCCTGGGCCTGCTCGCCACCCGCGCCGCCGCGATCTCGCGACTGCGGATGCGCGTCCGGGACGTCTGGCTGCCGGTCGGCGGGGCCGCCTGGACCGTCGACAAGGGCTTCGACGTGCACCGGCACCTCCACCACATCTGCCTTCCCGCGGGCGAGTTCACCACCGGGGCTACCGGGATCGCCGGTGAACTCATGGAACGGCCCATCGAACGCGGGCGTCCGCCGTGGGAGATGTATCTGCTGACCGGTGGGGCCGACGGCTCCTTCGCGGTACTCGTCAAGCTCCACCACGCACTCGCCGACGGTATGCGCGCCGTCGCCATCGGCGCCGGGATCTTCGACGAGATCGCCGACCCCCTCGGGGCCCGCGCCCGGCGCGCGCCCGCCCGGCCCGCCGATCCGCGCGGTGTGCTCGGCTTCGCCCGGGACCGTATCGATGATCTGGGGCGTGCGGTCGGCGTCGGAGCCTCCGTCGTACGGGCCAGCCGCCTCGACGCCCGGGGGCTGCCCGCCCTCGCGGCCGGGCCCAGCGGCACCCGGCGCCTCGGTACCGCCGTGCTCGACCTGGCGGAAGTGCGCCGCGTCCGGGCGGTGGTGGGCGGCACCGCCAACGACGTCCTGCTCGCGGTCGTCGCGGGCGCGCTGCGCCGATGGGCGGCGGAACGCGGCGAACGGCTGCCCGCCACCGGACCGCGCGCCCTCGTCCCGGTCTCCCGCCACCGGCCCGGTTCCCCGCCGGGACCCGGCAACCGGCTCTCCGCCTATCTGCTCGAACTCCCCGTCGCCGAACCGGACCCGCGCGCCCGGCTCGACGCCGTCCGTACGGCGATGGAGCGCAACAAGGCGGCCGGCCCGTTGCGCGGTGCGGGGGCCGTCGCCGTACTGGCCGACCAACTCCCCTCCCTGGCACACCGCTTCGGCGCACCACTGGCCGGGGGCGCGGCGCGGCTGCTCTTCGACGTCCTGGTGACCAGCGTCCCGCTGCCGCGCGCCGCCCTCTCGCTGGGCGGCCGTCCGCTGCGGGCGATCTACCCGATGGCACCCCTGGCCCGGGGACAGTCGCTGTCGATCGCGCTGACGAGCCACGGTGGCCGGGTGCACATCGGCCTGGTCGCGGACGGCAAGGCACTACCCGACCTGGACCGGCTGGCCTGGAGCCTGGGGGAGGAGCTGGCGGAGCTGCTGACCGTGACCGGCTGAGCCGCCGGCCGGCGCGGCCCCCGGGCACGAGGGCCGGTGCCCTGGACGGGCCCTGGAGTGAAGCCGCTCCCCACGACACCGCCCGGGGGCCGGGGGCCGTCCGCGAACTCGGCCGGCTACCGCTGGGAGGCGCCCCCGGACGGGCCGGATCCACCCGGGGACGTACGCCGTGGACCTGCGGCGGGGTCGGCGCTGCGGCACCCTGGAGACATGCCGGAACTGCCCGAAGTGGAATCGCTGAGAGAGTTTCTCGTCGGCCATCTGGTGGGACAGGAGATCGCCCGTGTCCTGCCCCTGACCATCAATGTCCTCAAGACGTACGACCCTCCTCTCACTGCCGTCGAGGGCGCCGGGGTCACCGCGGTGAACCGGTACGGCAAATGGCTGGACATCGAGCTGGCCCCGGCTTCGGCACCGGTATCGGGCCTGGTACCGGCCGACGCGGCGCAGACCGGCCGGGCGGCCGGCCCCGGCCGCCTCCACCTCGCCGTCCATCTCGCCCGCGCGGGCTGGCTCCGCTGGCAGGACGAGTTCCCGGCGACACCCCCGCGTCCCGGCAAGGGCCCGCTCGCCCTACGGACCGTGCTCGCCCCGGGCGGCGGCTTCGACCTCACCGAAGCGGGTACCACCAAACGCCTCGCCGTCCATCTCGTCCGGGACGTCGCCGAGGTCCCCGGCATCGCCCGCCTCGGCGCCGACCCGCTGGCCGAGGAGTTCGACCGCGCCGCCTTCGCCGCACTGCTCGCCGGTGAACGACGGCAGATCAAGGGCGCCCTGCGCGACCAGGGCCTGATCGCGGGCATCGGCAACGCCTACAGCGACGAGATCCTGCACGCCGCGAAGATGTCCCCGTTCAAACCCGTACAGAATCTCGACGACGCGGAGATCGGCGGTCTCTACGACGCCCTGCGCACCACCCTCGAAGACGCGGTCGAGCGTTCGCGCGGTGTCGCGGCCGGCCGGCTGAAGGCGGAGAAGAAGAGCGGTCTACGGGTCCACGGCCGCACCGGCGAACCCTGCCCGGTCTGTGGTGACACCATCCGCGAGGTCTCGTTCAGCGACTCCTCCCTCCAGTACTGCCCCACCTGCCAGACCGGTGGCAAACCGCTCGCCGACCGACGGCTCTCCCGACTGCTGAAGTGATCGCCCGGTCGGCCTCCCGGGGACGGAGCGCTGTCATGACGCCGGACACGCCCTAGACTCCCCCGCATGGTGCGCGTACTGGCCGTCGACGACGAGAAACCGGCGCTTGAGGAACTGCTCTATCTGCTGCGCTCGGACTCCCGGATCACCAGCGCCGAAGGGGCCACCGACGCCGCCGACGCACTGCGCCGCATCAGCCGCGCCCTGGACGCGCCCCCCGGCGGCGACGGCGGGATCGACGTCGTCTTCCTCGACATCCACATGGCCGGGCTCACCGGACTCGACGTCGCCCGGCTGCTCGCCCGGTTCGCCCAGCCGCCGCTGATCGTCTTCGTCACCGCCCACGAGGGCTTCGCCGTCCAGGCGTTCGACCTCAAGGCCGTGGACTACGTGCTCAAACCGGTACGCCGGGAACGGCTCGCGGAGGCCGTCCGCCGGGTCCGCGACCTGGCCGGCGCCCCCCGAACGCCGGAGTCACCCGCGGTGACCGGCGCGCACCCCGCGGCCGGTTCCGAGCAGGTTTCCGTGGAACTCGGCGGCGTCACCCGCTTCGTACCGATCGACGACATCGCCTATGTCGAGGCCCAGGGCGACTACGCCCGACTGCACACCGAGAGCGGCAGCCATCTGGTCCGCATCCCGCTCTCTACTTTGGAGGAGCGCTGGGCCGCGCGCGGGTTCGTCCGCATCCACCGCAGCCATCTCGTCGCCCTCGGCCGGATCGACGAACTGCGCCTGGACGCGGGGGCGACCACCGTCCGGGTGGGGACCGCGGAACTGGCCGTCAGTCGCCGGCACGCCCGGCAGCTACGGGAACTGCTGATGCGGCACCCCAGGGGCTGACCACCTGCCACGCCGGCCGCCCCCCGCGTCTCGCATTCCGCTGTGGACCTACCGTCGGTAATCGTCGCTGCGTAGACTCCTCACCGCTCAAGAGATTCGTACGACAGACGCTGGAGCGGACACCGATGCCCGCAGAGGAACGCCCCCGCCGCGAGGTGGTCACCGGGGTGCCGCGCGCCGCCCGCCGGGGGCCCGGCCCCGCCCACGCACGGTCCGAGATCAGCGAACAGACCACCCTCGGCACCACCTACGTACGCTCCCTGATGCGCAGCCAACTGCGCTCCGCCCTCCGCGCGCTCGGAGCGCTCGCCCTGCTGGTGGGCACGCTGCCGCTGCTGTTCGCGCTCCCCGGCGCCGTCGGCGGCGCACCCGTACCGCCCCTCGTCGTCGCGGCCACCCTGGGCGTCGCCGCCCACCCCGTGCTGTGGCTGATCGCCCGCTGGTACGTACGCAGCGCCGAACGCAACGAACGGGACTTCATCCGACTCGTCGAAGGCCGCTGAACGGTGCTCCCCGCGCCCCTCCCGGCTGCCTGGCCCCCCGGTGACCGCCGGTGAACCAGACGTACGCGGTGACCGCCGTCACCGTCGTCGTGCTCGCCACGGTGCTCATCGGCGGCCTCGGACTGCGCATATCCCGGACCACCTCCGACTTCTACGTCGCCTCCCGCACGGTCGACCCCGGCCTCAACGCCGCCGCCATCAGCGGTGAGTACCTCTCCGCCGCCTCCTTCCTCGGCATCGCGGGTCTGGTTCTCCTCCAGGGCCCGGACATGCTCTGGTACCCCGTCGGCTACACGGCCGGCTATCTCGTCCTCCTGGTCCTGGTCGCCGCCCCGCTGCGCCGCTCGGGCGCGTACACCCTCTCCGACTTCGCCGAGGCCCGGCTGGAGTCCGCGGCGGTCCGCCGCATCGCCAGCCTCTTCGTCGTCGGCATCGGCTGGCTCTACCTACTGCCCCAGCTCCAGGGCGCGGGCCTGACCCTGGAGATCCTCACCGGCGCGGACGACTGGGTCGGCGGACTGGTCGTCGCCCTCGTCGTCGCCGGTGCGGTCGCGGCGGGCGGGATGCGCAGCATCACCTTCGTCCAGGCGTTCCAGTACTGGCTCAAGCTGACCGCCCTCCTGGTGCCCGCGTTCTTCCTGGTCGCCGCCTGGTACGCCGACGACGCGCCCCGCGCACGCTTCGACGCCCCGGCGCTCCTGCGGGAACACACCGTCGTCCGGATCGACGAGACCGTACGGATCGAACTGGCCCGCCCGCTCACCGTCACCGTCAGCGGCACCGTCGACGGCACCGCCCACGAGAACCGCACGCTCACCCTCGACGAGGGCGCCCACCACGTCGAGCGGGGCACCAGCCTCGGTCTCCCCGAAGGGGCGGGCGTCCCGGCGCGCGCCAGCTCCGGCGCCGATCCGACGAGCTGGTCGCAGCCCCTGTCCGGCGGTCACGACGGTCACCACCTCTACGCCACCTACGGACTCGTCCTCGCCACCTTCCTCGGCACCATGGGCCTGCCGCACGTCGCCGTCCGCTTCTACACCAGCCCCGACGGCCGGGCAGCCCGCCGCACCACCCTGATCGTGCTCGGCATGGTCGGCGTGTTCTATCTGCTACCGCCCGTCTACGGCGCGCTCGGCCGGATATACGCGCCCGAACTCGCCCTGACCGGCGCCGCGGACGCCGCCGTCCTGGTACTGCCGGAGCGGATGATCGGCGGGGTGGCCGGGGACCTGCTGGGCGCGCTGCTCGCCGGCGGGGCGTTCGCCGCCTTCCTGTCCACGGCGTCCGGGCTGACCCTCTCCGTCGCCGGAGTGATCTCGCAGGACGTCCTGCCCCGGCGCGGCGTACGGCACTTCCGGCTCGCCACCCTGCTCGCCATGGCGGTCCCGCTCGCGGTCAGCGTGGTCGCCACCGACGTGCCGGTGGCCGACGCGGTCGGGCTCGCGTTCGCCGTCTCGGCGTCCTCCTTCTGCCCCCTCCTCGTCCTCGGCATCTGGTGGCGACGGCTCACACCCCCGGGCGCGGCGGCCGGACTCCTCATCGGCGGCGGGGCCGCGCTCACCGCCGTCATGGCGACCCGCGCGGGGCTGGCCCCCGAGGGCTGGGGGCACACCCTGATGGCCTGGCCGGCCGTCTGGTCGGTCCCCCTCGGCTTCCTCACCATGGTGCTCGTGTCGCTGGCCACCCAGCGCCGACTGCCTCCCGGCACCCCTGCGATCCTCGCCCGGCTACACCTGCCCGAGGACCTCGCCGCCGGAACCGGGCCGACCGGGGTGGAACGATGACGGGCACCGCAATCGCCGCACTGGCCGCGGCCGCGACGCTTCTCCTCATCGCGGGCGTCGTCATCGGCCGGGCGATCGAGCGGCGCGGCGCGGGGCGCGATCTCGACCTCGGCACACCCGTCGAACGCGCCACCTTCCACACCCTGCACACCGCATCCCTCGCCGCCCCACCGCTGCGGGCCGGCCTCACCCCGGACACCGCGCGCAAGGCCGCGCGCCGGCTGCGCCCCCTGCTCGGCACCGAGGCGCTCTGCCTCACCGACCGGGAGACGGTCCTCGCCTGGGACGGACCCGGCATGGGCCACCATGAGCGGCGGGTGATGGCCCGGGTCGCCGACATGCTGGAAACCGGGCGCGGCCAGAGCGTCGAGACCACCTGCGACGACCCGGAGTGCCCGCTGCGCTGGGCCGTGATCGCGCCGCTCACCGGCGAGGAAGGGGTGCTCGGTGCGCTCGTCGCCTACGGTTCGCGGGAGTCGGCCGTCCTGGTCCGGGCGGCGACGGAGGTCGCCCGCTGGGTCTCCGTACAGCTCGAACTCGCCGAACTCGACCGCTCGCGCACCCGGCTGATCGAGGCCGAGATCCGGGCCCTGCGCGCCCAGATCTCACCGCATTTCATCTTCAACTCCCTGGCGGCCATCGCCTCGTTCGTCCGCACCGATCCGGAGCGGGCGCGGGAACTGCTGCTGGAGTTCGCCGACTTCACCCGCTACTCCTTCCGCCGCCACGGCGATTTCACCACGCTCGCCGACGAACTGCGCTCCATCGAGCAGTACCTGGCGCTCGCCGGAGCCCGTTTCGGCGACCGACTCAAGGTCACCCTCCGGATAGCGCCGGAGGTGCTACCAGTGGCACTGCCGTTCCTCTGTCTGCAACCGCTGGTCGAGAACGCCGTCAAACACGGCCTGGAGGACTCGCCGGACGAACGCCGGGTCGTCATCGTGGCCCAGGACGCCGGGGCCGAGGCCATGGTGACGATCGAGGACGACGGGGTGGGCATGGACCCGGCGGTACTGCGGCGGATCCTGGCGGGGGAGCGGAGCGGGTCGATGGGCATCGGGCTGTCGAATGTGGACGACCGGCTGCGTCAGGTGTACGGGGACGACCACGGGCTGGTGATCGAGACGGGCGTCGGCGCCGGGATGAAGATCACCATTCGGATTCCCAAGTACCGCCCGGGAGTGCACTCGTCGACCGGTCGGCACGCCCCCACCCCCGGCCTCTGATGAGGGCATGGGGACGAGCCCTCCGGGGAGGTGCCGTCGCGTCCGACGGGCGCTCCGGGACCGACCGCTCGGCAGCGGCAGCGGCAGCGGGGGCCGGTCGGGGGCCCGCCGTCAGAAGAGATGGACGGCCAGATGGCTCAGCGGCAGTCCCAGCTGCCAGGCCGGTGTCCAGACCTGTTCCCGCTCGTCGACATACGGTTCGGCCGGGTCCGCCAGGTGCCAGGGTTCGATATCGGCGAGATCGGTCGCGAGCAGTTCCGTCCGACCCAGCCACCGCCAGGCGTCCCGCGCCAGCGCGAGATCCGGATCGGGGCGGCCGAGCGACCGCTCGCACTCGGTACGGGCGGCGAGCCGCTCCACGACCCACTCGTACCAGGGATGGCCGTACGACGTGAGCCGCAGCCACTCCTCCATCCGGCACATCGCCCGCGCGCTCACCACGTCGTCGGTGGTGTCACAGAGGTGGACGGTCAGGGCCAGCGTCTCCCGGCCCGCCCGGTACTCCAGCGAACCGGCCTCCACGAGGGCGCCGCCACGGAGTATTTCGTCCGCGATGTACTCGGCGCAGAGCCACGCCATGGGGATCGCCCGCGCGCTTCCACTGGTGCCGTTTGTGCTCTCAGGGTGCACCCTTCCCACCTTCTTCCGGACGACGTCGAATGCCGAACCCGAGTTGAGCCTCCACCGATGGACGCGGCTGGGTGCGCATCTTTACGCAACTGCTTTGTGACGTTTCGCATACTCTCGCCCGGGTGGTGTGCCGTGAGGGAGAAGGGCATATGGGTGGTGTTGTTGAGGTTGGTTTCAGCGAACGGTCGCGCCCCAGAAACTAATAGCCGGGGAGGGAGTGGGCGAGGGCGCGTAGCGCGTAGTGCGAGCGGGATTTGACGGTCCCCGGGGGGATGCCCAGGGAGTGGGCCGCCTCGTTGACGCTCAGTCCTTGGAAGTAGATCCGTTCCAGTACGGCCCGGTGCCCGGGGTTCAGTGCTCCGATGGCGGCGCGGATGTCGAGGCTGGCTGCGGCGGCCTCGGTGAGGTCGGCCGGGTCGGGGGTGGTGGCCAGCGCCCCGTCGCCGATCTCGACCGGCCGGGCGAGCCGGCACCGGCGGGCGTCGATCGCGAGGCGGCGGCCCACCGTGAAGAGCCAGGGCCGCATTGATTCGTAGGGGCCGTCGAACGCCTCCGGGTGCTGCCAGGCCCGTACCAGCGTCTCCTGCACCAGGTCTTCGGCCCGCTGTTGGTCGCCGTGGGTGAGCCCGCGCAGAAAGCTGAGCAGCGCGGGGCCGTGGTCGCGTTGCAGATCCATGATGAGCCGTTCGTCGGCGGTGGTGTTGGAAGCGGTCACGGTCGCCGTCGCCATGGCCGGCACCCCTTCGCATGGTGGTTGCTGTCGGTCCCTCACTGATGTGAGGCGTATCCGAACGCATCGGGGCGCGGAGGAACAGTCGGCGTGGGTGGTCGCTGCGGTGAGCGGTCGCTCGGAGCGGCGAGTGGTGCGATGAGCGGGTGGCCGGATTCGGACGCCGGGAAGTCGGGCCGGGAAGTCGGGCCGGCGAGCGATGGAAATGGACTGATGGGGTCCGTTTCAGTGACCCGTGCGGCGGGGCGCTTGACGGAGCCGGGGTCCGACCTGTGCATTCAGATTGTCATATTAATTCTGTTTCGCACGGGTTGGGAGGCGCCCATGAGACGGCGCACGCGACACACGGCGGTGGTGGCCGCCGCCGTTCTGCTCGGCGTCGGCGCCGCCTGCGCCGGGCCATCGGGGGACGGCCGCCCGGCAGCCGGTCAGCGGTCCGGGCCACCGGCACCCGCCCCCGACCGGCCGCGTGGCTTCACCCTCGTCGCCAGCGGGGATGTCCTGCCACACGATTCGGTCATCCGGCAGGCCGGGCAGGACGCCACCGACGGCACCTATGACTTCCGGCCGATGCTCGCGGGCGTGCGGTCGGTCGTCGCCTCCGCCGATCTGGCGATCTGCCATATGGAGACCGTGTACGGCGAGGACGGCGACTACAGCGGGTACCCCGCCTTCAAGTCGCCGCCGCAGATCGCGAAGGGGCTGGCCGCCACGGGCTACGACGCCTGTTCCACCGCGTCGAACCACTCCCTGGACGACGGCGCCGAAGGGATCCGGCGCACCCTGGACGCACTGGACACGGCGGGCATCCGGCACTCCGGCTCCGCCCGTACCGCCACCGAGGCGAGCACCCCCGCCCGGCTCACATCGGGCGGTGCCGAGGTCGCCCAGCTCGCCTACACCTACGGCACCAACGACCACCCGCTCCCCGAGGGGCGGCCCTGGGCGGTCAGTCCCCTGGACGAGCGCAGGATCATCGCCGACGCGCGCGCCGCCCGGAAGGCCGGCGCCGACGTGGTGGTCCTCAGCCTGCACTGGGGTACGGAGTGGCAGACCGAGCCCGATGAGCAGCAGCTCGCCCTGGCCGCGTCGCTCACCGCATCCACCACCGGGGGCCGTCCGGACGTCGATCTCATTCTCGGTACACACGCTCATGTGCCGCAGCCGTACGAGAAGGTCAACGGCACCTGGGTCGTCTACGGCATGGGTGACCAGATCTCCGGGCCGATGTTCGACTACTCGGGCCGCTGGGACGCCCGTGGCAACCAGGGCTCCATCGGCCGTTTCACCTTCGCTCCGCCCGCCGCCCCCGGGCAGCGGTGGCGGGTGACGAAGGCGGAGTTCATTCCGCAGTGGATGGACACCGGGACCGGACGGGTCGTCAATCTGCCCGCCGCGCTGGCCGCCGAGGGCGACCGGGACGACTACCGCGAGACGCTGGAGTCGATCAGCGCGAGCGTCGTCAGCCGGGGCGCGGCGAAGGACGGGCTCACCATGGGCCGCTGAGACATCACCCCCCGGCGTCGGGCGGTGTCGGGCGGCTTCGTCGGGTGCCCCTCGGCGGACGGCTCGGCGACGGCTCGGCGACGGCACGGGAGGCGAGAACCCAGTTCATCCCCATCCGCCCCTACCCGTCTACAGTCATACCTGATCGTCCTCATCCGTACCGTTCGTCCGCAGCCGTCACGGGTCGTCCCCAACTGTTCGATGGCGTGTGCGACTGCTCCCATCGGGTGCTTTCCCCCGGTGCGGCGGGGTGATCGGCGTGTTGATCAAGTAGTCGGTGGCGGCGCCGTGCGAGCAGTTGGTCATGCAGAAGGATCAAACGCCGCCCAGTCGGCGGTCGGTGTTCCGGGTCGTCGCCTGTCTCGGTGCGGCGGCCACGGCGGGCCTGCTCGTCGCGGAGGGGGCGGGGCCCGAGGCCGCCGCGCCGTCCGGTGCCGGTTCCGCCCCTCCGACCGCCGCCGGGCCCGGTGGCCCTCCCGGCGGCGCGCTGGGCCCCGGTGGCGCGCCCCAGCTCGTGCGGGCCGCACCCATGCAGGCGTCCGCCTACCGGCTGCGGCCGATGACGGAGTACGCGCCCACCCGGCCGCGGTCGCTGCCACCGGTGCGCAGCCATCCCTTTCTCCGGCTGCCGGAGGCCGGTCGCACCATGGTGCTGACCTTCGACGACGGTCCCGACCCCCGGTACACCCCGGGCATTCTGCGCACCCTGCGGCGGTACGACGTGCGCGCCATGTTCTTCGTCTGCGGGGAGATGGTCGCCACCAACCGCGATCTGCTCCGGGAGATGGCCGACGACGGCCATGTGATCGGCAACCACTCCTGGTCCCATCCGCTGATCACCAAACTTCCGCCGTCCGGCATCCGTGCCGAACTCGGGCGGACGAGCGAGGTGATCGAAGAGGTCCTGGGGCTGCCGCCGCTCTGGTACCGGGCGCCGTTCGGCGCCTGGAACAGGCACTCGTTCGAGATCGGCGCGGAGCTGGGCATGGAGCCGCTGGCCTGGACGGTCGACACCCTCGACTGGACCGAGCCGGGCACGGGGACGATCGTCAGCCGGGTGCTGGACGGTGCCGGACCCGGGGTCGTGGTGCTCTCGCACGACGCGGGCGGCGACCGTTCGCAGAGCGTCGCCGCGCTCCGCCACTATCTGCCCAGGCTGCTGGAGGACGAGTACCGCATCACCGTCCCGCGCCGCTGAGGGGCCCTCCGTGCCGGAGGGCCCCTCAGCGCCCGGCTGGCCGGACGGATCGTCAGCGGGAGGCGACCATCCGGGCGAAGACCACCACATTGGCGTCGTAGCCGTGGGCCTTCGAGTATCCGCCGCCGCAGGTGATCACGCGTAGCTCGGCATGGCCCGTGTCCCCGTACACCTGGGCGGCGGGGATGTTCTCCTTGGCGTACACCTCGACCCCGTACACCTCGAAGACCGCCGTCTTCCCGTCCAGCCGGGGCACCTCGACCCGCTGTCCCTTGCGGACGGTGCCCAGCCGGTAGAAGACGGCCGGCCCGGAGCGATTGTCGACATGGCCGACGATGATCGCGGTGCCGCGCTGACCGGGGGCGACACCGTTCTGGTACCAGCCGGCGACATTGGGGTCCTGGGCCGGCGGAGCCTCGATCCAGCCGGCGGGGTCGAGATCGACGTTCATGACCGGGGCGTTGACCCCGAGGGAGGGAATGCGTACGCGTTCGGCGGGGGCGAACGGCAGGGACTTCGGGGGTACGAGGGGGGCGAAGGTCTCCCCTTCCGGCCGGCTGATCGCGGCGGCGGCGGCCGGCTGTGGCGGGCCGAGGGCGACATCGACGCCGTTCTTCATCAGCGCGATCCCGGTGAGCATGACCAGGGCCAGTACGCCCCAGGGCGAGTATCTCCGCGACTCCGAGCCGTTGTACTCGTCGCCCATGATTCTCCTTGTTTCATGATTTCGTCATATTTTTCAGGCGCCTATGGGCACGCTAGGTGACCGTGGCGACGGCGGCGAGGAGGGAAGGGCGAACGGGTGGCGGCGGCCAGTCGGGGTGACCCATCCGTGTCATCGGGCCGAACGGACCTCTGACACTCCGTGACCTGCGGCTCCGTCAGGAGATCCCGGCGTGTCGTCGGTGTGTCGCCGGATCAGCGACCCGGTTCCGAAATGCGCGCCATGTCCGCCACGGTGAGGGTTCGTCATGGAAGGCGTACTCGTCGAACTCCCGGAGCGCCGCTTCGGTGCGTCTTCCGCTGGAGGTTCACGATGCGTGCTTCACGCGCTCTCGCAGTGGCCGCGGCCGCGTGCGTGGCCGTTGGGGTCTCGGCCCCGCTGGCCGCCGCGGGCGGCGACAGCCAGGACAACGGCCCCATCCATGTATCCGTCCACCCACACGCCGTCCATCAGGGCGGCATCCTGACGATCACCGTCCATGGCTGCGACCGCGGTGGCACGGTCACGTCCAACGCCTTCCCGCACATCAGGCTCCCCGAGACCCGCGGTGACGGGCGGGGGGACAACCGGGGCGACAACCGCGTCGACGGACGGGGGAACAACCGCGGTGACAACGCCGGCGACGGACGGGGCGACGGACGGGGCGATGGGCGGGGCGACGGGCGGGGCGACAACCGGGGGGAGACCTCCACCGCCACCGCCCGGATCCACGACCACGTCTCGCCCGGTCACTACAACCTGGCCGTCCGCTGCCTCGCCAACCCGTCGGTGGCGACCGCGGGCTTCACGGTCCTCTCCGGTCGGGGCGCGCTCGGCGGTCTCGGCGGTTCGATCGGTCCCAGCTCGGCCGAGATGAGCGTCGGCGCCGGCCTGGTCGCGGTCGCGGCGATCGGCGGCACCTTCTTCGTCGCCCGCCGCCGCCGTACGGTCGGGCGCGTCTGACGGTACGGAACTCCCGGGCGACCGGGAACGCCCGTCGCCCCGAGTCCAGGCCGGGACTCGGGGCGACGGGCGGTTCGGGGCGGCGGCGCAGGTGGGGTGGATCAGTGTCGACGGCTGTCCACCCGCCGGCGTACGAGGAGGACGGTCGCGGTCGTCGCCGTCAGCACCATCGCCGCGCCGATCGCGGTCTCCGTGCCGTTCAGTTCGCCGACGCTGCCGCCGAGTCCGCCCCGGACTCCCTGGGGTGTCGCGCTGGTACTGGCGGAGGCGTTGGTACTCGCCCGGGGGGTGGTGGCGGTGGCCGTGGGGGTCAGGGTGGCCCGGGGAGTGGTGGTCGAGCGCGGTGTGGTGGTGGCGCTGGGACGGGCGGCCGCGGTGGAACTGACCGTGGGCGTCGTACCGCCGCCCGCGATGGCGAGGTTGAACGTCCCACGGGTGCTGCCACAGGTGAACTGGACCGAGTACTCGGCCCCCGCGCGCGCGTCGGAGGCCACCGTGGCCACCATGGAGGTGCCAGGCCGGATGGTCACCGCGTCGAAGACCGCCGACGACGCGGTCGCCGTGCCGGGGCAGCCGTTGGCGGCGAGGGTGACCCGGCCGCCGGGAGCGACGGTCGACGGGGTGGCGGTGAAGAGGGGCGTCGCCCTGGTGTCGGCGGCGCCCGCGGTGGGGGCGGTGGCGGCGGCCAGGGCGAGAGCGGCCACTCCCAGCAGGGCGGCCGATGCGGCACGTATCGCGCGCATGGTGATTCCTCCGGGTCCCCGAGGAGCCGCAGCGGAACCATTTTCCACAGAAGGCGGAGAAAGCCCCTCGGTGTCCGAAACGCTATGAGGGACCCTCCTCGCCCGCGAACCGTGTCGGGCGAATGGGTCAGCGATGTACTCCGGGCGGTGGACACCTCCCGCGTGTCGCCACCCGCGGGGTTCCGGAGGGCGTCCCAAGAATTTTCCGCCCGGCGTTGAACGGATCGCCACCTCTGCTCCGTACCTAGGCCATGAACGGCGCACCCGGACGCCGTGACGGGCTCACTGGACAACTGGAGTGGACATGAACACCAGGCGGAACGCCTCGCTCGCGGTGACCGCGGCGGCCGTACTCGTGCTGACGACGGCGTGCGGTCAGGAGAAGGGCGAGGAGACGACCGCCGACAGCAGGGCGGCCGGCGTCGCCGCCACCGCACAGTCCGGCGGCGCCGACGCACAGGGAGCGGCGGCCACCCCGGCCGGCCGGCTCACCGTCCGCGATGCCGGGGGACTCGGCGAGGTCGTCACCGACGGCGCGGGCTTCACGCTCTACCGCTTCGACAACGACACCGCCGCACCCTCGAAATCGAATTGCATAGGCGACTGCGCGAAGGCATGGCCGATCGTCGCCGCCCGTGGTGCCACGGTCGCGCCCGGCATCGACGCCGCGCTGCTCGGCGAGGTCACCCGGGCCGACGGCACCAAGCAGCTCACCATCGCGGGCTGGCCGATGTACCGCTTCGCCAAGGACACCAGGCCCGGCGACACCAAGGGGCAGGGCGTCGGCGGGACCTGGTTCGCCGCCGCCCCCGACGGCAAGAAGGCCCAGGGCGGTGCCCCCGGCGGCGCGGACCCGGGAACGGACGTCTACGGCAGCGGTGCCGGTGCCGTGGCCGCGGCGCCCGCGGGTCTCTCCACCCGCCGGGACGCCGAACTCGGCGAGATCGTCGTCGACAAGAACGGAATGACGGTCTATCGCTTCCTCAAGGACTCCGCTTGGCCGATGAAGACGGCCTGTGTCGGCGAATGCCTGACAAAGTGGCCGGTTGTCGCCCCTGTCGCCAAGAACGACACCAAGGGAATCCTGAAGAAGGGCTTCGTCACCTTCAGCCGCCCCGACGGAATCAAGCAGCAGACCATCGACTGCTGGCCGCTCTATACCTTCGGGGGCGACACCAAGGCCGGTGACACCAATGGACAAGGTGTCGGTGGCACTTGGTTCGCCGTGACCCCGAACGGAAAGGCGGTCGGAGCGCCCGCGGCCGCGCAGTAGGGCGCTCCCGGCCGCAGGCCGCGAGCCTCCGGCTCGCCCGGTCCGCCCGCACGCCCCCCGCGTGCGGGCGGACCGCTCTTCGTACGGCCGTCGTGTGACCAAGAACGGACCGCGAATTTCCGTTTGGGCTCGCCCAATTGGCGGGCGATCAGTAGCCTCGGCTCGAACACTGGCCGACCCCTGGCCGGGCTTACCGCGGCGACTTGGTTGGAGACATCGATGGAGCGTCCCGCCTGGGCCCCGCCCGGCATCGATATATCGATGCCGAGTGTGTCCCGTATGCACGATTACTACCTGGGCGGTTCGTATAACTTCCACGCCGACCGAGAGGCCGCCCGCGCGGCGATGGAGTTCCTGCCGGGCCTGCCGAAGATCGCACAGACCCATCGGGCGTTCATGCGCCGCGCCGTGACCTACGCCGTGGGCGAAGGAATCACCCAGTTCCTCGACATCGGCGCCGGAATCCCCGGCCACGGCAGCGTCCGCGAGGTGGCGCGCACGGCGTGCGCGGAGGCCACCGTCGTCCACGCCGACCACGATCCGGTCGCTGTCGCCCACGGCCGCACCGCGGTCGAGAATGACCCCCGGGCCGCCGTCGTCGCCGCCGACCTGCGTAAACCCCGGCAGATCCTGGACAGCCCCGAGGTCGGCGAACTGCTCGACCTCCAGCGGCCGGTGGCGCTTCTCCTGCTTGCTGTGCTCCACTTCGTCGACGACACCGACGATCCGTACGGTGCGTTGGCCCAGCTTCGGGACGCCCTGGCGCCCGGCAGCCTCGTGGTCATCACCCACGCCGCGTACGAGGGAGTGCCGGTGCCGCAGGAGCGGGTGGACGCCGCAGCCGACGTCTACCGGGGCATCCGCGTTCCTGTGTCCATACGTTCACATGAGCACATAGCTAAGTTCTTCGAGGGGTACGAGATGGTCGAGCCCGGTCTGGTGTCCATGCCGCTCTGGCGGCCCGACACCCCAGCCGAGCAGGTGGACCCGTATGCCTTCGCGGGCCTCGCCGGGGTGGGGCGCACGGCGTGATGGCGCCCTCTCAGTCGGTGGACTCCACGGCGAACCCCGATGGCCTTGAGGACCGGCTCCGCCGGTTCGCGACCATCTGGAGCCGTGCCGTCTTTCCCGTGACGGCCACCTCGCTCACCCGCCCCGAGGTCGAGGAACGCCTGCTGCCGCTGGCACGGCGGTTGAGCGACTCGCTGCACGCGCGGTCCTTCGACCCACCGACGGTCCAGCGCATCGGCGCCGCCCTCGTCGACGCGCACTGCACCGACCCCGAGGCCCTCAGCCGCACCCTCGGTGTCATCGACGCCTACCTGGTGCTCTACTGCGGCGATCCCGGTGAGCCGGGGGAGCAGAGCGCCGAGGAGAGTCGCGCCCGCTGCGCCCGGCTCCAGCACGCGATAGCCGCGGGGTACGCCCAGGGGCTGCGGGAACGCACCCTCACCGAGCAGGAGGCCATCGCGCGCTCCTCGCTGGAGGCCCGCAGCGACGCCGTCAGCGCCCTGCACGCCACCGAGACCCGGCTGCGGGCGGTGTTCGAGGGAGCCGCGATCGGCATCTGGATCGCCGACCTCGACGGCAATGTGCTGGAGGTCAACGAGACCCTCACCCGGATGTTCGGCGGCCTGGAACAGCACGTCCGGAGCAAGAAGGTCAGCGAATGGTCCCATCCGGAGGACCGGCCGCACATCTGGCAGCTCTACCGGGAGCTGATCCGGGGCGAACGCGAGCACTTCCGGGTGGAGAAGCCGTTCTTCCGGCATGACGGCACCGTGCTGTGGACCAATCTGACGGTCTCCCTGCTGCGGGACCCGGAGGGCCGGCCGCAGTACCAGCTCGCCCTGCTGGAGGACACCACGGAACGCCGGCTGCTCAATCTGCGGCTGCGGTACGAGGCCACCCACGACGCCCTCACCGGACTGCCGAACCGGACGCTGTTCTTCGAGCGGCTGGAGAAGGCGCTCGCGGGCAGTGAGGGCTCCCGTTTCGGGCTCTGCTACCTCGACCTCGACGGATTCAAGGCCATCAACGACAGCCTCGGGCACGCCACCGGCGACCGGCTGCTGGTCGAGGTCGCGGACCGGCTGCAGAGCTGCGCCACCGCGCCCGGCGAGATGGTGGCCCGGCTCGGCGGCGACGAGTTCGTGGCGCTGACCACCGGACCCGACACCCAGCACGAGGTCGACGAACTCGCCGCCCGGGTCCTCGCGGCGCTCGCCGTGCCGATCCGGGTGGACGGACGGGAGTTCACCGTCCGCGGCTCGATCGGGATCGTCGAGGGTCCGTCGGGCGAACGCACCACCGCGGAGGTGCTGCGCAGCGCCGACATCACCATGTACCGGGCCAAGTCGGCGGGCGGTAACCGCTACGAACTCGCCGACCCCGAGCTGGACGCCCGTGCCATCACCCGCCACGGACTGACGACCGCGCTGCCGGCGGCGCTGGAGCGCGGCGAGTTCTTCATCGAGTACCAGCCGCTGGTGCACATGGGTGACGGCAGCGTGCACGGCGCGGAGGCACTCGTGCGCTGGTGCCATCCGCAGCACGGCGTGCTCGGGCCGGACCAGTTCATCCCGCTCGCCGAGCACACCGGCCTGATCGTGCCGCTGGGCCGCTGGGTGCTCCAGGAGGCCGTGCGCCAGGCCAGGTACTGGCAGGAGCGCCACGCCGACGGCGGGCCGCTGCGGATCAATGTGAACCTCTCGCCGACCCAGCTCCACCACCCGGGCCTGGTCACCGACACGATCGCCGTCCTGGAGCGCTCCGGGCTCGAACCGGGCGCGCTCTGCCTGGAGGTCACCGAGTCGGCGCTGATCGGAGCGGACGAGGGGCTGCTGAAGCCGCTGCGGCAGCTCGCGGAGATGGGCGTGGACATCGCGCTGGACGACTTCGGTACGGGCTACTCCAACCTGGCGAACCTGCGCCGGCTGCCGGTGAGCGTCCTCAAACTGGACCGCTCCTTCACCCAGGGGATGCAGCAGCTGCCCGTGGACCCGGTGGACCTGAAGATCGTGGAGGGCATCGTCTCGCTGGCCCACAGCCTGGAGTTGGCGGTCACGGTGGAGGGCGTCGAGACGGGCGCCCAGGCGGAGCGCCTCCGTGAGCTGGGCTGCGACACGGCCCAGGGCTGGTACTACGCCCGCCCCGGCCCTCCGGAACAGCTCCACGCCCTCTCCCTGGCGGACGCGATCTGACCTCCGGCCGGGGGTGCTGGCATTCAGCCCGTCTGGGGGCACCTCCCAGCGGTAGCTGGGGGAGTTTGAGGACGGACCCTTGTGCTCAGGGGGCTGGATTGGGCGGGTCCCTCGGTCGGAGCGGCTTGCTCGTCGCCTGGTCACCGGTGTGTCCCGGCCCCTCGCGGGGCTCCGCCCCGTACCCCGCTCCTCAATCGCCGGAGGGGCTGAAGTTCTCCCGTCCGGGCGACCTCCCGGAGGTAGCCGGGGGTAGCTGAAGTTCAGCCCCTCCGGGGGGGGGGACCCCCAGCGGGGCTGATTCAGCTTGTCTGGAGGTGGCCGGGGGAGCTGCAATTCAGCCCGTCCGGCGATTGAGGACGGACCCTCCACCCCGTGGAGCCGGGCCGTCACCCCGCCCCCGCCCCCGCCCCCAACAGCACCCGCTGCAACTCACGCGCCGCCCTCGGCGGAGCCACATCGCTCCGGTGGGCCAGGGCGATCGTGCGCCGCAGCCCCGGCCGGGCCAGCGGGGTGACCCGGAAGCCCGGACCCGCCCGGCCGGCCACCATGCTCGGTACGACGGCCACCCCCAGGCCCGCCCGGACGAAGCCGAGCACCGCGTCCATCTCGCCGCCCTCCACGGTGAAGCCCGGTTCGAAGCCCTCCGCCCGGCAGGCCGCGACGGTCAGCTCCCGCAGGTCGTACCCGTGCCGGAACATCACCAGCGGCTGATCGCGAAGGTCGGCGATCCGCATCGGCCGGCGCGGCGCCTTCGCCGAGGTCGCGGAGACCACCACGAGGTCCTCCCGCAGCAGCTCCACCGTGGTGAGCGCCGGCGACGCGGGCGGTAGTGGCAGCACGACCAGGGCCAGATCCAGCGCGCCGCGCGCCAGACCCCGTACGAGATCGTGCGAGCCGCCCTCCTCGATCAGGAGCTGGATGCCGGGGTGCCGGTCGTGGAAGACCCGCAGCACCTCAGGCAGCAGCCCGGTGCAGACACTCGGTGTCGCGCCCAGCCGCACCCGGCCGCGCCGGAGCTGAGCCAGCTCCTGCACCTCGTGCCGTGCGGTGTCGGCGTCGGCGAGGATGCGCCGGGCCAGCGGCAGCAGCGCCTCGCCCGCCTCGGTGAGGGCGATATTGCCGCGGGCCCGGCTGAAGAGCTCCGCCCCCAGCTCGCTCTCCAGGCTCTTGATCTGCTGGGAGAGCGACGGCTGTGAGACATGGACCCGCTCGGCGGCGTGGGTGAAGTGTCGGGTCTCGGCGACGGCCACGAAGTAGAGGAGTTGCTGGAACTGCATCCCTCCAGCATAGGTCCACGATAGGCAGAGCCTATGGAGATCAGCCAGATCATGTCTTGGACCTCTGGAGCCCTCCACGCCTACGGTTCCTGACATGGCTCTGGCAACACGGACGCGGCACCGACCGGCGGATCGAAAATCGTCGCCCAAGCGCACCTTCTGGGGATCGACGGTCGGCAAGAAGACGGTGATGGCCGTCAGCGGGCTGCTCATGCTCGGCTACCTCGTCGCCCATGTGATGGGCAACCTCAAGGTCTTCTTCGGCCCGGCGGAGTTCAACGAGTACGGCCACTGGCTGCGCACCATGGGCGCCCCCGTCCTGCACCAGGAGTGGGCCCTGTGGATCGTCCGGTTCGTGCTGCTCGCCGCCGTCATCCTGCACGCCGTCGCCGCGTACCAGCTCAGCCGGCGCGACATCAAGGCGCGCCCGACCCCGTACGCGCACAAGCGGAAGCGGTCGAGCTACGCGACCCGCACCATGCGCTGGGGCGGCATCATCGTCGCCCTCTTCATCGTCTGGCACATCCTCGACCTGACGACGCTGACCGTGAACGAGAACGCACAGCCGGGACGCCCGTACGAGAACGTCGTCGCCACCTTCTCCACCTGGTACGGCAACGTCATCTACATCACCGCGATGCTCGCCGTCGGCCTCCACATCCGGCACGGCTTCTGGAGCGCAGCCCAGACGCTCGGCGTCGGCAACGCCGGCCGCGACCGCGCCCTCAAGGCCGTCGCCAACGGGCTCGCGCTGGTGCTGACCGCGGGCTTCATCGCGGTACCCGTCGCCGTCATGATCGGAGTGGTGAGCTGAGATGAGTTTCTCCGACTACGAGACCGGTGCGCCGATCTCCGACACCAAGGCCCCCGACGGGCCGATCGCCGAACGCTGGGACCGCCGCCGCTTCGAGGCGAAGCTGGTCAACCCCGCCAACCGCCGCAAGCACACCGTCATCGTCGTCGGCACCGGTCTCGCCGGTGGCGCGGCCGGTGCCACCCTCGGTGAACAGGGGTACCACGTCGAGCAGTTCTGCTACCAGGACTCGCCCCGCCGCGCCCACTCCATCGCCGCCCAGGGCGGCATCAACGCCGCCAAGAACTACCGCAACGACGGCGACTCCGTGCACCGCCTCTTCTACGACACCGTCAAGGGCGGCGACTTCCGCGCCCGCGAGTCCAATGTGCACCGACTGGCACAGATCTCCGTCGAGATCATCGACCAGTGCGTGGCCCAGGGCGTCCCGTTCGCCCGCGAGTACGGCGGACTCCTGGACACCCGCTCCTTCGGCGGCGTCCAGGTCTCCCGCACCTTCTACGCCCGGGGCCAGACCGGTCAGCAACTCCTCCTCGGCGCCTACCAGGCGCTCTCCCGGCAGATCGCCGCGGGCACGGTCACCCTGCACGCCCGCACCGAGATGCTCGACCTGATCGTCGTCGACGGCCGGGCCCGCGGCATCGTCGCCCGGGACCTGATCACCGGCGAGATCTCCAGTCACTTCGCCGACGCGGTCGTCCTGGCGAGCGGCGGCTACGGCAATGTCTTCTACCTGTCGACCAACGCCATGAACTCCAACGCCACCGCCGTCTGGCGCGCCCACCGCCGGGGCGCCCACTTCGCCAACCCCTGCTTCACCCAGATCCACCCCACCTGCATCCCGCGCACCGGTGACCATCAGTCCAAGCTGACGCTGATGAGCGAGTCGCTGCGCAACGACGGCCGGATCTGGGTGCCGAAGGCCCAGGGCGACCAGCGACCCGCGAACGAGATCCCCGAGGACGAGCGCGACTACTACCTGGAGCGGATCTACCCGGCCTTCGGCAATCTCGTCCCGCGTGACATCGCCTCCCGCGCGGCGAAGAACGTCTGCGACGAGGGCCGCGGCGTCGGCCCCGGCGGCCAGGGCGTCTACCTCGACTTCGCCGACGCGATCGGGCGGATGGGCCGGGCGAAGGTCGAGGAGAAGTACGGCAACCTCTTCGACATGTACGAGCGGATCACCGCGGAGAACCCGTACGAGGTCCCGATGCGGATCTACCCCGCCGTGCACTACACGATGGGTGGACTCTGGGTCGACTACGACCTCCAGACCAGCATCCCCGGCCTCTTCGCCATCGGCGAGGCCAACTTCTCCGACCACGGGGCCAACCGGCTCGGCGCATCGGCCCTGATGCAGGGCCTCGGCGACGGCTACTTCGTCCTGCCGTCCACGATCAACGACTATCTGGCCCGCGCCCCGCTGGCCGACCGCCCCGACGCCTCCCACCCGGAGGTCGCCGAGGTGCTCGCCGAGACCGAGGACCGGCTCAGGCTGCTGCTCGCCGTCGACGGCGACCGCACCCCGGACTCCTTCCACCGGGAGCTGGGCGAGCTGATGTGGGAGTACTGCGGTATGGCCCGCACCGAGGCGGGCCTGCGCAAGGCCCTCGACCGGATTCCGCAGATCCGGGAGGAGTTCTGGCGGCGGATCAAGGTCCCCGGCACCGGCGAGGAGTTCAACCAGTCGCTGGAGCGGGCCAACCGGATCGTGGACTATCTGGAACTCGCCGAGCTGATGTGCCTGGACGCACTGCACCGCGCCGAGTCCTGCGGCGGCCACTTCCGTGAGGAGTCGCAGACCCCCGATGGCGAGGCCGCCCGCCGGGACGAGGAATTCGGCTACGCCGCCGCCTGGCAGTTCACCGGGACCGGCGAGGCGCCCGTCCTGCACAAGGAAGACCTGGTCTTCGAGTACGTCCACCCCACCCAGCGGAGCTACGCATGAAGCTCAACCTCCGCGTCTGGCGTCAGCGCGACGCCGACGCGCCCGGCGCGATGGCGATCTACGAGGTCGACGACATCTCCGGGGACATGTCGTTCCTGGAGATGCTCGACACCCTCAACGAGGAACTCACCCTCCGCGGTGAGGACCCGGTCGCCTTCGACCACGACTGCCGCGAGGGCATCTGTGGCGCGTGCAGTCTGGTCATCAACGGCGACGCGCACGGACCCGAGCGCACCACCACCTGCCAGCTCCACATGCGCTCCTTCCAGGACGGCGACACCATCGACGTCGAGCCCTGGCGGGCCGCCGCCTTCCCAGTGATCAAGGACTTGGTGGTCGACCGCTCCGCCTTCGACCGGATCATCCAGGCCGGCGGTTACGTCAGCGTCCCCACCGGCGCCGCGCCCGAGGCCCACGCCACCCCCGTCCCGAAGCCGGACGCCGACTTCGCGTTCGAGCACGCCGAGTGCATCGGCTGCGGGGCCTGTGTCGCGGCCTGCCCCAACGGCTCGGCGATGCTCTTCACCTCGGCGAAGATCAACCACCTCAATGTGCTGCCGCAGGGCGCGCCCGAGCGGGAGACCCGGGTGCTCGACATGGTGGCGACGATGGACGACGAGGGGTTCGGCGGCTGCACCCTGACCGGCGAGTGCGCCACGGCCTGCCCCAAGGGCATTCCGCTGCCGTCGATCGCGGCCATGAACAAGGAGTGGCTGCGGGCGAACCGCAAGTCCAGGCGCTGACCCGCGGACGCCCTGACGGTGGCCACCGAGCCGGGGGCCACCGTCAGACCTGCCCTGAGAAACGCCTCAGCCGCCCAGCCGCCGCGCCAGATAGGGCGAAGTACGGCTCCCGGCCGCCGACGCCACCTCGGCCGGGGGGCCGGCCGCCACGATCCGACCGCCCTCGTCGCCCCCGCCAGGGCCGAGGTCGATCACCCAGTCCGCGCCCGCGACCACATCCATGTCGTGCTCCACGACCACCACCGAATGCCCCGCGTCGACCAGCCCGTGCAACTGGCGGACCAACACCTCCACATCGGCGGGGTGCAGACCGGTCGTCGGCTCGTCCAGGACGTAGAGGGTGTGGTCGCGGCGCAGCCGCTGCAACTCGGTCGCCAGCTTGATCCGCTGCGCCTCACCGCCCGACAGCTCGGTCGCCGGCTGTCCCAGCCGCAGATACTCGAGCCCCACGTCGAGCAGTGCGCCCAGGCTCCGGGACGCGGCCGGCACATCCGCGAAGAACTCCGCCGCCGCCTCGACCGTCAGATCCAACACCTCGGCGATGTGCCGCCCCGCGTACCGTACGCCCAGCGTCTCGGGGTTGTAGCGGGCGCCGTGACAGTCCGGGCAGGGCGCGTACGTACTGGGCAGGAAGAGCAGCTCCACCGAGACGAAACCCTCGCCCTGACAGGTCTCGCACCGTCCGCCCGCCACATTGAAGGAGAACCTGCCCGCCCGGTAGCCACGGGCCCGCGCCTCATCGGTGGCGGTGAAGAGCTTCCGTACCACGTCGAAGAGACCCGTGTACGTCGCGAGATTGGACCGGGGCGTCCGGCCGATGGGCTTCTGGTCCACGGTCACCAGCCGTCCCACCCCCGGCAGCCCGGCCGTGATCTCCCCGATCAGGGTCGACTTGCCGGACCCCGAGACGCCGGTGACGGCGGTCAGCACCCCGAGCGGCAACCGGGCCGTCACCTCCCGCAGATTGTGCCGGGTGACCGGACCGACCCCCAGCCAGCCGGCGGGTTCCCGCACCGCCCCGGCCCGTACCGGCGCGCGGTCGAAGAGGAAACGGCGGGTCGCCGACTCCACCACCCCGGCCAGCTCCGCGACCGGACCGCTGTGCAGCACCCGGCCGCCGTGCTCACCCGCCAGGGGTCCCACATCGACGATCCAGTCCGCGTCCCGCACCACATCCAGCATGTGCTCCACCACGAACACCGAATTGCCGGCCGCCTTCAGCCGCTCCAGGACCACCAGCAGCGCCTCGGTATCGGCGGGGTGCAGCCCCGCCGACGGCTCGTCCAGGACGTACACCACACCGAAGAGCCCGGACCTGAGCTGGGTCGCCAGTCGCAACCGTTGCAACTCGCCGTTGGAGAGCGTGGGCGCGGCACGGTCCAGGGCGAGATAGCCGAGTCCGAGTTCGGTGACGGTGGCGATCCGGGCCAGCAGATCGGCCGTCAGCACCCGGGTGGTCCCATCGCCGTCGGCGGAGCGGAGCACCTCGGCGAGCGCGGTGAGCGGCAGCGCGGCCAGCTCCGCGATCGTCCGGCCCGCGAAGGTCACCGCCAGCGACTCCGGCCGCAGCCTGCCGCCCGCACAGAGCGGGCAGGGCGCGCTCGTCAGGAAGCGCTCCGCACGGGCCCGGAGCGCGGTGCTCCGGGAGTCGGCGAAGGTGTGCAGCACATAGCGCCGGGCGCTCATGTAGGTGCCCTGGTACGGGCGCTGGATGCGGCCCGCGTCCCGTACCGGATGGACGGTCACCACCGGCTGTTCGTCGGTGAAGAGGATCCACTCCCGGTCCTCGGGCGCCAGCTCGCGCCACGGCCGGTCGACGTCGTGTCCCAGCGCGTCCAGCACATCGCGCAGATTCTTGCCCTGCCACGCGCCCGGCCAGGCGGCGACGGCGCCCTCCCGGATCGACAGCGAGGGGTCGGGGACGAGCAGCTCCTCGGTGGTGTGGTGGACGCGGCCCAGACCGTGGCACTCGGGGCAGGCACCGGCCGCCGTGTTCGGCGAGAAGGCGTCCGAGTCCAGCCGGTCAGCGCCCGCGGGGTAGTCGCCGGCCCGGGAGTACAGCATCCGCAGGGAGTTGGAGAGCGTGGTGACGGTGCCGACCGAGGAGCGCGAGGTGGGGGACGACCGGCGCTGCTCCAGCGAGACCGCGGGCGGCAGCCCGGAGATCTCCCCGACCTTCGGCGCGCCCACCTGGTGGATCAGCCGCCGGGCGTAGGGGGCGACCGATTCGAAGTAGCGCCGCTGGGCCTCGGCGTAGATGGTGCCGAAGGCGAGCGAGGACTTGCCCGATCCCGAGACACCGGTGAAGACGACCAGGGCGTCGCGCGGGATGTCGACATCGACACCGCGGAGATTGTGCTCCCGGGCGTCCCGTACGCGGACGAAGCGGTCGTGAGGGCTGTGCATATTGCCTGATTCTAGGTGTCGACCCTGGTCAGGGGCGCGGCGGAGGTCTCTTGGCGCCGTCCCGGACCCGCTGCTTCAGGCTGTCGGACGACCGGGCGGTGACGGCTCGGACCCGGTGCTTCAGGCTGTCGGACGACCAGGTGGTGACGGCTCGGACCCGGTGGTCCAAGCCGTCGGACGACCGGGCGTGGCGGCGCTCGGACCCGGTGGTCAGGGCGCCGGACGACCGGGCCGCGACAGCCTCGGTCGGGCTGGTGCAAGGCGTCGGACGACCGGAATCCCGGTGCCCGGGGGCTCGCCACCCTCAGCCGCGCCGGCCCGCCCCGGGCCCCGCCGTCGGTCCGAGCCCGGCGAGCCCCGCGAGCCTCCCGTACGAGTCCAGCAGCGCCGCTCGGTCGTAGGTGCTGGTCGTGACCAGCACCTCATCCGCCCCGGTGTCCGCGATCACCGCCGCCAGGGCCCGCGCCACCCCCTCTTCCGTCCCCGCGATGTGGCCGCGCAGCCCCGCCTCGTAGAACTCCCGCTCCCGGGCCGTCATCGTCAGCCCCTCGATCCGCTCGGGCGACGCCAGCGGGGGAAAGTCGCCGTGCGTCCGGGAGTACGCCATCGACCATGCCTCGGGTATCAGCAGCCGGTGCGCCGCCTCCTCCGTGGCCGCGACCGCGACGGTGCCCGAGAAGATCACATACGGCCGGTCGGACCACCGTGAGGGCCGGAACGCGCTCCGGTAGCCGTCGATGGCCGCCAGCATCCGGTCGTGGCCCCGGAAGGCGCCGATGACCAGCGGCACACCGGCCGCCGCCGCGACAGCCGCGCCCTCGCCGGTGGCCAGGACGTACGGGGGGACCCGTAGCCCATCGGCGGGTCGGGCCCGTACTCCCGGGTACGCGGTCCCGCCGCCCGAGAACCACTCCAGCAGCTCCGCCAGCAGCCCCGCGAAGTCCTCCGCGCCGTTCTCCTCCCGGCCCAGCGCCCGGCGCACCCCGTCCGTGAAGCCCACCGAACGCCCGATGCCCATGTCGATCCGGCCGGGGTGGAGCGATTCGAGCACCCCGAACTGCTCGGCCACCACCAGCGGCCGGTGGTTGGGGAGCATCACCCCGCCCGTGCCCACCCTGATCACCGAGGTCGCGGCGGCTACGGCTGCCGCCAGCACGGTCGGCGCCGAGCCCGCCACCCCCGGCACCCCGTGGTGCTCGGCGACCCAGAAGCGGTGGTACCCCAGCGCCTCCACCTGCTGGGCGAACCGAACCGTGTCGCGCAGGCTGGTCGCCGCGTCCTGCCCCTCGCGGATGCGGGAGCGGTCGAGCACGGACAGCGGCGTCGCCGCGAGTACGGAGGTCACACCTGGATCAACACGCACGCCGCGCCACGATTCCCGAACACACTCCCTAGGCTGAGCATGTGACTTCGAACAGCAGGCCGATGGCCGTCTTCGACCTCGATGGAACGCTCGCCGACTCCGCGCACCGCCAGGGTTTCTTGGAGCGCCGGCCGCGTGACTGGGAGGCGTTCTTCGACGCCGCGCCCCACGACCCGCCGCTGCCGAAGGGGGTGGCGCTCTGCCGGGAGGCGGCGGGGGAGTGCGAAGTCGTCTATCTCACAGGAAGGCCCGAACGCTGTCGGCAGGACACCGTCGAGTGGCTCGCCGGGCAGGGTCTTCCCGAGGGGAAGTTGTTCATGCGACGGAACGCCGATCGCCGGCCCGCCCGCATCACGAAACTGGAGGTTCTGCGCCGGCTGAACCGGGACCGGGAGATCCGGATGCTGGTGGACGACGACGAACTGGTCTGTGCGGAGGCGCGGCGGGCGGGCTTCCGGGTCGTCCGGGCGACCTGGGCGGCGGAGGCCGCGACCGAGGCGATGAAGGAGGCGCAGGAGCGGGACGGCCGTACCTGAGAACCGCTGACCAGACCCCCCGGCCGCGGGGGTTCCGAGCCGTCTCCGGAACCCTGAATTCCGGTCCCGGTAAGGCCGACCGGCCCGCGCGGCCCCCCGCCCCCGCCCGGTGGTTTCCCCGGCCGGGGGCCGCGCGGCGGGGTCAGTCGCCGTCCTCCAGGCGGAAGCCGACCTTCAGCCCCACCTGGTAGTGCTCGACCGCTCCATCGGTGATCTGGCCACGCACCTGGGTCACCTCGAACCAGTCAAGACCCCTCAGCTTCTGGCTCGCTCTGCTGATGCCATTTCGAATGGCTTGATCAACTCCATCGGTGGAGGTGCCGACGATCTCGGTGACCCGATAAGTGTGATTGGACATGTGGTCGAACTCCTCTCGCTACACTCTCTCCACATGCTCTCCACCGTGCCCCACCAGGAGGCGGTGCGCGAGGCGGCGATTACCAGGGCTTGACCGGCAGTTTGGTACATACCAAAATCCAGCCAACCCGTGCGAGCCTGGAGCGCGCTTCCCCCCATCGGGTACACGTTTCCATGCCCTCGAAGGTGAACGCTGTGAATATCCGCCCTCTCCCCCCGTTCGTCGCACTGGTGTGCGCCTTCGCGCTCACCGGCTGCGGCCTCATGCCGGGCTCTGGGTCCGACACCACGACCCTCCGGATCTGGCTGATGAAGGACAGCGTCTCCGACGACTTCCTCAAGCGCTTCACCCAGCAGTACGAGAAGGACCACCCCTCCGTGAAGCTGGAGGTGACCTTCCAGGAGTGGACCGGCATCGGCAAGAAGGTCAACGCCGCCCTGGAGGGCACGGAGGAGACGCCCGACATCATCGAGGTCGGCAACACACAGGTCGCCCAGTACGCCGAGAGCGACGCCCTGATGGACCTCACCCTGGAGTCCGTACGGGACCTCGGCAGCGAGGACTGGCTGGAGGGTCTCGCCCAGCCGGGCAACATCAACGGCTCGCAGTACGGCATTCCGTGGTACGCCGCCAACCGCGTCGTCATCTACAACAAGGACCTCTTCGAGGCCGCCGGAGTCAAGCCCCCCAAGTCCCGGGAGGAGTGGCTGGAGACCACTGAGAAGCTCAACGACGGCGGTAACCAGGGCATCTACCTCGCCGGTCAGGACTGGTACACGCTGGCGGGCTTCATATGGGAAGAGGGCGGCGAACTCGCCGTCGAGCGCGGCGGTGCCTGGGAGGGCACGCTGCACACCAAGGCCGCCCTGCGCGGCCTGGACTTCTACAAGGAGATCCAGGCGCTCGGCAAGGGCCCGAAGAACGGCGACGAGCGGACGCCGCCGCAGGCGAACGTCTTCGCCAAGGGCAATGTCGCCCAGCTCATCGACAAGCCCGGCGCCGCGGGCGTCATCGAGGAGGCCAACCCGAAGCTCAAGGGCAAGCTCGGCTACTTCCCGATACCGGGCAAGTCGGAGAACAAGCCCGGCGCGGTCTTCACCGGTGGCTCGGACCTGATCATTCCGACGAAGGCGGCCCAGCGCGGTGCCGCCGTCGAGGTCGTCAAGGCGCTCGCGAGCGAGCGTTGGCAGACGGACCTGGCCCGGACGATGGACTACGTGCCCAACAAGAAGACCCTCACCAGCGTCATCCAGGGGCGCGAGGGCACCTCGGCGATGGCGAAGGGCGCGGCGGCCAAGGGGAGCAGGGCGACCCCGAACTCTCCCAAGTGGGCCAATGTCGAGGTCGACAACCCGATCAAGCCCTTCATGACGATCGTCCTCCAGGGCGGCGAGGCCGCGCGCGCCGCACGGCAGGCGTCGGAGAGCATCACCTCGATCCTCGCCCCGGGCTGAGCCCCGGGCCGATCCTGCTGGCGACGGGTCAGATCAGATCAGATCAGATCGGGTGGCACGGGACCGGCGGACCGCAGCGGATCCGCCCCGATCCGATCCGCTGCGCCCCATCCCCTCTGAGCGAGCCGCGCACCGGGCGGCCCGTCCCCGGATCTCCCGGGGACGGGCCGCCCTCATGTGCACGTCCGGCCGTCAGCGGCCGGGCCGCACCGCTCCGGCGGTCAGGGCCCGACAGTCGCCAGCGAGAGCGCGAACCGGCCCGCCGCGTCCGTCCACCATTCGGTCAGGTCAAGACCGGCGTCGGCCAGCTCCCCCCGCACCCCCTCCCGACGGAACTTCGCCGACACCTCCGTCCGCAACTCCTCGCCCTCCTCGAAGGGCACCACCAGATCCAGCTCCGGGATCTTCACGGTCAGCGCGGAACGGGCCCGCAACCGCATCTCGATCCACTCCCGCTCCGGATCCCACAGCGCCACATGGTCGAAGTCGGCGGGGTCGACATCCGCGTCCAGCTCCCGGGCCAGGACGTTGAGCACGTTCTTGTTGAACGCGGCCGTCACCCCCGTCGCATCGTCGTACGCCCGCACCAGCACCTCCTCGTTCTTCACCAGATCCGTCCCCAATAGCAGCGCGTCGCCGGGTTCCAGCAGGGCCCGGACCGAGCGCAGGAAGAGCGCCCGCTCGGCGGGCAGCAGATTGCCGATGGTGCCGCCGAGGAACGCGACCAGCCGCGGCCCCGGCGACCCCGGCAGGGCGAGACCCCGGGTGAAATCGGCGATCAGTGCGTGCACATGCAGCCCGGGACGCTCCGCCAACAGCGCCTCCGCCGCGCCCGTCAGCGCGCTCTCACTCACATCGACCGGCACATAGCTGTGCAGCGCGGGCAGTGCGTCCAATAGGTGCCGGGTCTTCTCGGAGGAGCCCGAACCCAGCTCCACCAGGGTGCGCGCCCCGGTCGCGGCGGCGATGTCGGGCGCGCGGGCGATCAGGATTTCCCGCTCGGCGCGGGTGGGGTAGTAGTCCGGCAGTCGGGTGATCTCCTCGAACAGCTCGCTGCCCCTGGCGTCGTAGAACCATTTGGGCGGCAGTTCCTTGGCCGTACGGGTCAGTCCGGCCAGCACATCGGCGCGCAGGTCGGCACCGGCGGTGTCCTCGGGCAGGGTGCGGGTCAGCAGGAACGGGCTCACGCGGGGGACTCCTTGAGCGGGGAGAGGAGAACATCGGTACGGGTGGCGATCAACAGGGTCCGGTCCGGCACCTCGCACCAGCGGGGATCATCGTCGTACGGCTCCGAGGCCACGACCACCCGGCGGCCGGGGTCGGCGAGCCACCACAGGGAGTCGCCCCAGGCGGTCGCCGCGATGGCCAGACCGTCGGTGAGCAGGAAGTTGAACCGGGAGTCCGGGGCCGCCGACGCCGCCTCGCGGACCGTGTCGCCGAGCGCCTGGCCCAGTTCGTCGCCGTCGCGCAGCCGGCGCAGCACCAGCGCCCACAGCAACGCCGAGTCACAGCGCGCCTCCAGGGAGAGGAGCTCCGCCGTGGGCAGCGTCCGGGCGAGTGGCGCGAGCGAGCCGGGCCAGCCGCCCGCGGCGCCGTTGTGGCTGAAGAGCCAGGGGCCGGAGGCGAACGGCGCCGCCGCCGCCTCGCCGTCGGCGCCCGCCACGGTGGCGTCGCGCACCGCGGCCAGGAACGCCCCGGCGCGCACCACCCGCGCGAGATCGGCGAAGGAGAGATCGGCCCAGATGGGGCCCGCGCGCCGGTAGCGCGCGGGCACCGGATCGCCGTCGGCGTACCAGCCGACTCCGAATCCGTCCGCGTTGACCGTCCCGTTGCGCTGCCGGCGCGGTGCCCAGGACTGCCGGAACAGCCCGTGCGCCGGGGCCACCAGCAGCTCACCGAGCGGGATCGGCGCACCGATGGAAGCGATGTGCCGGCACATCAGGCCGCACCTCCCCGTGGCGGGACTTCCTGTGGCGCGGCGTCCCGCGCGGTACGGAACCCGGCGAAGATCTGCCGCCGCACCGGCAGGTCCCAGTTGCGGAAGGTGCCCCGGACGGCGACCGTACCGACGCCGAACGACCCGCCGCGCAGCACCTTGTGCGCGGGACCGAAGAACACCTCCGAGTATTCGCGGTACGGAAAGGCGACGAAGCCCGGATAGGGCAGGAAGTCGCTGGACGTCCACTCCCAGACATCGCCGATCAGTTGCCGGACCCCGTACGCGGACTCGCCGTCCGGATAGCTGCCGGCCGCGGCGGGCCGTAGGTGGCGCTGTCCGAGATTGGCGTGTACGGGGGTGGGGTCGGCGTCGCCCCAGGGGAAGCGGCGGGAGCGGTCCGCGGCCGGATCGTGGCGGGCCGCCTTCTCCCACTCGGCCTCCGTGGGCAGCCGCCGTCCCGCCCACCGGGCGTAGGCGTCCGCCTCGTACCAGCTCACATGGAGGACCGGCTCGTCGGCCGGCACCGGCTCCGTCACCCCGAAGCGGCGGCGCAGCCACTGCCCGCCCTCCCGCCGCCAGAACAGCGGCGCGGTGATGGCGTGCTGGGTGAGCTGTTCGAACCCTTCGGGCGCCCACCAGCGGGGGTCCCGGTAGCCGCCGTCCTCGATGAAGGCGAGATAGGCGCCGCAGGTCACCGGCGTGGTGTCGATACGGAACGCCGCGAGGGTCCGCTGGTGCGCGGGCCGTTCATTGTCCAGTGCCCACGGTTCGGCCGATGTCCCCATGGTGAAGGGGCCGCCGGGGACGAGCACATCGGCCGGCAGGTCCCGGTCGCCGTCCCCCGGGGGCTCCGGTGCGGTCAGCGCGGCCGGTCCGCCGCGGAGCTGGTGGGTGATGAGCATCGTCTCGTCGTGCTGCTGCTCGTGCTGGGCGATCATGCCGAAGGCGAAGGCCGCGTCGACCAGCGGGTCGCCCTCCAGCGCGGTGGTGTCGAGGATGTCCAGGACCCGGCCGCGCACGTCGGACGCGTACCCCCGTGCCTCGGCCGGGGCGAGCAGGGGCAGCGAGGGGCGCGCGGCGCGTGGATGCTCGAAGGCGTCGTAGACGGAGTCGATCTCCGGTCGCAGGGCCGCCCGCCCGCCGACCGTGCGCAGTAGCCACTGCTCCTCCTGATTGCCGATGTGCGCCAGGTCCCAGACGAGCGGGGACATCAGCGGTGAGTGCTGGGCGGTCAGCTCGTGGTCGTCGACGCAGTCAGTGAGCGTCTCGGTACGGGCCCGTGCGGCGATCAGCGCTTCCAGGGCGCGCAGCCGGAGGTCCTCGGTCATGAGCCCGACTCCTTCCCGAGGTCACCCGACGCGTTCCCGGATCGGTCCCGGACCTCGTCGGAGGTGTTCGTACGACGCGCCGGCCCGTCCGGGCTCCGGCTCCGTCCATGGGCGGCCGGATCCGGTCCGCGTACGCCGGGATCCCGGGTGCCCGTGCCGGCCCGCCCGTCCCACGGGCCCGTCAAGGACTCCAGCGGGCCGGAGCCGTGTCCTCGCCTCCGTACGCCGGAACCTGGCCCTCGTACCCCCGGCCCCCGTATCCCCGGGGACTGCCCGAGCGCGCCGGGATTCCGCCCCAGCGACGGCAGGCGCAGATCGTCGGCGGGGCAACGCCCCGGCAGCACATGGCGTTCGGTGAAGCCGGCCACGGCCGCGCACACCTCGGCGGACGCGCCTATGCGGGGCAGCGCCTCCAGGGCGAGGGAGAAACAGCTCACGGCCGCCGCGTGCAGCTCCGGATCGGCCAGACCCCACCGGGCCGCGCCGACCCAGAGCGGATTGGTCGGCGCGGGCAGCGAACCCGCGTACTCCGCTAGGGGTTTGACCGTCCGGTAGACCGTCTCCGCCGCCTCGGGATCGTCGAAGAGTGCGGCGGTGACCGCGAGCGGCACCACCCAGCCGTGCTCGCCCGGCTGCGCGTCGATCATGCGCAGTTCGAGGTGGCCGCGTGGCCGTACGGGCGGGAAGAGGGTGGTCAGGTGGTAGTCGAGATCCCGCCGGGTCGGCGGGCGCGGGGCGCCGGAGCGCAGCCAGGCACGGAAGGAGAGCGCCTCGGGCCGTATCCACGGCTCGTCGTCCATCCGCACACACATCACCGGCGCGTCCAGGGCGTGCGCCGTCCAGGCCGCGCGGGGCTCCCGGTCCAGGGGTGGTGAGACCGGCCGTACGGCGTCCAGATCGGCCCAGACCGCCTGCCGGGTCGAACGCCAACCGGTCCAGCGGCCGGACCGGGCGGGGGAGTTGGCGAAGGCGGCGGTCAGCACCGCGCCCAGCAGATGGGCGAGCTGCCAGCGCCGGCCGTACCCCAACGGCCCCGGCTCCTCGACACCGGCGTCCAGACAGACCTGGACCGAGGCGGAACTGCACATCATGGCCCGACCGGACGGCCCGGTCCGGTCCAGATACGCCTCCATGGCGTCGTAGCGGGGTTCGTGGAGCACCCTGCGGGGCGGCTGCCAGGGGTCGAGCCCCAGTCCGGTGAGGGTGAGACCGGTCGGCCGGAGCGCGGTGCGCACGGCTTCCAGATCGGCCGAGACGGAGTCCACACACTCCATCAGAGAGGTGGCGGGGAGCGAGCTGAGCTCCAACTGGCCACCGGGCTCGAAGGTCAGAGCCGACTTCAGAGGCAGGGAACGCACCTGGTGGTGGGCGGCCGTGAGACGGTCGGCCGGGACGGGGCGCTCCGGGTCGCGCTGTTCGTGGACGAGCCATTCCAACTCCACGCCCAGGGTGCGGGGCGGGCCGTTCTTGAAGCAGATACAGCGCAGGAGGTCCTCCGCCTCCGCTTCCTTGATGGGCCGGTCGTACTCGCCGGCATCAGGTGGACACATGATCGGCTCCTGTCCCATGCCTGTTGAAGGCACTCTGCCAACCTAAAGCCACCCTCGCGGGTTCGCACAAGAGTGCCCCGGGGCGCGGCACCCCCGGCCCGGCCTGGGCGTCCCCCGGCGCACCGGTCGCCCGCCGCAGGTCACCGGCTGTGCGTGCGTGAGCGCACGCGGGCGGTGTGTTCCCCGGCCGCCCAGGAGGTTTCTTCTCAGCCGGCGGGGGGCCACGGACAGGTCACCGGGGGAGCGGTCGACCGTTCGGGTGCCGCCCGCCGGGGGGGCCTGTCCGTGGCCCCCGCGGGGTCTTCCACGAGGTCTTTTGCTCGGTGGGCGGTACGGCGCCGGTGCGGTGCGGTGCGGTCGCGGTCGACGGCTCGGCGAGCCGTACCGCCTCAGCTCCAGCCGTACCGCCTCGGTTCCTGCCGTACCGCCTCAGCTCCAGCCGTACCGTTCCCGCAGTCGCCCGACGACCACGTCGAAGCGGGCCCGGTCCAGCGCGCACGCCTCCCGCCGCATCCCCGCCTCGTGCACCCGCAGCACCCGGTCCAGGTCGACCCAGGACGCCCGTCCCTCCCGGTCCCACTCCCCGGCCCCGATCGGCACCCAGTCACGGTCCAGATCATGACGTTTGCTGGAGAGGCGCACCGCCAGCAGGGTGCCCGCCGCCTCCCGGGCGACGATCAGCACCGGCCGGTCCTTGCTCCGCCCGTCGTTCTCCTCGAACGGCACCGAGGTCCAGACGATCTCGCCCGGATCGGGAGCGCCGTCACGGTCGGGGGCGTACGAGGTGCGGACCGCCCCCACGGTCGAGGCATCGGCGTCGGTGGTGGCCGTCGGTCCCGTACGGCCGGGCTGCTCGAAGTCGTCGGCGGCGCCTGACGCGCCGGGGGAGGTCGTCACCGTTCCACGGTAGAACGCACCGGCCCGAAGCGCCGCTACGGCTCAGATCCAGCCCTCCAGGGACGCCATGAATCCGTCGAAGTCATCGCGGTGGATGGTGTGCCCGGCGCCCGTGACCTTACGGACCTCGAATCCGCGCTCGCTGAGCAGCGCGGCCCGCTTCTGCGGGACCAAGGAGCTCGGATCGGCGATCGGCACCAGCGACGGCACCACAGGACCTGCCGGCAGCAGGTCCTTCCCGGTGATGTCCATCAGCCCATGGGCCGTCGCCTCGTCCCACGCCGCGACGGACTCCACTTCGATGTCCACATCGACTTCGTCCCAGCCGGGATTGGCCGTCCGGATCTGCTCCCGGGTGAACCTCTTCGCCCGGGTGAACAGTTCGGGCCGATAGCCGGCGGCACCGTCCGGCAGGTACCAGACCGGATCCGCGTACACCGCGCGCCGGGGTGCCAGTTCCCGTACCGCCAGGGAGAGCGTCAGCGCGCCGAGCGAGTGACCGATCGCCACCTCGGCGCCGCCCGGCAGGGTCTCCACCAGATCGTCGGCGTACGAGCGCGTCGCATAGGAGTCGGCCCGGCCGCTCGCGCCGTGACCGCGCAGGTCGACGGCGAGCACCCGGTAACCCCGCTCGGCGAGCGCGGGGCCCACTCGCCGCCAGGTGCGGTGGTCGGCCATGATGCCGTGGACCAGGAGTGCGAGGCGGTCGCCCGCGCCCCAGGTGGTGGTGTGAAGCCGCACGTCGATGCCTTTCGGTACGGATGGCTGTCCGCACCAGCATGACGCGGTGAAGATCGCCCGGACAGGGGGTGTGCGGATCCGGCCATTCGACGGCCGGCGCCCGGGGGCGCTCTGGCAGGATCGCCGGGCGATGAGCCAGCCACCCAAGCAGTCCGCAGCGCGCTCCGTTCCCACGAGTGCCGATGTCGCCCGATTGGCGGGGGTTTCCCGGGCCACCGTCTCGTACGTCCTCAACAACACCTCGTCGGTGCGGATCAGCGAGCCCACCCGCCGCCGGGTCCGGGAGGCAGCCGAGGAACTGGGGTACGTGCCCCACGCCGCGGCCCGCAGTCTGCGGGCCGGGCACACCCGGATGGTCCTGTTGCCCACGGCCGCCTTCCCGGCCGGCCCACTCCACCAGCGGTTCCTCAACGAACTCCAGCGGGCGCTGCGCGGACTCGACTACACCGTCGTGCAGTACGGCAGCCTCGGCCTCGGCGGCGACGACGCGGCCCGCGCCTGGGCCGAGCTGCGCCCCGTGGCGGTCGTCTCGCTCGGCGTCGCCGGGCTCAGCCCGCACGGCGTCGCCGTACTCAAACGCTCCGGCGCCCGAGCCGTCATCACCCTCGCTCCCCGGCCGGTGGAAGGCGCGCACTCCCTGGTCATGGACCAGCGCGCGGTCGGGAGCTGCGCCGTCACCCACCTGATCGAGCGCGGCCGGCGCGCCATCGGGGTCGTCATGCCCCGCGAGGCCGGACCGGACCTGCTGTCCGAGGCCCGCATCGAAGGCGCCCGACGGGCCGCGGCCGGCACCGGTGCGCGGATCGAACCCCTACCGCTGTCGTACGACGAGGAGGCGGCGGCGGCCGTCGCCGCGCGCTGGCGGGGGCTCGGCCTCGACGCCGTCTACGCCTACAACGACGACTACGCCATGCTGCTGATGCGCGCCCTGCAGGACCGGGGCGTCGACGTGCCGGGCGAGACCGCGGTGATCGGGGCGGACGACCTGTTGCTGGGCAGACTGCTCAGGCCCCGGCTGAGCACGGTGCGTGTCGATATGGTGACCGGACGACGCCTCGCCGACCTTGTGGACCGCGCGGTGCGGGATCCGGACGGTGCGCCGGAGACGCACGAGCTGATGGGTGTCAGGGCGATCCCCCGCGAATCAAGCTGATTCCGCGCGAGCCAGGGGCTGCGATGCCTGCCCACGGGTCCTGCCGGCCCCCTCCTGGCCCGTACGGGGCGCTCGGCTTCCCCCGCTCCCCTCCCGCATTGACGACTGCCGCCGCGCGGGCCCCGCGCACCTCATCAGCTCCGACGATCAAGAGCAGCTCCGATGATCAAGAGTCACCGCGCTCCTGGGATGCGGGCGGGGCGGAGCCTGCCTAGCGTCGCTGACATGAGCCGCAACAGACACACGGACACCGCCCCGGAGCGCTTCGAGATCCTGCTGGTGCCCGAGCACGTCGAGGGCGAGGACACCCTGCCGTCGCCGACACGGGCCGCGATCCGCTCCGCCGTGGTGGCGGCCACGGGTGAGACCGGGGCCTCCGGCTACCCGCGTTACGCGGGCGCGGGCATGGTCGCCGACATCGACCCCGAGACCCGCACGGTCGAGGCACTGCTCGTGGACGGTGCCGAACTGGACTACGGCCTCACCGTACGGATCGCCGACACGGCCGTGCCCCCGCACGGAGGCAGGGGCACCGGGCCGGTCGTATGAGATCAGGGCTGTGCTGGGCCCTCACCCTGGGCCGCAGCGGCCTCGGCCGCCTTGATCGAGTTGCGTACCTCGTCCATGTCCAGCGCACGGGCCTGGCCGATCACATCCTCCAGCGCGGCCTCGGGCAGTGCGCCCGGCTGCGCGAAGACCGCCACGTTCTCACGGACGATCATCAGCGTGGGGATGGACTGGATCTCGAACGCCGAAGCGAGCTCCTGCTGGGCCTCCGTGTCGACCTTCGCGAAGACGAGGTCGGGGTGGCGCTCGGCGGCTCCCTCGTAGACGGGGGCGAACTGCCTGCAGGGGCCGCACCACGACGCCCAGAAATCGATCAGTACGAAGTCGTTGTCGGAAACGACCTGATCGAAGTTCTCCTTGGTGAGCTCAACAGTGCTCATGACGTGTTACCTCTCCCTGATGTCCGGTGGACTCGCCCCGCACAACCGTGTCCGGGGCGTCGCTATTCCTCCCCCTGCCCGTGTGGCCAGGAGGCACACCCGGGACCAGACTGTCCCTATGACGGAAGCTGCTGTGGAGTACGACGTCGTGGTGCTGGGCGCCGGCCCGACCGGGGAGAACGTGGCGGACCGCCTGCGGTCCCTGGGCCTGAGTACCGCGGTCGTCGAAAGTGAACTGGTCGGTGGGGAATGCTCGTACTGGGCGTGCATGCCCAGCAAGGCGCTACTGCGCCCGGTGATCGCCCGCGCGGACGCCCGCCGAACCCCCGGCCTGCGCCAGTCGGTCCAGGGACCGCTCGACGCCGAGGCCGTACTGGCCCACCGGGACGACTACACCTCCCATTGGAAGGACGACGGCCAGGTCTCCTGGCTGGAGTCGACCGGCGCCGACCTCTACCGGGGCCGGGGCAGACTCGACGGCCCGCGGAAGGTCGTGGTCGACGGCCCCGACGGCACACGCCATGTGCTCACCGCACGACACGCCGTGGCCGTGTGCACCGGTAGCCGCGCGGTCCTGCCCGAGCTGCCGGGGCTGGCCGACGCGAAGCCCTGGACCAGCCGGGAGGCCACCAGCGCCCAGCGGGTGCCGGGCCGGCTCGTGGTCGTCGGCGGGGGAGTGGTCGGCGTCGAGATGGCCACCGCCTGGCGGGCGCTCGGCTCCCAGGTCACCCTGCTCGTGCGCGGGAACGCGGGACTGCTCCCCCGGATGGAGCCGTTCGTCGGCGAACAGGTCGCCGACGCCCTGACCGAGGCCGGGGCCGTGATCCGCCAGAACACTTCCGTGGCCGCGGTGGAGCGCGACGGGGGCACCGGACCGGTCACCGTGGTGCTCGACGACGGCGAACGGATCGAGGCCGACGAGGTCCTCTTCGCCACTGGCCGGGCCCCCCGCACCGAGGGCATCGGCCTGGAGACGGTGGGCCTGGAGCCCGGCTCCTGGCTGCCCGTCGACGACAGTTGCCGGGTCGAGGGCCACGGCTGGCTCTACGGGGTCGGCGATGTGAACCACCGCGCCCTCCTCACCCACCAGGGCAAGTACCAGGCCCGGATCGCGGCAGCGGCCATTGCGGCACGCGCCCAGGGCGTCCCGCTGTTGGAGACCGACCGCTGGGGCGCCCACGCCGCGACCGCCGACCACGCGGCCGTCCCCCAGGTCGTCTTCACCGACCCGGAGGCCGCGGCCGTCGGCCTCTCCCTCGCGGAGGCCGAGGCCGCGGGCCACCGCGTCCGGGCCGTTGACTACGACATCGCCTCGGTGGCGGGCGCGGGCCTCTACGCCGACGGATACCGGGGCCGCGCCCGGATGATCGTGGACCTGGACCGCGAGATCCTCCTCGGCGTCACCTTCGTCGGCCCGGGGGTCGGCGAGATGCTCCACTCGGCGACCATCGCGGTCGTCGGCGAGGTCCCGATCGAACGCCTCTGGCACGCGGTGCCCGCGTATCCGACGATCAGTGAGATCTGGCTGCGGCTGCTGGAGGAGTATCGGGGGTAGGAGCCGCCGTTAAAGCCGTACTGCGGTCGTCGGGTCGGGCTCTTGAGTGTCCAGAGTGGCATGGGCTCGGAGTAGAGGATCTTCACGTTGCGGAGACCGGCCGCAGCAGTTGTCGATGTTGGCTGAGTCGAGGGTCAGCAACGTAGACAACTGGGAGCACACGTACAGCCGGAAAGCGGTTCTATGCTCCTGGTGTCGGGTTGGGGTACCCGTAAAGTCCTGCAGCGCAGGGGTCGGCCTGACATCATCCGCTGATGATCGTCACCCCGATACCCGGAACCCACCGGGACAACGTGCTCAGCGCTCTGCGATCCGTCTCTGTTGCTATGGGAAACCTGGACTCGCAGCACCACAGCTCGGCCTAGGGCCGTCTCCTGGCTTACCTGGAGTGGGCCAACGATTCCCTGCGCCTATTGGGCGACCAGATCAGTGCGAGCGACATCGATCGTCTGATCAGGACTCGGATGTACCAGTCCCTGTTGGATGGTGTGGGGCATCTAGCAGGCAGTGACCAGCAGCGGTTGGTGAACGGGTTCCTTGCCAACGAGGTTAGGGAGCGCGTAGTTGCTCTGGACGCGGCGGTGGACGCTTTCCAGGGGCAGATGCAGCGTTGGCCAGCTATGACTTCCGTGCTTGTGCTCGACACCAGTGTGTTCATCAAGCATGAGACGAAGCTGGAGGACACTGACTTCTTTATGCTTGCGGGCGCTGGAGCTGAAGCGGTTCGGGTGACGGTGCCGATGGTGGTTGTCGACGAGCTTGACCGGCTGAAGGAGTCGAGGGACAAGCAGGTCCGGTGGCGGGCCGGGTACAGCCTTGCGGTGCTGGACCGGCTCCTGGATGGCAATGAGCGCTTGGGACGGGTGAAGGTCGAGGTGCTCTTCGACAACCCGGGACATGTGCGGCTGCCGGACGAGGACGACGAGATCGTGGACCGGGCCCTTGCCGTACACACGATCGCGGCCGGGTCGGTGCATTTGGTCACGTATGACACGGGAATGTCGATGCGGGCGAAGTGGGCGAACTTGCCAGTGATGAAGCTGCGGACGGATGCGGGTACGGGCCCGGAGCCGGAGAAGGGGTGACCCTGGAGGCCAGGGTGAATTCTCGCGTTCGTGCTCGGCGTGCTCCTGTGGTAGCCGCCCGCCCTGCTACATCAGGCGTGGCCAACCGCGTCGGGCAGTGATCCGCTGCCTGTCTGGAAAACGTCGTGGCTGAGGTCTGCCACATTGCCTAACTCGTAGCGCTCATGGACTCTGGAAGGCTTGCCACGGTGGCGGGCGTTTGGGGGATGTGATGGTACGCCCGGCAGTACGCGATGGCAGCGATCCCAAGGCTGTCCATGACACGCGCGTGTTGGTCGACTGTCTTCAGGAGCTGGTGCGAGGCGCCCACCGGCCTGTCAGGAACTGCAGCAAGTACCCCGAAATAGTGTGGCTTGCAGATGTTCCAGAGGGACTCGTCCGGCGCGTGAAGGACGCTGACTCCCGCATCATGGTGGTGAAGCACCGTCCACCCCTGGGCGCGCCCCGGTTGCCGGCGGTTCTGCAGGGACGCGTATCGGTCGAGGCCGCCGCGGCCGCCGCCGCGGAGCCTCCCGAGCTGCTCGACGACACGGCAATGTTCAGTGAACAGACAGACGCCTTCGCTGACGAGGCCGAGGATCCGAAGGCATTGGATGTCGGCAGCTCAGATGTGCGTAAGGCATACGAGGGCTGGGCCGGCCGATGGAAACGGTGGGCGCAGGAAGAGCTAGCTGCTGCATCGCACCGCCGTCTGCACCAGCAGCTGTATCGGATTGCCAAGAAGATCCAGCAGGACGGTGACTCCTTCGAAACCGTCCTGGCCGTAGGCCTCCTGCAAGTAGGAGCCGAACGAGCTTCGGCTCGGGTGCGCAGGCACATTGTGACGGTTCCTGTCACCCTTACGGTTGATCCAAACTCGGTCAACGTCACGGTGTCTTTGGTGCCGGGTCAGTCAGGTCGCCTGGAGGATGCCGAGTTTCTCAGCGAGTCCGATGGCTACACCTCGGAACTGCTGGGAGTCGTACGCTCTGAGGTGGAGGAAGCCGCCTTCCACCCTTTGTCAGACCGGGCGTCAGAGGCCGTGCGCTCATGGGCCCAGCGTGCCTTCGGTGTCGAGCGAACACTTCCGTTTGACTCCGGCAGCGGGCACCCTGACCTCACCGCCGACCCGCAGACACGGTCACTGCATCATGCGCCGGCGATCATCCTGCGCGAACATGGCCAGCGCTCGGTACTTGGCTTCTTCGAAAGTATCGCGCGAGTCTTGAAGCATCCCGGAGCGCAGGCACCCTTGGGACTGGCGCAGCTGCTGTACGACCTCGAACCCAAGCAACGCACCGCCTGGGGGAGTAGTAAGGGTCCCGTCCCTCCGGCACTGGGCCCGGAACCGTTGTTCCCCATGCTCACCAATGCGGCCCAGATGGACGTGCTGGACAGACTGCAGCATGACACCAGCGTGGTAGTCCAAGGCCCTCCAGGCACCGGAAAGACCCACACGATCAGCAATCTCATCGCGGCGCTCCTCGCGGATGGCAAGAGAGTCTTGGTCACCAGCGAAAAGGGACAGGCTCTCAAGGTACTGATCGACCATCTGCCGCCCAACCTGCGCAGCATGTGCGTGCTCCAGCGCGATCAGTGGCAGGGCGGCAGCTCCGATCTGCGCCAGTCGCTCGGAGCGCTGGCCCACCTGAGCGCGACCACGAACACTGAGCGGCTTCAGCAGCGCATTGAGACCCAGCAGGCTCAACGGCACCAACTTTTGGCTGAACGGGCCAAGCTGCGAGAACGCCTGAGAGCGGTACGGGAAGTCGAGTGGTATGAGCATCCCGAGATCGCACTGGGATACCGCGGCCGCCTCGACGAGATTGTGCAGGCAGCCGAGCGGGGCAATGCTGACTACCAGTGGCTGCCGCCGCTGCCTGCACAGCCAGGGCAGCTGCCACCTTTGGATACTGAAGAGGCTCAGCGGCTATGGCTGCTGGTGACCCAGCACGGCCCAGAAATCCTCGATGCTCAAATTCAGTACTGCCCCGATCCAGCTACCTTGCCCGACCCCGAAGACGTCTCAGGCCGCATCAGGGACATAGAGGCAGCTAACAAAGCCCTCGGATCGGAGCCCGTAACGCCACTAGCCCAAGCCCTGGCCGAACACGGTGACGTGGAGCTTGCGGTGACGGAAGGCCTACTGGAGCAAGCCCAGCAGGCCCTTCAGGGCCTGGGGCTGTCCGCAGACCCTGCAGCGTGGCAAGGGAAGACCTGGCCCACTCGCGCGCTTGAGGACGGCATCGCACGACGCTCGCAACAGATGTGGGACAGCATCCGCAACGCCTCACAGCGAGCCCAAAAGACCCAACAAGAGATCGCGAACGCCTCCTTCCTAAATGTGGAAGTGCCCCAGCTACCCGAAGGCGAAGAACGAGAACTACTGGTAAGCAGCCGAGACGTTGAGAAGTACCTCCTGGAAAACGGTCAACTGAAAAAACGATGGCCCCGGCCAGCTGTTCTCAAACAAGCCCGGATCCTACTCGAACAATGCAGAGTCGAAGGCATGGCACCCGCCAACCGAGAGCAAGTCACCGCGGTGGTGAGCCATCTGGAGATGCGCTCCCATATCCGTACTTTGCGCAGCCGCTGGGCAGGAGTCGGATGGGAAGTCGAGAAGAATACACCAGAGTTACAGTTCTCCGAACTCCTGGACAGGGCCTCCTTGCTGCAGGCCATCGACTGCTGCGTCGCGGCAATCCGCCAAGTCCACACGAGGCTGCTCACCAACGGTATCCCAGTACCTGTCACCACAATTGATCAGTGGCAGAACGTCCGACGAGCCACCGCACAGGCGCGGAATTTGCTACGGGTCAAAGCAGCAGGCCGCCAGCTCAATGAGCTTCTCACCAGCCTTCCTCAGCCACAATCTCAAGGCGTTCAGGAGCTTCGCCAGGCAGCTGATGCCGTAGCTGCCCGCGACGCCCAGGCCTATGCCAACGCACTGCAAGCACTGACGCTGGCGTACCAGCGTGAAGCGGACCGTCGAGAGACAGGGAAACTGTTCCAGCGCCTGAGCGAAGCCCACACTGAGTTGGCACAGGTCTTCGCCTCCGACCCCCTCCCAGGGCACTGGCGTGACCGATTCGCTGCTTTCCCCCACGCGTGGGCTTGGCGGCAAGCACAGGACTTCCTCGACACCGTTCTCCTCCCCGGCCGTGAAGAGCAGCTTGAAGGGGAGCTGGCGCAGATCGAAGGCAGGCTCCACGACCTGGTAGCAAGCCTCGTGTGCGACCGAGCGGCCCTGCACTGCGTGAGCCGCATGACCACGAAACACAAACAAGCCCTGGCCGCTTACGCCAGCGCCATAGCCAATGCCGGCCAAGGGACAACGGACTACGGAAAACGCCACCAACGACACGCGCGCTCAGCCATGCAGACAGCTCAGGGCGCGGTCCCCGCATGGATCATGCCACTCAGGCAGGTAGCCGAGACGATCAGTCCGGAACCAGACTCCTTCGATGTTGTGATCGTCGACGAAGCTAGCCAGGTTGGTCTGAACGGCCTTCTGCTGCTGTGGCTCGCCCCGCGGATCATTGTCGTCGGGGACGACCGCCAGTGCGCGCCCTACTACACAGGCAGCAAGCACGACCGGATCACTCAAATTTTCGATGAACGCATGGTTGCACTTGAACCCTGGCAGCGCGAGGGCTTCGACCCAAAATCCAACCTGTACGAGCTGCTTTCCTCGCGCTTCACCGAAGTGGTCCGTCTCACCGAACACTTTCGCTGCATGCCCGAGATTATCAAGTGGTCCTCCATGCAATTCTACCCCGACAACGAGCTCATCCTGCTGCGTCAGCACGGCTCGGACCGGCTCCCCCCGCTTAAAGTCGTCCACGTACCAGAAGGCCACTGTGAAGGACGCAGAGACAAGCTGATCAACCGCCCCGAAGCAGAAGCAGTCGTTTACCAGCTCTGCCGCCTCACGCAAGACCCGACCTATGCCGACCGCAGCATAGGCGTCATCATTTTGCGCCAAGGTGCCCAGACCCGGCTCGTACAAGACCTCGTCGACCTGCGCATCGACATGCCCGCTCGCGAGCGCCACAACATCCTGGTCGGTACTCCTGAGGAATTCCAAGGCGATCAACGCGACGTCATCCTGCTCTCCATGGTCGTGGACGGCGCCAACGTCATCGCGGCAACTGGTCGCAGCCATGAACGGCGCTTCAATGTCGCAGCCAGCCGAGCTCGCGACCAGATGTGGCTCTTCCACTCGATGACCGTCGACCAACTGAGCAGCAAAGACCTGCGTCGTTCCCTGCTCACCTACATGCAAAACCCGCCCCCGCCCTATACTCACGCCCGTCAGCCGGCCAACGTCACCCCAGACCAGCTATGCGCCCCCTTCGACTCGCTCTTTGAGCAACGCGTCTACCTACGCATCAAGGAACGTGGCTACGACGTAGTGCCGCAATGGGAAGTCAACGGCAAGCGCATCGACCTTGTCGTCACCGGGGGCCACGGACGTCTCGCCGTGGAGTGTGACGGAAGTCCCCACCACTCCACGAGGCAACAGATCCACGACGATGCGGAGCGGGAACGAGAACTGCGCCGCGCCGGCTGGACCTTTTGGCGCGTACGCAGCAGCGCCTTTGCTCTCTCGCCGGAAGATGCCCTGGCCCCTCTGTGGAAACGCTTGACAGACCTGGGCATCCACCCGCGTACCACATCAGACACATTCACGGATGGCGCAGAACCTCGAGCGGCATGGGCACCGGTCGGACTGGCTGAAGCCGAGCCTGTAGAGGAAGACGCGGATCCCTATGACGGTGAACTGGACGACGACAGCGAGGCAGCCTGACATGGAAGATTTCGACGACAGCACTCTCGAAGAACTGGCCGCCATGATCAGCGGTGATGAGGCAGGCATGAAACGCCGCGGTGGCTGGGAGCTGGCGCCCTTCCTCCGCCGGGCCGGCTGGGACGACGTTCCCGATCACGACGGCAGCCCACGACACCCATGGCTTCTGGACCTCCTACGCGAACGTAAGGAAGACGACGCCGGAGACATCGAACGTGTCGTACTGCGTCTGGCCGACCGGCGCGAGTACCAACAACAACCCAGTGAATACACACCTGTCATCGAACGACTCCAGGAAGTCCTGGCCCTCGAATGCCTACGCGTCGACTACCGCAACGGGCGACCCAACCTCGTTGAATACGACCCTGACAACCTACCCCGGCCACAGCGCGTCGAACTCAAGGTCACGATCACCGATATCGTCGCTGATCCCGACTTGGCCCGTGCCGTCCAGCTACGTCTGGACGAGGCGCACACATGTCAGGAAAACGGCGCTTACACCTCTGCGGTCATTATGCTCGGCAGCCTCCTCGAGGGCGTACTTGTACACGCAGCCGAAGTCAGGCATGCTGGCACGCCGCTTTCCAAGCCGTTGCGCGCGGCTGGCATGCAGGATCTTGTTCAGCACGCCCACGTGAATGGGTGGATCGACCAAGACGCAAAAATGGCTTCGGAACTTTTGCGAACCTACCGCAATCTGGTTCACCCGCTCGCCGAGAAGCGAGCCAAGCACAGCGCGGACTTCGACACAGCCGACCTGTGTTGGTCCACCGTGAACGCCGTCCTCAATGACCTGGCGGCCAGTCGCCTCTAGCTTGACTCTGTGGGGGATCTTGGAGTTGCCGAGGTCAGGTGCCCAGGGTTCGCCAGGACTTCAGCCGGGGGGATCTCGTGCTGATCAAGGTAGGTCTGGAAGGCGGTCGGTCGGCGGGGAGAGCGCACTTCTTCGGTCGGTGAGAGACCGCTGAGGCGCTCGATGTTGATGACGATGGCGATGGCTCGGCCAGGACGTGCTGGATGTGGACCTTTTCCTGGACTCGGTAGCGGCAGTAGCGCATGCCGATTCCGTGGGCGAATCCGTTGACGGTGCCCTCGACTCCGGAGCGGACCGTGTAGCGGGTCTTCCACTCGGGTGTCTGTTGCTCGGCACGGATGCGGAGTTGCAGGTCGCGTAGTTCGCGTAGGGGAAAGCCCATGGTGCGGTGGTTTGCGCGGGAGGTGGTGCACTGTGCGTGGGCCGGGCAGGGGTGGCACTGGCTCTTGGTGAACCGTGCCACGATCAGCGGGGCCGCGGTGGGCGAGGAGGTCGGGTAGGGGCCGTGCCAGCCCTGGCTGACCTGCCCCGGGTGGGACGTCCGGTCGTTCTCGGCGAGGCAGTCGTAGCTCGTGGGTGCAGCAGGGCCCGCGTCCGATCGGGCTTGCGTGGCCCTGTTCGTCCCTGCTGCCCGCTTACGCGCGGCCAGCCGCCGGAGTAGCCGTCCGGGCGTTCTTCGCCCGGGTGGTCATGGCCTGGAGCCTGTCGAAGGCGGCGGCCGTAGGGCTGGACGGTTGGGCTTCCGGTTTTCGAAAGAGCGCTTGAGAATCCGCGCGTGTCGATCCGGGCCGGGGACACCCCGGTTCCCGTGTCCGGCATGGCGCAGGCGGAGAGCATCCAGGCGGGAGATCGTCTTGGATGGCCCAGTGGTTGACGGCCTCGTGAATGCGGTTAGACACATCGATGGGCCCGTGTCCCCTGCTTGTCTTTGGCGAGCTATGGCTCCGCAGCTTGAACGGAAGCGGAAGCGAGGTTTGGAACCGATACAGGTGAGTGCGGTTGTAGGTCGTGCCCAGCTGTATCGCGAGAAATGCACTACTTCTCGCGATACAGCTGGGCACGATCGTGCCGAGCCTTCCTGGCCAGTGTCTTCTGGTTGGGTTCAGGCCACTTACTGGAGGTGTCGCAGGGGCTAAGTGCATGTGGTGGATGGCTCCATGGATTGGAGCCCCGCTTGTGCGGGGAAGGATGACGGCTCGGTACGGTCGGCACACCTGGATCGAGGGCCAACCCCGCTCGGGCGGGGATCGCTGCCCTTCGGCAGTGGACGGCACGCTAGCAAATGAAGCCCGCTCTGGGTAGAGGTTGAGTTGAGTCCGAATGAAATGAATCCGTCATCCCGGCAGTGTATTTCGCTTTCCTGAGGGGAAATGTGAGAGCTCTGAGATTTTTGTTGCATCTCTTGTCCATTCGAATGTCGGGAGATGCGTTCCGATGTGCTGGGGAAGGAATCGTTTCAGGTGGCCAGAAGATTAGATTCAGAGGGGCTTACGGGGAGGTGCTTGCTGCTCGGGCCTGGTGCTGCACCTTTCCAGGCACCCTCGAGCAGGTCGTCCGAGCTCGCCATTGGACGGGGGAAGCGCTAGGAGATGCACCGTTCCTGGATGACGCTGTGTCGATTGTGGCGGAGCTATGCGCGAACGCACTCCGTCACACCGCCAGCGGTAAGGGCTCCGGCGTTTTCCATCTAGCGCTGACGGTGTCGCGCTGGGGCGTCACTCTGTCTGTCACGGACCAAGGCGGATCGGTTGGTGTTCCAGAGCTGAAACCCTTAGACAGGGAGTCCGAGAATGGGCGGGGAGTTTACCTGGTCAGTAAACTTGCCCGTCGAGTCGTCATCCGCCGTGTCTCTGGTTGCTACAGGGTCACCGCAGATGTCATCTGAGAGCTCGTAACGCGATTTTGTGACCTGAGGTTCTGCGTCGCTGACACGACTGCCTGCTCGATTGCGATACTTGAACTGTGGACAGCTACCAGGACGCCGCGACGCTTGAGTGGTGGGCCAACCGGGCGGCGTGTCTTGGAAGACTTCGTGTGCGGATCGTGGTCCGTACAGCCGGAGACGACTGGACGTGCGAGGCGACCCTCGAAGCTGCGGAGGACAGGGAGAGCTTCGACTTCCTGATGCAACTCGATCCGTACTTCACCCTGCGCTTCTATGACGCGAGCACGCTGCTGGTCAAGGTCGTCGAAGGAGGAGTCGAGGAACGGCTCTGCCTCACAGCAGCCCGGGCGAATACTGCAGAGCCGACTGGAACCAGGCACGTGCCGCACCAGTAGCCTTAGGGCTTCCTGAGGTGCTGCGCTGCGCGTGATTGTTTGGGGCGCGGTCAGGAGGGGGCCTTCTTGAGGCGTCTCCAGCGGATGAGGCTGCGGGCGAGGTCGACGAAGGCGTCGTGGAGTTCGGTGCGGCGTTCCCAGCGGACGGCGAGGCGTTTGAACGGCGAAGGTCTGCTCCACCATGTAGCGGAGCTTGCCCATGCCTTTGATGTTCGGTGATCCCTTGCGCGGGATGACGGCCAGGATCCGCCGTTGACGCCGCTCGGCGCAGTAGGCGTTGGAGTCGTAGCCCTCGTCGCCGAGCAGGGCGTCGGGCCTGCGGCGGGGCCGACCGCACGGGCGGGATGCCGTCGACTGAGGCAAGGATCTGGGTGACGTCGTTGACGTTGGCGGCGGTCGTGATGACCTTGAACGGAGTGCGGAGGAGCTAGGCGTAGCGGTGCAGTCACCTGCCTGCTCAAGCCGGGACCATGTTCGCAGGCCCGGGTGAATCGTTTTGGCTTCAGGCCAACGCAACCCTTGACAGGTTTGTTCGGCTGGCAGATCTGCCCACGCAACTCGATTCGGCTGCTGATGAGGTTGGTAGTGCCGCCGCCGAGCCGTCCGCCGCGAGTCTCTGCCGACACACCCGTCTCAATCCGCAGCCAGTATCCTTAAGTCCGCTTGTGGCACGTTTTTTTCAGCTATCCGTACTTGTACCCGAGGAGGGAGAACACCTGCTTGCGGCGTGCAGGGGATGCGTCTAACCTGCGGGCAGGAATGGAGCCCGGGACGGTACCTGGGCCACCTCCGGTCGTCTTGAGGTACGGAGCGTCGGAAAGCGCCCTCGCCACCACCTCCCTCCCGCTTCCTGTGCACCTGTTCTGTCCGGCCGTCGTGTGCCGGGCAGCCGAAAGGCGTTTCCTTGACCATCTACTCTCAGCACGCCACTCGTGGAAAGACCCAGATCCTGGCGACCTACCAGGGTCCGGACGGCGTCGTGTCCAAGACCGTCACGAGTCTTGCCGAGCCTCGCCTCGCAGTTCCGGTCGTCGACGCCCTCAATCGGATCTCCGCCTTCGCCACCGTCCCTGTCAGCATCCACGACCGCCGGGAACGGCGTGTGGGCTACTACCCGCGCACGCACCTGCCCGCGCTGACCGACCCTGCCGCCCGCACCGCTCTTCTCGGCGGTGCCCACAGTCTGTGGTACGAGTACGTCTGCCTACGGCTTCACCAGGCACTCGCCGACCTGGAAAGTGCCGTGGTGGCTCTTCCTGAAACGGTCAGTAGGGCGATCCAATCCGAACTGGAGGAAGAGAAGGGCGGGTTGCAGACAGGACTCGCGGACTTCTCGGGAACTTCCTCGAAGGAGGAGCCGGAGACCGAGCGCTGCTGGGATTTCGGGCATCCCTTCGTGAAGTATGACGACGGGCTGGACACCCTGAGCGACGAGACGCGTGAGCAGCTCGACCGACGTGAGTCGGGATTCACCTCGGAGGAGCGGGAGAAGGCGGTCGCCGCCCTCCGGGTGCTGGTCACCGCGCACTCCCAGGGTGGCGGCGTGTGGGCTTCACTCGACGACCCCAGCTGTCGCCTCTTCGCGGAGCCGTACGACTCCGACGGCTTCTACCTGACGATCGAAGCGCCGGAACCAGGCGACAACGAGGCTTCGTGGGAGATCGAGGTCGGCCGTTGGGTGCCGGACGATCCCGAGGAGGAGCCCGGGGACCACACCAGCGCGACAGGCCACCTCGTGGTCGGCTGCGCCCTTCCGGTCGCGCCAACCGCCGAGGAGATCGCTCACTTGCTGAAGTCCGTGGACCGGAAGCCGTTGCTGCTCGCCGAGTGGGCTGAGGCGCCTGCGGGAGTGGTACTCGCAGGGACAGCGATGGTGGTGACTGAACGCTATGACTCGTGATCCGGGTCGGCAAAGAAGCCGTGATGTCGGCGTGATGAGCTGGAGAGGCCCGCCATCACATGCCGAGCGGATAGTTCAGCCGTGGTGGTCACCCCGCAAGGTGACGGCCACGGCTGGACTGGCGTGCTTTGCCATCCCGGAGCGGCCCAGCGCCTGGGGTCGCCCTTGCGGAGGTTGGCGGATACCAACGTCGGCAACCTCAACATTGGGTTCTGGTGGTTGCCGCCTGGCGGCCCGAAGATCGGACAGCAATACGGGAGCTGAGGGCAGCTACGGTATGCCCTTTACGGCGGCTGCTGGAGTCGTATCGGGGTTAGGAACCCCCGTTGAAGCGATACCGAGTCAGGTAGGTCACCGACCCCTCAACGTCGTCCCGTTCGCCGGTACACGGTCGCCGCGGGTCGGTGAGAATCAGAGCGTTGCTGGTGGTGCGGCAGGTGCGATGTGCGGGGAGTCCGCGTGTTCGGCCGCCGCACCCGGTGGCGGCCTGGGTCGCCCCGTCCGCCACCGGGTCGCAGCCCCGGGTCAGCGTCGCAGACCGCGATCCAGCGCAGCGATCAGCGAGCCCTGGGCGTCATCCCCGTCCAGGGACCAGACCATCACGCCGCCGAGACCGTTCCGCTGGGTGTAGCGGGCCTTCTGGGCGGCGGTGGCCGGGGTGTCGTACGTCCAGAACTCGGTGCCGTCGTACTTCCAGGCCGCGCCGTGCTTGCGGTCGGTGTGCACAGCGCCCGGCAGGTCCTTGATGGCCTTGTACGGCAGCTGGCCGCCGCCGCGCGGGGACATGCCGGTGGCGGGCTGGTAGAGACCGTTCTTCGTCCCGGCGGGCACTCCCGTCCAGCCGTAGCCCCAGGACGGCACCCCGAGCACCGCCTTACGGGCCGGCAGACCGCCGGCCAGGTAGTGCCGCACCACCCGGTCCGCGCTGTAGCTGTAGCCGATTCCGGAGGGGTCGGCCGGGTCGGTGTAGAGGTTCGCCTGGTGGTTGGTCGGGCCCTGCGGCTCCCAGGAGCCGTGCATGGTGTAGGTCATCAGGTTCAGGAAGTCCACCTGGCGGGCGACCTTCCGCAGCTCCAGCCGGTCCGCGACGTCGGTGTTGGCGGCGACGGCCGCCGTCAGCAGGTGGCGCTTTCGCTTGCTGTCGCCCAGCGCGTCCAGCTGCCGCCGGAACTCGGCCAGCAGCAGGGTGAAGTTGCGGCCGTCCTCGGGGCGCACCGAGTTGTCCGGCAGACCGTCGCCGCCCGGGTGCTCCCAGTCAAGGTCGATGCCGTCGAAGACGCCCGCGCCGCTGCCCGGGCCGCCTTCCAACGAACCCAGCTGCGGCAGGTTGCCCTTGATGTAGAGGTCGACGCAGGAGGCCACGAACTTCTTGCGCGCGGCGTCAGTGGCGGCCACGTCCGAGAAGTACTTGGACCAGCCCCAGCCGCCGATTGAGATGACGGCCTTCAGGTGGGGGTTCTTCGCCTTCAGCTTCCGTAGCTGGTTGAAGCTGCCTTTCAGTGGCTGGTCCCAGGTGTCGGCGACGCCGTCCACCGAGTCGGCCGCGCCGATCGGGCGCTGGTAGTCGGCCCAGGCATCGGCCTGGTCGGCCAGGTTGTCCTCGAAGCAGGTGCCCTCGGGGGAGATGTTGCCGAAGGCATAGTTGATCACGGTCAGCTTCGCCGCCTGGCCCGAGTCCTGGACCTTCTTGGCGGAGAAGCCGCCGTAGACGCTCCATGCGGTGAAGTAGGCCACACGGTGGCCGGGCAGCCGGCGGCTGTCGTCTTCATCGGCGTGAGCGGTCGCGGGGACCGCGACGAGCGAGGCGAGCAGAACCGTCGCCAGGAACGCGGAGGTGCGTCTCAACATACTGGTGGCCTTGTCTGAGCGGGGTCAGATGGTCTGTACCAATCGCGAGAAGAGGTCTAGTCCATGCCGGGGGGTGCACACAAGAGGCCGGACCACACGAAGTGGCCCGACTATCTTGAGAACTGATGAGGTGTCAGCGACGTAGCGCATACTGCGGAATGCCGGCGATGGCGGCCTTCACGCCGGGCGGCGCGTTGTCCCTGGCGGCGCAGTCGCTGGGCGGTGGTGACCGAGTCGCCTGGCTTGGCCGGCACGCGGGCGTCGGAGATGTCGTTCGCCGGACTCGGGGCCTTGGCCATGCCCTCGAAGTACGGGGGCTCGGGCCTGGGTTCTGTCATCAAATGTCGCGCCCACGTCAAAAAGCCGGGTGCGGGGTCGCCCCGGTTCGATCCTGGGCGCCCGGATCGCTTCCAGTGCGGCGGTGAACCGGGTGCGGCCGTTGGTGTTTCCGCCCGTGACGACGGAGGCGAGTGGGCGGCCCTGCCCGTCGCACGCCAGGTGGATCCCGCTGGTCAGGCCGCCATCGCCGTCGCACTCTCGGTGGGGGTGGGTTTCCTCCCCGTCATCGGTGCCATGGGGGGAACCGGGCCGCGAACTCGGCGACGCGGGCGCCACCCTGCCCGTCATGCGCCGTCGCGCCGCGCCGGCTCCGTGACTCTCCCGTCGGGCAACTCTCCCCAGCGGGGCCGCGCCGCCTGGTGACCACCGGCCAAACGGCTGTTCCGATGGGAGCACTTTCGGGGGGTTTGCCCGCCGAGCCGACCGCTGTCCCGCCGACAGCTTCCTACCGTGGTCCTCTATGAGCCGACATCAGGCGGCTTGACGCGAGGAGTGGCCATGCGCTGCCGATTCCCCCGCCCTCTGCTCGTTCTCGCGCTGCTGCTGGGGGCGCTCGTCGCCCCGGGGCCCGCTGGTGCCCTGGCCGCCGCTCCGCTCCAGCCGCCGTTGGTCACCCAGGTCTTCCCGCGGGACAGCGCGGCCGACGTGAGTTTTGTGGCGGACACCGATCCGGTCATCACGGGTTTCCTGGTAGCCGCCTCGCCAGGCGGCACGTCCGTCCGGGTGCCCGCCGGCGCCCGGACGGCCCGGGTCACAGGGCTGACCAACGGGACGGCGTACCGTTTCACGGTCCGTCAGGAGGTCAGCCGGGGCCGCGCCCTGCTCTCGGATCCGTCCGAGCAGGCCACGCCCCGGCCGGCCAGAGCGCCGGGGGAGCCGGTGCTGGGCGCGGTGCACGCGCGGAACCGGGCGGTGGAGGTCGAGTGGACCGCTCCCGACGACGGCGGCGCTCCGATCACCGCGTTCACCGTCACGGCCACCCCGGGTGGCCATCGGGTCACCGTCGGCCCGGACACGGCTTCGGCGGCGCTGGCAGGGCTGGCCAACGGCACCGCGTACACCGTCGCCGTACGGGCCGTGAACAAGGCAGGGCCAGGCACTCCGGCCGAGCAGAGCAGGGTCCGTCCCCGGCCCGACACCGTGCCCGCCGCGCCCATCGACGTCTCCGCGAGCCCGGACGGCGGCCGGGACAGCGCCTTGCGGGTGACCTGGACCGCTCCCGCGGACGACGGCGGCTCCCCGGTGACCGGCTACCGCGTCACGGCCGGGGGCACCACCGTCCGTACGGCTGCCGCGATCACCGAAGCGGTGATCGACGGACTCAGTCCGGACGAGGAGTACACCGTGTCCGTGGCCGCCGCGAACGCCGTCGGCACCGGGCCCGCCGCCCGGACGGAGGAAGCCGTCGCCCCCCGCGTCGACGTCGCCGCCCGTACCGTCGTCCTCTCCGCCGCCTCGATGGCCACCCTCACCGGGAAGGAACTCGGCGAGCTGCGGTTCACCAACCCCACCCGGCAACTGCTCGGCCTGCGCGCGGGGCAGATCGTGGTCGCGGACACCAGCCCGCAGGCACCCGACGGCCTGTTGCGCACGGTGAACGGGGTACGGCGTCAGGGCACGGCCCTGGTGGTGGCGACCGCCGACGCCGACCTGTCGCGGGTCCTGACCGACGCCCAGGTGTCGGCGGCCGGGGAGCTGACCAACGAGGGAGCGGAGCCGGGCTATCTGCACCCGGGAGTACGGGCCGAGCCGGTCACCGTCGGCAATGATCTGGCCTTCGGGCTGACGATCAGACCCGGGGACAACACCCGGGAGTTCGCCGGTCTGTCCACCAACATCAGCGGCACCGTCACCCTCGATCCGCACTGGGACCTCGTCGTCAGGACGACCGGGGAGACCGACCCGGACACCGGGGAGGACATCGGAGAAGTCACCGATGTGACCTTCGCCGCCGACGTGGACGTCAAGGCGTCCGTCACCGCCACGGTCGCCGGCACCGTCGGCGGCACCAGTCAGGCTGTCACCCTCGCCTCGTTGCCCCTCGCGGCCATCACGGTCCCGGTCGGCCCGGTCCCCGTCGTCATCGTCCCCACCCTCACCCTCAGCGCCCAGCTGTCCGTCTCCGGATCCCTGGAGCTGGTCGCCACCGCCACCTACGAGCAGCACATCGGTGGCGTCGCCGACTTCACCCTCCAGGACGGCTGGAGCGGCCGGAGCACCACCACCGACCCGGTGGCGGACCTCACCGCCGACCGTCTGTCGCCCGGCGTCACGGCACAGCTGGACCTCCCCTCTGCGATCAGCTTCGAGCTGTACGGGGCGATCGGACCCGGTCTGCAGTTCGTCCCGTACCTGAGGTTCGTCACCGCACCGACCGAGAACCCCTGGGCACATCTCGACGCGGGCGTCCGGGTGGAGGTCACCGGCGGGATCAAGAAACTCAACCTGGAGTACGCCGTGCCCGTCGCCGACTTCTCCCGCACCGTGTGGAGCGCCGAAGGCCCCCTGGCCGGCATCTACATCGAGAATCCGACGCGCGTGCTGCCCGCGAGCGGGAGCACCGCCTTCGCGGTGAGCCGCAGGAACTGGTGCGAAGGACCGGTGTTCTGGAGCCTGGCCGAGGGCAGCCCCGGCACCATCACCGGGGACGGCGTCTACACATACACGGCCTCCGGCACGGGCCCCGCCCTCGCCAAGATCATCGCCACTCAGGCGCTCACCTCGAACTGCGCCGGGACCAGTGCCCAGGCGTTCGTCCAGACGGGCTCCACCGTCCCCTCCGCCCCTCGTGGCCTCACCCTCGACTACCGCCACGGCGACGCCGTGTTCACCTGGGACCCACCGGAGAACGACGGCAACGCGGGCCGCGTCGTCTACAGCCTCGTCGCCGATGTGCCCGGGGTGGACCCCGACGACTCGATCGTCTACTCCTACGACACCACTGCCACGCTCCCCGGCGCGGAGCGGAGTCTCCGGGCCGACGGAGGACGCTTCCGGGTCATCGCCGAGAACGACGTCGGCACCGGCCCACCCGGCCCCGACCTCGTCGCCCCGCCCGAAGACTACTGACCGGCCGGACAGCCACCGACCGCGGGTGGCCCCGGGCGGACGGAGACGACTCCGTCCGCCCGGGGGGGTACCGCCCGTGGTGCCCATGAGGCCCCAGCGGATGCGGCCCGCCGCGGTGGCCCGGGACGGACGGGTCCCGCGCTCGGGCGGCACGGTCCTGGGCCCCGTCCGTCCCCGGCTCCGCGCCCGTATCCGCAGGGGCGGGTCCTCCCCACTGGGCCGAGGCCCCGGTCGGCGGCGTGGCCCCCCTGCCGGCCCTGGGCGAGCCGGTGCGCCACGGGCGAGCCGGCATCGCACCGGCAGGTGGCGGACCCGGGGCGGCCGGGAGCCGCGCACAGTGTGGCGACGGTCTCAGAGACAGGCGGGAGCACGGGTCGTGATCGCCGGCTTCACTGAAGCCGACCTCACCCTAAGTAGCGTCCGGCCAGCGGGCGTTGGGTGGCGGGTCGGTGTGTTCCGGTGCGCCGCTGGTGACCCGTACCGGCCCGTGCGCCGTCTCACGTCCTGTCTCGCCATCTGTCACCACCTTGACATTAGTCCGACTTATGGAAGATAAAGATCAAGCTTTGAGTCGAACCTCACGCTGTGTGGCGTTTGGGCGTGATTCCATCGAACTTCTACGTGAATGAGTGCTGCCGTGTCCCACCCTGCCGCTGCCGTGTTCCCGACCCCCGATCCCGTGGGGGAGTGGGATGCGTGGTGTGCCGAGCGGCGGCGCGCGGTCACCTCCGCGACCGGGAACCTCGCCCTGGTCGAGACCCGGTGGCTCCCCGCGGGGCAGTCCCCCGACCCGGTGGCCGAGCGGGCCGGGCAGCCGGCGACCGTCACGGTCACCACCGTCGAGCGCACCGACCTCGTCACCGGCGAGCCGGAGCACGGGCTGCGCTTCTGGGACGCCGACGCCCCCGCGATCCGCGCCTTCGAGCGCACCGAGGTCTTCCCCTATGACCCGGCGTGGGTGCTGGACGGCACGTACACCCCTGTCACCGGAGCCCGGAAGATCGCCTTCGAGCACATCCGGGACAACGGCGGCACCCGCGACCTGGTCGTTCCCGGCGACATCCGGCTGACTGTCGACGGCCGCGACTACACCCTCAGCGCCTTCGACGACGACGGCGTGCTGCTGCTGGTCTTCGGCGACCCCACCAACGGACGGACCACCTACGGCGCCGGTCGCTTCCTCTTCGTGACCCGCACCGGCCAGGAAACCGTCCGCCTCGACTTCAACCGGGCCTTCGTGCCGCCGTGCGGCTTCTCCGATCAGTACAACTGTCCGATGCCGCCGCGGCAGAACCGTTTCCACCTGCCCGTCGCGGCCGGTGAGAAGCGTCCCGTCTTCCGCGGCGGCGTCCCCGCACAGTCCTGATCCCACCTCCGGCACCCTCGGTAGCCGCAGCACGAAAGCCCACTCTCTGTCATGAACGCCATGAGCCTTCGCACGTCCTCAGCCGTCTCCGTCGTGACCGCCGCGGTCCTCGCCCTCACCCTCACCGCCTGCGCCGGCGGCTCCACCGGCACCAACTCCGGCGGCAAGCACGACCCGAACGCCACCGTCAACATCGGTTCCCTCTTCGAGCCGCAGAACCTCGACAACACCGGCGGCGGCGGGCAGGGCGTCACCGAAGCCCTCCACGGCAACGTCTACGAAGGGCTGTTCAAGCTCACCGACGGCGGCAAGGTCGAACCGCTCCTCGCCGAGTCCCACCGGGTCAGCTCCGACGGCCTGACCTACACCTTCACCCTCCGTGACGGCGTCTCCTTCCACAGCGGCAAGGCGGTCACCAGCCAGGACGTCAAGCACAGCCTGGAGCGGGTGCTCGCCCCCGACTCCCAGTCGGCGCGGAAGAAGAACCTCTCCGTGGTGAAGACGATCGCCACCCCCGACCCGCGCACCGTCACCGTCACGCTCTCCCAGAAGTCGATCTCCTTCGTCTACAACCTCACCTATGTGTGGATCGTCAACTCCGAGGCGAAGGACCTCAAGCAGCGCGAGGACGGTACCGGTCCCTACCGTCTCGACCGGTGGAGCCGCGGCTCCACCCTGAGCCTGGACCGCTTCGGCGACTACTGGAGCGATGCGGCGGCCAACAAGAAGGTCGTCTTCCGCTACTTCAAGGACGCGACCGCGCTCAACAACGCCCTGCTGACCAACGCCGTCGACGTGGTCACCAGCGAGCAGTCGCCCGACGCCCTCGACCAGTTCAAGAACAACCCCGGCTACAAGGTCACCGAGGGCAACTCCACCACCAAGCTGCTGCTCGCCTTCAACGACAAGGCCAAGCCCTTCGACGACGTCCGGGTCCGCCAGGCGGTCTCCTTCGCCATCGACGACAAGAAGCTGCTGGAGTCCGTCTGGGGCGGCCACGGCAAGCTGATCGGCTCCATGGTCCCGCCCACCGACCCGTGGTACGAGGACCTCACCGCGATCGATGCCCACGACCCCGAGCGCGCCAAGAAGCTGCTGGCCGAAGCCGGATACCCCAAGGGCTTCAGCCTCACCCTGGACACCCCCAACTACGACCCGCACCCCACGGCCGCCACCTTCATCACCTCCCAGCTCGCCAAGGTCGGCATCACCGTCAAGATCAACACGATCACCTCGGACGAGTGGTACACCAAGGTCTACAAGAACCGGAACTTCCAGGCCACGCTCCAGGAGCACGTCAACGACCGTGACCTGGTCTGGTACGGAAACCCGGACTTCTACTGGGGCTACGACAACCGGCAGGTCACCGCCTGGGTCGAGCAGGCCGAACAGTCCTCCACCGCCGCCGAGCAGACCGAGCTGCTGAAGAAGGTCAACCGCAAGACCGCCGAAGACGCGGCCAGTGACTGGCTCTACCTCTACCCGCAGATCGTGGTGGCCAGCACCCGGCTCTCCGGCTACCCCCTCAACGGCCTGAACTCGCAGTTCTACGCCTACGACATCAAGAAGGGCTGATGGCGCACTACGTCCTGCGGCGCTTCGTCTTCCTGCTGGTCTCGCTGGCGCTGGCGAGCGTGGTGCTCTTCGTCCTGCTGCGGATGCTCCCCGGCGACCCGGCCAACGCGCTGACCGCCGTCGGAGCCACCGACGAGCAGATCGCCGCCGCCCGCACGTCGATCGGCTCGGACCGTCCCCTGCCGGAGCAGTTCGTCCACTGGATCGGCCAGTTGGTCCGCGGTGACCTCGGCACCTCCTTCGTCAGCTCGCTGCCGGTGGGGCCCGAGGTCACCACCCGGCTCAGGGTCACCCTGCCGCTCACCCTCGCCGCGTTCGTGCTGGCCGTGCTGATCGCCGTACCGGCCGGCTTCCTCGCCGCCCACAAGCGCCGCACCTGGTACGGCGCCCTGCTCAACGGCGTCTCCCAGCTCGGCATCGCCATCCCGGTGTTCTGGCTGGGCATGATCCTGATCGTGGTCCTCGCGGTGAACGCCCGCTGGTTCCCCGCCGGCGGCTTCCCGCCCGACGGCTGGGCCCAGCCCGGCGAAGCGGTCCGCTCGCTCGTCCTCCCGGTGATCACCATCGCCCTGGTGATGAGCGCCTCCCTGATCCGGTACGTGCGCTCCGCCACCCTCGACGTCCTCGACAGCGACCACCTGCGCACCGCACGCGCCCTGGGGTCCTCCTTCCGCGGCGCGATGTGGCGGCACGGGCTGCGCAACGGCTCCGTACCGGTCATCTCCGTCCTCGGCATCGAGCTGGCCTCCACCCTGCTCGGCGCGGTCGTCGTGGAGTCCGTCTTCGCCCTGCCGGGGCTCGGCTCCCTGCTCACCACCGGCATCACCCAGCACGACTACCCCGTCATCCAGGGCGTGCTGTTCGTGTCCACCCTCGCGGTCCTGCTGATCGGCTTCGCCGCGGACCTCGTCCAACGGATCGTCGACCCGCGCCTGCGCGCCGGACTGTCGGGAGGCCCCCGATGACGTTCATCGAACCCGTGGCCACGAGCGCCGCCCAGCCGCAGAACGCGACCGGGCCGGGGCGCCCCGAGGCGGGGACGGAGCGCCGCACCGCCCGGCGCTCGTACACCCTGATCGTCGGCTGCGCACTGGCCGGCTCGATCGCGCTGCTCGCCCTCGTCGCCCTCTTCTGGCTCCCGTACGCCACCGACGACACCTCCGGTGGCCGGCTCGCCGGGCCCGACGGGGACCACCTCCTCGGGACCGACAAGCTCGGCCGGGACCTGCTGACCCAGGTGATGAACGGCGCCACGATCGCCTTCCAGGCCGGACTCGGCTCCGTCCTGATCGCCGGCACCCTCGGGCTGGCGCTCGGCCTGCTCGCCGCCTTCGCGCAAGGGTGGCTGGACGACACCCTCTCCGTCTTCCTCGACATCCTGATCGCCTTCCCGACCCTGCTGCTCGCGATGCTCGTCGTGGCCGCCCGCTCCGGCACCCTCGGCTCGGCGGTCCTCGCCATCGGCCTGGCGCAGAGCGCGGTCGTCGCACGGATCGTGCGCATCCTGGTCAAAAGGGTCCTGGCGCAGGACTACATCACCGCCGCCCGCACCTCCGGCACCTCCTGGGGGCGGATCGTGGCCGGCCATGTCCTGCCCAACATCTGGCCCACCCTCGCCGTCAACCTGGCGCTCCAGTTCGGGCTGGCGGTGCTCGCCGAAGCGGGCCTGTCCTACCTCGGGCTCGGCGCGCCGCCACCCAACGCCTCCTGGGGCCGACTGCTGCTGGAGGCCCAGGCCACCTTCACCACCGCCCCGATCGGTGCGCTCGCCCCCGGGATCCTCCTGGTGATCCTCGTCATCGGCGTCAACCTGATCGCCGACGGGCTGCGCGACACCCTCGACCCGACCACCCGCGAGAGGCCCGCATGAGCATCCTCGCCATCCGCGACCTGGTCGTCCGCACCGCCGACGGGCGCACCCTCGTGGACCACCTGTCCCTGAGCGTCGCCCCGGGCGAACGCCTCGGCCTGATCGGCGAGTCGGGGTCGGGCAAGTCACTGACCTCGCTCGCCGCCCTCGGACTGCTGCCCGAGGGGATGACCGCCACCGGCAGCGTCGAACTGGCCGGCACCCAGGTCGTGGGCGCCACCGAGAAGCAGCTCACCGCGGTCCGGGGACGACAGGCCGCGATCGTCTTCCAGGAACCCCTGACCGCGCTCGACCCGCTGATGCGCGTCGGCCGACAGATCGCCGGGCCGCTCGCCCGCCACCGTGGTCTGAAGGGCACCGCGCTGCGCCACGCCGTCGTCGAAGCCCTCCAACAGGTCCGGCTGCCCGAACCCGAACGGCTGGCCCGCTCCTTCCCGCACGAGATCTCCGGCGGTCAGCGGCAGCGGGTCGCTCTCGCGATGGCCCTGGCCTGCGAGCCCCGGCTGCTGATCGCCGACGAGCCGACGACCGCGCTCGACGTCACCGTCCAGTCCGACCTGCTCGACCTGCTCGACGCACTGGTACGGGAGCGGGCGATGGCGCTGCTGTTCATCAGCCACGACCTCGCGGTGGTGGCGCGGACCTCGGAGCGGGTCATCGTCCTCAAGGACGGCCGGGCGGTCGAGGAAGGGCCCGTGCGCGACGTGGTGCACGCACCCCGCGACCCGTACACCGCGGCCCTGGTGGACAGCGCACGCCGACTGGAGCACGCCCTGGACCGACGGAGGACGCGATGACACCCACCAGGACCGTGCCGGTGCTGGAGCTGGACGGCGTCTCCTACGCGTACCGGGGCGGCACCGCGCCCGTCCTGAGCGATATCCACCTCGCCGTCGCCGCCGGGGAGAGCCTCGCGCTGGTGGGCGAGTCGGGCACGGGCAAGACCACGCTGCTCAGGCTGCTGCTCGGGCTCGCCCGGCCCACCACGGGCACGATCCGCTTCGACGGGGCCGAGCTGCGGCTGCGTGACCGCGAGCTGATGCGGCGCTTCCGGCGCGGCGTGCAGTGCGTCTTCCAGGATCCGTACTCCTCGCTCGACCCGCGCCGGCGCATCGGGTACACCGTGGCCGAGCCGCTGCGCTCCCTCGGCCTGGACGACCGTCGTACGGCGGCGTCCAAGGTGGCCGCCGCGCTCGCCGCCGTCGGCCTGCCGGCGGACGCGGCCGACCGCTACCCGCACGAGTTCTCCGGCGGTCAGCGGCAGCGGATCGCGATCGCCCGCGCGACGGTGTGCGATCCGCGGGTGCTCCTCGCCGACGAGCCCGTCAGCGCGCTGGACGTCACCACCCGGGTCAGGGTCGTGGACCTCCTCCACGAACTGCGGGAGGAACGCGGCCTGACGCTGGTGATGGTCTCTCACGACCTGTCGGTGGTGGCGTCGCTGTGCGACCGTACGGCGGTGCTGGAGAAGGGGCGCGTGGTGGAGGACGGGGCGACCGACCGGGTACTGGGCGCGCCGGAGCACCCGTACACGCAGCGCCTGATGTCGAGCGTCCCGCGCCTGCCGGCGTAGGGGTGGTGCCCTGACGCGATGCCGCCGCGGTGGGTGTGGCGCCGCATGGGCTCGCCGCCTGACCGGGCGTGGGATCCGTGAGATCTGCGGGTGGTACCCCCCGGCCGGGGGTTCGGGCTGCCGGCCGGGGGGCGGGACGGTCAGGTGCAGGTGGCCAGGAGGATGGAGACGACGGTGCAGGTGGCGGAGGCGCTGTCGTTGGCCGGGTTGGGGTCGGCGGGTGAGGAGGCGGTCCGGGTGCCGATGACCTTCACGGTGCCGAGGGACAGCAGGTGCAGGGGTACCCGGAACGTCTTGCTCGCGCTGGCTCCCGTCGCGATGGCGCCGTAGACGCAGGTGACGGTTCCGGTCGTGGTGGTGCATCCGGGCGACAGGCCGGTGGCGGTGGCGCCCGGCGGCAGGGTCGCGGTGACGGTGGCCGTGGTGACCGCGCTCGGGCCCAGGTCACGGGCGGTCAAGGTGTAGGTGAGATAGGGGACCAGGATGCCCACGCTCGGCCGGGCGGTGACATCGACGTCGATGTCCGCGGAGGCCGCGGCGGCCGGGGCGAACGCGACGGCGTACGGTCCACTGCCGACCGGGACGGTGGCGGTGACGGTGTTGCTGGCGGTGTCGATCACCGAAACCGCGGCGCCGCTGCTGACGTAGACACGGTCCCCGCCGGGGGCGGCCGTGGCGCTGTTCGGCAGTGAGCCGACCGGGACGGTGGCGGTGACGGTGTTCGTCGCGGTGTCGATCACCGAAACCGAGCCCGACAGGAAGTTGGTGACGTAGACACTGCCGCCCGTGGGGGTCACCGCCACGCCGAACGGGCCGTCGCCGACGGGGACGGTGGCGGTGACGGTGTTGCTGGCGGTGTCGATCACCGACACCGAACCGGCGCCGCGGTTGGTGACATAGGCCCTGCCGCCGTCGGGGGTCACCGCCACTCCCGATGGCACGTCGCCGACGGGGACGGTCGCGGTCACCGCGTCGGTGGCCGTGTCCACGACCGAGACATTGTCCGACTCGCTGTTGGCGATGTACGCCACCGGGGCGACCGGGGCCGCCGCGCGCACCGGGGCGGCGGTCGCGGCCGGAACGGCCACCGCGACGAACCCGGAGCCGAGCAGCGCACCAGCGGCCAGTAACGCGGTCAACCGCCGGTGCGACCCGACACGCGGCACCGGGCGTATGGCGGAGCGTAAAGACATGATGATGGTGTTCCCCTTCCCTGATCCGCGCCGCGACGGCGGGGACCGGCCAGCCCCTCGGGAAACCGTGGCGGGGCGGCCAACAGCCACGGACCGGACCGCGACGGCTGACGACCAGGATGTGGCCACACGGCCCCGACCTGATCAGCGCCCCGGGACGGCTCCGCAACGGTCTGAACATGCCCGACAGCCGACGCGGCACAAGCCCCCGCATCAGCGCGTTCAGCATGGCACCGCCATGCGGCGCGCCGGGGCGGAATCGTCAACATCAGTACCCACCTTCCTGCCGTGGGCCCCGCGGGACCCGTGGCAGCGGGCCGGGATGGTCGCGCCCGCCGAGGGGGCCGCCGTGCTTTCGGAGGGGACGCCGCTGACCCACCGGGACCGGGCCGCCATCCGCTCCACCGGGGCCGTGTCTGACGAAGGGCGTTGCGCACCGGACGGGATTCGTCAGAGGCGCCCTAGGGAGTGTCTTCAAAGTAGCGTCGTCCGCCCGGAGGGCGGGGCTGGCGGGGTCTGGTGCGTGCGATCGCAAGGCGGAGGAGGGAGTCAACGCGGAGCGTTGGCGACTGACGACAACGCGGCGAGGGTGCGTGCCAGGGCACGGCAGACAGACGGGACTTTGAAGACACGACCTAGGTCTGGTGGTCGGTCGGTTCCCACACCCGGTTGCACGCACGGCACTCCAGCATTCCGTTCAGCCTGGTCTCACTGACCACCGTCCGCACCCGGAAGCCGCCGCAGTTCGGGCAGTTGCGGCCACGCCGGTTGGCCCAGCGGGGGGAGGGGCGCCAGTTGGACAGCGCATAGGCCGCTCCGATGACGACAACGACAAACGCCACCAGCATGACCACACCGAGCATCGGCATACCTCTTGTCGTACGACCCTTGTTGGTCGCCACGCAGCCTAGCGTCGTGGCAGAGCCCTCCAGGGGCGCCCGCCGCCCGATCGCGAGCGGGTGATCCGTACGGTGGGGAGCCGGTCAGAGCCAGCCGTTGCGCTGCGCCTGCAAGGCCATCTGGAAGCGGTTCGCGGCACCCAGCCGGGCCATCAGGACCTGTAGCCGCCGGAACAGCGTGCGGCGACTGATTCCCATCTCGCGGGCGATGACGTCGTCGCTCGCGCCGCCCGCGAGGAGCCACAGCAGGCGGCGGTCGGCGGGTGGCAGGCCGCCCGGACGGGTGGTGCGGCCCTGGAAGGGCAGCGCGTTCTGCCAGGACTGTTCGAACAGTGCCATGAGCGCGGAGAGCAGGCCGCACGGCTGCACGACCAGCATGGTGTTGTGCACATCGGCCTCCTTGATCGACAACGAGACGAGCGCGTACGCCTCGTCGATGATCACCAGCTTGACCGGCACCGACGGCAACACCCTGGCCTGTTCGCCGGCCCTGACACACGGTTCGATGACGTCCCTGAGATGGCCCGGATGCTCCAGCGACTCCCGTGAGTACACGACCCGTTGCGTCACACCGCGAGCGAGCGTGGCCAGCGCGTCGTCCGTGGCGCCGGACAGGGGAAAGTACGGCGGTGACTCGAACTGTCGGATCTGCTCGCGGGCACTCGCCCACGCCTGGCGGATCCTCGGGCCGATGGTGTCCCCGGTGACGACCTCGACGAGATGGTCGTTGTACGCGGCGAGCCGCTGTCGCCGGAACGACTCGAACGCGCCCCCCACGGCGATACGCGACTCCTCGACCTCGGCCGCCCGGTGCCGGGCGAGGATCTCCAGACCGGCGGTGGGGGGAACCGGGGCCACCACGTCACCGTCCTCCTCGGCGGCACTGGCCAGACCTGCGTCGACCAGTGCGCCGTACGCCGTGCTGAGATCCGTGCCGTCCACGCCGGCCGTGGCCGCGATCGTGCTCAGCGAGGTGGGCGCCAGTTCGAGCAGGGTCAGGTACACCTGGGCCGCCGCCTGGTCGAGCCCCAGAAGGCGGAGGGCCTCGCCGAGCTTCGCGTTCGTCATAGACCTCATTATCGACGGCTCCGGCCCAGCGGTGGCAGATCTGTGCCAGTGGCGCTGTCCGGCACCGAGCGGCGGCGGTGGCCTATACCGTCCGAAGGCCGCCGGATGACCGGCGGCGGCGAGGGAGTCCGAGCCGTCCGGGGAGAAAGCCGGTCCATGCGGCTCGTACCGTCCCCCCGCCGGTGACGAACCCACCCAGGGGAAGGTGTACGACGTGGCGAAAGGCCGAAAGAACGGTCTCTACTCAGGGATCTCCGACGAACTGTCCGCCCTGATGCGGACGGGCTGGGCCGATACCGAGCGGCACGACCTGGGACTCGACGAGCAGGCGCCGTACGCGGCCCGCCGCCGCGCCGGGCTCTCCGCCCGCTTCCCGGGCGAGCGTCTCGTGATCCCCTCGGGAAACCTCAAAGTCCGCTCGAACGACGACTGCTACCCGTTCCGCCCGCATTCGGGCTATGTGCACATGACCGGGGACCAGGCCCGGGACGGCGCCCTCGTCCTCGAACCCCGCGCGGACGGCGGCCATGACGCCTACTGCTACCAGCTGCCGCGGGACAGCAGGGACGACAACGAATTCTGGATCGGCCCCACAGCGGAACTGTGGATGGGCCGCCGCCGCTCCCTCGCCGAGGCGGAGCTGGTGCTCGGTCTGCCCTGTCGCGATGTCCGCACCGCGGCCACCGACCTCGCCGCCGCCTCCGGTGTCCCGACCCGGATCGTCCGCGGTGTCGACCCGGCCCTGGAGGCCGCCGTCACCACCGAGGAGGAGCGCGACGAGGAACTGGAAGAGGCGCTCAGCGATCTCCGCCTCGTCAAGGACGACTGGGAGATCGCCGAGCTGCGCAAGGCCGTGGACTCTACCGTGCGCGGATTCACCGATGTGATCGGTGAGCTGTCCCGGGCGGTCGCGTCGTCCGAGCGGTGGATCGAGGGCACCTTCTACCGCCGCGCCCGGCTGGAGGGCAACTCGGTCGGCTACGGTTCGATCTGCGCCGCTGGTGAGCACGCCACGATCATGCACTGGACGGACAACGACGGACCGGTGCGCCCGGGCGATCTGCTCCTGCTCGACGCCGGAGTGGAGACGAACACCCTCTACACCGCCGACGTCACGCGGACGCTGCCGATCAGTGGCACCTTCACACCCCTGCAGCGCACGGTCTACGACGCGGTGTACGAGTCCCAGGAGGCCGGTATGGCCGCCGTCAGGCCGGGCGCCGCGTACCGCGACTTCCACGAGGCGTGCCAGCGCCATCTGGCGGCCACCCTGGTCGAGTGGGGCTTCATCGAAGGCCCGGCCGACCGCGCGTACGAACTCGGCCTCCAGCGCCGCTTCACCATGGCCGGCACCGGGCACATGCTCGGTCTGGACGTCCATGACTGCGCGCAGGCACGGAACGAGGAGTACGTGGACGGCGTGCTGGAGCCGGGCATGGTGCTCACCGTCGAGCCCGGTCTGTACTTCCAGCCCGACGACGTCACCGTGCCCGAGGAGTGGCGTGGCATCGGCGTCAGGATCGAGGACGACCTGGTCGTCACCGACGACGGTCACGAGAACCTGTCGGCGGGCCTGCCGAGGTCGGCGGATGAGGTCGAGGCGTGGATGGCCCGGTTCGCGGGCTGAGCGCGGCGGAGAGTCGCCCAGGGGCCTGATGTGCCGGGGTCCCCGGGGCGGAGGGGTGCCGGCCGGCACCCCTCCGCCCCGGGACTCAGGGGTGGGTCTGTCGCTTCGGGGCGGCTCGTGGCACGGTGTGTCCTCCAGTTTCGAAGATCCGGAGGTCAGGACGGTGCGGAGAAGGACGCTGCTGCGGGGCGCGATGGCCTCAGGAGTCGTGGTGGCGGGAGGCGCGGCCACGGCCCGGCCGGCCGCCGCCGCCACGAACTACCTGATCGTGACCGTCGAGCAGGCCGCCAATCAGATTCAGCGCTTCAGCAACGGCACGACGAATTGGAACGGGACACCCGACTGGTACTGGACCGCTCCCTCGAATGCCAATACCTCGTCGTGGTACCGCCTGTCCGACGTCAAACGCCGCACCACCGCCAAGTGGGACGATGTGTTGGCCTGCACCTCGTCGGGCACTTCGGACCTCGGCGGCCGTGCGGCAATGATCCGGGAGAGCGATAAGTCGATCGTCTGGTCCGTGGTCGTTCCGGGAAATCCCCATTCGATAGAGCGGATCAAGGGGCACGGTGCGGTTGTCACCGCGTCTTCCAGGGCCCGGGTCTTCGGCACCACCAAGAATGACTGGCAGAACGGCGGCGGCATCAACGTCTTCGTGCCGAGCACGCTCGGCGGCACGCCGCCCACCTCGTTCGCCGACAGCATCAGCGTCGGTTTCCCCGGCGCACACGGGGTGTGGTGGGACGATGCCAACGAACTGCTGGTGGCGACCGGGAAGGACGAACTCCGCGCCTACCGCCTGGTGACGAACGGCAGTGGCATCATCGTCGGCCTGTCGCTGGCGGCATCGCTGGCATTGACCGGCGTGGGCCACGATGTCCAGCCCGACTATGCGTCCGACAAGATCTTCTACACCGTGGGCGGGGATAGCAGTAACCCCGGTCGCGGAATATGGGAGACCACTCTCCTGCGCGACACCACGACCGGCACATGGAGCTTCGCCCCGCCCACCAGGATCCACGACTGGCTGTTCACCAAGTCCTACAGCAGACTGCCCGACGGGACGGGATTCTGGCAGGACGCCCCGGACGCCAATGAGTGGTGGAGCGATACGATTGGCTTCTCCGGGCGTGCTGATTCGGTGCGCAGCGGCGCGAAGTTCTACAAGGCCCGCTTCTGGTCGCACGTTCTCAGTTGAGAGTTCGTCCGTCGCCCCCCCCACGTCCCCCCGACGATTCCCCGAGCGCTTGTCCGTCGAGCGTTCGTCACGCGATGTCGCGCGGGAGCGTTGAGGGGGCGCGGCTGTTCGCGTCATGGATCGCACGGACGACGGCTTTCGGTACTGCGCCGAGGTGGTGCCGCAATCGCGCACTTGTTGTCAGGGTCATGACATGACGATAGCGGGTCGATCCAGGGTGCTCGGGGCGTGGATGCGGCGCCCGGTTCGACCGTGGCGTGGGATCGGGATGCCGTGTGCGCGATCCCTTGGCAGCCTCTGTGGCGTGTGACATATTACTGCGGTGCTCAAGAGACACCCTTGGGATGTTGTCGTCGTCGGGGCCGGAGTGGTCGGTGCCGCCTGTGCCTACTACGCCTCCCGGTCCGGGCTCTCCGTCGCCGTGGTCGATCGTGGCCCCGTCGCGGGTGGCACCACCGGTGCCGGAGAGGGGAACCTGCTCGTCTCCGACAAGGAACCAGGTCCCGAACTCGACCTGGCACTCCTGTCCACCCGACTCTGGCGCGAACTCACCGCCGAACTCGCCCCGGAGATCGAGTACGAGGCGAAGGGCGGCCTTGTCGTCGCGTCCGACGAGGCGCGCCTGACCGCGCTGCGGGCCTTCGCGGCCGGGCAGTCGGCGTCGGGCGTCCTGCACGAGGACGTCTCCCGTCTCCAGGACATCGAGCCCCATCTCGCCCCCGGCCTGGCGGGCGGCGTTCACTACCCCCAGGACGCTCAGGTCCAACCCGCCCTGGCCGCAGCTCACTTGCTGCGCGCCTCAGGCGCCGCATTGCTGCTGGGGGAGGAGGTCACGGCAGTCCTCACCGCTCCTGACGGATCGGTACGCGGCGTCAGGACCCCGCGCGGTGACCTGCTGGCCCCCGCGGTCGTCAACGCGGCGGGTACCTGGGGCGGTGCGCTCGCCGAGCTGGCCGGAGTGACCCTGCCGGTTCTTCCCAGGCGTGGATTCGTGCTGGTCACGGAGGCTTTGCCGAGAGTGGTGCGGCGCAAGGTGTACGCGGCCGACTACGTCGCCGACGTGGCGAGCGGCTCGGCCGCCCTCCAGACCTCGGCGGTGGTGGAGGGAACTCCAGGCGGGCCGGTACTGATCGGCGCCAGCAGGGAGCGGGTGGGGTTCGACCGCACGCTGTCGGTCGATGTGCTGCGCGAACTGGCGGTCCAGGCGGCGGAGCTGTTCCCGGTCCTGCGTGAGGTGCGCGTCCTGCGCGCCTACCACGGGTTCCGGCCCTACCTGCCGGACCACCTGCCGGCGATCGGGCCCGACCCGCGAGCGCCGGGACTGTTGCACGCGGTCGGGCACGAGGGAGCCGGCATCGGGCTGGCACCGGCCACCGGGCGGCTGATCGCAGCGGCGCTGACGGGGGCGCGGGCCCCGCTGGACCCGACGCCGTTCCGGCCCGAGCGGTTCGGTCCCACGGAAAGGAATCACCCATGACGCATCGTCATTCGCCGTCCGGCCCGGTCCACTCCCGGCCGCACCCGGCGTTCGAGATCACGTTCGACGGGCGCCCGTTGTCCGCCATGCCGGGCCAGTCCGTCGCCGCCGCCCTGTGGGCCGACGGTGTGCTCTCCTGGCGGACCACCAGGCATTCGGGCAAGCCGCGTGGCGCGTTCTGCGGAATCGGATCCTGCTTCGACTGTGTCGTCACGGTCAATGGAGAGCCCAACCGTCGTGCCTGTCTCGTACCGGCCCGGCCCGGTGACGCGATCACCACCCAGGAAGGACATGGCCGTGCCGAACTCGCCGTCTGAACAGTCCGACCTGCCCGACCCGTTCGGCCCGGCTGACCCGTCCGGCCTGCCGGGTCCGTCCAGGGACCCGGAGGCACCGGATGTGCTGGACGTACCGGACGGCCCGTACGACGTGGCCGTTATCGGCGCCGGTCCTGCCGGGCTCGCTGCCACGGTCACCGCGGCCGGACTCGGACTCACCGTCGCCCTGGTGGACTCCGGGGCCCGGCCGGGTGGCCAGTTCTACCGACATCCCGTACCGGAACTCCGCGCCGCCCGCCCCGGCGCCCACCACCACGCGTGGCCCGCCTTCGCCCGGCGCGCGGCACTGCTGGACACCCACATCGCCGCCCGCCGGGTGTGCCACCTCGCCGAACACCATGTGTGGACCGTCTCCCGCGAAGGCGAAGGCGGAGGTGGAGGTGGAGGTGAGGGTGGAGGTGAGGGCGGCGGCGGGTGCCTATGGGCCGTCCACGCAGTCACCGGCCCCGACGGCGGGCTCGGCCGGGTGACCCTCCGCGCCCGGCGCATCCTCCTCGCGACCGGAGCGTACGAACGTCAACTCCCCTTCCCCGGGTGGACACTTCCCGGAGTCGTGGGCGCCGGCGGCGCGCAGGCCATGCTCAAGGCCGGTCTCGTGCTGCCCGGCCGGCGCGTGGTCGTCGCCGGAAGCGGGCCCCTGCTGCTCGCCGTCGCCGCGTCGCTGGCGGACGCGGGAGCCACTGTGCCGACCGTCGTCGAGGCGAGCGGGTACGCGGCCTACGCCCGAGACCCGGGCGTCCTCGCCCTGAATCCCGCGAAACTCGTCGAGGGCGCCGCCCACGCCGCCGCTCTCGTCCGGCACCGTATCCGCGTCCGCGCCCGCAGCGCGGTCACCGCAGCGCACGGCACCGATCGGGTCGAGGCCGTCACCGTGACCCGGCTGGACCGGGACTGGCGGCCCCTGCCCGGCACCGGGGTCCGTATCCCCTGCGACGCGCTCGCCGTCGGGCACGGGCTCCTACCTCAGCTGGAGCTGGCCACCGCGCTGGGGTGTGCCACCCGGCGCACCCCCGATGGGACCCACGCCCTCCTGGTCGACGGTGCACAGCGGACCTCGGTCCCCGGTGTCTGGTCGGCCGGCGAGACCGGGGGAGTGGGCGGCGCCCGACTCGCCTTCATCGAGGGGGAGTTGGCCGCCCACGACATGGCGGGCCGGCGAGGATCGGGAGGCCGCGGGCGCGACCGGTTGCGCCGCTTCGCCGAGACCATGGCCGCCGCCCACGCACCCCGCCCCGGGTGGACCGGCTGGCTGCGGCCCGACACCGAGGTCTGCCGCTGCGAGGAGGTCAGCGCGGAGCGGATCCAGCACGCTGTCACCGATCTCGGGGCCCGCGATACGCGCAGCGTCAAACTCCTCACCCGCGCCGGTATGGGCTGGTGTCAGGGCCGGGTGTGCGGGCCGGCCGTCGCCCGTCTGGCGGGGGATCCAGAACCCCCGGCCGACCGGCGTCCCGTCGCCTGCCCCCTCACCCTCGGCGCACTGGCTGACCCACCGGAACGCCGCCACCGCACCTGACCGATCTGGCCTGACGAAGCATCGCCGCCTCGCCTGACGACCAACCCCGCCTGACGACCAGCCTCGCCTGACCGCCTGACCGCCTGACCGCCTGACCGCCTGACCGAGCACCGCCACCGCACCTCACGGTTGACGGACCCGCCTACCGGAACGGCACCACCCCACCTGACGGACCCCGTCCGACGGAACGTCCCCACCACACCTGACGGCTGACGGACCCCCGCCCGACGACGGAGCACCGCACCTCCCACCTCACGGAGCAGACACCCCACCCGACGGAGCACCCCACCCACCCGAAGGAGTCCCCATGACCACCACCGTCACCACCCGAACCCGTCCCTGGCGCGGAATCATGGTCGCGACCACCCTCCCGTTCCGCGACGACCTCTCCGTCGACCACGACGCCTACGCCGCCCAGGTGGCGCGTCTGCTCGAGGCGGGCTGCGACGGTGTCGTACCCAACGGGTCGCTCGGCGAGTACCAGACGCTCACCGACGCGGAGCGCGCACAGGTCGTCCGTACCGCCGTGGATGTCGCCGGCGGCGACCGGGTCATGCCCGGTGTCTCCGCCTACGGCAGCGCCGAGTCCTGTCGCTGGGCCGACCGGGCCGCGGAGCTGGGTGCCGGCTCCGTGCTGCTGCTGCCGCCCAACGCGTACCCCGCCGACGCGGCGTCGGTCCGTGCCCACTACGCCGAGGTCGCCCGGACCGGAGTCCCCGTCGTGGCCTACAACAACCCCTTCGACACCAAGGTGGACCTCACGCCCCGGCTGCTCGCCGATCTGTACCACGACGGCAGCGTCGTCGCGGTCAAGGAGTTCACCGGCGACGTCCGCCGCGCCTACGAGATCGCCGAACTCGTCCCGGAGCTGGACCTGTTGATCGGCGCGGACGACGTCCTCCTGGAACTCGCTCTCGCCGGGGCCGTCGGCTGGATCGCGGGCTTCCCGAACACCGTCCCGGAGGCGTCCGTCGCCCTCTACCGGGCCGCCGTCGACCACGACCTCAACACCGCACTGCCCCTCTACCGCGAACTGCACCCCCTGCTGCGCTGGGACTCCAGGCCCGAGTTCGTCCAGGCCATCAAAGTCTCCATGGACGTCGCCGGACTCCACGGCGGCCCCACCCGGCCGCCGCGTTTCCCGCTGCCCGCCGACCAGGCGGACGCCATCCGCTCGCTCACCGAGAAGCTGCTCGCCGACGGCCACCACTGAACGGGGGAACAGGCCCATGCGCACCCGCCATGTCTTCCACGCCGTCGATTCCCACACCGAGGGAATGCCCACCCGGGTCATCACCGGAGGCGTCGGCACCATCCCCGGCGCCACGATGGCCGAACGCCGGCTGCACTTCGCCGAGCACCGGGACGACATCCGCACCCTGCTGATGTACGAGCCGCGTGGCCACGCCGCCATGAGCGGCGCGATACTCCAGCCGCCGACCCGGCCCGACGCCGACTTCGGTGTGCTCTATATAGAGGTCTCCGGCCACCTTCCGATGTGTGGCCACGGCACGATGGGCGTCGCCACCGTCCTCGTCGAGACCGGCATGGTCGAGGTGCGCGAGCCCGTGACGACCATCCGGCTCGACACCCCGGCCGGCCTGGTCACCGCCGACGTCCGGGTCGAGGACGGAGCCGCCGTGGCCGTCACCCTGACCAATGTGCCGTCCTTCGCGGCCGGACTCGACCGCGAGATCGAGGTTCCCGGCCACGGGACCCTCGTCTACGACCTCGCCTACGGCGGCAACTTCTACGCGATCCTGTCGCTCGACGCCGTCGATCTGCCCTTCGACCGGGCCCGCAAGGACGACATCCTCGCCGTCGGCCTCGCCCTGATGGACGCGGTCAACGCCACCGACCGGCCGGTCCACCCCGAGGACGCCGCAATCGGCGGCCTCAAACACGTCTACTTCGCCGCGCCCGGTTCGGACGCCCGCCGCTCCCGGCACGCGATGGCCATCCACCCCGGCTGGTTCGACCGCTCCCCGTGTGGAACCGGGACCTCCGCCCGGATGGCGCAGCTGCACGCCCGTGGCCAACTGCCCATCGGCCAGGACCTGGTCAATGAGTCCTTCATCGGTACGGAGTTCACCGGCCGTCTGATCGGGGAGACGACGGTCGGCGGCCGTACGGCGGTGATCCCGGCCGTCACCGGACGTGCCTGGATCACCGGCACCGCTCAGTACTTCCTCGACCCGACCGACCCGTTCCCCGGAGGATTCCTGCTGTGACCAGTGCGAAGACCACCACCGAGTCCCGTTCCGTCGTCTCCCGCAACCCGACCGACCCCGGCGATGTCGTCGTCCGGGTCGATGCCGCGGGCACCTGGGCCACCGTCGAGGCAGCCGAGCGGGGTCGCGAGGCCCAGCGCGGATGGCTGGCCGCCGGCGCCGGTGCCCGCTCGGCGGCGCTCGGCCACACCGCCCAACTGATCGAGGCGGCGGCCGACGAGCTGACGGAGCTGGTCGTACGGGAGGTGGGGAAGCCGATCGCGGAAGCCCGCGCGGAGATCGCCCGCACCGTCGCCGTCCTCCGCTTCTACGCCCAGCTGCCCTACGACGCGACCGGAGCGGTGCACGAACCGGCCGGTGGGGCGGGGCTCCTGCTGACCAGGCGGCGCCCGTACGGTGTCGCCGGGCTGATCACGCCGTGGAACTTCCCGTTCGCCATCCCGGTGTGGAAGGCCGCGCCCGCCCTCGCGGCGGGCAACGCGGTGGTGCTCAAACCCGCACCCGAGGCCACCGCCTGCGCCCTGCGCCTCGGCGAGCTGTTCCGACGGGCCCTGCCCGGCGATGTGTTCACGGTGGTGCCCGGCGGCCCGTCCGAGGGCAACGCCCTCGTCTCCGCCGTCGATGTCGTCTCCTTCACCGGCTCCACCGCCGTCGGCGGCGCCGTTGTCCGCGCCGCCACGGCGCGTGGCATCCCGGTCCAGGCGGAGATGGGCGGCCTCAACGCCGCCCTCGTCCTCCCGGACGCCGATCCCGCCCGCGCCGCCGCCCACATCGCGGGCGCCGTCGCCGGGTACGCGGGGCAGAAGTGCACGGCGACCAGCCGGGTCATCGCCGTCGGGGCCGCTCTGGAACCCTTGCGCGAAGCGCTCAGCGAGGCCCTCCGGGCGATCCCGGCCATGGCTCCGTCCTCCCCCGACGCGGTCTGCGGGCCGCTGATCTCACGGGATGCCCGGGATCGGGCCCGGGACTCCTATCGCGACGCCCAGGTGCTGGTGGGCGGCCGGACGCCCGACCTCCCCGGCTGGTACGCCGAACCCACCCTCGTGGAGAACCTCCCCCCGGAGCATCCACTGCTGCACGAGGAGGTCTTCGGGCCGGTCGCCGCCCTGCTGTCGGCGGCCGACCTTCCGGAGGCCATCCGGATGAGCAACGGCGTTCCGCACGGCCTCGTCACCTCGGTGCACACCGCCGACCTCGATACCGCCCTGCGGGGGCTCGACGCCCTCGACACGGGCATGATCCGTGTCAACGCCCCGACCACCGGCGTCGACTTCCACCTTCCGTTCGGCGGTGCCAAGGCGTCCGGCCACGGCCCGCGCGAACAGGGGCGGGGCGCGCTCGACTTCTACACGTCGACGCGGACCTATACCCTCCTGCCGGCGGGTGGGGGCGCCTGACCGGCCGGACCGGATCCCGCGGTGGGCACCGCACCCGAGCACTGCCGTCTCCCGGAGTCGGTGGTTCCGTCACTCGTGGGGAGCGCAACGTGACATTGTACGCTGAGGCTCCGCAGCGACACGGAGGACCGTGATGGCCGAACCCCAGAAGCAACGCCGCCTGATCACCGCCCAGGAGCGGCTCCGTGACCAGGTGGCGAACGCCCTGCGCGCGGCCCTCATCGCGGGTGAGCTGCGGCCGGGCTCCGTCTACTCCGCTCCCGGGCTGGCCGCCGACTTCGGGGTGTCCGCCACTCCGGTGCGTGAGGCGATGCTCGACCTGGCCCGTGAGGGCCTGGTCGAGCCCGTACGGAACAAGGGGTTCCGAATCACTGAGGTGAGCGAGCGCGACCTCGACCAGTACAGCGAGATCCGGGCGCTGATCGAGGTCCCGGTGGTCGGTCGGGTCACCGGGACCGCCACCCGTCAGCAGCTCGAAGCGCTGCGTCCGGTGGCCGAGGAGATCGTCGCTGCGGCCCGGGAGCACGACCTCATCGGATATCTGGAAGCGGACCGCCGCTTCCACCTCACGCTGCTCGGGCTGAGTGGCAATCAGCGCCTGGTCGAGACGGTCGGTGACCTGCGCAAACGGTCCCGGCTGTATGGGCTGACGCGGCTGGACGAGCGCGGTGAACTCCTGCCGTCGGCACAGGAGCACATCGAGCTGCTCGATCTGATGCTGGCGCGGGACGCGGTGGCGGCCGAGGCGTGCATGGCGCGCCATCTGGGGCATGTCCGTTCCCTGTGGGCGCAGGACGGGGACGAAGCCGTGGGGTCGCGGCCGGCGCACGGAGCGGGCCGCCCGCCCGCCGACTCCGCGGCGGGGTGACGGCCGGCGCCGCGCACCGGGACCGCTGACGCCGATCGGCGGACCGCCGGGAGGGTCCGGGCCGGCCGCCCTTTCGCTCCTCCAGTTGGAGCCTGCGGCCGGGATCGGGATCAGTCACGCCGGTCCGCCGTGTTCACCGGATCGACCTTGGCACGTACGCGCCATCGCCGCGCGGCGATGGCCCGCCCTCCGGCCGTGCCGCACGGGCCCGGCGAGGAGCGGGCGCCACGCTGAGGAGTCAGCCCCGCCCTTGCCCGTACGCCGTCGAGGTGCCGGCAGGCCCGCTCCCCGCGCGCGGTCGCGTCTGTCCGGCCGGAGGTGGCGGTGCGGGGGTCGCGGCGCGGAGATGCCGGTACGGAGGGTGCTGGACCGTCACATCGGTTGCCAGCGGCAGGAGTTGAGCCGGGTCGAGTGACCTGCCTCCCGTCGCACTCCGTGCGGTGCTCGCGCGGGAGTCCCGGGTGGACGATCCTGCCGCAGCCCGCAGCCCGCAGCCCGCAGCCCGCAGCCCGCAGCCCGCAGCCCGCAGCCCGCAGCCGGTAGCCCACGCCCCATGGCCTGTAGCGGTGGGTCGTGCCGCAACCGGTTCTGTAGCCCGTGCCGTTGCCCTGGCCCCCCGCCGTTCTTGAGGCCCCTTGATCCGGCAGCCCCGGCAGCCCCGATAGCCGCGCGCGGTCGGTGCGACGCCGCCCCGCAGTCGATGCCCCCTGGTGACGCCTTGCAGTCGACGCCCGCCGATGAAGGGCGTGTTGGGGCCGGCCCGCCTCCCGGGCGGGGCCCGTCGTCAGCCGTGACCGCCCCCGCTGGCGAGCCGTGGCGGTAATTTTCCGCCACGGCTTCTTCTCATCACATGTGACCTGTGCCATGGTACATGTCACACGCCATGAGTAATGGGCATGTCAAGGTTTCCCCCACCCCGCCATCACGGCCGGACCAGCACGAGCCTGGCACCCCGCCCGCACTCACTTCCCCGGCCACGCCCACCCCGCGTGGCCCTTCACACCGCTCGGAGGCGGCACGTGAGGACCCAATCTGACCGCAGAAGTCCCACCGGACTCCTGATAGCGACCCTGGCGCTCTGCCTCGGTCTCGTCCTGCCGGCACCGCCGAGTCACGCCACGTCCGTGGCCCCGGCCACGCCGGCGGGGGCCCGGGTGCCGGACGGTCCGGCACCCGCCGCCGCACTCCTCGGCGGGCCGGAGGCCGAGCACATCGGCGGAGCGCCGCTGGCGGCGGCGGACCGCCCGCCGCTCGCGCTCGACACCGCGGCCCTCAAGGATGACTACGACACCCCCGCCACCGCACCGGCCAGGGTGCGGCCCTCCATGAAGGGCGCCACCGCCCGGACCGCCACGGCCCCGTGCTCCGTCGGTGACTTCACGGGCAAGACCGGTGCCGCGCTGGTCCAGCAGATCAAGTCGTCCGCCACCGACTGCGTCAACACGCTCTTCCAGCTCACCGGTGCCGACGCGCACGGCGCCTTCCGTGAGGCCCAGATGACCACGGTCGCCCAGGCGCTGCGGGACGGCTCCGCCGCGTACCCCGGGGACAACAGCACGAGCATGGCGCAGGTGGTCCTCTACCTTCGCGCCGGCTACTACGTGCAGTGGTCCCACGCCGACGCCGTGGGCGAGTACGGACCCACCCTGCGGACCGCCATCCGCTCCGGTCTCGACGCCTTCTTCGCCGGTCCGCGCGCCTATGACGTGAACGACGCCAACGGTGAAGTGCTCGCGGAGACCGTGACGCTCATCGACAGCGCGCAGGACAACGCCCGTCATCTGCCGGTGGTCAAGCGTCTGCTGAACGACTACACCAGCTCGTGGAACTCCTCGTGGTGGATGCTCAACGCGGTCAACAACGTCTACACCGTGCTGTTCCGGGGCCATGGCGCGCCCGGCTTCGTCCAGGCCGTGCAACTGGACCCCGCCGTACTCGACACGCTGCACCGGTTCGCCTCCACCCACCTCGCCATGCTGGGGTCGCAGCGCTCACACCTCGTCTCCAACGCGGGACTCGAACTGGGCCGTTTCCTGCGGCACCCTGGCTTCCGCGCCAAGGTCACCCCGCTCGCCGTTGATCTGCTGGGCCGGACCGCCGTCACCGGGCCCACCGCGCCGCTCTGGGTCGCCGTCGCCGGGATGACCTGGGCGTACGACAAGGCCAACTGCGCCACGTACCGGACCTGCGACCTGCCGGACACCGTCAAGACCGCCGTGCTGAAGGTGCGGCACACCTGCGGTCCGAGCATCCGGATCGTCGCGCAGCAGATGACCACCGAGCAACTCGACGCCACCTGCGCCAGCCTGCGCGGTCAGGACGCCCACTTCCACGCCCTCGCCCGGGACGCCGGACCGGTCGCCGACGACAACAACACCACCATCGAGGTGGTCGCGTTCGATTCCAGCGCCGACTACCAGACGTACGCGGGCGTCGTCTATGGCATCGACACCAACAACGGCGGGATGTACCTGGAGGGCGATCCGGCCCGCGCCGGGAACCAGCCGCGTTTCATCGCCTACGAGGCCGAGTGGCTGCGGCCGGAGTTCCACATCTGGAACCTCAACCACGAGTACACCCACTACCTCGACGGTCGGTTCACCATGTACGGGGACTTCGCCGCCAACATGTCCACACCGACCGTCTGGTGGGTCGAGGGCTTCGCCGAGTACGTCTCCTACTCCTACCGTGACGTCGTCTACACGGCCGCGATCGAGCAGGCCGGCCGGCACACGTACGCCCTGCGCACTCTCTTCGACACCACCTACGACAACGCGAACAGCGCACGCGTCTACAACTGGGGTTATCTCGCGGTCCGCTACATGCTCCAGTCGCACCGCGCGGACATGGACGTCGTCCTCGGCCACTACCGGACCGGGAACTGGGCTGCCGCCCGCGACCACCTCGTCCGGGTGGTCGGGAACGGCTACGAGAGCGACTGGAAGGCATGGCTGACCGCCTGTGCCTACGGTGCCTGCGGGGGGACGAATCCTCCGGTCAACCAGGCGCCCGTCGCGGCGTTCACCACCACGGTCAGCGGGCCCAACGTGACCTTCGCGGACCGCTCCACCGACCGTGACGGCACCGTCGTCTCGCGGGTCTGGGACTTCGGCGACGGCACCACCTCCACCGCGACCGATCCCATCAGGACTTACGCGGTGCCGGGTACGTACACCGTGCGGCTCACCGTGACGGACGACAAGGGGGCCACCGGCACCACGACACGGACCGTTGAGATCCCGGGCGCGCTGCCCGAGTGCTCCGGACCGGATCGCCGGTCGCTGGGCGAGAACTGCCAACGCTCCCGCCAGTCCGCCGCGAGCCGTGACTACGCCTACCTCTACCTCCAGGTCCCAGCCGGTACGGAGCGGCTGACGATCACCTCTGCCGGCGGGAGCGGTGACGCCGACCTCTACTACAGCCGGTCCGGCTGGGCCACTACCGCCAACCACACGGCCCGGTCCACCGGCGCGGGCAACGGCCACACCCTGACCATCGAGAACCCCGCGGCCGGTACGCACTACATCAGCCTCCACGGGGTGAGCCGCTTCGACGGAGTCACGGTCGCGACCCGGTACTGATCGCACGAGCGGAAACGCGGGCCGGACGGGGTGCGCCCCGTCCGGCCCGTCCGTCTCCGGTGCCTCGGGTGCCCTCCGACCGGCGGGGGGCACCCGAGGCGTGATCGCCACCGAGTACGAGAGACAGCCGGCCGTGACCGTGAACGGGATCCACGGGCCCCTGTTCCCGCCGTTGATCTCGGCGCGGTCTCGATCCGCTCATCCGCCTGATGCGGTCGGCGCCGATCTGTTTATCTTGTCCACTCTTGAACAATCACCCCTTCCCGGAGTCCGCTTTGGCCATGCCCGCATACCCGCCGCCCCCTGTCGGCCCTCCCGCGAACCCCAACCAGTTCAGCGGGAAACAGAAAGCAACCCTCGGCTGCGGGGGGCTGCTCTTCATACTCCTGGTCATCGGGTTCATCGGATCGGCGATATCACCCACCCCGCGGACGGTCACCAAATCGGTGCCGGGGCCCGCGGTCACGAAGACGGTGACGGTGACCGTCACTCCGGAGGCGAAGGTGCCCGCGGTGGCGGCCCAGCCGCAGAAGCCGACACCGGCCGCCACCAAGGCCGCTACTCCCGCTGCGACTCCGATCGCGAAGACGGACACGGACACGGACACGGACGCGGGCACGGGCACGGGCACGGAGAGGCTGCCGAATCTGGTGGGCCAGCAGCTTCAGGCGGCGCAGGACGCGGCCCAGGCCGCGGGCTTCTACCTGCTCAGTTCGCACGACGCGACCGGCGCGAGCCGCATGCAGGTGCTGGACCGGAATTGGAAGGTCTGCTCCCAGAGCCCCGCCCCGGGAGCGGTCGATCCGTCCGAGACGGTCGACTTCGGAACCGTCAAGATCGAGGAGACCTGTCCGTGAACCATCCGCACCCGCCCCATCCGTACGGACCGACTCCGCCGCCCGGTGCGGGCGGTGGCACCTCGCTCGACGGGAAGCGGAAGACCGCCATCGGCTGTGGGGGCATGGTGGCCATCACCTTCGTCCTCGCGCTGGTGGTCGCGGCGTGCGCGCCCGACGACGTGGTGAAGACCAAGGCCGTTCCCGGGCCCACGGTCACGGTCAGCCGTACCGTCACCGCCCCACCGCCGGCACCCCCGACGCCCCCGGCGAAGTCCCCGACACGCGAGGCGGCGAAGCCGACCAAGCCGAAGCCGGCGACCAAGCCGACACCGACGCCGACTCCCAAGCCGAAGTCGACGTCCAAGCCCAAGCCGAAGCCGATACTGACGCCGACGCCGGCGACGGACAGTTCGGGTGGGTCCACCGGCACGGGCGGGGGCGGCGAAAGCGTGTACTACAAGAACTGCACGGCGGTACGCGCAGCCGGCGCCGACCCCATCCGCAGGGGGGACCCCGGTTACGGCCGCCACCTCGACAGGGATGGCGACGGTATCGCCTGCGAGTAGGGCGTGGATCTATGAATCGGTAGAGGTACGGGGGCGGGGGTACGGGGGAGCGCGCCCCGTACCCCCGCCCCGGTCGGCCGGTCGTGGCCCCCGGCGCGTGCGAGGTGCCACGCCCGACCTCATGCCGCGTCCGTCAACCCGCCCCGGTCGAGGGCTGGATCAGTCAGTAGCGTCCTGAGCCGGCTGCGCATCCGGTCGCCAGTCGAACGGGAAGTGCTTGCTGGACCCGCCGCGGTACTCGCGGGAGAAGTCGAAGCCCTCGGCGCGGTCCGCGCTCACCACTCCCCACGTCGCGACCTGGCCGGGTCCCACCTCCGACCCGGGAGCGTTGATCAACTGCACCCGGCGACTGGGGTCCGAGGTGGGGCCGGTCAGCGCGGTGGCGCCCACGCTCACCTTGTCGGAAACGCTCGCGCGCCAGTACGCGAGATCCGATGCGGCGTCGAAGTGGATCGGGGCGTACTCCACGCTGCGCACTTCGCTGATCAGTGAACCGAACTTGCCAGGCCAGCCCCCGACGTTGCCGCGGAAGATCTCCTCCAGGGCGTCCCGCTGTGTCGGCGTCCCCTTCGCGTCGATGTAGAACATGGCCTTCATCGTGGCGTCAGGATCGTTCACCCACATGTTCCCGGCGAACTCGCCGAGCGCCACGACCCCCAGGCCATCGAGGCGGACATCTCCGAAGTGCCCTTCATGGATCTGCCATACGAGCGTGAACAGGCAGGCGCCGTCCGTCGGAGCCTGCGCGAAGGTGCAAGGGCAGGGCGTCGAACAACTGCAGACGTCGAACCACTCGCCTTTGAGGTGCCAGTTCGTCTCGCTCATGACCGTTCCTCTCTCATGGATACCCCAGTGGGGTATCTGAAATGCGAGGCTAGCTCGCCTTCTGGGGCCGCGTCAAATACCTCCAGGGGGTATGTAGATGGCTTGATGTAACCCCTCTGAGGAGGCGTCAGGAAGGTGACTTCTGGTTCCTGATTGGACGATTTCCCGCCATGGCTTCACCGGTGGGGTGGAGGTGAATTGCCCAGGCCGCGACTGTGAGGGCTATCCGCGCACCCGGTGTATCCGGCCAATGAGTCGGAGAGTTGCCGAGTTGCATAAGACGGCGGGGCAAGCGAGCTCGTTCATCCGGACCGGAATTGCGGCCGAAAGCCATGTCACGACAGTCCGCTTCCAGCCATCCTCGGTCCGCCACTCAACCTCGGACGGGTGAACTCCACTTCTCCCGGTGTGAGCGAGGCTGTAGCGCCTCGCTCACACCCCCCAGGAGGATTTGTGTTCAACAGACAGCAGGGCGCCGGGGTTGCGGCGCTCACCGCCGCGGTCTCACTGGCGCTGGTCGCCGGAATGACCGGGGCGGGGTCCGCCACCGCTTCTCCGTCGCCGGACGGCGGAGTCGCGGAGGCCCCGGCGGTATCCGGTGGGGCGGAGTGGGTCACGCTGATCACCGGGGACCGGGTCCGGATCGGCGGCAAGGGCAAGCTCGTCGGCTTCGAACCGGCCAAGGGCCGCGAGAGCATACCGGTGCAGACCTTCACCGAGCGCGGTCACACCTTCGTGGTGCCGCAGGACGCCCGTCGTTTGATCAGCGACGGCCGGCTGGACCGGAGGCTGTTCGATGTCACCGAACTGAGCCGGGCGGAGAGCCGTAAGGCGTACCGGGACGGGCTGCGGGTGATCGTTGCGTACAGCGGGTCGGCCGGGACGGGTGCCCGCAAGGCCGTCCGTGCCACGGGCGAAGCGGAGTTGAACCGCTCGCTGAAGACGTTGAACGCGGACGCGGTCACCGCCACTCCCGAGCTGTGGGAGACCCTCACCAAGGGCACCAGCACCGGCGCCCGTGCCACCGCCTCCGGGATCAGCCGGATCTGGCTGGACGGTATCCGCAAGGCCACCCTGGAGAAGAGCACCGGTCAGATCGGCGCCCCCAAGGCATGGCAGTCCGGCTACGAGGGCAAGGGCGTGAAGATCGCCGTCCTTGACACGGGTGTCGACGCCGAGCACCCCGACCTGAAGGGCCGGGTGATCGCGTCCCAGAACTTCAGCGCGGCCCCGGACGCGGTGGACCGGCAGGGCCACGGTACCCATGTGGCCTCCACGGCCGCGGGCAGCGGCGCCCGGTCGAACGGCACCCACCGGGGTGTCGCACCGCAGGCCGAGATCATCAGCGGCAAGGTGCTGGACGATGACGGGTTCGGTAGCGACTCCGAGACCATCGCCGGTATCGATTGGGCGGTGGCGCAGGACGCGGACATCGTCAACCTGAGCCTCGGCAGCAAGGACAGCCCCGGGATCGACCCCCTGGAAGCCCAGGTCAACAAGGTGACGGCCGAGAAGGGCGTGCTCTTCGCCGTGGCCGCGGGCAATATGGGCTCGAACTCGATCGGCTCGCCGGGCAGCGCGGAAGCCGCCTTCACCGTCGGCGCCGTCGACCGCGCGGATAGGCTCGCCGACTTCTCCAGCACCGGCCCCGGCTTCGTCGGTGGGATCAAGCCCGATGTGGCCGCGCCCGGTGTGGACATCTCCGCCGCCGCGGCCGCAGGCACCGAATCACCCGGCGGTATCCCGGGCTACGCCACGCTGTCCGGTACGTCGATGGCCACCCCCCATGTCGCCGGCGCCGCGGCCCTGCTCAAGCAGCAGCATCCGTTGTGGAAGGCCAAGGAGCTACGGAGCGCACTCGCCTCGTCCGCCGTGGACACCGGACACACCCCCCATGAGCAGGGCACCGGGCGGATCGCCATCGACAAGGCGATCGCTCAGACCGTGGTCTCCGATGAGACCTCGGTCAACTTCGGCAAGCAGGCGTGGCCACACACCGACAACGCTCCGGTCACCAAGAAGATCACCTACCGCAACAGCGGTACTCAGGCGGTCACTCTCGATCTGAAGGTCACCGGCCACGCCCCGGGGAACAAGCCGGCGCCGGCCGGGTTCTTCAGTACCGGCGCGGACCGGGTCTCCGTCCCGGCCGGGGGCACCGCCTCCGTCGACGTCACCGCCGACACTCGGATCGGCGGTGACGATGACGGCTACTTCACCGCCTCCGTCATCGCGTCCGGGGGCGGCCAGACCGTTCGTACCACCGCAGTGATCGAGCGGGAGGCCGAGTCGTACGACGTCAGGCTGAAGCACATCGGCCAGGACGGAAAGCCGAGCTCGAAGTTCGAGACGATCTTCAATTCGAGGACCACGCCCGGTATGGGGTACGCCTTCGATTCCGGGGACGGTGACATCACGGTCCGGATACCCAAGGGTGAGTACCTGCTCAACGCCGACGCCCGGGAAGACCCGCAGGACTTCACCAAGGGACGCGATGTCCTGGTGCAGCCCAGACTGGTGGTCGACAAGGCCATGACGATCACGGTCGACGCCCGCAAGGCCAAGCCGGTGAGGCCCACCGTGCCCGACGCGAAGGCCGCCTTCACCTTCGGAGTGGCGCAGTACCTCTGGGCCGGGCCGGACGGCGGGAACCTCGGCGGGTTCTACCCCATGCTGACCTTGGGTTCCGTACGCATCGCCCATCTCGGCCCGCAGGTCACCGACGGGTCCCTGACCCAGACGTGGACCGGGAGCTGGCGAGGGAAGTCCGGCACCGAGTACAACATCGCCACCGAGGGACCGGTGAAGCGGATCCCCACCGGCTACACCCGCGCCTTCAAGGCGGCGGAGTTCGCCACGGTGAAGGTCGGTCTCGGGACTTCGGTCAACGGCAGGCGGGCCGTCGTGGACGCGAACGCGTTCTTCGGGGACTCGCGATGGGGATTGAGCAGCTTCAGTTCCGCACGGCCCCTGCCCGACACCCGCACCCTGCATGTCCTCGGTGATGGCAAGACGAAGTGGTCCTTCGACGTCGGCCAGGTCGTGGCCGAACACCCGGACGGCTATGAGATCGACCTGGTTCTGAACTCCGCGCCCAAGACCTACCAGGCCGGCAAGACCTACCAGGAGGTCTTCAACACCGCGGTCGTCGGTCCGCAGCTCGACGAGGACTCGGGCTTCGCGCGCTCCGGCGATCAACTGCACACCCGAGTGCCGCTGTTCTCGGACGGCCGGGGCCATTCCGGACGGTCCGACGTCACGTCGGTCGCGACCACGCTGTACCGGAACGGGACGAAGATCGCCGCCAGCACCGACGCGCTGACCGGTAGGGAGCCGCTGCCGATCGGCCGGGAGGCGGGTCTGTTCAAGCTCACCACTTCGGTCGAGCGGAGCACCGCGACCGCCCGGGTGAGCACCCGGATCGACGCCGACTGGACCTTCCGCGCGGATGCGGCGCCCACGGACGACAAGGTGCAGCTCCCGATCTCGACCGTGCGTTTCAGCGGTGCCAAGGTCGGCCTGGACAGCACCGCCCCGGCTGGTGCGACCCAGGTCATTCCGCTCCAGATCCACGGTGCGGCGGCGAAGGGGAATGTCAAGGCCCTGACCGCGCACGCCTCCTACGACGGTGGCAAGACCTGGCAGAAGCTCACGGTGACCAAGAACAAGGTGACCGTGAAGAACCCGGCCAAGGGCGAGGCGATCACGCTGCGTGCCCAGGTCACCGACAGGCAGGGCGGCATCGCCAAGGTGACCGTGCACAACGCCTTCTTCGGCAAGTAGGCACCACACGCACCACACGTACTACAACGCACCGCAGGCTCATCGCATGACGGCATGACGGCATGACGGCATGACGGCATGACGGTATGACCGCGGCGGCCCCGGCTGGGGGCACCCCTTTCACGAGGGCCCCTCCGGCCGGGGCCGCCGTCCGTGCGCCCGGGCGTCGGTTCGGCCCACCACCCCCTGGCAGCACACGCGCACCGACGGTGTGGGGAGGCGGCTCGTCGCCCGCCCCGTCCTCAGGGCCCGGTCAGCCGTCACCGGGCGCGGGCGGGGTGCCCCCGTAAACCAGGTCGTCACCGGGTGCGGGCGGGGTGCTCCCGTAAGCCCCACCGAGTCCATATGTCCTCCAACAAGGTGATATCGGGATCCGCCGCCCATCCGGACGGGCCCCGGCTCCGAACCCCGCATGGAGATCGCCCACACCCGGGACGGTCCACCAGCCAAGGAGCACACATATGCGCCCGTCCGTCCTCGCGACCGCCGTCTGCCTGGCCGCCCTCACCGCACCCGCCGTCGCGCTCGCCGACACCGGGACCGCGCCCACCGCGCCCCGCGGCCGTACCACCGCACCCGCGGCACTCACCGCGCTGGGTCTGACGGCCGAGCAGCGGCTCGTCCAGTTCCCCGTGAACCAGCCTTCAGCGACGACATCACGGGGCACGATCAGCGGCCTGACCGGCGACACCAAGCTCGTCGGCATCGACTTCCGGGTCCAGAACCTCAAGCTGTACGGGGTCGGCGACCGCGGCGGCGTCTACACGGTCGACACTGGCAACGCTCGGGCCGTCAAGGTCTCCCAGCTCACCGTGGCGCTCTCCGGCACGCGGTTCGGCGTCGACTTCAACCCCGCGGCCAACCGGCTCCGTATCGTCGGCGACACCGGCCAGAACCTGCGCCACAACATCGACGACACCACCGGAGCCCTGGGCACCGTCGTCGACGGCACCCTCACCAACCCGACCGTGCCGCCCACCACCGCCCAGGGCGTCACCGGCGCCGCCTACACCAACAACGACCTCGACGCGGCCACGGCGACCACCCTGTTCGACATCGACTCCCTCGCCGACCGCGTCGCCCTCCAGTCGCCCGCCAACAGCGGCACCCTCGCCCCCACCGGCAACCTGGGCCTCAACGCCGGCCCGGACACCGGTTTCGACATCTACTTCTCCCCGAAGGAGCGCACCAACCGGGGCTTCGCCACCCTGAACAACGGCAGTGGCCACCGCCTGTACGCGATCGATCCGCTGACCGGCGCCGCGCGCGACCTGGGCGCCTTCCCCGCCCGCCGCCAGGTCACCGACATCGCCCTGCCGCTCGCCCAGGACTGAGACACCCGACCCGGGAATCCCTGTCGGGGGGGGGGGGGCCGGGGGGCCCCCCCCCCCCCCCCGGGGCGGCGCAAACGGCAAAACGCGCCCACCTCACAACGCCCCGGCACTGGCGCCGCGGGCCGCACACAAGGGGCCGGGCGA
>NZ_JBIRRE010000016.1:0-180355 GCF_044333555.1 Streptomyces sp. NPDC020965
CCAGTGGAGTTTGTGTTGTAAGGGGTAGGTGGGGAGGGGGGTGTGGGTGGTGGTGTGGGGGTGGGGCCAGGTGGTGGGTTGGCCGTGGGTCCAGGCGGTGGCGTGGGCGGTGTGGAGGGGGTGCGGGGTGTGATGGTGGCGGGTGAGGGTGGGGATGGTGGTGGCTTTGGGGTTGGTGTGGTGGATGGCTGTGGTGAGGGTGGGGTGGGGGCTGGGTTCGAGGTAGGTGTGGTGTCCCTGGCTACTTAGGTTCGTGATGGTTTGATCGAATTGGACTGGGTTGCGGAGGTTGTTGTACCAGTAGGTGGGGGTGAGATGGGTGCCGTCGTGGGTGTGGGTGGTGAGGGTGGAGTGGAAGGGGATGTGGCCGGGATGGGGGGTGATGGGAGCGAGCGCGTCGATGAGGTCGTTGTGGAGGGTTTCGGGGTGGTGGATGAGTTGGGAGCGGAGGGCGATGATGCGGGCGGAGTCTTCGAGGGTGAGGATTCCGGCTATGTGGGCGGCGGCGATTTCGCCTTGGGAGTGGCCGATGACGGCGGTGGGCGTGATGCCGAGGTGTTCCCAGCAGCGGGTGAGGGCGATCATCATGGCCCAGAGGGCGGGTTGGACGATGTCGACGCGTTGGAGGGATTCGGGGTTGGTGTCGCGTAGGGCGTGTTCGAGGTTCCAATCGATGTGGGGGGCGAGGGCATCGGCACAGTCTTGGACCGCTTGGTGGAAGACGGGTGAGGTGTCCAGCAGTTGTGCGCCCATCCCCGGCCACTGAGCCCCCTGCCCCGGGAAGACGAAGACGGGCTTCTCGACCGACCTCGGAGCCTTGGCCCGAACAACGCCTTCCGGACTCTCCCCCGCGGCAAGGCCGGCCAGCAGGGCTGCCCGCTCGGTGAGGTCGCCTCGTACGACGGCGGCACGATGGGAGAACGCCGCTCGTTGGGTGGCGAGGGCGCGGCCGATGTCCGCTATCGCCGTGTCCGGATGGGCGAGTGCGAACTCATGCAGTCGGGACGCCTGAGCACGCAGGGCGGCTTCGGTTCGCGCGGAGAGGAACCACGGCACGTCCTGGGCGGGGGTGTCGTAGTCCGCCACAGGTCTGGCGGATTCGGTCGGCGCTTGCTCCAGGATGGCGTGGGCATTCGTGCCGCTGATGCCGAACGACGAGACGGCAGCCCGGCGCGGTGCGCCGACACTGGGCCAGGGCTGTCTCTCGGTGAGTAGCCGGACCTGGCCCGTGCTCCAGTCGACACCCTCGGTGGGTTGGTCGATATGGAGGGTACGAGGGAGGACGCCGTGCCGCATGGCCATCACCATCTTGATGACACCGGCGACCCCGGCGGCGGCCTGTGTGTGTCCGAGGTTGGACTTGACGGAGCCCAGCCACAGGGGCGCGTCGCGGTCCTGGCCGTAGGTGGCGATGAGGGCTTGGGCCTCGATGGGGTCGCCGAGGCGGGTACCGGTGCCATGGGCTTCCACGATGTCGATGTCGTGGGGAGCGAGACCGGCGTTAGCAAGGGCTTGACGGATCAGGCGTTGCTGGGAGGGGCCGTGCGGTGCGGTGAGACCATTGCTGGCGCCGTCCTGGTTGACGGCGGAGCCCCGCAGCACGGCGAGCACGGGATGCCCGTTGCGTCGCGCGTCGGAGAGCCGTTCCAGCAGTACGACACCGACGCCCTCACCCCAGCCGGTGCCGTCGGCGGCGGCGGCGAACGCCTTGCAGCGACCGTCCGCGGACAGGCCACGCTGGCGGCTGAACTCCACAAAGATGCCCGGGGACGACATCACCGTGGCTCCTCCCGCCAGGGCCAATGTGCACTCGCCCTTGCGCAGCGAATCGGCCGCCAAATGCAGTGCTACCAGCGACGACGAACAGGCGGTGTCGATGCTGAGGGCGGGCCCCTCAAGTCCCATCGCGTAGGCGATCCGGCCCGACGCGACGCTTGCCGAACTACCGGTCAGGAGATGACCGTCGGTCCGCTGCGACGGCTCGTGCAGACGGGGGCCATACTCCTGCGCCATGACTCCCGTGAACACGCCCGTGGATGAATTCCGCAGGGTGTCGGGGTTGATGCCCGCCCGCTCGATGGCTTCGTAGGAGGTTTCCAGCAGGAGGCGTTGCTGAGGGTCCATGGCGAGGGCTTCGCGCGAGGATATGCCGAAGAACGAGGCATCGAAATCGGCCATGTCATGGAGGAAACTGCCGTGGCGCGTTGTGGAAGTACCAGGGCCGCCGTCGTCGGCGAAGAGCCGCTTGACATCCCAGCCGCGGTTGATGGGGAATTCGCCGATGGCGTCCCGCTCGTCGGCGACGAAGTCCCACAGGGCCTCGGGCGTGGTGATGCCGCCGGGAAAACGGCAGGCCATCGCGACGATCACGACGGGATCCGCAGTTGCCTCGGCGGTGGCCGCGTCATTGTCGAGGGTGGGAGCGACGCGGTGAGGGTGTGGCGCGGCGGTCTGCGCGCTGACGGAAGCGGTGTCGGCGTCCGTCCCCTGGACCTGCTGTTCGAGATGGTCGGCCAGGTCCTGGGGGGTGGGGTGGTCGAAGATCGCGGTGGGCGGGATCGAAATGCCCGTCGCCTCGGCGAGCCGCAGACTGAGAGTCACTCCGCTTGCCGAGGTCATGCCCTGGGAGCGGAAACTCGCACGGGCCTCCACATCGGGCGGATCCTCGCCACCGCCGAGGGCGACCGCCGTGTGTCGGCACACCATGTCCAGCAGGATGTTCGACAGTTCCTGGGCACCCGCCTCGCGGAGCCTGACGCCCAGCACCGAGGCGTCGTCCACCACCTCGGCGTCCGCTCCGTTGGGTTGGTCGTACCAGTGGTGTTTGTGTTGGAAGGGGTAGGTGGGGAGGGGGGTGTGGGTGGTGGTGTGGGGGTGGGGCCAGGTGGTGGGTTGGCCGTGGGTCCAGGCGGTGGCGTGGGCGGTGTGGAGGGGGTGCGGGGTGTGATGGTGGCGGGTGAGGGTGGGGATGGTGGTGGCTTTGGGGTTGGTGTGGTGGATGGCTGTGGTGAGGGTGGGGTGGGGGCTGGGTTCGAGGTAGGTGTGGTGTCCCTGGCTACTTAGGTTCGTGATGGTTTGATCGAATTGGACTGGGTTGCGGAGGTTGTTGTACCAGTAGGTGGGGGTGAGATGGGTGCCGTCGTGGGTGTGGGTGGTGAGGGTGGAGTGGAAGGGGATGTGGCCGGGATGGGGGGTGATGGGAGCGAGCGCGTCGATGAGGTCGTAGTGGAGGGCTTCAGTGTGATGGGTGTGTGAGGGGTAGTCGACGGGGATATGGCGGGTCTTTATGCCGCGGGTGTGGAGGTGAGTGACGAGCGTCTGGAGTTGGTGGTGGTCTCCGGCGAGGACGGTGTGTTGGGGGCTGTTGTGGGCGGCAATGTGGATGTCGGGGTGGCGGGAGAGGTGTTGTGTGGTGAGGATCTGGGCGGGGAGGTTGACGATGGCCATCGTTCCGTGGCCGACGAGGTGGTGGTGGATGAGTTGGGAGCGGAGGGCGATGATGCGGGCGGAGTCTTCGAGGGTGAGGATTCCGGCTATGTGGGCGGCGGCGATTTCGCCTTGGGAGTGGCCGATGACGGCGGTGGGCGTGATGCCGAGGTGTTCCCAGCAGCGGGTGAGGGCGATCATCATGGCCCAGAGGGCGGGTTGGACGATGTCGACGCGTTGGAGGGATTCGGGGTTGGTGTCGCGTAGGGCGTGTTCGAGGTTCCAATCGATGTGGGGGGCGAGGGCATCGGCACAGTCTTGGACCGCTTGGTGGAAGACGGGTGAGGTGTCCAGCAGTTGTGCGCCCATCCCCGGCCACTGAGCCCCCTGCCCCGGGAAGACGAAGACCGGACTGGTCGGAGAAACGCTCGCCTGCCCAGTCACCACCATCGACGACGGATCACCTGCCGCCAGCGCGTCCAGCCCCTCCAGCGCCCCCGACACATCGGAACGGGTCGCACCGAAGACCACGGCACGGTATGGCAACGCTGATCGACGCGAGAGCAGGGCTGAGCTAACATCCACAGCGCTGGCCGGCCCCTCCGCTCGGGCATTGCGGCCCGATGCGGACGGTCCATCTCCGCGCAGGGCGGTGGAGAGCAGGGCTGCCTGTTCCCTCAGCGCAGCCGGATGCGCCGCAGAGAGGACCAGCGGCACGGACGTGTCGGGCTGGTCGTCCATGTGCTGCGCCGGCCGGGCCTCGCGGACCGGGGCGGCTGTCAGCACCACATGGCAGTTGGTACCGCCGAGCCCGAACGAACTGACACCGAACCCCATCCCCTCAACGGTGGAGAGCGGGATGTGTTCGGCCGAGGTCTGTACTGCCAGGTTGAGAACGGTGAAGTCGATCTCCGGATTCGGCTGACGGAATCCGGCGGTCGGCACCAGCATGCCGCGTCGAACGCACAGAGCGGTCTTGATGAAACCGGCGATCCCGGCTGCGGCCTCCAGATGGCCGATGCTGGACTTCACCGACCCCACCGGCAGGGGTCCGCTCTCCCGTCGTGCGGCACCGATTACCGAGCCGAGTGCCAGCGCCTCCACAGGGTCCCCGACCCGTGTGCCAGTGCCATGGAGCTCGACGTAACCGATGCTCGCGGGGCTGATCCCGGCGCGCTCCTGCGCAGCTCGGATCACCGCAGCTTGGGCCTCGGTCGTCGGAGTGCCGAACTGGCTGCCGCCACCGTCGTTGTTGACCGCGCTGCCACGGATCACGCAGTAGATGTCGTCTCCGTCGGCCAGCGCGTCCCGAAGCCGCTTGAGGACGATGGTGCCGCCGCCCTCTCCTTGGGCGAAACCATTGGCACGTGCGTCAAACACATGGCTGTGACCATCGGGGGAGAGAGCCCCGAATCGATAGGCGGCCAGGGAGTGGTGCGGCGTCAGCCGTACGGTGATGCCGCCGGCGAGCGCGAGGTCGGATCTCCCTGACAACAGGCTCTCCGCCGCCAGGTGCACCGCTACCAGAGAGGACGCCTGACCAGCGTCCACGACCAGGCTGGGCCCCCGCATGCCGAGGAAGTACGACACCCGGTTAGCGATGGCGCTTCGCTGTGACCCGGTGAACGTGTGCGGTGTGATGCCACCCGGCCCGCTCTCACGAACGAGAGTCGTGTAGTCGTCGTTTCCCACTCCGACGAAGACACCGGTGCGCGTGCCGGCCACCACCCGATCGGGGATACCCGCGTCCTCAAGGGCTTCCCAGCAGAGTTCCAGTAGCATCCGCTGCTGGGGGTCCATCATGGCTGCTTCGGCCGGTGATATACCGAAGAATGCCGCATCGAAGCCGGATACATCCGAGAGGAAGGCGCCCCGCTCGACTGCGGACCTCTCGGCCCTGGTCAGTGAACCCAGGAAACGGGCGTCCCAGCGATGTTCGGGGACCTGACCGAACGCGACCGTCTTGGATTCCAGCAGATTCCAGAAGGACTGGGTGTCATCAGCCATGGGGAATCTGCAGGACATGCCGACCACGGCTATCTCTGTCCCGATGAGTGTCCCCTGGGGCTGCTCGTGTGACATTGCGGCAGAACTGGTGAAGATACGATTACCGGTCAAGATCGCCTCCCGACTTGATCTGCGTACAGCCCTGGGAATCGCACGAGCCCAGGGGCGGCACTTCGCTGCACGGCATGAGTGTCCTCAAACGTGATCGTCAACGAGTGAAGGCGGCACCCAGCCGGCCGAGCCCCGTCGTGATCTCCTCCACGGCATGGAGCGTGAATGACAGTCGGAGGGTGGCCTGGTCCGGCGTCCCCGCGAAGAACGGCGCGCCGGGAACGAAGGCCACACGGTTCGCAACGGCATTGCGCAGAGCCGTGGTCGCGTCGTATCCGTCGGGCAGCCGGACCCAGATGAACATGCCACCGAGGGGATTGCTCCAGGTGCTGCCCGTAGGCAGCACCTGAGGGAGTCCATCGAGCAGGGCGTCGCGGCGACGACGGTAGGCACCGCGCGTACGGTCGAGGTGGGCATCGAGGTCCGCGTCCTTGAGGTAGCGAGCGGCCGCCGCCTGATCAAGGGTCGACGTGTGCAGGTCTGCGGCCTGCTTGGCGACGACACAGGCACGCCGCACGGGCTCGGGGGCCCGGAGCCAGCCCAACCGCAGCCCCGGGGCCATGATCTTGGAGAAGCTGCCGAGCAGGACGGCCCGATCCGCGACGGGTGCGAGGGAAGAGATCCAGGGAATGTGACTGCCCTCGAAGCGCAACTCCCCGTACGGGTCGTCTTCGACGAGCCAGGCACTGCTGCGGGCAATCACCTGTGCAATGGCTTCGCGGCGACCCAAAGACAGGGTGCGACCGGTCGGGTTCTGGAAATTGGGAATCAAGTACAGCAATTTCGACCGTGTGCGGGTGATGAGTTCATCCAGCGCATCGGGGTCGACTCCCTCCGCGTCACAGGGAACGGGGAGCACTCGAGCTCCTACAGATCGGAAGCATTGCAGGGCCGCTAAGTACGTCGGGTCCTCGACGAGCACTGTATCGCCGGGATCCAGCACCGAATTCGCAACCAGTGACAGCGCTTGCTGTGATCCCGTGGTGATCAACAGATCACTCGGCCGGGTCGGGAAGCCTCGGCGTCCGAGACGTTCCGCGACTGCTTCCCTCAACTGCGGATCTCCTTCAGTGGTCGAATACTGAAGAACTCGCCTTGCCGATTCAGAGAGAACGCAGCAATAAGCCTTCTCTATTCCGACTGCATCGAAGAGCTCCGGGGCCGGCAGACCTCCCGCGAAAGAAATGATGTCAGGCTTCTCCGTTAACGCGAGAATATCGCGCACGGGGGACGAGGCGACATCCGCAACGCGAGAAGCGAGGGTGGGGGAATCGACTTGGATCACCATACCGTCAGCGTAGACGACCAAAGTGTATTATGCACGAGGCCACATAGGGGCAAGAAGGAAAGAAAGGGACAATGAGCGTAAAGAAGGTGGCTTGCGGGCTCCGCGAGCCTCAGTCCCGGCGAATCCTTGGTCGAGCGACTCAGTGTTGGGCCGCATTCCTATGGGTAGGGTGAGACGCGGAACCGATCCATCCATAGTTTTCAAGCCATCGATTGTCCTGATTCATTCGAGTTGTGTATGGGGGGCAGGCACGACACATCGGAAGAGCGGCGCATGAGGCCGCAGGGTCACTACACGTCTGGATCTCGCTATTGCTTATCGAAGGGGTCATCAATTGTTACCTCTGTCCGCCGCACAGCAAAGAATGTGGTTCCTCAACGAGCTACACGAGGAGGACGCCACATATGTAGTCTCCTCGGCTTTCCGCATCAAAGGACCCTTTGTGTCGAGTGATTTCGCCTCCGCTCTCGCGGACGTCACCAGGCGCCATGACTCCCTGCGGACCATTTATACCGATATCGATGGATTGCCCGCCCAAACGATACTCGATCAGCCACCCGTCGATTTAACCATCGCGCAGATGACGGAAGAGCGACTCGAATCCCATCTGGTCACCCTCTCCCAACAGGGATTTAACCTTCGCCGTGAACCCCCGCTCCGAGCGCGCATACTCAACATTGGTCCCGAGGACCATGTTCTGTTCCTCGCCGTCCACCACATTGCCGTGGATGAGTGGTCCCTCGGGCTGCTGCTCCGTGAACTGGCCGATGCCTACGCTTCATGGCGGATCAAGGGAAAACCACCAGAGTGGAAGTCGACCTGGCAGCAGAGCGATTTCGCCTCCTGGCAGATCGCCCACCTAGGCAGCATAAAAGATCCTGCGAGCAGGATTTCGCGCGGGCTGGAATTCTGGCGTACGGAACTCCAAGGGCTGTCCGTGAACATGGCTCTTCCTTATGATCGCTCGCCGCACGGAACTACCGTCCGCACAGGTCACCGAATATCCTTCGACGTTCCACCAGACGTCCACCAGCGCCTTGCCGATGTCGCAAAATCCCTGTCTGTCACACCTTTCATTATGATGACATCTGTTACGTCAGCGCTGCTCTACAGGCTGGGGTGCGGCTCGGAATTTGCCATGGCGACTGTGATGAGTGGACGCGCCAAGGAGGAGTTCGAGAGCATCGTTGGACTTCTGACGAACACCTTGACCGTGCGTGCCGATATGTCAGGGAACCCCACTTTCACCGAGGTCGTCGGCCGGGTTAAGAAGAACCTGCTTGCCAGCATCCCGCACAGCGACGTGCCCTTTGAACATGTTGTCCGTGAGGCGTTCCCAGAACGCGATGACCTGGCGAACCCGCTCAAAGTCATGCTGGCCTTCCAGAATTCCTTGGACTTGAACCTGAGCGTGCCTGGTGCTGACATCGAACAACTCCCCTCAGCAACAGAGAGCGCGCGGTTCGACCTGACCTTCTATCTACGGGAACTACGGGACGAAGAAGGCAGGCCGGCCGGTGTACGGTGCACCGTAAACTATGCGAAAGAGCTCTTCGACGCCGCGACAGTAGAGCGCATCGGCCAGGGATTCATCAATATCTCTGCTCAGATAGCACATTCTCCCGCCATACGGCTGCGGACTCTGAGCCTCATGGCGGCAGATGAGATCGAATATGTACGTGACACTTCCAAGGGGCCGGTTGAGACACTTGACCGCCGAACCCTGGTCGATCTACTGGAGCTGCAGGCCGCAAGCACGCCAGACCTATACGCAGTGGCAGCTTCCGCCAATGAGCCGATCACCTACGCGGAAATGCACGGACGGGCCAATCGACTGGCTCGCCAGCTCATCGCACGGGGAATCGGACCCGAGAAACTCGTCGCCCTTCTGCTGCCGCACTCCCCGGACATGATCGTCGCTATGCTGGCGGTTCTGAAGTCCGGAGCCGCTTATATACCGATGGACCCCAGATATCCGGCTGCACGGGTAAACACAATACTGGAAGATGCCCTTCCGAGTATGATCATCACCACGTCGGAGAGCATTGGAACCCTGGCAGGTCATGCCTCTTCGGCCGTCGTTCTGGACGAATGGGAACTGGATGCGCGCTCCGACGCTGCAAGGGAGTCTGAGCCCCTTACGAACGAGCATCGGACATCAGCACTTCATCAGGAGTGCGCCGCCTATGTGATCTACACCTCGGGATCCACCGGACGTCCCAAAGGTGTCGTCGTATCCCATAGGTCGCTGGTCAACTACGTCCTGCACATCGGAAAGGAGTACGCCGGCCTCACCGGCGACACCGTACTGCACTCGTCGTTCGCCTTCGACTTCACCGGAACGTCTCTCTACGGCACTCTGTCCTGCGGCGGTACCGTCACCGTCGCCTTTCTGGACGGCGACGAACTGGCCGCCGCGCACCGACCCGCCCCGAGCTTCCTGAAAGTGACCCCGAGCCATCTCGGCCTCCTAGAACTACTCCCTGCCGAACAAGCACCGCGCCATGAACTGCTCTTCGGTGGGGAGGCGCTGATGGCCCGGCCTCTCGACCGTTGGCGCGAACGGCATCCAACGGTTGATGTCATCAATCACTTCGGGCCGACGGAAGCCACGATCGGCTGCATGGACTTCCGTCTCCGGGCGGGAGCACCGCTGCCCGACGGGCCGGTACCCATAGGTCGACCCATGTCCAATGTCTCGACCTATGTACTGGATGACGATCTGACGCTCCTCCCCGACGGCTTTCCCGGTGAGCTGTACATCGCGGGCGAGTGCCTCGCCCGCGCCTATCTCAACAGGCCGGGACTGTCCTCGGCCCGATTCGTTGCCGATCCGCTCGGCGCCCCAGGAAGCCGTATGTACCGCACCGGTGACCGGGTGCGGCGGCGATCCGATGGGCAGATGGAGTACTTGGGCCGGGTCGATGACCAGATCAAGATCCGCGGGCATCGCATCGAACCGGCTGAGATTCAGGCGGCCCTGCTCCGGCTGCCGGACATCACCGAGGCCGTTGTGGTCGTGGCGGACTCGGCGCAAGGGGAATCCAGACTGCTGGCCTATGTGACTGGCAGCGGACCGGCAGCCGCAGCGGCCCGTGCCGCCGTAGCCCGCGATCTGCCGGACTATCTGGTCCCCAGTCAGGTCATTCACCTGGATGACATTCCGGTGACCGTCAACGGCAAGCTCGATCGGGCGGCACTGCCTCAACCGGAGACCTTCTCCCGGCAGGGGCCGCCGCAACTGGCGCCCGGATTGGTCGATCGAATCCGGCAGGCATGCGCGGAGACTCTCGGCCTAAGAGAGTTTGGGGCGGAGGACAACTTCTTTGACCGGGGCGGCACCTCCCTCACAGCCGTCCGGTTGGTGCGGCTCCTGCGCGAGTGGGTCCGCCCCGACCTTCCGCTCCGGCTGGTCTTCAAGTTCTCCAGCCCTCATGAACTGGCAGTCCAGCTTGATCCGAACGGCACATCCGCTCAGGCCAGGGAGCTCTCGCGGGAGAGCGGACGGACCGAGCAGCATTCGTCGACCGAACCCACCCCGAGGATGGCCACCGAGGAGTTCCCGCTGCACAGCGGTAGCGTTCTACTCACGGGCGCGACCGGATTCTTCGGCGCATACGTGCTCGAACGCCTGGTCGAGGAACATCCGGGGCAGATCTACTGTCTGGTGCGTGCGGACAGTACGGCGCACGCCCGCGAGCGCCTGCTGAGCAACCTGCGCAGACTGGAGCTCCCGGAGAAAATCCTGGACTACCGTGTGGTGCCCGTGGCCGGCGATCTCGGTCTGCCCCACCTCGGACTTGAGCCGGCGGCGTTCGAACGTCTGGGGACCGTTGTCGGCAGCATCTACCACGTGGCCGCCGAAGTGAATTCGTATCTCACCACCGAGCAACTGCACTCAAGCAATGTGGTCGGCACCCGGGAACTGCTGGCCCTGGCCCGATTGAGTGAGCGAGCAGTGTTCCACCTGGTGTCCACCATGTCCGTCGCCCATGATGGGACATTGGGCGGATACGCGGAGAGCAAGCTGCTCGCCGAAGAACTGGTGCGGGCGGAGTCCGCCAAGGGGATGTACACCACCATCTCCCGACTGCCTCGGCTGTCGGGTGCGGTGGCCAGCGGTTGCTACAACCCGCAGGACATCATGCACCATGCGATCGAGGCGGTCCTGCGGATCGGCGCGGCTCCGAACATCGAAGTGACCGAGGACTGGATTCCGGTAGACCGTGCGGCCGAGGACTTCGTCCGTGCGGTCCATGGTGCTGAAGGCCCCGGGCAACTGATCGCGTTCGTCCCCCATCAGCGCGTCTCGCTGGCCGAGTGTCTGGATCTTGCGCGAGAGCTCGGCCATGAGCTGCGCACGCTCCCCTTCGATGCCTGGCAGCAGTACGTCATGAGCCACCCCAGTCTCGATGGTGAGATCGCGGCCGCGACGCTGGGTGCGAAGCGGGCCAGCGCGGCTGCGGGCGGCCGGGACCGCAATGACATCGCAGCAGAGGAAGGCTTTGCGCTTCATCGCGTCGAAGGGCCGGGGGAAGCAGCCCTCAGAGCCTGGCTCCGACGGATCGAGCAGACGTCGCGGGAAGAGCAGAGAACAGCAGCAGCACCGGATGAGTTGGAAAGGGAAGCATGATGATCGAGGGCAGCGAGACGGTTTTCGAGTGGCCCGACGTGAGGGTAATCCGCAGCCAACTGCGTGATCTCCTCGACGCTCCCGTGCGCGAGCTGTCGCCCGCGGCGGTGGCGAAGTACACGTCGTGGTTCGACACCCACTGCCAGCGCTCCCGAGCACTGGCCGAGCAAGCCCGCTCTGTCATACCGGGAGGCGTGCAGCACTCGCTGGCGGCCTCGGTTCCGTACCCCCTCCAGTTCGACCGGGCCGTCGGTTGTGAACTCCGCGATGTCGATGGGAACACGTACATCGACTTCGTCCAGGCCGGTGGCGCCTCGGTGTTGGGTGCCAACGACCCGGTGGTGCGGGAGAGGGTGATGGAACTCCTCGCCGACTGCGCTCCCGCCATCAGTCTGGCGCACCCCCACGAGATCGAGCTCGCCCGCTTCATCTGTGACGCGGTGCCGGGGGTGGAGCGCTTTCGGATGGTCGGTAGCGGCACGGAGGCTGCCATGGCTGCCGTTCGCGCCGCGCGTGCGTTCACCGGAGCCGCGCACATCATCAAGGTTGGCTCGGCCTATCACGGATGGTCGGACCAGTTGACCTACGGCCTGCGCCTGCCCGGTAGTGGACGGCAGGGAGCCGCGGGTATTCCGCAAGCGGTACACGCGAGCACACACGAGACACCCCCCGACGACTTGGCCGCGCTCCGGGCCTTGCTGATGGCGAACGCCAGCAACGGTGGCACGGCAGCGGTCCTCGTGGAGCCGCTCGGGCCGCAGAGCGGAACCTACGCCGTGGAACGGGACTTCAACCAGCACGTTCGTGATCTGTGCACGGAGTTCGGCACCCTGCTCATCTTCGACGAGGTGGTCACCGCCTTCCGGCTGGGGCTGGGCGGGGTTCAGAAGCAACTCGGTGTCCGGCCCGATCTCACGGTCTTCGGGAAGTGTGTTTCCGGGGGATATCCGGGAGCCGGAGGGGTCGGCGGCAGCAAGGAGGTGATGGCGGCCCTCGGCCCCGGCGCGGGCCCAAACAAGGCCCAGGCATTTGTCGCCGGCACCTTGTCGGCAGGGCCACTCAGCGCGGTGGCGGGTTACCACACACTCCGCGAGATGGAGCGCACGGGTGCTCCCGCCGCCGCAGCCCGCATGGGAGATCGCTTGCGGTCCGGTTTGGCCGGTCTCATTAAGAAACACGGGCTCCCGTTTGTGACGTACAACTTCGGTTCGATCGTGCACCTCCACACGACGGGGGCCTTTCATCTGAAGCTCAATGATCCTGACTTCACCACCCAGATGGCACGGCGGCGAGTTCTGCTTCCCTGCCTCGCCGCGGCGTTGGCCGCAGAGGGGCTCGTCGTTCCGGTGACGGGTCGAATGTTTACCAGTGCCGCGATGGGTGAGCACACCATTGAAGATGTCATCGCCCGATTCGACCGAGTATTTTCCGACATGGGTTCGGCTTCTTGACCGGATGTAGTTCCTGATTCCTGAGCCTTCCCGCATGCCGCTCTTCGCGAATGCGTAGAGCGCATCGAAAATGCGTCAGAATAAGGCGCATTTTCGAGGCGGGCCCCAATGAACCGTAGAAATCGGGCAATACACCCAAGGCACTGAGCTGGAGGAGTCGTTTCGTCATGTCCGCAGGCCCAGGGGGTGTTGCTCGAGTCGGGTGCGATCTTCCCTTGATCCATGTCACTGGGTTAGGCTCCCTGCCATGATCCTTCCGCTGACGGTCGCGCAACGTGAGATCTGGCTCGCACATAAGCTCACCGAGGACACCTCAACGCTGAATGTTGGGTGCTATTTCGAGATCGCCGGAAGCCTTGACATACCGCTGTTCCAGCAGGCAGTCGAATCGGCGATAGCAGAGGCAGACGCGCTTCATATCCGCTTCATGGAAAGCGATGAGGGCGGCCCGCGCCAGGTCTTCGAGTCCGGACAGACGCATCCCCTCGGTTTCGTTGACTTACACGACTCTCCAGACTCAGAGGGCGATGCCCAGCAGTGGATGAAGAAGGACCTGTCGAGTCCGGTGGATCTGGAGATCGGACCACTCTTCCGGCAGGCTCTCCTTGGCCTGACTGGCGAGCGGTATTTCTGGTACCTGCGAGTTCACCATTTGATCATGGACGGGTATGGCGTCTTCCTGCTCGGCCAGCGCGTCACCGAAATATATTCAGCCATAGCATCAGGCAGCGAACCGAAACCCACTACATTCGGCTCACTTTCAGATTTCATTACCGAGGATATAGAGTACCGAAATTCGGCCGATTATCGCCACGACCGCAAATACTGGCTGGATGAATGCTCGAACCAGCCGGACATCGTCACCCCTTCGCTGAGCAACGCCAGGGCGGACGGCCAAGCGCTTCGCGTCTCCGGTGAGATCTCCGCTTCGACCTTCGACCGACTGTCAGAGCTGGCCACCGCCGAAGGGGTGCGCTGGCCAGCACTGATAGCCACGGCGCTCGGCCTGTACCTGTCCAAGACCATGGCCACCTCCGATGTCTCCATGGGCCTGACCGTCACCGGACGGACCGGGCGCGAGATGCGGTCCACGCCCATCCACACGTCCAACGTCGTTCCGCTGAGGCTGGAGCTGTCCTCCTGGACGACCCTCGCCGAACTGGCCCGCTCCAGCGCGGAGAAGATGCTGAACGCGCTGGGCGCACAGCGCTATCGGGGCGAGGACATCTTGCGGGACCTGGGGGTGCGCGGCACCGACGGCCAGTTCGGCTGGCACCTCAACATCATTCCGTTCGACTACGCGCTGCCGATCGGCAATCACCACGCGATGTTGCGGACCCTTTCCTTAGGTGCCGTCAACGACCTCGGCGTCTACGTCTACAGCAATGCGGGCGGGTCCGGCCTACGGGTCGAGTTCGAGGCCAACCCCGCGCGGTACGGTGCCGCCGAGGTCGCCGCTCACCACCGACGATTCCTCCAGGTCCTGACCCAACTGGCCGAGGCGGAGTCCGGCGATATCGCCCTGTCGCAGATCCAGGTCACCGACGCCGCGGAACGCGCGCAAGTACTGGAATCCGAATGGAACTCGTCCTTCCTCTCAGCTCGCCCGGAGACGGTGCTCGACCTGATCGAGGAACAGGTGGCGCGCACCCCACATGCTCCCGCCGTCCTCGCCGGTGCCACCGAGCTGACGTACGAGCAGCTCAACACCGAAGCGAACCGATACGCGCGCGTTCTGGTCGCCTCCGGGGTGCGGGTCGACGACGTGGTGGGCATCGCGGTGCCCCGTTCCGTCGACATGATCGTGGCCATCCTTGCGATCCTCAAGGCGGGTGCCGCCTATCTGCCCATCGATCTCGACTACCCGCCCGCCCGTATCGCGCACATCGTGGACGACTCGGGCGTCACCTGCATCGTGACCTCCGAGGCCGGGCAGTGGGGGCTCCCCGCCGACACCGGCGCCCGGCTCCTGACCGTCGACTCGCCCGAGACCGTCCGACAGGCGCGGGCCATGGACGACCGCGACCTCGGGACCGCGGACCGGTCGGGCCCGCTCTCCGCGAGCAATCTCGCCTACGTCATATACACCTCGGGTTCCACCGGACGCCCCAAAGGCGTGGCGGTCCAGCACAGCTCCACACTGAACTACGTGTCTCGGGCCGTCGGCGCCTATCCGAGCCTCTCCGGTGGAGTGTTGCTCTACTCCTCCATCTCCTTCGACATCACACTGACCGCGCTCTTCGGCGCGCTGGCCGCCGGCGGGCACCTCATTGTGTCCAGTGTGGAGGAGTTCGCGGAGAGCGACCGGCAACGGGACGGATACGCCTTCCTCAAGGCAACCCCGACACACCTGGCGCTGCTCGACACACTCCCCGACCTGTGCTCGCCAGACGACGAATTCATCGTCGCGGGAGAACCGATCGTCGGCGAGGTCCTCAACACCTGGCGCAAGAGCCACGAGGACGTCACGATCATCAACCACTACGGGCCGTCCGAGTGCACCTGCGGCTGTGTGGACTACCGTATGCCGGCACAGCAGGAGATTCCGTCCGGCCCCGTACCGATCGGCAGACCGTTCGGCGACGCCCAGCTGTACGTCCTGGACTTCGGATTGCGACCCGTTCCCGTCGGGGTCGTGGGCGAGCTGTACATAGGTGGCGGCTGCCAGGCACGTGGCTATCTGGGGCGGCCCGAACTCACCTCGGAGCGTTTCGTCGCCAACCCGTTCGGAGAGTCCGGGGCACGGATGTACCGCACCGGCGACCTGGTGAAGTGGACGCCCGCCGGCTATGTGGAGTTCGTCGGCCGATCGGATCACCAGGTCAAGCTCCGGGGCTACCGTGTGGAGATGGGGGAGGTACAGGCCGCCATCGCGGGACACCCAGCGGTAGCGGAGTCCTACGTACTCCTGAGCGACTCCCCCACCGGTGAGCGACTGCTGGCCGCATACGTGGTACCGGCTCCCAACGGCGACATCGACCTCAGCGACCTCCGGTCCTACGTCGCCCGCCTCCTCCCCTCCTTCATGGTTCCGGCCTCGTTCAGCGTGCTGAGCGCTCTACCGAAGACGCCGAACGGAAAAGTGGACCGGGCCGCCCTGCCGGCGACCCGGCAAACACCCCTCGGCTCCGGCCGGCCACCCGTCACTGCCCACGAGCGGGCCATCGCCACCTTCATGTCCGAACTCCTGGGGACTTCGGACCTGGCAGCCACCGACGACTTCTTCGAGCGGGGTGGCAACTCGCTCCTCGCCATCAAGCTGATGACAAGGATCCGCGCGGCTTACCACACTGCCCTCTCCGTCAAGGACGTCTTCGAGCAACCCACTGCCGAACAGTTGGCCGCGCTGGTGGAGAACTCGACAGGGAACACTCCCCGCCCACGCACGCTGGAACGCCCCGAGGCCATCCCATTGTCGCTTCCCCAACGCCGACTCTGGTTCCTCAACCAGTCCGATGTGCCGCCCTCCGTCTACAACATCCCCCTCGTGGTCGACATACGGGGCGCCCTGGACACAGCCGCCCTGGGCGAGGCCATCGCCGATGTGTTGGACCGGCACGAAGTGCTGCGCACCATCTTCCCCGAGACCGCGACGGGCGCGCGCCAGGTCATTCTCGAACGCCCGGACGTGTGGCACGGCCTGCCGGTGACGGACATCGCAGACGACGCTCTCGAGGAGACCCTCAAGGAGCTGTCACGCCGTCCCTTCGACATCGTCAAGGACATTCCCCTACGCTCGCACCTGTTCCGGGTGACCGATCAGCACCATGTGCTCCTCGTGATCATTCACCACATCGCCGGTGACGGATGGTCCTTCGCTCCGTTCGGCCGCGATCTCGAACTCGCCTACGCCGCCCGAAAGGCAGGGAACCCTCCGGCTTGGTCCCCGCTTCCTCTCCAGTACGCGGACTACGCGGTGTGGCAGACCCTCAGCCTCGAAGGGCACGGCGAGTTCGCCGCCGAGATGGCGCGGCAGACGGCTTACTGGGCCGATCAGTTGGCCAGCCTTCCGGAGGAGCTCCGGCTCCCCACCGACCGCCCCCGCAGGGCTCTCGCCTCGTACGAGGGCGACACCATCCCGGTAGCCATCACGGCGCCGCTGCACGCGCAGCTACGCACGCTGGCCTCTCGGAACGGCGCCACGCTGTACATGGTCCTCCACGCGGCCCTGGTGACCCTCTTCACCCGACTCGGCGCGGGCAACGACATCCCTCTGGGGACCGGAGTCGCGGGCCGCACCAACGACGACTGGGACGACCTCGTCGGCTTCTTCATCAATACGCTCGTCCTGCGCGTCGACGCGTCGTCCGATCCCTCCTTCACCGAACTCCTCGGCCGCGTCCGAGCCACGGACCTGGAGGCGTTCGCCCACCAGGACGTGCCCTTCGACCGCATTGTCGAGACGATCAACCCGTCGCGCTCCCTCGCCCGCCACCCCCTCTTCCAGACGCTGTTGCTACTGCGCAACACCCCCCGGTCCGACCTGGGACTCAATCTCGGTGGCATCGAGGCGGACGGTGAGGAGATCCCCATCGGCTTCGCCAAGTTCGACCTCGTGTTCAGCCTCCGGGAAAGCGACACGGAGCAGCCGGCCGGCATTGAGGGCTTCGTCGAGTACTCGACGGACATCTACGACCGTTCGACCGTCCTGCATCTGGTACAGCGCTTCGTCGCGGTACTCCAAGCCGCCGTCGACGATCCGGACCGGCGTCTCAGTCAGTTCGACATCGTCGCTGCCGACGAGCGCTCGACCGTTCTCAGCACCTGGGGTAAGAACGAGGTCGACGTAACGCGCCGTACCATCCCCCAGATCTTCGAAGCGCAGGTCCACAGCCGCCCGGACGCGCCCGCGCTCGTGGGTACAAGCGGCAGCCTCACCTACGCCGAGCTGAACTGCAGGGTCAACCGGCTCGCGCGGGCGCTGATCCGTCGCGGAATCGGTCCGGAGGACCTCGTGGCGATCGCACTGCCCCGCTCGATCGACCTCGTGATCGCCACACTGGCGGTGGTGAAGTCCGGTGCCGCCTACATTCCCGTGGACATCGACTACCCGGCACAACGGATCGACGCCATGTTCGCCGACGCCCACCCACGGGCCGTGGTGGCGCAGCGCGGGTGGTACCGGCGGGAGGATGGGGAAATATCGGTCGTCGAGCTGGACTCGCCGGAGATCGCCGAGGAGCTCACCAGCACGCCGGACATGAATATCGCGGATCACGAACGCACGGCGACACTTCATCTGCAGTCAACGGCATGTGCAATCTTCACGTCCGGCTCGACCGGACGGCCGAAGGGAACCGCACTCACCCATGCTGGCATCAGCAGCTTCCTGACCAGCCTGCCGGAGATCTTCCACCTGCGGACCGACAGCCGAGTCCTGCAGTTCGGATCACCCAGCTTCGACGCGTACCTGCTGGAGCTGTGCATGTCACTCCTCTCCGGGGCGTGCCTGGTCGTCGAACCGACCGAGAAGCTGTTGCTCGGCGACCCGCTCTGCACAACCATCCAAGAACACGGTGTCACCCACCTGACGATTCCTCCGTCGGCACTCGCCGTTCTCCCGGAGAACGGGCTGCCGACCGAGCTGACCCTCACCGCCGCTGGCGAGACGGTCCCCGTCTCGCTGGTACGGGACTGGGCACCCGGCCGACGGATGCTCAACATCTACGGTCCTGCCGAATGCACCGTCATCGCGACATGGGCCGGCCCGCTCGAAGGAGAATCGGCCCCTCCGATCGGGAAACCGAGGGTCAATACCTGGGTCCTCGTCCTCGACGCGACCTTCCAACCCGTGCCGGTCGGCGTCGCAGGCGATGTGTACCTGTCCGGCGATGGCCTGGGGCGGGGGTACATCGGCCGCCCCGGGCTGACCAGCGAGCGTTTCGTGGCCCATCCCTACGGCACGCCCGGCGAGCGGATGTACCGGACCGGCGACCTGGCACGCTGGCGGGCCGATGGCAGTCTGGAGTTCGCTGGCCGTTCTGATCACCAGGTGAAGATCCGGGGCTTCCGCGTCGAACTGGGTGAGGTCGAGGCCACGGTCGCCGCCCACCCCGACGTGGCACAGGCCGCCGTGGTGATCCATTCCGACGCCGAGGAGATGGACCGGCTGGTGTCCTACGTCGTGCCGACCGGAGACACTCGGCCGTCGACGGCCGCGCTGCGTGAGTTCACCGCCCGGACGCTTCCGTCCTACATGGTCCCGGCAGTCGTCATCAGCCTGGACGCCCTGCCGATGAACCCCAATGGGAAGCTCGATCGGGCCGCACTTCCCGAACCGGATTTCGGTGCGATCGCCGTTCAGGTCGCCGGCACCGGAATGCTGGCTCTGGTCGGTGAGCTGTGGTGCGAGGTCCTGGGTGTCCCCGAGGTCGAGCCAACGGACAACTTCTTCGTGCTCGGCGGGCATTCCCTGCTCGCTTCGAAGGTCGTCAACAGGCTGAGCAGTCGACTGGATGTCGAACTGTCGGTAGCGATCATCTTCCAGTCCCCCACGGTGGAAACTCTGGCGCAGGCTCTCGAAGACCTGTCCGCCACGCCCCCTGAAGCCAGTTGACAGAATCGGAGCGTTTTCTCGTCATGAACCCTTTCGATGACCCCCACAGTACTTTTCTCGTCCTGGTCAACCATGAGAACCAGCACTCGATCTGGCCGTCCTTCGCCGACGTTCCGGTCGGCTGGGACGTGGTGCACGGCGAGGCCGATCGGCGGAGCTGCCTGGACTACGTCGAGGAGCACTGGACCGACCTGCGGCCGGCCAGCCTGATCAGGTCTATGGCAGAACAGCCGAGCTGACTGTGGCCGGCACCGGCCCCTGTGTGACCACATCAACCCTATTCGCTCGGGCGGGCGAAGGAACGGACCACCATGGAAAGCCCAAACAAGAACACCATTGTCGAATTCCTCCGCGAGTGGCTGCTCCATCTGGATACATTGGAGGGCCCCGTTGAGCTCGACCGAGGTCTGGAGGAGCTCGGTCTAGACTCGCTGAGCATTGCCGATCTGAGTGTGGCGGTTCGCAAGTCCTTCCAGGTAGAAATCAAACCGTCCGAGATCAATCCGTACGCGACAGTGGATGAGGTCGCGGAAATGATCCTCAAAGCGACAGCTCAGCACCACTCCATCGTGCATAACCCATGAGTGGGATCGACAGAGAGATGGTGGGTGGTGAAGCCACTCGGCTTCACCACCCACCGTATCGCTCATCACCTCTCCTTTTACTCTCCTTGCCCTTCTCCCTCGCCCCGCGGGCGGTCCGCTCAAAAAGGTCCGGTGTGCTGTGACGACGGCTGAGCGGTGGCTAGCGAAGACGTCCTCGCTTCGCTGTTCGGGCCCTGACCTCATCTGTCTGCCACACGCCGGGTCGGGTCCTGCCGCCTATCGAGGGTGGCAACGGAGACTGGGCACCGCTGCCACGGTGGTCCCGGTCACCCTGCCGGGGCACGGCGCGCGCCGGGCGGAGCGGCTCTGTACCTCCATCCCGGACCTCGCCCGAGGTATCACCCATGCTGTGCTGCAACGGTCCGGAACCACGGATCGCCTGGTCTTCGGGCACAGCATGGGTGCCCTGGTCGCCTACGAAGTGACACGCTGTCTCGTGGCAGAAGGGCAGCCACCTCGGGCGTTGATCGTCTCGGGTTCGCCGGCTCCGCACAGACTCGTCCACGGTGAGGGCTACTCCAACCGGCCGGACGCGGAGTTCCTGTCCTACATCGCCTCGCTGGGTGGCACACCGGTCGAAGTGCTGGAGAAATCGGGATTGCTCGACCTCGTACTCACCGTACTGCGAGCCGACTTCGCGGCCGTCGAGTCGTACGAATGGCGTGAGATCGGCCCTCTCGACGTCCCGATCGTCGCACTTGGAGGGGCGGAAGACCCCCGGGTAGCGGCTGGAGAACTCGTCCACTGGGCCGACCTGACCATAGGGCAGTCGCCTGTCCGGATCTTCGAGGGTGGCCACTTCTTTCTGTATGACCAGATAGATGAATTCTTAGCCGAGATACGAAATCTGGCACGGTTCTGAGGGGAGGGACACGGTATGAAAGAGCGTTCGGCAGAGCTCGTCGAACGGGTCGTCGACGGCGCGGTCGTCATCCTGACACTCAACGATCCAGCAAAGGGCAACGCACTGAGCCCGTCGATGTTGCACGCTCTGAACTCGGCCATCGGTGACATCAGCCGCACCCCCACGGTCCGGGCGGTGGTCATCGCCGGCCGCGGGCGGGCGTTCTGCCTCGGCGCGGATGTCGCGGAGCTGGAGCAGATCCTGGACGGGACACCCGCCGCAGACTGGGAGAGCAGGCTCGACGCACTCGCCGCCCTGGTGCTGGGTGTACGAAGGCTGCGCTGCCCAGTGATCGCTGTGCTCGACGGCCAGGTCGCCGGCGCCGGGCTCGCGCTGGCCCTGGCCTGCGACTACCGAATCGCCAGCAATCGTGTGGCGATGAACCTGGCTTACGGGCGTATCGGGGCCTCGACGGACGGCGGTGCGAGTTGGTACCTGCCACGCATCGTCGGTCACCACCGTGCTCTGGACATTCTGCTGGAGCAGTCCGTCATCAGAGCACAGCGAGCCCTGGAACTCGGCCTGGTTACGGCTGTGGTCGACCGGGACGGACTCATGGACGCCGCACTGGCCCGGGCCAGGGAACTCACCGGCCTGTCACCGCACGCTGTGGGCGCGGCCAAACGGGCGCTGGATGCGAGCTTCTCCAACTCCCTTGCAGAACACTTGAAAGAAGAACACGAAGAATTCCTGGCAGGCTTGCAGACCATGGACATGCGGCGCGGGCTAGTGGCTCGCAGTCGGGGTGAGTGGGCTGAGTTCGAAGGGAACTGACATGGACTTCTACGGCGCGCGGAAGCGCATGCCATGCGAAGCGGAGAGTGCATGATCGATCTGAGAAGTGACACGCTCACCGTTCCCTCCTCCGGCATGCTGCGAGCCATGGGAAGGGCAGCGGTCGGAGACGACAATTTCAGGGAGGACACTGCTACCAACGAGCTGGAAGAACACTGCGCGTTTCTTTTCGGCAAGGAAGCGAGCCTCTTCACGCCCACGGGCACCATGAGTAATCAGCTAGCCCTGCGTGTCCATACTCGGCCCGGCGATGAAGTGGTACTGGACGAGGCTTCGCATTTCAATACCTATGAGAGCGCGCCGAGTGCCGATCTCGCGGGTGTCTCGCTCAATACCGTGCGTACGGTGGACGGTGTACTCACCGCCGAGAACATCACGGACGCGGTAGATGCGAAGAGCAGAGATCCGCGCTATTCGCAGACGACCATGATAGCCCTAGAGAACACTATCAATTACCGCGCTGGTCGAGTGGTGCCGCTCGTTGCGCTCCAGGATGTGTGGAGATTTTCCCGGAAGAAAAACATGAGAGTTCATCTGGACGGCGCTAGGCTATTCAATGCAATGATCGCCTCCGGCACTCCGGCGCATGAGTACGGAGGCATTAGCGACACTTTATCGGTGTGTTTCGCAAAGGGTCTCGGCGCTCCTTTCGGGAGCATTCTAGCTGGATCTCGCGATGAAATCGAAGAGGCTCGCTATTATCGAAAATCCTATGGCGGTGCCATGCATCAGAGCGGGCATCTTGCAGCCGCAGCTCTGTATGCGTTGGAGAACAATGTCTCCCGTCTCGACGAGGACCATGCGCTGGCTCGGCGGATCTTCGATCTCGTGCAGCAGGCTGATATCGATGGAATCGCCATCGACGAAGTGCAGAGCAATATTGTCATCATCGACCTATCCGCCCTCGCCATATCGGCGGAGGCCGTGGTCAGTCGCATGAGTGAGGACGGCGTTCTGGGCATGGCCATCTCCAGGCACCGGGTGCGGTTCGTGACTCACCTAGGGGTTCAACCGGAGAGTTCTGGAGTCGTGGCCGAGAGTTTCCGAACGGCAGTATGTGAACTAGACGTGACTCGGAAAGGAAAGCTAAGCTGTGTGGGATGAGAGCCAGAAGTACCTCTTCGATGTGAACGGCTATCTCGTCATAAAAGATGTGCTGGACCCCGTGTTGCTGGGAAGGCTGAACGACTCCTTCGAGGCTAGCGGAGAGCACCTCAGGGAACTCGATAGGTCACTGGCGATGGGGGCAGATAAATTCGGCGCGGAAAATCGTCGCACAGAGTTCGACGACCCATTCGACTGGCCGGATTCCTGGCCGCTGGTCTTCAGTGATCTGGTGTCACATCCGCGAGCGGTGTCGCTCATGCTGGAGCTGATCGGTGACGGATTCCGGTATGACAGCCTGAAGGGCATGGTGATGACCCCTGGCACCGAGGGATTCGTCCTCCATGGGGGCGCCGGCGATCCGGCCAGCATGTGCTACTACCGCACATTAGGGGACACGATCCGGAACGGTCTGATCACCATCGCCTATGCTCTGACCGATGTGGAGCCCGGCGACGGCGGTTTCGCCTGCCTGCCCGGCAGTCACAAAGCCAACTACCCGCTTCCGGACGACGTGATGAACCTGGAAGCAGGCGGCGAGTATCTGCGACAAATCCCCATCAAGGCCGGATCGGCCGTGGTGTTCACGGAGGCTCTGATCCATGGCACGCTGCCCTGGGTGAGCCCGAACGACCGCCGTACGATCTTCGTGCGCTATGCACCTGGTGCCGTCAACTTCCGGATGAACATGCTGCCCGCGGGTTACGAGAAGCTTGAGCCACGACTCACTCCGCTCCAGCGCGCAATCTTCCGCCCCGCGTACTTCGTCAACCGCGAGAGCGTCGCCGAGATTTTCAACGAGTCAGCCAAGACTGACTAGATCGCCCTTGCCGCAAAGATTTTTGGGAAGTGAATAGTGTGCCTCCGACTCGCGCCTCCTCTCTCTGGAAAAACCGTGACTTCATGTTGCTCTGGGGAGGCCAGTCGTTAAGTCTGTTCGGCGCGGAAGTCACCATCATCGCGCTTCCGTTGATCGCAGTGCATACTATGGACTCCTCCACGTTCGAGGTCGCACTGCTGACCACGTTCACCACCCTGCCGTGGCTGTTGTTCTCACTTCCCGCTGGTGTCGTGGTCGACCGGTATCCCAAGCGGAGCATCATGCTATGGACCGATATCGCAAGGGGGGCGGTACTCTGTTCCGTTCCCCTTGCGGTAGCGGCCGAAAAGCTCTCGATATTCTATCTCTATGGCGTGGCGCTCCTGTGCGGCACTCTCGCCGTCTTCTTCCATAATGCATATCTGAGCTTTCCAGCAACGCTCCTCCGAAAAGACCAACTGGTAGATGCCAATGCGAAGACGAGCATGGCATCCACCGCAGCCATGGTCGCAGGCCCCAGTCTGTCTGGATTCCTGATCGGTGGTTTGGGGGCGGCAGGAGCCATAGCCCTCGATGGCGTCGCCTACCTGGTCAGCGCAGCGAGCTTGCTTTTTATACGGCACCGAGAGCCAAGGAAGCCACGCCGCCTCGACGAAGCTAAGCCCACTTTTCTACGTGACATCATGGCGGGCCTTCGGCTTCTTATCGCTGACCCCGTTCTTCGGCCTATCACCCTGTCTAATGTTCTGGGTAATTTCCTCTTCGCGGCATTCACCTCCATCTGGCTGCTCTACGCGGTGCGTGACTTGGGCTGGTCCGTTACCGGCCTCGGCTTGGTAATGGGTCTGAGCTCGATCGGTTCCGTCGTGGGGAGCCTTGCGGCCAAGCCCTTGATCAACAAATATGGGCTTGAGTCGGTGATTATCTTCGGTCAGGTTCTCCTGGCGCCTGGATATTTCATCGCAGCGCTCGGCCCCTCGGGCACGACAGGGCAGATATTCATCACTTTCGGCCTGTTCTCCGGAATGTTGTCGCTACTGGTATACAACATTGGCCAGCACTCGTATCGAATGATTCACTGCCCCCAGGGAATGATCGGCCGAATCAACGCATCGGCGAGTTGGCTCCAGTGGGGAGTCCGGCCGTTCGCGGCGCTGTCCGCCGGCGGTATCGCATCGTGGGTAGGCATCAAGCCGACCCTTTTGGCGTGCGCCTGCCTCTTCCCGCTCTGTCTGCTGATTCTCTGGAGGTCACCGCTGCGGGAACAGGCGAAGGGTGATAAAAGCTCGTTCGCCTAGTTATCGAACCCTTATCGCTGTCGAACTGAAAAGAGTGAAAAGGTGACCGAGATCAATTTGTCAAACCTCGTACACGAGTACTACTCCAGGGTGGACGCTGGTGATTTCCAAGGGCTCCTGGACCTCTTTGCCGCAGATGCCATCTATCGGCGTCCCGGCTATGAGCCGATGCAGGGGAAAAAATCGCTGGAGTCCTTCTACCGAGGGGAACGGGTCATCGAGCGTGGCCGGCACGAGGTTGTTTCCGTGGTGGCTCAGTCGCCCCGAATCGCGGTCACCGGTTCATTCTCCGGACAGTTAAAGGACGGGAGTCAGGTGTATCTCGACTTCGCGGACTTCTTCACCGTGGGAGCGGACGGACTCTTCTCTCGTCGAGAGACCTTTTTCTACGCTCCCTTGGTGTAGCCAGCGTTCGGCTTGAGTGTGACACCGGCCGCTCCGAGGTCGAAAGACCACCGCGGCCGGTTTTCGCACACATATAGCGATCGCATCAGCCGTATCTATCGTTCTGTTCATCCAGATCATGTGAGGGGTCAATGCGAGCAGTTATTAGCGGAGTCGGGGCAGCTCTTCCCGAACGAACAGTCGACAACACCCACTTCGAGGAAGTAGGAATGCGGGCCGACTGGATACGCCAGCTGACCGGTATCACTGAGCGGCGCTGGTTGTCGGAGGGTGAGCAGTTGTCCGACCTGGCCGCCGAGGCGTGCACGACCGCGCTGGACGACGCCGGGAGGAGTGGTTTAGACGTCGATCTCATCGTCGCCGCGACGATCACGGCCGACCGACCGTCGCCTTCGCTGGCCTCTCAGTTGGCGATGAGCCTGGGGACCAAACGCGTCGGCGCGGTCGATCTCAACGCGGCGTGTGCCGGCTTCGTCTATGCCTTGGATTATGCCTTCGCCGCGGTGGAGTCGGGCCGCCATGGCTGTGTGCTGGTCTGTGCCGCCGAGGCGGTCTCACGGATCGCGGACATGACGGACCGCACGACGGCGCCGCTGTTCGGCGATGCCGCAGGAGCCGTTGTGGTGACCGGCTCCTCGGCTTGTCACCGCAGGAAGTGCGCTCCCGTGATACAGCTCGGTTCGGACGGCACCCTCGGAGACATCCTGTACGTCGATCAGGCGGACCGCGTGATCCGGATGGACGGGACCGAGGTCTACGTCAACGCGATCGAGTCGATGGTCAAGGGAACACGTGACGTCTGCACGGCACGCGGTCTCGATCTCGCCGACATAGATCTGTTCGTCCCACACCAGGCGAACGCCCGGATCATCCGCGCCGTGGTGCGTGAGTTGGAGTTGCCGTCCGACCGAGTGGTGCTGACCGTCGGCCAGGTCGGCAACACCTCGTCCTCGTCGATTCCGTTGGCACTCAGCCGAGCCCAACAGGACGGCCGTCTCGTACCGGGAGCCCGGGTCGCCATGACCGCCGTAGGAGCGGGTGTCACCTGGGGCTCGGGGCTGGTCGACTGGAAGGGATGCGCCCATCAGCGGGAGGTGTCTGGGCCCGAGCCCGCCGCACCGCACAGGCCGTGACCACAGGCACTCACCACACCCCCACCGGGATCAAGCACGTCACCCTCTTAATGCTTTCCGACGACAATCTCGGGGCCCCCTTACCGTGCCGATCCTTCTTCCTACCCTGGCAGTCCGCGTACGCCGAGATCTACTGGGTGGACTGCTCCTGACTGGCGTTCCACCCAGTGGCCTCCCTCCGTGCACTGCGCTCCTAAGCAGATCGTCAGCGACGGTTCGCAAAGCAGCCCGGGCATACGGCTGGAAAGACAACCGGGGAGCTCAGAGCGTTGCCCTCGGCCAGCAACGCTCTCCCCTCATGAAGGGTTCAATGCAGCATGCCGACCCTGCGTAGCGATTCCGCGCTCAGGCTGGATTCCAGATGGGCCGCTATCTCGCCCGCGAGCGCTGACTTCACCTTGTCCCGTGTCCCGGACGATAGCTGCTGCTTCATCAGCTCCAGGCTTCTACGGGGTGCCTGAGCGATACGCGCCGCATTCCGGTTCGCCTCTCGATCGACGTCCTCGTGTGGGACGACCTGGACACCGGCGCCGCGCTCCGCCAGCTCTCGGCCCCGAAAGGTACGTCCGGTGTACAGCATCTCCGAGCCGAGGGTCGAGCCCATCGCCGCAGGGACCAACGAACCGCCGATCGGCGTGAAGCCATGCACGAGGAAGTTGGCGGCGTAGCGAGAACTCTGACTCAGGACCTTCACATCGCAGCTCAGCGCGAGCAGCAGCCCCCCGCCGAGCGCGCATCCTTGGGCGGCCGCCACTGTCGGAAGCGGGCAGTCCAGGACGGCCAGGAGAAGCCTTCCCCACTGGTCCGCGCGGTCTCTCCCGTCCCCCTGCATCAGTTCTGGTGCCGCGCCGGAGCAGAAGAAGGTCGGCGTGCCTTTGAGGAGAACCACCCGTGTCGCCGGGTCATCGACAGCCGTCGCGAAGGCATCAGCAAGCGCGGCACAACTGGACGAGTCCAGCTGGTTGTGCTGGCCCCCGCCTTGCATGCTGATGCGGACCAGTGCCCCTTCCCGAGCGACTTCGATACGAGGGTCCACGGCAGCGCCCGTCATGAGGTCGTCCTTCCTGTCTGGAGCCACTTCAGCCGCTCACCCATCCGCGGATCCGCGATGCGCTCGTCGAGAACCGTCCACACCAATTCCGGAGACGCCTTGTTCTGATCTGTCAGTGCGAGTACGTACCGCTTGAGGGAGCGCATCGCGGAATCGTCCGCGGCTCGAAGGCGCCGCAGGACGAGCGCGAGTTCGCGCTCCGGCTCATCACCGCACACATCGGCTAGGCCGATCCGGACGGCTTCGGGGCCCGTCACCGGTTGCGCCAGCAGCGCCAGGCCGTAGGCCCGGCGCAGTCCCACCCGGGCACCCACCAGCGGCAGGATGAGTGCCGGGACCATGCCGATCAGCACCTCCGTCATCCGGAACTCGGCCAAGGGCCCGGCCACCACCAGGTCACACACCGCCGCCAGGCCCACACCGCCGCCGGTCGCAGCACCCTGTACCAGTGCCACGGTGACCAGGGCCGAGCCGCGCAGCCGGGAAAGAAGGACCTCGATGTCTTCGAGCAGCGGACGCCACTGAGCCGGCGAGGGGTTACTGAGGTCCATTCCCGAGCAGAAGTCGTCACCGTCCGCATCGATGACGAGCACGGAGGCGCCCGGGGCGCGTTCGGCGGTGTCCAGAGCCGACAGGAGTTCCCGGACGGTGTCCGTATCGAGGCAGTTACGCGTCTCAGGCCGGCCCAGTGTCAGACGAATGACGGGCGAGCGACTGTCATCGATCTTCACCATCCGGGCCGCCCCGTGTGGCGTGGAGGGAACGCGTCGCACACCGCCGGGGGATTATCGCCATGCGTAAGCACGATGGTATTCCTCAACTCTCTCCAGGACCAGCAGGGGCGGTCGGCTGCTGCTTGTCGACGCGATGGTCCGTTCCCACGCCGAGAAATCAACATGATGTTTCCGCCGAGGGACGAGACTATCCCGACTGATGGGCACCAGGTCCGCGTACTCCGCGAAGGGCAGCTGTCGCCGCCGCTCCAGGGCACCGGAAATATCCATTTCCGTGATCCGCGCGTGGGCCCGCGGTCCCAGGACGCCGCTGTAGAATTCCGAGCAGCATCCCGATCCGTAGGAGAATAGTCCGACCCTGGTCCGCTCTGTGTCGCCCGGGTCGGCGGCAGCGGCCAGACCCGCGAGGGCCAGATAGAGCGATCCGGAGCACAAGTTGCCCGTGTCCTGCATGTACACGAGGGAACCAGCGACCCGCCGCTCGAAGTCCGCGCCGATCTCTTCCGGCGAGTACTTGGTGAACTGACGCATCATCTTCCGATGTGCCCCGCGCACCAGGCCAGCGAAAGGAGTGTGCATCGCGAGGTAGTCGAAGGAATCGACGAAGCTGACGCCCGGTCCCACGCGACGCGCATAGGCATCGAACGCCTCGTCGAGACATTCGAGGTAGCTCAGCAGCGAGAGGTCCGCGTTGTAGAGGTCGAAATCAGGGGTCGGCCGGGCAGTGTCCATAACTTCGAATGCGTACGCGCCATAGGCTCCGCGATCCATGACGAGTATGTCCGGCTGCTCCCCGACCAGTACCGCGACCGCCCCGTGGCCGGTGGTCGGTTCTGCGTATTTGGCGTGCTCGTCCATGGGATTCACGTCCGTGGCGATGATAAGCGCCTTCGCTCCCGGATCCTGGCCGGCAGCCAGATAACCCGTGGCGAGTTGCAACGCGCCGGTCGCGCCGTAGCACGCCTGCTTAACCTCCAGGGTCCGGCAGTGCCGTGAGAGGCCGAGGTACTTGTGCACGTAGGAGGCGATGGACTTGCTGTAGTCGAGTCCGGATTCGGTCGCTGTGATCAGCAGTCCGATGGAGTCCCGCTCGGCGGGGGAGAGCCGGTCGAGAACAGGACGTGCGGCGTTGACCGCGTTCGTCACCGGGTCTTCCCAGGGCATCTGGACCGAGCGCTGGCGCATCATGAGGTTGCCGCGCCGGGTCTCGTCGAGCCCCCGTCCCTGGAACAACTCGCGGACCGTGATACTAGCGACTCCGCAGTAGGCGCCTATCGCCTCGATGCCAACCGTCTGTTCGCTCATGATGCGTCGACCGCACTCAGGAAGGTGACCAATGCGCCGATGTTCGGGATCTCGGCGAACTCGGAAAGCGGTCTGTCGCAGTTGAGTCGTTCCTTGATCGAGAGGATGATCTCCACTCGGTCCACCGAGTCCGCTCCCAAGTCACTCAGGCTCAGATCATCGGTGACCTGGGCGGCCGACACCCCGGGCAACACCTCAAGGATCATGCTGACAACCTCCGTTCGCACGGCCATCAGGTCGCTCCTCTCGTCAGAGGCTCCGACGCACCCAGTAGCGTGCGTATCCCGGCGACGGCAAGAATCCGCTCGCCGCCTTGCTCGGAGATGACGATGTCTGCGAACTCGTGCCGGGGATCCTGTTCGTCCTGCCAGATCTGTACGGCGATGTCGAAGACCGCGTCGGGGTCGGCGTTCCCAAAGAAGCCGAGTCGGTAGTCGAGCGCGACCCGGTCGATAAAGTGACGGTCTTCTCGTCCCCGCGCCCGCCAGGCGCGGGACAGTGCGATGTCGGCGATCGAGAAGTAGGAGGCGAAGTAGACCAATCTGACGCCGTTGAGATCCCTGGCGACGTCCAAGGCGTATTTCGTGTGGAAGGGAGGACCCTTCGGAAAGAAGCCCGGCATGCCTGCAGGGAAGAAGCTCCCTGCCTTCCTGGCATTTCGTGCGGTCGAACGGGGTGTGTAGGCTTCAGGTAATGGTGAGAGGTGCTTGTGCCGGAAGTCAGCTGGCGATGCGTCTACCAGTCCCTTGTTCGACGTCTGGTCGCCTCGTGATATCCAGCGGTTAAAGGTTTCGACGTACATGCAATCCGGGCGTGGACGTTCGTATGCTTCGATCGGATCCAGCGTCTGGTGATCCGTCAGTTTCCCTGCCCGGGATACGCGGTGCAGAGTGAGCACCGATTGACTTCCTAAGTCGAACACACGAGATGTCACATCGATTTCGTCCCCGAAAGTAATGCCGTTCGGATGGAGCACTTCACTACTACTGACTCGGAAGTAGTAGAAGGAGAGATAGGCAGGCAGTCCGTCGGCCCTACGCGCGGTGTAGACGTTCATCCCGCTGGCGAAATTGACCGCTTCCCATGTCCAGTCGCCCATTTTCGCGTAGATCAGGGAACCGGCACTGCACATCGAGAGCGAAACGTTTACTCGCCGAGTCAGCGTGTCTTTACCGTCGAACTGTATGACATCTTCGGACCTGATGAGGGTCACGCGTGCTCCGCCTGCAGTCGCTCCAGTCGCCCACTCAGATATTGCACCAGTTGAGCCAACGTGGGGTGCTCGTGCAGGGTGTCAATCTCCTCACTCAGTTGATACCGGCCATTGACAAGCACCAAGAATTCAAGCCCGAGGATGGAATCGAGGCCAAGGTCGTGAAAGGTTATGTCGTCTTCCACTTCGGCGGGGTCGCAGTAGAGGGTCGCAACAAGATCGTCTAACAGTTGCTGGCGCAGTGCTTCGTTTGTGACACGGTCGCTCATGATTCCTCCGTAGAACAATGGCTCGTCCGGAATGCCCGGACCGTTCACCGCTCGGCAGAACATTGTTGGAACCGCCGAAGACGATCACAGGCTACCTAGCTTGATCTTGATTGGGTAGGGGCCGATTCCGGTCGCCGATGAGCTCAACTGCGACGGTTGACCGGGGGTTTCCACGCCTCGCCGGCCCCAGTCCGGTCCCGCATCGCCTTCGTCTGCCGCTCCACCGCTTCCGCGGTCCCCGGATCGACCCGGGACTGCTGGGCGGCCTGGCGGCACTCCCCCTGGCGCGGCGGGCGCGGCCGGTTGCAAGGCCGGGTCGGCGACCGCTGTGCCAGGGCTGGCCTTCAGGGGCGCGGGTGCCAGGCCGTACGGGGGCGCGGGCGTTCGTGTTCGGCACCCGTTCGTTGGCCACCGCGATCAACTGCGGACAGTCCACTCGGATACGCACGACGGTCAGCCCGGAGGTCGTAGGGTCGCTTGGCGAGTTCAAGGGCGGGTTCATCCAGGGTGAGGGGGGGCTTCGCGGACCCGGTTCCAGGTGATGCCGTAGGCGGAGGCGTCGATGGAGTCTCCCTTTGGCGTTGCGGACGAGACGACTGTCCGGTGCGACACCAAAGCGTTCGACACGGCCGAAGACGACGTAGGCGCTCAGACTGGTCAAGCGCATCTGGCCGGACGCAGTGTTTACGATCACGCTCGACAGGTGCGTTGCCCAGGTCGGCGTCCTTCGCTGTGGCGGGACGTACGCGGCGGCACCGGCGTGAGGATCGCCGCACCGGACAGTGTGGGGGCCAGACCCACCCGGATCCGACAAAGCGAGCGCAGGTGCTTTGCGTGCGCGTACCCCCTCGGGCATGCTCAGTTCGATGACGGCGACAACGAGTTCGGTGGAGTATCCCAAGCACCCGGTCCTGATAGTTGGTGGGACCGGCATGCTTGCGGGAGTGGTCCGCGAGTTCGTGCGTGATGGGCACCCTGTTGCTGTTGTCGCGCGACATCGACAGGGAATCATGGAGCTTGGACGGAGCTCTGTTGATGCCGCCCTCGTGGAGCCCGTGACCTGCGACTACGCAGATGCCCGCGGATTGCGGGCGGCTCTGCGCCAGGTGGGCAGGAAATGGGGACCATTTGGCCTGGCGGTGTGCTGGGTCCATTCGCCCCACCGTTGCTCGGTGCACGAAGCACTCAACGGATTCTTGTCCGAGAACGCAACTGTCATCGATGTTCTGGGGAGCGGAGCCGCTGATCAGGACCGCTCTGGAGGGACCGGTGAACGGCCAGAGCCGTTTCGTTCGCTGCGCTTGTCGTACCGACGAGTGATCCTGGGCTTCACGGACGGTGTCGCTGGAACGCGGTGGCTGACTCATGAGGAGATCAGTTCCGGTGTGCTCTCGGCGGTCCAGAATCCCCTCCCCACCTGCATCGTTGGACGGGTTCATCCAAGGTCGGATCGCCCGTAGTGCTGCGCGGATGAAGCAGATCCGCTCACGTACCCATTCCCGGCGACCGCCCAGTCGACGAACGACCAGGCCGCCACCGGCGGCAGACCGTGAAGGTCAAGGTCACCAGCGGCTGGCACACCCTGTGCATCCGCACGGTCAACTCCACGGGCCTGCCGTCGGGCAGGCTGGTGTTCCCATGCAGCGTGGGCCCCATGCCCACCGTCCCCGACGTCCCCGGATCGCTCCAGCTTGGCGGTATCGACACCGCTGCACCGATGCTCTCCGGCGTCATCACCACCGGCACCCGCGAGGTGATGAGCGGCGAGCGCGGCGGGGGTGACGTGGTCAGTGAGGGCGGCGCGTAGCGGCGTGGGCAGCCGGCGGGTGCACAGGACTGCGGTTCCGCGGCTACTGGGATCCCCGAAGCAGCGGAGCGCGTCGTGGGCCAGGCACGGGGACGGGGCCTGTTCGAGGGGGCCGGTCCGTCGTTGGAATCGGAGCCGTCGCCGCACTCACCCTTGGCGATGGTCGAGGGCCCAGTACCGGTCGTTCGGTGTCCGTCCGGTCCGCCAGCGAGCCCGGCGGACTCCGCCTGCCATCATGTGTCTGGAGGACTTGTGCAACGTGGCGAAGTCTGGTGGGTCCAGTTCGACGAGCGGAAGTTGGTCGTACTGCTGTCGGGAGAGGACACGTCCGGGATCCGGGTGATGCAGGTCGTCGCTCCTGCGGGCGTGGACATCAGCGGTCTGGGCATCGAAGTGACGGTCGGCGCCGGTGAAGGACTGCCGTTCGAAGGCGTCTTGCGGCTCGCGTTTCCGCGTCCAGGCTTCACGCCGTGCACGTGGCTGACCGCTGTGTCCCGGGACGACCTGATCGAGCGGGCGGCCGTCCTGTCCTCCGTGAAGCTCAGCGAGATTGACGACGCCCTCCGGCTCGCTGAACAAGCGCAGGAGCGGAACCCGGCCACGACCGCGAGGCTCAGCGAGATAAGGGATGCCCTCCGTCTCGGTGAACTCGGGTAGGTCGAGCTGGATCGGTGTCCCGGGCGAAGGGTGCCGTCCAGTGCGAGAGAACCGGGTCCGGCCCCAGCCCCCGCCGGTGGCTGCCGGACAGGTGACGCTGACGTCCGCAGGTTCGCCGGAACGAACCGAGTTCGTTCGTCTCGGCCCACCGGGACCGGCCGTGCCTGCCACACCAGCATCCGCGCAACGCCCCTGCTCGAACCAGCCAAAACCAATGCGGCAACGAGATCAAGCAAGCATCATCGAATCGTCTGCCTTGCGGCATTCATCGCGAGTGGCTACTCCTGGCACCAAAGATGCATCGGATGAAAGTCGACTCATCCGCCGAAATCCGTATATCGGTCAAGGAAGTTCTCAATGAGTGAGCAGCAAGAAGACTTCGACGACATCGTCGCCAGTGTCTCTTCGCAGGCTACCGCCGAGCAGGTGGAGGACGCGAAGCGGGTCTCACGGGAACTGGCGGAGTCACCGTCGGCGTTCGGTCCGGTCCAGATGTTCGCGCTCGACCAGGCTTGATCACATCCGCAAGCCGTCCGCCCCACTCGGGGTGGACGGCTTCATGCCGACCCTGGAGGACAGGTGATTGGCACATACGGTCTGCCGACCATCCTTGAGACGCTCTCTGTGCTCGTCGCGTCGGACGGAATCGACCCCGACACGGCGCCGGAGGACACCGCAGCCGGGCGATTGGCCTGGTCATGGCAGCAGTACATTCGTCGACGCGAGCCGGCGATCCCTCCGGTGGATGTCGGCCACAGCGAACTTCCCGTGTACATCGACGATGCGGTGCAAGGGCGAGCTCTCCTCGACGCGTTCTACCGGGGTTGTCTCCTCGATAACGTCGACTATGAATTGCCTCGGTACGCACCGGACGAGGATGAGCGGCTTTCCGAATCGTCCGAGCTCATATCCGGTGCACTCGCCGGACTCGCCGCCGACTGGCCGCAGGTACGGACTCTGTACGGAGTCCTTCTCCCCATCGTACTGGTGGCACCGTCGCACTACCTGGCGGGCGGCACGGGGAGTAGCGTGCCCGGGGTGCTTTGGGCGTCGATCAAACCGACGTGGACAGAAGTTGACGCGCGCGAGTTCCTGCTGCATGAACTCGTACACACGACGCTGTATATGGAAGAGTACCGGCACGGGTTCTATCGCGATATCCGCCTGCTCCCCGAGGAAGGGAATCTCGCACCAAGTGCCATACGGCAGGACCGTCGCACGCTGGACAAGGTGCTCCACAGTATCGTGGTGGCGACCGAGATCCTGCTGTCGAGAACACGGGAAGGGACCGGCCCCGAGCTGCTCACCAAGATTCACCCCGACTCCGAAACGCTCCGCTCAGGCGCGTTAAAAAGCCTGCGAGCAGTACGGGATCAAAACTTGGATGGACTCCTCCTGCCGCGACCGATCGAGATTCTCGAAAAATGTGCCGTGGTCCTACAGGAGAACCCTCTCCATGCTTAGGAGGATCCGTGTACAGCCTGGTCGGCACTCGCGCGATCATGGAGAACATCGTCGTTCTGACCTCTGCTGACGGTGCACCTCCACAGAGTCTCAGAGATCTCCGCACCGCATATAGGGAGCGCTTCTCGTCCGCGCCGCCCGACCGCGGCGGGAGCTCGGGTGAGCCGCGATTCATCGGCGGTGGCACCGCGTTGGCCGAATTGGTGCATGCCTTTCCTCTTCCGCGGTGCAGCGGGGATGCTGTATCCCCGGCACCCAAGTAGCGCATGGCAATGGTCCGGGACGGATGGCAGCGGCTACAGGAACAGGACGAGGGACTCGGCGCCATCGCGGCGACCGTCGTCGACACCGTCTTCGTGACCGGCGCGGACTGGCTGGGCTCCATGTCGGAGGCCGCGCACGTGGGAACCTTGTGGATTATGCCGGGCCGAAATTGGCAGCCCGAAGAGGTGGTGGAAGCGTATCTCCACGAACTGACACACACATTGCTGTTTCTGGATGAACGCCGCTACGGTCACTTCTTGCCCGCCGCTTCCGAAGTCCGTGTGCGCTCCGCTATACGACAGGACGTCCGGGAGTATCCGGCTGTTGTGCACAGCGCTCTTGTCGCCGCGGAGCTGCTGGACTGGCGGGACCGCCGTCGCACCCCCGACAGCTCCTGCAGCAGGCTGCACGGCCCAACCCCGGAGCTGACCGCGCGAGCGCAGCACGCCCATTCCCAGGTCATGAACGAAGATCAGCACAAGAATCTCCTCACTCCTCGAATGCGCGAGCTCATCGAACAGGCCGGAGAGCGCATTTACGCCGGTAGCGCCCGTTAGCACATACGGGCTTCTCGCGACCGAAAGGAGGCATTCGTGTATTACTCGACTGGATTCCATGACTGTCTGGGAAACCTGGTTGTGCTGGCGAGCGCCCATTCAGAGGCGCCCGTACGCAGCGAAAAGGATCTCGCACACGGCCTCCGGGGTTTCGCGGCATCGACAAATGTGATCCCTTTCCCCGATGGTGAGCTCCATCTTGTCACCGACGAGGACCGGCTGCGGACACTTGCCCCTTACTATCACCGCGAGCCGACCGGACTCAACGGTTCTTTGGGTGCGCCGCCCGAATCGGCGAAGTTGTTCTGGGACGGGCTGCGGCTACTCCCCCAGCAGGCACAACGCCTACTCTCCCTCCTGGTGAGCGAAGTGGCCTTCTACGATGGAACTGTCGTTGATTCTGGAAGCGCAGCGCTGGGAGGTCAATTGGGGACCATCTGCATCGCCCCGGCACCATCATGGAAACCGTCGGACATAGCCGAGTGTGTCATCCACGAGATGACACACATACTGCTGCGGTGCGACGAGTACCGCTACGGTCATTACCCAGACCCCGAAGAAGCCTCACGGGAGCAGATGTTCAGCCCAACCGCGGTTACCCGCGCCGTGCGTTCGCCTGCGATCGTCTTCCACAGTCTGATCGTCGCGGCCGAGGTCATCGGTCTACGGGAGGAACTCCACAACACGACATCCTCATCCAGCTCACTCGCCGGCTTCTTCCTCACGCGCGAGGATCAGAATTCGTGATCGCCTAAGGGCTGTTCCGTAGTTCGTGGTGGAACAGCGCGCAGCCGTCAGATGCAGGGGCCCCAGGTCCACAGGACAGAGGGGACGCTTCGTAAGACGAAGGCGTGTCCGTATATTTGACGCATTCGGGCGTTCCGGTAACGCAGCGCGGGGAGGGCCTGATCCGTATGTCCGCCTCATCTCGTTCTTCCTATCGCGTTGTGCTGAGCGCGCCGAGCGCATGGCCGTTGCTGGCGACGGCGGGCCTCGCACGGCTGTCGATGGGAATGCTGGGGCTGGCCCTGGTGCTCTCCGTGCACGACGCGACGGGGTCGTTCGGTACGGCTGGCCTGACCCTTGGCGCGTTCGCCCTCACCGCCGGTGTGTTCGCGCCGGTACGCGGGCGCCTGGTGGACCGTGTCGGACGCGGTAGCGGAATCCGACTGCTCGGCGGAAGCTTCTGCCTGGTCGGCAGCATCCTGCTCCTGCTCATTGCCACCGTGCGGGAGCCGGCTCCCCTGATCCTTGTGGCGGCCGCACTTGGCGCCTCGGCTCCTCCCATCTCGGCCGCTGCCAGAACCGCGTGGACCGACGTTGTCGGTCGTGGGCCACGCCTGTCCACGGCGCTGTCCCTCGACACCGTCACCGACGAACTGCTCTCCCTGGCCGGACCCGTGCTCGCGGGGCTTCTCGCCGCAACGACCATGCCGATCGTGGCCCTTGCCGCTGCGATCGGTACGCAGGTGATCGCGGTCCACTCGTTCACGCGCGTAGCCCCGGCTACGCAGGGCACCCGGTCCGCTGCACCCGCGCGGGTACGGGCGCTGCCCTGGCACGTATTCTCCGTACAGCTCCGTCTACCGCCCGTTTTGATCCCGTTGTTCGCGGCTGGAATCGGCTTCGGCATTATCGATGTGGCGGTCCCAGCCCTCGCGCTGGGCCACGGCGGCGCAGCCTCCGCGGGGTGGATGCTGGCGCTTCTGCCGGCCGGCAGCGCCCTTGGCGGACTCGTGTACGGTCGCCGGGTCTGGTCGTCCCCGCCGATCATCCAGTATCGATGGCTCTGTCTCGCACTCGCCGTTGGCTTCGCTCCGCTGCCGCTGATCGCCGCGTGGGTACCGCTCTGGCCACTGCTCCTGATCGCCGGGCTGGCAATTGCGCCCATCATGGTCAACGGCTACCTCCTGGTGGACAGGGCGAGCCCGGACGGCGGCAAGACGGAAGCAGCGGCCTGGGTGAGCACCGCCAACAATTCCGGCGTGGCCTTCGGATCCGCTCTCAGCGGCCTTCTGGTCACTCGAATCCCGTTGACGGCGGTCTTCATGCTTCCGACCGTGGCCGTTCTCGCCGGATTGACCGCCACCTTCCTGATGCACAGGGCCGCGCCTGCGGACGGCGCCATCAAGCCTTCATGACCTCCACGACCCACCGCGGGCCTGACCTCCGTCCACCAGGGCTCACACGGATGCGGAGGTGCCGAGCGGGGAGGTCTCAGGGCGCAGCAGGACGACCGGCCCTCCCCCGGCCAGCCGCGCCGCGCTGGTGAGCTCGACATAGCACGCGTCGCGGTAGTGCTCCTCAAACTGGTTCAGGGCGGACAGCAGACGGGTCCACACCGCGGGTTCCCGATCGGCCGTCGTCCGTGAGGCCCCACCCGCCGAAATCACCCGCGGTATGGGTGACGAGTCCGGCCACAGCGAGGTCGATCAGTTCCGATTCGACGGCCGAGTGGGGCAGTCCCGTCGCCCCGCCCCTGAGAGGCTGGCGAAGCCGATGCAGCGGAGGGCGTGCAGCACCAGCAGGTCGGTGCTGGTCGCGTGGGATGAAACGGACTGGGTCATGGCACGGCCCCATCGAGTGTGGTGAGGGTGTTCCATCCTCGACCCGTGCCTACGCGGGGGCTGCTGCCGGGTCGGTGAGGACGAGGTCCAGCAGGCCGGGGAAGCGGGCGTCGAGGTCGTCGCGGCGCAGGGTGAGGAAGAACTTCCGGCCGTCTCGCCGCTGCCGGATCACTCCGCTCTCCCGAAGGATGCGCCAGTGGTGGGTCATGCTCGACTTCGGTACCCCGCGCAGGACTTCGCCGCAGAACCGCTCCTCGCCGCTCGCCAGCGCCCGCGCGGCCTCCAGGCGAACAGGGTGCCCCAGTGCCGCGAGGACGTCGACCAGGCGGATATCCGAGGTCTCGGGGTGGTGCAGATCCTCCATGACTTCACTGTACGTGAACCTCCTGCGGACGACGTGGGCCCATTGACAGCCACCCCCAACTGTACGAATATCTCGTACAGTTGATCGTACGAGATATTCGTACGGTCCGCTGTGTGTCCGCGCACCCCTGCCGCCACCGGCGGCTCATCCCTGGAGGATTCCCATGCCCGCGCCTCAGGCCACCCCGTCGAACGACTCGCTGAACGCCCCTCCGGGCGGGCCGTTGGACGACGACGCCCTCGCCCGCCGACTCGGCCCCGGGTTCGCCAGCCGCCACGCCGACGTCAATGGAATCCGGCTGCACTACGTCGAGGGCGGTACGGGAGAGCCGCTGATCCTACTGGGCGGCTGGCCGCAGACCTGGTGGCAGTGGAACAAGGTCATGCCCGAACTCGCGCTCCGGTACCGGGTGATCGCTGTCGACTTGCGCGGCATGGGCGCTTCTGGCAAGCCTGACGGCGGCTACGACAAGAAGACGATGGCCCACGACATCCGCGAACTCATCCGTCACCTCGGTCTGACCGAGGCGAGCATCGTCGGGCACGATATCGGCGCCATGGTGGCCTACGCCCACGCGGCCAACCACCCCGAGGCGACCACCCGCGCCGTCCTGCTGGATGTCCCGCATCCGGACGCAAGCCTCTCCCGGCTCACCCTGCTCCCCCGGCCGGACCATCACGCCGATTCGGCCGACGAGAATGTCATCCGGACCTATCTGTGGTGGTTCGCCTTCAACCAGATCGGGGGTCTCCCCGAACAGTTGCTGGAAGGCCGTTTCCGGAGCCTGGTGGACTGGCTCTTCGCGCATATGGCGCACGACCCGGACACTCTGGATGAATTCTCCCGGCAGGTCTACGCGCACGCCTACTCCACCGCCGACGCCGTCCGGGCTGGGAACGGCTGGTACCAGGCGTTCAACCGTGACATCGCCGACGAGCGCACCTACGAGCCGGTGACCGTGCCCCTGCTCGCTCTCGGCGGTGACCGCAGCAACTACGCTTACCTCCGCGACTTGTTGCCCGCCAAGGGCACCGAGGTGACGGTGCAGGAAGTCGCCGACTGTGGCCACTACATCCCCGAGGAGCAGCCCCGGGTGGTCATCGACGCCCTGACCGCCTTCCTGGGCTGACTGCCCCCTGCCGGGGGGCGGACTCCGGCCGTTTCGGCGGTGTCGGGGCGCCGATGAACCGGGTCGGCGCCCCTGGGCGGATGCGGCTGGTCATCGCACCGCCCGCCGACGTGGTCGCCCGGCTCGCGGCCGAGGTCCGGGAGTTCCGGCCGGACCTCGTGGCCGGTAAGAGCCTCTTGACGGTGCCCGACGACTCTGTCGCCGAGGCGATCGACGTGACACCGCGGCTCGCCCGGAGCGCTCATGGCCCACGTCGTCGGGGGGTCAGCCGGCGGAGGTGTGCTGCGTGTCGGGGACTTGGGGCAGCCGGGTCACCGCGGTGTCGCGGAAGGACTGGTTGACCGGGACGAGCCCGGGGCCGTCGGGGGTTGTCGAGGGCGGGGAGGTTGACGCCCATCCAGGTGTCGCCGTGGTCGAAGGCGGCGATGTGGCTGCCGCAGTCGGGGCAGAAGCCGCGCCGGGTCTCGCCCGGGAAGGTGTCGTACCACGTGGGCTCGCCCTCGCCGGTCCAGGTGAAGCCGTCGAGTGGGAACGCGACCCACGACATCATCGGACAACCACCGCGCTTCTGACAGTCGGGGCAGCTACAGGTACGGGGGTAGTCCGACACGCCTGCGGCAGTGAACCGAATCCTCCCGCAGTGACAACCGCCGGGGCACGCCCGCCACCATCGGAAAGCGTCTTGACCTCCTGGTGGCGACGGCGTCCGAGCCCGGATCTCCTCCTCCATCCCCTACCGCGGTAGCACATCCACATGGGCTCCCGGGTATGACGCCCAGCGGCAGCCGGCCCAGCACCCTGTCTTCCGTCAGCAGGAGAAGCGCGCGAAGGGGCAGATGGTGAGGCTACGCAAGAGCGATCCGCGGTGGGCTTGGTCGGCACCGCGATCGCCGTAAGCACGCTGAATCCCCATGATGCGCGGCAGGACGGGCGAGGGACCGTACGCGCCCCACCGATTCGCGCGATGAGCAGTTCCACGCTCGCGTCGTCGAAGGCCCGCGCGGGCGGCAGAGCCCGTACCCCCACACAAGGCGGCAGCGACAAACGCATGACCAACCTCTTACTCGTCCGGCGATGACGGAAGGACGCATATGACCGCAGTCTTAGACCCCCCAGTCCGCAGAGGGAAGACGGCTGTCTGGGCCCTCGGCGCGCTGGCACTCGCCACCGGTGCCTTGGAGTCCGTGGTGACGCCGACGCTCCCGCTCCTGCAACGCGAGCTGGATATGAGCCCGGCTGAAGGGGCGCTGCTCAGCATCGTGCTGCTCACCACCGGCGCGCTCATCACGCCGGTCGCGGGCAAGTTCGGTGACCGCTACGGCGGGAAACGGGTCCTGATCCGGCTGATGGCGGTGGTCTGTGCCGGTGGTCTGGTGTCCGCCGTGGCGCCGAACCTGCCGGTGCTGCTGGTCGGGCAGGTACTCCAGGGGGCGATGGTGGGTGCGCTGCCCCTGTCGTTCATCCTGGTGCGCAAACACCTTCCCGAAGGTGAGTCGAAAGTGGCCATCGGGGTGGTGAGCGGGTTGTTCGTCGGGGGCGGGATGGCGGGAACGCTGTCGGCCGGGCCTGTGGCAGAAGGTCTCTCCCGGCACTGGATGTTCGCGCTGCCGACGCTCGCGGTCATCGGGTCCACCCTGCTGGTGAAGCGGCTGATGCCCTACGATCCGCCCGGCCGCTCGGACGACTCCGGCGTCGACTGGCGCGGCCTGGTCCTCCTCAGCGGGACGCTGGTCACGCTCATGCTCGTCCTCGCGCTGGCACCCGACCTCCTCGCGCAGCCCCTCCTGCTCGGCGCCCTCATCCTGGTCCTGGCCGCCTTCGTCACCGGATGGATAGCCGTTGAGCGCCGGGCGGCGTCACCGATGGTCGATCTGCGCATGCTGGCACGGCCCGCGGTGTGGCAGTCGTGCGTGCTGACGTTCCTGATCTGCGTCGGAACCTCGGCGGCGGTCTATCTCGTACCACAGTTATTCGCGGTGCCTTCCGACGAGTACGGGTTCGGGGCCAGTGCCACCGAGATCGGCTTCTTCCTGCTGCCCGGCGCCCTCGCTGCCTCGCTGGCCGGGCCGATCGGCGGGTTCGGGGCGCGGCGTTTCGGCTCGCGCGCCGTGGTCGCCGCCGGAACCATCATGATGGCCGCCGGCCTGATCGCCCTGGCGGCGGTACACACCGATGCCTGGCACCTCGTCATCGGCAAGGCGCTGGTCGCGCTCGCCAATGGTCTGTGCGTGACGGCACTGGTGACCAGAACCGCCACATCGGTCGACCAGAGTGACACCGGCATCGCCACCAGCCTGGTCCTGGTGACTCGCGTGCTCGGCTTCGCCGTAGGTGTGCAGCTCAGTGGTGCGCTCCTCACTGCCTCGACCCCCTCCGGGTCGGACACCCCAGCCGAATCGGCTTTTGTCACCGGCTTCGTCATCGCCGGCGCCCTCACGGCGCTGTCCCTGCTTGTCGTTCGCACCATGAACAGAGGAGCCAAGGAATGACCCGTACCACGCCGAGGCGCAACGTCCTGATCTCCGGGGCCGGCATCGCGGGTCCCACCCTCGCGTACTGGCTGAACCGTTACGGGTACGAGGTCACGGTGGTCGAGAAAGCGGGCGCGCTCCGTGCCGGTGGTTACCCCGTCGACGTGCGTGGCACCGCACTGGAGGTCGTCCGGAGGATGGAGGTCCTGCCGCGACTGCGGGAGGCGCACATCGACCTGCGCCGGCTCACCTTCCTCAGCGGGGACGGCGGTCAGGTGGCCTCGGTCCACCCGTACAGCATCACCGGCGGTGTCGAGGGACACGACCTGGAGGTGCGGCGCGGGGACCTGACCGACACCCTCTATGCGACGGTCCGTGACGACGTGGAGTTCCTGTTCAACGACTCCATCGACACCGTCGTCCCGTCCGACCACGGGGTGGACGTCACTTTCCACGGGGGTGGCAGCCGTCCGTTCGACATGGTGTTCGCTGCGGACGGCATGCACTCGCGTACCCGGGAGATGGTGTTCGGCCCCGAGGAGCGGTTCCACCGGTATCTCGGCTACTGCTTCGCCGTGTTCACCATGCGTAACACCTTCGGGCTCTCCCACGAGACCGTGATGTGGAACGCCCCGGGCAGGGCCGCGGCGCTCTACGCCGTGGAGGATCACGACGAAGTGCACGCCTTCCTGAACTTCGCCCGACCGAAGTCGCCGTTCGGGGCGTTCCCGGACCTCACAGCCCAACGGGACCTGGTCGTCGAGGTCTTCGCAGACGCGGGATGGGAGGTCCCCGGCATGCTGGCCGCCATGGACGACGCGGACGACGTGTTCTTCGACGCCGTCAGCCAGATCCGCATGCCCCGCTGGTCCAGCGGCAGGGTCGCACTGGTGGGCGACGCGGCGTACGCGCCCTCGTTCCTCACCGGTCAAGGCACCAGCCTCGCGCTCGTCGGTGCGTACATGCTCGCCGCGTCCCTGGCCGACCGGGACCACACCGCGGGCTTCGCCGCCTACGAACACGACACCCGTGAGTTCGTGACCCTGAACCAGGGGCTGGTCGGCGAGGGCGGTACCACCCTCTTCCCCACCACCGCCGAGGGCCTGGAGCAGCGCAACGAAAGGCTCCGCAAGCTCCGCACCATCCCCACCGCGGAAGGCCGCCCGGCTCACTCGGCCCTCACCCTGCCCGAATTCATGCCCAGGACGTGAGCCCCGGCCCCGGCCCTGACGACAGCGTCACCGACGACTTGCCCTCAGGCAGCGGCCTCATGCGGGGTGAACCGCCCGCGGAAGCAACCGGCGACGGCTGCGGAGCAGTCGGTGTCGGGGTCGCCTCTGCTGGTGCGGGCGAGGTCAGGGTGACGAGTTGCCGCGGTGAGCGGTCTCGGCTGCGTCGAACCTCTTCAGCTCCTCCGCTGATGTAGGCGCCCAGTGGTCACGCGGGTGCCGAACGATCGCCGGCGCCGCCGACCCGAGCCTCCTCCCCCCTTGGCCCCCACCCCGGTCACGGGTTGCGGGCTGAGGAGGCGAACCGGTTCGCCATCGGCGCGAAGGCGCTGTTCAACCCCCTGACACCAGTTGCGGCTGAGACTTCGTACCCGGCGCAATGCCCGCTAGCGGGGCCGGTCACCCTCGTTGTCCTCGAACAGGTCTCGGGTGCGGTGCAACAGCGCCTCCCGTAGGTGGTCGGGTGACAGGATCCGCAGTGTGGTGCCCAGGCTGAGGAGGTAGGTGATGAGTTGGTCGGCGTCGTTGCCGCCGATTTCGACGATGGTGGCGTGGGGGCCGTCCGGGTGGTGGGTGCCGATCGTGGGCGGGACAAGCCGTAGCGCCTGGTCCATGGGGTGCGGTAGTCGGACTCTCACATAGAGCGGGTACACGACGCCCGCGATGGCTCGGGAGACGAGGAGTGCCGGGTCAGGTGGGTCGACGAGCTCGACGGTACGCCCGGTCGGCTGTACCTGCACCACCCGGTCGGCCCGGAACGTCCGCCATTGGTCCCGGGCCACGTCCCGGGCGACGAAGTACCAGCGGTGGCCTGTGTGCACCAGGCGGTAGGGGTCGATGTCCCGGACCGTGGCCTTCCCCGCGTGGTCGCAGTACGAGAGACGCATGCGCTCGCCACGGCGGCAGGCGGCGGCCAGTTCCAGCAGCACACCGGGCGAGATCTGGCGTCCCTCGGGCCTGGGGGTGTGTACGAAGGTGGCGTCCATCTCGCCCAGTCGGTCCGCGATCCGGGGCGGTAGGACCTGACGTAGTTTCAACAGTGCCGACAGCGCGGCCTGGTCGCTGCCCAGGACGCCGCTGAGTGCGGCCTCGCGCAGTGCGACGGCCACGGCAAGTGCTTCCTCGTCGTCGAGGATCAGCGGTGGCACCCGGGTGCCACCGCCAAGGCGGTAACCACCCCAGGGCCCGGGGTCGGACTCGATGCCGTAGCCGAGGTCCCGCAGCCGGGCGATGTCCCGCCGGACCGTGCGGTCGGTGACCGCCATCCGCTCGGCCAACTCGCGGCAGGTCCACATCGGTCGCGTGGACAGCAGCGAGACCAGTCGCAGCAGGCGGGCGGAGGTGCTGATCACATCCCGAAGTGTCCCCGATGACCAGGACCGGAACTGTCCTGGTCCCGTCATAGCGTCCTCTCCATGAGTACCGAATCCACATCAGGACCCGCGATCCGCTTGCTGTCCGTCGACTTCGACTGCCCGGACCCCGCTGAGCTGGCCCGTTTCTACGGCGATGCGCTCGGATGGCCCGTCGTCTATTCCAGTGACGACTTCATCCTGCTCGGCCGGGCGGGGGCACCCGGGTTGGGCTTCATCCGGGTGGCCGACTACCGGCGTCCGACCTGGCCGGACCCGTCCCAGGGCAAGCAGGCTCACATCGAACTGGGTGTCGACGATCTGGACGCCGCCCACGCACGGATGCTGGCCCTGGGCGCCACGGAGCCCCCCGTCCAACCACACCCCGATCAACGGAAGGTCCTGCTGGACCCCGCAGGCCACCCCTTCTGCATCTCCACGCAGGACTGACCGCCACCGACCGGCCGATGACCACGCCCGCGCACCCTGCCCACGCGTCGCCCCTCGGCATACCGTGGTCGGACGGCACGCAAGGGAGGAAGAGGCCGAGCGATGAGCAACACGCCACCTGCTGAGACCTGGTCGACCCATGGCCACGGCGAGACCGTCCTCCTGCCCAGCAGCACCGCTGACGTCCGCGCCGCCGCTCTCTTTGGGGAGTCCCGTGCGGAGGCAGCGGCCCTTGGGGAACTTCACGAACGCCAGCGCGTAGAGCACCGGCGTACGCCCGCCCGCGCTCGACTCGAACCCAGCGGGTGAAGGACGTGCCGAGCCCGGCCGGGCGGGTCGTGGCCATCCGGACGACGAAGTCCTCGTCGTCACTGTCGGGTGGGCGGGGGGGCGCCCCCGCCCACCGATGGTTCGCTGGTGGGCGGCGAACACGGGGAGAGTGCCGGGGGCCGCACCCACACCCGCGTCCGGGCCGGGAGCGGTGTCGGTCGCGGACGGCCCGGGTACGGAGGATTCCCGAGCTGCCCAAGGCCGCTGCCGTGCGGAAAGAGGGCTCAGGTGTTCGTCGCCGTGGCGGAGCCGTCGCTGCGGGGGTCGGTCGCTGCCTGGAAGCACCCCTCGGGAGTACGGCGTACGAGCTGTCCGTGGCCGACCTGTTCGTCCAGGCCGCCCAGGATCTCGGTGCGACAGCCGGCGCCACGCAGGGCTGCCACGGCGGCGTCGGGCACGGTGCTCTCCACGGAGGCCACCCCGGCGGGCTCGTCGACTCCCAGACCGCCGATCACCCAGCGGGGGCGCGCGAGCGCAGTCGCCGGGTCGTCGCCCGCGTGGAGGCGCAGGGCGAGATGGGTGTGGATCTGGGGCTGGGCCTTTCCGCCCATGGTGCCGTGCGCGCCGGTTACGGTGCCGTCCCGGCGGGTGAGGACCGGCATCAGGGTGTGCGCGGGCCTGCGGCCGCCAGCCAGGCGGTTGGGCGAGTGGGGGGCGAGGTCGAAGAACGAACCCCGGTTGTGCAGGACGATGCCGCTCGCGGGGTCGAGGATGCCGGAGCCGAAGCTGTGGAACAGGCTCTGGATCAGGGAGACCGCGTAACCCTCGTCGTCGGCGGCGACCACGGCGACCGTGTCACCACTGGGTCGTGCCGCAGCCGCCCGGGGAGCCGGCCCGGCCTGCGGGCGGGGACGCGGCCGGGCGAGGAGCGCGGCGGCGAGCGCGTCCAGATGCGCCGTGCCGAGGAGTTCGCCGACCGGCACCGGTACCTGTCGGGGGTCGGCGAGGTGGGTTTCGCGGTCGTGCGTGATCGCGTCGAAGACCTGGGCCGTCAGATGGGCGTCGGCACCGAGGAGATCGGCGTCTGACGGCAGGCGCTCGATGAGCCCGAGGGCCTGGAGCAGGTGGAGGCCCTGGGAGTTCGGCGGGGCCGTCAGGTACTCCTCACCGCGGAAGACGGCGGACAGGGGCGGGGTCGTCTCGGTGGCGTGGCGGGCGAGGTCGTCCGTGGTGATCGGGGAGCCGAGTTCACGCAGCCGGGCGACCACACCGGCGCCGAGCGCCCCTTCGTAGAACGCCTTCGGGCCGTCCGAGGCCAGTTGTGCCAGCGATTCCGCGAGCGCGCTCTGGCGCAGGGTCGCCCCGGTGGTGAGCGGCTCGCCGCCGGGGAAGAAGACGGCGTGCATACCGTCGTCGGAGAGCAGTTCACCGGCTTCCTCGCGCAGCGCGGTGGCCACACCGGGAGCGGTGGGCACACCGTCGCGGGCATAGGCGATGGCCTGGGTGAAGAGCTGCCGCCAGGGCAGCCGGCCGGCGAGTTCGGACAGGGTGGCCCAGCCGGCCACGACGCCGGGAACGGTCACGGAGTGCGGACCGGTCACCGGCATCAGCGGACCCGGCAGGGCGTCCGGATCGGCGGCGAGCGGGGCGGCGCCGCTGCCGTTGACGGCGATCACCTGCCCGTCGGGCAGGGCGACGAGCGCGATGAGATCGCCTCCCACACCGCACTGGTGCGGATAGACGACGGTGAGGGTGATCGCCGCGGCGAGTGCCGCGTCGACGGCGTTGCCGCCATCACGCCGGATGGCGTCGCCCGCGGCGGTGGCCAGGGCATGGGGCGTGGCCAGGCCGTACGAACGGGTCCGGGCGGGCGGGGGCGGGGGCTGGGACATGGTGAGGGCTTCCTGAGTGCGGCGGCGGACGCCTGGTACGGCACGGGGAACGGACGGGCGGGGCCGGATCCCAGATCAGGACGGCGTCAGAGGGTCGTCGAGCCCGCGGCCGAGCGCGCCGATGATCATGCCCTGGACCTCACTGAGGTGGTCGGTCATGGCCTGCGCGGCGGCGTCGCTGTCGTGGCTGATGAGGGCCGTGAGGATACGGCGGTGTCCGCGCAGGGAGGCGGTCAGGCGTTCGGTGCTCTGGTACGCGGGGTCGCGTGACGGTCCCACCCATTCATTGGTGGCTTCGAGGAGCCGGGTGAGCATGGGGTTGTGGGCCGCCCGGGCGACGGCTACATGGAACGCGCCGTCCAACTCGATGAGCGCGGCCAGATTCTCCCGGTCGCGTTCGCGGTCGGCCCGGGAGAGCAGTTCGGCGAGCTGCTGGAGATCGCTTTCGGTGGCGCGCACCGCCGCCCGCGCCGCGACGGGTGGTTCGACGGCCGAGCGCAGATCCATCACCTCGTGCACCAGACGCGCGGCGTTGGTCATGTCACCGAGCTGGCGGGGGTGCAGGTCGGGCCGGTTCACACCGGTGACGATGGTGCCCCGGCCGGGTTTGCGGTCCACGAGCCCACGCAGTTCCAGCTCCCGCAGCGCCTCACGTACGGAGGTACGGGAGATACGGAGTTCCTCGGCCAGTTCCCGTTCGGCCGGGATGCGGTCGCCGGGAGCCAGCCGCCCCTCCTCGATCAGTCCTTGGAGCCGTCCGGCGAGCCGGTGCGGCCCGAGACTGGCCTCGGGAGCGATCAGGGTCCAGTCGATGGGCACCGGGTGGCCTTTCGTCGGGTCGGGTGGGTGGGGGCCAGCGCCTCGGGGTCGCCGCGTCGCCGGACGGCGCCTTGGCGCACCGCGGCGACCCGGGCGCTGCGGTGTCAGTCGTCGATTTCGACGGTGAGCCAGTTCTCGAAGCAACTGCGTCGGGCCAGGCTCATCACGCCGATGGTGGCGCGTCCGCCGAGTCCCGCCTCGGGGCCGAAGACGTCGAGGAAGAGGTCGGTGGACCCCGACGACACCTTGTGCACATCCTCGAACTCCGGGGTGGTGACCACGAAACACAGAGAGCGTACAAGGGAAGTCACACGGTTGAGGGAACCGAGGGCCAGCCGTATCCCGCCCAGGCAGTTCAGTGCGGTCAGCCGAGCGGCCTCGTAGCCCTCCTCGATGGTGACGTCCGCGCCCAGGCGCCCGGGGTGGCGGACGTTGCCGTCCGCGTCGTCCGCGGTGTGCCCGCCCAGGAACAGGAGATTGCCGCTGATGTGGTGGGGCTTCATCGACCCGTAGTCGCCGCCGTAGTAGGGCCGGGTGGAGAAGTCGGGGATGACGAGACCGAGTTCACGAACGCGGCTCTCGGGGTCTGTGTACGCCATGTGCTGTGCCTTCGGTGATCGAGCGGCCCTGCCGGTGAGCCTAGATAGTCAGATGGTCCGACCAAGTGGGTTTATTGTTCGTACACGTATTCCCCCCTGTCAACCCCTTCCGCCGCCCGGTCGCCATGTACGGCGACGGCCACCGACATGAAGGACCATCCAGCGTGTTCACTCACCCCGGCGATCTCCCGTCCGGTCCTGCCGTCCCCGGCGAAGCCGCGCAGACGCGGCGGGCGGCGGGGGCCCCGCCGCCCGCCGCACCCGTTCCCGCCCGTCCCGCAGGCCGGGGGGACAGGCTGCTCGCCGATCTCCTCCCCCTCCTGCTGACCGTCGCGGCGGGCGCCACGGACGCCCTGGCCTACCTGGGCCTCGGGGGCGTCTTCACCGCCAACATGACCGGCAACCTCGTCCTGTTCGGCATCGCCGGGGCGCACGGCATCGATCTTTCCGTCGCCCGCGCGTCGGCCGCCACACTCGCGTTCACGGCCGGCCTGGTCCTGACCTTCCGACTCACCCGCGACCTGCCCGCCGGCAGCCTGTGGCCGCGCCGCATCACGGGCACCCTCGCCGTCAGCCTGTTGTGCCAGGTGGCCTTCCTCGTCGGCTGGATCGCCGTCGACGCCCGGCCGGGCAAGGTGTGGGACGTGGCGCTCGTCGCGATCTCGGCGCTGGCGATGGGCATCCAGACCGCGTGCGCGCGGCGGGTCGCCGTCGCCGGGATCACCACGACATTCGTCACCGGCACACTGACCGCGATGGCCGAATCGGCCGCGGGCGGCTCCGCCCGGCACCTCGTACGCCGCCTCTGCGTCCTGCTCGCGCTGGTCGTCGGTGCCCTCGGGGGCGCCTTCGCGCTGAGCCGACAGCCGATCTTCGCGGCGGTGATCGCCCCGGTGCTCGTCGCGATCACGCTGCTGCTGGCGACCCGACTTCATCGCGTGCAACGAAATGCGCAGTAGAAAGGTCGAGTCGATGACGCTTTCCATTGAATCTGCGGAAAATTCACCCGAGACCGTTGACAAATGGGCTCAACGACCCTGAGCTTGGCCACACGAGGCCGCCCATGCCGGAGAGCCTCAAGGCCGACCAAGCCGCCCCGCGTCGATCTCATATGACGCCCCTGCCCCGCTGCCCGGCGGCCTTCCCCCAAGGACTTCCCGTGACTTCATCACGTGCGGACGTCTCTGCCCCCGTCCCCCTCGACGTCTCCTACACCGACGACCCCCGGGTCGTGAAGGGGGCGACGAACGAGGACTATTCAACCCATATCGTTCCACTCACCTGGCGCAGTGGCCGCCTGTCGCTGACCATGACCTGGTACGCACTGGTCAGCGGCATGTTCTATCTGGTCACGGCCGCCACGCTGGCCGTGACGGTCGGCACCGTCAACACGCTGATCGGCATCCTGCTCGCCGTCGCCGTCTTCGGGGCGGTCAACTACTTCCTCTCCGCCTACGCGGCCCGCACCGGGCTGACCGTGGCCCTGATCTCCCAGCGGGTCTTCGGGTACGTCGGCTCCGTACTCGCTCCACTCGTCCTGGCGGCGACGGCCATCTACTACGCCGTCTTCGAGGGCTCCGTCATCGCCCACGCCCTGCACGCCTACACCGGTGTCCTCGACATCAAGGTCTGGTACGCGATCTCGATCCTCAGCAACGTCCCCATGGCCATCGGGGGTGTACGGCGCTGGCTCGACAAGTTCAACGGGGCACTGCTCCCGCTGTACTGGACCGGCCTGATGATCGTGATCATCCTGGCCGTACGGGAGTACCCGCCCTCCGGCTGGCTGACCCACACCCCCGACACCACCCCGGATCTCGGCGCGCCGGGCTGGATGTACGCGTTCTTCGTCTACATGGGCGTGTTCGTGTTCATGATGTACACGATCGACTTCGGCCGCTTCGGCAAGCCGAAGGACAGCCGCTACCACGGCGTCGTCACCTTCGGTCCCGTCTTCTACCTGTTCTGTTACTTCGTCAACGGAATGATCGGCATCTTCCTGGTCCTGGTCGCCAACAAGGCCGGCGCACCGACCGAGACGGCGATCGGCGACACCGTCGTGGGCCTGATGGGTGTCTGGGGATTGGGTGTGGTCTGGCTGACCCAGTCCCGGATCAACACCGCCAACTACTACGTCGCCTCCACCAACCTGGAGGCCACGGTCGCCCGACTCTTCCACATCCGGATACCGCGCGTCGCCGCCCTCGCGCTCGCCAGCCTCGTCACCTACCTGATCATGCTCACCGATGTGCTCAGCTACGTGCTCACCGCACTCGCGTGGCAGGGCGCGTTCGTCGTGGGATGGGTCGGCATCATGCTCACCCACATCGTCCTGCACCGCCAGGGCGACCGTGACGGCCTGCCCGAGTTCCGCCCAGGACGCGTTGCCACCATCGCCCCGGGAGCCGTGGTGTGGCTGGTCTCCTCGCTCACCGGCATCATGGTCCTCGAGTTCACCGGCACCTTCGGCACCACTTGGTCCTCGCCGCTGACCTTCGTCCTCAGCATCGTGCTCTACCTGCTGGCGCTGCGCGTCGCCGACTCCCCGGTGCTGCGCCGGGGACACGACCCCCGGGACGAGGTCGACGACATCTGGGAGGCACGGGTGCGCTGCCACCGCTGTGACCACTCCTACATCGCCGCGGAGATGGACCGCGACCCCTCAGCCGAGGGCAGCCCGGCGATCTGCGCGGACTGCGGGGGCCGCAGCCGCACCTTCCGCCGCGCGGTCCTCGCCGAGGCGAGGGCCTCCCGCGACACATCCACCCGCGGCGGGGACACCGGGAACGGGGGCGGCACGGGCGCACCCGACGCCACCGAACCTGCCGCCGCGGGCACCTCGTTCGCACCGTAGGCAGTGTCGAAACAGCGTCCTGGTAGCACCACATCGGCCGGCCGGCTCCGGGCACGGCGGCCGACCCTGACGAATCGCCGCCCGGGGCCCCGGGGCAGCCCGCGCCCGGGCGAATGGCGGGCCGGTGGGCGAGACGGCTCCGGGCAGTGATGCGGGAGTCAGCAGGCTGGTTGGTGCACCGGACCGGTCCGGTGCACCAACCGGTGCTCACGCCGGGATGCCCCTGGAGGCCAGACCTGTCCGGCGCGGCGGCACGCCTCGTCGGTGATGGCCCCCCGCCGGTAGGCCTGCACGACGAGGAGTTCGAGACAGGTGGAGTAGGCGAGCGGGAGGCCGGTGGCCCCCCGCGACGCAGCCGAGACGGAAGTAGATACCGCCGTAGTCGAGTCCCGCGAGGTAGGCGTAGCAGTCCGATGCGGTGTACGGGGTGGATTCGGTGGCCTGCTGACAACACGGCGCGTCTGGAGGGCAGTTGATTCAGTAAGGGCGGCGCAGGGCTCGGTCCGGCCAGGGACTCCCCGGGGAGATGCGTGCTCAGCCGGCTCCGCCGGGGAGTGGCTGCTCGTGCGGGTAGAAGGTTGCGGCCCCTGCGACGTGTACTCCGGTCTCGTCGCCCGCGCGGATGGTCAGCGGCCCCGATGCTCGAACCGTGACCGGTGTGCTCAGTCCGTCGGCGTCGAGGAGGATCAGGCCGTCGTGGCCGTGGTAGCGCACCTCGGTCACGCGGGCGCGGGTGACCGGGGCTCGGGCTGCGGGGACGAGCCGAAGCTGCTCCGGGCGCACGACGACGGTGCCTGTCCGACCTTCGTCGGCCGTGGTTCCGGTCAGAGGTATCCGGCCGAGGGCGGTGACCGCGTGGCCTGCTGCGACGGTGGCGGGCAGCAGAACGGCCTCTCCGACGAAGGAGGCCACCCAGGTGTCCGCGGGGTGCGCGTACAGCTCTTGGGGGGTGCCGGTCTGTACGACCCTGCCGTCGCGGATCACGGCGATCCGGTCGGCGGAGGACAGGGCCTCCTCCTGGTCGTGAGTGACGAGGAGGGCGGTGGTGCCGGCCGCCCGCAGCGCGCTGCGGATATCGGAGCGCAGCCCTGCGCGCAGGGCACTGTCGAGGGCGTTGAAGGGCTCGTCGAGCAGCACCAGCGCGGGGCGGGGTGCGAGAGCGCGGGCGAGGGCCACACGCTGTTGCTGGCCGCCGGACAGCTCGTGCGGCATCCGGCCCCCGTAGCTGCCGAGACCGACGAGTTCCAGCATCTCGACGGTCCGCGCACGGCGTTCGGTACGGTCGACACCTCGGAGGCCGAATGCCACATTCCGCGCGACGTCCATATGAGGGAAGAGCGCGCCCTCCTGAGCGACGATGCCGACGCCGCGGCGTTCGGGCGAGACATGGACCCCGGGGCCGCTGACCGTGCGCCCACCGAGGACTATCTCGCCCGCGTCGGGCGTGAGGAACCCCGCTATGACGCGCAGGAGTGCGGTCTTCCCGCAGCCGGACGGGCCGAGGACGGCGGTCAGCTCACCGTCGGGGACGGTGAGATCGAGTCCGTCCAGGACCCGGCCGCCCGACCCGTACGACGTGGTCACCGACATCACGCGCAGTCCGGTCATGAGCGCCTTCCGAGAAGGTAGGAGGGGATGGCGGCGAGCAGCACGATGGAGGCCGCGTAGGGGGCGGCGCCGGCGAAGGCGCCGGCTCCGGTCTCGGTCCACAGCCGGGTGGCGAGGGTGTCGGTGCCGGTGGGGCGGAGCAGCAGGGTCGCCGGGAGTTCTTTCATGATGACGACGAAGGTCAGCGCGGCTCCGGCACCGATCCCGGGCGCCGCGAGCGGCACCGTGATCTCGCGCAGCACCTGGAGCGGTGAGCGGCCGAGGGAGCGGGCCACGTCCTCCAGCACGGGCGGGGACTGGAGGACGGCCGCGCGTGCGGAGGCCACGGCGACCGGGAGGAAGAGGACGACGTAGGCGGCGATCAGGAGTGGGAGTTCCTGGTACAGCGGATAGGCGTAGCGGACCGAGAAGAACACCAGGGCGAGTCCCACGGTGATGCCGGGAACCGCGTGACCGGCGTACACGGACTGTTCGAGCAGGCGCGCGACGCGTCCGCGGTGGCGGGCGGAGAGCACGCCTACGGGCAGCGCCAGCAGGGTGGTGACGGCGGCTCCGGCGGCGGCGACGGTGACCGTGGCCACGACCGCGGACCACCAGCGCCCGGGGTCCCAGCCGGAGTTGCCGATGGTCAGCCAGTAGCCGAGGGTCCCCAGGGGGAACGCCACCGCCGCCGCTGCGACGGCGGTGCACCAACCGAGCGCGGGCGCCGTCCAGCGCCCCAGGGCGAGCGCGACCGGCGGTCGCGCGCTGCCGCGTCCGGTACGGGAGTGTCCGGCTCGCCCCCGGGTACGGTTCTCCGCCAGGACCAAGAGGACGGTCATCGTGACCAGGACGCAGCCGAGGACAGCCGCCGGGGTCCGGTCGAAACTGGCCTGGTACGAGGAGTGGATCGCCCGGGTGAACGTGTCGTACCGGGTGATCGACACCGAGCCGAAGTCGGAGAGCACGTACAGCGCGACCAGGATCGCGCCACCGGCCGCGGCGGGTCGCAGTTGGGGCAGTGTCACCCGGAGGAAGGTCCCCCATGGGCCGCTGCCCAGGGAGCGGGCCGCCTCCTCCTGCGCCGGGTCGATGCCGCGCAGTGCGGCGGCGACGGGCAGGAAGACATAGGGGAAGCAGGCGAAGGTGAGGGTGATCGCCGCGCCCGGCAGACCGGCGAGGGAGGGCGCGGCGGACATCCAGGTGAAGGCGGCCACATAGCTGGGGACGGCGAGCGGCAGGGTGGCGAGCACGGCCCAGACCCGGCGGCCGGGCAGCGTCGTGCGGACCGTCAGCCAGGCCAGGGATATGCCCAGGAGTAGCGAGGCGCCCACGACGATCGCGGTCAGTCCGAGGCTGTGGCCGAGGAGTTCCAGGGTGCGCCGATCGGCGACGATGTCCCAGGCGTAGCCCCAGCCGTGCTCCATGGCTCGCACGCCGAGATAGCCGAGCGGCAGCAGCGCGAGGAGCGCCGCCGCCGTCGCGGGGAGGAGCAGGACGAGCGGGGGCCGACGGCGGCCGGCCGCCGCGCGGAACGCGGCGGCCGGGGTGCGCACGGACGGCTTCGGGTGCGTGCTCATGGTGGTGGGGCGGGTGACCGTGAGGCGGGTCAGACCAGCCCGGCTTCCTTGAGCATCTCCAGGGTCTTCTGGAGGGAGTCCAGCTTTCCGAGGTCGATCTTGGGGGCCTTCAGGGAGGCGAGCGCGGGCAGGTCCTTCACGGTGCCGGTGACGCCGGAGGCCAGCGGGTACTCGGAGGTCTCCGTGGCGAAGTAGGTCTGCGCCTCGTCGGAGAGGAGGAAGTCGACCGCCTTCTCGGCGGCCGCAACCTGTCCGCCGTTCTTCAGGACACCGACGCCGGCCGCGTTGATCAGCGCGCCCGGGTCGCCGCCCGGCAGGAAGTGGATCTTGGCGTTGACCTTGTCGGCGCCGAGCTCGGCGACCTTCTCGTACCAGTAGTAGTGATTGATCAGGCCGAGGGAGATCTCACCCTTGTCGACCGCGTCCAGAACGGCACCGTTCTTCGGGTACTGCTTGGCGGCGTTGGCCTTGAGGCCCTTCAGCCACTTCAGGGTGGACTCGTCGCCCTCCAGGACGCGCATACCGGTGACGAACGCCTGGAAGGAGGCGTTGGTGGGCGCATAGCCGACCTTGCCCTTCCACTCGGGCTTCACCAGGTCGTGGACGCTGTCCGGGGCCTTCGGGGTCTGCTTCGGGTTGTACGCGATGACGCGTGACCGACCGGAGACGCCGACCCAGTCGTCCTCGCCGCCCCGGAACGCGGCGTCGACCTTGTTCAGCGACTTCTCGGGGAGCTTGGCCAGCATCTTGGCCTGGGAGAGCGCGCCGAGAGCGCCCGCGTCCTGGGAGAAGAACAGGCCGGCCTTGGTCCTGTCGCCCTCCTCCAAAATCTGCGCGGCGAGCTCGGCACTGTCGCCGTAGCGGACCTGCACCTTGGTGCCGGTGGCCTTCTCCAGCTTCGCCAGGATCGGGGAGATCAGCTCTTCGTTGCGGCCGGAGTAGATGACCAGCTCGTCGGCGGTCTTCTTCGCGACGTCCTTGCCGTCCTTCCCGCTCTTGTCGCTCTTCTCGTCCGAGCCACCGCAGGCGGCGAGCACGGGAAGGAGCAGCGCGGATAGGGCGAAAGCAGCCGTGCCACGGCGAGAGAGCGGGCGACGCATGAGGGCCTCCTGTACAGCACGCCGGGAGGCCATGGGCGGCCGAGCGCGAGAACGAATCTGGAGCCCTATAGATATGACCAGGCTTACCTAACTGTCAATTTTCAGCCAACGGACGACCAGAAAACAACGTGGCTTCTGTCCGGCCGACGCCGGCTACGAGCGCGTGAGCGCCTGCTCAAGAAGACCCCGCAAGGCGCGCTGTTGCTCCGGGCCGAGTCCGGCCAGCGGCGAGTCCTGGACCAGGAGTTCAAGGAGCCTTTCGCGGGAGGCGCTGCCCGCCACGGTGAGGACGAGGCGCTTGGCGCGGCGGTCGGTGGGGTGGGCGCGGCGCTCGACCAGGCCCTGCTTTTCGAGCTTGTCGATGACGAAGGTGGCGTTGGACGGCTCACAGCTCATGCGTTCGGCGAGTTCCCGCATGGTGATCGGCCCGGCCATCTCCCGGAGTGCGGTCGCCTGGGCCGTGGTGAGGCCGAGGGTGACGGCGTGTTCGCGTACATGGTCGGCGATCTGCCGGGCCAGTCCGTTCACCAAGCAGCAGAGCTCTCGCTCGGCGATGGCGTGCGGGTCGAAAGGCGTCGTCATGCCTCCCACTTTAGCAAGTTCATCAAGCAAGAATATTTCTAGCTTGCATAGTTCTAACTTGATACTTATGGTCGTTACCGTCGCCGCCTCCGAGGGGTACGGCGGCGACCCACCAGAACTCAGGGGAGACGACCATGACGTATTCCGCGATGGACCGGGAGCGGCCCTCTCGGCCGGCCGGCATCCATTCGATACAGCTGGGCGGCACGAGAGTGTCCTACGTGCCGGACGGAGCGGTTCAGTTGCGGCCGCGCGATTTAATCCCTGCCGCGACGAGCGAGGTGTGGGCCGCCCATCCCGAGTACCTGGACGAGTCCGGCAACCTGGTGGCGAGTATCGGCGGCCTACTGGTGGAGAACGGCGACCGCGCGCTGTTGATCGACGCGGGGTTCGGACCGCAGTCATGGCCGGCCGCTCCGGACGGCCCGCGCGGCGCGATCCACGGCGGCGCACTCCTGGATAACCTGGCCGAACTCGGGCGCAGGCCCGAGCAGATCGAGGCGGTGGCCATCACTCACTTGCACCCCGATCACACCGGTTGGGCCTGGCATCCCGCACCCGGCGCCGACCGGCCCGCGTTCGCCCATGCCGACTATCTGGTGTCCAAACCGGAATGGGCCAGGCGCGACCTCCTTGAGGCACAGCAGGTCGCGGCTCTGACACCGCACGTCCGTACCGTGGCGGACGGACAGGAGATCTTCCCGGGCGTACGGATGCGGATCACCGCCGGTCACTCACCCGGACACGCCGAGTACGTCATCGCCTCGGGCGGGCAGCGGCTGATCGCCTTCGGCGACGCCCTGCACTCCCCGATCCAGGTCGCCCACCCCGAATGGTCCACCACCTTCGACCACGATCCCGTCCGCGCCGCCGACCACCGCCACCAACTCGTCGCAGAGCTGACAGAACCCGACACGATCGGCTTCGGCGTCCACTTCGCCGACGTGGTGTTCGGCCGTGTCCAAAGGGACGGCGACGACCTCGCCTGGCGTCCCCTCCCCTAGCCGGGTTCGGTACCGAAACCCCGGTTCGGCCATGATCCGTCGTGCGTACGGCTTCGCTGGGGCGACGCTAGCCCCCAACCGGGGAGACCGCGGCGGTAGACCCGTCGAGGGCCTCAGCGACCGCGCCCGGCAGCCAGTCGGTGGTACGGGAGACGGGGAAGCCCAGTTCCCTCGCGCGGGCGTTGCCCATGGCGTAATGGCGGTCGAAGGAGTAGGGAGAGGCCGCCTCCCCGGGGGCGACCGTACGGTACGAGGGCTGCCGGCCGATCTGCGCAACGATGGCGGCGGTCAGGTCGTACACGTCGAGCAGACCGTCGGAGCAGGCGTTCACCGGGCCGGTGAAGCCGGTGGCCGTGGCCGCCCACAGCAGCAGGTCCGCGAGCTCCCCGCAGTGGATGAAGACGGAGGGGCGCGGCTCCTCGTGGACGGCGATCTCCGTGCCGCTGGTGATGTGCTCGATGTAGTGCGCCAGGCGGCCGGTGAAATCCCGTACACCGCCCCCGAGCACATGCGCGGCCCGTACGGAGGCGAAGGGGAAGCCCGCGTCCCGGGTGAGGACGGCCTCGGCCTGGCGCTTGCCCTCGGCGTAGTGCGCGTCACGGTACTCCGCGTCATGCCAGGGCAGGTCCATCCGTACCGGCCAGCCGCCCAGGTCCACGTTCTCCTCGGGCACGGCTGTGCCGTACGGGACGGAGGGCAGCGCTGCGGTCGCCGGGTTATAGACCTCGATCGTGGACGTCATGACGAACCGTCGGGTACGGCCGTGGAAGACCCGGACGGCGGCCGCCGCCTGCACCGGGGTGTAGCAGAACTGATCGATGACGGCGTCGAACGTGCGGGAGCCGAGGGCGGCGGTGAGGGCGCTCTCGTCGTTGCGGTCCACGATCAGGTGCTCGACACCCGGGGGTGGTGCGGAGGAGCCACGGTTGACCAGGGTGACCTGGTGTCCGGTCGCCAACAGGCGCTGGACCAGGAGGATGCCGATGTAACGACTGCCGCCGATGACACAGATTCTCTGCATGTGCCCATCCTGAAAGATCTACTGTCATCAGCAGAAGTGCCCTTTCACTGAAGACGCGTTAAGGAATACTGTTGATCGATGTGCAGCGACTTCGCGTCCTGCGGGCCGTGGCGGAACACGGCAGCCTCAGTCGGGCGGCGGTGGCCCTGCGCCTCACCCCTTCGGCCGTCTCCCAACACGTGGCCGCGTTGGAGCGGGCCCTCGGCGCCCAGGTCGTGACCCGGAGCACGCGCGGAGTCACCCTCACTCGGGCCGGCCGGATCATGGTCGGCGCGGCGGAATCGGTCGCCGCGGAGCTGGAGCACGCGAAGCGGGAGGTCGACCGGCTCGGGACCGGCCACACCCGGCTCACCGTCGCGACGTTCACCAGCGGCGGCAGGTTCCTGCTGCCCGGCGCCCTCGCCCGGCTGACGGCCGCCCACCCCGACACCGTGCTCCATGTACGGGAGGGCGAGCCCGAGGAGAGTCTGCCGCTGGTCCGCCGGGGGGCCGTCGACCTCGCACTCGCCTACCACTTCGACGGACCGCTGCCCGGCCGGCCGGGCAGGCACCCCACGATCGAGTGGACCGCCCTCCTGGACGACCCTCTGCGCGTCGTCCTGCCCGACGGGCACCGGCTGGCGGGCCGCGCCACGCTCGACCTCGCCGAACTGGCGACCGAGCCCTGGGTGCTCGGCTGCCTCAGGACGGAGGCGTATCTGCGCCGTTACGCCGAGCGGGCCGGCTTCACCCCGGAGATACGCGGCACGACCACCGACTACTTCTTCGCGCGCTCGCTCGTCGCCGCGGGTATGGGCATCTCCCTGATCCCCTCCATCGCGCTGGTCCCGGATGCGCCGGGTGTGCGCATCGTCCCGATCGAGGCGCCGGGGCCGGTTCGGCACATCGGCGTCGCGACGATCGGCCGCCGCCACGACCACCCGTCACTGGGGACCCTGGTCCAGGCTCTTCAAGAGCAGGCGGCGGCACGCGACGAAGGATGACCCCGGTCCTGGTGTGATCCCGGATCCGCTTCCGGGGCCCGACGCCCCGCGCCCCGGAACTGCCTGCCCTGCCCTGCCCTGCCCACCGCCTGCCTGCCTGCCTGCCTGCCGCTCAGGTGAGGAGGGAGGCCGCCGAGTGGGTCGCCCCCGCGGCAGGACATCCGTGCGTCGGCGGCGTGAGTGCGCCGATCGCGCGGCCCGCCGCCCGTCATGGCTCCACCACGATCTTGCGGCCACGACCGGCCTTGAAGTGCTCGATGGCCTGGGGATACTGATCGAGAGGGAGCCGGTCGCTGATGAAGACGGCCGGGTCCAGGATGCCGTCAGCGAAGAGTGCGGCGGCCCGCTCGTAGCTGTGGAGCACGGCCATGGAACCGGTGATGGTGATCTCCTGGTGGTAGATCCGGTAGGGCTCGATGACCGCGGTCGTGGCGGAGTCGGCGACCCCGAACTGGAGGAAGGTGCCGCCCTTGGCGACGCGGCCCAGACCGTCCTGGATGGCGGACGCGTTCCCGGTGGCGTCGATGACGATGTCCCAGCCACCCGGCCGGTCCAGTTCGTCCGCGTGGGCCGCGGCACCGGAGACGCCCAGCAGGCGGGCGGTGGCGAGCCGCGCCGGATTGATGTCGAGAACGTCGACGCGGGCCGCTCCGGTGCGTTTGCCCAGCTCCAGCATCATCAGACCCATCGTTCCCGAGCCGTAGACCAGCACATCCGCGCCGAGGGAGCCCTTCAGCACGTCGTATCCGCGGATCGCGCAGGAGAGGGGTTCGATGAGCGGGGCGTCGTGTGGATCGACATGATCGGGCAGGAGGACGCAGTTGGCCACCGGTGCGAGGGCGTAGTCGGCGGCGCCCCCGGCCACGGTCACCCCGATCGCCGCCCAGCGGTCGCACAGGTTGCCGCGTCCCGCCCGGCAGTACCGGCATTCGTGGCAGGAGAGGGAGGGGTCGACCGCGACCCGGTCGCCCAGGGCCAGCTCAGTCACCTCCGTACCGAGTCCCACTACCTCGCCGGCGAACTCATGCCCGGGGACGATGGGCAAGGTCGGGGCGAACTCGCCCTGGAGGATGTGCAGATCGGTCCCGCACAGTCCGCAGGCGGCGACCTCCACGACCACCTCGCGTGGCCCCGGGACCGGGTCGGGGACGGTGCTGAGGACGACGCTGCCCGGTGCCTCGATGACCGCTGCCCTCATTTGACCGCTCCCAGGGAAAGGCCCTGGACGAGTCGGTCCTGGGCGGCGAAACCGGCGGCGAGCACCGGCAGGGACACGACGACCGAGGCGGCGCACAGTTGGGCGAGGAAGAGGCCCTGGCTGGTGACGAAGCCGGTCAGGTAGACAGGGGCCGTCTGGGCGGTCACCGAGGTGAGCACCCGCGCGAAAAGCAATTCGTTCCAACTGAAGATGAAGCAGATCAGCGCGGTGGCCGCGATGCCGGGCGCAGCGATGGGCGCCACGACACGGGTGAGGACGGTCGGTAGTCCGGCCCCGTCCACCCGGGCCGCTTCGATGATGGAGACCGGTACGTCCGCGAGGAAGGACTGGAGCATCCAGACCGCGATCGGCAGGTTCATCGAGGTGTAGAGGATGACCAGGAGCCAGATGTTGTCCAGCATCCCGGCGTTCTTGGCGAACAGGTAGACCGGCAGCAGCCCCGCCACCACGGGCAGCATCTTGGTGGACAGGAAGAAGAACATGACATCTCTCCACCGGCGGACCGGCCGTACCGAGAGTGCGTACGCGGCGGGGAGCGCCAACACCAGGACGCACAGCGTGGCGACGAGACTCGCCGTGGCCGAGTTGATCAGTGGTGGCCAGGGGGTCGCGCCGTCCCCGCCGTCGAAGAACGCACGGTAGCCGTCCAGGGTCAGGGGCGCTCCGATGTCGGGCGGGCTGGTCGCGGCGTCGGACTCGGCGCGCAGCGAGGTGAGCACCATCCACAGGGCCGGCAGGCAGAAAACGACTCCGACCCCCCAGGCCAGCAGGGCGAGCGCGGTGGCGCGCCGATTCTTGCCACGGGCGGTACCAGATCGGGGCGGGGTGCGGAGCAGCGGACGCCTCGGGGGTGCCGTCGGGGTGGTCATGGGTGCTTCATCCCTTCGTGGCGGCTTCTTGAAAGAGGGACGAAGCAACCCGCAGGGCGAAGGTCGCGATCACGATCGTGCCGATCACGACCAGGACTCCGGCTGCCGAGGCCAGTCCGTACTCGTGGGCCTGGTAGAAGGTCTGGTAGACGGTGTAGGGGAGGTTGGCGGTGCCCAGCCCGCCGGAGGTGAGGGTGAAGACCGCGTCGAAGTTCTGCACGATGTGGATCGAGCCCAGCAGGACACCGAGTTCGAGGTAGCGCCGGAGATGCGGCAGGGTCAGATAGCGGAACGTCTGCCATGCGCTCGCTCCGTCCAGCCGGGCCGCCTCCATCATCTCAGCGGGCCGGCTCTGCAATCCGGCGAGCAGGATCAGCATCATGAACGGGGTCCACTGCCAGACCAGTGACGCCTCCACCGCGATCAGCGGCATCGAGGAGATCCAGTCGGTCCGGGTCGGAGTGTCGTCGCCGAAGAGTCCGCTGAACCAGGTCCAGGCTCCGTTGAACAGTCCGTACTCCGGGTTGTAGAGGGCGTGCTTCCACAGCAGTGCGGCGGAGACGGGGACGATGAGGAACGGGGTGATGAGGAGTGTGCGCACCAGACCGCGGCCGAAGAAGGCGCGGTCCAGCAGCAGGGCGAGCAGGAGTCCCAGCACCAGGCTGACCACCACCACCGTCGTGGTGAGCAGGGCCGTGGTGAGGACCGATTCCCGCAGCGCGGGGTCGCGGGCGACGGTGGTGTAGTTGGCGAACCAGGCGAAGTTCCGGTCGTCGGGGGCCAGGGAGTTCCAGTCGAGGAGTGAGATCACCAGAGTCGCCACGAAGGGAAGTTGGGTGACCGCGACCAGAAAGACCAGGGCGGGTAGCAGTGGTGCCCGGGTGGCCCAGGCACGCGGGCCGCCCGCCCTGGCTCTGGGAGCGCCGGGCGGCTCGGGGACCGCCCGTAGGGGCGCGCTCGGCTCGGCGGTCATTTCCGGTACTCCTCGGCGACGTTCTCCGCCAACTTCTGGGAGCTCCGCAGGGCTGCACCGACGGACTGACGGCCCGCGATGGCGGCACTGATCTCCTGCGAGACCTTGGTGCCGAGGTCGGTGAACTCCGGGATTCCGACGAACTGGATACCGGGCGCGGGGCGCGGTTGGGTGCCCGGATTCTTCGGGTCCGCACCCTCGATGGCGCTCTGGGTGACGGCCGCGAAGGCTGCCGCGTCGCGGAGGTAGGCGGGATTGCGATAGGTGGAGGCTCGTTTGCCGGCAGGTACGTTGGCCCAGCCGATCTCCGTGCCGACCAGCTCCTCGTACTTCTTGCTGGAGGCCCAGGAAATGAACTTCCAGGCGTTGCCGGGGTTCTGGGAAGCCTTCTGCATACCCCAGGCCCAGGTGTAGAGCCAGCCGGAGCTCTTGGTGCGGTCGACGGGTGCCGGGGCGTAGCCGATCTTCCCCTTCACCGGGGAGTTCTCGGCCTCCAGGGATCCTGCGGCGGCCGTGGCGTCGTACCAGATGGCGGTCTTGCCCTGCATGAGGTTGTTGAGGCACTCCGCGTAGCCGGACTGTGCGGCGCCGGCCTGTCCGTGCGCGCGCACCAGATCGACGTAGAACGTGGTGGCCCTGGTGAACTCCGGTGAGGTGAGCTGGGGTTTCCAGTCCTGGTCGAACCAGGTGCCGCCCATGGTGTTGACGACGGTGGTGAGCGGGGCGACGAGCTCACCCCAGCCGGGCAGACCGCGCAGGCATATGCCTCGCCTACCGTCACGAACGCTGTCGGCCTTCGCTGCGAGGTCGGCGACCTGTCGCCAGGTCGGCTTCCTGGGCATCGTCAGCCCCCGCGCGGCGAAGACGTCCTTGCGGTACATCAGGAAGGACGACTCGCCGTAGAAGGGTTGGGCGTAGAGCTTGCCGTCCTCGGCGGTGAGGGAGGTGGTCAGCGGCGGAAGGATGTCCTTCTGGTCGAAGGGCGAGTCGTTGGCGACGTAGTCGTCCAGCGGACGGAGCCACTGGTTCTTCGCGTAGATGGGGACTTCGTAGTTGCTGATGGTGGCGATGTCGTACTGACCGGCCTGGTTGGCGAAGTCCTGGCTGATCCTGTCCCGTACGTCGTTCTCCGGGAGGACCGTGAAGTTGACCTCGATGCCGGTCTCCCGGGTGAAGTGGTCTGCGGTGAGCCTCCGTAACTCGATCATCTGCGGGTTGTTCACCATGAGGACATCGAGGGTGTTGGGGCCGGAGGAGCCACCGCCCGCCCCGGTGTATCCGCATCCCACGACCAGCGTCAGCATGACGAGCACCAGTCCGATACGGGTACACCGTTCGTCCGCGTCCACTGCATCGCTCCCGGAATGGGTGGGATTTCGGCGGCTGTTCGGGCCCATGAGTTGTTTGTACAACTCGCCGACCTGCTGTGGCCAGACACCTCATGGCGGGAATGCTGTCCGATCGCGCCCGCTTCGTACCAGCCGTAACTGCTGGTCAGTGGGCCGGCGGGAGCGGAGCTGGCCCGTCCGGTTGCCCACGGGGGATGTGGGGGAAGCCCGTTCCCCGCCCGTTCGGCCGATGACCGCGGTCACACGGACCTTGTGACGGTTCTCGGCCGCACTGGCGCACGACCGTCGTATCCGTCGTGGTCGCATGCCTCCCGCCCGGGGGGACGCGGAGAATATGTCCGTTACATGGATCCGACCGAGCGTTCCTCCGAGAAGAGAGAGGTGTGGACCGTGGACGCGGACCGCCGCAGGCATGAGATTCTCACCGTCGCCCGGCGCGACGGGATGGTCTCCGTCACCGTCATCGCACAGGGGTTGGCGGTGTCCCCGGAGACAGTACGGCGGGACCTGCGGGCCCTGGAGGCACTCGGGTTGGTTCGGCGGGTGCAGGGCGGCGCCTATCCGGTGGAGAGCGCCGGGTTCGAGACCAATCTCGCGACCCGCACCCGTCAGTACGTACCGCAGAAGGCGCGGATCGCGGCGGCGGCGGCCGATCTGCTCGGGGAGGCCGAGACGGTCTTCATCGACGAGGGCTTCACTCCTCAACTGGTTGCCGAGGCGCTGCCCGAGGATCGCCCACTGACCGTCATCACCGCCTCACTTACCACCGCGAACGGCCTGGCCCGCCGGGAGACGGCGCAGGTGATCCTCCTCGGCGGACGGGTACGCGGTGGCACGATGGCGACCGTCGATCACTGGGCTACGGAGATGCTCGCCGGTCTCGTGATCGACCTCGCATACATCGGCGCCAACGGCATCTCGCGTGAGTACGGGCTCACCACGCCTGACCCCGCGGTCGGCGCCGTGAAGGCGCGGGCGATCCGGTCGGCACGGCGCCATGTCCTCATCGGGATCCATACGAAGTTCGGGGCCGTGAGCTTCTACCGTTTCGCCGAACCCTCCCAGTTCGACAGCATCGTCACGGACACCGCGCTGCCCGCGGCCGAGGCCCAGCGTTACGCGTTGCTGGGGCCCCAGGTCATCCGGGTGTGAAGGGGTGTTCCAGGGCCCGCGGACCCCAGCCGTTGCCACCGGCGCGATCGGTGGTACGCCGCAGTCAACTCCCGCTGGATCCGTCCCCACTTCCGAGTACGTTGATCAGTGACATCGCGCCCCGGTGGGGATTCGCCTCCCATACCAGCTTCACCCGTAGTTTCCGTGCCGCCTTCGGTCTGCTGCCCCGCGATTGCCGCCATCGGGCAGGTGACTCCATGACGAGTGAACATGGCGCTCAGCGCTAACGCGGTGGACCGGGTCCACCACGCATCATGAAATCGCTCCAGGCCGCTCGGTCCTGGGTGAGGTCGTGCGGAGAGCCCGGAGGCCATGACGGCGGACTCCGGTGCGCCGCCTGGGGGGACACGTCACACCGGGCAAGGCCGCCCTCGAAGGGGAGGGGAGGAAGCGGCCACGCGATCCGCGGCTCGTGACGACCGCCGTGACGACCGCCACGGGTTCCTCCTGCGGCGGGCCGAAGACCTGAGGCGATCCGCTGAACGCAGGCCGCACGGGCCATCGCCCCCCAGTGACCATCCGCACCCATGGGGTCGGCAGCTCTCCGAGGCGCCCAGCCGCCCCGAACCCGAGCGCGCCCTCACACACAAGAGAAGGGAAGTCTGTGACATATAGTCACATACTGAGACGTTACTGGGTCATCGGTACCTGCCTCACACTCGCCGGCGCGCTGCTGCTTGAGGCAGGAACACCGGACGGTGCCATCGCGGCCGAGAGACCGACCCCGCCACGGCCCACCGGGAAGCCGGTGGCCGGAGACGACACCACGGCCGCGATCCTGCAGGCCCGGCTCCGGGGCAAGCGTGTCGAGGCCATCGGTGAACGCACCGAGACCCGCACGGTGTGGGCGAACCCCGACGGAACGCTCACCGAGGACCGGGCGGCCGGGCCCATCCGCTTCCGTACGAAGGGCGGTTCCTGGTCCTCGGTCGATGTCGGGCTGGTCAAGCGGGCGGACGGGCGAGTCGGGTCCAAGGCCCATCCGCTCGGGCTCACGCTTGCCGGCGCCACTCCTGGGCGGACCGACGCGGCGGCCACCCGTCGTTTGAAGGCCGCCTCGCCGGTCGCCGCCTCGGTTCCGCTGGTCTCGCTGACCAGCGGTAAGGGCCGGCAGGTGGAGCTCGGTTGGCGGGGCGCACTGCCCGCGCCGCGTGTCGACGGCAACCAGGCGACCTACCGCGATGCCCTGCCGCACGCCGACCTCGTGGTGGACGCCACCCGGACCGGCTTCGAGCAGTTCCTGAAGCTCCGCTCCCGTAAGGCCGTGAGCCAGGCGGGCACCCTGCGGATGACCCTCAGCGCCGAGGGGCTGACCGCGAAGCCCGCCAAGGGTGGCGGGGTGACCTTCACCGACAAGAAGACGGGCAGGGCCGCGGGCACCATGCCCGCCCCCGTCATGTGGGACACCCGTAAGAACCGACGGACCGGCGAGCACACCCACCGCGCCCCCGTGGCCATGACCTTCGTCCAGCACGGCGACCAGGTCGATCTGACCCTGCGGCCCAGCGCGGCGTTCCTGGCCGACCCGGCGACGGCCTTCCCGGTCACCGTCGACCCCTCGGTGAACCTGGCGACCACCTTCACCACCTTCGTCCAGGAGGGCTACACCACCGACCAGTCCACGGCGCAGGACCTGAGAATCGGCTACAACGGTTCCCAGGTGGCCCGCTCCTTCCTGCGCTTCGACACCCAGCCGGTGAAGAACCAGCAGATCACGGCGGCCACGCTGAAGCTGTGGAACAGCTCCTCGACCACGATGTTCTGCGGGGCGTCCCCCTGGGAGGTCTGGGACACCAACAACGTCAGCACTGCCACCCGCTGGACCGCCCAGCCGAACTGGAACCGCAAGTGGGCGACCTCCACCCAGACCAAGGGCTCCGTCACCGGCTGCGCAGCCGGCTGGGTCACCGCCAATGTGAAGACTCTTGTGCAGGCGTGGGCCACCAACCCGCACGCCGAGAACATCATGGGCATCCGGGCGACGCACGAGGCGAACCCGCTCGGCTGGAAGAAGTTCCACTCACGCAACGCCGCGAGTAACGTCCCGGTGCTCTCCGTCACGTACAACACGCTCCCGGCCACGGCGACCGGCGTCGCGTTGAGTCCGTCCTCGTACAACCCGTTCAACCAGTGGACCTACGCCACCTCGGTGACGCCCACGTTCTCCGCCAAGGTCACCGATCCTGAGGGCGCTCCCGTGAAGGCGCAGTTCGAGGTCGTGGGAGAGCCAGCCGCGGACGGGACCGTCTACAACTGGATCGGCACCAGCGGGGCGGTCGCCTCCGGCGCCACGGCCAAGCTGACCCTGCCGACCGCGAACAAGCTCCGCGCCGGACCGCACCGGGTGCGGGTGCGCGCCCATGACGGCCTGGTGTACGGGCCGTGGAGCGCGTACACCACGTTCGGGGTCAACGTCGTACGTCCCGCGAGCCCGTCGGTGAGCTGCCCCGGTCTCGCCCAGGACCAGTGGAACAATGTCCCACCGGGCGAGGTCACCTGCACCTTCACCACCACCTCCACTGATGGGCGCGGCTTCCTCTGGGGTCTGAACGACCCCACGACCGCCCAGGCGGTGAACGACCCGACCGGCAGCAGCGGCAGGCCGCAGACGGTAAGGGTCACCGTCACCAACGGCTGGCACACCCTGTACATCCGCACGGTGGACTCCGGCGGACTGCTCTCCGGTGTGGTCGCGTACCAGTTCGGCGTGGGCACCAGGCCCCCCGTCCTGTTGGTGCCCGACACCCCCGGATCGCTCCAGGAAGGCGGCACGGACACCGCGGCACCACTGCTCTCCGGCGTGGTCACGGCCGGCAGCCGGGATGTGCTGAACGCGGAGTTCGCGCTCTTCGACGCCGCGGGCAGCGCACTGCCCGGTCTGACGCTGCCGCCGGCCGGTGCCGAGAGTGGCAACCGGGTCGCCACGACGGTCCCCGCGGGCACACTCACCGCGGGCACCTCGTACCAATGGGCCATGCGTGCCTGCACCGACACGGCGTGCTCCCCGTGGACCACCAAGCGGACCTTCGTCGCCAAAACCCCGGTGACCGCGCCGGTCCCGCAGACCCAATCGGTCACCCTCTCCGGCGCCGCGCTCGTGGACGCCACTGCCCCGGTCGGCGCCCAGGACTGCGGAGGCACGCCGTGCGCCGCCGTCCAGGACGACCACCTTCTGGTCGGCACCCCGGACGGGATCTCCTGGCGCACCTGGTTCAAGCCGGACCTGACGGCCATACCGCCCGGCGCCAGGATCACCAACGCCCGACTGAAGCTCCACCGCGTGGACTGCGCGGATGGCGAGACATGCGAGGAGCCCGCCGCCACGCTGCACGATCTCGCGGACCCGTGGGGCCCGCAGCAGAGCGGCCAGGACCTGGCCGCCGCCACCAGCGAGGCCGCCTACGAGGCAGACGACGAGCTGCCCACGCCCCTCCCCGGACTCAATCTCGGCTCACTGATCGACGCCTGGCGCTCCGGGGACGAGAACCACGGGCTGAGCCTCCGCTCCGGTGACGAGACGACCCCCGCCCCCGGCGTGGTCTACCACTCCTCACGCACCACGGAGCCGGCCAAGCGTCCCCAGCTGGTCATCGACTACATCGCGGCGGTCGCCCCGGGCGCCGCCGAGGACATCAAGACCGTGGCAGCCGACGGCGGCCTTCTGGCCACCTGGAACACCCCGGCCGACACCGGTTCGTCCGACGGCGCCCTGACCTACACCGTGGTCGCCCACCAGGGTGCCACCGAGGTCTTCCGCACCACCACGCCGAAGAACCGGGTCACCGTGCCCGGTCTCACCAACGGCGCCGACCACACCATCACGATCACCGCCGCCTCCCCCTACGGCACCTCGCCGGCAGTGGTCACCGCCCCGGTGAAGCCGCAGGCCCTGGCCGACCGCGACACCTACACCCAGGCCGTACGGGACTACGCCGCCGCCCGGGCCGGCCTCCTCAAGGGCACCTACACCACGCTGGACCAGGCCACGGCGTCCTCCCCGCACGGCGCGAAGTTCCGCGCGCTCCTCGCCGAGCAGGCCCCGGAGCTGAACCGCCAACGCGAGGCGTTCGCCCGGCACAACCGCCACTACTCCTCCGTCACCACCACCTTCAATGACCTGCTCGTCGGACCCGGCCCGAACGGCACCGTCGTCGTCCGCGGCCGGATCACCGAACGGTCGGTCCTCACCCACACCAACGGCAGCGAGGAACCGGAAGAGGGCGAACTGCCCGGCCGTTTCGTCTTCGACCAGGGCATCCTGCGCGTCGAGGCCGACGACGACGCCGTCGAGACCACCATGCCCCAGGACGAGGCCGCGGTGCGGGCCGCGCACCTGGCGGAGCCCGAGACGGTGAGCATCGACGACGTCCCCCCGGTCGAGGAGGACCCCCCGCTGGTCGAGTTGGACAGCGACGGCATGATCCCCGTCAACGCCGAACCGATCGCCGAGCCACCCGCCCGCGCCGCCCCCGACCGCCGCGGCACCGTGCGCTGGGCCCTGCAAAACCTTTACATCGACGAGGACTACGACCAGGACTGCACGAACTTCGTCTCCAAGGCACTCAACAGGGGCGGCAAGATGAAGATCCGCCGGGGCGGCCGGCAAAACCCCTCCCGCTGGTTCCGCAACAACATCGGTACGACCCGTCGAGACAGCCTCACCTGGTCCGTAACCCAGAATCACCGCGACCACCTCAAGAAGCACCGGGCGGGCAAGGAGATCTCCCAGCGCAGCGCCCGCCAAGGCGATGTCATCTTCGCCTACTACAAGAACCTCAGGCGGTGGAACCACGCGGGTATCGTCTGGACGGTGCACACAGGTCAGATCAACATCCTTCAGCACGGCAGCAGCAACTCCACCACGCTCAGCAAGTGGCTGAGGACTGGGAACATCAGCAAGGTGAGCATCGTCCGTCCCGGAAAACGCAGTTGAGCAAGCGGCTGTTACATCCGGAGCTCTCCGCAGCGATACGGTGGCATGGGTCGTGTGACGGCCCGGAGGAGCCCCGAGAAGCCTGCTGAAATCTTGTCGTGGGGCCAACCGGCAGAGGCCGGTTGGCCCCCTTCGCCCTGACCCGGCCGGGCCGAGGGTGCGACGTTCCCGGGCGACGTGGAGAGCGTTACGGGTCAGGAACTGTGGTCCCCACATCACGGGGACGCCCCCTTGTTCGCCCCGCGCCGGAGACGGTGACGCTGGGTTCCCGCACGCGCGGGCGGGCTGAGTCGACGGGTGGCTGCACGCTCATCTTCCACAGGGGGCTCGTCCGTTGAGGTAGCCGTGGAGACCGTTCAGCAGAGGTTCACCGCCCCAACGGCGGACTCTCCGGATGGGGTGGCGGCCCCCCGAGGGTGGGGCGAGGCGTGCTGAGCAGCAGGGGATCGCGCCAGTGCGGCGCCCCTCGGGCACCGCACTGACCGGGTGCACTCGCGGGCCGATGGCGAGGGATGGGCCGCCGTCGACGTCAGCGGATCCGGTGCGCGACACCGTCTCCCGCCACCGCCGGTCGACGACCGTCCGTTTCTCCTTGGCCATGGGCGGCGGCATGGCATTCTTGGCGCTCTTCGTGTGCTGCTGACGCGACATACACGGGGCGTGGACGAGACTGCCCGTGGGGGCGGAAAAGGGGAACGGCGTGGAAGTGCCGTCTGTGCGCAATCGGTTCTCGGGCCGGGCGGGCACCGTCATGCAGACCGGCCAGGTCCACGGGAACATCCACCTCTATGACCGGCCTCCTCGCGGTGTCGCTCGTGAACGGTCCCGGCGATGGGCCGCGTTGGTCTCCGCGGCTGATGCCCTGGCCGATGCCGTGGAGAAGGAATGGGCTCAGGCGGCGCGTGACAGAAGGCTCTTTCCCGCGGTCGAGGTGCGCTGGGTCTGGCGTCGTCGCCCACCGCGATCGCCCGCCGCCGGATACCCCTTCGAACCCTTGCCCGGCACTGTCTGCCCGGACTCTCCCGCCACGGCCGAGGGGGGCGAAATGGCCGACCTCCTCGATGTGTACGCGGGATCGCGCTCCGGTCGACTCATCGTCCTCGGCTCCGCCGGAAGCGGAAAGTCCGCGGCCGCGATCCTCACCGTGCTCAATGCCCTCAAGCGCCGGTGTGCATTAGCCCACGAAGACGAGCGCGCCCATTTCCCCGTGCCCGTGCTGCTGACCATCACGGGCTGGGAGCACGACCGTCAGCATCTCAAGGACTGGCTGGTGGACCAGTTGGAGACGCGGTACGCATTCCTTCGCCGACGTGCCTTCGGGCGCGACGCGGCCCGGCGCCTGGTCGAGGACGGCAGGATCGCGTTATTCCTGGACGGTTTTGATGAAATGGCGCCACCGCTGGGCAAGGCCGCCCTCGAAGCGATCGACCACAGCGCGACCTACCGGGTGGTGATTCTCTCGCGGCCCGAGAAATTCGACCTCGCCCGGGCCGGACATCTCATGGGGGCAGCCGAAATCTCCCTGTTGCCCGTGCGCCCGGAAGACGCGCTGGCCTACGTACGGCGCTGTCACGGCACGTCCGTACCCGAGCCGTGGGATCAGTTGATCGCACATCTGGCCGAACAGCCGCACAGTGAGCTGTCCCGCGCTCTTGGCTCACCGCTGACGCTATCGCTGGTCCACGATGCCTTTGTCGACCCCACCGTGCGTGAGCTCCTCGCCGTCGGCAGGTTCACCCGGAGCGAGGACATTCTGGTCGATCTGCTGAAGCGGCTCGTGGAGCGTGCTTACCGGCCGGATCCAGGCCCTTCTCTCGTCCGGTACGAGTCGGCGGACTCCCGGCGCTGGCTCGGTTTCCTCGCGGCCGGAATGGGGCGTCGAGGCGACTACGGATTGGATTGGCGCCGTCTGCACTACTGGGCGTCGCCGTTTCCGCGCATCGCGGCCATCGCGGCCTGCGGAGCCGTTATCGGCTCACTCTGCGGTGCCCTGATTTTCGGTCCGGGCGCATACCGGGCCATGGGCAACACGGGCCCGTGGTTCGGCGCCCAGCACGTCGGCTTTCAGGGGCTGTTGTTCGGGCTGCTGGTGGGAATCGTCTCCGAATTCCGTGACCCCTGTTCCTCCCGGCTCCGGCGGTTTCTCACCCGCGGGGCGCCACACCGCAGATCCAACCCTGCGGTCGGACTGCTCGTCGGTGTCGCGGTGATGCTCACGGTCGGCAATCAGACGCACTACGTCTGGGGTCTGGCAGCCGGGCTCACCGTCGGCCTCATGGCCGCGCTCGACGCGGCACGCGTCCACCCCGACCGGGGACGGACAGTGTGGTCCCGGCTGAAGGCCCTGGTCTCACGCGTGGCACTGGGCACGGGATGTGCGGCGGGAACGGCTATCGGCCTCGCCTACGGGTTCACCAAGAACCTCGGCTACGGACTCAGCGCGGGGATCGTCGGCACCCTGGCCTTCGGCGCGATGGCCGGAGCGGCCCGGTTCTCCTGCGACACGGACACGCCCACCGACCCCGATACCGCGTGGAGCCGAGACCTGCGAAGCGCCGTCACCTTCGGCGTGGCGACCGGCCTCTGCCTCGGGCTGGCCTTCGGCTACGGCAACGCCCGGGTGGCCGGCTGGGGCGCCGGACTGATCACCGGCCTCGGCCATGCCCTCCCCATCGGCCTCGCCGCCACCGCCGCCGTGTCCGACAGCCTGCGGACCGCCTTGGTCTTCCTCCAACTCCGCGGCCGCGGCCTCTTCCCGGTGCGGGGCATGCGATTCCTCGGCGACGCCCACCGTCGCGGCATCCTGCGTTCGGAAGGGAACAGCTACCAGTTCCGTCACGCCCGGCTCCAGGACAAGCTGGCATCGGACCACGAGAAGGCCGTCCACCACGGATCGGTCGGCGCGCCCGGTCGCGCCTCCGACCGAAGTTGACCGGGGCGGTCGCGTCGGTGGCGGTGTCCCCCGAATCCGCCACCCGGGCGATCAGCCGCACCTCCGCCCCGGTCGGGGTCCCGGTCGCCTGGACCGGGCGTTCCCTGCGCTTCGGCCTCGCCTCCGCGGGCCGGTTGAAGGGGAAGGACACCGTCGCCATCGCCGGCCAGGACGGCTGGAGCGATGGGGGCCTACGGTGTGATCACCGAGGCCGGGGATCCGGATCGCATGACGTGGTCGACGTGTATGCCGCGCGCGATGAAGCGCCCGTTCTCGACATTGGCGCCGATGGCCACCGGGGCGAGTGAGTTCCCGTCCGGGAGTCCGGCGTAGTACAGGCCGGGGATCGCCCCGAGGATGCCCTTTCGCTGAAGGGGCGCGCCATGGTCATCGAGTAGGCGCGCTGGAAGGATCCGGTAGTCCGGCCCGAATCCGGTGCACCAGATGATCGAGGTGATGCCCTGGCGGGCCAGGTCGAGGCTGTCTCCGTAAGGGGAGATGCGGTCCATGTCGACGCCGGGTGCCGGGCGCTGTTCCGGCACCGGGTAACCCCGCTCCCGTATACCGGTGTCAATGGTGTCGATCACCTGCCGGAACGAACGGGCGGACGCCTCGGCGATGGCGACGACGTTGTCCTCAAGGAGCAGGGTCTGGCCGTTCGCCGCGCGTGCGGAACCGACGAGAACGACTCCCTTCCCGGCGAGTGTGCCGAGGTTGAGATCGCCGCTGCCGTCCTTGACGGCCGCCACCGGCAGGCCGGGCAGCACCTCCGTCGAGGTGCCCGCGCCGATGCCCGCCCTGACGTACTCCTCGTCCAGGGCGAAGACGAACATCCATTCATGGAGGCTGCGGCCCCGATAATGGCGTGGCCACGCGCCGTGCCGGCCGACCGACAGGAATACACCGCGCCCGGCGTCCGCCAGTTCGTCGGCGATCTGCTGTCCGCTGATTCCCGCGCCCACCACCAGGACGGCGCCGTCCGGCAAGGACTCGGAATTGCGGTAGTGGTGCGAATGCATCTGTGTGACGGACGGGTCGATATCGGCCGCGAGGGCGGGGACGCGCGGTGCGGCGTATCCCCCCACCGCCACGACGAGGTTGCGGGATTCGATGGAACCGCCGTCGGACAGATGGGCCCTGAATCGCACCTCATCGCGGTCGGAGGCGTCCGGCGGGCATTCGACCTCCCGGACGGCCGTGTGCTGCCTTACCTGAAGATCCCGCTTCTCCGCATAGCAGCGCAGATGGCGGGCGAGTTCACGGCCCGGCATGAAACCGTCGGGATCGTCGCCGTCGTACTCCCAACCGGGAAACCGGACCGAGCGATTTCCGCTCCCCACCAGCAGGCTGTCCCACCGCTCACGCCCCCATGCCTGGCCGATCTCCCCCCGTTCCAGAACAACGGATTCACGGCCCAACTCCTGCAGCGACGCGGCCACCCCGCACCCCTGCTGGCCGGCGCCGATGATGACGGTCTCCGCGTATTCGACCTCTGACACGATCGATCCTCCCTGCCGAATGGATGAGTACTCGGAGCTTGCATAGTGAAGTTGACTTGATGTCAACTGGACGCGTGATGCGACGAGGTGTCTCCATCGGCGAAGCTGCGGCGCTGTACGGCCTCGCGGTGTCCACGGTGCGGTGGTGGGAGCAGCAGGGCGTGCTCGACCCACCCGCCCGCGTCGGCGGCAAGCGGCTGTACGACGAGGCCGGACTCCGCAGGATCGGTCTCGCCTATCTGTGCTGTGTGGTGGGGCGGATGCCGCTGGACCAGGCAGCCGTCGTCACCTCGGGAAAGGTCCCGCTCAATACCTGGCAGCACACCATCGACGAGCAGATGGAGCTGCTGGAGCAGCGGATCAGGCAATCGGAGGCCGCCCTGGAGTACCTCCGCCATCTCCGGCTCTGTGAGGACGACGACATCGTGCGGCACTGTCCCGTCCTGGAGTCCGAACTGTCCGCGCACACCCCGCGCGGGCGTGTCCCCGGTGCCGATCTCATCACCGCGGCTCGCGCCGCCCGGGACGGTGGGGCGCGGTGGGAGGGGACGGCGGCCCGTGACGAAACCCTGGTGAAGCATCCGCCGGGTGACGAAAGGCCGGGTGTCAAAGTGCCGGCGTGCTGCCCCGGTTGCCGGGGGTCGGTCGTGCCGTCCTCCCGTGGCCGGCCCCGTACCTACTGTTCGGCCGCCTGCCGCCAACGCGCGTACCGGTCACGGCGTGGTGGCACGTCCGTTCCGACTCCCGAAGGGTCCGACCGTTCATGACCTCTCGTCGTGCTCGCGCTGCTCACCACCGCCGTGACGACGACTCCGCAAGCCACGAGGCAGGACTCCACCTCCGAGGGTCGCTCATGCGGCTGAAGCACATCACGTCAGCCACATGCTCCACACCTGAAACAGCTCCTGGCTGGGTCGGGGCTGGCGTGGTGGCCTGCGAAGGCCCTGTCTCCAGCCCCCGGCCCTGCTTCATGCCAGCACTCGTCCGAGGAAGCCGCGCAGGTAACCCGCGACGACGTCCAGGTGGCTCTCCAGCAGGAAGTGACCGCCGTTGATCAGGTGCACTTCCGCGTCCTTGGCGTCGCGGGCGAAGGCCCGCGCCCCCCGCCGGGCCGAAGATTTCATCGTTACGGCCCCAGACCGAGAGCATGGCCAGCGGGAGCACGGCGCCGATCACCGGCCGGAGTCCGCCCTGGTCGACCAGGCGGCCGAGGGCTTCGAGCGTCAACCGGCTCGCCGGCCCGGATCGTGCGGCCGAGGTCGGCGCGGGCCCGCTCGTCGGCGGCGGAACGGGGCCGGTCACCACACCCCGCTGCGTCGATGGTGGCCACCGCGTAGCCGCCCGCCGCGGCGTGCCGGGCTCGGGCCACCAGCCGGGACGCCCCCTTGGGCAGACCGTTGTTGTGGGCCATCAGGATCAGCGGAGCCGGTGCGCGCTGAGGCGTCCACAAGGTGCCGGGGATCTCGCCGAGGGTGAACTCGCGCTCGATGACACCGCCCTGGAGGCGCTGTTGAGACGTGAATTGCATGGCTGCGCCTTTCGGGGGTGCTCGCGAACGGCGCTCCCGGACGACCTATCGCCCGACCGTGACCCCGGAGGGGAGCAGCCATGTCGACACTGCGTTCACGGGCACCACCTCCTCCTCGTCTCGCACGGCCTCCGGCAAAGTAGCAGTGGGCGCCGTGGTCCGCCAGCGTAGGCGCGCCACCACAGCGGGTCCGATGGCCTACGACGGGCTGGGGGCCCTGGGCCCCATGAACTCAGGGGGTGGCCGGTGATGCGCCGCCAGTGACCCACTCCTCGACGTCCTCTTCGGCACCAGTCGCCGACCGGGCGGCCCCCATCGCTGCGGGGCCGCCGTCAGCCACGACCCGCCGACCGTCTCCGAGCGGCCTACGACGAACGGAGGACCCCTCCGCCTCGCTCCCGGTCCTGTCCGGAACGGCCGGACGGGTCGACGGCACCGCCGCCCTTCACCTCATCGGCGCGACTCCACCATCCCTGTCCCCGGGGGCCCCGCCTGGTGTCCTGGGTCTCCGGCCACCAGCCCAGAGAGACCCGCTACCCGATTCTCACATCACAAACCCGACGGTCGGGGTGCAAAATAGGCGATATAGCTCTACGTCGATGGCGGCGGGCCGGTTGAGGCGGTGGTCCGACGGGTTCGTCCGGCTGTACGGGCGTGAGGCGTCGACCGGGCCGTCTCGCGTCTTCCGCTCCCGTGCGGGTGAGGAGGTGGGCAGTGGCAGCGCAGGGCAGCTCCGGCATCGGGGACGAGCCGATGCCGCGGTCCCCCGCAGCCCGGCACCCCGCGCCGACGGAGGCCGCCACCCCCTCGCCGCGTGGCCATGAGGCCGCCACCGGCGATGCCCCCACCCGGGCCGGGACCGCGAAGGCGCAGGAGACGGGCGAAGCTCCGGGCACGGGCGGGGCACCCGCCACGGCGGGCTACCCAGCCGGGATCCGGTCCGCGCAGCCCACCCTCCGCGAGAGCGTCATCCGGCTCCTGAGCTGCCCCGACGCGGATACCCTGCTGGCCACCGCAATCGATGTGGCGCTCGTGGGCATCGCCCCGGACGCGGGGGCGGTCTTCATCGCCGACGAGGACGGCTGGCTCCGCCTCGCCGGGCACCGGGGCGTGCACACGGAGATCATCGAGCGGTTCCCCGTGGTCGCCCCGGACTCCACGCTGCCACTGGCCATCGCTGTACGGGAACGGCGGACCGTCTACGGCACGGCCGAGGAACTCATGGTGCGGTACCCCGACCTCGGCGACATGCTGAACGTCGCCATGGAGTACGTGGTGCTGCCCCTGCTCGTCGACGACCGGTGCCTCGGCGGGCTCGTCGTACGGTTCCACCGGTCCAGCAGGCTCAGCCCCGATGACGATCAACTGCTTGCCATGGTGGCCGACGTGTTCGCGCACCGGCTGGAGCACCTCCTCGTACTGGAGCAGTCGGAGCAGCCCGCCGAGACGGCGGCCGATTCCGCCGCGGGCCGGTTGAGCCGCCGCACCCGGCTGGAACTCGCCATGTCGAGCGGGAACATCGGCGCCTTCGAGTGGGACATCGACACGGACACGGTCGCCTGGGACGAACGCACGGTCAAACTGTTCGGCATCCGGTCCGAAGAGTTCGACTCACGCATCTCGACCTTCCAGAAGGCCATCCACCCGGACGACCGGGCTACCGTGGCCCAGGCCATGGAGGAGAGCCTGGAGACCGGCGAGTACCACGTCGTCTGCCGGGCCGTCTGGCCCGACGGCAGTCATCACTGGCTGGAGGCGAAGGGCACCGTCGAACTCTCAGCGGCTGATGAGTCCCGGACCATGATCGGCGTGGTCTGGGACATCACTGAGCAACGGGAACGTGCGGCCCGCCGCGAGACCCGCAGGGAGTTCGTCCTCAGTGTGACCAGCGCCTTCGCCGCGGCACTGACGACCGAGGACGTCCTTGACGCCATGACGGGCACCGTCCTGCCCGAACTGGGCGCACAGGCCATCGCCATCCACATCGAGCACGAGGGACGCCTCCTGCTCACGGGCGCGGCTGGCTACCCCGAGGAGACCATGGAACGGCTCCGACTCTTCGGCGTGGAGGACGACGGCCCGATGGCCACCGCCCTGCGCACAGGAGAGCCCCTCTTCTTCCGCACCCGTGAGGAGTACCTCCGGCGCTTCCCCGATCCTGCGGTGCGGCCCGCCCAGAAGCACATGGCCCTGGTGATCCTGCCGCTGACCTCAGCCGACGGCACGATCGGCACCTGCCTGATCTCGTACGAGGGGGCGCACGCCTTCGGCCCCGACGACCAGATCATCATCGCCGCCGTCGGCGGCCTCCTCGCCCAGTCGCTGGCCCGCGCCCGGCTCTCCGACGTCTACCGGCACCGGATGACCGAACTTCAGGAGCTGATGATGCCGCGCGCGCTGGGCCGGCTACCCGGCTTCGAGATCGCCGCCCGCTACCTCCCCGCCGCCGAGGGGATGCAGGTCGGGGGCGACTGGTTCGACATGATGCCGCGCCAGGACGGCGGCGCCTCGTTCGTCATCGGCGACGTCCAGGGCCACAGCGCACAGGCCGCCGGGGTCATGGGACAGCTCCGCACCGCTCTGCGGGCACACTCATCGGACGGCTACCGGGCCGAGCACCTGATGGCACGCGGAAATCAGACGCTGTGGGGCCTGGACACCGAGCGATTCGCCACCTGTTGCATCGTCGACGTGGCCCCGCCCGCCGGGCAGCTCCGGATCGTACGGGCCGGTCACCCCAGCCCACTCCAGTCCGGGCCCGACGGAACCGTGCACGAACTGGACGTACCCGGCGCACTCCCCCTCGGCTACGCCCCTGACGACGGCTACCCGGTCTTCCACGGACAGCTCCGGCCCGGCGAGGCCCTGCTGCTCTACACGGACGGGCTGGTGGACCGCCCCGACCGACCGTACGACCAGGCCGTGGCCGCAGTGTCCACCGCCTTCGGCCAGTGGATGCGCCATGCCAGCGACACCCGCGCCGCCGACTCCGACGGCTCCGCCGATCTGGAGGAACTCGCCGACCTCCTCATCTCAGGCACATTCACCCACCCCGGATACGACGATGTGGCGATCCTGCTGATCCGCCGCGCACTCCAGCCGTAGCGATCGATGAGCGCCCACCGGAGCACCGCGGCCGGGCGGACGACATACCGTCCGGCCGCTGCGACCTTGGTCTGGGCTGTGGTCCGGGGTCTGAACGTCGACGTCATCGTTCTCCCCCAGCAGCACGGGCCCATCTCCCTCGGCCCCGCTGTTCCCCCCGGCGGACGGCGAAAGGTGTCCTGAGGCGGATGCACCTGGTTCACCGGCGCCTTCTAAGCTCTGGCCCATGACGACAACACATACCTACGACGTCACGGTCGAGTGGACGGGCAACCTCGGATCGGGCACGGACAGTTACCGTTCCTTCAGCCGGGATCATGAGGTGCTGGCCGAGGGCAAGGCCGGGATCGCCGCCTCCTCAGATCCCGCGTTCCGCGGCGATCCGGCGCGCTGGAATCCTGAGGAGTTGCTCGTGGCCTCCGTCGCCCAGTGCCACATGCTCTGGTATCTCCACCTCTGTGCTGTCGGCGGGGTCACCGTCACCGACTACGAGGACCACGCCCATGGAGTCATGACCATGGACAAGGGCGGCGAAGGCGGCCGCATCACCGAGGTCGTCCTGCGCCCCGAGGTGACGGTGGCCGACGCGTCGATGGTGAAGAACGCCCGCTCGCTCCACGGTGACGTGCCCGCCGTGTGCTTCATCGCCCGCTCGGTGAACTTCCCCATCACCCACGCACCCGTGATCCGGGTCCAGGAGAACTGAGCGGCGTTCGGCACCACCCGGCTCACAGGGCAGGCCGACCAACGCCCCACCACGCACTTCCTAGGGGAGGCGGGCCAGCAAGTGGGCGTCGAGGAAGCCCCGCTCGGAGGCCGGGTCATGGAGCAGTCGGGCGAAGGTGACGAGCCCGGCCCCGGCCAGCAGCTCGGCGAACCGGTCCGCCGGCCAACTGTAGGCGGGCGTCACCTTGTGGTCGAAGCGGACCGGCTCGGTCCCCTCGGTCCCGTAGAACGAGACCAGGAGCAGGCCACCCGGTGCCAGGACACGCACCTGCTCGGCGAGGAGCGCGGGGAGTTCCTCAGGCGGGGTGTGGATCATCGAGTAGTGGGCCAGCACTCCGCCGAGCGTGCCGTCCTCGACGGGGAGGGCCTCCATGCGCGCCTCGTCGAACCGCAGCGCCGGCTGGGTTCGCCGGGCGTGGTCGACCATGGCCGGGGAGAGGTCAACCCCGAAGGCTTCCAGCCCCAGGTCGTGCAGCATGGCTGTCAGATGTCCAGGCCCGCAGCCGACGTCGGCCACCCGCGGGTTTCCCGTTCCGCGCACCAGCTCGGCAAAAGTCCTGATCATGTTCCGCGCGATCGGCTGCGTCTCCAGCCGATCAGCGAACATCGATGCATACACCTCGACGATCCCGTCGTAGGCCACCCTGGTCTCATGCTGGTGCTCCGTCACGGGACGAAGTTAACACCCCCGGTTGGCAGTTGCTCTCCGACCCCGTGTCGAATCCCGCACTCGTCGTAGCAGGCTCGCCCCACTGCGATGACAAGACCACCACCCGGCTCCGCGACGGGACCAGCAGGGCCTGGAGCAACGCTACAGGACGAGGCGGAGCGCCTTGTCGGATGCACCGTTGACGTCCAGTTCGCGCATGCCGATGTTCATCGAAGGGTCACTCGCAACATCGGGGCACCAGTCGAAGACCGAGTGAGGCACATCATTCGGGTACGGACCGCTCCACTGCCTGCCGTCGACCGCGAACGCGAACCGGTGCCCGGTCTACAACCACCCGTGGCCGTGGCAGGTCGAGTTGTGTCATACGGCCGGCCCAACGCGCGCCCTGTCACGGGGATCTCCGCAGCCCGGACCCGACCTGTCCGAAAAACCGGGTTCCCGGGGGCCGGGGGACGGACGACGCCTTCCGGGGATTGCTATGTGCACCAGACCATCGTGACTACGCATCGAGATCTGGCGGCCTCGGCCGCGCCCTCCGCAGCCGGCTCACACTCCGCGCCAGAGATTGGCGAAGGCGGCGCTCTCGATGGAGCGCCTCTGGCGTACGGCCTCCAGCTCCATCACGGCATCATGGACAGCGGCCACCACGGCAGTCACCGCCTCGTCAGCGAGGCCGGGCTCGTCGTCGGATCGTTCGGCGCCGATGCCCACGGCCGCGGCGAGGGCGCTCAGGACGGGTTCCCTCTCCTCCCAGCGGGAGACCGCCAGGCGGCGTGCGGGCGTGTCGACCGGTTCCACACGTCGCGGACCGAAGGGCGATCCGCCGCTTCTCCTGCGGGTCAGTTCGCCGTCCTCCTCCAGTGCGGCCTGGTACGCGGCCGACAGGTCCCGGCCCCGACGCCACAGCCAGTCCTCGATCCGCTCGTAGGGCGTCTGCCGGATGAGTCCTGCCGCGGCCTCGGTCGCGAGCCGATCGTCCAGTGCCGGCGGCGCATCCGGCACGATGCGGTCGTCGTCCACGGCGACCGTCCCCGCACCGATGAGATCGATCAGTTCGGCTCCCGCGAGTGCGAGCGACAGGTCGCCCTGTCCCACGGAACACTCCGCCCCCGGGTCCATGGCGATGATGAACAAGTCTTTCGCCGTGGTCATGAACGGCTCCCCTCATAGACATCGGCAAAGGCGCTTCCTCGCCGCCCGGCCCACACCCTGGGGCCTGCGCGGCTGCGGAGCGGGTGTCACGATCAGTATCGCCCTCCCCCGCAACAGAAGCCCCATCACCGGGCAGCGGAAGGACCGGCTGTTGTGGCGAGTGTGCGCTGGCCGGGTGCCGGAGCCCGGGCCGCCCCCGGCGCGGGGCGTGGGCCGTCACCGGCGCAGGGCGTCCGATGTACGCCGATAACGCTTGAATCACGATCCTCCGGACATGCAACCCGCAGTCACCGGGGGTCATCGCGCCGTCCGAGCGGTACGTATTCGATAGGAAAGTCCATGGTTGCGGCATGCATCTTCCTTGATTTTTGGACGGCGATGGCTGATTCTCGCCCATCTCTTATGCGCGTTTAAGCGAGTTGCCGCCTATGAGGGGCATGGTCATTTGAATGATCTTGCTCTTGGATCTTGCTCTGGTGGCGCGCTGTGCGTCACCGCTTGATCGCAGGAGTACGTATGAGACGCACGGGGAGACGGGTCGTCACCCGTTCCCAGGACGGGGCGAGAACATCGCGCCGCCCGCTCAGACAGACGGCGCTGGCCGTCGCGGCGGTCCTCGCGGCCGAAGCGGCCCTGGTGTCGTTCGCCAGCGGGACGGCCTTCGCCGCCGGCCCCGGCACGGCGGTGACCGCGCCCGCGGCCCCCGCGGCGAAGGCGGCTGTCTCCACGGCAGGTTCCGTGGCGGCGGCGCAGCTGATGGCGCGTCTGCATCAGCGCAGAATCGAAGTACTGCCCGAGCGCACCGAGGACTCCACGACCTGGGCCCTGCCGTCGGGCGAGCTCCAGACCTCGGCGTACGCCGGACCGATCCGTCAGAAGGTCGGCGGGGTGTGGCGTGATGTGGACACCGCGCTCTCTGACACGGGTGCCTCGCTGGAACCGAAGGTGGCTGCCGCGGACATCACGGTCTCCGATGGCGGGGACCGCGCGCTGGCATCGGTCGCCCAGGACGGCAAGTCCTTCGCGATGGGCTGGAACACCACCCTGCCCACCCCCAAGGTCACCGGCGACACAGCCTCCTACGACCTCGGCGCCGGCCAGCGGCTGACGGTGACCGCCCTGGCACAGGGCTTCTCCCAGAACGTGCTGCTGGCCAAGGCCCCGGTGAGCCCCCCGTCGTACCGAATACCCGTGAAGCTGAACGGGCTGAAGCTTTCGGAGGCGGACACCGGCCGGCTGCTGCTCAAGGACAGCACCGGCCGGCTGGTCGCCGAGGCGCCGGCGCCGATGATGTGGGACTCCTCCAAGGACCCCGCTTCGGGCGAGTCCCGGCACCAGGCACCGGTGGACACCCAGATCGAGACCGCGGCCGACGGGACACAGACCCTGGTCCTGACCCCCGACGCGGCCTACTTCGACCGGGACCTGACCTACCCGGTCACCGTCGACCCCACCTCCACTCTCGCGGCCACCACCGACACCTGGGTGGCCACCAACTACAACGACTCCCAGGTCTCGTCCGCCGAACTGAAGTCGGGCACCTACGACGCGGGAACGACCAAGGCCCGCTCCTACCTGCATTTCGACGTGGCGCGCTTCAAGGGCAAGCGCATCACCGACACCAATCTGGCGCTGTACTCCTACTACTCCTCCACCTGCGCCACCGGGGCGGGCACCCAGGTCCGCCGGGTGACGGGGGCGTGGAACTCCTCCAACATCACCTGGGCGGCGCAGCCCGCCACGACCACCGCGGGCGCCGTCACCAGCACGGCCGCCAAGGGCTACAACGCCAGTTGCCCGGCGGGCACGATCGACTTCGATGTCGACGCGATCGTGCAGGCGTGGGCCGACGGCCAGCCCAACCACGGCCTGCGGGTCGCGGGCGCGTCGGAGACTGACTCGACCACCTGGCGGCGCTTCCGCTCGGCAAACTACGTCTCGGGCGACGGCTCGCAGGAGCCGCACCTGACGGTGACGTACAACTCCTATCCCGCTCTGCCGACCGGTACGGCGATCTCCCCGTCGCAGGTGAACACCTACAACGGCAACCGGTACGTGACCTCGCTGACACCGACGCTGTCGGCCAAGGTGAGCGACCCGGACGGCGCCAAGACCCGCGCCCACTTCGAGATCGCGCCCGATCCGGCGTACGCGGACACCACGTACACCCACACCGGCAGCAGCGCCGCGGTGGCCTCAGGGGCGACGGGGACGTACGCGATCCCGCAAACCTCGGCCATACCGGCGGGCGCGCACCTGCGCTACCGGGTCCGGGCGCACGACGGCACCGACTACGGGCCCTGGACCGGCTGGACCACCTTCGTCCTCAACACCGTCAAGCCGAACGCCCCGGCCGTCACCTGCGACACCTACGCGCGGGACGGCTGGACGCCGAAGGCGGGCGGGCCGGTGACCTGCACCCTGGACACCGACTCCGGTGACGGCGCGGGCTACCACTGGGGCCTGGACGACGTGTCGATGCCGCAGCGGAAGCTGGACACCACCAACGGCAGCGGCGGCGACGCACTGCCCATCAGCATCGCCCCGGCGGACGGCTGGCACACCCTGTATGTGCGCACCGTGGACTCCGGCGGCAACCTCTCCCCCACGCACACCGCCTACTCCTTCGGTGTCGGCACGGACGGCGCGGCGGTCCTCTCCCCGCGCGGCGGAGACACCACCGCCCGGCGCCTCACCCTCGCGGCGACCGGCAAGACCAGCTACACCGGAGTGACCTGGCAGTACCGGCGCGGTGACACCGACACCTGGCGCACCGTCCCGGCCGGCCACGTCACCGCTGCGGGCGGCGCCGTCGCCTCCTGGCCGGTGCCCGTGACCGGCGGTACCGCCACGCCGCTGGTCTGGAACACCGTCAGCACCCTCGCCGAGGACGGCGTGATCGAGCTGCGGGCCCTGTTCACGGACGCGGCCACCAGCGGGCACTCCCAGACCGTGGAGGTCACCCTCGACCGGGACGCGGGCAGCGCTCCGGCGGCCTCTGTCGGGCCGGGCACCGTCAACCAGCTCACCGGTAACCACACCCTGTCGGCGACCGACGCCGCCACCTTCGACGCTGTCGTCGAGCGCACCCACGCGTCGCGCGCCAACGACAAGGACGCCGAGGGTCAGGCCGAGATCTTCGGCCCCGGCTGGCAGTCGTCCGCGACCGCGGACAGCAACAGCTACACCCAGATCCGCAAGACCTCCGCCACCTCCGTCGAGGTGATCTCCAGCGACGGCAGCGCGATCGCGTTCACCGCGTCCGCCGCGGGCGGCTGGCGGCCGCAGACGGGCGCCGAGTTCCTGAGCCTGTCGGGCTCGATCGGTGGCACGTCCTTCACCCTGACCGACACCGACGCCCAGGTCACGGTGTTCACCAAGCTCTCCGGCACCGCGCCGACCTGGACGCTGTCCTCCAGCGCCCAGCCGCAGGGCGAGGCGACGGTGACCACCGTCTCGGAGACCGTCACGGCCGGCGGCAAGGAACTGGCCCGCCCGAAGTACGTGATCTCCCCGGCACCCGCGGCCACCGCCGCCGCCTGCCGCGCCGACGCCTCGACCCGGGGCTGCCGGAGCCTGGAGTTCGTCTACGCGGGCACCACCACCGCAGCGGCCGGCACCCTGGGCGATGTCACGGGCCAGGTCAAGGCCATCAAGGCGTGGGCCACCGAACCCGGTGCCACCCGCGCCACCGCCACGACCATCGCCCAGTACGCCTACGACGAGGCCGGCCGGCTGAGCGAGGTCTGGGACCCGCGGATCAGCCCCGCGCTCAAGACCCGCTACACCTATGACGCCGGCGGCCGGGTGCGGACCCTTACCCCGCCCGGTGAGCTGCCCTGGACCTTCGCCTACGGCACCGCGGGCTCCGCGCTGACCGCGGGCGCGGGCATGCTGCTCAGCGCCACGCGCCCGTCGGCCGACGGCGGCGCCACCGGCCCGGCCACCACCTCCGTCGTCTACGACGTACCGCTGACGGGGACCAAGGCACCGCACCGGATGGACGCGGCCGCCGTGGGCACCTGGGCACAGGAGGAGGCGCCGACCGACGCCACCGCGGTCTTCCCGGCCGGCTCCACACCGCCGTCCGCCACCGGAGAGCAGTTGACCGCCGCCGACTATGAGCGCGCGACGATCACCTACATCAACGCCAACGGCAAGGACACCAACATCGCCACGCCGGGCGGCTCGCTCACCACGAGCGGGTACGACGCCTACGGCAACACCGTCTCCGAACTGACCGCCGCCAACCGGGCCCTGGCCCTGGGCACCGCCGACGGCGCGGACGGCGTGCTGGCCGCCCTGGGGCTGGGCGATCTGTCCACGGCCGAACGCGCCCGCCAGCTCGCCACCGTCCGGGAGTACTCCGCGGACGGCCGCCGGCTCACCAACGAGTACGGCCCGCTCCACCAGGCGACCCTGACCAAGGAACTCACCGGGACCACCGGGGAGTCCACCCTGCCGCCCGGTTCGGTCGTCGCGGCACGAGCACACACCGCGTACCGCTACGACGAGAACCGTCCGGCCGGCGCCGCGGTCTCCGACCTGGTCACCTCCACCGTCACTGGCGCGGCCGTCCCCGGCTACGCCAGCGCCGCCGACACCACCACGGTGACCACCACCTACGACTGGGCCACCGGACAGGAGAAGTCCACCGACGGCGGGGACGCCGCGGAGCGGGTGACCACCTACGACGCGACCGGCCGGGTCTCCTCCTCCCGCACGCCCGGCTCATCGGGCTCCGATGCGGGGACGCTGACGTACAGCTACTACACCGCCGACGGCAGTGGAGTGTGCGGCGCGCGTCCCGAGTGGGCCGGACTGCTGTGCCGCACCGCTCCGGCGGCGCCCATCACCGGCGGCGGGTCCCACCCGGACCAGGCCGTCACCACCGTCCACACCTACGACAGCCAGGGCCGCGTGGCCACCCGTCAGGAGACCGCGAACGGCGTCACCCGCACCACCACCAGCACCCGTGACGCCGCCGGCCGGCTGACCGGAACCACGGTGTCCGGCGGCACCGGTGAACCGACGCCGGCCACCACGATCACCTACGACCAGGCGACCGGAGAGATCGCCACCCAGAGCGCGGGTGGGCGCACCATCACCCACACCTATGACGCGCTGGGCCGCCAGAGCGGCTACGCCGACGGCGCGGGCAACACCGCCAGCACGGCGTACGACCTCCTGGACCGGCCGGTGAAGACCACCGATTCGGCTCCCTCAACGGTGTCGTACACCTACGACACGGCGGGCAACATCGCCACCCTGACCGACTCCGTCGCGGGCGTCTTCACCGGCACCTACGATGCGGACGGCACGCTCACCACGCAGAAGCTGCCCGGCGGCTACACCCTGAACGTCGCCACCGACACCACGGGCCAGGAGACCGCCCGCACCTACACGGCCGCGAACGGCACCACCGTCGCCGCCGACTCCGCCGACTACACCGTGCGGGGCCAGCGGGCGAGCCATACCCGTACCGCCGGTGAGACCATCCAGTCCGACTACGTCTACGACCGGGCCGGACGACTCGTCCAGGCCACCGACACCACCGCCGGCGGCTGCGCCGGTCGTGCCTACGCCTTCGACGCGAGCAGCAACCGCACCAAGCTGACGACCACCGCCGACGACTGCGACCCGGCCACCGCCGACGCGGTCACGGCCACCACGGCGTACAGCTACGACACCGCCGACCGGCTGGTGAACAGCGGTTACGGCTACGACGCCTTCGGCCGCACCACCACCCGCGGCGACACCGCCTTCACCTACCACACCAACGATCTGGTCGCGTCCGAGACGCTCGGCACGGACCGCAACACCTGGGACCTGGACGCCGCCGGACGGCTCGCCGTCCAGAGTGCCCAGACCCGGGCCGCCGATGGAAGCTGGACGACCACGGGCAGCACGGTCAGCCACTACCGCGACGGCGGTGACAGTCCCGCCTGGACCCGGACCGGCGACAGCGTCAGCCGTCATGTGCAGGACCTGACCGGACGGTTGAGCGCGCTCACCTCCGCGACCGGGCACACCGTCCTCCAGCTCGCCGACATCCACGGCAACATCACCGTCCAGCAGCCGCTCGACCCGGCCGGGACGACCACGGTCACCCGGCACGACGAGTACGGCGTCCCCCAGGACGGCGCCACCGCCACGACGGCCTACGACTGGCTGGGCGCGTTCGCCCGCTCCAGCGCCACCCTCAGCGGAGCCACCCTGATGGGGGCGCGGGTCTACGACCCGACGACCGGCCGCTTCCTCCAGACCGACCCCGTCGTCGACGGTTCGCCCAACCGGTACGGCTATGTCGTCGACCCGGTCAACGGATACGACCTGGGCGGCCGGGACTGGTGGAAGAAGAAGTCCTGGTTCCTCAAGGACAAGCAGGCCAAGGCCCTCGGCCAGCGGCTCATCGGCGGTGCCGGGCTGATCGACGCCCTGGCCAACTACGTGGGGCTGATCCCGCACTGGCTCGCCAAGGTCGCCCGGGTGGCCATGGAGGTCCTCGCGGGCAGCACCAAGGGCCTCGGCAACATGATCAAGATCGCGGCGAAGGCCAAGGGCCGTGGCGTCAGAATCACCATGGGAATATGGAAGAAGAGAAAACTGGGCATCAACTGGTACTACCCCAAGATGAGAGTCGAGAACGCCAACCGATGACGCGCGACAACGGCCCCTCCGAGGAGGTGGGGCCTCCCCGCCCCGCCCCGATCCCATCCCCGATGCAGGAACTGGCCGCCGCGGAAGGCGAACTGGCCGCACGGGACGTGATCATGCCGTGGCTGCACGCCTCCGTCGCGGTGGTGTGTGCGGTCCTGGTGTGGATCCTGCCCGGTTCCTGGACCCGGCCGGTGGCCTACGCCTCGGTGCTGCTCATGCCGCTGTGGGGTGTCGTGGCCGCCTCCCGGCTCGGTCGGCTGGCCTGGCTCTACACGGTGCCGGAGAAGCCCGCGGGCGATTCCGGCTCCGGCGACGTCGATGACGACGAGGCGTTCGTGCCCAGCCCGCGGGCCCATGTCCGCGCGCTGCGCGCCACCTTCGCGGTCATCGCGGTCGTGGGTGCCGCGGCGGTCGCCCTCGTGCCCGCCGGCTGGCTCCGCTGGGCCCTGCCGGTCCTGGCCCTATGGGCGGTCGCAGAAGTCCTGCGCCGCTCCCTGGGCGCCTACCGGCGTGCGCGGGAGGTCTGCCGCACAGCGCGCGACGCTCCCTGGTACGGGGAGTACCGGGCACTGATCGACCGGCGCCGCCAGGAGCTGTCCACCTCGGCACGCTGACCCACGGTCCCACGGCACCGCCGCGGGACACCCTTCCACCCGCTGGGCGGGGCGCTTCGCGCCCCGCCCAGCGGTCGTTCAGGCGATCCGCGTCCCGGGGCCCGGGCCGGAATCGTCTGCTCACCGGTGGTGGAGGGCTACGGCAGCGCGGTGCGGTGCCCGTCGATGTCCACCGACTCCCGCGCCGGCCTGGAAGTCCCGTTCCAGGCCGGCGCCGGTTCGTGACGCCCATGTTCCGCGCGGACCGGGTGAGTCGGTGGGCGGCGCGGATCAACGCGGGGTTGTCGGGGGCGTGGGAGGCGTCAGCAGTCGGGGGGGGGGGGGGGGGCCCCGGCCGGGGGGGCCCCCCCCCCCCCCCCCCGCCCACGGCTGCGTCAGTGGTGGTGACTGCCGGACTGTGTGGTTGCCTCCATGCCCTGGCGGGGTTCTTCGGGTTGGTGTCGTGCGAGTTTTTCGCCTTCGATGTCGACGTTGGGCAGGATGCGGTCGATCCAGGCGGGCAGTGTCCAGGCACGTTTGCCGAGGAGGGCCAGGGCGGCGGGCACGATGGCCATACGGACGATGAAGGCGTCGAAGGCCACGGCGATCGCGAGACCGAAGCCGAGGGACTTGATCATGGCGTCGTCGCCTCCGACGAAGCCGGCGAACACAGAGATCATGATGAGCGCCGCGGCTGTAACGACTTTCGCGCTGTGCTGGAAGCCCGACTCGATGGCGGTGCGGGCGTCGGCCCCGTGGACGTATGCCTCGCGCATGCGGGTGACGAGAAATACCTGGTAGTCCATGGCGAGGCCGAACACGATGCCCACCATGAGGATCGGCATGAGGCTCATGATCGGGCCGGTCTGGTCGAGGCCGACCAGGTCCTTGAGCCAGCCCCACTGGAAGACGGCGACGAGGGCCCCGAGGGAGGCGAGGACGGAGAGGAGGAAGCCGAGCGCGGCCTTGACCGGGACCATGATGGAGCGGAAGACCAGAATCAGGACCAGGACGGCCAGGCCGACGACGAGGGCGAGGTACGGCATGATCGCCGCGCTGAACTTATCGGAGATGTCGATGTTCAGTGCGGTGGTGCCCGTCACCATGGACCGGGCGCCGGTGGCGGACGCGGATTCGGTGGCCAGTGAGCGGATGGCGCCGACGAGCTCCTTGGTGGCGTCGCTGCCGGGTCCGCTCTGGGGAATCACGGTGAGGATGGCGGTGTCGCCGACCTGGTTGAAGGCGGCGGGTGACACGGACGCCACACCGGGGAGGACGGTGATGGCCTTGCTCATGTCGGTGGCAGCGGCGCGGGCCGTCTCGGGGGCCGGGTCGTCGACAGTGACGGTCAGCGGGCCGTTGAAGCCGGGGCCGAAGGACTCGGACAGGATGTCGTACGCCTTGCGCTGCGTGGAGGAGGCGGGCTTGGAGCCGTCGTCCGGCAGCCCGAGTTTCAACTGGGCGGCGGGCAGGGCGACGATGCCGAGAGCGATGACCGCGAGGACGAGGACCTGCACCGGCTTGCGCAGCACGTAGGCGACCCAGCGGCTCCCGATCGTCGCCTTGGTGGTCACGGCCGGTGTCGACGTGCGGGCGGCCGTCTTCGGTGCCTTGCCCAGGACCCGCTCGCCGGTGAATCCGAGCAGAGCCGGCACCAGTGTGACGGCCACGAGCACGGAGATGACGACGGCTCCGGCTGCTGCCAGGCCCATGGCGGTGAGCATGGGGAGGTTGACCACGGCCAGGCCGGCGAGTGCGATGACGACGGTTACGCCGGCGAACACGACGGCTGAGCCGGCGGTGCCGTTGGCCCGTGCCGCGGCTTCCTTCGCGTCGTACCCGTCCGCCCGCTCCGAGCGGTAGCGGGAGACGATGAACAAGGCGTAGTCGATCCCCACCGCTATGCCGAGCATCGCGGCGAGCGCGGAGGTATTGCTGTTGAGGTCGAAAGCGGCGCTCAACCCGGTAATGGCGGTGGTGCTGACGCCCACACCAACGATCGCGGTGAGCAGAGGCAGACCTGCGGCGATCAGGGACCCGAAGGTGATGACCATGATGACGGCCGCCAGGGCGAAGCCGATGGCCTCCGCGGCGTGGCCCACTTCCGGGGCGGCGAGCGCGTCACCCGATGCCTCGACCGTCAGTCCGTCGTCGCGGCCCACGTCCAGCGCGTGGTCGAGTCCGGTACGGTCGGCGTCGGTCAGATCCGCGGCGGCGACTGTGTAGTTGACCTGCGCGTAGGCGGTGGTGCCGGCCGCGCTGACCGCCTTGGTGACGAAGGGGTCGCTGACCTGTCCGATGCGGGAAGAGGAGTCCTTCAGGCCCGCCAGGGTCGCTTCGGCCGCGGCCTTGTTGTCGGCGCTGCCGATCTTCTCTCCGTCGGGCGCCCGCAGCACCACACGGGCGGTCGCGCCTTCCGCGTTGGCGGCCGGGAATTTCTCGCCGAGGAGGTCGAAGGCCCGCTGGGACTCCGTACCGGGCAGGGTGAAGCTCGAACTGGCCGAGCTCGTGGTGGTGGCCGCGGCGGCGCCGACAGCGCCGAGAACGACGGCCCACAGGAGGACGATCAGCCAGCGTCGCCGGAAAGCGAACTGACCGATCCGGTGCAGGAAGGTTGCCATGAGGGGTGAGACTCCGTACGGGAGATGCTTGGGCGGGGATCGCGCGGGGCACAGGAGTGGGCCGGGAAGGCTCGGGGCGTCTATCGGGTGGGTGGGGCTACGGTTCGTCCACGATCCGGGGGTTCCGTGGTCACGTGCGGTGACGCGTCCGTCCCCGGATCTTTGACGGGGACAGGGGGCCGCAGAGGACGCGGCGTACCGGCCCCCGCCCCACGGTCGTGGTACGCCGTCCGGCTCTGTGCACCGTGTACGACAGGCCCGGACATCCGGCGCCCGACCTCGGGGGGTCGGTCACCGGTGATCTCCATGGTGGCCTGGTCAGGGAGTCTGTCGTGTCAGCCGCAGGTACCGTTCCAGCGCGGGGCTGTCGGCCATTCGGCCGACACCGCGATCTCTGTGCGCACCTACGCTGGCAGCGTGGACTGGCACCTTCCGTTTACTCCCGTGGTCAAACGCCTCATCACCGTCTTCGCGCTGCTCGCGCTCGCTCTGACGTGGTTCGCGGACCTCGCCCTGCTGACCAGGGCACCGGACCCGTGGCACCCCGCCACGAACTGGCTGCCCGTCCTGGTGACCGGCCCGGTCACGATGGTCGCCGTCAGCGACACGCGCTTCTCGCCGCCGTTGGTGAACCGCATCTGGGCGATGGTCGCCATGTCGCTCACGCTGAGCGGCCTCTGCATCGTCTGGCCGCAGGACGGCTCGTCCTGGGGCGCGCTGGAAACAGCCGGACTGCTCGTCCTCGTCATCCGCACCATCGCGCAGACCCCACAGACCATGACCGCGGCCGCATCCGCCGGCGCCCTCAGCCTCACCGTCCTGGTCCTCCCCGCACGCACCGGCTCAACGTCCGCCCTGGTGGCAGGTGACTACGTCCTCACCGTGGCCCTCGCCGTCGTCATCACCCTCGGCTGCGCCCTCCGCGCCATGGAAGCCCGGCGCCGACGGGCCATCGTCGACGTCCGCCAGGCGGAACGCCTCGCGCTCGCCCGCGACCTGCATGACCTGATCGCCCACCACATGACGGGAATCATCGTCCAGGCACATGCCGCCACCGCCATCTACCCCACCGCACCCGACAAGGTCGAACCGATCCTGCGGAACATCGCCCAGGCCGGCACCGAGACCCTGGAATCCATGCGCCGCCTGGTCCGCGTGCTGAGAGAGGAGAACCACACCGCGGTGCGCCCGGGAGATCTGCTCAGTGAGCTCGCCGAACTGACCGCCGGCCACGCGGAGCCCGGGGCGGCCGGCGCCCCGCGCGCCACCGTGAGGCTGGAAGCCACCGCCGCCGCACGCGCCGCCCACGTCAGTCCGGAAGTGGAGATCTCCGCCTTCCGCGTGGCCCAGGAAGCACTCACCAATGTGCGCCGTCACGCCCCCGGGGCTCAGGCCGACGTCCGCCTCGACGCCGACAACACCTGGCTCCGGATCAGCGTCACCAACACCCCACCCCCCAAACGGACGGCGTCCCCCACCGGTGGCCAGAGCGGCTTCGGCCTGGTCGGCCTGCTGGAAAGAGTGGAAGCCCTCGATGGAAGACTCCGCACCGGCCCCACGCCCGACGGGGGGTGGCTAGTGAGTGCCGCCTTTCCCCTGCACCCACCGGTCCCCCCGTACGACCACGGCCGGCCGCCCCCGGCCTGACCCGGGCCACGCTCACCGGCCCGGGTGCACCGCCCCGTGCTCCCACGCCCACGCCGCGATCTCCACCCGGTTGCGGGCGCCGACCTTGGTCTGGATCCGCCCCAGGTACGTCTTGACCGTCGACAACGACAGAAACAGCTCGTCGCAGATCTCCTGGTTGGTACGGCCCACCGCGATCAGCCGCACGATGTCCAGCTCTCGCACGCTCAACCCGAACGTCTCCGCGTCGGCCGGCACCGCGGCGAGCTCGGCCTGCTCCAGCCTCTTCAACAGGCGCACGGTCACGGCGGGCGATACCAGCGCGTCCCCCCGTGCGGCCGCGTGCACCGCCTCCACCAGCAAAGCCGGTGTGGCGTCCTTCAACAAGAACCCACATGCGCCGTTGCGCAGGGCGGTGCGCACGTAGTCGTCCTGATCGAACGTCGTGATCACCACCACGTTCAACGGATCGGCCACCCCCGGTCCCGCCAGCCGCCGAGTCACTGCCAAGCCGTCCAGCCGCGGCATCCGAATGTCGGCCAGCACCACATGAGGACGGAGACGCCGCGCCAGCTCCACGCACTCCACACCATCCGCTGCTTCGCCGACCACCTCGATGCCCGGCTGGGCGTCCAGGATCATGCGAAATCCGGCTCGCACCAGATCCTGATCGTCGGCGATCACAACGCTGATCCGGGTACCGCCCGCAGGCATGTTCATTTCACCGCAATTCTGGCGCCTACAGCTTGCACCTGGACTGGACCTGAGACAGCGAGAAGAACGGGCGCGGGAGGTACCGCCCACCCGCCTGCATCCCCCTGCGGGGAGATATCCCGTGTTGCCGCCCCTCAGGATATGGGCTGCGCGGCCGGCCAGGTCGCCTGCCCTGAGCCTGAGAGGTCTCCCTGATGGAAACGTCCGCACTGCCTCGTGGACCGCGGTGGAGCCACCGCCATCCACCGCGTCGCCGGGACCCGGCCCGGACAGCTCAGGGCCGACCCGGTCAGCTCAGGGCCGACACCGTGCGCGGAGCACCGCAGAACCGGCGAAGCAGACCCCTCCCCCAGCCGCAGCCGCAGCCGCAGCCGCAGCCGCAGCGGGGGAATCCTGGCTCAGTGACCGGCCATTCCGTCCTGGCCGGAGTCACCCGTGGTCATCGACCGAGTGCGCGTTTGAGCTGGTCCTTGTTCATGGTGGAGCGGCCGTCGATGTTCTTCTTCCTCGCCTCCGCGTAGAGCTGGTCCCTGGTGGGGCCCTGGGCTCCGCTGTGGGAGCGCTGCCCGCCACGCTGAGAGGCGGACTTCGGGTCATGGGTGGAGGTCCTGCTCGCGGTCTTCGACTCCCCGGCCCGCGCGCGTTCCTTGTTCACCGTCCGGGCCGCGATCTCCTTCGCCCGGCCGGTGGAGGCTCCGCGCTTCTGAGCGCCGTCCCTGATGTGCTCGTACTGGCGTTCCCGCTTGGGGCTCGATCCTGCCGGCATCGCATGTCTCCTTCGTCCGCCACCGCTAGCCGCGGCCCGGCCGGACCGTCCGCGGCACCGGGACCTCTGCCACCCGGGTAACCGGTGGGAACCCAGTTCACACCGGAGCCCGCGGTGGCGCGACAGGGGGCGCACCCCGGAGGGGGCTGTACGCCCGGTCGGGTGCCGCTGCTGTGCTGCATGCCCGGCGCGGGGGCCGCCTTTTCCGTCTGCGGGATGTTCGGGGATTTCCCCGTTGGGCGGCAACTGCCGGCCGGTGAGGTGCCGGTCAAGCTGTTCCGCGGCGGCTTCGGTGCCGAGGACAGGCAACTGCTGAACTACTCATGCTTCGGTGCTAGGGTGCCGATGAGGTGCTAACAGAGCGCCCGCCGACGAGGGTGGCCGTACCGGTTCCGCGTAAAGACGGCCTCGTTGGAGGCTGAAATGCCGAAAACGCCCAAGCCCCATGAGCAGGAAAACAACACGGCACCATCGGGGAGCGACTCTCCCCATGGCGGCCAGGAAACCTCGCCCACTTCTGGATCCGGCCATTCACACGCGCACCAGCACAGCCACTCACACAGCGACGCCTTCGCCATGAAGGAAGGCAAGTGGGCGCAGGATGCTGAAGAGCGGATTTCGCTGTTCCGTCACGACGAGGAGATCGAGCGGGGACTCGCCTTCGGGTTGCCCGGATCGCCGACGCTCGTCGACAAGACGATTCCCACCTTCTCGCGCGGTGAATTGCCGCACTTCGCCGGCGAACGGGGAACCTTCCTCAAGTCTCCCTTCCTGGAGGACGTCAACCAGGTTGAGGACGCCGAGGTCGCCGTGTTCGGGGCACCTCTCGACTCCGGTGCCACATACCGGCCCGGCGCCCGATTCGGACCACAGGGAATTCGACGGTCAACGAACCTGTTCGGCACCTACTGCTTTGAACTGGGTGTCGACCTGCGCGAACAACTGAACATCGTCGACATCGGAGACGTGTTCACCATCCCGGGCAATCTGGAGAAGTCGTTCGACCAGATCAGCCAGGCGATGGCGCATGTATACCAGCGCGGCGTCTTCCCGGTCATCCTGGGCGGTGACCACTCCATCGGCTACCCGACGATCCGCGGAATGGCGCCGTACGTCGACGGGAACATCGGCATCATTCACTTCGACCGGCACGTGGACACCCAGGAGACCGACCTGGATGAACGCATGCACACCACGCCGTGGTTCCACGCGACGAACATCAAGAACGCTCCGGCGACAAACCTGGTCCAGATCGGCATCGGCGGCTGGCAGTCACCACGAGCCGGAGTCAAGGTCGGACGTGAGCGGGGCACCACCATCATCACGGTGGGGGACGTCGAACGGGTCGGTATCGAGAAGGTCGCGGAAATCGCGCTGGAAACGGCGTGGAAGGGCGCCAAGGCGGTGTATCTCTCCTTCGACATCGACGTCATCGACGCGGGCTTCGTGCCTGGCACCGGCTGGCCGGAGCCAGGGGGTCTGCTGCCGAGGGAAGCCCTGAACCTCATCAGGATGATCTCGGCCCCCGGCCTCGCCGGACTGGAAGTCGTCGAATGCGCTCCCCCGTACGACTGGGCGGAACAGACGGCACTGCTCAGCTCGCGCGTGATCCTGGACTCCCTCGCGGTCCTGGTCCGGGAAGGCCACCTCGGCAGGAAGCCGGCCCTGACGGACCGGCGCGCCTGGGGCCCGAGGGCCGTGTCCTGAGGCGCGGTACCCCGCCAGCGCCGCGCCGGCACCTGACCGGCGGACGGACCGTGCCTGACGCCGGTGCCGCGCCGGTCGACCGACACGGTTGAGATCGAACTCCGTTGTGCCGTGCCGCTCTTGGACGCTGAACCCGTCATCCATGGTCCGGCGTCGAACGCGGCTCGAACCTGGTCGGGGCTTTTCCGGTCCGGACCGTGCAGGCGGCCTTCGTCCGATCCCGTGCTCCTCACAGCGACAAGGGAGCGGTACGAAGGCCGTCTCGGTCGGGGAACCGGCGCACCTCGCCTCGTCCTCTGACCGGGGATCCTTTCCGCCTCGATGCCCGGGGCCCGGCACACAGAGCCGGTCGTCGTCGCGACAGCCCGGGGACGCTCGTCTTCCGCGGCCTACTCCGCCGCCGTCCGGCTCCCGTACGCGGAGGTGCTGACGGGCCGGTGGGTCATGAGCTTGAGCCGCTTCGGAGCAGCAGTGCCGTGCCGATCTCGAAGAGGCGGTCCGCGAGGTCCGGTCGCTCCCCCAGCCTGCCGGTGCGCACCGCGTTGTCCACGACGGTCAGGACCGCGCTGACGGTGATCCTGGCCTCGGCCGTGTCGAGACCGGGTCCGACCTCGTCGAGGACACGGACCCACAGGGCGAGGTAGTCGCGCTGCACCTGGCGGGCCGATTTGCGTTCTTTCTCCGGGAGTTGATCGAGCTCACCGATCAGCAGACCGATCAGATGGCTGTGCCGCTGGGCGAACTCGATGTAGGAGCGCAGCAGCCCGTACAGGCTCTCCTGCGGGGTACTCGCTCGGGTGAGTGCCCGTTCCGTAGCTGACCTGCGCTGTTCTCCGCCGCGCAGCACCGCGGCGACCAGGAGGTCGGTCTTGCTCGGGAAATGCTTGTAGATGCTGGGTCCGGTGGTCCCGGTGGCCTCCCCGATATCGTCCGTGCTGACCGACTGGAAGCCGCGCTCGTCGAAGAGCCGGATCGCGGCGTTGAGCACCTCTTCCCTTCGGGAGCCGGCGAGGTCGGCGTAGGACTGGGGCGGGCCGGGCTCGTCGTCAACGGCGGTCGCCGGCGAGCCGAGCGGCTGATGGGCGACGACACTGCCCAGTTCGTAGAGGAGTTGTTCGAAACGGCGCCGCGGGAGCGAGGTCCGGTGGCCCGAGATGCTGCCTAAGACCGACACCACGGACCAGGCGGTCAACTCCCGGTCCGCGGGGGAGAGCTCTGGTCGGGCGTCCTTGAGCAGTGCGCCGACCCGGCCGGCGATGTCGCCGAGCGCGCGCCGGAGTTCCTCGCGGCTGGCCTCGGGCAGATGGCGGGCCTCGCGCTGCCACAGGATCGCGGCCCCGCGGCGGTCCACGCTCCGCGTCGCCGAGGTACGGAGGTAGGAGTCCAGGTCCGGCGCCGCCTGCGCGGTGGCGGCGATCCTCTCGATCACCCCCGTGACCACCTGGAGCAGCAGATCGGGCTTGCCCTGGAAGTGACGGTAGAGCGCGGGGGCAGTGACGCCGACGGATGCCGCCACATCGGCGACGGAGACATTGTGATAGCCGCGTTCACAGAAGAGGTCGCCGGCCGCGGCGACGATCCGAGCCTTGCGGTCGGGAGGTCTGCGCGTCGTGGCCCGACCCGGCTCTGCTGTCCGCATGGACGTGGCCTCCGCTGTTCTGCTGGTTCTGAAGGTTCTGAAGATACGAGCAGCTCACTTATGGCTCACAGTACGCCAGCAGTCCCGCAGAGGGTCCTACCTGGAGCGCGAGCGCGAATTTACTTATGGGGGCCCAGTTCCTCCACGAGGTCGACGAATGCCCGTGCGGTCGGCGAGAGCTCACCGATCCGGTGATACAGGTACGCCAGGCGCGGAACGCTGAATCCGGCCGGACGGATCACCGCGCCGAGCAGTCCCGCCGCACGCGCGGTGGTCTCGGGCAGCACCGTCGCCCCTGCGCCGGCGAGCACGAGCGGGATGACGGCGTCGCGATGGGCCGTGTCCACGGCGACCGTGAGGGACGGGAGCTGGAGAGCGGCCAGTTCGACGATGATCCAGGAACCGACCGCGGATTCGGCGGCGGCGCCCATGACCACGTCGTGACGGGCCAGCTCCGAGAGGCCGACCGGCCCCTCCGGCAGGGACGTGCCGGGCGGGAAGGCCACCATCAGCTCGCTGAGCGCGACCGGGACCGCGCGGTGTTTGGGGTAGGGAGCCGGATGGTCGTGGAGCAGGAGTTCCGCCTCGGCCCGTCTGAGCGACGAGAACCCCTCCACCCCGTTGGCCGCGTCGCGCACCTGGATGCGGACGCCCGGATAGCGCGCACGGAACTCCGTGACGAGACGGACCGCCGGGTCCACCGCGAGGGCGGGGACGACAGCGAGATCGAGCTGCCCGGTCGCCAGCATTCCCACCCCCTCGACCGCCGCCCGGACGCTGTCGAAGGCTCGTAGCGTCCGCCGGGCGGGACCGAGCAGGGCCCGCCCCGCGGGGGTGAGGGTCAAGGTCCGCCCCCGTACGACCAGCGGGGTGCGCAGCTCGCGTTCGAGCTCCTGGATCGCCTGGGAGACGGAGGGCTGACTCAGGTGCAGTCGGCGGGCCGCCGCGGAGATGCTGCCGGCCTCGATGGCCGCGACGAAGTAGCTGAGATGGCGGCGTTCCATAGGTACTGCCTATCACATCTCCAGGAAACTCAAGGCTTTACCGGTACCACTGGTCGGCATAGCGTGCCGGTCAACGGCCCATCGGGTCGTCGTGGAAAGGACCTCATGCAGGGCATCCAGCGCGGTCTGCGCATTCTCGAAGTGGTCGCCGCACATCAACCCGTCGGAGTCGGCGAGATCGCCCGGATCTCGGAGCTGCCCAAGTCCTCGGTCCAGCGCGTTCTGCGCGCGCTCGCCGAGTCGGGGTGGATCCGGGCGGCCGGCGAGGAGCACACCCGCTGGATGCTGACCTCCCGGATGCTCGTCCTCGCCGGGACCGCCTCCGGGGAGCGAGGGATCCGTGAGACCGCGCTCGGTCCCATGCGTGAACTGGGCGAGCTGACGGGTGAGACGGTCACGCTCCAGGTCCCGGAGAGCCCCTTCCGCATGGTGCTGATCGAGCGGATCGACTGCCGCCATCCCGTACGGACCGTCAACCGGTTGGGCGCCACTTCCCCCATCACCGCCACCTCCACCGGGCTCGCCGTCCTCGCACTGATGCCGGACGAGGAAGCGGAGCGGGTGCTCACCCAACCGGTGCGGCAACTGACGGCGAACACCATCACCGAGCCGCGCCTGATCAGGGCGCAGCTGAGGGAGGTCCGCACCAAGGGCTTCGCGGTGAATCGCGGCCAGAACCGGGACGGGGTCTGTGCCGTGGGCGCCGCGGTGGTCGGACCGAGCGGCGCTCCGGTCGGTGGGATCGGCCTGTCGCTGCCCGACAGCCGCTTCGACGCCGGCCGCGTGCCGTGGTGGGCCCAACAGGTACGGATCACCGCCGCGGCCGTGTCCGCGGCGCTCGCCGACTGAGATCGGGCCGGGCGGACCGCACCGGAGAGATCACCACCGCCCAGAACGCGTGCGCCGATGCACGGCGCGCGAAACCACGAGGGAGTTGTAGGCATGAGCCCGCGCATCGAAGCCCCGACGGGGGTCTTCCTCACCGAGGACCGGTTGGCGATCCAAGCCCTGGCGCGCGAGTTCGTCGCCAGGGAGGTGCTGCCGGTGGCCGACGCACTCGACCCGGTCGCCGGGCAGATCCCGATGGAACTGCGCCGGAAGATGGCCGACCTGGGATTCTTCGGCATTCTCATCCCCGAGGAGTACGGCGGCCTGGGCCTCGGCGTCTGCGAGTACGCGCTCGTCGTGGAGGAACTCGCGCGCGGCTGGATGAGCGTGGCGAGTCTGATCGCCCGTGGTCAGCAGTTCGCGCACGGATTCAGCGCCGAGCAGCGGGCCGCATATCTGCCGCGCATGGCGCGGGGCGAGTTCCTCAGTGCGTTCGCCCTGTCGGAGGCCGATGCCGGGTCGGACGTGGCGAACCTGCGCTGCCGCGCCGAGCGAGAAGCGGACGGCGGCTGGCGGATCACCGGTCAGAAGATGTGGTGCACCTTCGCCGACGGCTCCGACTACCTCCAGGTGTTCGCGCGGACCGAACCGGTCGACCCGGCGCGGCGTTCGCGCGGCATCACGTGTTTCCTCATGCCGAAGGAGCGCGGCACCCTGCCCGAGGGAGTCACCGGCACCCCCGTACGCAAGATCGGGTACCACGGCTGGCGGACCTGGGAGCTGTCGTTCGACCGTGCGCGGGTCGAGCCCGGCATGATCGTCGGGGTGGCGGGCCGCGGTTTCGAGGTCGCCATGGGCGACCTGGTCATCGCCCGCATTCACACGGCCGCCCGCGCCATCGGCCTGGCTCGCGCCGCGCTGGAGGACTCGATCGCCTATGCGAAGGAGCGCGTGCAGTTCGGCAAGCCGATCGCGGACAAGCAGGCCATCCGGTTCAAGATCGCCGACATGGCCACCCGGATCGAGGCGTCACGAGCGCTGCTGCACCAGATCTGCGCGGACTACGACGCCGGCCGGCCGTCCAACCTACCGGCGTCGATGGTGAAGCTGCACGCGAGCGAGATGGCCGAGCGGGTCACCAGCGAAGGCATCCAGATCCATGGTGGCGCCGGATTCACCACCGACTTCGCGGTCGAACGCCACTGGCGTGACGCCCGCCTCACCAAGATCTTCGAGGGTACCTCGGAGATCCAGATGAAGATCATCTCCGACACGCTGCTGGGACGCTGACGATGGCCGCCGTCCCGCCGTCCGCCGCCGGTCCGCTGCACGGACTGACGGTGCTCGATCTGAGCCGGATGCTCGCCGGGCCCTTCTGCACGATGGTCCTCGCCGACCTCGGAGCCACCGTCCTCAAGGTGGAGCCGCCGTTCGGCGATATGACCCGCGCCCAGGGCCCCTACGCCGAGGGCGACGAACTCAAGGCGTACGGCGGCTACTTCCAGTCCGTTAACCGCAACAAGCGGGGTCTGGTCGTCGACCTGACGAAGCCCGAGGGCGCCGAGGTGATCCGCCGGCTCACCGCCACGGCCGACATCCTGGTGGAGAACTACCGGCCGGGCGTGATGGAACGGCACGGCCTCGGCTACGAGCGGCTCGCCGCGATCAATCCGCGCCTGGTCTACACGGCGGTACGCGGCTTCGGCGACCCGCGCACCGGTGTCAGCCCGATCCAGGACTGGCCGAGCTACGACATCGTGTCCCAGGCGATGGGCGGACTGCTCGGGATCACCGGGCCGGCCGGCGGACCGCCGGTGAAGGCCGGTCCGGGTCTCGGCGACACCCTGCCCGCGCTGTTCGCCGCGGTCGGCACGCTCGCCGCCGTACGGGAGCGCGAGATCACGGGGCGTGGCCGGTTCGTGGACGTCGGGATGTACGACGCGGTCGTCGCCGCCTGCGAGCGGATCGTCTACCAGCACTCGTACCAGGGTGTCGTGCCCGGACCGGAGGGGAACGCCCACCCTTTGCTCTGTCCCTTCGGGCTCTTCCCCGCACGGGACGGTTTCGTCGCGCTGGCCGCGGCGCCCGCCGACCACCACTGGGTGCTGCTCTGCGAGGTGATGGAACGCCCGGAACTCGGCGCGGACCCGCGCTACGCGCGCAACACCGACCGGGTGGCCCGCCAGACCGAGGTGCTCGACCTCGTCGGCGAGTGGACCGGGCGCCACACCCGCGCGGAACTCGCCGGACTCCTCGGCGGAAAGGTTCCCTTCGGTCCCGTCAACACCGCGGACTCGCTCTTCGACGATCCGCATCTCAGCGCCCGCTCCATGCTCCAGCAGGTCGACCACCCCGGTCTGGACCGACCCGTCACGATCGCGGCCACCCCGATCCGCTTCGCGGGCGGGGCCGAGCCCGTCGTCCGGCGCGCGCCGTTGCTCGGTGAGCACACCGATGCCGCCCTGCGAGGCTGCGGCTACACGGACGAGGACATCGCACGGCTGCGCACATCGGGTGCGGTGGGCGGCGTGCGCGACACCACTCTCTGAAGGGAATCACCATGGGAAGCCTCACCGGTCGCGTGGCGATCGTCACCGGCGCCGGCCGCGGTCTCGGCCGCGAGCACGCCCTATGCCTCGCCGCCGAGGGTGCCAAGGTCGTCGTCAACGATCCGGGCGTGGCCGGCGACGGCGACGGCGCGGACGAGAGCCCGGCCCACCAGGTCGTCGCGGAGATCCGAGCGGCCGGCGGGGAGGCGGTCGCCGACACCGGTCGGGTCGACGACTTCGCCGCCGCGGGAGCGCTGGTCGAGCGTGCCGTCACGGCCTTCGGCGAACTGCACGTCCTGGTCAACAACGCGGGCATCACCCGCGACGCGACCGTGGCGAGAATGACCGAGCAGGAGTGGGACTCGGTGATCTCGGTCCACCTCAAAGGCCACTACGCCACCCTGCACCACGCCGCCGCCCACTGGCGGAAGCGGGCCAAGGCCGGGCAACCGGTCAGGGCGTCCGTCATCAACACATCGTCCGGCTCGGGTCTACGCGGCAACCCCGGGCAGGTGAACTACGCCGCCGCCAAGGCCGGTATCGCCGTGATGACCGTGGTCACCGCCCGCGAGCTGGAGCGCTACGGCGTACGGGTCAACTCGATCGCTCCCGTGGCCCGGACCCGGATGACGCTCGAAACCCCCGGCCTCGCCGCAAAACTCGTCGCCCGCGCGGGCGAGTTCGACACCTGGGACCCGGCGAACGTCTCGCCCCTCGTCGCCTGGCTGGCAACCGAGAAGTGTCGGGCCAACGGCCAGCTACTGATGATCCGCGGCGGCCGGATCGATGTCTACGAGGGCTGGACCGTCCGCGAGACCCATGAGCACGAGGGCCGCTGGACCCAGGCCGGCCTCGACGCCGCCCTCGCCGGGCTGCCCTCCTCCCCTCCCCCACTGGTCCCCTCCCTCTGAACGCGCCCCACCATCCGAAAGGCAGCCATGTACACCACCCGTATCGGCACCTCGACGCCGGACTCCATCAACATCTACGGCTACGACCTGTGCTCCGAGGTCATCGGGCACGCCGGTCTGGCCGACATCGTCTTCCTCGGGGCGCAGGGACGACTGCCCACCGGCAAGGAGTCGAAGATGCTCAACGCCCTGATGGTGGGCATCGCGGAGCACGGTTTCACGCCCAGCTCCCTGGCCGCCCGGCTCACCTGGCTCGGTGCGCCCGAGGCGACGCAGGCCGCCGTCGCTGCGGGGCTGCTCGGCGCGGGCAGCGTCTACCTCGGCGCCATGGAGCTGACGGCCCGCACACTCCAGGAAGCGTTGGAGGCCGCGCCCGGCGAACAGAGCACCCAGCAGACCGCGGGCGAGATCCTGGACCGCTTCGAGACCTCCGGCGAGAAGGTGCCCGGGTTCGGACATCCGACCCACCGGCCACGTGACCCGCGGACCGCCCGCTACTTCGAGCTCGCCGAGGAGTGGGGCTTCCTCGGGCCGCACAGTCTGCTGCTCCAGGCGGTCCACTCCGAGATGGAGCTACGCCGTTCCCAGCTCATCACGCTCAACGGCGCGGGCACCTTCGGCGCGGTCATGTCGGATCTGGGATTCCACTGGCGGCAGGTGCGCACCGTCGTGGTGGCCGCCCGGGCCGTGGGCCTGGTCGGCCACATCGCCGAGGAGGCGGCGCGTGGCACGGCCGACAGCACCGCCCAGGCGCTCTTCCGGCACGTCGAGCACCACACCGACTACCAGCCGCAGCGCTGAGGACCGTCGCGATGGGAACGCGGACCGCCGAGGCCCTCGCCCGCTGGGCCTGGTCGTACGAGCCGGACGCGCACGATCTCGCGCTGGCCGGACGCTCCCTGCGGGACACGCTCGCCGTGACGCTCGCGGCGAGACGGCACGAAGTGGCGGCGCTCGCCGCCCAACTGCCCGAGGCCGCCCACTGGGCCGCGGTCGGCCATGTGCTGGACTTCGACGACGTCCATGTGGGGTCGACGAGCCATGTCAGTGTGGTCACCGTCGCCGCAACCCTGGCGGCGGGCGGCGGCGCCCGTGCCTATCTCGCCGGGGCCGGGGTCATGACCAGGCTCGGTACGCTGCTCGGCTGGCCGCACTACGCGGCCGGCTGGCATGCCACCTGCACACTGGGGGCACCCGCGGCTGCCGTAGCGGCCGGTGTCGCGCTGGGGCTGTCACCCGAGCGACTGGCCACCGCGATGGCGCTCGCCGTCCCCGCGGCGGGTGGTGTGCAGACCGCGTTCGGCACGCACGGCAAGGCCCTCCAGGTCGGCTTCGCCGCCGAAGCGGGGGTGCGGGCGGCGCGTCTCGCCCGTGCCGGGGCGACGGCGGACCCGCGTGCCCTGGACGCATGGCTGGAGTTGGTCGGCGGTATCCGCGCCGAGACCGGAGCGGTCCCCGGCGGCCGCCCCGCCGTACCCGATGGGCTGGCCATCAAGCTCCATCCCTGCTGCTACGCGATGCAGCGCCCGATCGCCGCCGTTCGCGAGCTGCGGAAGCGGCACGGCCACATCGCCCCGGCTGACGTCGTCAGCATCCTGGTCACCACGCCCGACGCGAGTATGCGGCCGTTGATCCACGGTCGGCCGCGAACCGGACTGGAGGGCAAGTTCAGCATGGAGTACGCCGTCGCGACCGCCCTCCTCGACGACTTCCCGGACTTCACGTCCTTCACCGACGCCGCGATCGGCAGACCCGAGGCGCGGCGCCTGGTGGCGGCCACCGAGGTCGTGCGCACGCCGGGTGGCGACGGCCTTCTCTCCGGTGCGGTGGACATCCGTCTGGGGCTGGCCGACGGCGGTGTGTTGCGTACGAGTCTGGCGCAGCCGCCAGGCTCACCCCTGCGTCCGCCGACTTCGGCGGAGCTCACGGGCAAGTTCGCGGCCTGCGGTGCCGATGTGCCGGGACTTCTGCGTGATGTCACCTGGTCCTCGGCGCCCAGTCTCCTTGCCTCCGCGCTCCGTAACCCGCCCCAAACACTAGACACTTCCGTTAGCGCCAATTAACTTATCTCTCACCCAGTGCAATCTCGCCACCTCGCGAGTAGCCAATCGATACGGCCTGCACTGGACGGATGATGTTTTGATCGCCGCCATCCAGGCTGGACGCCACGGAAGACAATTCAGCGCTCATTCACTTTGAAGTCGCCAGGAGATCTCGTGCCTCACGTTTGGCCGAAGAACATGCCGTCGTCCCTCGACATCCCGGAGGCGGGCGCCGACGCTCTGCTCGCGGGCGCGGCCCGTGCGTACCCGGATCGCGTCGCTCTCCTGGACGGCGAGGAATCGCTCACCTTCGCCGAACTGTGGACGGCGGCACGCCGGGTGGCCGGCGGGCTGCGGGCGCGGGGCCTGGAGCCCGGCGACGCCGTGGCCCTGCACATGCCCAATACGTACTGGTACGTCGTCGCCTACTACGGCGCCCTGTGCGCCGGCCTCGCGGTCGCCCCGCTCAATCCGGCTCAGCCGGCCGGCGCACTGCGCACCCAACTCGCCGACTGCGGTGCGAAGGCCGTCTTCACCCACCCGGCCAACGCCGCTGTGCTCGCTGAGGTCACCACGGAGACGAATCGTTTCTTCGTATACGTTCCCGGCACGGCGGCCAGTCCGGCTCCCGAGGACGCGGTCCTTCCCGCGGGCTCCGTCCCGCTCACCGAGCTACTGGCCGGCGAGCCGCTGGAGGGCTACACCGTCGATCCGGACCTGGTCGCTCACCTCCAGCTCACCGGTGGCACCACCGGCCGCTCCAAGGCCGTACGGGTCCTGCACCGCAATCTCGTCGCCAACGTGCTCCAGACCAGTTGCTGGCGCTCCGCGTCCCTGCCGAGCCTGGACGAGCGGGGCGGCATCCGGGTCACCCGCGTCGACGACCCGGCACCACAGACCGTCGTGCCCGGCGAGGGCTGCAACATCGCCATCGCACCCTTCTTCCACGGGCTCGGCCTGGTCGGCCAGAACGCAAACACCGTGCTCGGCGCCACCGCGGTCATCACCGGGGGCCGGTTCGACGCCGACCAGTTCATCCGCGACATCGAGCACTACGGCGTCACCCACATGTCCGGGTCCCCCGCCATGTACTACGGGATGCTGCGCAGCGCCGAACTGGGCGAGCGGGACCTGTCCTCCGTACGCATGATCACCTCGGGCACCGCGCCGATCGACACCACCGCCCTGCGCAAGCTGCGCGACGCCTTCCCCGGCGCCAGTGTCACCGAGGGGTACGGGCTGAGTGAGGCGACCATGGGCCTGACCATGTCGCCCCCAGGAGCGGAGGTCGAGACCCCGATCGGCAGTGTGGGCGTCCCGATCACCGACACCGAGGTCGAGATCCGGGCCGAGGACGGCGTCACCGTGCGGCAGCGGGGTGAGACCGGGGAGATCTGGGCGCGCGGTCCGCAGATCACCGACGGCTACCAGGACGAACCGGAGCTGACCGCGGTGCAGTTCAGGGACGGTTGGCTGCGCACCGGCGACATGGGCTATCTCGACGGGAACAGCTTCCTGTTCCTGGTGGGCCGGGCCAAGGACATGCTCATCTACAAGGGCTACAACGTCTATCCGCAGCCGCTGGAGGAGCTTCTCTGCTCCCACCCCGCGATCGCCCAGGCATCGGTCGTCGGGCGTCGGCACCCGGAGTTCGGTGAGGTCCCGGTCGGATTCGTGGTCCTGCGTCCGCGCTTCGAGGCGGGGGGCCAGGAGTTTCTCGATGAGGTGATGGCGCATGTCGCCGCGCAGGTCGCGCCCTATCAGAAGATCCGTGAGCTCCAGGTGGTGGACGCGCTGCCGCTGACACCGACCGGAAAGATCCTCAAGACGCAGCTCAGGCAGCGTCTGCTGGACGACCGGCGCTGATCTTCCGCACCCGTCCAGTCGTACGCAACAGCCAGTCGTACGAGAAGTCCAGTTGCACGAGACGTTCAGTTGTACGAGATGAGGACCGCCGTGGACAGCGCAGCGTTCGAAGAAGTACTGGGAGCGGTCCGCCGCTTCATCCGCAAGGACGTCGTGCCGCGCGAGCGCGAGATCGAGCTCGCCGACGAGGTCCCCGCCGAGATCCGGCGCAAGGCCGTGGACATGGGGCTCTTCGGCTACACGCTCCCCGAGCAGTACGGCGGCATGGGCGCCTCCGTCGAGGAGGACGTCCGGCTGTGCTTCGAGTTCGGCTACACCAGCCTCGCCTTCCGTTCGATGTTCGGCACCAACATCGGCATCGCCGGTCAGGTGCTGGTGAACTACGGCTCCCCGGAACAGCGGGAGACCTGGCTGCCGAGACTCGCCGGCGGCGCGGTGGCCTCCTTCGCGCTGACCGAGGCCGAGGCCGGTTCCGATCCGTCCGGCATGACGACCCGGGCGGTGGACACCGGTGACGGCCACTACGAGATCAGCGGCGCCAAACGGTTCATCACCAACGCCGCGGTCGCCGACATCTTCATGGTCTTCGCCCGCTCCGGCGAGGGACGGCGGACGACCGACGGCATCTCCTGCTTCCTGGTGGAGAAGGACGCACCGGGTCTCGTGGTCGGCCCCAAGGACGCCAAGACCGGCCAGGCCGGCGCATGGACCTCCGAGGTCTTCTTCGACCGCGTCCGGGTCCCGCACACCGCCCTCGTCGGCGGCCTGGCGGGCCAGGGCTTCAACGCCGCCATGCGCTCGCTCGCCAAGGGCCGGGTCCATGTGGCCGCGCTCTGCGTCGGGCAGGCCACCCGGGCGCTGGAGGAATCGGTGGACTACGCCCGGCACAGCAAACAGGGCGGCGAGCCCATCGGGCGCTTCCAGCTCGTGCAGGCCATGCTCGCCGAGAGCCGTGCCGAACTGGACGCCGCCCGTGCGCTGGTCCTCGACGTCGCCCGCCGGTACGACTCCGGAGAGGACACCAAGATCGGCCCGTCGACCGCGAAGCTGTTCGCCACGGAGATGGCCGACCGGGTCGCGGACCGTGCCGTGCAGATCCACGGCGGCATGGGCTATATGCGCGAGACCACGGTCGAGCGCATCTCCCGCGACGTCCGCGTGATGCGCATCTACGAAGGCACCAGCGAGGTCCAGAAGCTCATCATCGGTCGCGCACTCCTTCGCGGCTGACCCCACCGCCACCCCATCCGAGAGACGGGAACGCCGCATGACCACCCCGCAGGACCTCGACTGGAACGACGACAGCGACCGGCACAACGCGAACCGCGGCCTGGTCGAGAAGCTGGAGCCCTGCGTCATCCGCGATGACACGGGCCGGGTCATCTGGGACAACGACCGCTGGGACTTTCTCACCGAGGAGGAGTGCCCCGAGACCGTGCACCCCGGTCTGTGGCGGCAGGCGGGCCACAACACCGCACAGGGTCTGTTCGAGGTCGCCCCCGGCTTCTACCAGGTGCGCGGCCTGGACGTCTCCAATATGACCATCGTCGAGGGCGCCACCGGTGTGGTGGTCATCGACCCGCTGGTCTCCAAGGAGTGCGCGGCCGCCGGTATGGAGCTCTACCGCCGCAACCGGGGCGACCGACCCGTCCGGGCCGTGGTCTACACACACAGCCACGGCGACCACTTCGGCGGCGCGCTCGGCGTGACCACGGCTGATGACGTGGCCGCGGGGCGGGTGGAGATCGTCGCCCCCGATGGGTTCATGGAGCACGCGGTCAGCGAGAACGTCTTCGCCGGTCCCGCCATGCGCCGCCGCGCCGTCTATATGTACGGCAAGTCCCTGGCCCCGGGCGCCGGGGGCATGGTCGGCTTCGGTATCGCCCAGGCCCTGTCGACCGGCACCATCGGCCTCCTCCCGCCGACCCACACCATCACCCGCACCGGCGAGGAACTGGTCCTCGACGGAGTGCGGTTCGTCTTCCAGCTCGCGCCCGACGCCGAGGCCCCCTCGGAGATGAATTTCTACTTCCCGGACCACAAGCTCCTGCTCATCGCCGAGATGGTCAACCACACGCTGCACAACGTCCTGACGCTGCGCGGCGCACTCGTCCGGGACGCCCGCGCCTGGGCCACGTACATCACCGAATGCATCCAGCTCTTCAGCGACGCCGAGGTGCTGATGGGCTCGCACAACTGGCCGACCTGGGGCCATGCCGAGGTGCGCCGCATCCTGACGGAGCAGCGGGACGCGTACGCCTACCTACACGATCAGACGGTGCGGCTGATGAACCGGGGGCTGACCGGTCCGGAGATCGCCGAGGAGATCACCGCGTTCCCCGGCGAGCTGAACGCGGCCTGGAGCATCCGCGGCTACTACGGTTCGCTCAGCCACAACATCAAGGCCGTCTACCAGCGCTACATGGGCTGGTTCGACGGCAACCCCTCCCATCTGTGGCAGCACCCGCCGGTCGAACAGGCCAAGCGGTACGTGGACTTCATGGGCGGCGCGGACGCCGTGGTCGTCCGCGCCCGCCAGTCGTACGACGAGGGTGACCTGCGCTGGGTCGCCGAGGTCCTGAACCATGTGCTCTTCGCCGAACCGGGGCACTCCGAGGCCCGCGAACTCCAGGCGCTGACCTTCGAGAAGCTGGGCCACGCGCAGGAGAACGGCGTCTGGCGCAACTTCTACCTCACCGGCGCCCAGGAGCTGCGGTCCGGTTCCGACGGCCCGGCCGGCAGCGAACCGCACCACCAGAGCCCGGACATGCTCGCCGGCCTGACGACGGAGCAGATCTTCCAGTCGATGGCCGTCCGGCTGGACGGACCACGCGCGGCAGTTCACCGACTGCTGCTGCGCTGGGAGTTCGCCGACATCGGCGAGGTCTGGACAGTCCTGGTCGGCAACGGCGTGCTCACGCCGATGCGTGGCGACGCACCCGGCGGGGAGGCCCCGCAGCTCACCCTGCGCCTGGACCGCACCACGTTCGACCGCATCCTCGCCAAGCGGACGACGTTCGCCGACGGAATCGGCTCCGGCGCGGTGGTCGCGGAGGGCAACGCCGTCGTCCTCAGCACCCTCTACGGGCTGCTGGAAGAGCCCCCGCTGCACTTCCCGGTCGCGCTCCCGTAACCCGTCCAGGACTCCCCCCGGCGGGAAGCCCGTAACCCGTCCCGCCCCCGTGATCGATCGCCGTCGACAGCACACCCACCACCACCTCACCATCCGCTCCATCGCAACGAAGCGAGAACTGACGCCATGACCGACATCGTGGAACACCACCGGCTCTTCATCGGGGGCACCTGGGTCGAACCCACGGGCTCCGACACCATCGACATCGTCTCTCCGGTCACCGAACAGATCGTCGGACGCGTGCCGCACGCCACGCCCGCCGACGTGGACAGGGCCGTCGCCGTCGCCCGGGAGGCGTTCGACCACGGTCCGTGGCCCCGGATGACACGCGCCGAGCGGATCGAGGTCGTGACCCGCATCAAGGACGCGCTCGCCGCCCGCCACCAGGAACTGGCCGAGCTGGTCACCCTCCAGAACGGCTCCCCCATGCTGTTCTCCGTCCGCGGGCAGGCACTCTCCGCCGTCGGTGTGTTCGGGGTGGCGCTCGCCGCCGCGGCGGGGTTCATCGAGGAGGACGAGCGTCAGGGCACCGGCGGACCGGTGCTGGTTCGTCGTGAACCGGTCGGCGTGGTCGCGGCCATCACTCCATGGAACGTTCCCCAGTTGACCATCGCCGGCAAGCTGGCGCCGGCACTCCTCGCGGGCTGCACCGTCATCCTGAAACCGTCCCCGGAGACCCCGCTCGACGCGCTCTGGCTCGCCGAGCTGTGTGCCGGAGCCGGACTGCCCGAAGGCGTACTCAGCGTGCTGCCCGCCGGCCGGGAGACCGGCGGGTATCTGGTGTCCCACCCCGGCATCGACAAGGTCGCCTTCACCGGCTCCGTCGGTGCGGGTAAGTCGATCATGGCGGCGGCCGCGCAGAACCTCACCCGGGTCTCCCTGGAACTGGGGGGCAAGTCCGCCGCCATCCTCCTCGACGACGCGGATCTGGCCGTCGCCGTCCCCGCCATCGTCGGCGGTACCTGTGCCGCCAACAGCGGCCAGGCATGCGTGGCCCTCACCCGCGTCCTCGTGCCCAGCTCCCGCTACGACGAGATCGCCGCCGTGCTGACCAGCGCGTTCGCGAATCTCAAGGTCGGCGATCCGGCCGACCCCACGACCGTGGTCGGCCCGATGGTGACGCAGCAGCAGCAGGAGCGGAACCTCGACTACATCCGTATCGGCCAGGAGGAGGGCGCCAAGGTCCTGACCGGTGGCGGGGTCCCCGATGGCCTGTCCACCGGCTGGTACGTCGAGCCCACCCTGTTCGGAGACGTCACCAACGACATGCGGATCGCCCGCGAGGAGATCTTCGGCCCCGTCGTCTGCCTCATCCGTTACGAGGACGAGGACGAGGCCGTCGCGATCGCCAACGACTCGGAGTTCGGCCTCTCCGGGGCGGTGTTCGGCGCCGACGGCGAACGCGCCACCGCCGTCGCCCGCCGGGTGCGCACCGGAACGATCACCGTCAACGGTTTCCGGCTCGACCTGGCCGCCCCCTTCGGCGGCTACAAGAACTCCGGCATCGGCCGGGAGTTCGGCCCCGAGGGCCTGGCGGCCTACTTCGAGTACAAGACCGTCAACCTTCCCGCGCCGGCCGGGTCCTGATCCTTCTCCAAAGCCTGATACTCGTCCCACCAAGGAGTTCCCGCCATGCACGCAGCGATACTGCACACGACCGGCGACGACACACTGGACGTCACGGACGTCGAGTCCGTGTCCTTCGGACCGGGCCGGGTCCGCGTGAAGATGCACAAGGCCGGGCTGTGCCACTCGGACCTGTCCGCCATGAACGGCGTGCTGATGCACCCGGCGCCGTTCGTCCCCGGCCATGAAGGTGCCGGAGAGGTCGTCGAGGTCGGCGAGGGCGTGACCCATGTCAAGCCCGGTGACCGCGTCATCGTCTGCTGGATGCCGCCGTGCGACGCCTGCCGCTCCTGCGAGGCGGGCGACGGCCACCTGTGCCGCAGCGGCTACCGCAATCTCGCGAACCCGAACTTCAAGAACGGCGAGACGGTGCTCCCCGGCATGTTGGGCGCCGGTACCTTCGCCGAGGAGACCGTGGTCGCGGCGTACGCGGCCATCCCGATTCCGGATGACATTCCCTACGACATCGCCGCCCTGGTCGGCTGTGGTGTCACCACCGGTATCGGTGCGGCGCTCAACACCGCCAGGGTGCGACCCGGTTCGTCGGTCGTCGTCATCGGTCTCGGCGGCGTCGGCGTCAGCATCCTGCAGGGTGCCAGGGTCGCCGGAGCCGCCCAGATCATCGCGGTGGACCCGACGGCGAACCGACGGGAGCTGGCGCTGGAGTTCGGCGCCACCGAGGCGATCGCCCCCGAGGAGCTGGCCGAGGTGACCAAGCGGGTCACCGGCGGCTTCGGCTTCGACTACGCCTTCGAGGCCGTCGGGAAGGCCGGCACCCTGCGGGCCGCTTACGACGCGACCCGTCTCGGCGGCACGGTCTGTCTGGTCGGCGCGGGCTCGCGCACCGATATGACCGACCTGAGCATGGCGGAACTGGTCCTCAACGAGAAGAAGGTGCTCCCCTCGTTCTACGGCGGGGACGACATCCGCCGCACCTACGCGACGATCTTCGACCTCTGGCGGGCGGGCCGCATCGACCTGGAGTCGATGATCACGCATCGGGTACCGCTCACGGACATCAACGAGGCGATCCGCCAGATGCACACGGGCGAGGCGCTGCGCACCATCATCGACATCGCCTGATCCCGAGCGATTCTCCTGCCTGCCCGCCCGGTCGACCGACGGGCGGGCAGGCAGGCAGGCAAGGGGCCACGGAGCACCGCACGCGACGGGCGATCCGGCCCCGTCCGTCACCCCCTCACCAAGGAGATACCTCATGCGCGACGCAGTGATCGTCGACGCGGTGCGCACGGCCGTCGGCAGGCGCGACGGCTCGCTCTCACGTCTGCACTCGGCCTCGCTCTCGGCCCATGTGCTGAACGCCCTCACCGAGCGCACCGGCCTCGATCCGTCGCTCGTCGACGATGTCATCTGGGGCTGCACCGGTACGGTCGGGATGCAGACCGGTTGCATCGGCCGCGCCGCCGTGCTGGCCGCGGGCTGGCCCGAGACCGTGCCCGGCCTGACGATCGACCGGCAGTGCGGCTCCTCGCAGCAGGCCGTGCACCAGGCCGCGGCCGGCGTCATCTCCGGGCAGTACGACGTCGCCGTGGCCGGCGGCGTCGAAGTCATGAGCGCCATCCCGCTCGGCACCACCAGGCTCGACGGACGCTTCGGCGAACCCTTCGGGCCCGATGTCTTCGCACGGTACGACGTCGACCGCTTCCACCAGGGCCTGGGCGCCCAACTGATCGCCGACGAGTACGGCATCACCCGCACCGAGATGGACCAGCACGGCCTGGACTCCCACGCCCGCGCCGCCCGCGCCATCGACGAGGGCCGCTTCACGGGCCAGATCGCTCCCGTCCCGGTCATCGACCAGGACGGCGCCACCCGTGCCTTCGACACCGACGAGGGCGTGCGCCGCGGCTCCACCCTGGAGACACTGGCCGGCCTCAGGCCCGCGTTCGGCGAGGGTGGTTCGATCACCGCGGGCAACGCCTCACAGGTCTCCGACGGAACCGGCGCACTCCTGGTGACCACGAGCGACCACGCCCGCTCCCAGGGCTGGACACCGCTGGCCCGGGTCCACACCGCCGTGGTGGTGGGCACCGACCCGGTCACCATGCTCAAGGGCCCCATCCCCGCCACCGCCAAGGCGCTGAAGAAGGCGGGGCTCTCCCTCGACGACATCGGCGTGTACGAGATCAACGAAGCCTTCGCGTCGGTCACGCTCGCCTGGCTGAAGGAGACGGGCGCCGACTACGAGCGGATGAACCCGCTCGGCGGCGCGATGGCCCTCGGCCATCCCATCGGCGGCTCCGGCGCGCGCATCATGACCACCCTCGTCCACCACATGCGCGACCAGGGCATCCGCTACGGGCTCCAGTCCATGTGTGAGGGCGGCGGCATGGCCAACGCCACCATCCTCGAACTCCTCTGATCGCGAGGGCCACCGATGCCGAACACACTTCCCTCCGACACTCCCGGCCTCGGGCTCGGGCTGGTTGACTTCCTGCGCCTGGAACAGGTGGCACCGGACGTCTTCCACGGCTGGTGTCACGAGGGCCTTCCGCTGCGCGCCTTCGGCGGGCAGGTCGCGGCCCAGGCCCTCACCGCCGCGGGCCGGACCGTCCCCGAGGGGCGAATCGTGCACTCCTTGCACGGCTACTTCCTACGCGGCGGGAACACCGCCCGCCCGGTCGTCTACCGGGTGGAGCGGCTGCGCGAAGGCGGATCCTTCGCCACCCGGCAGGTATCGGCGGAGCAGGACGGGGACGTGGTCTTCACCCTCTCCGCCTCCTTCAAGCACACGGAGCACGCCTACGACCGCCAGTCGCGGATGCCCGCCACACCGGACCCGGACACGCTGCCCGACCTGTTCGAACTGTGGGCGGCCTCGGATCCCGAGGACTTCGGGCAGCAAGCCTACCGGCAGGCACTGGAAATACGCCGGGTGCCCGATCCACCCGAGCCCGGCTCCCCCGGTATGACGGAGCAGAAGTTGTGGATCCGGGCCGCGGGTGGTCCCCTGCCCGACGACCCACTGCTGCACGCCTGTTCGCTCGCGTACGCCTCAGACCTCTTCCTGGCGCCGACCGCCGCGCTCGCGCTCGAACGTCCCCGGCCGCTGCGCGGCGAGCCGTCCAAGGTCTATCTGACCTCGCTCGATCACGCGCTCTGGTTCCACCGTCCGTTCCGGGCGGATGAATGGATGCTGTTCGCGCAGCGCAGCCCTTCGTCCGTGGACGGCCGCGCGCTGACGTTCGCCGATGTCTGGAGCCACGACGGCCGGCTGATCGCCCATGTGGTCCAGGAGGCGGTGCTCCGCCCGTTGCGCGAGACCCGTCGCTGAAGTCGCTGGGCAGCGGGGCGACGGCTCCCCCCGCCGGAGGGGTGTCCGGATCACCCCCCGCGCCGAGGCCGTCATGACGGAGTCGGCCTCAGGACCACCACCGGGTCCTGAGGCCGACTCCGTCCTCCAACCCCCGCTTCGACCAGCGGCGTCCCGGCCCCGGGGGCAGGGGGCCTTCACCAGAGCGCCGACCTACAGGCCGAGGTCCTTGGCGATGATGGTCTTCATGACCTCGCTGGTGCCACCGTAGATGCGGGAGACCCGGGTGTCCGCGTACAGCCGGGCGATCGGATACTCCAGCAGGTAGCCGTACCCACCGTGCAGTTGCAGGCACTTGTCGACGATCCGGCCGGCCGACTCGGTGCAGAACAGCTTGATCTTCGCCGCGTCCACGGCCGTCAGCCCGCCCGCGTCGTCCAGCTCGATACCGCGGTCGGCCATCGCCTGCGCGGCCTCGAACTCGGCGGCACACTCGGCGAGCACGAACTTGGTGTTCTGGAAGGCGGCCACCGGCTTGCCGAAGACCTCGCGCTCGCGGACGTACGCGGTGGTGAACCGGAGGGCGGCGCGCGCCTGGGCGACACCGGCCACACCGATCGACAACCGTTCGCGCGGCAGATTCTGCGAGAGGTGGGCGAACGCGCCACCCTCCTCCCCCAGCAGATTCTGGACCGGGACCTCCAGGTCGGCGAAGGACAGTTCGGCGGTGTCCATGCTGTGTCGGCCGATCTTGTCGAGCTTACGGCCGACCGCGAAGCCCTCACTAGCGGCCGGGACCACCAGGATCGACAGTCCCGCGCGCCGGTTCGCCGGGTCGTACGGCGAGGTACGGCACACCACCAGGACCAGGTCGGAGACGGCACCGCCGGTGATGAAGGTCTTGGCGCCGTTGAGGACGTAGTGGGTGCCGTCCGCGGAGAGCCTGGCCGTGGTGCGGATGCCGGCCAGGTCGGAGCCGGTGCCGGGCTCGGTCATGGCGATCGCCAGGAGGATGTCGCCGCGCGCGCAGCCGGGCAGCCAGCGCCGGCGCTGTTCCTCGTCGGCCAGGCGCAACAGATACGGCAGCACCACACCGGTGTTGACATGGTGATGGCCGATGGACGCGCCCGCCCTGGCCACTTCCTCGTGGATGATCGCCTGGAATCTGTAGCTGGTCCGCCCGAGGCCGCCGTACTCCTCGGGGATGTCGAAGCCGAGCGCGCCCAGCTCGCCCAGCCGCTTGAACACACGGCGGGGGACCTGGCCGGCCCGCTCCCATTCATGGACGTACGGGGCGGCCTCCTGCTCGATGAAGGCCCGGACGGCCTGCCGGAACGATTCGTGGTCGTCGTCGTAGAGGGTGCGCTTCATGGTCGTGCTGCCTTCTTCCGGATTCGTCCGGATGCTCCGGGGCGGATCAGACGCGGGCGCCGTCGACGACCAGACACTGGCCGTTCACGTAGTTGGTCTCCTGGAGGCACATCACATAGACCGCCCCGGCGGCCTCCTGCGGTGTGCCGGGACGACCCAGTGGGATGATCTTCGATGCCATGGCGGCCCGCTCCGGGTTGATGCCGACCTTGATCTGGCGGCCCTCGATCTCCACGGTGGCGCCGTCGTCGGCGGTGGCCTCGGTCATCCGGGTCAGGATGTAGCCGAAGGCGACCGCGTTGACATTGACCCTGTACCGGCCCCACTCCTTGGCGAGGGTCTTGGTCACACCGATCAGTCCGGCCTTGGCGGCGGCGTAGTTGACCTGGCCGAGGTTCCCGTAGAAGCCCGAGGTCGAGGAGATGTTGACGACCTTGCGGTGGTGGTCGACCGGGTTGTTCCTGAAGTACGGCTGGGCGGCCCGCAGGATCCGGAACGGCGCCTTGAGGTGTACGTCGAGAACGGCGTCCCACTGCTCGTCCGTCATCTTCTGGATGACCGTGTCCCAGGTGTAGCCGGCGTTGTTCACCACGATGTCGAGGCCACCGAAGGAGTCGATCGCGGTGGCGACGAAATGCTCGGCGAATCCTTCGGCGGTGACCGAACCGACGCAGGTCACGGCAGTGCCGCCGGCCGCCCTGATATCGGCGACGGTCTCGTCGGCGGGCTGCGCGTCGAGGTCGTTGACGACCACCCGCGCGCCCTCGGCGGCCAGTTTGCGTGCTATCTCGCGGCCGATGCCGCGGCCCGAGCCGGAGACGATGGCGACCTTGCCGTCCAGGGTTCCCATGGTGGTTCCTTCGCTTGAGTGAGGAGGGGAATGCGACGCTTCGGGGGGCCGGGGGCCGCGCGGCTCCGGCCTGAGTAGCTGGCCCGTCGCGGCGCCGGGTACGGCCGGCGTGAACCCCACGCCGGGCCAGGGAGCGTGGTGGGCCGAGCCGCGGGGGTCTCCTGGGCGGATACGGTTCCCCCGCCGAGGGGGTCACGCCTTCGGTACGAGGGCGTCGACGGCGTCCGCGCCGAGACCGACCTCGGTGAGCACCTCGCGGGTGTGCGCCCCGACCACCGGGGCGGGCCGTGGAGTGGCGGCCGGGGTGCCCTGGAAGCGGGGCGCGGGGGCCGGCTGGAGCAGACCGTCCTCGGTGTAGTAGGTGCCGCGGGCCACGTTGTGCGGATGGCTCGCTGCCTCGGTCAGGCCGTACACCGGGGTGACGCAGGACGGGGTCCCGTCGAAGGCGGCGGTCCACTCCGCGCGGGTCCGGCCGCGGAAGACCTCGTCGAGGTGTGCGCCCATCGCGGGCCAGGCGTCGCGGTCGTGCTGCCGGGCGAAGAGCGGGTCGCCGACCAGGCCGAGGACCCGCAGCAGGACCGCGTAGAACTGCGGCTCGACGCTGCCGACCGCCATATGGCCACCGTCGGAGGTGCGGTACGTGCGGTAGAAGGGGGCGCCGCCGTCGAAGAGGTTCACCCCCCGCGCGTCCTCCCAGCGGCCGACCGCCAGCAGGCCGTGGATCAGTGCGAGTTGCACGGCGGTGCCGTCGGTCATGGCGGCGTCGACGACCTGGCCCTCGCCGGTGCGTCCCGCGCTCACCAAGGCGGTGGTGATGCCCAGGGCGAGCAACATGCCGCCGCCGCCCATGTCGCCGAAGAGGTTGAGCGGGACGGGCGGGTTCTCATCGGGGCCGCCGAGGGCACCGAGCGCGCCCGCGACCGCGATGTAGTTGATGTCATGTCCGGGAGCCTGTGCCAGTGGACCGTCCTGACCCCAGCCGGTCATCCGGCCGTAGACGAGCCTGGGGTTGCGGGCGAGACAGGTCTCGGGACCGAGGCCGAGGCGCTCGGCGACACCCGGGCGGAAGCCCTCCACGAGGGCGTCGGCGGTGTCGATGATCGCGAGGGCCGCCTCGACGCCCGCCGGGTCCTTCAGGTCGAGGGTGACCGAGCGGCGGCCCCGGTGCAGGATCGGGTGTTTGGAGGCGGTGCCCGCTTCGGCGGGGCGGTCGATGCGGATGACCTCGGCGCCCTGGTCGGCCAGCAGCATTCCGGCGAAGGGGCCGGGCCCGATGCCGCCCAGCTCGACGACGCGGATACCGGCCAGGGCGCCGGTGGTGGTGGGTGCGGCGGTGTTCAAGGGACTCGGCTTCCTTCGATTCCGGGAGGTCCCCCCGGCGGCGGGGGGCGTTCGGGTCCGGCCGCCCCCACAGCCGGGGGCGCCGCGCACGGGTCTACAGACCGAGGTCCTTGGCGATGATGGTCTTCATGACCTCGCTGGTGCCGCCGTAGATGCGGGAGACGCGGGTGTCCGCGTACAGCCGGGCGATCGGGTACTCCAGCATGTAGCCGTAGCCACCGTGCAGTTGGAGGCACTTGTCGATGACGCGCGCGGCGACCTCGGTACCGAACAGCTTGATCTTGGCGGCGTCGGCGCCGGTCAGTTCGCCCGCGTCGTCCAGTTCGATGCCCTTGTCCACCATGGCCTGGAGCGCCTCGACCTCGGCGGCGCATTCGGCGAGGACGAACTTGGTGTTCTGGAAGGCGGCCACCGGCTTGCCGAAGACCCGGCGCTCCAGCACGTATGCACGGGCGAAGGCGATGGCGGCCACGGCGGAGGAGACGGCTCCGACGCCGATCTGGAGGCGTTCGCGGGCCAGGTTCCGGCCGAGGTAGGAGAAGCCCTTGTCCGGCTCGCCGAGGACGTTCTCCACCGGCACCCGGACGTCGGTGAAGGACAGTTCGGAGGTGTCGGAGGAGCGCAGGCCGATCTTGTCGAGCTTGCGACCGTAGGCGAAGCCCTCGCTGTCGGTGGGGACGACCAGCAGGCTCAGGCCGTGGCGGCGGTCCTCGGCGGTGGCGGGCGCGGTGCGGGCGGCGACCACGCACAGCTCGGAGTTGCGGGCGCCGGTGATGAAGGTCTTGGCGCCGTTGAGGAGGTAGTGGGTGCCGTCGTCGGAGAGCGTGGCGGTGGTGCGGATGCCGGCCAGGTCGGAGCCGGTGCCGGGCTCGGTCATGGCGATGCACAGCAGGGTGTCGCCGGAGGCGATGCCGGGCAGCCAGCGCTTCCTCTGCTCGTCGTCGGCGAGGTCCAGCAGATAGGGAAGGACGATGCCGGTGGACACGCCGTAGTGGCCGAGGGAGACCGCGGCACGTGCGCACTCCTCGGTGATGACGACCTGGAACTTGTAGCTGATGTCACCGGAGCCGCCGAACTCCTCCGGGATGTCGAAGCCCATGACGCCCAGCGCCCCGAGCTTGCGGAAGATGTCGCGGTCGACGAGGTTGTCCTTCTCCCACCGCTCGAAATGGGGCACCACCTCCTTGGCGATGAACTCCCGGATCATCGCCCGGAATGCCTCGTGCTCCTGGGTGTAGATGCTGCGCTTCATGACGGGTCCCTGTGTTCGTCGTGGTGTCTGTGCGGGGCGCGACCCGCCCGCGGTCGGCGGGCGGGGTCCGCGCCGAGGTCGGTGCGGTGACCCGGGTCAGCGGGAACCGCCGTCGACGGTCAGGACCTGGGCGCTGATGTAGTTGGCCTCCTGCGTACAGAGCAGGTAGATCGCGCCGGCGGCCTCGGACGGGGTACCCGGGCGGCCGAAGGGATTGGTCCGCTTGACGGCCTCGGCGATCTGCGGGCTGACGCCGACCTTGATCTGACGGCCCTCGATCTCGACGGTGGCGTCGTCGGCGGCGGTGGCCTCGGTCATCCGGGTCAGGATGAAGCCGTAGGCGACGGCGTTGACGTTGACCTTGTACCGGCCCCACTCCTTCGCCATGGTCTTGGTGAGGCCGATGACACCGGCCTTGGCGGACGAGTAGTTGGCCTGGCCCGGATTGCCGTACTGGCCGGAGACCGAGGAGACGTTGACGACCTTGCGGTGGTACTCGGTCGGGTTCGCCTTAATGTAGGGCTGGGCGGCCCGCAGGATCCGGAACGGCGCCTTGAGGTGTACGTCGAGAATGGCGTCCCACTGCTCGTCGGTCATCTTCTGGATGACCGTGTCCCAGGTGTAGCCGGCGTTGTTGACGATGATGTCCAGACCGCCGAAGGAGTCGATCGCGGTGGCGACGAAGCGGTCCGCGAAGCCCTCTTCGGTGACGGAGCCGACACAGGCGACGGCCCGGCCGCCGGCCGACGTGATGGCGGCGACGGTCTCGTCGGCCGGCACCTTGTCGAGGTCGTTGATCACGACGCTCGCCCCCTCGGAGGCCAGCTTGAGCGCGACCTCACGGCCGATGCCCCGGCCCGAGCCGGAGACGATGGCGACCTTGCCGTCCAGGGTTCCCATGATGTGTTACGCCCTTGTCCTCGTTGCTGGATGGGTCAGTTGACGGTGATGGCGGCGGAACCCCGGAGGGACACGGTGCCATCGGGGAGGAAGACCGTGAGGTCGAGGTGGGCGACCCCGTCCGTCACCGCGGTGACGGTGCCCGTGCAGACCGAGGTGGCGTTGACCGGGGTGATCGCGGAGAAGCGCACCCCGTAGGAGACGATCCGCTCCTGGGGAACCCAGTCGGTGAGCAGTCGGCCCAGGTACGCCATGGAGAGCATTCCGTGGGCGAAGACGTCAGGAATGCCGACGGCCGCGCAGGCGTCGGTGTCGATGTGCACCGGGTTGTGGTCGCCCGAGGCTCCCGCGTACAGCGCGAGGGTGGTACGCGTGATCTTCGGGGCTTCGAGGCTGAGGCTGTCGCCGGTGTTCAGGGTGGTCATCACTCGGCCGCCTTCGGGTCGCGCACGACGGTGGTGCTGGTCAGCGTGGCGATCGGCGCGCCGTCGCGGGTGATGTGGGTGGCGCGCACGATGAACTCCAGCGCGCCGCCCTTCTTCGTGTACACGTCCCTGACCTCGGTCCAGAAGGTCAGCCGGTCACCGGCGTACGCCTGGGCGTGGTAGGTGAATTCCTGGCCGCCGTGCAGGATCGTGCGGATGTCGATCCCGAGGTCAGCGAGGAAGCTGCCCCGGTCGGGGTTGTCCATCTCCAGGCAGAACAGAAAGGTCGGCGGCAGGGGCAGGTCCGGGTGGCCGGCCGTCCTGGCGGCGGTCAGGTCCGTGTACACATCGTCGGTCTGGCCCGTCGCGCGCGCGAAGAAGCGGAGACGGCCACGCTCGGCCGTGGTGTGGAACGCTTCGGTGCGGGTGCCGATGACGGCGGGATCGATGGGCATGATCAGGACACCTTCTCGAAGAGGGTGACGACTCCGGCGGTGCCGAGGCCGAGGTTGTGCTGGAGGCCGAGGGTCACACCATCGACCTGCCGGGCCCCGGCCTCGCCGCGCAACTGCCAGGTGATCTCGGCCGTCTGGGCGAGCCCCGTCGCGCCCAGCGGATGCCCCTTGGAGAGCAGGCCGCCGGACGGGTTGGTCACGACTCGGCCGCCGTAAGTGTTGTCGCCGTCGAGGATGAACCTCTCGGCGCCGCCCTCCTCACACAGGCCCAGGCCCTCATAGGTGAGGACCTCGTTGACGGTGAAGCAATCGTGCAGCTCGACGACCTTGATGTCACGTGGATCGACGCCGGCCTGCTCGTAGACCTCGTTGGCCGCGGCCCGCGTCACCTCGGTGCCGACCAACGACATCGCACTCTTCCGGTCGAAGAGGCCGGCTGCGTCGGACCGGAGGGTCTGCGCCGCGATGGCGACCTTGGGGGTGAGGCCGTTGCGGCGGGCGAACTCCTCGGAGCAGACGATCGCCGCGGCGGCACCGCAGGTGGGCGGGCAGCACTGGAGGCGGGTCAGCGGTCCGGCGATGCGCGGCCCGCCGAGGACATCGTCCAGGGTGATCGGGTCACGGAAGACGGCGTAGGGGTTGCCGGCCGCGTGGGTGCGCGCCTTGACCGAGACCCTGGCGAACGTGTCCGCCCTCATTCCGTACTTCTCCATGTACTCGACACCGGCCGCCGCGAAGTACTGGGGCGTCATCGGCAGGTTCGGGTCGACGTCATAGATGTCCTTCAGCGCCCCCATGAAGTCGGTCAGCGGCAAGGGCCGATCGGTCCACTTGGCGCTGAGGGCGCCCGGCGGCATCTGCTCGAAGCCGACGGCGAGAGCGCAGTCGACGGCACCGCTCTCAACGGCCTGGCGGGCCAGCCACAGCGCGGAGGAGCCTGACGCGCAGTTGTTGTTGACGTTGACCACGGGAACCTGGGTCATGCCGAACTGGTAGACCACGCGCTGACCACAGGTGGAGTCGCCGTAGACATACCCGGCGTACACCTGCTGGATTCTGTCGTAGGGCAGTCCCGCGTCCGTCAGCACGGCCCGGACAGCACCCGCGCCCATCTCGTCATACGGCTTGGCGGCACTGGGTTTGGCGAACGGGACCATGCCCACTCCGGCCACCAGCACTCTGCGACTCATGCAGTCCTCCAGTTTCGGGTTAGCGCGCCTTCACTTTTCTCGTAAAGTTGCCTGCTGTCAAGGGATGTTCATCGCTGTCGAGTGGTTTCTGTCGAAAATTTGACCCCGAGAGCTCCCGCACCCCGCCCGCCCTCTCGGCCACCCGGACGGACGGGGAACACATCCGCGCCCCGCATTCACTTCCAGCCGCTCAAGGGATGACGATCCGATTCGGAGGTGAATATCGGTTAACCTCATGCCAGACCGCCGTACGGACGGGTCCGTACGGCGGACGGCAGCAAGGCGAGCGGCGGAGGCGCGCTCGATCAGGTCTTGGCGGCGAGCTTCGCGGCGTCTCGGTCCGGATGGGCGAGCATCAGCGCGATCACCGCTCCGATGATCATCGTGACGCCGAGGAGCATGAACCCGTCGCCATAACCGGCCGCGACGGATTCGCCCGAAGCGACGAGTTCGCCGATCACCATGGGGGCGATGACCCCGCCCAGGCTGTAGACGCCGGTGACGATGCCGAACGCGATGCCGCGCTGACCGGCCGGGACCACGTCGGCGAGCCCGGCGAAGGCGACGCCGTACCCGGCCGAGTTCAGACATGAGCCGAGGATGAGCAGCGCCATCTGCGGCGCGCCCCGGTCGAGCGAGGAGAACCCTATGGTGCACAGCCCGGAGGCCAGGACCAGGCCGGCCGGCAGGACAGCGCGGGTGATGCGGTTCCCGATCCCGCGCCGGGTCAGCGCGCGGGACACCACGCCGGCGAGGATCACCGCGATGGCACTTCCCAGATAGGGGAGAGCGACGAGGTTCCCGGCCGTCCCGGCGTCATATCCCAGGCCCTCCCGCAAGTAGAGCGGAAGCCAGCTCACTTTCACCGAGGTGTTGGCGTACGCCACGAAGAACAGCAGCATCATGCCGATGAGGGTGCCGGTGCCGAACAGCCTGGCCAGCGGCACCCGATCCGGCAGGACCGTCGCCGCCGTGCCGCCGTGACCGGTGGAGGTGCCCTCCGGACCCGAGTCGCCGGCCAGCAACCACAGCAGGGCCACGACCGCCCCGAACACGGCCAGGGTGCCGAAGGCCATATGCCAGGAGTACTCCGCGATCACCCAGGTCAGCACCGGGGCCGCGATGAGCGGCCCGATGCCCGCACCCGCCACGACGATCGAACTGGGGATGGCTCGCTTGTGGGCGGGGAACCAGGAATGGGCCACCTGCATGGCGAGAGCCGTGGTCGGCCCCTCCGCGAAACCGAGGAGGACACGGCAGGCGATGATCGTGGTGAAGCCGGCCTGCGCGGCCATGGGCGCCAGGCTCAGCGCCCAGATGACCGCGATCCCCGCCAGCAGCCAGCGGGCGCGGATCTTGCCACCCAGCCAACCACCGAGGATGGACCCGACGGCGAAGAGCCAGAAGAAGCTGCTCTGGATCACGCCGAATTGGGCGTCGTCCAGCCCGAGGTCCTTCTTCATGTCGACGCCGGCCAGACCCACGACGACCTTGTCGGCGTAGTTGACGAGCATCAGACAGACCAACAGGGCGAGGACGCCCCAGGCCCGGCGCCCGACGGAAGGGCTCTGGCCACGCCCCACATCCACAGGGGTCGAGCCGGATTGTGCGTCCTGATCAACAGGCATACGAGCCTCCTCGGAACACGACCTAATTGGCCTGAAGTGAACCATCCGTAACCTGACTGAACAAGAGCTGGGGACGAGCTCCCGCGGAAAGTGGAATCCATGGCATTAGTTACTGACAATTAACTTGCTGACATGGCTCCCCCGACATGACCACAGCGGCCCCGACCCGACCACCGGCCGGGGGGTCTCCCGCGGGCCGACACAGGAACCGGCCGGCTCTCAGCGCCAGTCGATGAGTCCACCGGTGTCGCACACCTCAAGGACGATCTCCCCGGCGCCCGGATCCTGGCCCGCGGCGGGGCGCACCCGCATCCCGGCCCGGATGTCACACGGGGGTGCGCCGACGATCCGGCAGCGGAACACGAATCCCTCGGGGAACCGGACGAGTGACTCATTGCGCGCCGCACCCGAGTAGCGGTGCACGACGGTCGATTCAACGACGACACCGCGCCCCGGCCCGCACTCGAAGCGGAACTCGCTCGATGAGCAGACGGGACACAGGAGCCGCCGGAAGGACGCGGTGCCGCACCAGCGGCAGCGCTGATAGGTGAGTCCGGAGTCGCCGCTCCGACACACGGGGGCATCGCCGGCCTTCGACGGGGACAGATGATGAACCATATGGCACTCAGTACCCTTCAATAAGGAACTGAGTGCCACTCTGCCATCCTCACCCCCTCTCCGGCGATCGCACAGCGCGACAGAGAAGTGAACCGGGCCCACCGCCCCGCGACCACTACGGCGCCCGAACTCCCGCACGCGGCTCGGGGTGCGGGAGTTCGGCGACCGGCGAGGAGAGGTCTACCAGCCGGACATCCCCCTGGCGGGGGTCATCCGGGGCACCTCACTGCTGCGGCAAGGCGTACGGGCGCAGCGGCGGTTCGTGGTTGCTGCGCGGGGCCGTGGCGAGCGCCGTGACCGCAGCGGGCACCACCACGGCGCTCGCGTGAACGACGTCGAGGGCGCTGACCCCAGGGGCGTACGGGTAACCGAGACATGCGCCGGCCGGCAGCCGCTGGGGATCAGCGGGGCCGGGTCGGCTCAGCGCGTCGAGCACCAGCCGGAACGCCACCGAGTCGTAGACCAGTCCGACGTGGGTCACCAGCCGTATGCCGCAGACCTCTTGGATACCGATGGTGCGCGCCCCGTCCCTGACGGCCGTTCGGTACGGGACGGCCACCAGGTCGTCACGGGTGTAGATCGAGGTGTACGAGACGGCGCCGGGCGTCTGGTCGCCGGAGTTCAGCGCGCCGAGGAATGCCGAACCCGGCGTCATCTGGTGTGCCGCCGCCGCACAGGGAAGCGCACACAACAGATCACCTGCCACGGTGCCGTGCTCGGGCGTACCGAGACTGACGACGTCGTCGACCATGTTCCGCAGCCCCGGCCACCAGGTCAGGCCCCACCGGATCTGGAGGCCGCCCTGGCTGTGGGCGATGACGTCGGCCTTGCGCCCGGTGGCGGAGTGCAGCGCGGCGACGGCGTGGACGACATACTCGGCGGACTCCTGGATGTCCCCGGTCGACCGGCCGGGCAGGTCGACCGTGCACACGTCGTACCCCCGCTCACGCAGTGCGGGGCCCTGGTTCCAGCTCCAGTTGAGATCGGCGTTCACCCCGGTGCCGTGGACGAGGAGCACCGGCTCGCGCTCCGAGCGCGGGAAGCCGGCCGGGCAGTTCAAGGCCGCGGCCAGTCTGTCGGGTGGTGTACTCAGCAGTGGGCCGTCGACGGGGCCGACACCGACCCACCGTGCGGCCTGCGCCGCTGCGGGTGCGACGGGCACGACGAGCGCGAACACGGTGGTCGCGACGAGCATGACGAGAAGTACGCGGAGTACGCCAGGTACACGGAGTACGCCGGGTCCGCCGTGGGCGGTGAAGGCGTCGTGTACATGGTCACCTCGGGATCGGTGGGGGCGCATGGGGGCTCCTTCCATCCGGTGTTCCGGCTGCTGGGCCGTGGCTGCACCGCCGAATGTCACACGGGCCCGGTACGGCGGGTAGATGAGGGGAGGACGTTGCTCCACCGCGCGAGCCATCCTGTGCCCACGCACACCACCGGGGCCGTTCCCCGTGTCCCCGGCACAGGTGGGCCGCTCCGCATCAGGAGTCGCCACGGATCCGGGCGTCAGGCGGCGCGCTCACCCGCTGCGCCTCCAGGGCCATGGCCAGGTCCACCACGTCACGTGGGTGCGCCAGCCGGCGGCAGGTGAGCGCTTCGATGCGGCGCAGTCGGTTGAGCACGGTGTTCCGGTGGCAGTACAGCCGCTCGCCCGCCCGCCGGGTGGAGCCGTCGCAGTCCAGCCAGGCGGCCAGCGTGGTCAGCAACTCATCGCGGTCGGCCGCTCGTAGCTCCAGTACGGGACCGAGCACCTGGTCCGCGAGGTCTCCGGCCAGATCCGGCCGGGTCAGTACGAACACCCGGGAGAGCCGGTCCCCCAGCTGGGTCAGCTCCCCGTCCGCCCGGCAGGCACCGAGCGCCAACTCCGCGAGGTGACGGGCGCGGCCCAATGCAGCCAGCCCGGTCACCACCGCGCTGACACCGCCTCGGGCGTGCGTCCCCACCGGAACGAGCGCACCCAGAGCGGTCAGCGGCCGGTCACCGAGCAGTGCCACGATCGCCACCCCGTCGTCCTGCGGGCACCAGTACAACTCGACGCCGTTGCGGACCTCGTACCCCGACTCCGTTTCGCGTGGCCGCACTCCGGGGCCGCGCAGCAGGACGACCGCGTACCGGCCGTACCGGGGCAGGCCCAGGGACGCGGTCAGCGCCGCCAGGTGCGCGGGGTCAGCGTGTCCACGCAACAGCGCCTGAAGCATCGGTAGGTGTCGGCAGTGACCGGTAGCGGGCAGCGGTCGGGCCAGGGCCCTCCGGTGCGCCTCGACCATCACGGCGACATCCCCGTCCGCCCGCCGCCACACCTCACCGGCGGCGTACGCCATGGCCGTGACCCGCCCCGGTGACTCGCGCACCACCCGTGCGACCAGCGCGTCCCACAGGCCGGTCGTACCGATGCGGTAGGCGTCCAACAGCGCCGGGAGCGGGACGCCATCTCGCCCGCGCCGGTCGCCGACGGCCCACGCGTGGTCGCCCGACTCCGCCACCCTGTCCGGCGCGATGAGCCCGGCGACAAAAGCGTCGAAGGCCGTCAGCGCGGACCGCGTCAGATCGAGTGGGGGCAGCGACGGATCGCCGTAGTGCGCGCTGACCGCGCGCACCCGGGCCACCACACCCTCGGTGAACGCCGGCAGATCCGGCTGGAGCAACTCGGCCGAGTGCCGTAGCACCGACGCGATATCCGCCTCGGACGGTATGCCGGGAGGCCCGTCCGGACACGGTTCGGGAGCGCGTGGCTCGCGCAAGGTCACCTCCACCATCCCGGACTCTACAAGAGTTAGCACATATTCACATCAAGCTTCACGAGTCTTGCGAATAAAGCTCTACGATTCTCACAAGTGGGTATCTGTGACTCACCTATGATGGGCTGACACACCAAGGAGGAGGCCGCGATGCCGGCGCAGGGACCGACCGAGAGAGCCACGGACGCGAGGGGGGCCGGGGACACCACCCCCTGCCAGTCGGATGTGCCCTACGGTGAACTCGCCGAGTTCTATCGATTGATCGACACCGTTCTGGCCCGCTGCCGTGACTTCCAGAACGCCCTGGGGAGCGTGGAGGAATCCCTGGTGGAGCTGCGCGCCAGCCGCCGCCCGGGTCCACCGCCGGTGGTGCTCGGCGGCGATGCCGGGCAAGCCGCGTGGGCGGACTTCTCCGCCGCGCTCCGGGCCCTGAACGGCGCCGTGACTCTCGCTCGGGCGGAGGGCTACCGCGCCGCGGTCGACGACGGAGGTCTCAGCCTCACCGAACTGGCGCGCGTCGCCGGCCGCTCCCGTCAGCAGGTCACCCGACTGGTCAACAGGGGCCGTGGCTCCTCCAAGGCGCCGCACCCCACACCCCGGTGACATGCACCCCGGCCCCGCTCGCCGACAGTCGGCGGGCGGGGCCGGGGTGCATGTGTCACCGCAGGGGTCAGAAGCCGGTGATCCCGGCGCCGGCCGCGGCCTCCCGCGCGTCCTTGGGCAGCCGAGTGTCCAGCGGTGCCCGCTTCGCGCCCGGAGTCAGTCGGTTGAGCTCCCAGCCACCGCGGTCCCTGGCGGTCGCCCGGAGGTTCCAGGAAGAAGCCATGCCCGCGTACAGGAACCCCTTGTCCTCGAAGGGGAGGAAGACACGCACGCCCTGCTGCGAACGGTTGCCGAAGCCGTTCAGCGTCTCGGCCACGGCCGGCTTGTCCGGGTCGTCCATCCGCCAGACGTCACCACCGCCCAGAGTGGCCTTCAACGACGGCCCGACCACCAACTCCAGACTCTTCTTCGCCGCCTGCGACAGGCCGTTGTTGACCGCGGTGAAGTGTGAGCCGGGGGTGATCAGCCCGCTGCTGTCGAACGTGGCCATGTACAACCGGTCCTGGAAGACCGTGAAGGTCCAGGAGTACGCGTTGCCGACGTTGCCGTTGAAGCCCGACGGGCCGAACATGGGCTTCTGCCCCAGCAGGTTGGGCTTGGAGCTCCACCGCTTGGTGTTCGGGTTGTACACCGGCAGCTTCTCCTCCCCGTACAGCAGGGTGGTCCGCTGCTTCGCCGAGCCCGGATCACTGATCCGGAAGACCGTGGTCGGACGGGCGGCCGAGAGCATGTCCCGCTTGCGCAGCACGTCCCCCTTGGGCTGCCCGTACGCCTTCCACATGGTCTGCACCGCGCCCACCGCGGCCTGGTTGTAACTGCCCACGTACAACTCGCCCCGCCACTCGGTCAGCGCGCCCCAGGCGATGCCCTTGCTGAGCATCGGATCGGGGTCGTACTCGTCCCAGGAGAAGATGGGCTCCCAGGCCGCCGCACCGTCGAAGGTGAGCCCCGCCGACGGGATCGGCGGGCTCATCCACACCTTCGATGTGCCGCCGCTGACGGCACCTCTCTCGCCGGGCACCTGGGTACCCCAACCGGAGGCGACGAGACGGTCCTTGAAGGTGGTGAGGTAGCCGGGGTCGTTCTCCAACTGGGCGACGACGTCGAAGGCGAACGGGTTCTCCTTGTCACCGGTCCAGCGCAGCACCCGGCCGCCGTTGACCCCGGGCGCGCGGCCCGCCAGATACAGATTGCCGTCCGCGGCCACCACGCCTCCGCGCGCGCTGACCAGGTCGGTGTACGCCTTGGAGCCGAGGAACCTGCCGGTGCTGCCCTCGAAGGCGAACATCGACAGCCCCTGGCCCAGGGTCTGCCCCTCGTTCACCGTCTGCCCGAAGAGGAAGACCACATCGTTGTGGGAAGCGGCGCCGCGAAGACCCACCGTGCGCTTGATCAGCGGGTCCGAGGTCGGCGTCAGGTCCTCGACCTGCTGGGTGTCGGCGTTGACGCGCAGCACCTGGGGGGTGCGGGCGTCACCGTAGATCTCGCCCAGCGCCCCGGCGTTGGCGCCCTTGCCGAACTCGCACACGTCCGCGTTCTTCACCACGTACGGAGTCGTGTTGCCGGAGTAGGTGGAGGACGCGTTGCACGTGATGTTGGAGAGCGTGCCGAAGTACGCGTAGTCACCGGACCGCGCCGCGCTCCACACATAGGCGCCGTTGATCTTCGGCTGGAACCCGGACGGACAGGCACCGCCCTGTGGTTGCGGGCGCGGACCCCCGATGGACTTGAAGCACTCGTCCACCTGGGCACGGGCCGTCTGCTGCGCGTCGAGGACCGGCCCACGGTGGGCGGGCGTCGACGAGCGTTCGCGCTCTTGCGGCGCGGTGGGCGCGGCCGTGGCGGTGGTGTACGGGATGGTGAACGCCGCGAGCGCGGTCGCGCTCGTGGCCAGCAGCGCGATACGGCGGCTGCGGGGCGGTCGTCCGATTCTGGACAGCTTCATATCAGGTGCACCTCTGTGTCATCGTCCACTCCCTATGGGGACGTGACAGAGCATCACGGCGCACGCCCGGGGTGCGTCAACGCCCATCGCCCGATGCCGCGTAAACGGCCTGGCGGCCCTCGCGTCGCGCAGCACGGCCCGCAACGCCCGGGACGACCAGCCGGGGGGAGCCGACTCCCTCCACCTTCCGGTATCCGAGCGTGGGCGATCCGACCCTCGGTACTCTCCTGTGCGTCCAACAGTCGTGTTCCACGTGGCGGTTCGCGAGACTCGCTGGTCACTGAACCGCGCGATTGCATACCAGGGGGCAGCGATGGAGTGGGTGACCGATGAGGGACGCTTGGTGGTCTGGTGGCTGCTGGGCTTTGCAGCGGTCAATGGGGCGTTGGGGTGCTGGTGCTTGATCCGGGGGTGGGCCGACCGCGCGACCATTCGGCGCGTCAAGCGGGAGGGGATCGGTCCGGTGGAGGCGGCGTGGCAGGCGGGTGAGGGGCGGAATGCCGCGCGGACGGCCGTGGGCATCCTCGCCCTGCGGGGGGCCGTTGAGGTCTCGGACGCGGGCGTGGTCACGGCCGTGGCCGACGTACCCGAACCGGCCGACCCCGTGTTGTCCGCGCTCTTCGAAGCCATCCGACGCCGGGGCACCAGAAGGACCCGGCTGTACGAGATCCTGGACGCGGATGACTTCGAGGCGTACCGGAGCCGGCTCAGCCGGCGCGTCCCGGATGTGCGCCGGTACGCCGAGCCCGGCCGGATCGTCGCGGCCTTCGCCGCGTGCGGCATCAGCTTCGGTATGACCGCACACGGCCTGGGCGCCGGGGTGCGCCTCCCCTTCCTGGGCGGGGACCCCGCGCTGTGGGTCCTGGTGTGGTGGCCCGTCTGGGGTCTGCTCGCCCTCTGCGCGGCGGCGTGGCCGGACGAGCACACCCGGCGTTGGCGGGGCTTCAACCGGTACTGCCGGCGCGTGGCCGATGCCGCGCTGGAGGGGCTCCCCGGCCGGATCCGCACCGCGATGAGCAAGGGGGCGTCCCGGCCGACCCCGCCTCGTCCGCGGCGCGAGCGGAGGCCGACCCGGTCGCAACGTGACGCGCCGAACCCCGGTGGAGACGGCTGGGCGGACGGCACCGGTACGGACTCCCGCGGAGGCGGGGGCGGCTGCGGAGGCGGCGACTGAGCCTCCCCGCTGCCTCTCGTGGGCCACCGCTCAACGACTCAGGTGGGTTTCCCGGCGCCTCTGCACGCTGCGGCGGACCGCGGTGGGCCTACCGGTGCATGTCCGCAGCCTCATGCGGATGCCGATGACAGGTCACCCGCCACGCCGCGGAGACGCTATTGATCTTTCGGCATCTGACGTTGCGGCTGGGTTCATGTGTCATACACGGGGGGCCTCGACACTTGTCCCCGGCCCGGGTCGAACAGTGACCGGGCCATGGATGCATGGCACTAACTGGAGGTCATTGATGGTCAAGCGTCGCGAAGTGCTCGGGATGGTCGGCGCGACCGTCGGCGCGGGAGTGCTGGCAGCGGGCACGGCCGAGGCCGCCCCGCGGGATCAGTGGAAGCACCGCAGGCCCTCGCACCGAACGCTCAAGGTCATGCAGTTCAACATCTGGCTCGGCGGCAGCCGGGTGCCCGGCGGCCGGGCGGGGATCGCCGACACCGTCGCCGCGGTCAAACCGGACGTGGTGATGCTCAGCGAGTCGAACCCGGAGCGGGTGGCCCATCTCCTGGCCGATCTCGCCGACCGCGGGCTGACCTACTTCGACAACGAGAACCCGGTCGATCCGGCGGTGATCTCGCGCTACCCGATCATCGAGCACGCGTCATTCCCCTCCTGGTCGAAGGCGGTCGTCTCGGTCGACGGCACCGAGGTCGCGGCGTACTCCGGGCATCTGGAGTACCGCTACTACGTCAACTACCTGCCGCGCGGCTACGGCGGCGGCACGCCGTCGCCCCTGGAGACCTCCGAGTACGGCTGGGGCGAGATCCCGACCGGTCCGATCACCGATGTCGACCTGATCACGCGGCTCAACGCGGCCTCGGGACGCACGAAGGTGACGAGGACGGTGCTCGCGGACGCCGCGAAGGAGCGGGCCAAGGGGCGGCTGACGCTGCTGGCCGGTGACTTCAACGAACCCTCTCACCGGGACTGGAACCGCCGGACCCGGAACTTGTTCGACCACCACGGCACCGTCGTCCCGTGGTCGACGACGAAGGCGATCGAGGACGCCGGCTTCCGCGACAGCTATCGCGTGATCCACCCGGACCCCGTCCGCAGGCCGGGTTTCACCTGGCCGAGCGACAATCCCGGCGCCGACGTCGGCCAGCTCACCTGGGCGCCGAAGGCCGACGAGCGGGACCGGATCGACTTCGTCTTCTACCACCCGGACCGGCGGATCCGACTGCTCGACAGCGTGATCGTCGGGCCGTCCAGCAGCATCGTGCGCAACGAGCGGGTGGAGGAGTCGGGCAGGGAAAGGTTCTGGGAGCCCACCTGGACCTGGCCGACCGACCACAAGGCCGTACTCAGCACCTTCCGGGTGGCCACCCGCTGAGCAGGCTCGTCTCCCGTGAGCGGCCGTCGACCCCGGGTCGCGGCCGCACCGGCCTCGCTCACAGCCTGACAACGGGGTTATGAGGGTCCATGATCTCGCGCTCACTGTCGATCAAGTGAAGCGTCATGCGTCAGTCGACGTGTCGCGGAGACGGTCGGGAGGTCACGTTCCGCACCGTCTCCGTGCAGCCGCACGCTCTGCCGCTGCACCTCACGGGTGATATCCGGCAGGCGCATGGCCCAGGACGTGATGCCCTTCAGTTCCGCAACACCGACCAGGACGCGACACGGGTCGCCCTCGAAGGAGGAGGGTTGCAGCGCGCGAACCGCCAAGCGGTAGCGGTCCGTGGCCACGAGTCGCACTTCCTGGCGTTCGAGTTCGATCAGGACGCAGCCGAGTACCGGGTACTCCTCCCGCACCGGAGCGGACGCCACTGCAGAGGCGACCTGGCGTACGGCGCTGGCCAGTTCTGCTCCACCGAGCCGCGCCGTGGCCCGGTGCGCACCCGGGAGTTCGCGGAGGATCTCCTCGACTGCCGATCGGGCCGACGTCGCGGTCTCGCGCGCGTTTCTGGCGTGTCCTTCCAGCACGGCGCGGGCATCCTCGCGGGTCCCATCGAGCACCACGGAGGCATCAGCGAGTGGCATCCCTGCCTCGCGGATTCGCCGGGCCAGGACCGCCCGGGATTCCTGGCCGTGAGCGTAGTAGCGATACCGGTCGCATCGTCTACGTGGGAAGCAGCCGGAGGCGGGGGGCCGTGCCCGTGGCCCGTACGGCGCGGAGGCCGGCCGGAGCCACGGGAGGGGGCGGCGCATCGGTGCTGCGCCGGAAGGTCCTGCACGTCCGCCAGGGGTCCTCGCTCCCGACGGACGCCGGGGGCGAGGACCGTGCGGCGCGGAGGCCGGTCTCACCGGTAGTACACGGCGGTCCTTTTCCCGTCGACCTCGTGAATCCGGACGGGGGTGTCGAACACCTCGCTGAGCACCTCGGCCTGGATCATCTCGTCGACACCGCCTGAGGCCGCGATACGGCCGTCCCTGAGGGCGATGATCCGGTCCGAGTAGGTGGCGGCGAAGTTGATCTCGTGCACGATCAGGACGATGGTCTTGCCGAGTTCGTCCGCGGCGCGGCGCAACTGGCCCATCATCCGCACGGAGTGCTTCATGTCGAGGTTGTTGAGGGGCTCGTCCAGCAGGACGTACTGGGTGTCCTGGGCCAGCACCATCGCCACGTACGCGCGCTGGCGCTGGCCACCGGAGAGCTGGTCGAGGAAGCGGTGCTGGAGGTCGCCGAGGTGGAAGAAGTCGAGCGCGTCGTCGACATGGGCGATGTCCTGCCGGGTCAGCCGGCCGCGGCTGTGCGGGTAGCGCCCGAAGGAGACCAGATCCCGCACCGACACACGGGCGGTGAAGTGGTTCTCCTGGCGGAGTATGGACAGGGTCCGCGCCACGTCCTGCGACTTGGCCCGGTGCACGTCGAGACCGTCGACGGTCACGGTTCCCGAGGTCGGCTCGGTGAGCCGGCCCATGATGGTCAGCAGCGTGGACTTCCCGGCTCCGTTGGGGCCGACGAGCGAGGTGACGCCGCCCGCCGGGATCTGCCCGGACACCGGGCCGAGCACGGTGTCGTCGCCGTACGCCTTACGGATGTCGGTGAACTCGATCACAGGGTGCCCTTCCGGAGGAGATGGACGAGGAAAATCGCCCCGCCGAGGAATTCGATGACGACGGTGAGCATTCCGGAGGCGTAGAAGACGTGCTCCAAGATGAACTGTCCGCCCACCAGGGTGAGCAGCCCGATGAGGAACGCCATCGGCAGCACGATGACATGCCGGTGGGTGCCCGACATCTGGTAGGCGAGCATCGCGGTGACGAACCCGAAGAACGTCATGGGGCCCGCGAGCGCGGTCGACATCGCGATCAGCAGCGAGATCAGCAGCAGCAGCACCGCCAGCTCGCGCTTGAAGGCGATGCCCAGGTTGGTCGCGGCGTCCCGGCCGAGCAGGAGGGCGTCGAGCCGGTAGCGGCGCCGCCAGACGATGACGCCGGCGATCAGACACACGGCGCCCGCCAGCGGCAGGTACGCCACCTCGGCGCTGGTGAGCCGTCCGAACAGCCGTGCCGACAGCACGTCGTACTCGGCGGGTGAGAGCAGCCGCTGTAGGAAGTCCGACAGGCTGCGGAAGGCGAGGCCGAGCACCACACCGACCAGCAGCAGCACATGGAGGCTGCCGGCGCGCCCGGAGAACAGCCAGCCGAAGAGCAGCATCGTGAAGCAGACCATCAGCAGCGTCTGGGTGATGAGCTTCGGCATCCCGTCCGTCGCGGCGAGCACGCTGCCGCCGAACACCGCGACCAGGAGGGTCTGCGTCAGGATGTAGACGGAGTCGAACCCCATGATCGACGGGGTGAGGATCCGGTTGTGGGTGATGGTCTGGAACACCACCGTTCCCACGGCCTGGGTGAACGCGACGATCACCATCGTCCCGAGCACGGTCAGGCGTCGCTCGAAGGCGAACTCGAAGGACCCCTCGATGAACAGGAAGAGGAAGCAGACGACGGCGACGGCGGCGAGCCCGCCCGCCACGGCGAGCCGGGCGGCCGCCGGGAGCCCCCGGCCGGGGGGCGCGGCCGGGGCGTCGCCCTTGCCGACCCGTACCGCATCGACGGGGGACGGGGCCGGCGGATGAGTCTCAGACATGGGCCTTCCCTCGCTGACGCAGGATCATCGCGACGAACACGACCGCCCCGACGGCGCCGAGCACCACCGTCGCCGGAATCTCCAGCGGGAAGACGACGAGCCGCCCGACGAGATCGCAGGCGATCATCAGGGCCACGCTGCTGAGCACCACCCACGGCAGATTGCTGCGGACGTCGTCGCCGCGGGCCATCGAGACGAGGTTCGGCACGATCAGGCCCAGGAACGGAATGAACCCGACGACGACGGTGGTCACTCCGGTGGCCAGGGCGACCATGGTGAGCCCGGTGAACATGATGCGCCGGTAGGGCAGCCCCAGGCTGGTGGCGGTGGACCGCCCGAGCCCGGCGATGGTGAAGCGGTCGGCCGCCAGATAGAGACCGACGACGATGGCCCCCACCAGCCACAGCGGCTCGTAGTTGCCGCGTACCACCGAGCTGAACCCGCCCGAGCGCCAGGTGGCGAGCATCTGCAGCAGATTCGCGGACGACGCGATGTACAGCGTCACAGCGCCCACCAGGGCGCCCAGCATGATGCCCACGATCGGCACGATGACCTGCGACTTGAGCGCGATCCGGCCGAGGACGAGCAGGAAGACGAGCACGCCGACGAAGGCGAAGGCGCTGGCGGCGCCCATCTTCACCAGCGGCGGCGCGGCCGGTGCGAGAAGGGTGAGCAGCAGCACGCCCAGGGCCGCCCACTCGCTGGTGCCGGTGGTGGTCGGCTCGACGAATCGATTCTGTACGAGCATCTGCATGATCACGCCGGAGACGGCCATCGCGGCGGCGGCGAGGACCAGGGCGAGCGTGCGTGGCACCCGGGAGATGAGGAACATGTTCCGGGCGTCGGGGTCGCTGAACAGGGCGTTCAGATCGATGTCGTAGCCGCCGACGAAGAGTGAGGCGGTGACGAGGGCGAGCACACCGAGGGTGGCCAGCGGGAGGGAGAGTCGGCGCATATGGCTTCCGGGGCGGATGGGTCGGCGGCGGCCCCCCGGCCAGGGCCGGTCCGAGCGATCTTGTCGGACCGGCCCTGGATCCTGAACGGCCGGGGGGCCGTACCGATGGGGAAGTGTCAGCCGGCCGCGGTGAACGCGGTCGCCACCTGGTCGAAGGCGTCCGTGTACGCCTGCACGCCCTCGGTCAGGTAGAAGTCACTCGCCAGGTAGATGACCTGGTTCTTCTGGCGGAAGGTGGTCTTGTCCCACGCCTCCATGCCCTCCACGATCTTCTTCGCGGCGACCAGCTCGGTGCCCTCGCCGCCGGTGGCCGCATCCCGGTCCAGCATGATCATCCAGTCGGGGTTGCGCTGGGCGATCGTCTCGGGGGCGAGCCCCGAGTTGTCGTGCACCGAGGTGCTGTCCTCGCCCTCGGAGCTGAGCACGTTCTTCAGCTTCAGCGGCTCGGTGAGGCGCCCGATGCGGCTGGCGCCGTTGTCGACCTTGCCGGCGCTGGCGACGGCGAGGAACACGCTCTCGCCCTTGGTGGCGTCGACCGCGGACGTCCGGGCCTTGTCCAGGGCGGCGACGATCTCCTTGGCCTTGTTCTCCTTGCCGAAGATCTTGCCGAGCGCCTCGGTCTGCGTCCGCAGCGAGTTGACGTACCCGCCCTTGGCCTCGTCGGACGGGGCGACATCGACCGTCTTGGCGATCTTGGCCAGCTTGGCGTGGTGGTCGGTGAAGCGGTAGCCGCCGATGATCAGGTTCGGCTCGGCGGCATTGAGCGCCTCGAACTTGGGCTCGCGGTGGGTGCCCACGTCCTTGATGGAAGAATCGTTTCGCCAGTCATCGAAGCCCTCCTTCGGCAGCAGCGCCTTCGGCACCGCGACGGGCTTCACACCGAACGCCTTGAGGGTCGCGAACGACGTGTTGTCGAGCGCCGCGACCCGGTCGGGCTTCCGGGGAACTTCGAGGTTCCCCTTGGCGGTCGCAACGGTGACGTTGCCCTCGCTCTTACCCGAGTCCGAGGACTCACCAGATCCCCCGCAGGCGCTCAGCACCATTCCCGCGCACAGGACCGTACTGGTCACGACTATGGACTTGCGAAAACGGACGGATCGCACGGCGGATGACTCCCAGGACCGAAGGGCAGCCGACACCGCGCGGATGCGGTGAGGCTGCGAAGAACTCGACTTTGCTTAGCCTAACCTAACCGCGATCTGCACCTCTCACCGCCTGTCCAGAACCTTCTCATCGGGTGTCCGGAACCCACCTACCGGCCCCCCCGACACCCCTCACCAACCACCGGCCGGAGAACGGCGGAGGTTCAACCGGCGCCCCGGGGGCATCAGCACTTCCGTGGTGACCGGCGGTCCCGAACTACCACTCGGGGCATCGGTCGCCACGCCCGCACACAGTGCGGGGCGGTCCCGGTCGGCTCCTCACCGAGCCGACCGCGGGACTCCCGCCCCTCGCCACGAGAACCGATACGACACCGGATGGGGTTGCCGACGCAATGAAATGGATAGTGGTGGTCGTCCTGCTGATCGCGGTCGTCCTCTGGATTCAGGCGAAGAAGAGGCGATAGCGCGGTTTCCGCGATACCGGCTCCACCAGAGACCGGTCCCGTCGGCAACGCAAGGCGCGGGATTCCCCACCGGTGGCGACCGGTGGGGAATCCCGCGCCTTCCCTCTCGCGCCGGCCGGCGAAAATCCCGCTCCGTCCGCCGAACCGCCGACTCGACCTGCGGGAAGACGACTTCCGAGGCAACCGAAAGCCGGTCAACCGCCAGCGGAACACCTACCCCCGGCTCAAGCTCACCTCATCCGCCCGGCCCCTGTCGACACCTACCAGGGTTGCGGCCCGGATGCCTGCCAGTCGGCGCACCCCCCGGCTGGGCAACGGGCCCGAAGGACAGCGCACTCATGGGCGCGTCTCCCGGTGGCATCCGTCCCGGGCGCGCCTCCTCCCAGCACTGCCGGGCACCATCGGAAATCCGCCGTGAGGACCGTCACATATCGCGTGGCGTGTACCGGGTAAAGGAACGGGAAGCCGCCCCGAGCATTACCCCGTTCACCCGGTCCGTGGTGACGTCGGCGGGTAATCGACAGGGCTTGTGCCGGAAGGCGCGTTCCGTGCGGGCCGGACAGCGACTTCCCGTGCCCGCACCTGCCCGGACATGCCGTACGCTTCCCCGAGCATTACGTGATCTCATCAGCTGATCTTCAAGGAGTGGCCGTGGTGGCGAAGCAGGATGGTTCGGCCAGGCTGGTGAAACTGTTGTCGGCGGATGACCATGATTTCGCCGACCAGTGGGTCAGCAAGGTCTCCGAGGGACTGGCCGGCCGGGTGAGCCGGGCCGAGCTGGACCGGGAGCTGCGCGAGTTGTACGCAGCGCTGGTGGACGCCCTCCGCGCAGGCGCTCAGGGTGTGCACGACGAAGCCCTGTCGGAGCTGCGGGCCCTGCTCACCGAGCTGTCACGGAACCGGGCCCGGCAGGGGTTCACCCCGAGCGAGACCGCGCTGAGCGTGCTCGCCCTCAAGCGGGTCCTGGAGCCGGTGCTGGAAGGCGGGTCCCCCGACGAGATCCAGTCGTACCTCCGGCTGAGCCGGCTCCTGGACGATCTGGGGCTGTTCACCATCGAGACCTACACCCGGGCCCGCGAGGAGATCATCTCGGCCCAGGCCGACCAGTTGCTGGAACTCTCCACCCCCGTGGTCAAGTTGTGGGACGGAGTGATCGCCGTTCCGCTGGTGGGCACTCTCGACTCGGCGCGGACCCAGGTCGTGATGGAGAAGCTGCTCCAGGCGCTGGTGGACACCGGCTCGGAGCAGGCGATCATCGACATCACCGGCGTCCCGGCCGTCGACACCCAGGTCGCCCAGCATCTGCTCAAGACGATCGTGGCGGCGCGCCTCATGGGCGCCGAGTGCACGGTCTCCGGGATTCGTCCGCAGATCGCCCAGACCATCGTCGCGCTGGGCATCGAGTTCGGCGACATCGTGACCAAGGCCAGCCTCGCGGACGCGCTCCAGCTCGCCCTGCGCCGGTCGGGCGTCGAGATGGTGTCCCGCAAGGGCGGGCAGCCGTGACCGATCGGGTACCGGTCCTGCGGATCGGGGATGTTCTGCTGGTGTCGATCCAGGTGGACCTGGAGGACGACACCGTGATGAACCTCCAGGAGGACCTGGCCCATCAGATCGTCGCCCGTTCCGCGCGCGGTGTGGTCATCGACATCACCGCGGTCGAGATCGTGGATTCGTTCGTGGGCCGGATGCTCGCCACCATCGCCGCCATCTCCCGCATGTTGGACGCCGAGACGGTCGTCGTGGGCATGCGCCCCGCGGTGGCCATCACCCTGGTGGAACTCGGTCTGTCCCTGGGGGGCGTACGCACCGCGCTCGATCTGGAGAAGGGGCTCGCCCTGCTGGACCGGGGCGACGCGGGCCGGGCATGACCACGCCCTGGACACACGACGGAGAGCCGCAGTCGCTGCCCATCGTGGCCAACGACGATGTGGTCCGGGTGCGACGACTCGCCCGTGAACTGGCACAGCGGTGCAAGCTCTCGCTGGTGGACCAGACGAAGTTCATCACGGCCGCCAGCGAACTGGCCCGGAACACCCTGGTGTACGGGGGCGGTGGCGAGGCCCGCATCGGTCTGGTCCGGCGGAACGGCCGGGCCGGGGCCCTCGCGGTCTTCGAGGACTCGGGGCCGGGAATCCCCGATGTCGACCTGGCCCTGACCGACGGCTGGACCTCGGGCGGCGGCCTCGGCCTGGGGCTGAGCGGCGCGCGGCGCCTGGTCGACGAATTCTCCCTCGATACGGAAGTAGGCCGCGGAACCACCGTGTCGCTGATCAAGTGGGCCCGGTGACCGGGCTGACGGTGCTGGAGTGCGAGGACGTCGCCTGGTTCCGGAGCGATCCCGCCTTCCCCGCCGCCGCCCGAGGAGCCGCCGCCGCACTCGCCCGTCGGATCGGCCTCGACACCCACCGGGCGTCCGAGGTGGCGTTGGCGGTCAGCGAGGCGTCAACCAATCTCCAGCGCCATGCGGAGGACGGGGCCCTGCTGCTGCGGGTCCTGCGCACCCCGGACCGCGCCGGTGTCGAATTCGTCACCGTGGACACCGGCCCGGGAATGGCCGATGTATCCGCCGCGCTGGCGGACGGGGCGTCCACGGCGGGCACGCTCGGCATCGGGCTGGGCGCGGTCGCCCGGCTCGCCGACACCTTCGACATCCACTCCCTGCCGGGCCGGGGCACGGTGATGGCGGCTCAGTTCTGGCCCCGCACCCGGCCCGCGCCCGTACACCCGGCGCCCACCGGCCCGGTCGTGACCGGGCTCACCCGGCCCATCAGCGGCGAGACCGTCTGTGGCGACGCCTGGTCGGCCCGGGTGGACGACACCCGGGCGGAGACCGGACCCGCCCTGCTGGTCATGGTCTGCGACGGGCTCGGACACGGTCCCCTGGCGGCCCGCGCCAGCGAGGCCGCCGTGGGGGCCTTCCGCCGGACGAAGGCCACCGATCCCGAGAGCATCATGCGAGACCTCCACGGTGCGCTGCGCGGCACCCGTGGCGGCGCGGTCGCCGTCGCCCGCGTCGAACCGGAACGACAGCGGGTCCTGCTCTGCGGCGTCGGCAATGTCAGCGGCTTCCTCATCGCCCCGGGTACCCGCAAGAGCCTGCTGTCCGCTCCCGGCATCGTGGGACACCAGATGCGTACGCTGCGCACCTTCGAGGCGCCGCTGCCCCCCGACGGTGCGCTGGTCCTGCACTCCGACGGGCTGACCGAGCGCTGGAGCGCGGACACTCTCCCCGGTCTCCTCCAGCACACTCCCCCGGTGATCGCGGGTCAACTGCTGCGCGAAGCGGCCGTACGCCGGGATGACGCGGGAATCGTGGTGGTCAAGGGAGCATGGTGACGACGGCCCACGGTCCCGAACCCCTGGTGACCCTCGGCATCGGCTCCGCGCAGGACGTCTTCTCCCTCCGGCGCAGTGGCCAGGAAGCCGCCGAGACGCTCCGGATGGAGCGGCAGGACCAGGTCCGCCTGGCGACTGCCCTCAGCGAGCTGGGCCGGGAACGGCTCGGCAGCAGTGAGCTGACCGCCTCCTTCGACCTGCGCGAGGACGGGCCGATCGTGCTGGTGGTGACGCTCCAGTGGGCCCGCGGCGCCGAGCCCGCCGGGCAGGCCCTCCAGCTCGCGTCCCGGCTGCTCCACCGGGTCCGGCACCTGCCGGGCACCCCCCACCGGATCGTCCTGGAGCAGCCGGTGCCGCCGGGGGACACCCTCCGCGTACGCCGGGAACAGCTCCAGAAGGCCCTGCGGCGCACGGCTCCGGCCACCATGGAGGAGGAGCTGCGGGCCCAGACCCGGGATCTGATCACCACCCTGGAGGAGACCCGCGCGCAGCGCGAGGAGCTACGGCGGCTCAACGACGAGCTGGAGGAGACCAACCGGGGGGTGCTGGCCCTCTACACCGAGCTGTCCCAGGAGCTGGAGACGACCAACAGCGGCGTGGTCGCGCTCCACACCGAGCTGGAGGACAAGTCCCGGCTGCTCCGTGCGGCCAGCGAGGCGAAGACCCGTTTCTGGGCCCATGTCAGTCACGAGCTGCGCACCCCGGTCAATGCGGTGGTCGCGCTCTCCCGACTGCTGCTGGATCCCGAATCGGCCCGTCTCGACGACGACCAGCACCGACAGCTCTCCCTGATCGCCTCGTCGGGGCAGACACTCCTCTCACTCGTCAACGACCTGCTGGATGTGGCCAAGGCGGAGTCGGGCCAGTTGGAACCCCAGCTCGGTCCAGTCGATCTGCACGCGGTCGTCGGGCAGCTCGGCGGCGCGCTCGGCTCCACGGTGCGCACGGACGCGGTGGTGCTGAGGCTGCCCCCACTGGCCGAGCTTCCCGTACTGGTGACGGATGAGGTGCTGCTCACCCGGATTCTGCGCAATCTGCTGTCCAACGCGTTGAAGTTCACCGAGGAGGGCGAGGTCAGCCTGGAGGTCCACGCGGTGAAGGCGGAGTCGGGACCCTGGCTCGCATTCACCGTCACCGACAGCGGCATCGGCATTCCGGCGGCGGAGCAGCAGCGGGTGTTCGAGGAGTTCTACCAGGTGCCGGGCCCTCATCAGCGGGGCCGGCCCGGTACCGGCCTCGGGTTGCCCTACGCCCGTACGCTGACCGAACTGCTCGGTGGATCGCTGGAGCTGACCAGTTCACCCGGGTGCGGTACCCGGGTCGAGTTCCGGCTGCCGGACCTCGACCCGCGCGGGATCGGTGACCGGCCGACCACCGCCGATCAGTCCCTGCCCGAACCTCACACCGGCAAGGACGCCGACCTCATTCCGTCCGGCGGCTCGCACCGCGTCCCGTCCGGCGGCTCAGACCGGGAGCGGCACGACCCATGAACGACATGAGCCTGGACGGCGCGCCGGCGACCGTGCTGGTCGTCGACGACAACGCGACCACCCGCTACATCCTGGGGAGCTGGCTCAGACGCACGGGTCACACCGTGATCGAGGCGCCGGACGGCACCAGCGGGCTGGAATTGCTGGACGCGCCCGGCACCCCGCTCCCGGAAGCCGCCATCATCGATGTCAATCTGCCGGACATCAGCGGCTTCGAGGTCTGCGAGCGGATCAAGGCGAACCCCCGCACCTGTGGCATCCCGGTGATCCATGTTTCGGCCACCGTGATGACCCCCGAGGATCACACCCGGGGGCTCCAGGGCGGCGCGGACGCCTATCTCAACCAGCCCATCGACCGTGATGAACTGCTGGCCACACTCACCGCGACGCTCCGCTACACCCGGGCGAGGCAGCGGGCCGAGCGGCTGGCCAACCGGCTCCGGACGCTGAACCACACCACGCTGGACGTCTACAAGGCGGTGGGCTTCCACTCCTTCGCCGCCGCGGCCACCACCGGCGCCGCGGCGCTGTTCTCCTGTCCGGCCACGCTGGTCTTCCTGACTCCACAGAACCAGGTGGTGCACAGCATGTCCGAGGGGCCGGGCACGGCACCCCGGTTGACGCCCGCGCACGCCAGTACCTTGAACCGGCTCGCCACGCAGGCACTGGGCCCCGGGACGGGAGCCGAGACCGCTCTCGTTCCGCAGGCGCTCTGGCGGTCGTTGATGCCCTCCGACCACCTGCGCGGTGACATCGCGCTGATCGTCGCCCGGACGAAGCGGGGCCGGCCGCCCCTCTGCTTCGCCGTACCCGCCGAATCCCTGCGCGGTACGGATGACCGTGAGCTGTTCCAGCAACTCGCCAACGCCTGCGCGCTGTCGCTGGAATCGTTGCGCAGCTACACCGAGGAACACTCGCTGGCCCTCACCTTGCAGAAGACGTTCCTGCCCGAGGGGCTGCCGACGGTGGCCGGTGTCGAGATGGCCTTCCGCTATGTGCCCGCCGGCGCGCAGGCCGAGATCGGCGGCGACTTCTACGAGGCGCTGGAGACCGACGACGGTCTGCTGGTGGCCATCGGCGATGTGGCGGGGCACTCGCTCGCCGCCGCCGTGGTGATGGGCGAGATACGGCATGCGCTCAGGGCCTACGCCCTGGAGGGCCATCCGCCGCACCGCATCCACGACCGCATCGAGACCCTGCTGGCCCATTCGCGGCCCGGGGTCACCGTCACCCTCTGCATCGTGCTGATCGAGCCGGGCGGACGCCGGGTCCAGGTCTCCAACGCGGGCCATATACCCCCCTTGCTCGTCCAGCCGGACGGCCGGGCCGAATTCCTGGTGGAGCACGGCCCACTCCTGGGGCTCGGCCTGCCGCACCCTCCGGCGACCGTGCACGAGACCGCGCCGGAGACCCGGCTGGTGCTGATGACCGACGGCCTGGTCGAGGAGCGCAGCAGACATCTGGGGGAGAGCCTCGACGACTTCCGCGCCGTGGTGGTCTCGGGACCGGCCGATCTGGAGGAGCTGAGCGACCTACTGCTCCAGACCTTCGGCAAGGACAAGGACGACGACATCGCCCTGCTCGCCCTGCATCTGAGCTGACCACCGACGACGGCCTGCTTCAGTCTGCCCGGGGCGCGCCAGCCGCGCTGTCGTCCCGCGTGGAGGGGGCCGTGCCCCCAGGCTGCCCATCGATGGTCCGCGGCGGGTGCCTCTCGTACGGTGGCCGTCTGTCGCGACCTGTCCGAGGACCACCGCGAACGAGCCGCTCGCGCGCTCGACGCCCGCGGCGGTGGCGGTGGCGTCGCAGGGCACCGGATGAGCGGCCTCTTTCTGGCCCGGGCGCGGTGACCGGCGCGGTGGGGCCCAACACCGCGGCTGGGGCGCGGAGCCGATCCCGACCGTACGGCCTCCTGTGCGGCCTCCCGGCACGGCTTGCAACAGGCCGGGAGGCAGCGCAGGGGCGGACCGCAGGACGCGAGCATCCGATGCCTCAGGCGCTGTAGCCGGTCAGGGGCTCAGCGGCTTCAGACGGAGGGCGTCCGGTGCTGCGGGGTGCGGGGGCTCTAGATGCCAAACTCTGCGGGGGACAGCCCCAGCGCGGCACACACCTCGCGCAGCATCTGCTCCTCGGCAGGCTGGATGTAGCCGTCGGCACCGGCCACGACAATGCCCGTCTGGACCACGGCACGGGCCTCGGCGGGCTTCTTCGCCGCCTTGGCCACCTCCTGGAGCGCCTCGGCCTTGCCCCGGGCGAAGTCGGCCATGAGCACGTCGACATGCTTGTTGAACCGGGTCCGGAGCTGTTCGGCCGGGAAGTTCTGCAGCACGTTGTTGGAGAGGATCAGGGATTCGACATTCTGCCGCTCGGCCGGGTCGACATGCCCATCAGCCGCGGCGACCAGGGCGCAGACGGCCATACTGGCGTCGCGGTAGGCACCGCTCTTCAGCTCGGTCTTGAGCGAGTCGAGCTGACTCTTCAGCATCCCGACCATCTGGGCCTTGGACTTTCCTGACCCAGAGCTTCCGTGCCCCGCGGAATGTCCCTGCCCCGCGGAGCTTCCCGACCTCTGGGACTGCTGCTGCTGGAGGGATTTGGCCTGATCCTTGATCCGGTCCCACATCGCCACTGGTACCACCTCGACTTCGTCTGTCGTTCTTCGGGCAAACGCGCTTCGTCACGCCCGTCGGGGAAACGCTCGGCATGTCCATGGAGTTCCGGGCCGACCCGAACGTGACCGACCACCCACGCCCACCGGGCCGCAGGGGTCCGTCGGACGGAGCTGCGCCGGACCGACCGCCGCGGGCGAGGCGGCGAGAGGGCCCGTCACCCCTGGCGCGTACGATCACCCGGTCGCTCGCCCGCAAGGAGTCCTGCCCGGTGACCTTCGTCGTCCCGCCATCGCGTCCCGCCACCGCTCCCCCGCCCGTACAGCACCTGACCCGTACCGAGGACGGCCAGCGGCTGCACGCCCTGCTCTGGCGCGCGGGCCCCGGCTGGCGGATGGTCAGTAGTGCCGTGCTGGGCGGTGGCATCGGGGAGCGGGCCTGGGTACTCAACGCCCAGGTCTCCCACGGCTACCGGCGCACCGATCCCGACCGGCACCTCGCGGAGCTGGCCGGTGACGCCGGGGTGCGCGGACCGGGAGTGGGCCTGATGACGGCCGCCGACGTCACCGCGTACGGTCATGCCCGCGAGAACGGCGTCGAAGCGATCGTCACCGCGGGGCTCGGGGTGCGCGGGTGGGCCGCCTCCCCGGCCGAGGGTGCGACCGCCGGGGCCCGGCCGGGCACGATCAACATCATCGTGATGCTGCCGGTGGTGCTGACCGACGCCGCGCTGGTCAATGCGGTGGCGACCGCGACCGAGGCGAAGGTTCAGGCACTGCTCGACGCCGGCCACGACTGCTCGGGCACGCCCACCGACGCGGTGTGCGTCGCCGCGCGCGTCGGGCGCCCCGGCGAGGAGCGCCATCTCTTCGCCGGGCCCCGTTCGCTGTGGGGCGCCCGGCTGGCCCGGACCGTCCACTCCGCCGTACGCGCAGCGGCTGCGCCATGACGGGCGATCAGGGGCGGGCACGCCGCCGGTCGAAGTGACCACGGTCATGGTCCTTTCGACCGCCTCGATTCCTCCGGGGCCGCGCCGGACGGCCGCGAGCCCGGGGCGCTCGCGAGCAGTCGTCGCGTGTAGTCGTGCGCGGGGTGGTCCAGTACCCGTTCGGTGGGGCCCTGTTCCACGATGTGACCCCGCTTCAGGACGAGGACCCGGTCGGCCATCTGCCGGACGACGGCGAGGTCGTGGGTGATGAAGAGGTACGCCACTCCTGTGCTGTCCCGGATGTCGGCGAGCAGATTGAGGATCTGGGCCTGGATGGAGACGTCGAGTGCGGAGACCGCCTCGTCCAGAACGATGACCCGGGGGTCGGCGGCCAGTGCCCGCGCGATGGCGACGCGCTGGCGCTGGCCACCCGACAGATCGGCGGGGAGGGCCGTGCACTGGCGTTCGTCCAGCCCGACCGAGTCCGCGATGCCGATGGCCCGGCGGACGCGTTCGGCGCGGTCGAGCCGGGTGTGGAGGCGGAGGGTCTCCACGATCGCGTCCCGAGCGTTCTGGCGCGGATCGAGGGAGGTGTAGGGGTCCTGGAAGACCATCTGGAGCTGGGCGCCGCGCAGCCGGCGTGCGCGGGCGCGGCGGGCGGGCCGGGTGCGATCGACCCCGAGCACCGAGATGGCGCCGGAGGTGGGTCGTTCGAGTCCGGTGAGCATCCTGGCGATGGTGCTCTTGCCCGAACCGGACTCCCCCACGATGCCCAGGCACTCCCCGGCCACCACCTGGAAGTCGGCGCCGGCCACCGCTACGAAGTCGCTCTGGATGGGGGCGCGGGACAGCCGGGATCCGCCGCGGTAGACCTTGCGCAGGTCCCGGACGTCGACCACGGTCTCCGGATGCGCGGTCACCGCGTCGCCTCCGCCGATCCGGTGCCGGTGCCACTGCCACTGCCACTGCCGGCGACGACTCCGGATGCGGTTCCGGTTTCACGTCCCGGTCCGGCTCCCGGTCCGGTGTCGTATCCGGCTCCGGCTCCCGGTCCGGTGTCGAGTTCGGCGACGCGGTCACAGCGGACCAGCCCGCCGTGTCGGGCCGTCAGGGACGGGCGGGTCTCCCGGCAGCGGTCCACCACATGCGCACAGCGGGTGGCGAAGGCGCAGCCCGGTGGCGCCTCGAAGGCCGAGAGCGGCCGGCCGGGGATCACCGGCAGCCGGGCGGCCCTGGTCCGCCCGCCCGGCCGGGAGGCGAGCAGCCCGCGGGTGTACGGGTGGAGCGGGGCGGTGAGCAGGAGGTCCGCCCCGCGCACCTCCTGGAGGCAGCCGGCGTACATGACGGCGACGCGGTCGCAGAAGGCCGCCGCGAGGTCGAGGTCGTGGGTGATGAAGACGAGCGCGGTGCCGTCCTCGCGGCGCAGTTCGTCGAGGAGGGAGACGACATCGGCCTGGGTGGTGACGTCGAGGGCGGTGGTCGGCTCGTCGGCCAGGATGAGACGGGGGCGGGCGAGCAGCACGGAAGCGATCATGACCCGCTGGAGCATCCCGCCCGACAGTTGGTGGGGGCGGTCGCGCATCCGGCGGAGCGGATCGTCGATACCGACCCGGTCGAGGAGTTCGGCGGCGGCGCGGGCGGAGGCGCCCGTCTCCGTCATGAAGTCGCCGACGCGCTGCCGGGGGTCCAGATGGGCGCGGGCGTCCTGGAAGATCATGCCGATATCGCGCCGGGCGGTGACGGTACGGGCGCGTTGGGCACGGTTGCCGGATCCGGCCGGGGGCAGGTCATGGCCGTCGAAGCGGACGGTGCCGGCCACGGTGCTGCCGCGCGGCAGCAGGCCCATGACGGTGCGTGCCGTCATGGACTTCCCCGAGCCGGATTCGCCGACGACACCCAGGGCTTCTCCCGGCGCGACGTCCAGCGTGATGTCGGTGACGACACGGCGTCGGGTGCCGTCGGCCGGGATGGTCACCGACACCTCGTCGAGCCGCAGCAGAGGGGTCATTTCGTTCTCCGGAGGGTTCGGGCCGTGCGGTGCACGCGCCGGGGGCGGCCGTCCCCGGCGAGACGGTCGCCGAGGAGCATGAGGGCGACGACGGTCGTGGTGATCAGCACCCCGGCGTAGACGACCTGGGAGGAGTGGCCCTGGAGCACGGCCTGTGCGTCGTTGACGAGGACGCCCCAGTCGGCCTGGGGCGCCTGCACGGCGAGGCCGAGGTAGGAGAGTGCGGCCAGGTCCATGAGGGCGCCCGCGAAGGCGATGGGGATCTGCGCGCCGACCACGGGGGCGATGTTGGGCAGGATGTGGCGGGCGCAGATCGCCACCGCCCCGTGGCCCTGCACGGTCAGCGCGGCGACGTAGGGCATGGTGCGCTGGCGCAGGGCGGCGCTGCGCGCGACCCTGGCCACATAGGGCAGATAGGCGATGGCCAGGGCGAGGATCGCGGGGGCGGGGCCGGGCCTGAAGACGGCGACGGCGAGGACGGCGAGCAGGATCGCCGGCAGCGAGAACACGAGGTCGAGGACGCGTCCGACGACCGCGTCGGCCCATCCACCGCGCCAGGCCGCGGCGAGGGCGAGCGGCAGTCCGGCGACCAGGCTGAGCAGCACGACCAGGGCCGGTCCGGCGAGGCTGGTGCGGGCGCCCCACAGCAGCCGGGAGAGGATGTCGCGGCCGGAGCCGTCGGTGCCGAGGAGGTGTGCGCCGCCCGGCGGGGCGTGGATGTTGAGCAGGTTCTGTGCGGCGGGGTCGTGGGGTGCGAGGGCGGGCGCGAGGGCGGCACCCGCCGCCATGAGCAGGATCCAGCCGAGGGCGATCACTCCCGCGGTGCCGAGCCGGTCGCCGATTCGCCGTCCCGTCCGGGCCCGTGGCGGCACGGGAGAGACGGTGGGGTGGGTCGTCGTCATGGAGTGCCTCTCTGGCTCCGGTCGGGTTCGAGTAGACGCTGGACCGTGTCCACGGCGAGGTTGACGACGACGAAGGCCGTCACCATGAGGAGGGTCACCGCCTGCACGGTCGGGAAGTCCTTCTGGTTGACGGAGCCGATGAGCAGCGAGCCCATTCCGGGCAGCCCGAACGCGTTCTCGACCACGACGGTGCCCGCGAAGAGCGCGGCGACGACGAGGCCGCCTGCGGTGACGATGGGTGGCGCGGCGTTGGGCAGGACATGGCGGCGGACGATGCGCCGGACCGGGATGCCGCGGGCGCGCGCGGTCTGTACGTACTCCTTGCCGAGTTCGTCGCGGATCGCCGCCCGGGTGACCCGGGCCAGCAGTGCGGACGAGATCAGGGCGAGGGAGAGGGCGGGCAGGATGAGTGCGTGGAGCCGGCCGGCGAATCCCTCGCCGCCGGCGCCGTACGCGGGGAACCAGTCGAGCCGGACGGCGAAGACCGAGATGCCCACCGAGGCGGCGACGAATCCCGGGACGCCGGCGGCGGTCGCGGTCAGGGCGGAGACGGCCGAGTCGACCGGTCCCGGCCACAGTGCCGCGAGCAGTCCGAGGCCGAGTCCGATGACGGCGACGAGGACGGCGGTGACGGCGACGAGGTGGAGCGTGGTCTCGAAGACCGCGCCGATCCGGGTGGCGACGGGCTGGTTCCCCACGAACGAGGTGCCCAGGTCGCCCTGGAGGATGTCGCCGATCCAGTAGAGGTAGCGCGTCAGGAACGGCTCGTCGAGTCCGTACTGCTCACGGACCGCGGCGCGGCGTTCCGCGGTCGGGGTGGTGTTGCCGAAGAGCACCGACTCGGGGCTGCCGGGGGCGAGGTAGAGCCCGGCGAAGACGATGAACCCGGCTACCGGGAGGGTGACGAACAGCCCGGCGAGGCGTCCGGCGAGGAATCGGATCATGGTGCGGGCTCCGGTTCTCAGGGAGCGCCGACCGAGGCGGCCCAGGGCCGTCCCATGTAGGCGAAGGTCAGGGGTACGCCCGCGACCCGGTCGCTCAGATAGACAGTGGCCCGGGGCGCGACGATCGGGATCCAAGGGAGGTCTTCGGCGAGCTGTCGCTGGGCCTCGATGAGGAGCCCCGCCCTGGCCCGGTCGTCCGCGGTCCCGAAGGCACGGGTGATCCGGTCGGTGACCAGGGTGTTGCGGTAGCCGCCGTAGTTCTGCGGACCGTCCGGGGTGGCGATGAAGGCGTACAGGAACGCCGGCTCGGTGATCTGGATGTAGTTCATGGTGAGGAAGGCGTCGTACGGCTTGCGGGCGGCGGGGTCCATGAACATCTCGCCGTACTGGGCGAGCGGAAGGCCGACGATCTCCATATCGAGCCCGATCTCCTTCGCCCCCTGCTGGAGGGCGGTGGCGACACCGGCGTACATGTCGATCCCGGTGGGGTAGGCGAGTCTGACCTTGCGTCCGTCGGCGCCCGCCGCGGTGACGAGTTCCCTGCTCCCGGCCGGGTCGGGTTCGGTTCTGAGGGCGTCATACGCCTTCTTGAACTCCGCCCGGGCGTACCCCCAGGTGCCGGGTCCGGCCACGGCGTAAAGGGGGTCGGCGGCGGCGGAGAAGAGGGAGCGGGCGATGCCTTCGCGGTCGATGGATCGGGAGAGCGCGCGGCGGAGCCGCGGGTCGGCCAGGGGGCCGTTCCGCAGATCGGTGACGACGAGGTCGAGGTTCTGCGGGGAGCTGCCCGCGGCGCCGGTCCAGAGTCTGCCGCCGCCCGCCTTGGCGAGGGTGGGGACGAGCTGGGAGGGGATGTTGAAACCGCCGTCGACGGCTTTGCCCGCGATGGCGTTGGAGAGGGCCTTGGCCCCGGCCGGGAAGACGAAGGTGACCTTCTTCGAGCGCACCGGGCGGGTGGTGTCCCAGTAGTGCTCGTTGCGTTCCATCACGAGGTCGTTGGCGCCGTCGAAGGCGGTGACCCGGTAGGGGCCGGTGCACAGGACACCGGCCGCGGGAGTGCCGAGGGCGGTGCCGCTGGCCTCGGCGTGGGCGCGGCTGACGACGGATCCGCCGAGCGTGGCGAGGACGTTGACGAAGACCGCGTCGGGGGTGCGGAAGGCGAGGGTGACGCGGTTGCCGGAACCCGCGCTGATCGAGGTGACGTTGGCGTACAGCAAGGCGTAGGACGAGGTGGTCTTCGGGTCCATATTGCGTTTGAGGCTGTACACGACGTCGTCGGTGGTCATGGGGGTGCCGTCGGAGAACCGGACACCCTGGCGGACGGTGAGGACGAGCGTCTTGGGGTCGGGCTGCTGCCACCCGGTCGCGAGGGCGGGTTCGGGCGTGTAGTCGCCGCGTACGCGCAGCAGGGATTCGCAGATGTTGGGCAGGACGGTCTGTTCGGGATAGTCGGCGTTCTTCACCGGGTCGAGGCTGGAGGGCGCCCGGTAGTCGCCGTACCAGGTGTACGAGTCGAGAGGGCCCTTGGCGGCGGGGGTGTCGGCCCGACCGGTGGCGAAAGGGGTGGGGGCGGTGGTGCCGCCCCCACCCCCGCCGCAGGCCGCCGTGGTGAGGGCGACCGCGACGAGGGGGGCGATCAGGGCGGGTCTGAGGGTGTGGTGGTTCATGACGGCTGTCTCCTCGGTGTCTGCGCGGGGCCGTCCGCCACGGTGAGGGTCAGTCGGGTGTGGTCGCCGCCGATGCGCAGGGTCTGTTCGGCCGGGCTGAATGCGGTGGCCTGCCAGAGGTCGCCGTCGCTGCCGGGGTGGGGCGCGTAGAGCGGGAAGTCGCTGCCGCAGATCTGGAGGCGCAGGCGGTGTCCGGTGCGCAGCCGGTAGCCGGTGTGGCCGAGGTCGACCCGGGCGCGCCGGGGTCCGCCGCCCTCGATCCGGCGTTGTCCGCGCACGATCATGTGGGCGGTGCCGTCGGGTGCGACGTCGTGGAGCTTGACGAAGAGGTGGCCCGCGGCGGCGCTGGTCTCGATGGAGACGGTCGCGGTGACCGGGCCCACGAGGTCGAGCGGGGCGACGACCGGGTCGCCGGTGAAGGTGGCCACGTCGGGCCGGTCGTGCGTGTGCTGCTCCTGCGGGTACTCCTTGAGGTGCACCCACGGGTCGCGGACCGGCGAGGGGACCGGGTTCAGCGGGTCGTGGGTCCAGCGGACGGCGGTGGTGGTGGTCTCCGCGGATTCGGTCAGGGTTCCGCCGTCCGCGCTCGTGGTGGCCTGCGCGCCCCGCGCCGGGTGGAGCCGCAGTTCGCGGGCGGCCGGCGGGGGCCAGGATGCGGCGGTGTGTTCACCGTCGTGTCCCTGGAACCAGACGGCGCGCGGGAAGGCGCCGGGCTCGCCCCGACCGAGGACGAAGGCGTCCAGGAAGTCGAGGGTGCGGCCGAGGTAGCGCGGCAGCATCGCGTCGAGCACGGATTCGCTGAGGGCCTGGTCCTGTTCGTCCGGTACGGGGGCCTGGCTCAGGTGGTACGTGTGGTGGTCGCAGGCGTCGGCGTCGAGATAGGCGTGGTCGCGCCAGCGGGGGTCGGCGAGCTGCGCGGTGTGGTCGCGCAGGGAGGCGTCGATGAGGTTGTCGAACCAGCCGACGCGGTGGAGTACGGGTACGGGCCGGGCGGCGAAGGGGTGCCGGGTGTGGAACGGGTCGGTGAGGGGGCGGCCGGCGATGACGCTGTCGACGGCGGCGGAGCGGTGTCCGATGGAGGCGAAGGCGTCCTCGAAGAGGTCGCGCAGGGGGCGCACGGACCAGTCCACTTCGTAGGCGTAGAGTCCCTGGTCGACCCACATATGGGCGAAGTACTTGGCGTGGTAGAGGCTGAGCGCGTGGTCGGTGCCGCTCCCGGCGAGAACGCTCAGGTCGGAGATCTCCAGGCTGGTGACGCGCGGGACGATGGCGCGCAGTGCCGGGTGACCGCTGGCGGCTCCGGCCCACTGGGTCCAGCCGTGGTAGGAGTCGCCGACCATGGCGACCGCTCCGTTCGACCACGGCTGGCGGGTGATCCAGTCGAGGGTGTCGTGGGTGTCCTCGATCTCGTGGACGAAGGGGACGGTGTCGCCCTCGGAGCGGAACTTCCCGCGGACGTCCTGGGAGACGAAGACGTAGCCGCGTGCCAGATAGTGCTCGGCGATCTTGTGGATCGCCATGTAGGGGCTGGACTTGTCGTAGGGCACCCGGCTGACGACGGCGGCGTGCTTGCGCGGTGCGGGCGGGAGGTGCACATCGGTGGCGAGGCGGGTGCCGTCGCGCATCGGGACCATGTGTTGTTCGGCCGTCTCGTGGAGCGGGGACGGTCCCACCCTCAGGAACTGGACGGTCATGGGTGATTCCTCTCGGGGCGGCTGGATCGGAAGGTCAGGGGTCGCGGTGTTGATCGTTGTCCGACGCCGGGTCAGGATCGCGGCCGTGGTCATCGGCGAGGTCGTCGACCGACGCCGGGTCAGAGGTTGCGGCGGTAGTCATCGGCGAGGTCGTCGTCCAGCAGGGCGGCGGTGAGTCCGGCGATGCCGAAGTGGGCGGCGGCGATGGTGCCCCCGGAGGGGAGCAGACCGGCCAGTTCGCGGGGTTCGTCCTCCCACAGGCCGGCGCGGATGACCGCTTTGGCGCAGTGCAGATATGCCTGTTCGACCTCGACCACGGTGGCCAGCCGGGCGGGCCGGCCGCGGGATTCCAGCATGGGCAGGAGGTCGGGGTCGTCGGTGGGGTAGGCGCGGCCGTTGACCCGCAGGGTCTCCGCGTAGCCGGGCACCAGGAAGAGCAGCCCCACGCCGGGGTTCTCGGTGATGTTGGTGAAGGTGTCGGCGAGCTGGTTGCCGGGGCGGTCCGGGATCAGCAGGGTGCGGTCGTCCAGGACGCGTACGAATCCGGGGTGGTCGCCGCGCGGGGAGCAGTCGGTCCCGCCGGCGAGATCGGCGGAGGCGACGCAGCAGAACGGCGAGTGGGCGATGAAGAGCCGGCAGTGGTCGTCGAGCCGGTCGAGGACCTTCTGCCGCATGACCGGCTCAGGGGTGCCGATGATCTCCCTGATACGGGCCAGGTCGATCCGCCGGGGGCGGGTGGGCGCGGGTGTCGTGGTCACAGCTCCAGCTCCAGTACGGGGGTCAGGGCGCGGGACACGCACGGGTACATCACCTCGCTCCTGGCCCGCTCGGCCGGGTCGAGGATGTGGTCGCGGTGGTCGGGGGTGCCGGCGCGGACGCCGACCTCGCAGCTCCCGCAGATGCCCTCACGGCAGGAGCCGTGGACCTTCAGGCCGGCGGCGAGGAGCGCGTCGAGCACGCTCTCGTCGGCGGGTACGGCGACGGTGGCGCCGGACTTGACGCAGCGCACCTCGACGGGGCTGTTGTTCTCGGTGGCCGCGGTGGTGTCGGGGGCCTTGAAGCGTTCGACGTGGGCGTGCAGGCCGTCCGCCTCGGCGCAGAGTCCGGTCAGCGCGTCGAGCAGGCCGCCGGGTCCGCAGCAGTAGACGGCGACGGGGGCGTCGCCCGGGGCCGGCCGGGCCTCGGCGAGGGCGTCGGCCAGCGGGAGCCTGCCCCGCTCGTCGTGGGCCCAGACGCGTACCCGGTCGCCGTACGGGGCGAGTTCGGCGAGGAACGCCATGGACGCCCGGCCGCGTCCGCCGTACAGCAGGTTCCAGGGGACGCCCCGTCGCTCCGCCTCGTACAGCATCGGCAGGATGGGCGTGATGCCGATGCCTCCGGCGACGAAGAGATAGCGCGGGGCGGGCAGCAGGGGGAAGTTGTTGCGGGGGCGGCCGGCCGCGATGACCGTGCCGGGGCGCAGGAATCGGTGGAGGTACTCGGAGCCCCCACGTCCGCGCGGTTCGTGGAGCACGGCGACACGGTAGGTGTCGTGGTCGGTCGGGTCGCCGCAGAGCGAGTAGTGGCGTTCCGTGCCGGTGGGCAGGGTGAGCCGCAGATGGGCCCCGGGCCGCCAGCCGGGCAGGGGCGCGCCGCCGGGGTCGGCCAGGGTGACCGACAGGACGCCCTCGGCCTCCCAGCGCAACTGGGTGACGCGCAGCCGTAGGTCGTCCCCGGCGACCGCGGGCGCGGCGCTCACCGGGCGCCCTTCCGTTCGTGGACGGGAACGCCCTCGACGAGGGTGAGATCGACGCGGGTGTCGGCGATCGACGCGACGGGCTCGTCGAAGGGGTCACGGTCGAGCACGACCAGGTCGGCGTACTTGCCGGGGGTGATGCTGCCGGTGACCCGGTCGAGGTGGTTGATCCAGGCTCCGCCCGCCGTGTACGCGCAGAGGGCGTCGGCGAGCAGCAGCCGCTGACCGGGGAGGAAGGGGGATCCGGCGGTGTCGCCGGGGGCGGTGCGATTGACCGCGACATGGATGCCCGCGAGCGGGTCGGCGCTGGAGACTGGCCAGTCGCTGCCCGCGACCAGGGTGGCGCCCGCGGCGCGCAGGGCCCCGAACACGTACTGGCGTGCGGCGCGTTCGGTACCGAGGAAGGGGATGGTCAGTTCGGCCATCTGCTCGTCGTGGACGGCCCACAGGGGCTGCATGTTGGCGGCGGCGCGGAGTCGGCGGAAGCGCGGGACGTCGTCGGGGTGGACGAGCTGGATGTGTGCCAAATGGTGGCGGTTGTCTCCCTGGTGGCCAGGGCCGGGGCCGGGCGGGTGGTACGGGCCGGGGGCGGATGGTGCGCCGGTACGGCGGCGGACGGTCCCGGCCGCCTCGACGGCGTCGAGTGCCTCGCGCACGGCCCGGTCGCCGATGGTGTGGAAGTGCACCTGGAAGCCGGCGCCGTCGAGCGCGGTGACCGCGCGGTTGAGGTCGGCGGGGGTGAGGTAGCTGTGCCCGCTGGTGTGGCCGGGTGTCCCGTCCCGGCCGGCTCCGCGCAGATAGGGGGTGAGGAGGGCGGCGGTGAAGTTCTCGCAGACGCCGTCCTGCATCACCTTCACGGTGGTGGCGCGGAAGCGGCCGAGATGGCTCCGCTCACGGCGTTCGACGAGTTCGGGGAGTTGCTCGACGCCTCGTTCGCGATCCCACCAGAGGGCTCCGGTGACCCGGCCGGTGAGCCGCCCGGAGCCAGCCAGGCTCAGATAGGCCGTCAGCGGGTCCGGGTAGCTCAGATACGCGCCGATGAGGGCGTCCTGCCAGCCGGTGACGCCGAGGGAGTGCAGATGCCGCTGGCCTTCGAGGAGGGCCTCTTCGTACTCGTACGCGGTGATCGCGGGCAGTCGCCGGGCGACGAGGTCCGCCGCGCCCTCGTGCAGGGTTCCGGTGGGCGTGCCGGTGCGGTCGCGTTCGACGCGGCCGTCCGGGGGGTCCGGGGTGTGCCGGTCGATCCCGGCGAGCGCGAGGGCACGGCTGTTGACCCAGGCTCCGTGCCGGTCGCGGTTGAGCAGGAAGACCGGGCGATCGGGTACGGCGGCGTCCAGCGTGGCCCGGTCGGGGGTGCCTGACGGGAAGTGGTCCATCGACCAGCCGCCGCCGACGATCCAGGCCAGGTCGGGGTGGCGGGCGGCGTACGCGGCGACCAGCCGGGCGCATTCGGCGGGTCCTGTCGCGTCGAGCAGATCGCAGCGGGCGCGTTCGAGGCCGCCGAAGACCGGGTGGGCGTGGGCGTCCACGAAGCCCGGTACGAGCAGCCGTCCGGCCAGATCGATCGTCTCGGTGCGGGGGCCGATCAGGGCGCGTGCCGCGGCGGTGCCCACGGCCGCTATCCGTCCGTCGCGCACGGCCACCGCGTCGGTCCAGGAGCGGGCCGCGTCGCCGGTGAAGACCGGACCGCCGGTGAGCACCAGATCGGCCGGGGCGGTGGCGTGCGCGGCGGGCCGCTGCGGCTGGATGCGGATATCGGTCAAGGGATCGGCCCGTTCCGTGCGAGGGGGTTGCGGCAGGGCTGGTGGCTCCGAGGAAACACCTCCGACGAACACCATGTCAATGCCTTGGACTAAGCCTTTGTCAACAGCGTCCGGTAAGCTGGCGCTCACCAGACGTCACGAGGATTGGGCGAAGTGAGATGAGGAACCGGTGACCACATCCCCCGGCCGCACCACCCGGCGACCCCGGCTCCCCCGGGGCGCGCTCACCCCGGAGCGCATCGTGGACGCCAGCCTGCGCCTGCTGGACGAGCAGGGCGCCGACGGCTTCACGATGCCGCGCCTGGGCAAGGCCCTCGGTGCCGACCAGACCGCGGTCTACCGGCACTTCGCGGGCAAGGACGAGATCCTGCTGGCCGTCGCCGATCGCCTCCTCGAAGAGGCGTTCGACGGATTCTCGGCACAGCCGCACTGGTCGGACACGCTGGCGGATGTGTGCCGCCGGGTGCGCGGCGCCTATCTGGCCCATCCCGCGGCGGCGGCCCTCTCCGGTCCGCGCACCACCCGGCGGAGCGCCGAGATGCGGGCGGCGGACGCGGTGATCGGGGCCCTCGGCGACGCCGGCTTCAGCCCGGCGGAGGCCGCGCTGCTCTACCGGGTCGTCGCGGACTTCGCCCTGTTGTGGTCCGGCGGGGAGGCCGCCTTCCACAGCCTGGACGCCGAGACGAAGGCGCATGAGGCGGACGGCTGGAACCGCGCCTACCGGGCCGCGGACCCGGCGGAGTACCCCCATATCCACCGCGTCCGCGACCGGCTGTTCGAGGTCGACTCCGGGGACGTCTTCGAGACGGCGCTGCGGCTGCTGCTGGACTCGATGGAGCGCCGGGCCCCGGACGCGCCGGGGGCCGCCCGGGGGTGACCCGGTCCACCTCGGGCGGGGGTCACTCCCGCGCCCGGGGCGGACCTCCTGACTCACACGGGGGTCACTCCCGCGCCGGGGATCGGGCCTACTGCTCGCGCAGGCCCCAGGGCGAGCCGTACTCGGTCAGCAGATCGAGGAAGGGCCGCGGCGCGAACGCCTCGGGGCCGAGCACCCCGGCACCGCTCCACACCCCGGTCGCGAGCAGTTCCAGGGCCACCACCGGGTTGACCGCGGTCTGCCAGACCACCGCCTGGGAGCCGTACTCGCGCATCGACCACTCGTTGTCGACCACGTGGTAGAGGTAGACCTCACGCGGGCGTCCGTCCCGGGTCCCCTTCACCCACGTACCCGCACAGGTCTTGCCGCGCATCCGCTCACCGAGCGTCGCGGGGTCGGGCAGACAGGCCGCGACCACGTCCCGCGGGGAGACCCGCACCGGCCCGACGGCACCGGCGTTGACCGTGACCGGTTCAGTGCTGTCCAGGCCCAGTGTGCGCAGGGTCTTCAGGACCTCAATGAACTCGCTCCCGAGACCGTACTTGAAGGTGACCCGGTCCGCCTTGACCCAGCGCGGGATCAGCAGCACCTCCTCGTGCTCGACATTGACGCACTCGACGGGTCCGATCCCCTCGGGGAAGTCGAAGACCTCGGGCTCGCTGAACGGTTCGGTGGTGAACCAGCCCCGCCCGGTCTCGTAGACCACCGGAGGATTGAGACACTCCTCGATCGTGGTCCAGATGCTGAAGGAGGGGGCGAAGTCATACCCGTCGACGGTCAGATCGGCCCCGTCACGGATGCCGATCTCCTCGATCTCATCGAACAGTTCATCGGCCGCGTACCGCGCGAAGACATCGGAGAGGCCCGGCTCGACCCCGCATCCGACCAACGCGGTCCGTCCGCTCGCCTCCCACTCCCGCACCCGCGCGAACTGTTCGTCACCGAGTTTGACCCCGCACTCCTTGTGCGGGCGTTCGGGATGCGGCCGGGAGAGCGACATGGCCATGTCCAGGTAGTGCGCACCGGACGCCAACGCCGCCTCGAAGAGCGGCATCACGAACCGCGGGTCGGTGGCGTTGAGCACCACGTCGCAGCGGTGCTCGGTGAGCAGCGCCGCGACCGCGTCCCGGTCGGACGCGTCGACGCGCGCCGCGCTGAAGCGGTCCGTCGCCGCCCCGAGGGCGGCGACGGCGGCGTGCGCGCGGCCCGGGTCGTAGTCCGCCACCACCATGTGATCGAAGAACGGGCGCCGGGCGGCGATCCTGGTGATCGCGGTGCCCACTCCTCCCGCGCCGACAAGCAGAACTCGCATCGCGTCATCCACTCCATCAATCGGCCGGTGGGCCGGTCGGGGTCGTCGTGCCTGAGGCCAGATACAACGCGGGCGGGTCGGCTAAGGTCAACGGTGTTGGCATAAGAGTTCCCGGCGTGGCGGGGCCGCCCGGGGGCACTCCCCCGGCGAGAGGGACGGGTCATGGCCAAGAAGGTCGTACCGGAGACGGCGCGGAAGCGACGGCGACCCACCCGTACGGGCACCGTGCTCTCGGAGCGGCTCATCGTGGAGACGGCGCTGCGGCTACTCGGGCACCACGGCGGCGCGGGCCTGACCGCGCGGCGGCTGGGCGCGGCGCTGGGCGCCGATCCGAGCACGGTGTACCGCTACTTCCGGGGCATGGACGATCTGACGCTGGCCATCGCCGATGAACTGATCGGGCGGGCCGTACGGGGCTGGCGGGTGCGCGGCGAGTGGCGGGCGGACCTGCGCGAACTGGGGCTGCGCCTGCACTCGGCGTACCTCGCCCATCCGCAGGCCGCGGTGCTCGCGGCGAGCCGCATCACCGGACGGGCCAATGAGACGGCCACGGTCGAGGCGATTCTGGGGCTGCTGCGCACGGCCGGGTTCGCGGATGGGGAAGCGGTGCGCGTCTACCGCAGTCTGGTCGATCTGAGCCTGGCCTTCGCGGCGCTGGACAGTGCGGCCCTGGCGCTGCCGGAGACGGTGCGCGATGCCGACCGGGAGATGTGGCGGGACACCTGCGGGCGGCTGCCGGCGGCAACCCATCCCCATATCGCGGCCACCGCCGCGCCGTTGGTGGCGTGTATGAACGGCAGTGCCTATCCGACCACGCTGGACATGCTCCTCGACAGCGCTGCCGGCCGGCTGTCCCGGACCGGCTGACCGGGACCTGCGGGGGGGCCGGGGCGGTCCGGCACCGGTACCCGGTGCCGTCTGCCGTCTGCCGTCTGCCGTCTGCCGTCTGCCGTCTGCCGTCTGCCGCTACAGCGGAACGCGCGCGATCAGGGCGGCCAGCAGCGCGCAGGCGGCGGCCCCGGCCCAGAAGCGCGGGGAGCGTGCGTCGTCGACGGCCTCGGGCGGCGTGCCGGCCTTGCGGAGGCCCATCTCCACGAGCGGGGCGACGCCCACCGCCACGTACACCCTGATCACCGTCTCCATCAGGGACCGGTCGTCGTCGGTGGGCAGCAGCAGGAAGGCCAGCACGAATCCGGCGGTGACGGCCGACTCCAGCTTCCAACTACGGCCGTTCCGTACGACCAGCACGGCCTGGGCGACCAGGAGCAGGATGAATGCGGTTTGGAACACGATCACTGATGCGTCCTCACTTACGGAAGTCCGGTGCGATCCCGGGGAGTTCAAGGATACGGACAAGACGAGGCGCGGAGAGGGGGCCGGCAGGACCGGCCCCCTCCCCTCAGCCCGCTACTTCTTCCAGCGGTTGACCTTGATCTTCGGGTACATCACCCATGACCAGAATCCCTTTTTCTGCCAGATTCCGATCGTGATCTTGACGCCCTTGCTCTTGGGCATCGCGTTCTTCAGTTTGATCTCGGCGGCGAACCACCGGGTCGCACCTCCGATGGCCTCCAGTGCCAGGCCCGCGATCTTGGCCCACATGGACGGCATGATCAGGCCGACCCGGCCGAAGGCCGACGCCACGCGCGCGCCCGCGTTCAGGGCCTTGGCCAGCTTCTTGGCCGTCTTCTTCTTGACGTGCCAGACCTTCTTCTTCTTCCAGCGCTGGCCGTCCAGGTCCTGCGAGTTGACCGGGTCACCCGGGTACGCGTAGCGGCTGAGCGAGCCGCCGGGGACCGGGTCGGTCTGCAGGAAGCGACCGGTGGACGGCGAGTAGAGGCGGACGCCCATCAGCGTGGAGCCGCTCTGCGTCTCCGAGGAGCGCTGGTGACCGCCGGCCCAGCCGTACCGCGCGGCGGTGGAGCCCTCGGTCCGGTTGCCGTACTCGTCGGTGCGCAGCACCACGGGCGCCGCGCCGACGGCCGCCGGGAGCTGCACCGAGACATCGCCGTGCAGGTTGAGCAACTGCAGGACGAGGCCGCCGGTGTTGTCCGTCGTCGCGGTCAGCCGGCCGCTGAGCCCGTTGACGTAGCGGGTGACGGTGCCCTGGGCGTTCTCGGCGGTCCAGGTCGGGTTGTCGCCGGCGTTGTAGTGGTTCACCTTGGACTCGGTCTGTGTCCAGGTGCCGTCCGTGCCCTTGGCCTCCACGGTCCACGCGGCGAGACGGCCGGCGGCGTCGAGGTTCCAGGTCTGGCGACGGTCGCCGACGGTCTCGCTGCGGACCAGGTCGTTGGCGTGGTACGTCAGCTGCGCACCGGCCGGCGTCGCGGTGGTGCGGCCGAAGGCGTCGTAGGCGTAGCCGCTGTCGACGATCCGGTCGGCGCTGTCGTAGGTGTACGGGGTGGTGGTGGAGCCGGTTCCTCCCTCGGAGCAGTCGGCGGTCGTCAGCCCGGTGCGGTTGCTGTTGGCGTCGAACGCGTAGGACCTGCTGGTGCACAGGGCGTCCGCGGTGTCCTTGGCGGTCACGAGCCGGCCAGCGGCGTCGTAGCCGTACGCCGTGCTGGTGGCGGTGCCGTCGGACTGGTTGTGCCCGGCCTGCTGCGCGTGCGCGGTGAAGCCGGTGGAGTCGGCCAGCAGGGCCGTGCCATCGGCGGCGGCGTACCTGCGGGCGGTGGTGTTGCCCGCCGGGTCCCGCTCCACGGCCAGGGTGATGGCCCCGGGCAGGGACTCGGTGGCGAGTTCGCCGTCCGCGTCGTAGGTGCCGGTGAAGGCGCCCGCGACCGAGTCGGTGACCTTGGTGGTCAGACCGCGCGGCTCGACGTTCGCGTCGTAGGCGTACGTCGTGGTGGACGGCGCCGAGTCGGTGACCTGGACCGGCCGGTCCAGGCTGTCGTAGGCCGTGGTGACGGTGTTGCCACTGCCGTCGGTGGTGCTGATCCGGCGGCCGAGCGCGTCATAGCCGAACGCCACGGTGGCACCGGCCGAGGTCTCCGAGGCGACCTCGCCGTTCTGCGGGTTGTAGATCGTCGTGGTCGCCGGTACCGGGGTGCCCACGCCGCCGGTGACAGCGGCCGTGGTCTGCCGACCGGCCGTGTCGGTGGTGATCGTGGTGGTGCGGGTGGTGCCGTTGGCGGTCTCGGTCAGCGTGGCGACATTGCCCCAACGGTCGTAGCCGAAGGTCTTGGTGACCAGTTCGGCCGGGTGGGAACCGCCGCCGGTGACCGCTCCGGCCGGACTGGTGCGGCACACCAGGCCGACCCAGGCGGGCTTGCCCTCACAGGCACCGGTACCGGTCGCCGACCAGTAGTCGGTCACGGTGGTCAGCGCGTCATTGCCGGCGGAGCGCCCGGAGGTCTCCCGGGTCTTGCGGCCCGACGCGTCGTAGGAGGTGGTGGTGGTGACCGCCAGGCCGCCGGGGTCGACGACGCTGCGCGTCGCCTGGCCCGAGGTCCAGTCGTAGCCGGTCGCCGTGGTCCGCCGGTCGGCGTCGGTGGCGAACCCCTGTACGGCGGCTCCGGTGACCGTGGTGGTCACCAGGTCCTGCACCGCCGCGTTGGCGGGACGGCCCTCGTCATAGGTGTTGACGGTGTGCGTACGGGCCGGGACCTCACTGCCCGCGGGCAGTGTTCCGGCGGCGGTACCGCCGGTCAGCGCGCGCTCCAGGGTGACCAGGTGCAGCGGGCCGAACTCCTCGGTCTCGCGGCGCCCGTCCGCGCTGTACACGGTGCGGGTGGAGAGCTGCTCGGCGCGCTCGGCGACGGTCGCGTCGATGATGCCGAGCCGGGTCAGCTTCGCCTTGGCGGCGTCGGTGGCACCGACGGCGAGGGCGCGGTTGCCCGCGGTCAGGGAACGCTCTTCGGAGCCGTAGTGGTTGTAGTCGACGGAGTCGATGTGACCGCCCGGCTGCGCGGTGTTGACCTCACGGCCCGACGCGTCGGCGTACACGATCGTCGCCCGCTTGTACGCGTCCGCGGCCAGCGAGGTGCCGACGTTGGATGCGGGGACCTCGTCCGCCGGGAAGACGGCGGTGGCCTCGACCGGGGCGTCGCCCTGGCCCCAGGCCGCGACCGAGGCCGCGTTCATCTGGTACGGGGCGTTGGCGCCCGACACCGGTACCTGGTAGACGACCGTGGTGACGGCGTTGCCGCCGTCGGTCCCGGTGGCGCTGCCCTGGGTGAGGGTCGGCCGCGAGGCGGACAGGAGCATCCCCTCGCCGGCGGTGACCTCGGTGCCCGCCTTGCCGTACCGCAGGGTCCACGGCAGCTCGCCGGGCTCGCCGAGCGAGGTGAGCCGGCCCGCGGCGTCATAGGCGTACGTGGTCTTCAGCGCGGGGCTGATCCGCGGGTCCCACACCTCGCGCAGCCGCCCGGAGGCGTCGTACGCGTACTGGGAGACGATCTCACCCGTGGCAGCGGTCGCGCCGGGGGAGGTCGCCCACAGCCTGAGCTGGGCGACCTGTCCGGTGTAGCTGCCGAACGCGGTCGCCGTCGCCGTGGTGGCGGGGGCGTACACGTACTCCAGGACACGGCAGCCGTTGGTGGTGGGCGTGGCCTGGCAGGTGGCCACGTCGACGGCCGACGAGGCACCGATCAGATACTTGGGACGGAACTGGACCGCGCCGCCCACGGTGACCTTCTCGGAGACGACTGTCGTGGTGGAGTCGTTCACCGAGAGGGCGGTGGTGGCCAGCGTCCAGGAGGCCGCCGCCGCGTCGACCTTGCGGAAGACGTTCACGGTGCCGCCGGTGTCCTTCAGGGTGAAGGCGCCGGTCAGCGAGCCCGTCAGGGTCAGGTCCTCGGAGCCCGTCTCGGACTTCCAGCCGCCACCGCTGGTCGCGGTGAAGGCGGTGGCGACGCCCTCGGCGTCCAGGATCTCGACCGAGGTGGCCGATGTCCTGCGCACCACGGTCCAGTCGGTGCCCGCGTCCTCGGCGCTCACGCCGGAGGACCAGTTGGGGCCGAAGATCGCGGCCTGGCCCTCCTGGACCTCCTGCGCGACCGGCTGGCGCGAGGAGTGCGAACGGTCGGCGGAGAGACCGAAGTCGTCCGCGTCGGTGTCACTGAAGGTGAAGTTTCCGGTCTGGGCGTTGACCGCGCCGGGACCCACCTCAAGGCTCGGCGCGTTGCCCGCCTGCCGGTCCAACGTGACCTCGACGACCTGCGAGTTGTACTTGGTCGCCGTACCGGCGTCGAAGACGGCCCGCAGTTCGAGCACGCCGTCCTCGGCCAGCGAGGCGGCGGCGTCCCAGACCAGCGGAGGGGCGGTGCCGGAGGTGACCGTGGCGGGCCAACTGACGGCCCCGCCGGACGCGGTGGTGACCTGGGCGGTCGGCACGACCTTCCAGGAGTCGGTCTCGCCGCGCCGGTACTCGTACGTCACGCCGGTGTACTCGGCCTTGCCCTTGGCCTGCAGGGCCACGCGCCGCGCCGTGTCGTCGCCGTCGGACGGCGCGATGACGGCAGCGCCGTCGGCGCCGACCCCGAAGCTGTAGCTCGTGATGTCGGGAGAGAGGTTTCCGCCGGAGTCGACGGTCTTGGCGCGCAGGGTGTGCCAGCCGTCGGCCGGGTTGATGGAGATGGTCAGCGGGTGACCGCCGGTCCCGTGGACGGTGTTGTCCACCCGGTTGGGCAGGTTGGCGTCGTCCAGACCCCAGAGATAGCCCTGACCGTCCGTGGTGGGGGTGTCCAGGGTGCAGGTCACCGGGCCGCTGGCACGGGCCGTCCAGGTGTCCTTGGCGTAGGTCTCACAGGTGATCGCGGGCGCGGCCGGCTTACCGGTGTTCACGCCGAACGGCATGTACCCGGTCCACGGGCCGTAGAAGGTCCCGTCATACCCACGCACGCGGTAGCGCAGCTTCGGCCCCGACGGCAGCTTGTTGGCCGTGGGGATGGTGAAGGTCGCGTTCGACCCGGAGGCCACGGCACCACTGGTACCCGTGTAGGTGTACGTGGTGTCGTTGTACGCCGGGTCCGGGGATATCTCGAACTGGGCCCTGACCGTGGCGCCGTCGGGGTCGGTGACCTTCGCGGACAGCGTCGGCGTCAGCGAGGTCACGTACCGGATGCCGTTGTAGGCGTTGACGGCGGACGGCGAGATCGCGGATGCGGTCGGGGCGCCCGGGTACGAGTCGTAGGTGACCGTCAGGTGCGGCTCCTGCGCGTGGTCGCCGCTGACGTAGTTCGCCGAGCGGAAACGCCGCCAGGTCAGCGAGTCGGTCTCGCTGGTGCCCCGGATCTGCAGACCGTGGTTGGGCTGGCCGTCGGTCCACGCCTGCACGATCGCGTCGATGTCGAAGTCGACGGGGCCGGCCGGGCAACTGGAGTTCCAGCCCTTGGCGGCGGTGTTGGTGATCGCACCGACGTCGGTGGTCGCCGGCTGCGCGCCCCAGGTGATCGTGGAGGAGTTCCAGTCACCGGTGATGCGCCGCACCTGGGTGCCGGAACCGGTGGTCTGGCAGGTCGACGAGTAGTACGACCAGAGGCCCAGGTTGGTGTCGTTGATGCGCTTGCCCTTGAAGGCCGACACATCGAACTTCACATACGCGCGGGCCTTGGTCGTGCCGCCGTCGTAGGTACCGGACTTCAGCTCGTCCGACGACACCTGCGAGTCGGGGAAGTTGGTCGCCACCCAGGTGTCGGTGGAGGCCGCGAGCGTGGAGGTCGGGTCGACCGTGACCGGGTAGGTCAGGTCCTTGGTGAAGTACTTCGGATCGGGCGTCAGGACGAGGGTCTGCTTGCCGTCCTTCGCCGTCTCGATCTTCGCGGGGACCCGGGCCAGGTGCTTGGACTCACCCGAGCGCGGGTCCTTGGAGGAGTCCCACATCATCGGCGCGGGTGCCTCGGCGACCAGCTTGCCCGCGGAGTCCTTGAGCAGCAGGCGCCCGCTGGGCGCCTCGGACAGCTTCAGCCCCTTGGTCTCGACCGGGATGCGGTACTCGACCGGTGCCGTGGGTGCCGTGGCCAGGTGCACGTTCTGTGAGAAGCCCTGCGGCAGCGCGGTGACGGTGAGCGTCTCACCGCCGCCGAGTGCGTACGCGGCGGTGTCACCCGTCAGCTTCGGCGCGGGGAGCTTCTTCTCCCAGCCCATCGCGAAGCTGCGCCCGCTGCGGCCGACGGAGGCGAGCTTCGCGTCACCACCGTCCGAGACCGCAATGTCCGCCGTCGTGGTCCGGGGCTTTAGGTCGGCGCCCGCGTCCGCGAGTGTGGTGTCGATGTCCTGCCAGGTACCGCCGCGCTTGACCCGGACAGGCGCCGCGTACACACCGGCCTGCATCTGTCCGTCGGGCAGCACATAAGTGGACGAGGTGTCGGTACGCGCCGACAAGACCTCGATCTTGCGCTTCTGCAGTCGGGCCATCAGCCGGGCGGACGCCTCGTCCTGCGCCACGGCGGGACCCTTGGCCGCGGCCTTCTCGGCGGCGGCACGAGCACTGGGCTGCTGCGGGGTGAGCGCGACGGCCTGGCCGGTGACGGCGACCATCACGGCCGTCTCGGCGGCCAGTACGGCGGCGACCGCACAGGCGATCATGCGCAATCGTTGCCGGGCCGGTCTGCGTCTGCCCGACGGTTGGGATCTGTTGGACACTGTCCCCTCCCACATCTTTGTCTGTGCCATGTCACTTCTGTATCGGCAGACACAATCCCTGATCTTCACCGTTTCGTCACTACCGTTGTGAAGTCGCCCGGGGGGACGGGGATTTACCCCGAGTCAACGAAATTCACGGGTTTACGGCGTCGAAGTCCAGGTGATGGGTGTATCACGCAGTGATCGGCCGTGATCAGACTGTCGCGATCCGGATCCGCGAGGCCGATCCAGCGAGAGCAAGGATTCTTCACGCCGAAACTTGGCTGAAAATTCGGGACCTATTGACACCCCGTCAGATGTCGCCGCGACCGGATCGGAACGGAGTGCGCGTTGCCGAGGAGGTACGCGTTGCCGAAGAGGTACGCGCGGCCCGCTCAGGGATCCCGGTCCGTGGCGTCGTCCGACGTGCTGTCCGTCAGAACCGCCCGGTGCGGGAGGAGGGGCCACGCCGTGCACCCCGTCCGGCTCGGCACCTGAAGTCGGTACGTCACATCGCGGGCCACACCGCCCGAGGCCGGATCGCGCTCCCCCGCGGCTGGCAGCTCGGACGGGGTGCTCGGAGGCCACGGGGACAGGGCGTGGCCCAGCGAGGCGGTGCCCCGGGGCTTCGGCGCGATCCCGTCGTAGAAGACGTCGTCCTGGAACGGCAACGACCGGCCGACCGTCCCGGCCCGCCGCACCGGGACGGGTGTCGCCCGGATCCGGTCGCGGGCGAGCCGCCATCCGACGTCGGAGGGCGACCACCACGCGCGAGACCGTCTCGGGTCCCGGTGGCGGTCGCCCCTCGCGCCGTCTGCCCTCCGGGGGCAGGCCGTCAGACCGTCTGCGGCCCCATGAGCCGGACGAGCAGGTCGTCGAGGCCGACCAGTCCGGTGAGTCCGCCCTCCGCGTCACGCACGACGGCGAGGGAGGCACGGCGCCGGCGGAGCTGTTCGACGGCGTGGGCGACGGTGTCGGTCGTGGCGAGTTCCGGTACCGGGCGGGCGAGGTCCTGGGCGGTGATCGCCCGGCCCCGGGCACGGGCCACCAGGGCGTCACGCGCGTGGACCGAGCCGAGCACCCGCTCGCCGGCACAGACGATGAGGCGGGAATGGCCGGTCTCGGTGGCGCGGACGAGGATCGCGTCGAGGTCGGCGCCGGCCGGCACCGTCACGATCTCGTCAGCCGGCACCTGCAGGTCCGCGACCGGGGTCTGGGGCTCGGTCAGCGACCGCGTGATGAGTTCGGAGTCGGCCTTGTTGATCAGCCCGAGGCGCTCGGACTCCGCGACGAGGTGGGTGAGCTGTTCGCGGTTGTGCACGGCGGCCAGCTCGTCGCGCGGCTGGACCCGGCACATCCGTACGAGCACGTTGCTGACCTTGTCGAGCACCCGGATCAGCGGGTGCACGATCTTGACCATGGCCCGGAAGGGCGGGGTGAGGAGCATCGCCGAGTGCTCGGGATGGGCGATCGCCCAGGACTTGGGCGCCATTTCGCCGAGCACCATATGCAGGAAGACCACGACGATCATGGCGAAGGCGAAGGCGATGCCGTAACTGAGTCCCGGCGGCAGGCCGAGGTCGACCAGAAGCGGATCGATCTGGTGGGAGATGGCGGGCTTGGAGATGGAGCCCAGCCCCAGGGTGCAGATGGTGATGCCGAGCTGGGCGCCGGCGAGCATCAGGGACAGCTCGCGCATACCGGCGAGCGCGGACTTGGCGCCGCGTCGCCCTTCGGCGGCCGCCTTCTCCATGCGGTGCCGTTTGGCCGCGACCAGCGCGAATTCGGCGGCGACGAAGAACCCACTGCCGACCAGCAGCAGGACAGTGACGAGGAGTGCGATCGGGAAACTCATGTCCGGGCCTCCCCGGCCGAGCGTCCGACGCGCTCGACGCGCACGCGCTCGGGAACATGGCGGTCGAGGCTCAACACCTCGATGTCCGCGCGGTCGCCGTCCGGCAGGTCGACGGTGAGGCGGTCCCCGATCGTCGGGAAGCGGCCGAGCCGGTCCACGATCAATCCGGCCACCGTGTCGTAGTCCTCCTCTTCGGGCAGATCGACGCCGATGGCGTCCTCGACCTCGTCGATGCGGCGGCCGGCGTCCACCAGCCAGCCGTTCCCGTCGGCGACGGCGAGCTCGACGACGGTGTCGGTCTCGTCGGCGATATCGCCGACGAGTTCTTCGGCGATGTCCTCGTAGGTGACGATCCCGGCGAGGCCGCCGTGTTCGTCCAGCACGACCGCGAAGTCGTCGTCCCGCTCCCGCATCCGCGCCACCGCCCGGGGCAGCGGGAGCGTGTCGGGCAGCAGCAGGGGCCGGCGGGCCGTGTCGCCGGCGGTGGCGTCGTCGAATTGGGCCGCGGGGAGCCGCATGAGTTCGCGTACGCCGAGGACGCCCGTGACGTCATCCGGGTGGTCGCCGAGAACGGGGTAGTTGGAGTGGCCGTACCGGGCGATCAGTTCGACGGCCTCGGCGGCGGTGGCGCCTTCCCGCAGGAACACCGCGTCGACGCGCGGCACCATGACCTTGTCCAGCGTACGGTCGGAGAACTCGATCGCGTGATCGAGGAGTTCGGCGGTCTCGACGGGCAGCCGCCCCTGTTCGTGCGACTCACCGACCAGGTGACTCAGCTCCTCCAGCGTCGCCCCGTGGTGCAGTTCCTCGACCGGCTCGATGCCGATTCCGCGCAGCAGTCTGTTCGCCGCGCCGTCGAACACGCGCACCACCGGACCCACGACCTTCAGATAGAGGAGGGTGGAGGAGGCGAGGGCCTTCGCGAGCCGCTCGGGGACGGCCAGGGCCAGGTTCTTCGGGGCCAGCTCGCCCAGCACCATCTGCAACACGGTGGCCAGCACGAAGGCGAGGACGACGGAGATCGCCGACACCGCGCCGTCCGACAGGCCGAGGCCGTCCAGCGCGGGTTTGAGCAGGGTGGACACGGAGGGCTCGGCGAGGAAGCCGACGACCAGTCCGGTGACGGTGATACCGAGCTGGGCACCGGAGAGCATGAAGGAGAGCCGTTCGAGCACCTTCACCGCACGGGCGGCGCGCTGGTCGCCCGCCTCGGCCTCGCGCGCGAGGGCGAGCCGGTCGGCGGCGACGTACGCGAACTCCTGGGCGACGAAGTAACCGGTGCCGACGGTCAGGACGAAAACGGCCAGCAGGCCGAGCACGGCGCTCACCGGCGGCTCGATTCGACCGGATGACAGCGGGGCGGCCGGGGACCGCGCCCCGGGGCGCGGGGGTCCGTCGGACTGGCGGACAAGTCGGTGCTCCTTCATGGAATGGACATCAGGATCGAGTATCGGTGCATACCCCACGGGCCGCACGGCCTCGCGTTCTACAGACATGTAGAAAACACAAGGGGTGGCCCGAAAGTTCCCGACCAGCCGGGATGCGTCCCGGGGCCAGCCATGAGACGTGGCCACCGCACCCCGACTGGGCCCCTCCGCCGGCCGAGAGCCGCCTCGCCCTGAGGTGGCGGCAGCCGTACCGTCGCCGCGGCCCCTACCGTCCGGGCCGGGGTGCGCCCGCGGCGCTCGGCACTCAGACCCGGAGAGCATACGGCGTCCCCGATCGCCGCAGTGGCGGCCTTCGGGCCGGCGGGCGGGGGCCGGGTTCCCTGTCCACGGAACCGGGTGGCCCGGTGGCGATGAGTTCCCGGCGGTCTTACGGTCCGAACAACAGAGGCAGCGGAGCGAACCGCAGCATCGGCGACGAGGAGGATTCCATGCCCACGGTCACGCCCAATCTCTGGTTCGACACCCAGGGGGAGGAAGCCGCGCGGTTCTACGTCTCGGTCTTCCCCAACTCCAAGATCACGAATGTCTCGCACTACGGGGAGGCCGGACCGCGCCCGGCCGGCACCGTGCTGACGGTCGACTTCGTTCTCGACGGCCAGCCGTACACCGCGATCAACGGTGGCCCCGAGTTCACCTTCACCGAGGCGATCTCCCTCCTGATCAACTGCGCCGATCAGGAAGAAGTCGATTACTACTGGACCAAGCTGTCCGAAGGCGGCGAAGACGGCCCTTGCGGCTGGCTGAAGGACAGGTACGGACTGTCCTGGCAGGTCGCCCCCGTCGCACTCGGCGAACTGCTCGCCGACCCGGACGAACGCCGTGCCCAGCGTGCGATGCGGGCGATGCTCGGCATGAAGAAGATCGACGTGGCCGCGCTCTACCGGGCGGCCGACGCCGAGGCGTAGCAGCGCGTCCGCCCCGCGGGCGCTCCGCCCGGGGGCGACTCTGCGTCCGCGACCGAGGCGCCGCCGCGCCTACCGCGCCCGCATCAGCAGCTGCCCCCCGGCTGGGGGAACCGCTCATCCTCACCGGGCTCGCGCAGCATGCGGCCCACTTCGACGAACCCTGCCGCGCGGGCCGGCTCGGCGAGGTCGTCGAGGCGAACGCGCCGAGCACCGCGCGGTCCAGGGACCCTGGCTCGCTCGGTCACGCCGGGGGCAGCACCAGAGGGTTCGCGGTGAGGCGAACCGGCTCCGCGAGTGCGGCCTCATAGGCGGGGCGGGCGAAGAGGTACGGGCCGATGGCCAGCTCGCCCCACTCCTCGCGGAAGGGCTGCCGGAAGCCCGACCAGACGACGGTCGCCGGGGTGGCGGTGATCACCGCCAGCAGGGGCCAGCAGCCCCAGACACCGCAGGAGCAGCCGAGCACCGGGGTGGTGTTGGCGGAGGGATAGGCGAACTCAGGACCGGGGTCACCGAGGAAGTGGCGCCCGGGGTCGCCGATCATGTCGAGGGCGAGACCGTCGTGCTGGCTGAGCAGGAAGCGGTCCTGTTCGGCCGGGGAATCCTCCTCGTGTTCCCGGCGCCAGAGAGCGCGGGTGGCCCGAGCGGCATACACCCGCAGATCGACGCCGTCGATACGGAAGCCCCACCGGAGATCGGACGGCCCTTCACCGCTGGGATAGGTCAGGAACTCGATGCGCCGCATGCTTCCTCATCCTGCAGGGCGTCGACGGGCCGCGCGACCACTTTGGCCGGTTCGGACGGTGCCCCTGAGGCCCGGGCACGGCACCAGAGCTTCCGCTTCCGGTGGCGGCGTCCGGATTCCCGGACCATCGCGGAACACCGCCCGCGCCCGGTCCCCGCACGGTCCCGCGGCTGAGAAACTCCGGCCCCCACCCGGGGGCGTCGCACCGGTCGGGGCACGAGAAGGCGGCGGAGGCACCGGTCAGCGCGAGCAGCGCGAGCAGCGCGAGCAGCGCGAGCGCTGCCGCATGTGTACAGTCGGCACGCCTCCGGCGGGTCGCCCGGACTCCCGGGGCGGCCTTCCCCAACCGGCCAGGTGGAGTCATGACGAGCACAGACAACGAACCAGAGCTGCCCCCCGAACGCACCGCGCCGCACCAGCTACCCCTGGATGAGCGCAAGCAGCGGATGCGGCGACGGCTGGAGCGCCTGATCGGCATCGCCGCCACGGAAGGCAACGCCCTGCTCCCCCTGCGTAACGGGGACGAGATCTTCGCGGCGATGCTGGAGAGCATCCGCGCCGCCGAGTACACCGTGGACATGATGACCTTCGTGTACTGGCGCGGGGAGATAGCCCGCCAGTTCGCCGAGGCCCTCGCCGACCGGGCCCGCAGCGGGGTGCGGGTGCGGCTGCTGCTGGACGGCTTCGGTAGCCGGCTCATCGAGCAGGACCTGCTCGATCTGATGGACCGGGCCGGGGCCGAGGTGGCGTGGTTCCGCAAGCCCCTGTACCTCTCCCCGCTCAAGCAGAACCACCGCTGCCACCGCAAGGTGCTGGTCGTCGACGAGTCGGTGGCCTACACCGGAGGGGTGGGCATCGCCGAGGAGTGGTGCGGGAACGCCCGCGACGAGAAGGAGTGGCGCGACACCCACGTACAGGTGCGGGGTCCCGCCGTGGACGGCGTCGCCGCTGCCTTCGCGCAGAACTGGGCCGAGTGCCATGACACCCTCTTCGACACGCGTGATCGCTTCATCGACCACCCGCCGCAGGGCGACGCCGTGGTGCAGGTCGTCCGGGGCTCGGCGAGTTTCGGCTGGCAGGACATGCAGACCCTGATCCGGGTCATGCTCGAATCGGCCCAGGAACGCTTCCGGCTCGCCACCGCCTACTTCGCGCCCGACGCCTACTTCATCGATCTGCTGTGCGCGACCGCCCGGCGCGGCGTCGAGGTGGAGATCCTGCTGCCGGGACCCCACACCGACAAGCGGGTCTGCCAGCTCGCCGGCCAGAACCACTACGAGGAACTCCTCGCCTGTGGCGTGAAGATCTTCCACTACCAGCCCACGATGATGCACGCCAAGGTGATCACCGTCGACCGGATCGCCGCCCTGATCGGCTCCACGAACTTCAACCGGCGCTCGCTCGACCACGACGAGGAGGTGATGCTCACCGTCCTCGACGAAGCCTTCACCGCCACCCTGGACCGTCATTTCGACGAGGATCTGCTGGCCACCGAGCGGATCGAAGAGGGGCGCTGGAAGAGACGGTCCGCCGCGCAGCGGATGCGGGAGGCGGCGGTCGCCCCCATCCGTCGCTTCCTGTAGCCCGCCGGCTCCCGTACCGGAAGACCGCGCTCCCCGGGCAGCACGCCTTCCGTACGGGTGCCCCAGGGCGGCGGGGGCGTCCCTTGCACCGTGACTCCGGGGACGCCGGCCTCCGGCACGCACGGTCGCAGTCGCAGTCGCATCATCGTTCCTTCGCACGAGTCTCGCTCAACCTCTTGCGCGGGCGCCGAGTTGTCTGCCAGATTCTCCGCAGCCAGACATGACATGGACGCAACAAGCCCACCCAGCCGTGCGTCCCCGTATACCTGCACATCCCCGCAGGCTCCCCATCCCCCACACGACGGAGAAGACTGTGCGCATCACCAGACTCGTTCCCGCGCTCGTGGCCGCCGCGCTCTCGGTGCTCACCCTCGCCCCCACCGCCTCGGCGCAGACGCCGGCGGAGAGCGCGCCCCGCGTCGCGGCGGGCACCGCGGCCCTGCCGATCATCGGTGGCGGCCTCGCCAGCAACGCCCCGTGGGCGGCCCGCCTGTTCTCCAACGGACGGCAGACCTGTAGCGCCTCGATCATCGCGCCCACCTGGATCCTCACCGCGAGGCACTGCGTCAGCGGCGGCGGACTGTCGTTCCGCATCGGCAGCCTCGATCAGAGCAGCGGGGGCACCGTCGCCAACGCGACCGGCGTCTACAACCACTCCTCCTCGGACCTGTCCCTGGTCAGGCTCGACCGCTCGGTCTCCGCGACCTACTCACGGCTCGGCCAGCCGGGCTCCGTCTCGGTCAACCAGACCGTGCAGGTCTACGGCTGGGGAGCCACCTCCCAGTGCGGCTCGGAGGCCAACTGCCAGTCCCGCTACCTGAAGGTGGCCAACGTCATCGTGACCGGCCAGTGCCGTGACGCCTACAGCGGGGCGGCGATCTGCGCCCGGCGCGGAGACGGCATCACCGCGGGCGGTGACTCCGGCGGCCCGATGATGGCCAACGGCATCCAGGTCGGCGTGGCATCCACCAGCGACCGGCAGACCACCACCGCGTACACGAACCTGACCGCGTACCGCTCCTGGATCCAGAGCATCGCCGGCGTCTGACCGGCACCCCTCCCCCCGGTGGATGATCGCGGGGAGGACGTACGAGGGGTGGGGACCGGCCGCCGAAGTGCGGGTCTCCACCCCTTCGGCGTCCCCGGAACCCACCGCCCGCCGCTCCAGCAACTCCGCACCGCCGCTGCCGACCGCCCGCTTGAGGCCCACAGCATGGCGCCGTACGCGGACGAGAGGGCGCCACCACCCGGCCGGCGGGGGGTCGACGGCCATCTCCCCCGGCCCGTCAGACCTTGGCGCGGCCCGTCTTGTACAACTGGGCCGCGGCGGCGGCGATATCGCGCTCCGGCGTGGGCTCACCGGCACTGGCCAGGGCCACATGGGCGCCGGTGACCTGGCCGAGCATGCTGTGGTCCACCCAGACGCACATCGGCATCCGGACGGACTTGGGCCCGTCCCCCTTCTCCCCGGTCGCGGCCCGCACCATCTGACACTTCATCAGCGCGCCACGGAAACCGGCCGGCTGCACCGCGACCGGGCTGCCGAGCATCTCCATCCCTTCCCCCTTGCCCGAGCTCTTCATCACCGCGAAGTACCGGTCGAGCGTCCGCGCGGGATCGGAGACCTCACCCCACAGTCCGATGAACGTGAGGGACTTCTGGTTCGCCTGATCCGTCTTCGCTCCGGACAGGTACTCGGCGCCGACCTCGGTCGGATTGCCGATCCCCAGCGCCTCGACCTCCCTCAGGTCCGCCGAGGACAACTTGTCCTCGGCGTCCCGCTGCTTCTTGTACTCCCCGACAGTGGCCGGGGCGGCCAGCCGGTAACCCTTGGTGTCGTCGGCCACCAGGCTGTTCTCGCCGCCGCTGTCACCGCTCTTCCCGTCGCCGTCGTCAACGGTGCCGCCGAGCCACGCGAGGCCCGCGCCGATCACCGCGAGACCGGTGACCACGGACACGGACACGATCAGCGCGGTCCGCCGCTTCTTCGGCGGTGGCGGCGGGAGTGGGGAGCCGGGGTACACGGGCGGGCCGCCGTACGCGCCGGGCTGCGTCGGATAGCCGTAGCCGTCCCCCACGGGCTGCTGCGGCTGCCCGTAGGGCCCCGGCCCATACCCCTGCACTGGGGGTTGAGGCGGTCCGCCGTACGGTCCCGGCTGGTTGTGCGTCATCGCTGGGTTCCCCTCCAGAAATCGGTCCGCACACCGTAACGGCGCCCTTCATGGGCATGACGACTAACAAGCCACTGATGCGGGCCGGCGCCGGCCCCTGCACGGACGACGGCCGAGCCGCGGGCCGTCTCCGCTACCCGGTCCCGGCCGGCGGGTCGGCCAGTACGCCCCGGAGCAGGCCGGTGGCCTGGCCGACCTCGATGAGGTACCCGTCCGGGTCCCGCAGATAGCAGCGCAGTTCGGCCTTGCGGTCGATCGGCGGGGTGAGGAATTCGGCGCCCCGCTCACTCCACAGCCGGTGACAGGCGTCGATGTCGGCGACCCGGATGTTGAGGAAGCTGGTGGCGGTGGCCGGATCCGTGGGCGGCCGGAGGGTGATGCCGGGCTTGTCCGGTGTGGGGCCGCCGCCGGGGTTCATGATGAGCCAGCTGTTGGCGAGCTTGACGATGCACGGGTTCTCGGCGAGGACCACCTGTCCACCGAGCACCTCGGTGTAGAACGCCCGGGACCGGGCCACATCCGCCACGGTCATGAAGTGGGTGAGCAGCAGTCCGGCGTCAGGGGCCGGGAGGTCTTCGTGGCGCATCCCAGTCACCCCGCCGTCCTGGGGCTCGCCGCGGGAGTGAGGTGAGTGCTGTGCATGGGGCAGCCTCCAGAGCCGCTGGAACCCGTATCCACCCCCTCCTCTCATCATCGCCCCGCGCCCGTCGGGACGAAAGCGGGGGACGCCCGAAGCGGCACCCCCGGCGAGCGGAGGGGACGGGAGGCTCACCGCCGGGGGGGCCTGCGAGTGACACAGGTCAGCGAAACACCCGCGGACGGTCGGCAGGACCCACCGACACTCGGCTTCCACCGGACCGGGGCCGCGCGGAGACGCCTCCGGGGCCGGGATTCCCGGCCCCGGAGGCGTTCTCCTTCCGACTCCTTCCGACGGCTTCAGACACCCCGCGGAGCGAACTCCAGCATCGTCAGTCCCGCGTCGAGCGCGACCGACGAGCGCAGGGCCAGCCCCGCGTCCGCGCCGAGCCGGGTGAACTCGGCCTCGGTGCGTTCCTTCGCGCCGAACAGCACCATCATCTTCAGGTCCATCTCGGTGAACTCCAGGAGGTCGTCCTCCTCGGCCCCGGCCCGGTCGATGACCAGAACCCGACCTCGCGGCCCGGCCGCCTCGGCGCACCGGGTCAGGATCCGGCCGGCATCGGAGTCGTTCCAGTCGTGCAGGACGTGCGCCAGCAGATAGACGTCCGATCCCTCGGGGAGGGGGTCGAAGAAGCTGCCCGGCGCGAACGACACCCGGTCCTCCGGCCCCGCCAGCCCGGCCCGCGCACCCTCGACGGTGGCGGGCAGGTCGACCAGCGTCCCACGCAGATGGCCGTGGGCGTCGAGCAACCCCTTCAGCAGGGTGCCGTTCCCGCCGCCGACGTCGGTCACCCGCCGCACCGGGGTCCAGTCGTACCGCGCGGCCGTCTCGGACACCCAGGTGGCCGCGTCGCTGCTCATCATCCGGTCGAACAGCTCCGCCTGGCCGAGCGCGTTGATGTCCTCCCAGAACGGCCGGCCGTAGGTGCTCGCGTAGCCGGCCCCGCCGGTCCGCACCGACTCGAGGAGACCGCTGGAGTACACGGCGTCGAACCGTCCGCCCAGCCCATCCAGATCCAGCCAGATCCGCAGGCCCATCGGATGGTCGTCCAGCAGGGGCGCGGCCGCGTCGTTCAGCCCGTACTCGCCCGGGGAACTTTCGGTGAACACCCCACGGCAGGCGAGGAACCGCAAGAGTCTGCCCAGCGCGTCCTCGTCGGCATCGGCCTCGGCGGCCAGCGCGGCCACGGATTTGGGCTGCTCCCGCAGCCGGTCCGCCAGCCGTAGCGTGGCCGCCACCCGCGCCGCCCACGGCGCCACCGCGTCGACCATGCCGCCTAATACCAGAGTCTCGGATTCGAACTTGTCCTCGAATTCATCAGTAGACGAAGGCATGGTGCGTTTATAGCAGGCATACGACTAATGCGGTATGGCGTCTACACGAGGGACAGCCGACCATGGCCTGATCCATGTGCCGTCACCGGGAGCCGCGTGGATCGGCTCGGCCAACTCCCGTACGGAGCCGGCCATGGGGTCTTCACGCGGATGCCCAGCGCTCCATATCCCCTGGCACACAGTCCTGTTCGTCAACCATGGACCCCACAGGGCCGCCTTCCCCCTCCCCGCCGGAGTGAACACGCTGTACTCCGTACGGATCAGATCCCGTGGGGCGCCCCCATCACCGGGGCCGAGCGGCCGTAGACCGTCGGCATGACGTCACCCTCCCCCTTCACCGGCCCGCACCACGGGCGCAGAACACTCCTCGCATCCGCCGCCGGTCTCGCCGCGGCCGCACTCGGCGGCGGCGCGGCACCCGCCTCGCACGCCACCGCGGAGAGGGCACAACAGCCGCCCGACAAAGTCGAGTACGTCGTGATCGGGTCCGGCCCCGGAGGAGGCAGTGTCGCCGCCAACCTGGCCGAGGCCGGCCATTCGGTACTGGTCCTGGAGGCCGGCCCGGCCGACGGCAACGAGACGTACTACGACGTCCCCGCGCTCCACCTCAAGGCCGCCCGCGACCCCGAGGTGAGCTGGGACATGTGGGTGCGCCGCTACACCGAAGACGCGGCGCACGGCAGCCAATGGGTCGACGGCAAGGGCCTCCTGTACCCGCGGGCCGCCACCGTCGGGGGCTGCGCGGCGCACAACGCCATGATCATGATGTATCCGGAGCACAAGGACTGGTCCGCCATCCGCGATCTCACCGGGGACACCGGCTGGGACCCCGACGTCATGTGGGACACCCACTGGAAGAAGGTCCTCTCCTGGCAGCCGGTGGAACGGCCCAGCCCCCTCCTGGCCCTGCGGGACCTGTTCCTCGACGAACTCTTCCTGGCCGCCACGACCGAGCCGCTGCCCCCGGGGGCCGTGGCCTCCCTCCTCGACGGCGACGTCAACTCCCGCTCCCATGTGGACCGTAGCGCCCAAGGCGTCTTCATGACACCGATGACGGCCCACTCGGGACGCCGTCACACCGTGCGCGAGCGCCTGCTCGACGTGCGCTCCCGGTACGCCGCGAACCTATCCATCGCCACGGACGCGCTCGCCGAACGCATCGTCTTCGAGGAGCGCCACGGCGAACTCCGCGCCACGGCCGTGGAGTTCCTCTCGGGACGGCATCTGTACGGGGCGTTCGCCGACGCGCACACCCTCGCCGACGCCGAACGGGCCGCGCTGCGGCGCACCGTACGGGTGACCCGCGAAGTCATTGTCGCGGGCGGCGCGTTCAACAGCCCCCAACTGCTGATGCTCTCCGGTGTCGGCCCCCGGGACCATCTGGCGGAGCACGGCATCACCCCGCTGCTCGACCTCCCCGGCGTGGGGAGCAATCTGCAGGACCGCTACGAGGTCTCGGTCGTCTCCGAGATCGGCGGCGAGCTGGCCGCCATCCGGTCGTGCACCTTCCGCGACCGCGACGATCCGTGTCTCACCGAGTGGCGCACCGCACCGCTACCCGCCGCCACGCCCTACGGGTCGAACGGAGTGGTCGCCGGCATCAAGCGGCGCGCCTCGAAGGGCGCGGCCCATCCGGAGCTGTTCGTCTTCTGCGCGCCGGGGAACTTCTTCGGATACGTGCCGCGCTTCGACGAGCTGGCCGTACGCGATAAGCGGCACTTCACCTGGCTCGTCCTCAAGGGATACACGACCGACCGGGCCGGGACCGTGCGTCTCGCCTCAGCCGATCCGACCCGGCAACCCGCCATCAACTTCCGCTTCATGGACGACGGAAGGGGCGGCGACGCGGATGTCTCCGCCATCGTCGAGGCGGTCCGCTCGATCCGCGGGATGAACCGGCGGGTCGGCCTCCTCGACTCCGTCCAGGAGCGACTGCCCGGCGCCCGGGTGTCCACCGACGCGGCGCTGGCCGCCTGGATCCGCCGCGAGGCGTGGGGGCATCACGCGTCCTGCACGATGGCGATCGGACCGGCCGGGAGCCGTGCCTCCGTACTCGACGGCCGGCTGCGCGTGCACGGCACGGCCAACGTCCGCGTGGTGGACGCCTCCGCGTTCCCCCGCATCCCCGGCCTGTTCATCATGGCCCCCACCCTGGTGCTCGCGGAGAAGGCCAGTCAGGACATCCTGCGGGACGCCGTTTGAGGCCCTGATCGAGGAGCCGCGGGGGGGGGGGGGGGGGCCCCCCCCCCCCCCCCCCCCGGGGGGGTGGGGGGGGGGGGGGGGGGGCAAAGAACCACACCAAAAATAATGAGATAAAAAACCCCCAACGACAAAACCGGAGTGAAAAAAAATAAACCAA
>NZ_JBIRRE010000017.1:0-141892 GCF_044333555.1 Streptomyces sp. NPDC020965
CATCTTCGACCTCGCCGACTACGGCGTCGTCGGCGACCTCTTCACCGTCGTCCCCCAACTCACCGAAGAGATCACCACCCGCAAGAACTGACACCTGCCCGGAGAGCCCGCTCCAGGGCCCGGCTCCGGAGTGCGACGCGTGCCCCCGCCCGGTTTCGGGTGGGGGCACGCGTCGGACCGTGGCGGATCAGCGCTTGCGGGCCACCGCCCCGTACATGGCGATGTCCCGGTCGTCGTAGGGCTGCTGGGTGGCGTCGGGGCGCCAGTGGTGCACCTGGCACAGCCCCGGTTCGACCAGGTCCAGGCCGTCGAAGAACGCCTCGGCCTCCGCGCGGTCGCGCAACCGCATGGGCATCCCCCGGCGCTCGTACTCCGCCGCCACCCGACCGACCTCGACGGGGGCGAAATCGGCGGTGCCGATGGTCGCGGCCAGGAAGCTGCCCGGGGGCAGCGGGGCGAGCAGCCGCCGGACCAGGATGTGGTCCTCGGGCGGGAGCATGAAGTGCAGAATGCCGATGATCATCAGGCCGACGGGTTCCCGCAGGTCCAGGATCTCCTGGAACTCCGGTGAGCCGATGATCTCATCGGGGTCGCGCATATCGGCGTCGACATAGGCGGTCCGGCCCTCGCGCGAGCTGGTGAGCAGCGCCTGTGCATGGGCCAGCACGATGGGATCGTTGTCGACGTAGACGATGGCCGCGTCCGGCCGCTCGCGCTGCACCACCTCGTGCAGATTGGGCGAGGTCGGCAGCCCGGTGCCGATGTCGAGGAACTGGCGGATGCCCTCCTCCCGCGCGAGATGGCGTGCTGCGCGGTGCATGAACTCCCGGTTGGCCCGCATATGGACCGGCAGTGCGGGCCATTCCGCGCACATCGCCTGCCCGGCCTCGACATCCACCTGATAGTGGTCCTTGCCGCCGAGTATGTAGTCGTACACCCGCGCGGAATGCGCCCGCCTCGTATCGATCCGGTCCACCGCACGCCCCTTGTCCGCCATACCCGCGACTCCCGTCGGTCCGCGGGTGATCCGGTGCGCAGGGGTCCGCACGCCCCTGCCCCGTACCCGGGGACCCGGCCGAGCATAGTCGCGGGTCCGCATGCCTGGGACCGGCGACCGTACGCACGGCGGACGACCTTCCCCAGACCTCCCCCGGCCTTCTCCTGGGCCTCTCTGCGGCCCCCGCCCGCGCCGTCTCCCGCGCCCGCTGCGCAGATTGACGGGCAGTCAGGCGTCGCGCGGTGCCAGCAGCGCCAGGAAGTCCCGGAAGGCGGCGGGCATGTCGACCGCTTCGGGGTCGAGCAGCCACTGGTACTGGAGACCGTCCAGCACCGCGGTCAGCAGGGGGGCCGCGCGCTCCGGGGTGAGCCCGCCGGGGAGTTCGTCGCCGAACTCGGCGCGCAGCACGGCCGCCATGCTGGCGCGGACCTGACCGTAGCGGCGGGTGAAGAAGTCCTGCGCGGGATGGCCGTCGGTGACGCTCTCGCCGAGCAGCGCGGAGAAGGTCTGGACGATGCCGGGGCGCATCGCGTTGTACTCCACGAGGGAGTCGAGGAGTTCGATGCGCCAGGCGCCCGACGAGCGGGGGGCGCCGCCGGTGTCCCACTGGTCGCGCTCCTCCAGGACGGCGACGAGGAGTGCCTCCTTGGTGGGGAAGTAGTGCAGCAGACCCTGTTGGGTGAGGCCGACCCGTTCGGCGACCGCGCCGAGTGATGCTCCCCGGTAACCGCGTTCCGCGATCACTTCGAGGGTGGCGCGGAGGATCTCCGCACGCCGCTCCTCGCTTCTGGCCCTGGCCATCGTCCTCGGCCCCTCTCCGTCGCCCCGCTCGACTCGCCGCCGTCAGGACCGTACGCCATAGAACATATAACGTAATAATAACGAACCCTACCGACCTACAGGCAATCGGGCACCATGGGAGCACCACCCGCCGTGCGGGACTTCTCCGAGGAGGTACCACCGTGGCTGACGCACCCGTCCCCGCGCCCGACCGCGCCAAGGCCGTCGAAACCGCGCTCGGCAGGCTCGACCTCGACGCCAAGGCCCGGCTGTTGGCCGGACAGGACATGTGGTCGCTCCCGGCCCTGCCCGAGATCGGGCTCGCCTCCCTCGTCATGTCGGACGGCCCGATCGGGGTGCGCGGTGTCCGCTGGACCGCCGATGACCCCTCGGTGGCCCTGCCCTCTCCCACCGCGCTCGCCGCCACCTGGGACCCGGCCCTGGCCCGCCGGGCCGGGCGGCTGCTCGCCCAGGAGGCCCGCCGCAAGGGTGTGCACGTACTCCTCGCACCGACCGTCAATCTGCACCGTTCACCGCTGGGCGGGCGGCACTTCGAGTGCTACTCCGAGGACCCGCTGCTCACCGGCGGGATCGGCACCGGCTATGTCTCCGGCGTCCAGGACGGCGGCGTCGGGACCACCGTCAAACACTTCGTCGCCAACGACGCCGAGACCGACCGGTTCACGGTCGACAACGTCGTCACCCCGCGCCCCCTGCGCGAGCTGTATCTCGCGCCCTTCGAAGCCATCGTCAAAAATGCCCACCCCTGGGGCATCATGGCGGCCTACAACCAGGTCAACGGCGCCACCATGACCGAACACCGCTACCTCCAGAACGAGGTCCTGCGCGGGGAGTGGGGCTTCGACGGGTACATCGTCTCCGACTGGCTCGCCGCCCGTTCCACCGTCGCCGACATCACCGGCGGCCTCGATGTGGCCATGCCCGGACCCCGGACGGTGTACGGCGGGGCGCTGGCCGCCGCCGTCCGAGCCGGCGAGGTCGAGGAGTCCGTCGTCGACGGCGCGGTACGGAACGTGCTGCGGCTCGCCGCCCGGGTCGGTGCCCTCGACGGTGTGGACCCGGTCGTCACCGACCCACCCGCCGGGATCGACGGCGCGGCACTGGCCCGCGAGATCGCCCACCGCTCCTTCGTGCTGGTCGCCAACAGGGCCGTGGCGGGTGCGGGCGGCCCGGTGCTGCCCCTCGACGCCTCCCGGGTGCGCCGCGTCGCCCTGATCGGCGCCGCCGCCCGGGACGCCCGGGTACTCGGCGGCGGCTCCGCGACCGTCTACCCCGAACGGATCGTCTCCCCGCTCGACGGCCTCACCGCCGCGCTCCCCGACGGCTGCCTGACCTACACGGTCGGCGCCGATCCGAGTGAGGGGCTCACCGCCGCCGAGAAGGGCTTCTCCCTCGGCGCCCGCTGCCGCGACGCGGACGGCACGGTGATCGCGGACGCCGCGCTGCCCAGCGGCCACATCCAGTGGATCGGTACCGACCTGCCGGTCGGGGTCACGCACGACAACCTCCACTCCGTCGAGATCCACGGCGAGTTCACCCCGCGCGAGAGCGGCGAGCACACCTTCGGCACCCGCGGTCTCGGCGCCTTCACGCTCACCGTGGGCGGCGAGGTGCTCTGGGACGGCGCGCAGCCGATGGGTGACGAGTCCGACCCCTTCGCAGCGTTCTTCGGCGCCCCGACCGACCGCGGCCGGGTCCGGCTGACCGAGGGCGAGCCGGTGGCGGTCTCGCTGTTCCACCCGGTCCTCAAACCGGCCGGTGAGTCGCTGGCCGGGGTCGTGTTCGGGCTGCTGCACGAGGGGCCGCGGCAGGACCCGGACGAGTTGATCGCCGAGGCCGTCGCGGCGGCGCGGGACGCCGACACCGCCGTCGTGGTCGTCGCCACCACCGAACAGGTCGAGTCCGAGGGGTTCGACCGCGTCAACCTGCGGTTGCCGGGCCGGCAGGACGATCTGGTACGGGCGGTCGCGGCCGTCAACCCGCGCACGGTCGTCGTGGTCAACGCCGGCTCGCCGGTGGAACTGCCCTGGCGCGACGCGGTCGCGGCGGTCCTGCTGAGCTGGTTCCCCGGCCAGGAGGGCGGTACCGCGCTCGCCGACGTCCTGCTGGGCGCGGAGGAGCCCGGCGGACGGCTGCCCACCACCTGGCCCGCCGTGCTCGCGGACGCCCCGGTCACCGAGGTCGTCCCGACCGACGGCGCGCTCCACTACCGCGAGGGCCTCTTCATCGGCTACCGCGGCTATGACCGTGCGGGCACGGCACCCGCGTACGCCTTCGGTCACGGACTCGGCTACACCACCTGGGAGTACGAGTCCCTGGAGGTCACCCCGGACAGCGCGTCGGTCCGGGTGCGGAACACCGGTGGACGACGCGGACGTGAGGTCGTGCAGATCTATCTCGCCCCGAGCACGGACGGCGAGTTCGCGCGCCCGGCACGCTGGCTGGCCGGGTTCGCCGTGGTCGAGGCGGCGGCGGGCGGGACCGCCGAGGTCGAGATCGCCCTGCCGCGCCGTGCCTTCGAGGTCTGGGACGAGCGGGCGGACTCCTGGACGTACCTCCGTGGTCCGTACGAGGTCAGGGCGGCGCACGCACTGGACGACGAGCGCCTCAGCGCCACGCTGGAGGTCTGACCCCGTCATCCGGGCACCGGTCCCCGGAGCGGTCCCTCGCGCGGACCGCTCCGCGACCGGCCGCCCGCTGGGGGGCGCCGAGTCTGTCCACCCCGCGCCGACGGCTGCTAGCTTGCCGTCATGCTGCACACATCACGTACACAACTGACCGTGTTCGGCGCCATCCTGGCGGTTCTCGCTACCTTTCTCCTTCTCGGCCCGACCGCGACGGTGGCCCGGGCCGCGACACCGTTCGCGCCCGTCGACCCGGCGACCGTGGCCGCGTTCCAGCTCAGGGCCGGGAACACCTTTGCCGACTACGGCAACGCCATCGCCGCCGTCGAGTCCCAGGGGGCGGTCACCGTCCGCAACGCCACTCAGGTGCTCACCTCGGGCGGCCGCACCGGCCGTCCGGGGTTGTGTCACGGCACCGGACTCAACGCCCAGCTCGGTCCGACCGGCTTCTGCTGGGACGTCGCCGACGACACCTCCAACTCGTACACCGACGCCGGGGGCTGGACCCCGCAGGGCCTGACCGGCTCCCACGACGCCCAGCCGAACGGCCTGTGGGAGGGCCGCACGGCCTTCCTCGCCTCCTGGCACTTCGGCCGCGGTATGCAGGGCCCGAATCCCGTCCCCAACGAGTTCGCCAGGACCACCCTCGTGAACACCGAGGGCGGCCAGGTCCGGTACAACCACCTGCTGCTCGTGCGACCCACCCTCGGCGCGGACGGGAAGGGGAACTTCACCAAGGTGGCCGCGCACGCCGACGGTGTCGTCTGGTACGGCAACAAGGTCTTCGTCGCCAACGGCCGCTGGCTCCAGGTCTACGATCTGCGCCACATCTGGAAGGTCAACTCCAGCACCGAGGCCGTGGGAGTCAACGGCGCCACCTCTTCGGCCCGTTGGAGCAACTACGCACTGCCCATGATCGGCGAGTACGTCACCAGCGCCGACGGCGGGGCCTGCGCGGTCACCGCCGGTGACCGGCCCTGCCTCAACTCGCTGAGCCTTGACCGCACGGGTCAGGACGGCCTGGTGTCCGCCGAGTACAAGCAGGGCGCGGCCGGCGGTCGAGTGATCCGCTGGGCGCTGAACGCGGACACCGCGCTGCCGCACGGACACGCCACCACGGCCCACTCCTCACCCATCTGGGCCATGCAGGGTGCGGCCACCGACGGCACCGACTGGTATCTCGCGGGCGACTGCCCCACGAACGTGGGTGGCGGATCGGGTGACCCCTCCGGGGCCCGCTTCTCCTGCATCCACAAGACGCGTCCCGGCATCGCACCCCACGTCCTGACGACGTCACCGGTCTACACCCAGAACCTCGGCTACGCACCCGCGACCGGCCGGATCTGGGGCCTCAACGAACGGATCAACTCCACTACCGGAGTACGGGTGGTCTTCTCCATCACCCGTAGCTGAGCCCGGCGCACCACCCGGCGGGGGGCCACACGGAGTGCCGGTCCTGGCCTGACGGCTGAGGCGGCGGTACTCACTGGGCGGCATCCCGTACGCCGCACGGAAGGCGCGGGTGAAGTCGGCGGGGCGACTGAAGCCGCAGGAGGACGCGATGACATGGATGGGACGGGAGTCCAGCGGGGCGTGGGCGAGGTGGTGGCGGGCCCGTTCCAGGCGGCGGTCGCGGACGAAGGCGGCGACGGTGGTGCCGTGCTGCTGGAAGTGGCGGTGCAGGGTACGCACGGAGAGGTGATGGGCGGCCGCGATGCGCCCGGGGGTCAGTCCGGGGTCGTCGAGGTAGCGGTCGATGAAGGCCGTCAGCCGTAGGGCCAGGGCATGCCGACCGCCCTCGGTGGGCCCGCCGGCAGCGAGTTGGTGGGCGAGGAACGCCGTCACCAGATCGAGGGTGATGGCGGACAACCGGGACACATCGGCGGGCGTGTAGGTGGCGCTGTCATCGGTCAGCCGGCTCACGAACCGGGTGAACAGGGCGCCCACGCCGTGCCGTCCGGGCAGTCGGGTGGCGAGTAGCCGGTCAACGGCCGGCACAGGCAGCAGGAGAAGGGCCCGAGGCACAACGACCTCCACCAGCTTCGTGCGTCCGCCGGGGGTGAGCAGCCCCGGTTTGGTATTGGTGTGGAGCAGTAGATCCCCCACGCCGATGGTCGCTTCCCGACCCGACTGACCGACGGTGGCTGTGCCGGTCCTGACGAAGGACAGGACGTACCGTCCGGGGTCGGCGTGGTGGAGCTGCCGCGGAGGTCGGTGGGACCGTACCGATGGGCAGGTGGACTCGGAGATCTGAATGGAGCCGAGGTCCAGCCGCCGGAGCGGGGCGCTGAAGTCGTCATAGCAGTCACCGCGCACATGCACGCGAGCGTGGCTGGCGCGGACCGGTTCCCTCCATGAGTCGCATCGGTCCCGGGTGGGCAGGCTCTCGCCCCGGAAGACGGTCTCGATCACTGATATCCCCCTTCAGCGCGGCCCAAGGGCTGTCCCGTGATCCCTGGCGGGCGCACGACGGATTACGCGACAGCCTTGAGGAGTGGGTTGCGGAAGTTCCGCCTTGCACGCGTCGTCCAGTTCAGTGCCGCGCCGGCGCTGTCCACCGGCTCGGCAGTGCCGTCGACGATGCTAGGTGCGCTGCTACGACCCCCGCTTCTCGATTCCTGATCGATCCGACCGGCCGATGCGGAACGCGGGCCACCTGTTTCGGACCGTCGGCCATCTGTTGCGGCACACCCGGTCACATGCGGCCGTCGCGCACACACCGCCCAGCGCGTCGCCGACTCCCCCGCTCCCCTCTCATCGGATCGGGCCGGTCATAGATCGATGAGCAGGGCGTAGGCCAGGAAGAATGCGGCGAACAGCAAGACGATCACGCTGAGCACGATGAGCGGGCCCTTGCCCCACCCCCTGCTCTGGTCGCCTCGTGGCCCCGTTTCCGAGCCCGTGCTGGACTCGGCGGGCGGCGTTTCCCCAGGCGGCACTCCACCCCGGGCGGGACCCGGCGAAGAGGCGGGATACGGATCGGGGCTTCCCTTCGCATTATCGTCCATGTCGCTCAATCTGCCCATTTCGGTCGCTCCCCAATCAGCCGGACCGGAGCCATCGGCGCGGCGGGGTCCACAGGTGCTCAGGCGCGGACCGGACTGGCGCGGCTGGCTCCCGATGTCGCCGCAGGTCGACACCTGACGACGCGGCGCGGAGGAGAGGTGGGGCCGATCGAGTGGCGCCGCCTGGCGACCGGCTAGGAGTAGCGGGTGACGGGTTACGGGTGGCTGTATGCCCCTTCACCACAGCGGAATCCCGTCCGAACTCCACCGCAGCGGAGCTCCGTCCGAACCAGGTGCCCATCGCCCTGACGCCCCACCGCCCGGAGGTCCGAGACCTACCGCGCACGCGCGTCCGGGCCGGGGGCGCACCCGTGCGCGACGCTTGTTCCCGGTCCGCGCCGCCGCAGTGGTGTGTGCCGTCGCCGTCGCCGTTCCGGTGGTCACCGGCTGCGGGAGCGAACGCGCGGATTCGGTGGTCTCTGCGGCCGAAGCCACCCAGGACGCTTCCGCCACCCCTTCGGCCGCGGCGTCCCTGTCCTCGGAACGGGCCCAGCGCAGAACATTGGTCGAGTCCGCGAAGATCGGCTGGGACAAGGCGGCGACCACGGCCACCGGAGAGGTTCCGCAGAGTGAGCTCGTCGAGCTGGACCTGGGGCGCGGGTCCAGCAGTACTGACCCTTCACACGACACGGACGCCACGAACGACACGAACACCGCGTCCCCCAGCGCCTCCCCGGGCCCCGGCACCCCGCAGTGGACGGCGACGGTGGCCCTGAAGGACGGCACCGCCCACCAGGTGACGATTGACGCCGTCACCGGGAAGGTGCTGTCGTCCCGTCTCGAACAGGGCCAGGACACGGGCGACAAGCAGGAGCTCGCGGGGCTGCTCGCCCAGGCGACCCTGACCCCGCAGCAGGCAGCCGCAACGGCCACGGAGAAACATCCGGGCACCGTCACCGGGCTTCAACTGGACGACGGCGACGACAGCGGCAACGACGTCGTCTGGGAGACCGAAGTGGCCAACACGGGCGACTGGACGGAGGCCGACATCGAGATCGACGCGGTCAGCGGGAAGATCCTGCGGGAACGGATCGACCAGGACTGACGGGCTTCGGCCGGATCGGTACCGTCCCGGGCCCCTGCGTCACTCGGGTGCTTCTTCCCCGTCCGACGGCGTGGCGGGCCAGCGGGAGGAAGAGGGGCAGCAGGCTGAGTGCGTGATGAAGTTCGAATCTGTGACTCTTGACGACGCACGACGCGTCATGGCCGCCGGCGAAGCCAGGGCTGCGGAACTCGGTGTGCCGTGCAACATCGCGGTGGTCGACGCCGGGGCCCATCTGGTGGCTCACATCCGGATGGACGGCTCCCAACTGGCGAGCATCGGCCATGCCATCGACAAGGCGTTCACGAGTTGTGCTTACCGCAGGTCCACCGAGGCGCTCGGGCGCGATGCGCAGCCTGCGGGACCTCTCTACGGCGTGGCCAACTCCCAGCAGGGGAGGGTGGTCGTCTTCGCCGGCGGCATCCCTCTGGTCCATGAGGGCAGGGTGGTGGGGGCCATCGGAGTGAGCGGCGGCACCATCGACGAAGACCACGCGGTGGCCGAGGCGGCGGTGGCCGCGTTCTGACCCGACCCGCGTCCTGGGCACGGTCTGCGCTCCACGCGTGACCGCGCCCGCCTCCGGTGTGGGTGGAGGCGGGCACGGCACGGTGCGTTGTCCTGGCCCGGTCAGACCTTCGCCGGGTCCTTCACATACGGCGATGCGGTGACGGGCTCCGGCGCCGGGCCGGCTTCGCTGAGGCCGAACCGCCGGTGGAACCTTCGCAGGAAGCCGGGTGCGTACCAGGCCGAACGGCCGAGCAGGCGCATCGCCGCGGGTACGAGGATGCCGCGTACGGCGACGGCGTCGATGAGGATGGCGAGGCCGGTGCCCAGGCCGAACAACTGCATGAAGCTGAGCTTGGCCGTCCCGAAGGCGAAGAAGCTCACGGCGAGCAGACAGGCCGCCGCGGTGACGATGCGTCCCGTGTGCCCGAGGCCGTTGACCACGGCGGACTCATTGTCCTCGCCCAGGTCGTGGAGTTCCTTGATACGGCTGGTGACGAACACCTCGTAGTCCATCGAGAGGCCGAAGGCGATGCAGAACATCAGCACGGTCATGGACACCTCCATCGGCTGCGCCGTGAAGCCGAGCAGGGAGGAGAGGTTGCCGTCCTGGAAGATCCAGGTCATGACGCCGAGGGTCGCCCCCAAGCTGATCATGTTGAGGAGCAGCGCACGCAACGGCTGTACGACGCTGCCGGTGAACAGGAAGAGCAGGAGGAAGGTGGTGAGGGCGACCAGGGCCACGGCGATCGGGAGCCGGCTGCCGATGGAGTCCTTGGAGTCGACCAGTTCGGCGTCGACTCCGCCCACCAGGGGGCTCGCTCCGGCTGGCGGGGTGACCTCCCGCACCTTCTTGACCAGGCTCTGGGCCTGGTCCGACTTGGGTGCCAGATGGCTCACCACATGGACCTGCTGTGCGTCGGGACGGCCGAGGGCGGCGTTGCCGGGGCCGCTCGCCGTGGTCCGTCCGTCGGCGTAGGTTCCCGTGCTGGCCTCGACGCGGACGACGCCCTTCAGCTCGGAGAGTTCGGCCGCGTACGAATCCAGGGGGGCCTTGGCCACGGAGGTGCCGAAGACGACGAGAAGGGCCGCGTCGTCGTTGCCGCTGAACTTCTCCCGCAGTACCGACGAGACCTGGCGGCTCTCGGCACCCTCGGGGAGCACGCGTTCGTCCGGTGTGCCGAAGGTGATGCCCAGCAGTGGGCTCGTCGCCAGCAGCAGGACCGCGAGCACGGGCAGCGCGGTGAACACAGGTCGCCGCATGACGGTGCGGGCCAGCCGTCCCCACAGGGGCGCCCGGGTGTGGGAGCGTCCCGGCTTCACCCACGGCAGCCGCCCGCTGTTGACCCGGTGCCCGAGGACGACGAACAGGGCCGGCATGACGAACAGGGTGCTGACCGCCGCGATGACGACGACGCCGACCCCGGCGTAGCCGAACGAGCGGAGGAAGTACTGCGGGAACACCAGGAGTGCCCCGAGCGCCGCGGCCACCGTCGCGGCGGAGAAGGCGACCGTACGGCCGGCGGTACGCACCGTCTGCCGGACGGCGTCGTCCACGCTCGCCCCTGCCGCGAGCTGTTCCCGGAATCGGCTGATCATCAACAGGGCGTAGTCGATGCCGAGGCCCAGGCCCAGTGCCGTGGTCAGGTTGATCGCGAAGAGGGACACATCGGTGATACTGCCGAGGACGAAGAGTTCCGCGAACGTCCCCATCATGGCGATGATTCCGATCAGCAGCGGCAGCAGGGCCGCGACCAGACTGCCGAAGACGATCAGGAGCAGTACGAGGGTCAGCGGGATGGCGATGGCCTCGGCCAGGAGGAGGTCCTCGCCCGACTGCTCCCCCATCTCGCTGCTCACGGCGGCGCCGCCGCCCGCCTGGACCGTGAGTGTGCCGTCGTACGGTCCGGTGTAGGTGTCGATGACACTCTTGGCGTTCTCGTTCTGCTCGGTGCCGTCGCCCTTCACATGGATGAGCACCGTGGCTTCGCGGCCGTCATCGGAGCGGAGGGCGGGGCTGTCCGTGTCCCAGTACGAGATCACGTTTCGGAGGTTCCGCTCCTTCTTGAGTTCGGCCACCAGGGCCCGGCCGCTCCGTTCGGCGGCCGGGGTGTCGACGCGGCCTTGGGCGGCACGGACGAGGAGGACCAGATTCGTCTCTCCGCCGAACTTCTCGTCGATGACCTCTGCGGCTCGGGTGGACTGGGAGGCCGGATCGTCGTAGCCGCCGCCCAGCAACTTGCCGAACGCGCCGGCCCCCAGGGCGCCCATGAGGGCCACAGCCACAACGGCGACGACGAGTATCAACCGCGACCGGCGAATCGCCAGTTCGGCTATGCGTTCAAACACGCACGATCTCCTTTGGTGTCCATGCGGTGAAAACGACGTGAAGCAGCCGTTGTTGACCCACGGGGTGCCGGCGCGGTGCGCTGCGGGGTCGCTCTCCGCCCCGTCAGCAGGAGGTGCGCTGTCGCACTCTCGCCGCTGTGAACGACGTTAGTGAGGCAACAGAAGATTTGGCAGTGTTAGATTTTCCTCACAGGGGGCATTTTTCTTGGCGTCACCGGGGTCACCGTCGTACGGTCGCCGCATGTCTGCCGAGGAATCCGTGACGACCCCGCCCACCCTGCGCCAGCGACGCCGGGCCGCCGCCACCCACGAGATCCTGGACGCCGCCGAGCGCCATATCGACCAGCACGGGCCCGCCGCCCTGTCCCTGCGCGCGGTCGCCCGCGCGCTGGGAATGACCGTGCAGGCGCTGTACCACTACTTCCCGAGCCGGGAAGCCCTCGTCACGGCGCTCGTCACCAAGGCGTACTCCGACTTGGCCGATGGCGTGCAGGATGCCGTCGACACCGCGGCGGACGACTCGGCCGTGCCGCGACTGGTGGCCGCGACCGAGGGCTACCGCCGATGGGCCATCGCCCACCCCGAGCGCTTCCAACTCCTCTACGGGACGCCGCTGCGGGGCTACGCGGCGCCCGTCGAAGGCCCGACCACCCAGGCGGTGCGCCGGATGAGCGCGATCCTCCAGCGCGAGTTGTTCGACGGGTTCACCCCGGCGCAACTCGCCGCGGCCGACACCCCCGCGCTCTCGCCCGCGCTCCGGGCCCATCTGGAGGGGCTGCCCCTGAGTGGTCTGGGAGAGCTGCCGCCGCCGGCGACCGCTCTCCTGCTGAGCGCGTGGGGACAGTTGCACGGCCTCGTCGTACTGGAGGTGTTCGGGCACGCCTCATTCCTCGGCGACCACCGGGCCGAGATCTTCCGCACGGCCATGGTGAACCTGCTGGCGGACATCCATCGCCGGATCCCCCCGCACCTGGGCGAGCCGGATAAGGCCGACCGGCCTGGCGGAGCGGCGCATGTGCCAAGGTGACCGCATGACGTGGAACGGTGACGAGTACCAGGCCCGGTTCGACCAGATCGCCGCCGACGGAGCGGATGTCCACGGTGAGGCCGCGCTGGTGCGCTCCTTCACCCCCGGCACCGTCCTCGACGCGGGCTGCGGCACCGGCCGGGTGGCGGTGGAGCTCGCCCGTCATGGAATCGCCGTGGTGGGCGTGGACGTCGACGCGTCGATGCTCGCCACGGCCCGGCGCCGGGCCCCGGAGATCCACTGGCACCAGCACGACCTGGCCGGCCTCGACCTGGGCAGGTCGTTCGATGTCGTGGTGATGGCGGGCAACGTCCCGCTGTTCACCCCGGCGGGGACCGAACCGGCCCTGGTGGCCGGAGTGGCACGCCACGTCCGACCGACGGGCCACCTCATCGCGGGGTTCTCGCTGGACCGCGGCTATGGACTGGACGCCTACGACGCGCACTGCCGGGCGGCGGGACTCGTCCTTGAGGCGAGGTACGCGACCTGGTCCCGAGCCCCGTACGACGACGGGGAGTACGCGGTCTCCGTGCACCGCAGGCCCTAGAGAGCGTGCGTGTCAGAGCACGGCAGACGGACACGACCTGAGCGCGCTGAGCCCCCGAAGAGCGCTTCGGGGGCTCAGCGACACGCGTCCAGGGGTCAGGCGGGGGTGATGTTCTCCGCCTGCGGGCCCTTCTGGCCCTGGGTGATGTCGAAGGTGACCTTCTGCCCCTCGTTCAACTCGCGGTAGCCGGAGGAGTTGATGGCGGAGTAGTGGGCGAAGACGTCCGGTCCGCCACCTTCCTGCTCGATGAAGCCGAAGCCCTTTTCGGAGTTGAACCACTTCACGGTTCCGCTGGCCATGCCACTGCCTCTCAGTTCGCTATCGGATCCGCACCACGCGGCTCCGGAGGTGATCGCCTTGGTCCAGCACGGCACAGCAAGACGCCCGCGCCGGAGCGCGGGCAGGCACTGCGAACCACGACATCTGGCAGCGACGCTACACGGTGAGATGGCGTGTCACCAGAGAGCAATGGACACAGGTCCTGAACAATGCCTCCACCTCGCGGTAGCAGCTGATGACCGAGCACGCGCGCGGACGTACTCAGCCCGCGAGCAGGGCGTGCGACCACTGGTCCTCCCGCTCTTCGATGTACTCGGCGTCGGTTCGCCAGGAATCGCCGTGTCCTTCGGCCCACAGCCTCGTCCAGGGCTGCACACCCCGGGCGGCCTGGTCGCGCAGGAAGTCGTGCATGGAACGCGTGCGCCGCCCCAGCAGCGGGACCAGCCGGCGACGTTCGGCTTCGTCGAGGCCGTAGGCGTCGACGAAGCCGCGCAGTCGGTCCGGCGCGTCCGGGCGTTGCCAGTCGGGATGCGCGGAGAGCGGGACGAACCCGTGAATCGCGTACGCGATGTCCCACAGCCGGGAGCCGGGGCCGGCGGTGTCCCAGTCGATGAAGGCCCACTGGTCCGCGTCCCCGACCACGAGGTTCCACGGAGCCAGATCGTGGTGGGCGATGATGTCGCCGCCCTCGGCGGGGATCAACTCCCGCCAGCGTGCGTGGGGTGGTGGCGTGAAGTCCCGGACGGCATCGTGGAACTCCCGGATCAGCCGTGCCGTGCGAGCCAGTCGCCGAGCGGGTTCCAGCAGTGCGAACCGGTCGGGCCAGACCACCTGCCCCGGTATGAAGGTCAGGACCTCGCGGCCCTGGTCGTCGATGCCCAGCGGACGGGGGGCCGCGTTGAATCCCACCTCGTGCAGATGGGTGAGGAGGGCGTGTACCGCGGGAGTCCAGGGGCCGGTCGGGCGGCGCACGGTATCGCCGATCCGGACGACGCCGTCGCTGACGTTGCCGCCCGTCAACGGCTGTTCTTCATCGGGTCGCATCGGGCCAGTGTGGCGAACCGGCCCATCCCCGCTCACCTCATTAATCCGCCGCGTTCACCCCGTGATGGGTGGGCACGGGGGCAGCGGTTCCTGCCCCTCGGGCGGACCGTACGGCGCGCGGGGGCGTCGTGCCGTCCGCCGTACCGTGTCCCACCGTCGTGGTGGTGGGACACGGTGTGTCGTCAGGGGCCGCCCCTGGTCTTCACTAGTCGAGGTCCCACTGGTCCAGGAGTGCGTCGGTGGGGTCGGCACCGGTTCGCGGGCCTTCGGAGTGGAGGGACTGTTCGGTCCAGATGACTTTGCCGCGGGGGGTGTAGCGGGTGCCCCACCGGTCGGCGAGTTGGGCGACGAGGAACAGTCCGCGGCCGCCCTCGTCGGTGGTGGCGGCCCGCCGGAGGTGGGGCGCGGTGCTGCTGCCGTCGGACACCTCGCAGATCAGTGCGTGGTCGTGGATGAGACGGACATGGATGGGCTGGGCGGCGTAGCGCACGGCGTTGGTGATGAGTTCACTGAGGATGAGTTCGGTGGTGAAGCCGAGGTCGGTCAGGCCCCAGGCGTCGAGTTGCCGTGCGCACTGTGCGCGGATGACGGCGACGGCGGCGGGGTCGGACGGCACGTCCCAGGCGGCGCTCCGGTCCGCGGTCAGACGGCGGGTCCGGGCCACCAGGAGAGCGATGTCGTCGCGGGGCTGTTCGGGGAGGAGTGCGGTCAGGATCGTCTCGCAGGTGTCCTCGGGGCTCTGGTCCGGCGCTTCCCGCAAGGTGTCAGTGAGAAGGGCGAGTCCGGCGTCGATGTCACGGTGCCGGTCCTCGATGAGTCCGTCGGTGTAGAGGATGAGGCGTGAGCCCTCGGGCACCGCGAAGTCGGTGATCTCCACGGGCAGGCCGCTGGCGGTCCCCAGAGGGGGTGAGACGGGGCCCGGAGGGACGTGTACGGTGCCGTCCGGGTGCGCGACCACCAACGGGGGGTGCCCGGCGCGGGCCATGGCGCAGCGTCCGGTGGTGGAGTCGTAGACGGCGTAGAGACAGGTCGCGCCGGTGACGCCGACGCCCCCTTGTGGGCCGGTTGCCGGGATCTGTTCCTGGTCCATGCGTGCGACGAGTTCATCGAGGTGGGTGAGGAGTTCGTCGAGTGGTAGGTCGAGCGCGGAGAAGTTGTGGACCGCGGTCCGCAGCCGTCCCATGGTGGCCGCCGCGTGCAGACCGTGGCCGACGACGTCGCCGGCCACCAGGGCGACACGGGCGCCGGGCAGCGGGATGATGTCGAACCAGTCGCCGCCGACGCCCGCGTGGGCGGGCAGATAGCGGTAGGCGGTCTCCAGCGCGTCCTGGGCGGGGAGGTAGCGCGGCATGAGGCTGCGTTGGAGCGCGACGGCGGTGGAGTGCTCATGGGTGTAGCGGCGGGCGTTGTCGAGGCAGACCGCGGCGCGGGCCACCACTTCTCCCGCCAGCGCCAGGTCCTCGGCGTCGAACGGCTCGGGTTTGTTCGATCGCCAGAAGCTGGCGACGCCGAGGACCACGCCCCGGGCCTTCAGCGGTGCGGTGATCAGCGAGTGAATGCCGAAGGCGACGATCGCCCGAGCCCGCTCGGGGTCCTGCGCCTGCCACGCGGGGGCGTCGGCCAGCCGGGGTTCGAGCACGGAATGTCCCAGGTCCAGTCCTCTGGCCTGCGGGGTGGCGGGGGCGAGGCGGATCAGTTCGCCCTCACCGTAGAGGGGGGCCGCGTCGTCCACGCCGACGACCGCCACCCGCCGCAGGTCGCGTTCCGTGCCGTGCACCTCGTCACCGTGGAGCACGGGTTCCACCAGGTCGACGGTGGCGTAGTCGGCGAAGTCGGGCACCACGGTCCGGGCCAGCTCCCGGGCGGTGCGCGGCACCTCCAGGGTGGTGCCGATGTCGAGGCTGGCGTCGTACAGCACCTTCAGACGCTGGCGAGTGACCTCCGCGGCCCTGGACAGGGCCAACAGCTCGGTCGTGTCCCGCAGGGTGATGACGCGCCCGCCGAAGGCACCCGTGGGCCGCTGGTTGACGGCGAGAATCCGGCTCCCGGTCCGGTGGACGCCGTCCGTGACCTCCCGTTCCGACTCCAGGAGATCGACGGTGGCGGGTGGCAGGCCGAGATCGGAAACCGCGCGGCCCTGGGCGTCGGGTGGCAGGCCGAGGAGTCGGTTCGCCTCGTCGTTGGCGAGCATCAGCCGCCCCCGGCCGTCCAGGATCACCACGCCTTCGCGTACCGCGTGGAGCACCGTGTCGTGATGCTCGTACAGCCGTGTGATCTCGGTCGGCCCGAGGCCGTGCGTCTGGCGCAGCAGTCGGCGGCTCAGCAGGGCGGCCCCGGCCGAGAACAGGGCGAGCGCCCCGGCACCGGCCCCGAGGACGGTGGGCAGTTTCGCGGCGGCGGCCGAATGGATCCGGTCGATCGTCACTCCTGAGCCGACGGCGCCGACGACCGTGCCGTCCGGCCGGCGAAGGGGGACGTAGGCCCGGATCTGCGGGCCGAGCGTGCCCTCGCGCTCCTCCACGACCGTCTCCCCCGCCAGCAGGGGGACCATATCGGTGGAGGTGCGTTTGCCGATCCGGTTCGCCAGGGGGTGGGTCAGGCGGATGCCCGCCCGGTTCAGGACCACCACATAGTCCACGCCGGCCCCCTTGCGGGCCTCCTCGGCGCGCGACTGGAGCGCTCTGGTGGGGTTCGGGGAGTCCACAGCCGCCGCGGTGCCGGGCGCGCTGGCGAAGCCCTGGGCCACCGCCAGTGACGTACTGGCACCGTCACGCGTGCTCTCCTGGCGGGCCGTCACCAGAATGAGGACCACCGCTCCCGCTGTCAGGAGGAGCACGACGACCAGTTGCAGCACGAACATCTGCCCGACCACACTGCGCACGTCCAGCAGTGAACGCCCACGCCGCCGACGGCCGGTGGGCCGTGCGGCCTCGGCAGCCGCGCTACGGCCCGCCATGCGAGCTTCCTCCCAGCCGGTCCATCCACGCCGTCACCGAACCGCCCCCTTCTGATGGGCTCGCCACCGGCACGCCCGGCCCACGACGGCCCGACGTACGAACGGGAGCGAGCAGGCCGGCGTCATCCGCGCTGCGGCAGCCGGACTTGCGGCATACCTCACCCACCACGCCGTCCATCCACCCCGGGCGCAACACGCTGCACCGGAACGGACGGCGCGAACGCGCGACACGCCGTACCCGACACGATACGGGGGACATTCACCTCCACCAGCCGTACCGGCCACCTCACCCCCTCGGACCGGCGGGGGGCGGCTCCGTCCCCGGCCGCCCGCCGCGGGAGCCTGACCGTGGATCCGGGCCTGAGCGTTCCGGCCGGCCGTGCCGACCGGTGGGCGCATCCGGCCCGATCCCCGGTACCGGGCGGCAGGTGCCGGGAGGGTCGGCTCCCCTTCGGTCTCGGCTCGTCAGCCAGGCTCGGGGGAATCGAACGCCCCAGTCCGTAACCCGAGTACGGGGAGCCGGGCTCCGCCGCGGGATGAACGGCGTGCAGCGGGGCGGCGGGGGGCGGGCGCGCCGCTGCTGCCGGTCGGGGGCGTCCCGGGTGACAGTGCGCGAGGCGTCGTCCTGACAGCGTCACGGTGACGCCCCCGCCGGGGGGTGTCACCCGGACGGAGGGTGTCGCACGGTCGGGGTGGTTGCCGTTCGCGTGCGAGGAAGTGTTCGACACGGCGACGGATCCGGTCGAGGGCAGCGGACTCGTGGCATGCGGTCCGCACAGCCGCTTCGCCCGCCCCCGCCCGGGCTGTTCATGGGTGAAGGTGGGGCGCGGCGCCGTTCACCACGCCCGTTTCCGCGCGCGAGCGCCGTGCACGACACCTGCGCGGCAGCGGCAGGAACGGCGCCGTGGACAGGCGGCCGTCGGGCCGGGCGAGGGAGTCGCCCGGCCGCGGGAGTGGTGCCGGCTCCTGCGGGAAAATCATGCCCGCGCGAGGTCCAGCGCGATGTCCACGATCATGTCCTCCTGTCCGCCGACCATCCCTCTCCTGCCCGCTTCGAGGAGGATCTGCCTGGTGTCCAGGCCGTATCGGCGGGCCGCGTCCTCGGCGTGGCGCAGGAAGCTGGAGTAGACACCGGCATAGCCGAGGCTGAGGGTCTCGCGGTCGACGCGGACCGGCCGGTCCTGGAGGGGGCGGACGATGTCGTCGGCGGCGTCCATGAGCCGGAACACATCGCTGCCGTGGTCCCAGCCCGACAGATCGGCGACCGCGATGAAAGCCTCCAGGGGGCAGTTCCCCGCGCCCGCGCCCTGTCCCGCGAGTGAGGCGTCCACCCGGTGCGCGCCGTTCTCCACGGCCACCACCGAGTTGGCGACGCCCAGGCCGAGGTTGTGATGGGCGTGGATGCCGATCCCGGTCTCCGGGGCCAGGACGTCGCGGTAGGCGCGCACCCGGTCGCGGACGCCGTCCATGGTGAGCCGGCCGCCGGAGTCGGTGACATAGACGCAGTGCGCGCCGTAGGACTCCATCAGCGCGGCCTGGCGGGCGAGTTCGGCGGGTTCGGCCAGATGGGACATCATCAGGAATCCGGCGACGTCCATGCCCAGCTCACGGGCGGCCGCGATGTGCTGGGCGGCGATGTCGGCCTCGGTGCAGTGGGTGGCCACCCGGACCGAGCGGACGCCGAGACCGTGGGCACGGCGCAGGTCGGCCAGCGTGCCGATGCCGGGCAGCAGCAGGGTGGTGAGCCGGGCGCGGGTGACGACCTCGGCCGCGGCCGCGATCCACTCGTCGTCGGTGTGTGCTCCGGCGCCGTAGTTGACGCTGGAGCCCGCGAGGCCGTCTCCATGGGCGATCTCGATGGCGTCGACACCCGCCGCGTCGAGGGCGGCGGCGATGGTGCGGACCTGGTCGACGGTGTAGCGGTGCCGGACGGCGTGCATACCGTCGCGCAGGGTCACGTCCTGGATGTAGAGCCGGGACGGTGTCGGGGAATCTGTCATCGGGAGGCCAGCCTTTCCGCGACCCGCAGTGCGGCGGAGGTCATGATGTCGAGGTTGCCCGCGTAGGAGGGCAGGTAGTGGGCGGCGCCCTCCACCTCCAGATAGACGGAGACGAGATGACCGGGTCCGTCGGTGAGCGGCGCGAGCGGGTCGTCCGGTTCGATCGGCCGGATCTGCACCTCCTGCTTGAGCCGGTAGCCCGGCACATAGGCGGCGACCTCCGCGACCATCGTCCGCACCGAGGCGCGCACCGCGTCCTGGTCGCACTCGCCGACGACGCAGTAGACGGTGTCCCGCATGACGAGCGCCGGCTCGGCGGGGTTCAGCACGATGATCGCTTTTCCGCGGGCCGCGCCGCCCACCTCTTCCAGGGCGCGCGCGGTCGTCTCGGTGAACTCGTCGATGTTGGCGCGGGTGCCGGGTCCGGCGGACTTCGACGCGATGGAGGCGACGATCTCCGCGTACCGGACCGGGGTGACCCGGGACACCGCGGCGACGACCGGCACGGTGGCCTGTCCGCCGCAGGTGACCATGTTGACGTCGGGGGCCGACAGATGCTGTTCGAGATTGACCGGCGGTACGACGTAGGGGCCGAGCGCGGCGGGTGTGAGGTCGATGAGCCGCTTGCCGTGCGCGGCGAGCACGGTGGCGTGATGGCGGTGGGCTCCGGCCGATGTCGCATCGAAGACGATCTCGATGTCGGGGAAGCAGTCCATGGCCACCAGCCCCTCGACCCCCTCGTGGGTGGTGGGCACGCCGAGCCTGCGGGCGCGGGCGAGCCCGTCGGACGCCTCGTCGATCCCCGCCATCGCGGCCATCTCCAGCCGTTCCGACAACCGCAGCACCTTGATCATGAGATCGGTGCCGATGTTCCCGGAGCCGATGACGGCCACCTTGGTGCGCCTGGGTCGCTCAGACATCACTGCCTCCCGTCGGGACGGCGAAGAACGCGGCCGCGTTGGAGCCGAGGATCATCGCCTGTTCGGCATCGGTCAGTCCCGGGCAGTCGCGTACGACGGTGCCGGGCCGCTGTTCGCCCAGCGGGAAGGGGAAGTCCGTGCCGAGCATGACCCGGTCCGGGCCCATCACATCCACCAGCAGCCGTAGCGCGCGGGGGTCGAAGACCGCCGTGTCGACGTAGAAGCGGCGGGCGTACGCGGACGGGGGCTTCGGGGAGTCGGCCCGTACGATGTCGCGGTTGTGCCAGGCGTTGTCGGCGCGGCCCAGGAGATAGGCGAAGCTCCCGCCGCCGTGGCAGAAGCAGAGCTTCAGCGATTCGGGGAGCCGCTCGAACGCCCCCGAGAGGGCGAGGCCGAGGATGGAGAGCTGGGTCTCGGCGGGCATACCGACGAGCCAGCGCAGCATGTTCCGGTCCATCCGACCGTCGCCGAGCATGTCCCAGGGGTGGACCAGCACCGGGACGTTCTCCGCCGCGCAGTGGGCGAGGAAGGCGACGAAGTCGTCGTCGGCGAGGGTCCGTTCGCCGATGTGGTTGCCGATGTGGACGCCCCGGTGGCCCGCGGCGGCGGCCCGGGAGACCATGTCGCAGGCCAGGCGGGTGTCCTGGAGCGGCACCTGACAGAGCGGGAGCAGCCGCTCCGGATCCTGGGCGCAGTAGTCGAGGATGCGGTCGTTGACCAGCTCGCACCATTCGGCGGCGCGATCCGGCTCGGCCCCGTATCCGAACATCAGCGGTGTGGAGGAGATGGCCTGCACATCGATGCCGAGTGCGTCCATCTCGGCGAGTCGCCGCTCGGGGTCCCACAGGGCGGCGGTGACCGGCCGGTACTCCTCGGTGCCGCTCATCATCACGCCGGCGCCCGAGGTGCCCGGGTGGACACGCAGCCAGGGCTCGCCGGCACCTCGCAGGATGCGGCTCTCGGATTCCGATATGCGCGGGAAGACATGCGCATGGACATCGATGACAGACAAGGCGAACTCCGGGGGTGTGGTCAGGAACGGGGCTGCGTGACGGGGCGCAGCTCGTCGGGCCAGTCGCGGCCCGGGTGTACGGCGCCGCAGTGGGGGCAGGTGCGGTCACCGTCGTAGAAGGCGTCGAAGACCGGAGGCAGATCGTCGACGATGGAGGTGAGTCGCAGCTCGGACCGGTGGACCAGGTGGTGACAGTCGGTGCAGTACCACTCGACGGCGTCCAGCAGTCCGGGCGGACGGGTGAACTCGACGACGAGGCCGATGGAGCCGGGCTCGGGGCGCTGCGGGGAGTGCCGTACATGGGGCGGGAGCAGGAAGACGTCGCCCTCGTTGATCTGGAGGTCGGTGGGCGGTCGGCCCTCCTCCTCCATGATGCGCAGCACCATGTTGCCGCGGAGCTGGTAGAAGAACTCCTCGGTGGGATCGTCGTGGAAGTCGGTGCGCTGGTTGGGGCCGCCGACGACGGTGACCATCAGATCGCTGTCGCGCCAGATCTGGATGTTGCCGACCGGGGGTTTGAGCAGGTCCTGGTGTTCGTCGATCCAGCGGGTGAAATTGAAGGGGGTGCCGTGGGACAGCTTCGGCAGGGTCATGGTGCCGTGCTCCTGATCAGGGGTGGGTGACGGTGGCCGATCGGCTTCCGGCCGGTGCGGTGACCGGGATGTGGGCGACGCAGGAGATCTCGATGAGCAGATGCGGGTGCGGGAGCTGGTGGACGGCGACGGTGGTGCGGGCGGGGCCCGTTTCGTCGAAGTACTCGGCATAGACCTCGTTGTAGCCGCCGAAGTCGTTCATGTTCACGAGGAAGGCGGAGATGTTGACGAGGTCGGCCAGCGAACCGCCGGCCGCCGCCAGCAGATCGCTGATGTTCTCGATGACGGCCCGGGTCTGGTCCCGGATGTCGAGACTGGTGGTGCCGGTGGCGTCGGCGCTCGCACCGACGAAGGTGCCGTCGGGGCGGCGGGAGCTGGTGCCGGAGACAAAGACGAGGTCTCCGGCGCGTCGCAGATGTGGGAAGCGGCCACGGGGGCGGGCCTTGCCCTCGACGAGCAGGGCCGCGGGTGCGGCTCCGGCCGGGCCGTCAGGCGTGGGGCGGTCCGGGGCGGGGCCGTCAGGCGTGGGGCCGTCCGGCGTGCGGCGGTTCGGGTTCATCGGGTGGTCACCTCGACCCGGCCGAGTCCCGCGGCGACGACACGGACATGCGCACCGCGCGGCAGCGGCAGGGCGGCGGTCGCGGCGCCCGCCAGCACCGTCTGGCCCGGCTCCAGGGAGCGCCCGGCCTCGCCCGCCAGTCGCGCGGCCGCGGCCAGGGCGCGCAGGGGGTGGCCGAGGATCGCCGCGGAGGAGCCGGTGGCGACGACCCTGCCGTCGACCTCCACGACCAGGCCGATATTGCCGAGGTCATGGCCGCCGGCCGGCTGCCAGGGGCCGCAGGCGTAGCGCGCGGCGGAGGCGTTGTCGGCGATCACATCCGGGAGGGTGAACCGGAAGCCCTCGTACCGGGAGTCCAGCACCTCGTACGCGACGGCGACCCCGGCGACCGAGCGGGCGGCCTCGGCCGGGGTGACCGGGCCGGCGAGCGGGCGTCCGACGACGAAGGCGATCTCCGGTTCGATACGGGGGTGGATGAGTCCGCCGAGGTCGAGCACGGCGCCGTCCTCGACCCGCATGGCGTCGGTGAGCAGGCCCCAGATGACGTCGTCGACCCCCATCTGCACCATTTTGGCGCGGCTGGTGAAGCCCATCTTGACGCCGGTGGACACCTCGCCGCGGGCCAGCCGGCGTTCGATGACGGCGCGCTGCACCGCGTAGGCGTCGGGCAGGGTGAGGGCGATGGAGTCGGTGGGCCGGTCCACGGTGCGGCCCTCGCGGGCCGCGGTGTCCAGGATCTCGGCGAGCTCGGCGAGCCGGGCGATGTCCATATCAGGCCCCCCGGCCGGTCTCAGCGGCGAACGCGACCCGTACGTCGCCGAGTCCGTCGATCCGCGCTTCCAGTACGTCGCCGGGGGCGACGGGGATCATCGGTCCGAGCGCACCGGTCAGTACGGTGTCCCCGGCCCGTAGCGGGCGTCCCACCCGTACCATCGCGTCGGCGAGCCAGAGCGCGGCGTTCAGGGGGTGGCCCAGACAGGCTGCTCCGGTTCCCGTCGACACCTGGTCACCACGCCGCTCCAGGACCATTCCGGCCAGGCGCAGGTCGAGCCGATCCAGTGTTACGGGCCGGTTGCCGAGGACGTACAGACCACTGGAGGCGTTGTCCGCGACGGTGTCGGCGAGGGTGATGTCCCAGTCCTGGACGCGGCTGCCGCAGATCTCGATGGCAGGGAGCGCGAACGCGGTGGCGCGCAGCAGGTCGGCGATGGTGTGCCGGTCCCGGTCGAGGTCGGCTTCGAGGACGAGGGCGACCTCGGCCTCGGCGCGGGGCTGTTGGACCGCTCCGACCGGGATCTCGGCGCCGTCGGGGATCGCCATATCGGCGTACAGCATGCCGAAATCGGGTGCGTCGACGCCGAGCTGGGTCTGGACCGCCGCCGAGGTCAGGCCGATCTTGCGGCCGGTGAGGCGGCGTCCCTGGTCGAGCCAGTGCTCGGTGAGCAGGTCCTGCACGGCGTAGGCGGATGCGGCGTCGGTGACCAGGTCCCGTACGGGGGCGCAGGGACTGCCCTCCGTGTGGGCGCGCAGGAGCCGGTCGGCGGCGGCCCGGATGCCGGCGGTGCCGGGCCCGGGGGGTTCGGTGGTGGTGGCGTTCTTATTCATGGACGGTTCCTCAGACCTGGACGCAGATGTTGACGGGCTCGGAGAAGAAGTCCAGCGACCAGGTGCCGCCCTCACGGCCGATGCCGGAGTCCTTGGCACCGCCGAACGGGGTGCGCAGATCGCGCAGGTTCCAGCAGTTGACCCAGACGATTCCGGCGTCGATGCGCGGGGCGACCCGGTGGGCGCGGGAGAGGTCGCGGGTCCAGACGGTGGCGGCGAGGCCGTAGCGGCTGTCGTTGGCGAGCCGTACCGCCTCCTCCTCGGTGTCGAAGGGGGCGATGTGGCAGACCGGTCCGAAGATCTCCTCCTGGACGGTCCTGGCGTGCTGCGGCAGTCCGGTCAGGACGGTCGGTTCGACGTGGAAGCCCTGGTCCCGGCGGTCGCCGAAGTGCGGGACGCCGCCTCCGGCGACGACCGTGGCGCCCTCCTCGACGGCCAGCCGGTAGTAGGAGAGGACCTTGTCGCGGTGGGCCGCGGAGATCATCGGGCCGTAGTCGGTGAGTTCCCGGGCGCGGGCGCCGATGCGGGTCACGAACTCCTCGTACCGGGAACGCTCCACATAGACGCGTTCGGTGCAGAGGCAGATCTGCCCGGAGTGGGTGAAGGCGGACCGTACGGTGCCCTCGATCGCGGCGTCGAGATCGGCGTCAGCGAAGACCAGGGCCGGATTCTTGCCGCCCAGCTCGAACGAGACGGGGGTGAGGTGGCCGGCCGCCTCGCGCATGATGGCGGAGCCGGTGGCGGACTCCCCGGTGAAGGCGATGGCGTCCACACCGGGATGGGAGGTGAGGAACGCGCCCGCCGCGTCGGTGCCGTGGCCGTGTACGAGGTTGAAGGCGCCGCCAGGCAGTCCGGCCGCGTCGATCGCCTCGGCGAGCAGGGTCGCGGTGGAGGGGGTCTCCTCGGACGGTTTGGCGATCACGGCGTTGCCCGCCGCGAGGGCGGGGGCGACCTTCCAGGTGAGCAGCAGCAGCGGGAGGTTCCACGGGGAGACGACCGCGACGACCCCGAGCGGGCGGCGCACGGTGTAGTTGAGTGCCTGACCGGTGCCGGTGCTCCAGCCGGGGACGGCGGTGGACCAGGAGTGTTCGGGGCGGGCCCGGAGGAGGTCGGCGAAGGCGCGGAAATTTCCGATGGCGCGGGGGATGTCGACGGTGGCGGCCAGTTCGCGGGGCTTGCCGGTGTCGCTCACCTCGGCGTCCACGAAGGCGTCGAAGCGGGCCTGGATGGTGTCGGCGATGCGGTGCAGCGCGATGGCCCGCTCTTCGGGGCCCGTCGCGCCCCAGGCACCTTCCAGGGCTGCGCGGGCCGCGCGGACCGCGGCGTCGACGGTCTCCCGGTCCGCTTCGGGGACCTGGCCCACGGTGGTCCCGTCCACCGGGTCGACCAGCGGGAACATCGTGGTGGTGGCGTCGTCCGGCAGGAATGCCCCGCCTATGTAGTGCGCCGCTCTCATGGCTCGCCCCTCACCCTCGCGTCCTGTGTCAGGAGGCCGCGTTTCGCCGTCGGCCAACTGTTCAGGAGCATGGCGCCGGGGAGGTATACCTGTCTAATGCTCTTTGGAGCTTCTCCCATAACCATTTGGGTATGCGTCAGGGATTCGGCCGGCCGTCAGCCCGGCCGCCCCGGTACGCGGCGCGGCCGGCAGGGCAGGAGTGAGAGGGCTCCAGGGGCGGGGGGCGGGGGGCGATGCCCGTCCCGGCGCGGGGCCGGGCGCGCCGGCGATGACCCGTACCGACTCCTGATGAGGCGTGTTCCGCGGCGGCCGGTGGGATCAGCCGCCCCACGATGACGTCGGCCCGGCCCGCTTCCCGATCCACCGGCGGGGGGGCTTTCGGCGGAATGGTCATGACCGGCCGACATGGCACGGCACCGCAGCGCCCGGCAGGGGCTGTCCGGCCGCCGTCGGGTGCACCACGGAGGAAGGGGTACGAGTGGGGCCCGGGTCGCGTCGGTATGGTGCGGCACTGCGGCGCCCAGCAGCCCGAAGCAACAACGATCGCTCAGCAGAGATGAGAGCGTGGTCCGGCTGTGCCCGGTACGGCGGCAGGGCCCGGTCCGCGCGTCGCGGTCCGGGCCCTGCTCCGTGCGATGCCGCCCTGCGGCGGCGGTGCGTCAGCTCTGTGCGGTGTCGTCGCCCGCTTGCGCGGCGCCCTCAGATGCGCCTGCCTTCTCGCGCATCTTGCGCACCAGCTCCGCCTTCTGGTCGGCTGCACCCTGGCGGTCGAGGTTGCGGTGCGGACCGTTGTTCTGCCGTTCGGCGCGGGACAGCTTCTTGCGCTGGCCGCCGCCCATGCCCACGGGGTTGTTGATGTTCTTGCTCACGGTCACGAGTTCTCCCGAGTAATGATGTGAAGTGATCTACGGATCTATCGGTGGGGGACGGGCGGCGACGTCGAAGGACGTCAGCAGGGGCCCATCACGCTCTCACTCGTAAATCGGCGTCTGGAAGAACATGACAAAGACGTTACCCGATTCCGCCGGCCCCACACACCAATCTTGTCGCCGCCCCGGCGTCGGCCGGGCCCTCGGATCCCACAACGATGTAGGTTCTCGCCTTCGGAGTCAGCGCCGACGCTGTGACCTGCACGTTCTCCTTCAGTCTCACGAAGAGTCGGGCGGCGGCTGTCTCGGATCGGTGTCATTCCCTCAGACTGTCCAGCAGGCTGCACCGCCGCCCGGGGGGCGTCACGAACCTGCAGCACCAGCCAACCGTTCCACCCGCTCACGCACGGTCACCGCTCGCTCGCTGCGGCTGACGACGTCGGACGTTCCGCCATGAAACCCGCGGTCCAGTCTTCCAATGAACGGGGCGGCTGAGGATCAGGAGACCACCTTGACCAGCCGATGAAGGGGTGCGGGTGGGACGTCGATGTGGCTGGTTGTCACCGTGCTGTCAGTACGGGAACCGCGCTTCCGATCACGGGTGCGTCCGCCCGCTCCGTGGTCGCCAGAGGTAGAACAGTTCCGGGTCGCCCTCATCGAGGCCGTGAAGAAGGCCGACCGGGCTCCAGCCAGCCCGGTGGAGCAACCGCTGCATCGGCTGATTGGAGACATTGGTCGAGGTGAACAGCTTCGGAGTCGTGCACGAGGTCGCCACCGCGTCCAGCAACTGACGACCAATACCTCTGCTGCGGGCCGATGGGGCAACCATCAGCATGGAAACGAAGCCCTGCTCGAAGAACGTGTACTCAACCACGCAGTAACCAAGCAGGCCAGACGCGTCCTCCGCCACGACCGCCAGGCCCTGCCGGCACCACCTTCGGATGCGCTCCTGTCGCGCGACGTCACCTTCGAGCGCGACCGCGTCGATCCGCATCAGCGCGTCCGACTCCGACGCACTCGCGCGGCGAACGCGGAAATCACCGAAGTCCACTGCATCGTCCATGAGTCCATGCTGTCAGTTCACACCGCACGGCCGGACCAGGTCGCTGGGCCGCCTTCCCTCCGCCCGAACGTCTCCCGTCCCGCGTTCTCCCGGAGAACAACGCTGACGGTGGGCAGCCCGCCCGGCCCGGCAGGGAGAGGTCGAAGTGATGTCGCGCCCCAGCGATATGACGATTCGTCAGAGTTCGCTCGTGGAGGCACGAACGACGAGCTGAGGGGGAAACCTCTCAACCCGTTCGGTTCGTTCACCGCCGGGCGCCTGAAGCAGCGTCAGTCCGCGTTCGGCCATGACGGACAGCGGGTGACGGATGGACGTGATGGGCGGGTCGAGCAACTTGAGCATCTCGGTGTCGTCGAATCCAGTGACGGCGATCTGCCGGGGCACCGCCACCGATGAACGGTGCAGCGTGCTCACGAGCCCCACCGCGAGGACGTCCGCTCCACAGACGACCGCGTCGATCCGGTCGCGCTGCTCGATGATGCGGCGCGCTGCCGTTCGCCCTGCGTCGGTGGTGAAATCGGGCAGAAGGATGGTGGTGGCTCCGGACCCTTGCAACTTGGTGAAGGCCGCCAGCCGTTCGGCCCCCGAGGACGAGGTCTGATCGGCGACGAGGGCGATGCGGCGCCTTCCTATCTCCTCCAGGTGATCGACGAGAAGCTTCACCGCGGACACGTTGTCGAGGGTGACAGCGACGGTGCCGGACCCTCTGGCCCATCGGTCGAAGAGGACGACGGGGCGGCGCCGGGCGGCCTCACGGATGGCGGGCCCTGAGGCGCTGGCGGATACGGGGATGACGAACAGGCCGTCCACCCGGCCACCGAGCAGGGTGTCGATCTGCTCGGCCTCGATCGCGGTGTCGTTCGCCGCGTCGGAGACCACGAGCGCGCCGCCGACAGCGCGCACATGCTGCGCGATGGCATCGGCGAGTTGGACGAAATACGGGTTGGCGAGCGTGGGAACGATGACACCGATGGTGCCGGTCGCGCCGGTGCGCAGCGCTCGGGCCGAGTGGTTGGGCTGATAGTCAAGCCGCTCCGCGGCCTCTTCGACGCGGCGCGCGAGGTCGGGATCGACGTTTCGTTGTGTGCCGGCGAGAACACGTGATGCCGTCGCGCGGGAGACGCCGGCGGCGTTGGCCACGTCGATCAGTCGGGGCGCTGTCACGTAGGTGTCCTTCTCCGTCAGTGGGCCTGCGCCACGGTGGCGGGGCGGCTGGGCAGCACGAGGCTACTTGACGCCACGGGTGCGCTGGTACAGCATGTCGGAAATCGATCTCCCAAGGAGCTCGCATGTCGCATACCAGTGTCGTCGGTTCGGTGAACCGGGACTTCGTCCTGACCGTCAAGGACCTGCCGCGACCTGACGGGACCCCTGAACAGAGCAGGCTCCCCGGACCCGCCCCGCTCGCCCGATCGGCTCGCGGGTACCGGCCGCCGGTCTCCACCTCCAGGTCCGTACCCGCATCCTCGGCGAACTCGGGAAACCCGCTTCAGTTACGCGGCCCCAACCGGCTCCCGCCGCCGATGACGCGCGAGATCTGTCTGAAATCGTCGCGCCGTCACGGTGACGATCGGGGCGGACGAGCCGCCCCGAATTAGGCGCACACAGCGCCAACACCACGCATGACCCCTGCTCCGCCAAGGGGTGTGAACGCACCGTGGGTGCCGACGACACCCTCCGCGGCCCTCGCGGACGCGCTCGGACGCGACACCCACCGTCGGGTCGCGGTCGAACGCGCCGTACGCATCGGCGTCGCACGCCGCCATCCACCCCGGCACACGCACCTCCAGGCCGCACGCGGCCCAGCTCGACGTACCCGTACCGCCTCTGCTCCCTGACGCGCCGCGGGTCCACCACCAGCACTACGGAGAACCACTCATGAGAAACCTCAAGATCGGCGTGTTCGACAACGCACAGGCCAATTCGAGCGGCACGGCCACGTGGCGTCACCCCGAGAGTCGACGGCACCTCTTCGACACCCTTGAGTACTGGCAGGAGCTCGCCGCGGTCTGCGAGGACGCCAAGCTGGACTTCCTCTTCCTCGCCGATGCGTGGGGCTGGTCCGAGATCGACGGCACGCGCCCGCCGATAGCCACGGAGGAGTCCCTCGACCTCCCGCGGCTCGACCCGATCGTCGTGGCGTCGGCGCTGCTGTCCACGACGACCAACCTGGGTCTGGTCGTGACGGGCTCCGCCCTGGTGGAACCCCCGTACGCCTTCGCTCGCCGGATGGCCACGTTCGACCAGCTCTCCGGTGGCCGCATCGGTTGGAACATCGTGACGACCGGCACCGCAGACACCGCGGTCAAGGCGTTCGGCATGGACATGGTGGACCACGACGACCGGTATCGGATGGCCGAGGACTTCCTCGACGTCGTCTACAAGTACTGGGAAGGCGCCTGGGAGCCGGACGCGCTGGAGAAGGACAAGGACGGACGGTTCGCCGACCCCGCCAAGGTGCACCTCGTCACGCACAAGGGCCCGTTCTTCAGCTCGCAGGGGTACGGCAACACCGCGCGTTCCCCGCAGGGCACGCCCGTTCTGTTCCAGGCGGGGGCATCGCCCGCCGGTCGCCGGGTCGGCGGCCGACACGGCGAATGCATGTTCGTCGGAAGCGGCTCGATCGAGCAGCTCGCCGGACACACCGCGTCCATCCGCGAAGAGGCGGTCAAGGCGGGCCGTCGAGCCGACGACGTGAAGGTGATGTCGGCGTTCTCCTGTGTCGTGGGTGCGACGACATCCGACGCGGAGCGGCGCTATCGGCAGATCCTCGACGCTCAGCGGTCCGAGGTGACCGTCGCCAGCTACGCCATGTTCACCGGGCTCGACCTCTCGTCCTACGCGCCCGAGACGCCCATGGCGGATCTCTCCACCGAGCTGTCGCAGACCCAGGTGGCCCGCTTCTCCGACAAGACGGTCGGCGACGTCCTCGCCGACTGGCACACCCACGGCGTCGGAGCGCGGCCCGTCGTCGGCACGGCCGAGGAGATCGCCGATGAGATCTGCGCGCTCGCGGAGGGTGCCGACCTCGATGGATTCCTGCTGTCCCCGACGGTCCAGCCCGTCTCGACGACGGACTTCGTCGAGTCGGTCCTGCCGATCCTGCGGGCCCGTGGAGTCTTCCGCGGGGAGTACACGGAGGGCGAGAGCCTGCGTGAGCGGCTCACCGGAGCAGCCGACCGCGCGCTGCCGGCCAGCCACCCCGCCGCGCAGTACAGGCACTGAGAACAGAACGCGCGACGAGAGGATGTCGAAGACCATGGCCACGTCTGCCCACACCCCGCCGGGGGCATCCGCGCCGATGGAGCTGGACGCGGCGACGCTGCGACGGGCGTTCGGGGCCTACCCGACGGGTGTCGTCGCGATCAGCGCGCTGCGCGGCAACGAGCCGGTCGGGTTCGCGGCGAATTCGTTCGTCTCGATCTCGCTCGAACCGCCCATGGCCGCGGTCAGTGTGGCCCGCACCTCGACCACCTGGCCGCGCCTCGTCGGGGCACCCGTGCTGGGGCTGAGTGTGCTCAGCCACGGTCAGGGTGCGGTGTGTCGACGCCTGGCGTCCCGGGAGGTCAACCGCTTTGACGGCGTCGCGTGGAAGGCGACGCCCGAGGGCGCCGTCGTGATCGAGGACGCCGCACTCTGGCTGACGGCCCGGGTGAGCGCGACCTACGACGGCGGCGATCACGAGATCGTGCTCATGGAGTTGCTGACGGCCGAGTTGTTCTCCGGTGTGGAGCCGCTGGTCTTCCACACCAGCCAGTTCCGCGAGCTCACTCCCCATGGATGACACCCTGACGGTCCACGCGCACCTCACGGGTGCGGTGGTGCGCGGTGCCGGTCGGGGCCATGGGCTCGGCTTCCCCACCGCGAACGTCGCGGCCGACCCCGGCTCGCGGGTCCCACCATCCGCGATCTACAGCGGCTGGGTCGTACGCCACTCGACCGGCGTCGTCCACCAGGGAACGATCAGTATCGGGTCGAACCCGACCTTCTGCGATACGACGGATGTACACGTCGAGGTGTACTGCCACGACACATCGGACGAGTTCTACGGAGAGCGCGTCGGACTGTGGTTCGTGGCACGGATTCGGGACACGGTGAAGTTCGCGTCGCCCGACGATCTGATACGCGCCGCCCAGCAGGACGTCCTGCGGTCGGAGGCAGTGCTCGCCTCCGACCGCGGGCGCCGCGTCCTCACCGGCGCGCTCGACGCCTACGGGAAAACCGTCTCCAACTGAGGTACCACTCCACACGGACCCGGCACGCACTGCCGACTCCCCGCGTCCTGACCGGCCCGGTCCGGGTCCACAGCCCCCCACTCCCCGCCTTGCTCCGTTCGAACAAAGGTGTGAGTCATGAGTGCATTCCAGTGGCTGAATGAGCAGTTCAGCTTCTTCGGATTTCCCGTCTACTGGTCCGATTTCCTCGGCAACATCCTGGCGCTCGCCACCGTTTGGCTGGCGCTGCGAAGATCACTCACGGCCTGGCCGGTGCAGATCCTCGGGTCGATACTCCTGTTGATCGCGAGCCTGAACGTCGATCTCGGAGGAAACGCCGCCCGACAGGTCGTGATCATAGTATCGGCATCGTGGGGTTGGGCGACCTGGCGGCGCAGCAGGGAGAAGGAAGGCACGATCAACGTCCGCTGGGCTTCGTGGCGGGAGCGCTCGGTGCTGCTCGTCGCCATGGTCGCCGGGACCTTCGCGTTCGGCGCACTGCTCAAGACGGCCGAGGCGTCGTTCTACCCGGGTGCTCCTTGGTGGATGGTCCTCGCAGACGCCTGGATATTCGTCGGCTCGATCCTGGCGATGTACACCCAGGCCCGCCGGTACGTGGAGTTCTGGTTCGCCTGGCTGGCCGTGGACCTGGTTGGAATTCCCCTCGCCATCCATTCCGAGCTGTACTTCTCCGGCATCGTCTACGCGATCTTCTTCGTCATGGTGGTCATCGGAATCCGCGACTGGGCGTCCCGCAGCAAGGGCCAGGAGCTCGCCTCCCCGCTGGAGCCGGCTGTCGTCCTGGAGAGCCGGAATGACACTGCACCGGCCGCGGGGCCGCAGACCGCCCGGCCGGGCACGGAGAAGACGAACGGGTTGGGAACCGTTGACTGACCAGTGATCCCGGTCGTGGACACCCCCCGTCGGCGGACGGCACCAGGTGGAGCCCTCGAACTCGCCCTCCCGGTGCGGGGCACGCGACCCGCCAGCCCCGTACCCGCGGAGACAGAAGGACCCGACAGGCCGGACGGCGCCGTCCACCCAACCCGGCGACGGTGGGCGCGGGTCAGCAGGGTGGACCGCGCCGACGGTGAGGTGACGGCGCCCACGCAGGGCGCCGTCACCGAGGCAGAGCGCGAGCGGAGTCGGTTCGGTCGGTTGGCTGATTCAAGACCGGCGCACACGGCGCATGGGCGTACGCCACGGTAGTACCCATGCGAACGCCGTGCGCCCTTACGAGCACCCTGGGCCCCCGTGATGATGGGCAGACCGCGAATGATCCAGTCGATTCCGCACGCCTGTCCCCCGGCCAGGTGCACATGCGGTGGAAGGGGTCCACGTTGTTGCTTCTCATCTCCCCGGACAGCGTCGAGGAGGCACTCGACTGCGCAAAGGCGGCGGAGCACCTCGACATCGTCGACGTCAAGAAGCCCGACGAGGGCTCGCTCGGCGCGAACTACCCATGGGTCATCAGAGAGATCCGCGAGGCGATCCCAGCCGACAAACCGGTCTCCGCCACGGTGGGAGACGTACCGTACAAGCCCGGCACAGTGGCCCAGGCGGCGCTCGGTGCGGCCGTCTCCGGAGCGACGTACATCAAGGTCGGTCTGTACGGCTGCACCACGCCCGACCAGGCCATCGATGTCATGCGAGGGGTCGTCCGGGCGGTGAAGGACTATCGGCCGGACGCGTTCGTCGTCGCCTCCGGCTACGCCGACGCCCACCGGATCGGGTGTGTCAACCCGCTCGCACTGCCCGACATCGCGCGGCGCTCCGGCTCCGACGCGGCCATGCTCGACACCGCGGTCAAGGACGGGACACGGTTGTTCGATCACGTTCCGCCCGACGTCTGCGGGGAGTTCGTCCGCCGGGCCCATGAAGCCGGTCTGCTCGCCGCGCTCGCGGGCAGCGTACAGGTGGGCGACCTCGGCACGCTGACCCGTATCGGGACCGACATCGTGGGAGTGCGTGGGGCGGTCTGCGAGGGGGGCGACCGCACCGCGGGAAGGATTCAGCCGCAGGCGGTGGCCGCCTTCCGGGCGGAGATGGACCGGCACGCCCGGGAGTACGCGGCCGTTGTCACCGGCGGGAACTGACCACCGGCATGGCGACACATCAGCCCCCTCTCACCGCCGGGAACCTCGGCAAGCACTTCACCGTGCTCGATCCGGCGACGGGCGATGCCTTCGGGGAGGCTCCCGACCAACAGCCGGGCGAGTTGGACACGATCGTCGCCCGGGCCCATGACGCCTGGCGCGGCTGGCGCGCCGACCCGGCCGCCCGCACCGCCGCGCTGCTCGCGGCGGCCGACGCCATAGAAGCGGCAGGGGTGGACCTCGCTCCCCTGCTCACCCGTGAACAGGGCAAACCCCTGGCCGAGTCGTACGCGGAGGTAGCCCGCACGGCCGCCAGGCTGCGCTACTTCGCCGAGCTCGCCCCCGAGTCCCGGACGCTCTCGGACCGCGTGGCGGTGCGCGGCGAGATCCGCTGGCGCCCACTCGGGCCCGTCGCAGCGATCGTCCCGTGGAACTTTCCCCTCCAGCTCGCGTCGGCGAAGTTCGCGCCCGCGCTCGCCGCGGGCAATACGGTGGTGCTCAAGCCCTCCCCGCACACGCCCCTCGCCACCCGGCTGCTGGGGTCCGTCGTCTCCGCAGCCCTCCCCGAGGACGTGCTGACGATCGTCACCGGACACGAGCCCCTCGGCGCCCGCCTGGCCGCCCATCCAGGCATCCGGCATGTGACCTTCACCGGCTCGGTGCCCGTCGGACGGGCCGTCGCGGAGGCAGCGGCGACCTCCCTCGCCCGGGTCACGCTGGAGCTGGGCGGCAACGACGCCGCCGTGCTGCTGGAGGACGTGGACGTGGAGCGGATCGCGGACCGACTGTTCTGGGCGGCGTTCCGCAACTGCGGGCAGGTCTGTATGGCGGTCAAGCGCGTCTACGCCCCGGCCCGGCTCTACTCCGACGTCGTCGAGGCCCTCGCGCAGCGCGCGAGGGCCGTCGTCGTCGGAGCCGGCCTCGCCCCGGGAACCCAACTGGGCCCGCTCAACAACGCGCCTCAGCTCGCCCGGGTCGAGCGCCTCACGGCCCGGGCCCTGGCAGCCGGTGCCCGAGCCGTGGCCGGTGGCCACCGGCTGGACCGACCCGGCTACTTCCACGCCCCGACGATCCTGGCCGATGTCCGCCCTGACAGCCCGGTGGTGACGGAGGAGCAGTTCGGACCGGTCCTACCGGTGCTGCCGTACGGGAACCTCGATGACGCCGTCGAGATGGCCAACGACACCGGTTTCGGGCTGGGCGGCTCGGTGTGGGGGACCGATCTCGACCGGGCCGAGGCGGTGGCCGGTCGGCTGGAGTGCGGGACGGCATGGCTCAACCACCACGCCGAACTGTCCCTCGCCCAGCCCTTCGCTGGCGTCAAGGAGAGCGGCGTCGGCGTCGCGGGCGGGCCGTGGGGGCTCTACGGGAACCTCAGGCCGTTCGTCCTCCACCGTCCCGAGGAGGCGTGACGATGAGGTTCAACGCGGCGGTACTGCGCTCGGCCGAGGGCCGATTCTCCATCGAGGAGGTCGCCCTCCATGCGGGGCCGGCCGACGATGAGGTCCTGGTCAGGATCGCGGGCTGCGGGATGTGCCGGACCGATCTCGCGGTCCGGCGTTCGGCGGGCCGCTCACCGCTGCCCGCGGTGCTGGGCCACGAGGGGTCCGGGGTCGTGGTGCAGACGGGCGGCCCGCACACCGGCCTGAGCGAGGGCGACCATGTCGTGCTGAGCTTCGACTCCTGCGGACACTGCCGGAGCTGCGTACGCGCCGCCCCCGCCTACTGCGACTCCTTCGCCTCGCTCAACCTCTTCGGGGGGCGCAAGGAACACGCCGGACGGTTCACCGATGCGGCCGGGGGCGAACTGGCCCCTCGGTGGTTCGGCCAGTCCTCGTTCGCCGAGTACGCGGTGGTCCCGGCCCGCAACGCGGTCCGGACCGACCCCGCGCTCCCCGTCGAGTTACTCGGACCGCTCGGCTGCGGATTCCTCACCGGCGCCGGAGCGGTCTTCCACTCCTTCGGCGTCGGGCCCGGCGACACCCTCGCGGTCTTCGGCGCGGGGGCGGTGGGCCTGGCCGCTGTGATGGCCGCCACCGCCTCGGGGGTGGTGACCTTAGCCGTCGACCGGCGTCCCGAACGACTGGCCCTGGCCGAGCGGTTCGGCGCCCTCCCCCTGCACGCCTCATCGGCCGACCTGGCCGGCCGCATCCGGCGCCTCACCGACGGCGGCGCGCAGTACGCACTGGACACCACGGCCTCCGCCCAGCTCATCAACAACGCCCTGCGGGCGCTGCGTCCGACCGGTTCTCTCGGTCTGGTGGCACGGCTCCCCACCACGCTGCCGATCGAACCGGGCGCGCTGGACCAGGGCAGGAGCATCTTCCATATCTGTGAGGGGGACGCGGTGCCGCGACTGCTGATTCCACGGCTGATCGGGCTGTGGCAGGCGGGGCGGTTCCCCTTCGACGAGCTGATCCGTACGTACCCGCTCACCGACGTCAACGAAGCCGAGGACGACTGCGAAGCGGGTCGTGTGGTCAAACCCGTCCTGCTTCCGGAAGGGGGAAGCCGATGAACCCGCTGGACCCGATGGACGAGGCGCCCGACGCCGTCACCCGTCCGATCGTCCCCGATCGACCGCCGTCCCGCGGCGCTGCCAGCGGTCTCGGCCCGCCCGGAGGAGGACATATGGTCGGCACAACGCCTCGGAAAACCAGCGTGGAAGGTACGGAAGGCGTGGAGGAAGGTGTCGGCCTCACCGCTCTCCTGGTCGCCGCGGCACGGGCGATCGAGACCGTCCGCCATGACTCCCTGGCACAGGACGTCTACGCGGAGCACTTCGTGCGCGCCGCCTCCGCGTGCGCCGGGTGGCCGCTCCGCATCCAACAGGTTCCCGGCGGGGACGCGAACCCGCTGTGGGGGCGATTCGCGCGCTACTTCGGACTGCGGACGCGGGTCCTCGACGACTTCCTCCTGCGATCGGTGCACACGGGAGACGCCCGTCAGGTCGTCCTGCTCGGGGCGGGGCTGGACTCGCGGGCGTTCCGACTCGATTGGCCGTCCGGCTGCGTGGTCTTCGAGGTGGACAGGGAAGGCGTACTGGCGTTCAAGCACCGGGTGCTCGACGGGCTGTCGGCGGCCCCGAAGGCGACGCGCGTACCGATACCGATCGATCTGCGCGCCGACTGGGTCGGCGCGCTCGTCGACGCGGGCTTCGACACGGGCGCGCCGAGCGTCTGGCTGGCCGAAGGATTGCTCTTCTACCTGCCCCCCGCCGCCGAGACCTACCTCATCGACACCGTGGACCGGTTGAGCACGGGAGGAAGCGCGCTGGCGTTCGAGGTCAAGCTGGAGAAGGACCTGTGGGAGTACCGCGACAGCCGGCTCTACACCTCGACGGCAGACCAGATCGGCATCGACCTGCTCAACCTGTTCGACGGGGAGCCGCGGCCCGACTCCGCCGGTGATCTGGCGGGCAAGGGCTGGTCCACCTCGGTCCACACCCCCTTCGACTTCACCCGCCTGCACGGGCGCGGCCCGCTCCCCGAGGAGAACGACGCGCTGGCGGGCAACCGATGGGTGTTCGCGAACAAACCCTGACCCCGCCGTCTGAAGGACGCCCTCACGCACACGATGCTCGATGCCCGCGCCCGTGTACCGGCGCGGGCATCGAGCCCTATGCAGGGCTCTCCGCGGCGCGGGGACCGCGTGTCGACGTACCCGATGAGGAGCAGGGCGCACCGCGGCGACACTCCGACGGCTCACTCCTCCCTTGCTTCGGTCCGTGCGGGCATCGGGGGTCGGTACAGCAGATAGAGCCCGACGCACAGGGCGAGGACCGTCACCGCCGTGGTGAAGACCAGCCCCGCGTCCCGCAGGCCCAGTCCGAGCGTCAGCGCACCCACACCGACGACCGGGACCGAGATGCCGGTGTAGGCGACGACGAAGAACGCCGAGATGGTGGCTCCCCGATGCCCCGGCGGCGCGGCATCGCCGACCGCGGTCAGGCCGGCGCGGAAGGCGAGCCCCTGACCGAGGCCACCCAACAGCGCGCCCGCCAGCAACAGGACCAGCAACTCGGCGAGGAGGGATGCGCCCACCAGCAGCAGTCCCACCACCAGGATCAGGCATCCGGCCGGCAGCGACCGGCGCACCCCGATCCGTCCGGTCAGCGACTGCCCCAAGGTCGAGGCGAGGAACGCGGAGAAGGTCACCGCGCCCGACAGCGCCAGATTGTGCACCCCCAGCGTCTCGGCGACGAAGCTCGGCGCGACGGCGGTGAACAGGCCGAGGAGCGCGAAGCCGGAGAACGCCGCGAGCGCCGCCGAGGGGAACACCGCACGGACCTCGGGCGGCACCACCATCCCCTGGGGCCGCCAGCGCGGCCACCGCCGGGGGGCCTTGACCGTCTCGGGCAGCAGCCAGGCGGCGACGCAGACCAGCACCACCAGGGCGAGGTGGACCGCGAAGGGCAGCCGCAGGGGAGCCGGAGCGTACTGCGCGAGAACTCCGGACAGCAGTGGACCGCAGCCCACCCCGCCGAGATTCGCCGCCGTGGCGGCGAACCCCGCCCGCGCCTTGCGGTCCGGTGCGGCGAGCTCCAACACGGCGGCGGTCGCCGCGCCACTGAGCAGTCCGGCCGAGAATCCGGACAACAGCCGTCCGGTGAACAGCAGGGGAAGTCCGCCCTCGAACAGGAAGCAGAGATCGCTGCCCACGGCCAGGACCAGGGCCACGAGAATCACCGGGCGGCGACCCACCTGGTCGGAGTAGTCCCCGGCCACCAGGAGAGCGGTGATGACCCCCAGCGCGTACACGGCGAAGACGACCGTCACCACGAACTCGGAGAATCCGATGTCGGCCTGGTAGAGCCCGTACAGCGGCGTCGGCAGCGTGGTGCCCATCATGCCCACGGCGAACACCGCGGCGGCCACGAGATATCCGGGACGCCGGGTCCCCCGGCGACGTACGACCATCCGCACACCGTACGAGCCACTCGGCCCACACCCCCGCAACAGCGCGTTCCCCGGCGGGGCGGCCGGCCGGCCCCGGGAAGCGCGGTGTCCCTCCGGCTGCCTTGCGCGGGGTGCCGCGGATGACCTCCCGCCGCCCGGGTCAGCCGTCGACCGTGCCGCCGGTCAGCAGCAGCTCGGCCAACGGCGTACGTGCATGGCACACCGATCGGTCGGTACGGGTGGTGGTGAGGGCATAGCAGCTCCGTCGAGGCCGCGGTCGACCGCGGTGCTCAGGTGGTCCGCCTCAGCCGGTCACTCTCCTTGCTGAGCGGCCATGACGTGATCGCGGGCGCCTTCGACGTGCGCGGTGATCACCCGGCGCAGTGCCGCGGCGTCACGGTCGCGCAACGCGTCGACCATCTGCTGGTGCTCGTCGTCGATGCGTTCGAGGTCGTGGCCCGAGCGCGCCCAGCGTCGGCTGTACGGCTCGACGAGGTGCAGCATCTGGTCGACGAAGCGCAGGGTGAGCCGCTGTTCCGAGAGGGCGTACACCCGCCGGTGGAACTCGTAGTTGAGGGAGGCCCGGCTCGCGGCATCGGCGCCTTGGCTGCGCATCTCGTCGGCGAGGCCCTGGAGTTCGTCGATGTCCCGGTCGCGGCAACCACGCACGATCTCGTCGGCCAGGTGCGGTTCCAACTGGAGCCGGAGTTCGAAGAGTTCGCCGATCTCACCGTGGCTCAGCTCGGCGACGACCATGCCGCGCTGCGGCTGCAATTCGATCAGGCCCTCGGCGGCCAGTGCGTGCAGGGCCTCACGCAGGGGGATACGGCTGACCTTCAACTCGGTCGCGAGCTTCTCCTGCACCAGACGGGTGCCCGGGAGCAGCCCGCCGTCACGGATGGAGGTGCGTAGCTGTTCGGCGATGACGCCGGCGCTACTGCTCGTGCTGGGGGTGCGGGCTGCTCGGGTCACCTCGGCACTCTATCTCTTGTGCATCACCGCAGCGGCTGTATACATTCACTTTCCGCCAGCAGCGAATGTATACAGCCGCTGCGCATCTCACATCTCGCCACAGAAAGGGCTGCCGGATGTCACGTGCCGTCGACGTCGCCGTCATCGGAGGAGGACTGCTCGGGCTCGCCACCGCTCGGGCGCTCCTTCGAACCAGGCCCGACCTGTCCGTCACGGTCCTGGAGAAGGAGGCACACTGGGGCGCCCACCAGTCCGGGCACAACAGCAATGTCATCCACAGCGGCCTGTACTACGCGCCCGGCTCCCTCAAGGCCCGGCTGGCCCGGGCCGGCGGCGAGGAGATGATCCGCTACTGCGAGCAGCACGAGGTGCCCGTCAAGCGCACCGGAAAGCTCGTGGTGGCCACGTCCACGGCCCAACTCCCCGGCCTGGACGCGCTCGCGGAGCGCGGCCGAGCGAACGGTGTCACGGTGCAGCGGCTGAGCCGCGCCGAGTTCGCCGAGCGCGAACCGCATGTGGCCGGGGTGGCCGCGCTGTCGGTCGCCGACACCGCGATGACCGACTTCGCCCAGGTGTGCCGAGCGCTGGCGGCCGAGCTGACCGTGCTCGGCGCGGAGCTGCGCCTTCGGTCACCGGCGCTCTCCTTCAGCGCCACCGCGGACCGGACCGTGATCCGAACGCCCGGTGAGGAGATCCGGGCCCGGACCCTCGTGAACTGCGCGGGTCTGCACAGCGACAAGATCGCGGCGGCGGCCGGTGACCGCCCGACCGTGCGGATCATGCCCTTCCGCGGCGAGTACGCCGAGATCAGGCCCGGTCGCCGAGGGCTGGTCAACAACCCCGTGTACCCGGTGCCCGACCCCGAACTGCCCTTCCTCGGGGTGCACATCACCCCCATGCTCGACGGCTCGGTCCATGTGGGGCCCAATGCCGTGCCCGCGCTGGCCCGCCAGGGCTACCGCTGGCGCGACGTGGACCCCCGCATGGTGAGTGAACTGCTCCGGGACCCGGCCCTGCGCGGTCTCACGCGGCGCTTCTGGCGGCACGGGGTCACCGAGATCAGCCGGTCGCTGTTCTGGCCGCTGTTCGTCCGCGACGTCCGCCGCCTGGTCCCGGAGATCGAGAGCAGGGATATGCGGCGGCACGGAAGCGGCGTACGCGCACAAGCGGTCACGGCGGACGGGCGACTGGTCGACGACTTCGTCATCAGCCGCACCCCGCGCGCCGTCCACGTGCTCAACGCGCCGTCACCCGCGGCCACGTCGAGCCTCCACATCGGGAGCCGGATCGCGGCCGACGTCTTCGAACAGCTCGGCCACGGGGATGCCGCCCGGACCGTACGCGAAGAGTCCGCCGCGGCCTGACCGCTCCCTCTCTCCCCCACTCCTCCTCTCCCCTCTCCCCTTCCCTCCCCTTCCCCGTCTCTGACCCTCTTTTTCAACGGTGATCGAGGACAGCTCATGGCGCACGCCCCGCACACAGCCGCTCAGGACCCCGGACCGCCCCCCGCTATCGCCCGCCGCCGGGTCGCCACCGCCACCATCGTGGGCTCCGCGCTGGAGTGGTACGACTTCTACCTCTACGCCTCCATGGCCGCGCTGGTCTTCGGAAAGATCTTCTTCCCGCAGTCCGACGACGCGACCGGCACCATGGCCGCCTTCGCGACCTTCGCGGCCGGTTTCCTCGCCCGCCCGCTGGGCGGCATCATGTTCGGTCACCTCGCCGACCGCATCGGCCGACGAAGCGTACTGATCGTCACCTTCGTCCTGATGGGCATCTCCACGGGGCTGATAGGTCTGCTTCCCACGTACGACACCGCCGGCGTCGCGGCGCCTGTCGCCCTGGTGATCCTGCGCATCTTCCAGGGCCTCGGTGCCGGAGCCGAGTACAGCAGCGCGGCAGTGGTCGCCTACGAGCACGCCGACGAGAACCGGCGCGGCCGACAGGGCGCCTGGCCGGCCCTGGGACTCAACCTCGGACTGCTGCTGTCGTCGCTGACCGTCACGGTGCTCACCACCCTGGACGAGCAGACACTCCTGACCTGGGGTTGGCGCGTCCCGTTCGTCGCGAGCTTCGCCCTCGCAGGCGTGGGTCTGTGGGTGCGGAGTCGCGTGCCCGAATCGCCCGACTTCCACAACAGTAAGAAGAAGAAGGAGGAGCAGAAAGCTGCCCCACAGCTTCCGTTCGTCACCCTGCTGCGCAAGCAGCGGCGCGGACTCCTCGTGGTCCTGGCCGTCTCGTTGGGATACAACGCCCTCAGCTACATCTTCAAGACCTTCTCGCTGGCCTACCTCTCGGACTTCCAGAACGTCTCGCCGAGCGTCGGCGCGTTCGGCATCACCCTGGCCAGTGCCACGGCCATCGTCACCGTGCCGCTGTTCGGCTGGGCCAGCGACCGCTTCGGCAGCCGCAGGGTACTCGCGGGCGGCGGCATCGCCTCGGTGCTCTTCGCCTTTCCGTTCTTCCTTCTGCTCGACACACGGAACTCCACCGTGATCTGGCTGTGCCTGATCATCGCCACGGGTGTGCTGGCACCGGCCATGTTCGCCCCACAAGGCGCCTTCCTCTCCCGCCAGTTCCCGCCGGACGTCCGGGTCAGCGGAGTCGGCACCGGACGAGAGATCGGTGCCGCCCTCTCGGGCGGCCTGGCCCCACTGGCGGCCCTGGCCATAGTCGGCGCCAGCGTGACCCACGCCACCTGGGGCGTCTCCCTCATCCTCATCGCCGGAGGCATCGTGGTCGTCATCGGCGCGGTCTTCGACCATGGCGCCCGCCCGGCCGCCGCGCCCGCCCTGCGGCAGGACTCCGACACGGGACGGGCCGCCGACCGGACACCGGACCAGGACAGCGCTCGCGTGCCTCAGGACCGCTGACACCCGGACCGAGGACAGAGAACCGCTGAACGGGTTGGCCCGGACCGATTTCGGTCCGGGCCAACCCGTTCAGATACGCGTGCCCGCGGTGACCTTCAGTCCGTCCTGCCATGGAACGATGAGATCCCGGTCAGACGGTGGCCGTCTGACCGGGATCTCCTGGCAGTCAGTCAGCAGCCCTACGCCGGATCGATGCGGGAGATGGTGCCGCCGATGGCGAGCACGTACAGCTCACCATCGCCGTCCTGGGCGAACGAGATGACCTCGCCGCCGTTGACTCCGAGGTCGCTCTGGCCGGTCACCTTGCCGTTCTTCATCCGCAGAGCGCGAACGTTTCCGTCGCAGTAGTCACTGAACAGGTACTGCCCCTTGAGGGCCGGGATCTCGCGACCGCGGTAGACGTACCCGCCGGTCACCGAGCAGCCCAGCCCGTTACGGTCGTACTCGTGGACCGGCGGCACGTGGTTGGCGGGCTCGATGCCGCCCCGGAAGGGGTGGGTGCCCTCCATCTGGGACCAGCCGTAGTTCTCGCCGCCCTTGCTGTCCGCGGAGGCCCAGTCGATCTCCTCCCAGTCACTCTGGCCGACATCGCCGATCAGCAGATCGCCTGTGCCCGCGTCGAAGGAGAATCGCCACGGGTTGCGCAGCCCGTAGGCCCAGATCTCGTCCTTCGCCTTCGGATCGTTGACGAACGGATTGTCCGGCGGGATCGCGTACGGCTTTCCGCCTGCGGGGTCGATCCGCACCATCTTGCCGAGCAGCGTGTCGAGTTTCTGTCCGTAGCCGTGCGGGTCCCCGCCCGCGCCGCCGTCGCCGAAGGCGATGTAGAGGTAGCCGTCGGGGCCGAACCTGATGTCACCGCCATTGTGGTTCCAGTACGGCTGCGTCTGGGTGAGGACGGTGCGCCGGGTCTCCGGCTGGATCTTGCCGCGCTTCACGGCGAACTCGTCTATGGTGCTGGTGCCTTCGAGGTTCGTGAACGAGATGTAGAAGTGTTTGAACTTGTTGTCGAACGCGATTCCCAGCAGGCCCCGTTCGCCTTCGTTCGTGGTCTCGCGGGTTATGTCGAGGACCGGCTTGCTGAGCCCCTTGTCGTCCAGAATCCTTACAGTGCCCGCGCGTTCGGCTATCCAGACGGTGTCGCCGGGCCCGGCCGCACCGGCGATGGGATTCTTGGCCGTGGCCACGTGAGTGAGCACGACCTTCGCCTGCTTACGCGCGGCGGGCTCGTCCGCGGACGCCGTGGTCAGGGCGAGGGACGCGACGAGACAGATGGTGCCGATGATCGCCGAGCTTCTGGTGGGAACTTTCACCGTGAGCCTCCTAGAGGCGGCGAGTGGGGAGGTCACCCGGCTGCTCGGGCAAAGTGGTGGGGGACGCCCGTGCGCCAGCACGCAACTGGGTGTGGGGGGTGTGCTGCTGGCTACGGATGAGGATACGGGGGCGGGGCGGCTTGGTGTAGGCCAATGCCCGAGTTCGGCGCAATCCGGCGGGGGGCCGAACGGCGATGTCCGGCATGCTCGACCTGGGTGTCGAGGGTCAGACCGAACCGGTCGGCGGCGGGGCTTGCCTCGCTTGTGACGGAGGGCGGTGACACCCTCGTCGCGCCATTCGCCGCTCCCGCGCCCCGCGTTCACCCGATCCGGTGGATTGGGGTACGGGCCGCAGGGTTATCCGGGTCGGGGGGCCACAGTGGGGGAACCGCGACTCCACGACACGCCACTCCCTGGTGTGTCGCCTTCATGAAAGGCGGTATCCCCGATGCGGACGGAAGCACTCAACCGGGTCCGACTCGTCTTCACCCTCTTCGACGCCAACGGCAACGGCGTCCTGGAGGCAGAGGACTTCGAGCTGATGGCGGGCCGGGTGCGGAACGCCGTCCCGGGCGCGGAGCCGGCGGCCCAGGAAGCAATGGCGGCGGCGTTCCGCCGGTACTGGGACACCCTGGTCGGCGCATTGGACACGGACGGCGACGGCAAGGTCGACTTCGATGAGTACGTGGCCTGTGTACTGGCACCCGAGCGGTTCGACGGTGCCGCTGCCGAGTTCGCTGGCGCGCTGTCCACCGTCGGCGATCTGCGGGGGGATGGTCGGGTGGGGCGGGGGGAGTTCGTCGCGCTGATGCTCGCGATCGGCTTCTCGCCGGCCAACATCCAGGCGCTCTTCGACGCCCTCGGTCCTGATGACGAGGACCGCGTCGCCTCCGCCGCCTGGGACGCATCCATCCGCGAGTACTACTGTCCCGCCGCCCACGGCACGGTCGGTGACCTCCTCGTCGCCATCCCGGCCGGCTGACCTCCGCGGGACCCCGCCGCCCCGCCCGCGCCTGGACGAAGAGCGGTGCGAGAAGCGCACCACCGTCGAACGGGCCGTCAACCGGCTCAGGAAGGCCCGGGCAGTCGGCACCCGCCACGACAGACGCGGCCACGTCCACCCCGGCGCCGCACACCGCCGCAGCCCTCACCATCTGGCTCAGAACACGATCGACAGGACAAGTCCTAGCCGGTGGTGGGGTACCAGCCGTCCTCGGGCGGCTGTCCGGCCGGGGCGAAGAGCGGGCCGGAGACGTGACCTTCTTGCCGCTCGCTCCGGTGGACGTGTACTCGATGGCCTGGCCGGGGCCGCCGTGCACGCGGGACTTCGCCGGGAAGGAGGTCGCCCTGAGGGGCCTGCCGCTGCCGAGTGCGGGGGTGATCCCTGTGCCGCCCGGCTCAGCGTCGGCGCGCTGAGCACCCGCAGGCCGCTGCCCTCGCCACCGCGTTCACTGACGTACGCGCGGTCTTCCCGGCCGCCGATTCCGCGTCGTACACACACCGTCCGCCGACGAACGTCAGCCGCACCTGGGTGTCGCTGATCTCCCGCACCGGCACCCGGGTCACATCACGGTCCAGCAGGATGAGATCGGCTGCGCGCCCCGGCGTCAGCCGTCCGGTGATCCGGTCCAGCCCCAACTGATACGCCGCGTTCGCCGTGTGCGCCCGCAACGCGGCGGCCCGGCTGAGTCCCTCCAGCTCGGGGTAGAGGGCGCCCTGACCCGCGTGCGCGCCCTCCCGGTCGATGGCGGTCCGCAACTGGTTCCAGGGCTCCAGCGGATCGACCGGCCAGTCCGAGCCCCCGGCGATCACGGCACCCGCGCGTTCCAGACTGCGCGACGGGTAGAGGCGGCGATGGCGCTCCAGGCCGATGTACGGCAACAGCGCCTCCATCGTGAAGGTGTCGCGCGCCGCCCACTGCAACTGCATCGACGCCACCACACCGAGCCGGGCGAAGCGCCGGTAGTCGTCCGGGTGGACGAGCTGGCAGTGGGTGACGGTGTGCCGGTTGTCCCGCCGTCCGTTGGCGCGCAGCGCCGCCTCGGCGCCGTCGAGCGCGGTACGGACCGCGCGGTCACCGATCGCATGGGTGTGCAGCTGCCAGCCCGTGCGGTCGAGCACGACGGCCAGTCGGCGATAGTCGGCGGGGGTGGCCCGGAGTTCCCCGATGTGGTCGGTGGGCCGCCCGGCACCGTCGAGATACGGCTCCAGCAGGGCCGCGTCGAGCTTGGGATGCTCGATCACCCCGTCCAGGAAGACCTTCACCGGCCCGAAGCGCAGTCCGGGCACTTCCCGGTAGCGCCGCCGCGTCCGCCGCAGCCAGCTCAGCGCGGCGGCCGGGTCCCGGATCTCCTCCGGGTCCAGCCAGAGCGCCGGGGCGATCCGCTGCGGCAGCCGCCCGCTGACGGCCAACGCCTCATAGATGTCCAGCTGCGACTCGGTGGCCCGGGCGTCCAGGAACGTGGTGACGCCCAGCGACGCGGCGTGCGCGAGCATCCGGGCACAGGCGTCGTGGAGCGGTCCGTCCGGCTGGGCGGGAATGAGCGACTCCACCAGCGCCTGCGCATCCTCGGTGAGCCAGCCGGTGGGCGATCCGTCACCGTCGCGGACGATCTCGCCCCCGGGCGGGTCGGGAGTCGCAGCCGTGATCCCGGCAAGATCGAGGGCACGCCCGTTCACCCAGGTGCTGTGACCGTCGGCGGCGAAGAGCGCGATGGGGCGCCGGGTGGGAAGCGCGTCCAGGAATCGGCGGTGCGGCTGGGTACCGGTCGGCAGCAGCCCGACCGGATTCCAGGCCCCGACGGCCAGCCAGCCGTCCGGCTCCTGAGGCTCCGCGGCAAGGAAGCCGGTCAGCCGCTCTTGCAGTTGGTCGACCGTCAGCTGCGCGTGCTCCAGGCTCGGGAGCAGTGACTCGGAGCCCGCGCCGAGGGGATGGGCGTGACCATCGACGATGCCGCTCATGACGGTCGCACCGGAGGCGTCCACCATGTCGGTGTCGCGCCCGGCGCATCGCCGTACGAGGTCGTACGCCCCGGTCGCGAGGACGGTGCCGTCCCGCCCGACGGCGATGGCCTCCCGGGGCCGCTGGCCCCGGACGCCCGTGAGCACCCGGGCGTTGTGGATGACGAACGCGGCGGATCGCCGCGAGGGTGCAGCGGTGGCTCGCGTGGGTGCGAGGGCGGTGGCGCCCGCGCCTCCGGCGGAGAGGAGGAGGCTGCGTCGGGAGAAGGCGGAGGTCATGGGCGGCTCCGAAATGTCGTGTCGTGCGCTGTCGAAGGCTGTCCCCGGCTATGGGTCGGCGACCGCTCCCCCTGGCCGGGAGTTGATGATTTCCACCCGGGGGCGCACATCCAGCCCCCCGGCGATGGGGGGGGCGGCCCCTGGTCCACCAGAAGGGGCGCGACCACCGCACCCCGCATCCTGCATCCGCACCACCCGCACCACCACTCATTTACCCCCGCCTCCCGGGGCGCCGACCACGGACACTCCCGCGCCGTCCGACGCCCGGAGGGAGCGGGGGTGTCACCATGCCCGTGGTCGTCGTCCTGTCGGGGAGCGGTCTCAGGCTGTCGTGCGTCTCGTCGTCCCGGGACCCGACGACGACGAGTTCCGCCTGCTGGGCCTGACCGCGCCCAACGCACCGCACCTTCGTCCTCCCCGAGGACGGCGACCCCGCGTGACGCGCTGCACGGTACGGCGTCGGCCCGGCGCCAGAACGGCAGCCTGAGTCCTCCAGGAGCAGCCGGACCTCAACCGGCCGTGGGCACCGCGTCCCGTCCCGGTGCCCCCCGGCGGCGCGCTCCGCCGTCGCCCGGCGGCTGATGATGTCGACACGGACCACAGCCGCCTTCAGCCATTGGCGAAGAACGCCACCAAGACCGTTCCCTGTGCGATCAGTTGCACCGAGAGCCCCGCTCGGCGCACCCGCACCGTGGGCGCTGCCAGCGTCGTCAGGCAAGCCGCTGCGGCCATCCCCAGGGACCAGGGAAGCATCCACTCGGGGGGTTGCCAGCCGCACTCCTGCCCGTAGGTGAGGCACCGCGAGGCGCTCCCGGACGAGTAAGTGATCACCAACACCAGCAGCACGGTCGGCACGAAGAGGCCGGCGGCCGCCAGGGACCACACCCGCGTGCGGTCCTTCTCCCCGGCGGTACGTGTCGCGGGTGGTCGCGGTGGGGTGTCGTTCATGACGCCGATCATTCGCCACGGACCGGGGGCCGCGCACCCGTGCGCGTACTCAGCCTCCACGGCCGGAGTACTCATGGGCTCGGCGTGCCAATGGCCGTGCTCCGTCCCGACGCATCACCACGGGGCTCACGGCAACGGTGCCCACGGCTGCCCGTAGGCGGCTGGTACGTGGGGGATCTCCGGAACGGCCCACCCTCTACCGGTACATCGGGGACCCGGACTCCGGGGACTTCTCCATCCTGAGGAAGACCCTCGACCGGCCGTGGCACAAGAGGCCGGGGCCGGGGCGGATCTCGCCGTTCGCCCTTGGGCGCCCGAACGCCCCGACCATGCGTGGCCGGGGCGTTCGCCGTGGTCCGGGGGGCCGATGACCTCCCGCTGCTCCCCTGTCCCGCTGGGCCCCCCGGCGGGCGCGACGCCCCTGGCCCTCGGGTGCTACGGCCGGCCGGGCGCGGGGTCAGCCGTGCCGCGACGATCCCGCGCACCGTTACGGGGTGAACAGGCGCATGTTGCCGTAGGTCCAGCCGGTGGTCTTGCCCGCGCCGTGGAGGGGGCCGGTGAAGGTACCGGTGGGGGAAGCGGGCCAGGTGAGCATCTTGATCGAGCCGTCGGCGTAACCGTAGAGGGCGGCGAGGTCGGTATGGCCGTCGCCGTTGAAGTCGCCGCTGGTGAGGGTGAGGTGATCGCGGGTGTAGTGGCCGACGGGGGCCTGCCAGGCGACGGTTCGGTTGCCGAGGACACCCTGGGCGTTCGAGGAGAAGGTGATCAGGGCATCGGTGCCGTCGGCGTAGTCGTACCAGGCGGCGACCTCGTCCCGGCCGTCGCCGTCGAAGTCACCGGAGACGGTGCTGGTGCGTTCCTTGGCGCCCCAGTTGGTGCTGGTGTAGCCGGGGATCTGGGTGTTGTCGAAGCCGCCGGTCGCCAGCGCGAGGAAGGTGAAGAGCTTGACCTCACCGGTGCTGTAGAAGTACATGGCGGCCAGGTCGTCGCGGCCGTCACCGTTGTGGTCGCCGCTGGTCAGCTTCATGTTCGCGAAGGTCCAGCCCGTGTCACGGTGCCAGGAGGAGATCGGGTGGGCGAAGCCGCCGTCCGGACGGGCGAGGAAGGTGAAGAGTTTGTCGCTGCCGTCGGCGTAGTCGTACCAGACGGCGATATCAGTGCGGCCGTCACCGTTGAAGTCGCCGGTACGGGGGTTCATACGGGCGAAGGTCCAGTCGGTCGCGGTCCAGGACTCGCTGGCGGGGGTGAAGGTGCCGTCCGCCTTGCCCGACTTGGTGAAGAGCTTGACCTCGCCGGAGGCATATCCGTAGAAGAGGCCGATGTCGCCTCGGCGGTCGCCGTTGAAGTCGCCGTTGATCAGCTTGGTGCGGGACGCGTCCCAGGTGCCGGCCGCGGACGTGTAGGCGGTGGTGGGTGCCTGGAGCCTGCCGTCCGCGCCGGCTGACCACAGGTGCACGGCGTCCCGGCCGTCGGCGTAGTCGTACCAGGTCGCGATGTCGTCGCGGCCGTCACCGTCGTAGTCGGCCACCGGAGGGGGTGTGCCGCGCAGGGCCTGTCCGATGTCGACGCGGGAGGTGGCGGCACCGGTGTAAGTGATGGTCTTTCCGCTGGCCTTCACCAGCGCCTCCAGGCTGGTGAGGCTTCTGTCGGGGAATGCCTGGCGCAGGACCGCGAACGCTCCGGCGACGTGCGGGGCGGCCATGGAAGTGCCGCTCTTGATGGCGTAACCACCGCCGTGGACGGAGGAGGTGATGCTGGTGCCGGGGGCGAGGAGGTCCAGCAGGGGGCCCCGGTTGGTGAAGCCGGACAGTTGGTCGTCATCGCTGGTGGAGCCGACCGCGATGGCGGAGGACACACAGGCGGGCGCGTTGACCGCGCTCGGGTGACCGTTGTTCCCGGCCGCGATCACGGTGGCCACACCGGCTGCGCGCAGGCTGTCGATGGCCAGTTTGATCGGGTCGGTGTCACAAGCGGTGACGTGATCCCCCATGCCGAGGCTGAGATTGGCCGCGACGATGGGTGTCCCGGCCTGTTTGAGCTGGAGGACCTTCTCCAGTCCGGCGATCTGGTCGCTGTCGAAGCTCATGACGCAGGGGGCTGAGGGGCCGCATACCTCGGGGGAGTCGATTTTGCTGAACACCTGGATGGCGACGATGTCGGCGCCCGGGGCGACACCGGAGTTGGGTCCTCCGGCGACGGCGCTGCCGCCCGCGGCGATGCCGGCGACATGGGTGCCGTGGTCGCAGTTGGTGATGGTCGCGCAGGCCCCGGTTCCCGAGTCGGCGGAGCCGGGGCCCTGCTGCTGTGGTGTGCCGTTGGGGCAGAGGCTGGTGGCATGTTTGGCGGGATTGATCGTGGAGAAGCACGCCTCGGCGACGACCCGGCCGGCCAGGAAGGGATGTCCGCTGGCGACGCCGGTGTCGAGGACCGCTATCGCGCTGCCCGCACCGGTCCTGCCGGCCGCGTGTGCCTTGTTGGCGCCGATCCGCGGGACGCTCTCGTTCAGGGTCGGCGGTACCGCCATGTCCTCGGTGACGCTGACGACGCCGGGCTGGGCGGCCAGCCGGTCCAGACCGGCCCGGTCCACGTCGAGGGTGACGATCGGCAGGGTGGTGAACGACTGCAGTGTGGTCCCCGCGGAGGCCGCGCCCGCGAGGTCGGTACGGTCGTCGGTGACCACGTTGACGCGGACGGTGTCGCCGCCGGCGGTCCTGTCGTACAGCGGCGGGGCGATCGCGGTGGTCGCTGCCGCGGGCACAGCGGCGGGGCTGGTCTGCGGCGCGGCGGCGCGCGCCGGTACCGCGCCGAGTGCCGTCGTCATCACCACGGTGATGACGACGGTCCATATCGGTCGTTTCACTGAACGCTCCTGGAGGAAGCGGGCGTGTTCGGGCCCGCGGTGGCGAGAGGGAGCCGGGAAGGTGCCGGGCGTACCGAGGCCGGTCGGCGGGGGATTCCGCCAACCGGCCCGCGGGCTCCGGAACGTTCCGTCAGGTGGCTGTGCGGGGGATCAGGTGGCGATGGCGCCGTGCCTCGGATTGCCATGCCTGGCGTAGTACTTGTAGTACGCGTACGCGATGGCGCGGCAGGCCGCCTTGTTCCGGTACGCGGAGCAGGTGTAGTCGCGGAGTGTGACGTAGAAGGTGGCGTCGACGGCCGGCTTCTTGTAGCGGTCGAGGTAGTAGCGGTAGCCCTTGTACGTGTTGCCGATCAGGCCGTAGCCGTAGTCGTGCATATCGCAGGCGGCGATGAAGTTGTAGCCGGCGGGCCGGTCGGCGGCGCGGGTGCAGCGGTCACGGTTGACACCCACCACCCAGTGGCCGCTGGGGAGCCGTTTCCAGTACGGCTTCTTCCAGCCGTAGTGTGCCGCCCACGCGGCGCAGCCGGCCTTGGTGTACCACATCCAGGAGGCGGGGGTGTTGCAGTGGCGCGGGTACGCCTGTGGGTCGGTGATCTCACCGCTGGTGAGGTCCGATGCCGGAGGGGCCACGGCGCCGGGGTCGTTGATCCCGGCGCCACCCTGGAAGGTGGACTCGGAGGCCGGGCGGGCGAGGCCGACGGGCTGGGCGTTGGGCGCCGCGGACTGGGCGGGGAAGGAAAGGGTCCATTCGCCGTTGCCCGGGGAGGCGAGGCCGGACAGTCGGCCGGTGGTGTCGTAGGTGTACGTCGCGGCCGGTGCGGCGCTCTCGACCGGGTTGGTCACGGTGCGCAGCAGGCCCGAGGCGTCGTAGGCGTAGCGGGCGACCGTCTGGTTCGTGGCACCGCTGGTGACGGTGATCTCCTTGGCGCGGCCCGCGACGTCACCCAACGACGACCCGGCGGCCGTCGTGACGGCCGCGTAGCCGATCACCAGTGACTGTGCGGGATCCTCGCCCGCGGCCGGCTGCGCGATGGTGGTGACGCGGCCCTGCGGGTCGTAGCCGATGGTCGATGTGCCGGTGGCCGTGCTCCCCACGCCGGTGACGCGCCAGGTGTCGCTGCCCGGGGCGGCCTGCTTCCAGGTGTAGGTGTGCTTGAGGTCGGCGGCGGGTATGGGGTTGCCCGCCTCGTCGGTGAAGGTGTCGTCATTCGGCTCGGTCGACGAGAGGTCCACACCCAGGGTCTCGACCACGGAGCTGACCATGGACCCGGCGGAACTGTCCCATCGTGAGGTCTCCGTGAGGCGGGAGCCGTCGGTGGCCTGGTACTGCTTGACGCCCCCTCCTCCGGGGAGGGACGCGCTGCTGGTCAGGTCGTAGCGGAGCGATTCGCCCACGCCGAGGTCGGTGACCACGATCGCGCCCGACTGCTGGTCGAGCCTGCGGTTGAGCTGGCCACCCAGGAACTCCGCCTTCCAACCGGGGCCGAAGACGCCCATGTCGGCGCGGGAGGCGGGGGCCGACTCCGGCTTGGCGAGGCCGCCCGCCTGGGCGGTGACGACGTGTTCGCGGCCGATGATGCCGACGGTCGCATCGCTCTCGCTGACTTCGAACGACTGGGTGTCCGACGTGTACTGACCCGGGCCCAAATGCTGGATCTGACCGGAGGCCGGTGGCTGTTCGGTAGTCACGGTCGTCGCTGCCGCGGGCTGCTGTGGAAGCAGCAGTGCCATGCCGAGCGCGGTGACGACAGGAAACGCTGTTCTACGCACAAATCCCCCTCGTACGGGTGTGATGGTCCACTACGGAACGGAATCGGGCGCGGAAACCGGGGACAGCGTGCGAGCTTCGGAACACCACCGTCGGCCGTCCCTGGAGAGGGAATGCCTCGGCTTCGCTCCCAGGGATGTCGCCGACCCGGGTACCCGGCCCGTTCCGTGTCCAGATTCGTCGGCGTGGGCCGGCCCTGTCGTTAGCGCCCGGTGACCGGATCCTTGTGCCTCAGTAACCTCCGGCTGGGCGGCCCGTGCGGAGGTTCAGCCGGTGCCGCCCGGCTGATTCCGTTGGTGGAGGTGCCGGTACTCGCTCGGCGACATGCCGTAGGCCGTGCGGAAGGACCGGCTCAGCTCGGCGGCCGCCAGCCCACAGCGGGCCGCGATGGTGAGAATGTGGTCCCCGGCCCGGCACGGGTCGCAGAGTTCGGTCCGGGCCCGCTCCAGGCGGGCGCGGCGGATCAGCGCGGCCACGGTGACGCCCTCGCTGCGGAAGAGTCGGTGCAGATGGCCGCAGGAGATGTTGTGGGCGGCCGCGATCACGGTCGGGGTCAGCGCGGGGTCGCCCAGATGCTGCTGGATGAAACCCTTGATGCGGAGAACCGTCGTGTACTGGTGAGTGTGCGGAGGCAGCGCGTCCGTGCTCTCCGCCGCGTGGGCGAACGTGGCCGCCACCAGATCCGTGACCACCGCCCCCAGCCGAGAGGCGTCGGCGAGGCGGTAGTCGTCGAGATCCCGCACGAACTGTCTGAGGAAGTTCGCCAGCAGAGCCCCGACCCCCTGGTCGTCCCGCATGGGTATCCCGATCGCCCGGTCGGCTGACCGCCGGGGTAACGGCAGGACCGCCTTGGGCACCTCGACTCCGACCATCATGATGCGGCCCCGCTCCGTGTGGGAACGGATGTCGATCGGCCGCGAGGAGTCGTTGGTGTGGTAGATCCCGGGCCCGGCGTGCAGCTCATGGCCGCGCCGGACGACCGTGCCGACGCCGCGCAGCATGAGTGTGAGGTGATAGGTCTCGGGGTCGGACTGCCGGATGAGCTTCGCGGTGCGCCGGAACGTCACGGGCGGGAACACGGCGGGCCACACCACGACCTCGCCGAGACTGACCACCCGCTGGCGCGCCCGGAAGTCGTCGGCGTGGTCGCTCAACAGGTCCATGGGGGCGTGGGTGTTGCGCAGCAGGTCGCACCAGGTTCCAAAACGGTCGCGCGGTGGGGCGTCCAGACTGCTGAAGGTCATGGAGGGGAGCGGCTGGGAGGGGGAGTTCGGCGACGGGACCGTACTGGTCATGAAGGACCCCTTCGAGGCGGAGACAGTCACCCGTGGGTCGGGCGCGCGGAGCTGACCGAAGGGACTGTCAGCTCCGGGCGCACCGACAGGGCGAAGGTACCCACGCGGGGCATGTCGCGGCGATGCGTACACGCGCGATTACACGGTGATGCGCGCGGGGTGTCCCCGCCCCGCGGACAGGGGACGACACACCCGCGCGGGTGGCGGCTCACCTCCAGCACGCACTCAGCTCCAGCACGCACTCAGCGTCGTCGCCGCGGCGGCCGTCCCTCATGTGGTCGCTCGACCCACTGCTCCGGCTCGTCGTCCGCCAGCGGTTCCTTCCTCACGTCCCTAGGGAGTGTCTTCAAAGTAGCGTCGTCCGCCCGGAGGGCGGGTCTGGCGGGGTCTGGTGCGTGCGATCGCAAGGCGGAGGAGGGAGTCAATGCGGTTTATTGGCGACTGACGACAACGCAGGGTGGGGGTCCCCCCAGGCCCGCAGGGCCCAGGGGGCGTGCGTGCCAGGGCACGGCAGACAGACGGGACTTTGAAGACACGACCTAGTGCACCCAGAGTTCGTAGGTGTTGCCGTTCAGGCTGCACCACCAGAGCGGACCCCAGATGGCGAGGCCCTTATGGCCCGCCGCCTGGCAGCTTTCGAGGTTGACGAAGCGGCCCGCGACATAGAACGGAGAGGCGGCCGACGCGGGAGCGGCGACGGGGGCGGCGGAGGGGGTGGCGGCGGACGCCGTGGTGGCGGCGCCGAGGGTGAGAGCAGCCCCGGCCAGGGTGGCTCCGAGTGCGATTCCGATACGTCTGAACATGTGCGACTCCCTTACTGGTAAAGGGGAAACATGAACGGGACGTGCGTGTGCGAGAGCCGCCCGGCCGACAGCCAAGAAGAAAACTAGCCATGGTTGGAGGAGGCCGACAAGAGGTCTACACCATCGGATTCGGCGGGTATCGGGATCGGGGGGCACTCCGGACCATCGCATCCGGGTCATCCGGGCCGTCCGGCCGGGGGCCGTCACCACGACCGAGCCCCTCGCCTGACGCGCCGTCCGACCGCATATCCCCAGTTCGAACGCGTAGCAGGTCTACTGGTGTAGACCTCTTGTGCCCTGTGAGCGGCGCCGTTACGTTGTGCCTTGCCCGATCCGGATCTTCAACCGGCTTGGGGTGCACAGCTCCTGATGGAACGACACATCCTTTTGTTGACAGGGAGTTATGTCCATGAAAATGCGTCTCGGTGCCATCGCGGCAACCGCCTTCGCCGCCGCCGCACTCACGCTCGGCAGCGCCTCTTCGGCCACCGCCGCACCCGGATTCTGGGTCCACAGCCACCACGCTTCGGCCACCGCCTGTCAGGCGGCCGGCGAAGCGCTCCGCCCCCTGAACGGAGCGCTCTACCTCTGTAAGCCGTTCGCCGCGAAGCCCAGCGTCTACGAGCTGTGGGTCCGCTACTGACCGTCCCTGTCCCCGTAGAGCGAGCCGCCCTCCCCCGGAGGGCGGCTCCGCCGCCGGCCGGTGTCGGGGGGAGGGCCCGATCTGAGCCTGAGCCCAGCTGACCCGCGGGCGGGCGGCCCCTCGGCAGGATTCACCACCGCGGGAGCCGTCCTTTCCGGATGTACCCAGGTCGGATGAGTACCAACGCTCAGGCCCGCTGTCCGGATCGGGCCCTAGCCTCCGGCACATGTACAGGACGAGCATGGCCGACGCCGATCCCCTCCGGGTCGGCATAACCGGGGTGGGCGCCTTCCTGCCCGACCGGGTGGTGGCATCGGATCGACTGCGCCGCCAGGTGTCCCGAAGCAGTGGGCTTTCGTTGCCGGACGGGATATTCGAGCGGGTCACCGGGATCGTGACCCGCCGTGCGGCGGGCCCGGGCGAGTACGCCTCCACGCTGGCGGTGGCCGCCGCCCGCAACGCGCTGGCGACGGCCGGGCTGGACCCGCTGGACATCGATCTGCTGGTGTTCGCCTCCGCGAGCCGCGACATGGTCGAGCCCGCGACCGCGCACATCGTGCAGGCGGAGCTAGGCTCCCGGGCACACGCCCTGGACGTGACCAACGCCTGCAACAGCTTCGTCAACGGCATCGACACCGCACGGGCGATGATCCTCGCCGGGCGCGCCCGGCGGGCCCTGGTCGTGACCGGGGAGACGCCGAGCCGGGCCGTACGCCTCGACCCGCCCGATCCGGCCGCCTTCCGCGACGGCTTCGCCGGCTACACCTTCGGCGACGCGGGCGCGGCGGTCGTCCTGGAGGCGGTCGAGCGCGGCGGGATCCTCGATGTGGACGGCGAGACGCACTCCGAGCACTGGCGGGCCGGGGGCATACCCGGCGGTGGTTCGCGCCATCCGCGCGGGGACGAGCACAGCTACTTCCGCGGTGACGGGAGCGAGTTGCGCGAGGTGTTCGAGAAGGTGGGCACCTCGGTGCTGGACCGGGTGCGGCACCGGACCGGGATGGAGTGGACGGACTTCCGGCACGTCCTGGTGCACCAGGTCACCGTCCCGTACCTGGAGCGATTCGTGGAGATCACCGGCGTGCCCGCGGACCGGCTGGTGGTGACCGTCGGTGAGCTGGGCAATGTCGCCAGCGCCAGCCTCGGGATACAGCTCGACCGGGTCCACCGCGGGCTGCGCTCCGGCGACCGGGTGCTGTTCGTCGGTCTGGGCGGCGGCGTCAGCATCATGACGATGGTCTGGGAGCAGGCGTGAGCACGCTGTGGGTGGTGGTGCCCGCCCACCAGGAGGCCGCGCGCATCGGCGACACCCTCGACGTGCTCGCGGCGCAGACGGACCGGGACTTCACGCTCGTGGTGGTGGACAACGCGTCCACCGACGCGACCACCGACACGGTCCACCGCTTCGCGCGGCGGGCCCCGTTCCCGGTCCATGTCCTCAGTGAGCCGGAGAAGGGGGTGGGCTGCGCGGTGGACACGGGATTCCGGTACGCGATCGGGCGCGGGGCGACCCTGCTCGCCCGCACCGACGCCGACTGTCTGCCGCACCCCGGCTGGACCGGTGCCGCGCGGGCCGCGCTGGAGGGGGGCGCGGGCCTGGTCTGCGGACGGATCGACGCACGCCGCGACGAGCACGGCCCGGCCGGCCGGGCCGCGTTCCGGGCCCTGGTGCGCATCGCCGCGTTCTTCGGCCGCATACGTCCGGCGCACCGGCGCCACCACGGCTACCTCGCCCCGTACCGGATGCACGCGGGCAACAACATGGCCATCACCGCCGAGCTGTACCAGCGGGTCGGCGGAATGCCGCGCCGCCCCTCCCCCACCGACCGACTCTTCCTCAACCGGGTCCGCCGCCACACCACCGCCATCGTCCACGCGCGCGACATGGTCGTGGAGAACTCCACCCGGCGGCTGCGCGCCTATGGACTCGTCGGCACCGCCCGCTGGTACCTCGACCGGGGTCCCGGCCGTCATGGACAGGACCCGCGCTGATGCTCGACGCCCTCGCCCGCACGCTGCGGACCGAACCCGACAGACCCGCCGTTCTCGGCACCACCCGTACCGGAGCCGTACGCGTCAGGGCGAGCCGCGGTGATCTGGCCGATCTCGCCGACCACTACGCGGGGGCCCTGCACGCGCGGGGCATCGGCCCCGGCGGCACGGTGGGTGTCGCCGTGCGCCCCGGGCCCCGCGCGCTGGCCGTACTGCTCGCCGTGCACCGGTTGGGAGCACGCGCCGCGGTGCTCGACCCCGGCGCCGGACCCGACGTGCTGCGCGCGCGGCTCTCGTTGGCCCGTCCCGATCTCGTCCTCGCGGATGCGTCCGCGCAGGCCGTCGCGGGCTGGGCCCGGCCGCTGGCCCGCCGGGGCGGGCTCGCCCTGCCCGACCTCGCCGAGCTGGGTCCGGTGGCCACGCTCGGCCCCCGGCTGCCCGGCTGCGCCCCCGCGCTGGACAGCGGTCAGGGGGCGACCGTGCTGCCGCGTCCGGTGGACGGGGACGGCGACGCGGTCATCGTCTTCACCTCCGGGACCACCGCCCGGCCCCGTGCGGTGGTCCACACCCGCTCCTCGCTCGCCGCGGGCATGGCGACGGTGACCGATCTGGTGCGGCCCGAGCCCGGTAGACCGGTGCTCGGCGGCACGTTCTTCGTGCTCGTCCCGTCCCTGGCGAGCGGCGCTCCGGTGGCGCTGCCCGCCCGCTCCCCCCGGGTGCTGGCCCGGCAGTTGCGCCGGCTGGCCCCCCGGTCCACCTATCTGACGCCACCTCAGCTACGGGCCGCGCTCGCGGAAGGGGCGCGGTTCACCGGGCGGGTGTGGACCGGCTCCGCCCCGGCGAGCGCCGGTCTGCTCACCCGGGTCAGGGCCGCCGGGGCCGAGGAGGCGTGGGGGGTGTACGCGCTGACGGAGTTGTTCCCCGCGGCGGCCGTGGAGGCGGCGGAGAAGGCGGCGTTCACCGGTGACGGCGATCTGGTGGGCGTACCGCTGCCGGGGGTGGGCGCCGAAGTCGGCGCGGGCGGTGAGCTGCTGCTGTGGGGGCCGGCCGCCCGGCACCGCTACCTCGGGCAGCAGCCCCGGCCCTGGGTCGCCACCGGCGATCGGGCCAGGATCGAGGAGGGCGGGATCGTGTTGGAGGGCCGGTGCAAGGACATGGTGCTGCGGGGCGCGGAGAACATCTACCCGGGGCTGTACGAGCCCTCGCTCCATGTGCCCGGTGTGGAGCTGGCCGTGCTGGTCGGGGTGGCCGCCGACGACGGCGACGAACGGCTGGCGGCCGTCGTCCAGCCCGTCCGGGGGGCCGATCCGGCCCTGCTGCGCGCCGCGCTGGTCGGGCCGCTGGGCCGGATGGGCTCCGCCCGCCCGGACGCCGTGGTCCTGGCGGACATCCCGCTGTCCGGCCGCTCCCGCAAACCCGACCGCGCGGCCACCGCCCGGCTCGCCGCCGCCCGCATGGGAACTCGCACAGGAACCCGCATAGGAAGGGGAGTCGGATGAAGGGATCACTGTGGACGGTGGTGCCGGCCTTCAACGAGGATGCCTCCATCGGCGGCACGCTGGCCGCCCTCGCCGCCCAGAGCGACACCGCCTTCACCCTGGTCGTCGTCGACAACGCCTCCACCGACGCGACCGCCGACACGGTCCGCGGCTTCGCCGCCACCGCGCCCTTCCCCGTCCACCTCGTCCACGAGCCCGAGCCGGGCGCCGGGTCCGCCGCCGACACCGGATTCCGGTACGCGATCGGACACGGTGCGGCCCTGCTGACGCGCACCGACGCCGACTGTCTGCCCGCCCGCGACTGGATCGCCGCCGCAAAGGCCGAGTTCGCACGGGGTACGGAGATGGCCTGTGGGCGCAGCGTGCCGCGCCCCGACGAGTCCCCGTCGTTCGCCGAATGGTTCCTGCTGCCCGCGGTGGTACGGACGACCGCACTGTACGGGCGCTTCCGCGCCACGCACCGGGACCCGCGCTACCTCGCCCCGTACGTCCTGTGCCACGGGCACAACATCGCCCTCACCGCCGAGTTGTACCTGCGCTGCGGCGGCGCGCCCCGGATTCCGCTCGCGGGCCCGCCCGAGGATGTCGTCCTGCTCAACCGCGCGCGGGAGCACAGCGAGCGGATCGTCCGCGCCGAACGGATGGTGGTCCACGCCAGCCTGCGGCGGCTGCGCGCATGGGGCGCCCGGCGGACCCTGCTGTGGTGTTGGGACCGCCGCTACCTGCCGACCGACGAGAGACAGGCGCATGTCCGATGAGCACTGACCCGAGACCGTCCCTCCGCGCGGCGCGCCGCCGTGACCGGCAGGTCTACACCCGTTCCCATCCGCTGTTGTTCGCCGTCCTCGCGGCGGTCCGCCGCCGGCCGGTGGTCCGGGTCGGCCGGGCGGTCCTGGTGAGCGGGACCGGTGCGTACCGCCATGCGCTCACCCGGATTCCGCTGGACCGGACGGCCGTGGGGACCACCGGGGGCGCGGCCCGCGAGCTGTCCGGTGGCGGGCTGCTCTTCGACCAGGAGGGCGCGGGCCATCGCGACACCCGCCGAGGAGTGGCCGCAGATCTGGGCTCGGCCGGAGTGGAACGGCTCCGCCCGGTGTGGCGGGAGGTCCTCACCCGCCGGCTGGCCCCGCTCGGTGCCGGCGACGAGGTCGACCTCGTCCCGCTGGCCCGGGAGCTGGCCGGGGCGAGTCTCCGCGCCCTGCTGGGCACCCAGGCGGACGCGTGCGCCCTCGCGTCGGCCGCCTCCGACGCGGCGGCGGCAGCCGTGCGCGATCATCTCCCGGGCCCTCGCCGGCCGGGCGCGGCACGGGAGGCCGCCGCGGCGACGGCCCGGCTGGAGGCACTGCTCGCCGACGGCGCCGCCGGCGAAGCGGGCCTGCGTGCGATGCTCGCCGTGGCCGCCGTCAACACCACGGTCGCGGCCCTCCCCCGCGCCGCCGCCTGGTGCGCCGACGCCGGACTGTGGGCCGAGGCGGCCGATGACCGGCTACGGCCCGCCCTCGTCGGCGAACTGCTCCGGGTCACCGCACCCTCCCCGCTGCTGCCGCGCGTGGCCGCTGCGGACGGCGTCCTCGACGGCTGCCCCGTACGGGCCGGCGACCGACTGATCCTCATCGCGCGGCACGCCGCCGGCGCGCACAGCGAACCGCCCGACGCGCACCGCCCGGCCGAACCCGCGCTCGCCCGGCTCGTCTTCGGCACCGGACCACACGCCTGTCCGGGCGCGCGGCTCGCCCGCGCCCAGCTCGACGACGCCCTCGCGGCGCTCGCGCCGCACCGTCCGACCGTGGTGCGCGCCCGCGCCGACCGGCACGCCGCACTGCCCGGCTGGCGCTCACTGACCGTCCGGGCGACCACCCTCGTGGAGTCGGGATGACCACCATCGCCGTCACCGGAGCGAGCGGCTTCTGCGGCTCCCACATCGCCGCCCTCGCCGCCGCCCGGGGCGCGAACGTCCTCTCCGTGGGACGGCGGCCGGGTTCCGTCGGACGCCACATCCCCTGGGACGCCGCCGCCCACTCCCCCGATCTCACCGGGGCCGACCTCGTCGTCCACTGCGCCGCCTCGGTCGGCGACCCCGTGCCCGGCTCACCGGCCGAGGCCGCGATGCGTGCCGTCAACGTCGACGGCACGGCCAGGCTGCTGGACGCGGCGGCCGGCCGCCCGGTGGTGTGGGTGAGCAGTGCCAGTGTCTACGCCCCCGGGCCCGGCCGGGAACGCGTCACCGAGAGCCACCCCGTACACGGACAGCTCAACGCGTACGGCCGCACCAAAGCCGCGGGCGAGGCCCTGGCGCTGGCGGCCGGGGCGGTGGTGCTGCGCCCCCGCGCGGTCTACGGAGACGGCGACCCGCATCTGACTCCCCGTCTGCTGGCCCGCGTCCGCGCCGGACTCCTGCTGCTGCCCGGTCCCGACGTACGGCTCAGCCTGACCGCCGTCGAGAACCTCGCCGACGCCTGCCTCAGCGCCGTCGGCTGGCCGCCCGGCGCGTACAACATCGCCGACTCCGCGCCGTACTCCCGCGACGACGCGGTACGCGCGGTCCTGCGCGCCCATGGCGTCCGGGCCCGGATCGGCCACCTTCCACTCCCCCTGGCCCACGGGGCCGCGACGGCGGCCGAGTTCCTGTGCCGGTGGCGCCCGAACGCCGAGCCGCCACTGACCCGGTACGCCGTCGACCAACTGGCGCACACCGTCGTGCTGGACACGGCCAAGGCCGAACGCCAGGGCTGGCGCCCCCGCCGGAATCTGGGCGACTTCACCTCGACCTCCGCTCGGGGCTGAACTCCGCAGGCCGGGGGCGGGGATCCGCATCCCGCTGTGCGGATCTCCAGCGCTCCAAGCGCACGCCCTGTCGCGTCGTCCGCGAACCCCATGGGCGAGATCGCGCCAGCCGGCGGGGGGAAGACCCGAGCGGGCCCGACCCCTCGGGATCCCGCGGACAGGTGACCGAAGAAGGGAGGCTCGCCCCCGGGATCATCGCCCCGGGGGCGGGATCGCTCGCAACGCGTTCAACCGGCCGAGCGCGCACCTACGGACTCCCGCCATATTCCCTACCCGGGGCAACCGATGACGGTGCGTCGCCCTCTCCCCGTGCGGAGGCGCACCGGAGACCACCGGTGCGCCGATGCCCGACCGACGACGAGGAGAACCATCGTGAGACTGGTCTCACGCGCGCTGACGGCCGCCCTGACGGCCGTGGCGCTGGCCGCGGGGGCTGCACAGGCGCAGCCGGCCGCCGAGTCCATACCCGGGGCGCCTCCGGGCGCCTCGGAGGAACGACTGCCGGACGGGTGGCACATCGCCGGCGGCGAGCTGGTCTGGAGCTCGCCCAAGCCCGTGGGCCTGGGCAGTGCCCGGGTCGAGTTCCGCTCGGGGGAGCAGACCCTCGGCGTTGCGGAAGCCTCTCCCGACCACCGCACCTTCCGGCTCCGCATCGACAGGTCACGGGTCGGGCCGGTCAACGAGCTCCAGGTGGTCGCCGGTGCGCGGCGGCTGGACGCGGCAGGGGCTGACCGGGCGCCCGGTCAGCGGCGAGCGCCGGTCCCGGCGGCGCCCCAGGCCCCGCTCCCCGCCAACCCGGTCGATCCCGGTGTCGCGGGCAAGTACCGCGTCACCAGCGGTGAGTACGCGCTGAAGTCGATCAAACTGCCGGGCTACCAGCATCCCGTGGAGATGCGCGCCACGGTCGTCGGGCCGACGGACGCGCCGGGCAAACGACCCCTGGCGCTCTTCCTGCACGGCCGTCACGGCACCTGCTACAAGCCCGGTACGGACGAGTCGAACATCCTCTGGCCGTGCCCGTCCGGTGAGAAGCCGATCCCGAGCTACCGCGGCTATCTGCACGACCAGAAGCGCCTGGCGTCGCAGGGCTATGTGACCGTCTCCATCTCCGCGAACGGTGTCAACGGACAGGACGGCTGGAAGGCCGACGCCGGGGCGCAGGCCCGATCCTCGCTGGTGCGCCAGCACCTGGGACGCTGGGCGGAGTGGGGCGCGAACCCCGCGAAGGCCCCCAAGGCCGTGCGCGCGACGGAGCCCGCCGACCTCTCGAAGGTGCTGCTCGTCGGCCACTCCCGCGGCGGCGAGGGCGTCAACCGGGCGGTCCTCGACAGCATCTCCCCGCCGCCGCGCGCCGAGGACGGCTACCGGGGCCCGGTGAGCTGGCGGATCCGTGGCACCGTTCTGATCGGCCCCACCCTCTTCGGCCAGAACCCCGCACCCGATGTGCCCTCGATGACGATCCTGCCGGGCTGCGACGGCGATATGAACGACCTCCAGGGGCAGATGTACCTGGACGCCACCCGGGGCATCGGCCGGGGCACCGCACTGCACAGCGCGGTCTACGTGGTCGGCGCCAACCACAACTACTTCAACAGCGAGTGGACGCCCGGCCAGGCCGAGGCACCCGCCCACGACGACGTCTGGGGCGACGACAATCCGGTCTGCTCGGCGGGGGCCAAGCTCCGGCTGAGCGCCAAACAGCAGCAGACGGCGGGCACCTCCTACATCGCCACCGCCGCACGGCTCTTCATCGCGGGCGACGACCGGGCCCGCCCGCTCATCGACGGGACCGGCCGGCGCGCGCCGTCCGCCGGACCCGCCCGGGTGCTGACCCACGCCATCGGCGGCAACCGCACCGCGGCGATCCTGCCCGACGCCCCGCTCTCGGTGACCAACGGGCGCGTGTGCCAGCAGGTCACGGAGAAGAACACCCAGGCATGCATGGCGCGCTCCGAGCCGGGTCAGTCGCCGCACTTCGCGCCCTGGGACTACACCAGTGAAGAACCGGGCCGGAACGCGGTCAGGGCGGACTGGAAGAAGCCCGGCACCCCGGTGAGGCTGACGCCGAAGAGCGCCTTCTCGCTGGCGGGCTCCGACGCGCTCGCCCTGCGGGTGATCGTGCCGCCGGACGTCTCGGGCACCCGGCTCGACGTCGCCGTCACCGACACCTCCGGCAATCGGGTGACCCTCGGCCGGGCGGAGATCGCCGGGCTTCCCGACACCGGTATGGCGGCTGGGCACTGGGCACGCGAGATCCGCGTCCCGCTGAAGCCCGCCACCGCCGCCGGTGTCGACCTGAAGCGGATCCGGTCGCTGGAGCTCACCCCGCGCAACACGTCCGGCAAGCTCTGGCTGATGGACGCCTGGGGCTGGCGACCCGGCACTCCGGCGGTACGCCCCGTACCGCTCCCGCGCGTCGACGTCAGCCTGAAGTCGGTCAAGGAGGGGGACTCCGGTACCCGTACCCACCAGGCGAGCGTCCGGGCCACCGGCAAGGGCACCGCCGTGATCAAACTCGGCGTCATCGACCCGCACAGCGACCAGTCCACGGTCCGCACCGTGACGGTGAAGGCCGGTTCCCCCGTGAGCGTGCCGATCACGGTCCGGGGCAACCGCAGCTACGGAGACGACGTCCACCACCCGGTCGTGGTCAAGGCCGTGCGCGGCGCGATGGTCGGCGGCGCAACCGGGGGCGTCATCGCCGAGAACGACGACCCCATCCCCACGATCACCGTGGCCCCGGTCACCGACTCGGTCACCGAGGGCGGGAAGCTCACCTGGAGGATCCGGCTCTCGCAGCCCGCCGACACCTACTTCATGACCCGGTTCGTCTTCGGACCGACGGGTGGCCCGGAGCTCTCCACCAAGGACGTCGACCCGGCGTGGCTGCCCGAGATCAGCCTGGACCCCGATCCGGAGCGGTCCCTGTCAGGGGCGGAGCTCTGGGTCCACATTCCCGAGGGCGAGACGAGCGTCGACGTGTCCATACCCACGATCGCCGACGCGCTGACCGAGCCGGAGGAGTCCCTGCGGATGCAGTTCAGCGTCCTCCGGCCGGACGAGAGTTGGTCCGACGGCCCGACCCTCACGGCCAAGGTCACGGACCCGCGGTAGCGCTGACGCCGGGGCCCGCGCCCCACGGCCCCGGGGGGTGCCGTAGCGCACCCTCCTGAACGATGGCACCGTCTCCCGCCCGGGGGCCGGTGCCATCGGCATGAGGAGCGAGGTGCCCCCCCGCCTCGCCCGCCCGGTCACTCCTCGTCGCGCAGCCGGGCCACCAGGGAGGTCAGGGACTCGATCTCCCCGGTGTGGCCCAGGGCGGTCAGCCGGGCGACCGCCGCGTCGAGGCGGACGACGGCCGGGGCGGTGCGTTCCAGGTAGATGCCCTCCACGGCACCCGCGAGACGGACGCACTCGGCCCATTCACCGGCGTGGTTCTCCTCTGGTCCCGGCTCGCCGAGCAGGGCGAGGGCCTTCTCCAAGGCGGCCAGGGCGTTCTCGTACGCACCGGCGTGGGCATGGACCCGCCCGTGTTCGTAGGCCAGGGCCGTGTCCAAGGAGCGACCACGCGCCTCGTACCCGGCGGCGCGGGCCTCGTCGGCGATCCGGCCGGCGTCGGCGAGGTGGGCGAGGGCGTCGGCGAGGCCGTCGGGTCCCTGCTGCTGGGCCTGGAGGCGGGCGAGTTCGCGCAGGCAGTTACTGAGCTGCTCATAGCGGGGGGCACGGGCATGGGCGGCAAGTGCCTGACCGGCGGCGGCGCGGGCCCGCCCGAACTCCCCTGACTCGCCGAGGAGTACGGCGGTCTCCGCGGCGATCATGGCGTGGCTGCCCGGGTCGTCGGCCCAGTCGGCCGACTCGGCCGCGAGGGTGACGAACTCCGCCGTGGCGGCCTTGAGGTCCTCCCCCACGTGCAGCGCGCGGGCGCGGGTCAGGCGCAACTGCGCGACCAGCCGGTCGTCCAGCTCTCCGGCGGTGACGTCCGGTTCGGCCAGGAGGGAGTCGAGCAGAGCGATGCAGTCCTCGAAGCGGCCCAGGTCGAGGCAGAGCTGAGCCGCGTTGCTGTAGGCGCAGAACGCGTCCGTCCGGTTGCCGCGGCGCAGCTCCAGCTCCGCCGAGCTCGTCAGATGGCGCAGTGCCTCGTCGGGGCGACCGAGGTGCATGGACACCTCGGCCAGATCGCCGTGGAGGCGGGCGGTGTCAACCACGTCGGCCGGCCAGTCGGTGGCCAGTCGCAGGCCCTCGGTCAGGTCCGCGTGCGCGGCCTGCGGGGCCCGCAGGCCGAGCTGGAGCCGGCCGCGCAGGCCGAGCGTGCGGGGCAGGTGCCAGGCGGGGCCGTGCGCCTTCAGCCGGCCGAGGAGACCGTCGACCTCGGTGACCGCGGCGGGCAGGTCGCCGGAGATGGCGTGGGCGCTGGCCCGGGTCAGCAGGGCGCCGGAGATCTGGCTGCCGATGTCGTGCCGGGTGGCGAACGCGAGCAGGAGGTCCGCCTCGGCGAAGACCGGCGCGACGTGCTCCTCGCTCCCGGACGCCTGTAGGCGCATACCGAGCGCGGTCGCCCGCAGCCGCAGCAGGCGGGCCTGCTGGTACGGGGCGAGGCCGGACGCCTCCTCCTGAAGACGGACCACGGCCGTGTGGACGGCGGTCAACGCGGCGGCCTTCGCCCCGGCTCCGTCGGCACCATCCGCGGGGATCTCAGCGGCGGCGAGCAGGGCGCAGGCGCCGGCGAGTACCGCGTCACCCGGCGCTCCGGCGTCCTCATACAGGCCCGCGGCCTCCTCGTGGAGAGCGGCGGCGACGGCGAAGTCGTCCTTGTTCTGCGCCCGGCTCGCCTCGTCGGCCAGCAGGTCCGCGCAGAGCCGCACGAACGGGCCCACGGCCGGGTCGTCGGGATGGGTGTAGTCGCGGGCGGCGACGAGCGTGCGCAGCCGCGCCCAGTACGCCTCCGCGTCCGGATGCCCCTGTTCGGCCAAGGCCCTTGCCCGGACGATGAGTTCGGGCAGCGCGTCCGGGACGGCGGCGGTCGTACGGGCGGCGGGCGGGGCCACCGGGGTGGCCGGGGTCACGTCGTCGAGGCGGGGGGTGCGCAGGGTCAGTTCGAGCGCCTCCAGGAGCGGGGCCCGGTCCAGGCGGGCCCTGCGGCGGGCGGAGTGTGTCGTGGTCCCGTTGCGGGCGTCGAAGCGGGCGGCGAGGTCGTCCGCGCGACCCCGCACTTCAGCGCGCAGGCCGGCCACCGTCCAGGTGCGGCCCGTGTATCCGAGGGCCGGCAGTTCGCCATGGCCGAGGAGCTCGACGCGCTGGAGGAGGACCTCGACGCCGGTGAGGAAGTCGAGCATGTCCAGCGGCGACTCCACCTCGTCGAACAGGCTCCGGTTCTCGGCGAGCAGTTCCAATCCGCGGGCCTCGTTGCCGGTGAGTGCGCAGAACTCCAGGTGCCGGCTGACCTCTCCGGACATCGAGGGGTTGCGGCGGCAGCCGCGGTAGCCGGCGAGGTGCAGTTCGCGGGCCCGGTCGACGCGGCCGGTGCGCAGCAGGGGCAGCAGCGCGTACGAGACGGAGCGGGCCGGCTCCTCCTTGCAGGACTCCTTCCCGGCGAGGACGGGCTCCCAGATCGCCAGCGCGCGCTGGTCGTCACCCGCCGCGAGGTGGTACAGGGCGAGTTCGCAGATCTCGCATGCCTCGCAGTCGCTGAGCGGGGTCCGGGTGCGGCCCGCCCACAGTTCGTGGGCGAGGGTGGTGTCCTCGCCGATGTGGGCGGCGAGCTGGTACGCCTGCCCGTAGTAGGGCTGGAGGCCCAGGCCGGCCTTCTCGTACCGGTCGCGCATCTCCGTCAGCCACTGGCGCAGACTGGCCAGCGGTATCTCGGGCAGCGCGCGCAGGGCGTTGGACACCCACTTGAATCGCCAGAACAGAGTGTGGCGACGGCGCTCGTCGAAGACTTCGGGCTGCTCGTCGAACAGGGTGAGCAGGCGGGCGAAGACGACCGGTGACTTCCGGGGCTCGGAGCCGTAGGTGTACGCGTCCTGGAGTTCGAAGAGCGCGAGGACGAGCGGGACCGGCTCCGCCAACTGCTCGGCGGCCTCGACGAGATCCTCGGCGGTGACGGTGCGGGTACGGCCGTAGGGGCGCCGGTCGTTCTCCTGGAGCGCCTGGTACAGCTCGTCGGTGTTCTGGGGTGCGGTCGGCATCGTCAGCTGTCCTTGCGGAGGGCGTGGGCGAGGAGGTCGAGGAAGGATCGGTTGATCAGACTCGATTCGGCGGGCCTGAGCGGGCGTCGGGACAGCAGCGCGGCCTGCCCGTAGAGCGCTTCGGCGCTGGTGCGGGCCAGCTCGGGCTCGTCGATGGCGACGGCGGCACGGACCAGCGGGTTGAGCTGGTTGAGGATCAGTTGGGCCTGTGGGGCCTCCTGGCGCAGCGCGCCGAGGATGTCGCCCCACAGGCCGCCCTCCTGCTCACGGGCGAGCTGGGAGCGGGTGCGCTCGTGCCGGGCCTCGCGGCTGTCGACGAGGAGTGCGGGGGCGGAGGCGGGCTGGAAGGTGCGCAGTGCGACATCGCAGTCGAAGACGGCGAGGGCGTCGCGGGCCAGGGCGAGGTACCCCCCGGCGGCCAGTTCCGTCGCACGGTCGACGGGGTCGAGGTGGGCGGTGAGGGTCGCCGGGTCGAGGTCGGCGACGCTGACCCCGGACCTGATCTCGGGCAGTCGGTGGACCAGTTCGCGGTCGTATGTGTAGCCGCCGTTGACGACGCCGAGCCCGGCCGCTGAGGCGATCGCCGCGATCTGCCGGAACTCCTCCACGCTCGATGTCACGAGCACGGTGCGGTGGGTGCGCGCGAACTCATCGAGGGTGGTGTGCCCGTCGGTGGTCTCGAACGGCAGCCAGGGCAGGAGCATCCGCATGATCTCGTCGTCGTGCACCGCGAGCGACTTCACGGCCAGGTGGTGGGCCTGGAGGAAGCGGCTGAGGAGGTCCGGGTCGGTGGCGGCGGCCCGGGCGATCCATGCGCGCAGCCGCTCGGCGAGGGCGTCACGGACCGCGGCGAGCGTGTCGTCCTCGTACAGGGACTCGCGGGACGCCGTCGGACGCAGGCTCTCGGCGTCGATGAGGCAGCGGACGAAGAACGCCCATTCGGGCAGGATCTCCTCGGCCCGCTCGGACAGCAACATGCCCTTGACGTGCACGCGATGGCCGTGACGCCGACCGGCCGGTACGGCCTCGGGCAGCACACAGGCGATGCCCTTCAGACCCACGGCCGGCAGGTCCAGCTCGATGGTGTCCAGCGGTGTGAACCCGAAGACCTCCTCGCCGTACGCGGCCAGTGCGCGGGACCGGGCTCCGGGGGTGGGGTGGGTACGCGCCCAGGGTGCGGGCTCCGGGTTGACGGACGCGACCGGACCGTCCCTGCCGTCGTCGAAGGTCACCGGATGGCGCAGCAGGGAGCCGAAGTGCCGGGCCAGCTCGTGCACCTGAGCCGGCCGGGTCCATTCGCCCGTGTCGGCACGGGGCGTCAGCGTGACCGTGGTGCCGGGCCGGGGACGGGCGGATGCGGGCAGGGTACGGACGGTGTAGCTGCCGTCGCCGCGTCCCCGCCACTCCACGGCCCGCGCGTCGGGGGTGCGGGCGGACCGGCTCAGGACGTGGATCTCGTCCGCGACCAGGAAGCAGGAGAGCAGACCGATGCCGAACTGCCCGATAAAGTCGGCGCGTTGCTCGGCGATCCGGTCGGCGCGCTTGCTGCTGCGGCCGATCGTGGCGAGGAAGGCGTGCACGTCGGCCTCGGTGAGTCCGACGCCGTCGTCCTCGACGCGTACCGCCGAACCGTCGGCGTAGAGCCGGATACCGAAGGCGTCGGCGGGGGCGTCCGGTTCGAGGCCGCGTCGGGCGGTCAGCGCGTCCACCGCGTTCTGTAGGAGTTCGCGCAGGTAGACCCGTGGACTGGAGTAGAGGTGGTGGGAGAGGAGATCGACGAGGCCGCGCAGATCCACCTGGAAGGTGCGATCGGTGCCTGCCGGGGTCGCGGCGGTGTCGGGCAGAGTCATCAGGCAGTCCGATGTGGGAGGGCGACGGGTGACGGGAGGAGCCGGGCCGGCGTGCGGTCAGGCGCCGCGCTGCTGGCGGGCGAACTCCTTCTCGGGTTCTTCGAAATGGGCCCAGGGCCAGCGGGTGTAGGCGCCGTCGAGCGCCTGGAAGACGCGCCGGACCGCCTGGCGCTCACCGGCCAGCGACAGGGCCATGGCGAAGGTGTTGAAGTCCTGCTGCCAGCCCGGCTGTCGCACATGGGCGGGGTGCAGGATGCTGTGGTCGGCGGCGTGTCGCAACTCGGCCTGGATCTGCGGGGATTCAAGGCAGTCCGCACGGTCCGACTCCACCCATTCCTCGATGTGGGCGGAGGCGATCACACAGCCGAGCCGGTGCCCCTGCGGGGCACGGGAGAGCGCCTCGCGGGCGAACGCCAGGGCCTGACCGGGCTCGCCACTCCAACGGGGCTGGAGCTGCGACAGTCGTTCGACGTGGGTCTCCAGACCCAGCGGGTCGCGGCGCAGGGCGGCGGCGAACCGGACCTCGTGGAGGCCGGCGCCCAGCGACATGCCACGGCCGGAGGTGAGGAGGCGGCACCACGGTGTGACCCACTCCGGCCGCAACTCGGCGGCCTCGAAGAGGTGCTCCTCGGCGATGTGCAGCCGCTCGTGGAAGACCCGCCACTGCTCCCGCGTGACATGCACGGCGCGCGCGGCGGTGCGCGCCTCCCAGCCCCAACTGACGTGCCGGGCACCGGATATCAGCAGGGCCGTCGCCCGGTGCTCCGGGTCCTCGTCGACGGCCCGGCCGATCCAGTCCTGCACACCGTCCAAACCGGCCAGCACACCGAGGACCTGGTGGTCGCGACCGAGATCGAAGGGGGCCAGCGCGGCCTTGACCGCCGCCCAGTCACCCGCGTCGGCGGCCTCGATCAGCGCGAGCACCCGCTGGTCGCCGAGCGCGCGCAGCGTGTACATGCCGTTCCGCTGTCTGCGCGGGACGGGCAGGGCATGAGGATCCGCCGCCGGTCTCTCCCCGTCCCTGCCGAACAATCTGCCCAACATGCCGCACCCTCCCTGGCCCGCGTGTGTTCCGGTGCAGCATAAGCGGGCTCACCGACATCACTTCCACAGGGTATTCACGGGTGCTCCACAGGTCCGGTCCCATCCCGATGCCGGCCTGAGTCGCGGACCCCCCCGCCGGTACGGCCGGCAGTACCCGGTCCACCACGGGGTGTCCGCGCGGTCCTCACTGGTGCTGGAGGCGGGCGCGCAGCTCGGTCTTGAGGATCTTCCCGGTCGGGGTGAGCGGCAGCGCGTCCACCACATGCAGCTCCCGCACCCGCTGGTACGGCGCGACCCGGCGGGCGACATAGGCCAGCACCTCGTCGCGGAATTCCTGCCCGCGCTCGGCCTCGGCAGCCGCCTGGGGTCGCAGGAGCACGAAGCCGACGGGAATCTCCCCGGCCTCCGGGTCGCGACGGCCGACGACCGACGCCTGGGCGATGGCCGGATGGGAGCAGAGCAGCTCTTCGAGGGGCTGTGGATAGACGTTGTACCCCTTGTAGATGAGCATGTCCTTGGCGCGCCCGACGAGGAAGAGGAAACCGTGCTCGTCGAGACGGCCCAGGTCTCCGGTGCGGAGCCAACCATCAATGAACTGCGCGGCGGTCAGCTCCGGGTCGTTCTGGTAGCCGTCGGTGATCTGCGGGCCGCGGGCCCAGATCTCGCCGGTGTCACCCTGGGGCAGGACGGTGGTCCCGTCCTCGGCCCGGATCTGGAGTTCGGTTCCGGCGAGGGCGATGCCGACGCTGCCGGGCGGGGTCTCGATCGCGCAGCCGGGCGGCGTCATCGTCAGGCCCATGGTGGCCTCGCTGAGGCCGTACCCCTCGTGGACGTCAGCCCCGGGGAGGAGTTCGCGGAGCCTGCGCAGCGCGCCGGAGTCGATCGGCGCGGCGCCCGAGGTGACCGAGCGGACGGATGAGAGATCGCGCCGGCCCGCTTCGGGACTGCGGAGCATCCCGTAGTACATGGCGGGCGAGCCGGACATCTGGGTGACGCCGTACCGCTCGATGTCGATGATGAACTGGTCGGCGTCGAACCGGCCTCCGGTGATGACCGCGGTGCTGCCCAGCACGGTGGTGCCGTTGTGCCCGACCAGCCCGAGACCGTGGAAGAGGGGCGCGATGGAGATGGTGGTCCCGGTTCCGGGGGCGAGGGCCCCCGGCGCGGGAGGCTCGATCGGCGCGAGCCGGACGCCGCCGTCGTCGTCCAGCACCGGGCGCGAGCAGGTGCGCCAGCAGAGGCCCTGCAGCACATTGGCGACCAGATTGCGGTGGAGCACCCGAACCGCCTTGGAGCGGCCGGTGGTGCCACCGGTCAGTTGGAGGTGGGCAACCAGAGCGGGGTCGGGCCGGTACTCCGTCAGCCGGTCATGGACGAGTAGCTCCGCGAGGGGCACGGCGCCGTCGGGCAGGACGGCGTCCGCGGGCGCCGGAGCGGCGGCGGAGCCGGGGACGTGGACGATGAGCCGGATATCGTCGGCGGCCTCGGCGAGGACGGCGGCGTTGGCGGGGTGGGTGACGATCGCCCGCGCGCCGCAGTCGGCGAGTTGGGCGCGGAGCGCAGGGGCCGGCTGGGCGGGGTTGAGCGGGGCGACGGCGGCGCCCGCGCAGAGCGCGCCGTAGTAGGCGACGAGGTACCAGGTGGTGTTGGGCATGTGGAGCGCGATGACGTCGCCGGGCCGCACCCCCCTCTCCCGCAGTCCGCGCGCGACCCGCAGGGCGGCGTCCTCCAGCGCACTGAACGTCAGCGTCTCCGCGCCGTCGAGCAGCGCGATCCGGTCCGGATACGCGCGGGCCGCACCGCGGAGCAGCGCGTCGGCCGCCACGTCGGGTATGTCCAGGGTCGACAGCGTGCTCTGGTGCAGGACACGGGCCATGAGATCTCCTGAGTAGCTGTCGAAGTGAATCGATGCTGCCGCGCTGATGACGCGCAAGGACTCACCCTGCGGACGACGACCGTAGGGCCCTGCCCGAGCCGTTACCGATCCGAGCCGGACAGACAGCTCTGAGCCACGCAAGCCCTGATGCCGGGGCTGGCACCTAGTAAGTTAATTCAGGCTAACGTCGGTGTCCAGAGCCCGGACACACCGCGCCCGACCCGTCGGCCAGCACCCGCACCACCACGGCCACCACCAGGGAATTCGATGGAACATCGGAGTCACCAGCCATCCCACCAGAGCCCATCCCGCCAGCACAGAAGGGGCATTGAGATCTAGACACGATGGTTATCAAGGATTAACTTCATGGGTGCTCGGCCGCTCTGCCGAGCAGCTGGGGAAGGAGGTCCGATCATGCGCCGCAGCATCTTCACCGAAGACCACGAGGCATTCCGCACGACTGTCCGGAAGTTCATCGCCGAGGAGGTCGCCGCGCACTACGCCGCCTGGGAGCGGCAGGGCCAGGTACCGCGCGAGCTGTACCGGAGCCTCGGCGAACTGGGCGTCTTCGGGATCCAGGTCCCCGAGGAGTACGGCGGCGCGGGCATCGACGACTTCCGGTACCAGGCGGTACTGCGGGAGGAATGCGCCCGCGCGGCCGTGGGGCTCGGCGCGGAGACGGTGCACACCTGTCTGGTGCTGCCCTATCTGCTGGAGTTCGGCAGTCCGGAACAGAAGACTCGCTGGCTGGGCCGCTTCGTCTCCGGCGAGATGATGACCGCCATCGCCATGACCGAGCCGGGCGCCGGCTCCGATCTCGCGGGCATCCGCACCTCGGCGCGGCTCTCGGAGGACGGCACCCACTACGTTCTCAACGGGGCCAAGACCTTCATCACCGGAGGCGCGCAGGCCGATCTCATCCTGGTGGTCTGCCGCACCAGCCCGCACGATCCGGAGAACCGCCGGGCCGGCCTCTCCATCCTCTGTGTGGAGACCGATTCCCCGGGGTTCACCGTCGGCCGGAAGCTGGAGAAGATCGGTCTGCGGGCCCAGGACACCGCCGAACTGTCCTTCAGCGACGTTCGAGTCCCGGTGGCGAACCTCCTCGGTGCGGAGGGCGGGGCCTTCGCCTATCTGACGCACAACCTCGTGGTGGAACGCCTCGGTGCGGCCGTCAACGCCTGCGCCAACGCCGTCGCCGCGATCGGATTCACCCGGGAGTACGTCCAGGAGCGCCACGTCTTCGGCAAGCCGGTGGCCGCCTTCCAGAACACCAGGTTCGTCCTCGCCGAGTGCGCCGCCGAGACCGAGGCCGCGCAGGCACTGGTGGACCGGGCCCTGGAGCTGCACGCCTCGGGTGAGCTGACCCCCGCCGACGCCGCCAAGGCCAAGCTCGTCTGCACGGAGACCGCGGGCCGGGTGATCGACAAGTGCCTGCAACTGCACGGCGGCTACGGCTATATGCGGGAGTACCCGATCGCCCGGCTGTACGCGGACACCCGGGTCTCCCGGATCTACGCCGGGACCAGCGAGGTCATGAAGACCATCATCGCCAAGGACCTCGGCCTCTGAACCGGCCGCCCACCGAGCACCGCCCCCGGCACCCCGCTCTCCCGTCCCGTCCCGTCAGGGGAACATCCCCGCGGCGGGGGGGACTCCCCCGTGACGTCCCCGACAACTCCCCCCGACAAGGAGACTTCCATGCGTGACGCAGTGATCGTCGACGCCGTACGCACCGCCGTCGGCAAGCGGGGAGGCTCACTCTCCGGGCTGCACGCGGCCTCGCTCTCCGGCCAGGTCCTCCATGCCCTCGCCGAACGCACCGGACTCGATCCGGCCCTGGTGGACGACGTCATCTGGGGCTGCGCCTCCGGGGTCGGTATGCAGGGCGGCTGCATCGGCCGGGCGGCCGTGCTGGCGGCGGGCTGGCCGGAGTCCGTACCCGGGGTCACCGTCGACCGCCAGTGCGGCTCGTCGCAGCAGGCCGTCCACCAGGCGGCGGCGGGTGTGATCGCCGGACAGTACGACGTGGCCGTGGCGGGCGGCGTCGAAATGATGAGCAGCATTCCGCTGGGCACCACCCGGCTCGACGGCCGGTGCGGGGAGCCGTTCGGCCCGGACGTCTTCGACCGCTACGCCGGAGTCCGCTTCCACCAGGGCACCGGCGCCCAGTTGATCGCCGACGAGTACGGGATCTCCCGGGGCGAGATGGACCAGCACGGCCTGGACTCCCACGCCCGTGCGGCCGGGGCCGTCGACGAGGGCCGCTTCACGGGCCAGATCGTCCCCGTCCCGACGACCGACGAGAACGGCACCCCCGGGGTGTTCGACACCGACGAGGGAGTGCGCCGCGGTTCGACCTTGGAGACCCTCGCCGGCCTGAAGCCCGCCTTCGGACCGGACGGCTCGATCACCGCGGGCAACGCCTCGCAGGTGTCCGACGGGTCCGGCGCCCTGCTGGTCACCACGAGTGGGTTCGCCAGGTCCCAGGGCTGGACCCCGATGGCCCGTATCCACACCGCCGTCGTCGCCGGGACGGATCCGGTGACCATGCTCAAGGGCCCCATCCCCGCCACCGCCAAGGCGCTGCGCAAATCCGGACTGGCCCTCGGGGACATCGGCGTCTACGAGATCAACGAGGCGTTCGCCGCCGTCACCCTCGCCTGGCTCCGTGAGACGGGCGCCGACTACGAGCGGATGAACCCCCTCGGCGGCGCCATGGCGATCGGTCACCCCATTGGCGGCTCGGGCGCGCGGATCATGACCACCATGGTCCACCACATGCGGGACAACGGAATCCGCTACGGCCTCCAGTCCATGTGCGAGGGCGGCGGCATGGCCAACGCCACGGTCCTCGAACTCCTCTGACTCTCTGGGGCCGGCCCGTTCCGGTCCGCCCGCAGCCCCCGGCCGGGGAGACCCCGCGCCGGCCGGGGGGCCTGATGCCCGGGACCGACACCCGCGTGGATGCTCTTCCACCGGCACAGCCCAGCGCCGTGTACGGGTGGGGCATCGCCGTCGCGCCGTGGGTGGGGGCATCGCCGTCGTCACGATCAACCGCCCGAGGCCCGCGACGCCGTCAACCGTGCCGTGGCGGAGGCCGTCGCGGGCGCCATCGACACACGGCTGTACCGGCCCCCGCCACGGGGGCCGGTATCCGTGCGAGACGGGCCGGGACAGCATCCGGACCGGGCCGCCGAGGGGAACGGCGTCAGCCTCCCGCGTCGGTGAGCCGGGTCCAGACACCCGACTCACCGGCGTCGGCGGCACGGCCGCCCAGGTCCTCGGCCCACCGGCGCTCGCTGTCGACCGCGTCCCGCCAGGCCCACAGCCGACGGGTGAACCGGTGCAGCGGGTACTCCTCGGTGACGCCCATCGCACCGTGCAACTGGTGTGCGGCGCGGGCGACCGCGGTGGCGGTGCGGGCGGTGACGATCCGGGCGATCGCCGCCGTGTCCGCGCTCACCCCGGCATCCCGGGCGTGTGCCAGCGCGGCATCGGCCTGGATCAGTTCGACCCTCATGAGCGCCAGCCCGCCCGCCACCGCCGGGATCTTCAGCAGCGGTGCGCCGAACTGCTGCCGCTCGGAGACATAGGACTTGGTCAGCCGGTACGCGCCCTGGGCGGCGCCGGTGACCGCGGTGGACCAGAGCACGGCGGTTCGTGCGCGGATCCGCCCGTATCCGGGTGCGGCATCGATCTCGGCGGCGGGCGTCCCGACCAGCAGCACGGTGTCGCGCGGATCGCCGGCCAGATCGTCACCGGGGCGTACGGTCACCGAGGGGTGGTCCAGATCCACCACGACGGGACCGGCGCCAGGAGCGCAGATCACCAGCCGGTCGGCGTCGCGTGCCCAGGGCACGGAGGCCAGTTCGACGTGGAGCGTCCCGTCGCCCGTGAGGGCGTGGTCCAGGGGCCCGTCGAGCAGCACGAGGGTGCTGAACCGCTCGTCCAGGGGCCCCGCGTGGCTGAGCACCCAGTCCGCGGCGGACGCCTCGATCACGGGCTGGCCGACTCCGTGTCCGGCCAGCGCCGCCACCAGGACGAGCAGATCGTCGAAGGTGCCGCCGGAGCCGCCCAGGGCCTCGCCGACGCCCACCCGGGGCAGCCCCAGCTCACGCAGTTGCGCCCAGAGCGCGGCCCGCTCGCCATCGGCGCCGCGACGCACCAGATCGTCCACCAGCTCCCGGATTTCGGCGGCGAACTGGCTCATGATCGGGCCTCCTGACGGGCGATGAGGGAGAGCAGCACATCGGCCGCGCCGCCGCGCAGCGCGAATGCGGGCGACGCGAGGAGCGCCTGGCCGAAGACGGAGTCGGGAGCGGCGTCCCGGGCGAGGCCGGTACGGCGGAGCGCCTCGATGACGTCGTACTCGAAGGCGTTGCCCAGGTATTTGAGGGCGGCGGCCCGCTGGACCGGCGCCGCACCGGCGTCCATGGCCCGGGCGACTTCGAAGCAGAGCCTGCGCAGCACCGCCAGCCTGGCCACCAGGGAGCCGAGCAGGGACCGCAGCTCGCGGTCCGCGCCGTGGCGCGCGGCCTCGGCGATCAGTTCGACCAGCACGGGGTAGCTGGAGAGCACCCGCTCGGCCCCGCCGCGTTCGAAGGACAGCTGTTCGACCACCTGCCGCCAGCCGCCGCCGACCTCGCCGAGCACCCGGTGCGCCGGGACGCGGACGTCGTCGAAGCGCACCTCGTTGAAGTGGTGTTCGCCGGAGAGGTCGATGATCGGGGTGACGGAGACGCCTTCGGCGGTCATGTCGACGATGAACTCGGTGAGTCCGTCGTGCTTGCGGTCGGTGCGGGCGGTGCGGGCGAGCAGATAGGCGTGGGTGGCACGGTGGGCCTGGGTGGTCCAGATCTTGTGGCCGTTGATCCGCCAGCCGCCGTCGACGGGCTCCGCCGTGGTGCGCACCGAGGCGAGGTCGGAGCCCGCCTCCGGTTCGCTCATGCCGAGGCAGAAGACCGCGTCGGCGGAGGCGATCCGTGGCACGATCTCCTCCTGGAGTTCGGGCGAGCCGTGCCGCAGGATCGCGGGCCCGATCTGACGGTCGCCGATCCAGTGCGCCGCGACCGGCGCGCCGGCTCGCAGCAGTTCCTCGGTGACGGCCAGCCGCTCGACGTGGGTGCGTCCCGCGCCGCCGAACTCCTTCGGATAGGTCATGGCGATCAGCCCGCGCGCGGCGAGTTCTCTGCTGAACTCCAGGTCGAAGGAGCGTAGCCAGGAGTCGCTCCGGGGGGTGTAGCGCCCGGCGGATCGCCAGTCGTCGGTCAGTCGGCGGACCTGTTGGCGCAGTGCGCCGGAGGTCTCCGGGGAGGGTGGGTGCTCCATGACAGCCTTTCGGGCAGCGGGGTCAGCGGCCGGTGAAGACGCCGGGGCGCTTCTCCTGGAAGGCCGTGAAGGCTTCCGCCGAGTCCTCGGTCGAGGTGATCACGGCCAGATGGGACGAGATCAGGTCGAGCGCGGTCCGCAGATCGTGGCGCGCGCCCTGCCGGACGGCGCGTTTGATGGTCTGGACGGCGATGGGCGGGCGCTCGGCGAGTCGGGCGGCGTACGCGTAGGCGGCGTCCAGCAGGTCCTCGTCGTCGTGCACCTCGTCCACCAGGCCGATCCGCAGGGCGTCGTCGGCGTTCACGAAGTCTCCGGTCCACAGCAGCCGCAGGGCGGTGGAGACGCCGACGACACGGGGCAGCAGCCAGCACCCGCCGTCGCCGGGCACGAGGCCGACCTTGATATAGCCCTCGGAGAACCGGGCGCCGCGTCCGGCGAAGCGCAGATCGCAGAGGAGCGCCATATCCATGCCCGCGCCGACGGCGGGGCCCGCCACGGCGGCGATCACCGGTTTGGTGACCTCTTCGAGGGTGAGCGCGACCCGGTGGACGTTCCGGGTCAGTAGTTCCTTCTCGGCGAGGGGGGTGCGCTTCTCGCCGCCCGCGAACTCCGCGAGGTCCACTCCGGAGCAGAAGGCGCCGCCCGCGCCGGTGACGACGATGACCCGTACGTCGGGGTCCTGTTCGGCCTTCAGCAGGGCGTCGGCCCAGGCGTTGACCATCTCCATGGTGAAGGCGTTCTTGCGCTCGGGGCGGTTGAGCAGGATCGTGGCGATCCGGTCGCGGACCGCGTACTCCAGGTCTGTCATGTCGTTCTTTCTCTCCGACTCTGTCTCCGGCGTGCTCTCTGGAAGCCGGCTCGCTCTCCGGCCTGCTCGCCGGCTCTCTCTCCGCGTGCCGGGCGGCCGTCAGGGCCGGACGATCCGGAAGTCTCGGTCCGGCTGCTCGAAGAGCCCTTCGAAGACGGTGAGCACGGCGGCTTCGCCGTCCAGTTCCAGCGTCCCCGCGGCGGCGGCCTCGGTGAAGGAGGTGAGCCCGGCGACGATCCCGTTGAGGTCGCGGCGCCCCAGGCGGATCGTCAGCCCGGGGTTCTCCTTGCCCGGCGCGTCGCCGGGCATCGGGGTGAGGACCCCGTTGCCGACGAGGACCGTCCAGATCTCGTCGGTGTCGGTGAACTCCCAGCGCATCAGCAGCCGGTGCGCCGCGGCCCGGGGGCCGTGCAGTCGCACGGCGAGCATCTCGAAGATCTGTCGAGTGGCGAGGGCCGCCAGCACCTGGGGGCTCTCCCGGCGCGGGGCTCCGCCCGCCGGTGCGTCGGTGCTCCGCAGTTCCTGGGCCCCGGTGAGGTAGATATTGCGCCAGGTGCCGTTCTCCTGGGCGAAGCCGAGCCGTTCGTAGACGGTCGCCTGGAGTTCGGCCGCTTCCGGGTGGTCCGGCTCGGCGAAGAGGACATGGTTGAGCAGTTCGGCCGCCCAGCGCGGATCGCCCTCGTCGAGGGCCGCGCGGGCGCGGGCCACGGTCGCGTCGGCGCCGCCGATCGCGGCGACGTACCGCTTGGCCTGCTCGACCGGCGGGTGCTGCCAGAGGTGCGCGGGGTTACCGTCGTACCAGCCCATGTAGCGCTGGTAGACGGCTTTGACGTTGTGGCTGATCGAGCCGTAGTAGCCACGGGTGCTCCAGGCCCGCCCCAGTTCGCCGGGGAAGGAGTGGATCTCCTCGGCTATCTCGGCACCGGTGCGGCCCTGGTTCATCAGCCGGACGGTCTGGTCGTGGAGGTAGGCGTAGGCGTCGCGCTGTTCGGTGAGCATCCGCAGGACTTCGGCGTTGCCCCAGGTGGGCCAGTTGTGGGAGCCGATGACGATGTCGGCATCCTCGAAGAGTTGGATCGACTCGGTGATGTACGACGCCCAGGCGTGCGCGTCGCGCACCAGGGCTCCGCGCAGGGTGAGGACGTTGTGCAGGGTGTGGTTGACGTTCTCGGCGATGAGCAGGATCTTGCTCTCGGGGAGATAGAAGTTCATCTCCGACGGCGCCTCGGTGTCCGGTGTGAGCTGGAAGACGAACCGCACCCCCGCGAGCAGCATCTCCTGGCCGGTGGTGGTGACGGTGGCGGTCGGCGGGAGGAGGCCCGCGGTGCCGGTGGACAGGGCCTGCGCCAGACCGAATCCCACGTTTCCACGGGCCCCCGCCGGTAGCGTGCGTCCGTACATGTAGACGGCGCGGCGGAGCATCGCGGGCCCCGCGAAGATGTTCTCGCTCACGGCGTGGTGCATGAAGCCCTCGGGGGCCACCACGGCACACTCCCCCGACGCGACGGCCGCGGCCGTGGTGACGCCGAGCACTCCGCCGAAGTGGTCGCCGTGGCTGTGGGTGTAGATCACCGCCTGGACGGGCCGTTCGCCGCGGTGGGTCCGGTAGAGCGCCAGTCCCGTGGCGGCGACCTCAGCGGTGGTCAGCGGGTCGATGACGACCACGCCGTCGGTGCCCTCGACGATCGTCATGTTCGACGCGTCCAGGCCGCGGATCTGGTAGACGCCGGCGGCGACCTCGAAGAGCCCCTGCGCGGTGTTGAGCCCGCTCTGCCGCCAGAGGCTGGGGTGCACGGTGTCCGGGCACTCCCCCTCGTTGAGGAAGTCCCAGCGGTCATTGTCCCAGACGACGCGTCCCCGCTCGTTGCGGATGACACAGGGCCGCACGCTGTCGATCAGACCGCGGGTGGCGTTGTCGTGGTCGGTGGTGTCGTTCCAGTCGAGTTCGGCCGGGATCTCCATCGCTTCTCTCCTTCTCCGTACGGGCGGCCGGGCGGCCGGTGTGTCAGCGGTCGCCGAACTCGGCGCGCAGGGCGCGTTTGAGGACCTTGCCGCCCGGGTTCCGGGGCAGCTCGGCGGCGAAGTGGATCCGGTGGGGTTTCTTGTACGAGGCGATCCGCGCCCGGGTGAATTCGATGAGTTCCCGTTCGGCGGGTCGGGGCACGTCCGGGCGCGGGACCACGACGGCGGTGACGGCTTCGCCCCAGGTGTCGTGCGGGACGCCGATGACCGCCACCTCGGAGACCGCCGGGTGCTCCGCGAGCACCGCCTCGACCTCAGCGGGGTACACGTTCTCGCCACCGGTGACGATCATGTCCTTGATCCGGTCGGTGAGGTGGAGATAGCCGTTCTCGTCCAGGTAGCCGCCGTCCCCGGTGCGCAGCAGGCCGTCCCGGTCGAACAGTTCGGCCGTCTCCCGGGGGCGGTTCCAGTACCCCGGGGTGTTGTGGGGCGAGCGTACGCGGATCTCGCCGACGGTCCCCGGCGGGACCGGTCTGCCGGTGGTGATGTCCGCGATCACCACCTCGACGCCGTGCCGGGGTCGTCCGGTGGACTTCAGCAGATGCCGCCGGGGGCCGTCGGCGACATGGTCGTCCGGGGGCAGTTGGGTGACGGTGCCACCGGCCTCGGTCAACCCGTACTTGCCCATGAACCGGCAGCCGAAGACGGCCATCGAGCGGCGGAGCAACGCGGGGGTGATGGGCGCGGCGCCGTAAGAAATCAACCGCAGCCGGGAGAAGTCGCGCCGGTCGATGCCGGGGAGTTCGGTGAGCATATGGAGCACCGATGGCACCAGGAAGGAGTGGGTGACCCGGCCCCGCTCGATGGCGTCCGCCGCCGATGCGGGGGTGAAGTCCGGGAGCAGCAGGCTGGCGGCGCCGGCGCCGAGGGCCACCCTCAGCCAGCTCAGCCCGCCGATATGGAACAGCGGCAGGGCGTTGAGCGCCACCGAGTCGGCGGTCCAGAGATGGGCGTCGAGGTCCCGCTGGTCGGCACTGAGGTTGTCGTGGGTGAGCAGGACTCCTTTGGGCGCGGCGGTGGTGCCGGAGGTGTAGATCTGGAGGAAGACCTCGCCGCCATCGGCGTCCGAGCCGCGGTGCGGGTCGTCGTCGGGGTGCGCGGCGAGCCATGCCTCATAGCCGGGCACCTCACCGGGGTCGCCGTCCCGGGTGCCGTTCGGCGCGTGGTCGGCGGCGGGGCCGATGGTCACCAGTGGCAGGCCGGGCAGCGCCTCGCGCACGGCGTGCGCGGCGGGCAGGAACTCCCGCTCGGCGATGAGGACCCGCAGTCCGGCGTCCCGGGCGACCTCCGTCAGCTCGCCGCGGGACAGCCGCCAGTTGAGGGGTACGGTGACCAGTCCGGCCTTGCCCGCGGCGATCAGGGTCTCGGCCGCTTCGGTACGGGTGCGCGCGAGAAGGCCGATCCGGGACCCGGCGGGGGCGACGGAGAGGAGCGCGCGGGCGACGCGGTTGGTGCGGGTGTCCAGGGTGGCGTAGTCGACGGTGCGGCCCTCGCAGATCAGCGCGGCCGACCCGGCCCGCTCCCTGGCGTACCGGCGGATGGCGTCGGGCAGATGCACGGCCATGAAGGGGTCCCTCCATCGTCTTGGGGGAAGGTACGGCGGCGGGCCTGGGCCCCGGCCCGCCGCTCGCTCAAGGGGCGGCGGTGCCTCCGGCTACCGGTTCAGAGGCCGATGTCCTTGGCGATGATGGTCTTCATGACCTCGCTGGTCCCGCCGTAGATCCGGGAGACCCGGGTGTCCGCGTACAGCCGGGCGATCGGGTACTCCAGCATGTAGCCGTAACCGCCGTGCACCTGGAGGCATTTGTCGATCACCCGGCCCGCCGTCTCGGTGCAGTAGAGCTTCGCCATGGCGGCGTACTGGGGGGTGAGTTCGCCGCGCTGGTCGCGCTCCAGCGCCTCGTAGGCGAGGAGTCGGGCCGTCTCCACCTCGGTGGCACAGTCGGCGAGGACGAACTTGGTGTTCTGGAAGGAGGCGACCGGGGTGCCGAACACCTCGCGCTCCTTGGCGTAGTCGATGGCGAACCGCACGGCGGCGGAAGCGGTCGCGGCGGCCTGGATGGCGATGACCAGGCGTTCGCGCGGCAGGTTGGCGGTCAGACAGGAGAACGCCTCGCCCTTCTCACCGAGCAGGTTCTCCACCGGCACCCGGACGTCGGTGAAGGAGAGCTCGGCGGTGTCGGAGGCATGCATACCGATCTTGTGCAGACTGCGTCCGACGGCGTAGCCCTCGGACGCGGTGTCCACGACCAGGATCGACAGGCCCTTGCGGCGATTGCCGGCCGTCGGCGGGGAGGTGCGGCAGACCACCAGCACGAGATCGCACTGGGTGCCGCCGGTGATGAAGGTCTTGGCGCCGTTGAGGACGTAGTGGGTCCCGTCCCCGGAGAGCGCGGCCGAGGTCTGGATCCCGGCCAGGTCGGAGCCGGTGCCCGGCTCGGTCATGGCGATGGCGAGCATCAGGTCGCCGGAGACACAGCCCGGGACCCAGCGGCGCTTCTGGTCCTCGGTCGCGAAGTTCAGCAGATACGGCAGGATCACATTGGCATGGGTGAGTGCGGTGCCGATGGAGACCCCGGCGCGCGCGACCTCCTCGGCGACGACGGCGCCGAAGTGGTAGCCGTGCCCGCCCCCTCCGCCGTACTCCTCCGCCACCTCGATGCCGAGGACGCCGAGCGCGCCCAACTCGCGGTAGAAGCCGCGGGGTACGGCCTTGGCGTCCATCCACTCCTGCTGGTGCGGAACCGCCTCCTTGGCGAGGAAGTCCCGGATCACTCCCCGGAAAGCCTCGTGCTCCTGATCGAAAACCGTGCGGGGCATGATGGCCTCTCAATCACTCTCAGCAAGTTAGCGCGCTTTCACTTTCACGGTCAGGCTGCCGACCTGTCAAGGCCCCTCCGCCAGGCGCTACCAGCTCATTGAAGTTCTCCATGGGCGAAGAATCAGCGGAGCCGCACCCAGGCTCCCTAACCTCTCCCAACCTCTAGACACTTGGGTTAGCCTCAAATAACTTATCCCTGTTGGCGACGTGACCGGCGCGGGTGCCTCCACGTCACGAGGCCCCCGGATGGCGCTCATGCGTCCGGCATCGCCGTCCCGACCCGACCGCCCGCCCGCCCCTGTGAGTGGGGCGGATGCGCCGGCACCGCCAATCAGCCACACCACACCCCGCCACGAGGAGCAGCCCCATGCGAGACGCGGTTATCGTCGATGCCGTGCGGACCCCCGTCGGCAAGCGCGGCGGTTCCCTGTCCGGTGTACACCCGGTGGATCTCTCCGCCCATGTCCTCGGCGCGCTCGCCGAACGCAATGGACTGGATCCCTCGACCGTGGACGACGTGGTCTGGGGCTGTGTCTCCCAGGTCGGCGAGCAGTCCGGGGTGGTCGGTAGGTTCGCCGTACTCGCGGCCGGCTGGCCGGAGTCCGTGCCCGGCGTCTCGGTCTCCCGCGCCTGTGGCTCCTCTCAGCAGTCGGTGCACTTCGCCGCCGGTCTGGTCATCGCCGGGCAGTACGACATCGCCGTCGCGGGCGGGGGGGAGTCGATGAGCCGGGTGCCGATGGGATCGGCCCGCGACGCGGCCGGGTGCGGGAAGCCGTTCGGCCCGCTCGTGCGGGCCCGCTACCACCGCGACCGAGAGGGCGAGTTCGACCAGGGCGTCGGGGCCGAGCTGATCGCCGAACGGTACGGGCTCAGCCGCACCCAACTCGACCAGCACGCGCTGGACTCGCACGCCCGTGCCGCGCGCGCCATCGACGAGGGTCGGTTCACCGCCCAGATCGCCCCGGTCACGGTTACCCCCGAGGACGGCGCATCCCGTGTCTTCGACACCGACGAAGGGGTGCGGCGGGGATCGACCCTGGACCGTCTCGCCACGCTGAAGACTCCGTTCAAGGAGAACGGGCTGGTCAGCGCCGGGAACTCCTCGCAGATCTCGGACGGGGCCGCCGCACTGCTCATCACCACGAGCGATATCGCGCGGGCCCAGGGCTGGCAGCCGATCGCCCGGGTGCACACCGCGGTACTCGCGGGCTGCGACCCCGTCACCATGGCGCTCGGGCCCATCCCGGCGACCGCCAAGGCCCTCAAGCGGGCCGGGCTCTCCCTCGGCGACATCGGCGCGTTCGAGGTCAATGAGGCGTTCGCGCCCGTCACCCTGGCCTGGCTCGCGGAGACCGGGGCGGAGTACGCCCTCCTGAACCCGAACGGTGGCGCGATGGCCATCGGCCACCCGCTCGGCGGCTCCGGCGCGCGGCTGATGACCACCCTCGTCCACCACATGCGGGACAACGGTATCCGCTACGGCCTCCAGGCCATGTGCGAGGCGGGCGGCATGGCCAACGCCACCGTGCTGGAACTGCTCTAGGTCGTGTCTTCGAAGTCCCGCCTGTCCGCCGCGCCCTGGCGCGCACACTCCCGAGGCTCGGTGCCCCCGGCCCCCTGGGGACACCGCCCGCCGCCGGAGGCGTGGTGGGTACGGCGGGACGGGGGCCGCGCCGCCGATGGCGGCCGTCCACCCCCGTAAGAGCTCCCCGGCCCCGCGCACCGAGGGTTACGTATACTTCACTTATCGGTGTTGGACGACTCATTCCAGGCGACTCGGAACGACCTCCCACCCGAGCCGATATTCCCCTGGAAGCCTTTCCCGCCAGGGCCTCGAACGGCGACGGACGCGCGCCCACCCACAGAGGGAGACGGGTGCGGTACCTTCGTCCGCAGCGAACAACACCGGTGACCAATGGTTCGCCGCGGGGCCGGCCACCGGCCGGAGAGCGGCGGGCCCACGACGAGGGCGGACAGGGATGCACACGGAAGCTCCGGGGCGCACGACCACGAGGAGGCCCCCGGACCGCAAGGACCGCATCGTCACGGCCGCGTCCGACCTCTTCCGTGAGCGTGGGTATCACAATGTCTCGGTCGCGGATGTGGCCGAGGCGGTGGGCATCACCGCTCCCGCGCTCTACCGGCACTTCCGGGGCAAACCCGATCTGCTGCTCCAGGTCGTGACCAGAACGATGACCACGATCTCGGCCTCCGTGGACGAGGCGGCGGATCTGGCGACCTACCTCGAAACCACCGCGGCCCACAGCATGGGCCGCCGGGGCTCGGCGGTCCTGTGGCAGCGGGAGGCCCGCCACCTGTCCGGCGAACACCGCGAGCGGCTACGGGCCGACCTCGCCGTCATCTCCGAGCGACTGGGCGCGCTGATCCAGACCGAGCGGCCCGGCCTCGAACAGCCCGACCGGGAACTGCTGGCGTGGTCGGTGCTGTCGGTCTTCGCCTCGATCTCCTGGCACCGCACATCCCTGCCACGGCGTCGCTTCGAGCGGCTGCTGCACCGACTCGCGCGCTCGGCGGCCGAGTGCCCGCTCGGCGCCGGAGCGACCTCCTCCGTCGTCGAACCGCCCCCCGGCGGGGGGTACGAAGGGCTCGCGGTCTCCCGGCGCGAGGAGATCCTCATCGAGGCGATCCGGCTCTTCGACGAACGGGGCTTCCAGTCGGTGAGCACCGACGACATCGGCGAGGCCGCCGGAGCCTCCGGGCCCAGCATCTACAAGCACTTCCCCACCAAGACGGATCTGCTGGTGGCCGCCGTGGTCCGGGGCGGCGAACAGCGCAGGACCGGCACGGCCTCGGCACTCGCCGGAAACGGCACCCCGCGCGAGACCCTGGAGCGGCTGCTGCGCTCGTACATCGAATTCGCCCGCGGCCAGAGCCACCTGATCGCGCTGCTCATCGGCGAACTGGACCAACTGCCGGAGAACCAGCGCCGAGCGGCACGTCAGGCACAGCGGGACTATCTCGCCCTGTGGGTGCGGCTGCTCGATCAGGTCAGACCCGGTCTCGACCCGGCCGAGGCGAGGATCGTGGTGAGTGCGGTACTGAACGTCGTTGACAACGCCTCCCGCACGGGACGGCTGGGACGGCGACCGGACCTGGCGGACCGACTGGCCGAAATCGGCATGGCGCTGCTGCTCGCCGAAGACGGGGCCGGGCCCGCCTGAGCGCGCGGGCGGTGCGGGAGGGACCACGGGCGAAGGGCATTCCCGCCGGCCTTTCCGCTTGAAGCCCGGGGCTCAGTCGCGGTCCGGGTGCTACCGGTCACCAGATGACGGTGTCCCTCGGTATCGCAGTCCCTCGGTATCGCACTCGGAGTGGCGTCCTGCGGTGCCCTATCGCCCGGCATCGGACAGTGCCAGCACACGGGTGGTGCTGCCGTCGTCCTCGGTGATGTCCCGGACATGGTCGAAACCGATCCTGTCCAGCAGGGTCAGTGAGGCCGTGTTCGGCGCGGCCACGGTGGCGTAGACCGTGGTCAGCCCGAGGGAGCCGAAGCCGTAGGAGATGATCGCCTCGGCCAGCTCGGTGCCCAGACCGGCCCCCCAGGCGGTCGGCGCCAGGGCGTAGATGATCTCGTACCCTCCGACGACGTCGGTCCGCTTGATCTCGGCATGTCCGACCAGGAGACCGTCCCGGCGAACAGCCCAGACGTCGAACAGCTCCTGGGCGTAGACCTTGGTGAAGATCCGCCCGAACAGGGCCCGGTCCGCCGCTTCGGAGTCAGGGCCGTCACCCATCCACCGCGACACCCGGGTGTCCTGGAAAAGGGCGACGAAGCCGTCCTCGTCCTCGGGGACGTACGGTTCCAGCAGCAGTCGTTCGGTACGCAGAGTAGGTGTCACAGGCGGCGACGCTACCCACGGGAAACCTGACTCGGCAACCGATTTCAGCCGCACCGACCCAGGGCCCTGCCACCACCCGGATCACCGGCCGGGATCGCGTACCGCCCGTTCGCACATTGCGGGCCGGGGCCTAAGGACTGTCCCGCAATCCAGCCGGATATCAAGAAATGCCAGAGGATACGATGAGTTCACCCCCATATCCTCTGAAGGGATCACATCACCTCATGGCGAGCAAGCGCACCCTGCCCATCGTGCTCCTCCACGACGTGGACGCCGTTCGCGTGGACCTCCTCGGCGCGCTGGAATCGGCCGACGCGTCGTCGCTGCCCGGGCTCCGGGAGGCGCTGCGCATCGTCGAACGTCACACGGCGCTGACGGACGAGCAGCGGACGGAGGAATGGGTCCGGCGGACGCTGCGGGAGGCGGGCGTCGATCCGGTGCGCGACCATGTCCGTGCCGTCAAGACCCTTCGCGAAGCCGTGCCGGGGCTCGGTCTCATCGCCGCGAACGACCTTGTGAAGATGGTGGGGTAGCCGGGCCGCCTACGCACCGCCACCGCGGAAGGTGAGCAGATAGCGCCAGAACAGGAGCCTGCGAATGCTGCATCCGGGCAGCAGAACCGCGGCCTCCCGGCGGATCTGAGCCAGGGGCATGATCGGCTGTCGCACCGGGGCCTTCACCCGTTGTCGACCGGTCGCGGCAGGGTGAAGCCTGTCCTTCACGGCTACGGCCGGCCTGGCGACGGCGTTGACGGGCACGGCTGCCAGGCTCCAGGCCCAGTCGAGCCGGGTCTTCTCCGGATAGCACCCCAGGATCACGAGGACGCCCCCGGGGGCGAGTGCGTCGCGCAGTGCGGCGACGGTGTCGAACGGCATGTGATGAATGCTGGCCAGGCACGAGATGAAGTCGTAATGGGCCTTGGGCAGCTCGTGTTCGGTGGCGTCCGCGTGGTGGAAGCGCGGGCTCTGCTCACCGGCATTCCGCCCGGACAGCGCACGAGCCTCCGCAATGGCCTCCTTCGACGGGTCGATCGCATCGACCGCTATGCCCAGTCGGGCGAGCCGACGGGAGAACCGGCCGGTACCACAGCCGACGTCCAGGGCCGTACGGCAGTCCCGCGGCACCTGACGCAACAACAGACGGTGATAGTGATCATTGTGATCGAAGGGCATGGTCCGACCCTGCCACAGAAGACGCGGCGGGGCGGCGGTCCGAGCGGCCGAACGAGTCTCACGGCGTACGCTCCCGGGCTGACACGCCCCTCGGATATCAGCCCGGGGACGGACGACGCCCCGCCCGTTCACCCTGAAACGTGGCGGTCATGGATGAAACGACATCATTGACGAGACGTCATAAACCTTCCGTGACAGGCCGGTTGACGGCCGTCGTGGCCGCTCTCGGTCTCGCCTCGGTCACCGCGGCACTGCTGCCCGCACCCTCGTCCGCCGCGGCGCCCCCCGGCGGCGAGACGGTGACCGGGAGCGGGTACACAGCACGGATCAGCCGGACCGAATACGGCGTCCCCCACATCCTGGCCCGGGACTTCGACGGGCTCGGATACGGCTACGGTTACGCGTTCGCGCAGGACAACGCGTGCGAACTCGCCGACCAAGTGGTGACCCTACGGGGTGAACGGTCCCGGTTCCCCGGGCCCGGCGCGGCGCCCGGCGGTCGCGCCGACCTCGCGAGCGACACGTACTACCAAGGGCAGCGGCGCGCGGGCACCGTCCAGCGGCTGCTCGACCGGAAGGCGCCGCTGGGACCGACGGCGGAGCTGCGCCGGATGGTCGAGGGGTACGTCGCCGGACACAACCGCTATCTGCGGGACACGGGCGTCGACAAGCTCCCGGACCCGCGCTGCCAGGGCAAGCCCTGGGTGCGGCCGATCACCCCGCTCGATCTGTGGAGCGTCGTGTACAACGTCAACGGGGTCACCGGGGTGGTGCCGCTGGCGCCGGACATCGGCGAGGCGAAGCCTCCGGCAGCGGGCGCCGACGGCAAGGGCAGGACGGCCCCCCAGGCCCTCGGGGCGATCGCCGCGACGTCCGGCTCCCCGAACGGGCAGGGCACCGCCCCTACCGACATCGGCAGCAACGGCTGGGCGCTCGGCCGTGATGCCACCCGTACCGGCAACGCGATGGTCCTCGCCAACCCGCACCTCTCCTGGACCGAGGGCACCTTCCGCTTCTACCAGGTGCAGTTGACGATCCCCGGCGTCCTGGACGTCTCCGGCGCCAGTCTCTACGGCATCCCCGTGGTCCAGATCGGCCACAATCGGACCCTCGCCTGGACCCACACCGCGAGCGGCGCCCAGCACGCCACCGGCTACGCCCTGAAACTCGTGCCCGGTGACCCGACCAGCTATGTCTTCGACGGCAGGACCGAGCGGATGAAGCGTCAGACCGTGCCGGTCACCGTCCGGGACGGGAACGGCGGTCTCTCGACCGTCGACCGGACCCTGTACACCTCACGCTTCGGCCCGGTCCTGTCCTCCGGCTGGACCACCGAGACCGCCTACGCCATCCGCGATGCCAAAGCCGACAACCTGCGCTCCATGAACAACTGGCTCGCTATGGGCAAGGCCCGGGACCTCAGCGGGCTGCGCACCGCCCAGCACACCTATCAGGGCATCCCCTGGACCTACACCCTCGCGGCCGACACCAGCGGCAGCACGTACTTCACCGACTCCTCGGCCGTCCCGCACCTCACCGACGGACAGCTGAAGAGCTGCGCCCGCCCGGAGAGCATGGAGGGGCTCGCCGTCCTGGACGGTTCGACATCGGCCTGCGCCTGGGGCAGTGACTCCGACGCGCTCGTGCCGGGCATCCACGGCCCGTCGCACCAGCCGAGGCTGACCCGCAGCGACTACGTCGCCAACTCCAACAACGGGCTCCGGTACACCAACCCCGACGCCCCCCTCACCGGCTTCCCGGGCACATACGACAGCGATCCCGGCCTCAGTCAGCGAGCCCAGCTCGGTCTTCACATGATCGACCAGCGCGCGGACGGCACGGACGGGCTCGGCGCCCCGGGCTTCACCCTGGCCACCCTGCGCGCGTCCATGCTCGGCAATCGCGTCCGGTGGGCCGAGACAGGCCGGGACGACGTGGTCGGCATGTGCCGCACCCGTCCACGCGTGACGGCCACGGACGGCCAGGAGGTCGACGTACGGCAGGTCTGCGCGACCCTCGCCCACTGGGACACCCGCGCCGACGCCGACAGCCGGGGCGCCGCGTTCTGGGGCGCCTTCTTCGACCGCCTCCTCCGGAGCGGCCCGTCCGACACCTGGCACCGCGTCCCGTACGACCCGGCCCGCCCCCTCACCACACCGCGCGGAATCAAGGGCGATGACCTGCGCGTGCAACGCGCTCTGGCCGACACCGTCCAGGAATTCGCCGCCCGTGACCTCCCGGTCGACACCGAGCTCGGCAGCGTACAGAAGTGGGCCGGTGTACCGCTGCCCGGCTGCACCGGTCGCAGGGGCTGCTTCAACATCGTGGCGCCGGACCCCACCCCGCCCGCCAGGGTCTTCGGCACCAGCTTCCTGATGGCCGTGGAACTGACCCCCGACGGCCCTCGCACCCACACCCTCCTCACCTACGGCCAGTCGGCGAACCCGGCCTCACCCCACTACACGGACCAGACCCGCCTCTTCTCCCGAAAGCAGTGGGTCACCGGACGCTTCACGGAAGCGGAGATCGCCGACGACCCGGCCTTGCGGGTGACGACCTTGCGCGGGTGACACGGCACAGGGTGAAGCGGGCCGGTTCGAGTGCTGTGACCACCAGCACCCGAACCGGCCCGAACTCCCGACTCCCGACTACAGGTCGTGCGACGACGCCGTCCACCATCGAAGATGTCGGGGGCGGATGCGTGTGGATCAGGTCCGTACTGTCGAACATCGGTTCCCCTTAGACCTGCCTCGCCAGCGGGACGGGGTGCGGGCCTGACACCGCTGTGCCGAGTCAGTGAGCGTGGATCGAACCCCAGTTGAAGTTCTGGCCATATCCCGTGCCGGATCCCCCGGTCCAGACCTGACTGGTGGCGTAGTAGGTAGCCTTCACATCCGCATTCGAGTTACTCGCGGTGAGTCTGTCTCCCCAGACACTCCAGATCACCCATGGGCTGGCGGTGAGCGCGTTGGTGGCGGGGGCGGCGCCTGCGGGGGCGGTGATCGGGACATAGCCGGTCTCGGCGAGCATCCGGGGCTTGGCGTAATCGACCAGTCCGGTGTAGTAGATGTTCGTGAAGTTCTGGTTCTCCGGCGTACCGACACCGGAGCCGTACTTCGCGTTGTAGTCATCGACGGCGACGATGTCCACGCGACCGGCGCCCGGATAGTAGTCCCAGGGCACATTGGTGCCGTTGGGGGTCCAGGCGTTGGGAGACCACACGAAGATCAGGTTGTGGAGACCCTTGGTCTTGACGAGGTAGTCGTAGGTGATCGACCACAACTTCTTGTAGCTGGTCGGCGTCTTGCCTCCCCACCAGAACCAGGGGCCGTTCATCTCGTGGTACGGGCGCAGTAGGACAGGGATGTCATAGGCGGCGAAGTAGGAGAGGTTGGCCGCGAGTATCTCCAGGTCGGCCAGGAGCGCCCGGTACTGAGGGGTGTCGGCCGCCCAGTCGACGACCCGGTCGAACCACGCCTGATCGGTGTTGATCGTGGCGGGAGGGTAGTACTCGATGCCGCCGGGTCGCTGGTCCGTGACCTGAGTGAGGACCTGGCTGAAATCCTTGAGTGACGAACCGGGATAGGGCTGGTGGAAACTGACACCGACCATTCCCGCCGCGGCCCCGCCATTGGCCACTGCGGAGAGCCTGCCGTCGGCACCGACCATGGTGCCGCTGTGGTTGTAGGTGCCGTCCTCGGCGCGTGGCAGGCCCTTCCAGATGCCGAAGGCGAGGTCAATGGCGTCATCGACGTACCGCCACTGCCGCTGTCCGGACGGGAGACCCAGGTCCTGGTTGTAGGAGCGCGGGGTGGCGATGCCCCAGCCGTTGCCACTGCCGTACCCGGGCCCCAGGTCGATCTCGACGAAGCCCGGCAGTCTGCCGGTGATGGCCCTCGCCTTGTTGTAGTAGTAACCGACGTGGGTAGCACCGCCCGTGTCCCCGTACCGCGGGTTGTAGAGCTCGTTCTGGGCTTCGATGTGCTGCCCGATGATCGTCATCGGTGTGTTGCCGGCACGCGCGGCATTCTCCGAGGCGACCAGGTGCGCGTAGACCGCCTGTGCGTTCCGCGACGCCTGGGGATCACGGGCGGTGAGTTTCGGGGCGATCGGGGGCGCGGCAGCCGCGTTCACACTCGCACTCGCACTCGCCGAGGGCACCATCGCCGCCAGCGGGGCGGTGCCGGAGGCGGCAAGGAATGTTCGTCTGCGCATGACGTTCAGGTCTCCTCATGAAGGGCGGTCCGACGATGCTATCCAGCCTCAGCAAGGCGGCTGAGATGACATCGCGAGCGGCTCGGACGCCGCCCCTGCCGGGGTGGACACCGCGATCCGAACCTTCGGTCCCCTGCCGAGGCAGGCCAGGGCCGTCAGGAGGGTGACGCCGCCCGCGAGCGCGAAGCACACCCCCAGCGGAAGGCGGGCCACCAGCAGGCCGGCCGCCGCCGTGCCGGCCGAAACCCCCGCGTTCACCGCCGTGTTGACCCAGGCACCTGCCTGGATGCGGCGCCCCGGCGGTGCCGTCTCGTCCGCCAGCAGATAGGCCGTGGTGAGGGCCGGCGCCACGAAGAAGCCGGCACACGCCACCGCCACGGTCAACGTCCCGAGGCCCGGCGCGAGTCCGGCGGCGGCCAGTGCGAGACCCAGGCAGACGGCCAGCAACGGCAACCGCACCCGGGCACTGGTGCGCCAGGTGACCGCACCGTTCAGAAGGCCGCCGGCCGCGCTGCCCGCCGAGAGGGCCGCGAGGACCCAGGCGACCACCTCGTCCCCGTGGCGCTGTTGGGCGGCGAAGGCGAGGACGAGGAGATCCATGGCCCCCAGCGCCAGCCCGACCACGGCCGCCACCACGGGCGACACCAGGCCCAGTCCACCCCGTCCCCGCGCCCGGGAACTGCCCGCCGCCGGATCGACAACGGCGGGCCGCAGCTCCCGCACGGCGGGCGACAGGACGAAGGCACAGGTCCCCACGGCCACGAGAAGCGCGCTCACCACGATGCCGGCGGCCGGGTGCGCGATCTGCACCAGCGCGCCGACCAGCAGCGGACCGGAGACGAAGAGGATCTCCTCCGCGACCCCGTCCAGGCTGAACGCCCGCTGGAGCAGGGCTGGTTCGTCGGTGAGTTCACGCCAGACGGCACGCATCGAGGGGCCCAGCGGCGGTGTCACGGCACCCGCGGCGGCGGCCAGCACACAGAGCAGGACGGCGGAGGCGCCGGGCCGCCAGGAGGCTGCGGCGAGGGCGCCGAGGAGGCCCGCGTAGAGCAGGGCCATCGGGAGCAGAGCGGGGCGTGGACCGTGGCGGTCGACGAGGGCCGCCCGGAGCGGGGAGAGGAAGACGCTGGTGGCACCGAACAGCGCCATGACGGTGCCGGCCACGGCGTACGACCCGGTGGAGCGGGTCACCGCCAGCATCACGGACAGGGCGACGATCCCGTACGAGAACCGCCCCAGTAGGGCGGCACCGAAAGTGCGTCGGGCATGGGGGAGGCGCAGGACGGCGGCATACGAAGGCCGCCCGACAACGGGCTGAGACATGGGAAGTCCTCGATCGAGGCGGAAGAAGGGACGCCGAAGTGCCGCGAGCGCGGTGCGCGGTCGCGGGGCTCGGGCATGCCTACGCCAGGAGGAGGGACATGCGGGTCAAGATAGCAGCGACGGGACACGGCGAACAGTCCCGAGAGTTCGTGCGCCTACTGCGGCGCGGTGCGCGGAGTGCGCAGGACGGTCGCTCAACGGCCCGGTGCGAACGTCCGCTCGCGTGGCGTCCACCGGGGCGCGGTGTCGCGGTGTCGCGGTGTCGCGGTGTCGCGGCCTACGGTGCGGGCTCGTACGTCATCATGCGTGCCGCCACAGCCGCCCGCGCGGAAGAAGGGCCGGTCCTGCTCGGGGCCCGAGCAGCAGGCCCGCGGAACCGTGCACTGCTCCCGGGCCGTCGCCTCTTCTCCCGCGCGGGCGGGCTCGCGATCCTGTGGGGGGGGTGGTTGCTCGTACGGTGCGGGTCAGCCGTTGGGGAGGATGACGGCGCGGCCGGAGATCCGTCCCTGGTGGAGTCGTTCGTAGGCACGGGGGGCGTCGTCGATGCCGTAGGTCTCCGTGTGCACGGAGAGCGCGCCCGCGCGGGCGAGGGCGATGACTTCGGCGAGTTCGGTGCGGCTGCCCCAGTAGGGCGTACTGACCGTGGTGCCGTACGGGACACGGCCGAAGCCGACGGGGATGGCGCCGCCGCCGATACCGACGATCTGGATGTCCGCGTCGAGTGCGGCCATGGCGACGGCGGACTGCCCGGTGACGTCCGCGCCGACGAAGTCGAAGACGGCCTCGGCACCGAGGCCGCCGGTCAGCTCGCGTACACCCGCCGCGGCGTGCGCGTCCGACAGGAGCGCCTCGTGGGCGCCGACGCTGCGGGCGAACTCCAGCTTGTCGGCAGAGACGTCGAGCGCGATGACACGGGCCGGGGTGAGGGCGCGCAGCAGTTGGATGGCGAGGTGACCGAGGCCGCCGGTGCCGATGACGACGGCGGTGGAGCCGGGCACCAGTTTGGGCAGGGCGCGCCGCACGGAGTGGTACGGGGTCAGGCCCGCATCGGTCAGCGGTACGGCAGTGACCGGGTCGAGGTCACCGATCGGGACCAGGTGGCGCGGATCGTTGACGATCATGTAATCGGCCATGGCTCCCGGTGCACCGAGACCGGGCGGGTGGATACCGAGCCGGCGGGCGTGCGGGCAGTAGTTCTCACGCCCCGACGAGCAGACGGGACAGAGTCCGCACCCCTGTGGGCCGTAGACCACGACGGCATCGCCGACGGTGAGGGAGGAGACCCCCTCCCCCAGGGCGGCGACGGTGCCGGCGCCTTCGTGGCCGAGGGTGAGCGGAAGCGGGAAGGGCAGTCGCTCCGCGGGCAGCGACATCACCATGATGTCGGAGTGGCACACCCCCGCCGCGGTCACCTTCAGCAACACCTGGCCAGGGCCCGGCTCGGGTACTTCGATGTCCACGACTTCCGGCGCAGCGCCGATAGTGCGGTACTGCACTGCCTTCATCGCTCTTCTCCCATGACGATTGTTGGATTGTGCAGTATTGATGCTACTCCGCCCAGAAATCACCCAATGGGGGGGTTCACGGCTGTTCGACTACGGCGTGAATCGCGCGCGGGGTGCGTCACGAGCGGGCTCGGCGGGGGGTGCGGGCGCCGGTCGGGCGGACGCGCCCGACCGGTCAGCCGGCCGTCGCCGTGTGGGCGCGGTGCCAGGCGACGGTCGCGGCCACGGCCTCGTCGGGAGCGGCGGTCTCCACGGGGCCGAAGGTGCGGCGGTACAGCCCATCGTCGACGGTCCAGGGACGGCTGAACTGGTACCAGATGTCGACCAGTTCACGGGCGGCCGGGTCAGACAGGCCCGCGAGGCGCAGGAGCGGTTTCGTGACTCCGCGCATACGGGCGCGGCGGCCGGCCGCCGCGGCGACCTGCTCGATGAAGTGACGCGGGGTGGGAGCCGGTGCAGCGGGAAGGATGAAGGTCCGCCCGTCGGCGTCGTCCCGCTCGCCGAGCGTGACCAGCGCGGCGGCGATGTCGGGCAGATAGTGCAGGGCGTGGGGGACGTCGAGCCGTCCGGGCCAGTTGACCGTTCTGCCGCGCAGCACGGCAGGCAGCACCACGGCGCCGATGACGCTGTTCGTACCGCCGGGACCGTAGTAGTCGCTGGCCTGACCGATGGTCACGTTCAGACGGCCGGTTCCGTGGGCCTCAAGGAGCCGGTCCGCCATCGCCTTGCGTACGGAGCCCTTCCGGCTCGTCGGCCGCCGGGGTGTCCGTTCGGACACCGGACCGTCGACCGGTTCGTACAGGTAGAGGTTGTCGGCGAAGACGAGTTTCGCGCCGGCGGCTGCGGCGCCGTCGATGACGGCCTCGGTGAGCGGGGGGAATTCCCGTGGCCAGCGGTGGTAGGGCGGCTGGACGCAGTGGTACACGACGGTCGCGTCAGCACAGGCCGCGCGGGCACCTTCGGCCGTGGCGAGATCGGCGGCGAGGGTGGGGACGCCGCTCGGCAGGCCGGAGGCCGGGCGGCGCTGGACGGCGCGGGCGCGGTGGCCGCGGCGGGCCAACTCTTGGACGACGGACGACCCGATGCCGCCACTGGCGCCGAGGACAACGTGCAGGGGGGTGGACATGGTGCCTCATCTCCTGGTGGTACGTACGAGCTGCTCACTCGAAGGATCGGTCGGACCTGGAGTTCTGGGCAGCAGGGGCGGCCCCGGGCATCCGTGTCGCTCCCGACTGGCCGCGTCCCGCACCTTCCGCAGCGCCCGCACCGGACCGGATCCGACCGCTACAGACGGTGCTGCACTCGGCCGAGCCGGCGGAGTCAGCGGGGTCGACGGGGTCGACGGACGAGGGTGGCGGCAGCGGCCAGGAACCACAGATGCAGGAGGGCGGTGCCGATCGAGGTGGCGGCGCCGGCGTCGGCGCCGGCCATCTCCACCAGCGGCAGCGCGAGGCCGGCCGCGACGGGGAAGCCGGCGATCAGCAGCCAGCGGGGAGCGGCGCCCGTGCGCAGGGCCGCCACCACGGTGCACACCAGCCAGCCCACGGCGAACAGGGAGACGCCGAGCACTTCACCGATCCCGCCACCGAAGTCATTGAGCACCTGGTACTGCACGGCCACCGCCTCACGGACGGACGCGTCGGACGCGTCGCCGTAGGCCGCTGCCAGACCGGGCATCGAGAGCAGCCAGCGGGATATCCCGATCGCGCGGGCGAGGGTCGAGACGACGGCGAACCCGACGGCCACCCGGCTGAGCAAAGTGTCCGTACCGCCGGTCAGAACCCGGGTGGTCCACACCGCGACGGGCAGGAACAGAACGGAGTAGGCCAGATAGACGGCGTATCCGGCGCGGACGGCACCTTCCTCCTCAAGCAACCGGGGCAGTGCGATGGCGGCCGGGTCGTCGAGGCTGGCGGGCCAGCCGATCGCGGATCCGAGCACGAGCAGGGGGATGAAGATCAGTAGCCCCTCGACGGCCAGCAGGGCGGCGGCGGTACGCCGTGGGCCGAAGGCGCCGGGCCGCGCGTCGACGGGATGTTCCGGCGGATGGGTGACGGACATGGCTACACACTCCTTGCGTATGTCGTTCGCAAAGCGACTGGTGTTCGCAAAAGTAGAGTACGACGTTCGCGATGTAAACACCGTTCACTATTTGATAGAGTGCTCGCATGTCCGCACCCACCCGCCGTGACCGGCTCCGCGCCGAGACACTGGACGAGATCAAGACCGTTTCCCTGCGCCAGTTGCGCGAGGTCGGGGCGGCCCAGCTCTCGCTACGGGCGGTCGCGACCGCGCTGGGCATGAGCCCGGCCGGGCTGTACCGCTACTTCGACAGCCGCGACGCGCTGCTGACCGCACTGATCACCGACGCCTTCGACCGGCTCGCCGACACGGTCGAACGGGCCCGGGACGCCGACCCCGCCGCCGATGTGGCCGACCGACTGTTCGCCGCCCTGGCGGCCTACCGCCGATGGGCCGTCGAACACCCGCAGGAGTTCGGCCTGGTCTATGGAACCCCCGTGCCCGGTTACGCCGCCCCGCCGGACGGACCGACCAGTGTGGCGACCCGTCGCGTCGGCGGAATGTTCACGCCGCTGTTTGTCGATGCCTGGCAACAGGGCCGACTGCGTCCGGCCAGTGAAGTCGCGCCCGATCCGGCACTGGCCCGTTACGCCGCCGAAATCCACCCCGATCTGCCGCCCGCCGCAGCGGCGGCCGTCTTCGGAGCCTGGAGCCGTCTGCACGGGCTCGTCATCTTCGAGGCGTTCGGCCATCTCCGCTGGCTCGGGCATGACACCGCCCCCCTGGCCGAGCAGCAACTCCGGCTGCTGCTGGCGGAGATCGGGCTGCGCCCGGGATCCGGCGCACGGTAGAGCGACAAGGCCAGGTGTGCGCCTGGGCTGTCGCGCAGGCTTCCGGCCGAGCGGACTCGTCCGGGATCCGGCGCCCCGCAACCCTGCGGACCGGAAGGAGGCGCCCGGTCAGCGGAGTCGGCCAGCCCGGCACGACGCAGGGCTTCAGCCATCACGGGCAGCGAAATCGGGGCCGGAATCCGGGCCCGATTTCCCTCGGCTAACCTCACCGCATGTCTCTCACCGTTGATCAGTTGACCGGTTACGTGGACGGGGATTTGGACAGCGACCTGGCGCGCTGGTTTCCCGACGGGCCGCGGGTCGACATCCCGGCGTCGACCCGCCCGGTCGACCCCTTCCTCGCCAAGCTCCCGGCCAACGCGGCAACCGCGTTGGCCGGCTTCGACCGCAGGGTCCGTTCGGGATCCCTGCCACAGTGCTTCGACATACACGACTGGTCGTACGCCTTCGACTTCGAGGCCAACGACTGCCGGATCCTCGACTCCGACTATGAGACGGAGCTGTCCGACGACGATGTGTGGTCCATCGGCGCCGACGGAGGAGGCAACTACTACGTCGTGCTCGCCAACGGCCGGGTCGCGGTGTGGTTCCACGAGGAGGAGGTCATCGAGGCCGGCACGCAGTTCGACACCCTCGACGTCTACCTGTGGTCGATCGTCCGGTACCACGCCGTGCGCGCCGGCGTCCTCGATCTGGCTGCGGTCGAGGCGGACTTCCGCGCCCTCGGACAGCCCGGAGTGCTGGCACCGGGGATCGGGCTCCTCGCCTCACTGACCTGATACGTCTCACTGCTCTGATGCGACCGCCCCCTGGCGCCGAAGCGACCCTGACCGTGGCCGGCGCCGTCATCACCGAGCCGGCCACGCCCGCCCCCATGGGCCGCCATCGGTACACATGACACGCCGGGGAAGCCGAGGTCGTGTCCGTGGAATGGACACCGGACCTGGTCCGCCGCCTCATCCCGCGCCAACCGCCACGGCCCGTGACGCCGCCGCCCCCGACGTGTCCGGGTCCAGCGCCCCATGGGGCTGGACTCGGACAGCGCGGAGATCAAGGAAACCAAGCCTTGCGGGTCCGCGTTCTTGAAGGTGAAGCCATACCTTGAGGAGTGGACAGCCTTGATCACCGCAGACAAGCCCCCGTCCCGGCGTACGGCGCTCACCTGGGGAGCCGGAGTGGCACTGGCCGCCAGCTTGCCCCTGAGCGGGAGCGCGTACGCCTCGACATCCGGCACATCGCTCTCGCAACTGCTGAAGGATCTCGAACGGGAGCACTCCGCCCGCCTGGGGGTCTACGCCCTCAACACGGCGACCGGCCGGCGCGTGCAGTACCGCGCGACCGAGACCTTTCCCCTCTGCTCGGTCTTCAAGACACTGGCCGCAGCAGCCGTCCTGCGCGACCTCGATCACGACGGGGAGTTCCTGGCCCGACGCATCCGGTACACCGCGAAGGAAGCCACGGACTCGGGCTACGCGCCGATCACCAGCAAGCCCGAGAACCTCTCCGGCGGCATGACCGTTGAGGAATTGTGCGCCGCCACGATCTGCTACAGCGACAATGCCGCTGGGAATCTCCTCCTCCGCGAGCTGGGAGGGCCCACGGCGATCACCCGGTTCTGCCGCTCGATCGGGGACCGTACGACTCGCCTCGATCGGTGGGAGCCCGATCTGAACTCCGCTGAACCAGGGCGTGTCACCGATACCACCAGCCCGCGTGCCATCGGGCAGACCTACGCCCGCCTCACCCTGGGCACCGCGCTTCCGCCCCCGGACCGCGCACGGCTCACCGATTGGCTGCTGGCCAACACCACGGGTGGAGCGAAGCTGCGGGCCGGTCTGCCCTCTGACTGGATCGTCGCGGACAAGACCGGGGGCGGGAAGTACGGCACCAACCACGACGTGGGCATCGTCTGGCCGCCCAACCACTCCCCCATCGTCATGGCCGTGCTGACGACACAGCCCGAGCCCGAGGCCCCGGCGGACAACCCTCTGATCGCCAAGACCGCCACCCTGGTGGCGACAGCACTCACCTGAACCCGGTGTGACCGCCCGGGGCGACACCACGCCGGCTCCACACCTCGCGCCGAAGCGATGGACGGTGGAGCGGGCCGGAACGGTCAGCCCACTGCGGGGCGCACGCGGCGTCCGGTGTGTACGGGCCTCCGTGCCGTGGTGAACCAGAACAGGGTCGCGCACAGGAAGCCCGCTGCCGCGAAGACCAGCGACTGCGTGAGGGAGTCGGTCCGCGCCCCGGCGACGAGCGCACCCGCCGCTGACAGACTCAGGGCGACCGCGGGCAGCGCACGAGGGCGCCGCGTAACCCCTGGCGCGTCGGCCGGTGGCGGCAACCACCGGGTCGCGAGGCAGTAGCAGGCGCAGGCCAGCAGTGCGGAGCCCAGTACGTCGCTGGGCCGGTGGTGGTAGGTGGCCTGGACGGCGGCTGCGGTGACGGCGAGCCACACCATGCCGGCCACGAGGACGTAGGGGCGGATACGGGGGGAAGCGACGAGTGCAGCGCCGAGAGCCAGCGCGATGGGGACGGCCGCGTGTCCACTGGGGAAGCTCGGATCGATGAGCGAGACCTCCGCGTCGACCAGCTCGGGGCGGGGCAGGATCGTCCTGGTCAGTTCCTTGCTCGCGATCGTGACCACGACGATCCCGATCGCCGCGCACCCCTGCCACCAGCACCTCCGCACCAGGGTGACGGCCGCGATGACCGCGAGGCCCACGAGCAGCGTGGGCAGGGCGGTGTGATTCAGGGGCGGCATGGCAGACGACTGGAAGGCCGTCCCCGACCAACCGTAGATCCATGCCTCCCGGGCGTCGCCTTCGCCGAACAGGGCGTTCTCCGCCCGCTGCCCGAGCGGTGTGCAGACGGCGATCAGATAGACCGCCAGGAATCCCAGGAAGCACAGCGGAGCCGAGATCCGTGGCCGTACCGTCCTGGTGGGGCCGGGTTCGATCGTGGTGCCCGGGGCCTGGTGGGAGTCCGGGTGCGTGGACAGGGTGGAGAGGTCTTGCCGAGTCATTACTTTCTCTGTCTTGACGGGGTCTTCGCGGATCTTTGCGGGTCTTCGCGGGTCTTCGCGGGTCTTCGCGGGGAAGCGATGCACGGTCACGCGCCGCCGGGGCGCGCGTGAGGTGGACCCCCCCGGCGGATCCGCTCGGGCCACCGGGGATCCGCTGCTATGGGAGGAGCGCCCGGCTCTGCCGGCGCTGGGCGGCGATCGCCAGGGCCGGGAGGGGGGCGATAAGGAGGACGAGGACGACCAGATCCGGCAGGGACTGTAGGAACCCGTTCGGCTGGATGACGATCGCCTGGGTACGGATGAACGCGAACGCCGCGACGGGGATCAGCCACCGGTGGTCACCGGTGGCGGCCGTCGCCACCCAAGCGGCGATCAGCGCGGCGACTTCGAGGACGAACAGGCCGCGTTGGAAGGCCGGGCTGATGGCGATGATGTGCAGGGCCCCGGCCGCGAACATGGCGAACACGACGGGGATGAGCCAGCGGTACGAGTGGCGCCGCAGCCGGCCGGGGCGGCAGGCCGCCAACACGGCGCACGCGATGCACAGCACACCGGACAGCACCAGGTCACGGGCGGTGATCGGGGCGCCGAGACCGTAGTAGCCCAGGCCCGCCTTGCCCTCGTCGCCGAAGAACGTGTTGGTGGTGAACGTGGCACCGGCGTAGATCATCGCCGCCGCGGCCGGCAGGGCGATCCACGGCCTGCCCCGCAACAGGGCGACCAAGCAGACCAGCGGGAGCAGCCCGTAGGGCAGGAGCCGGGTCCGCGTACCGGGACCGTGCGCCCATGGGTACCAGCCGGAGAAGTCGAAGGCGATGGCGTGCTGACCGGGATCGATGCGCAGCGCCCAGTGCCAGACGTCCTGCAGGTACGGCACCAGCGCCAGCGCGGCGAGGACGAGAGCGGTCAGATGGATGCCGTCCAGCCACCATGGCCGGGCCGTGTCGTCGACAACGGCACGGGCGCGGGCCTGGACCCCGGCACGCACCACGGCGACGACCTCCCGCGGCGGGGGCCAGGACCGGCCGGGATACGCCTCGGACAGGCACGCCAGCAACTCCTTTCCCTGCCGGGAGCGGTAGGGCTCGGGGTAGGCCGCGAGCAGCAGACGGTTCATGCCGGGGCCACCCCGGCGTCCCGCGACCGCCCGAGAACGACAGCCGCCGCCTGCCGCATCCGCAGCGCCTCCCGGTCGAGCGCCTTGCCGCCGCCCTCCGTGAGCCGGTAGTAGCGCCGCGCCCGCCCGTCCACGATCTCCTCGTCGCCGGGCGCCACCAGCCCGGCCCGCTCCAACCGCTCCAGCGCGCCGTAGAGAGTGCCGACAGCGATCCGGAGCCGCCCGTCGGTCGCCTGCTCGGCCGCCTTGATGATGCCGTAGCCGTGCAACGGTCCGTCCATGAGCGCGGCGAGGATGAAGTACTGCGGCTCCGTCAGGGACGGGCTCTGTCGTGTCATGAGCCGACTATATATCGAGCACCGATATATAGTCGGCCACACCGAGGGTCACCAGCCGGGACCCCCAGCCGGCCGGGGCGTTCGACAGCGGACCCTCGGCGCACCCGCGCGGCACTGGTGGATGCTCACCACTGCCGTGCTTCCGCAACGGCGGGACCGGCCGCGCGGCCGGCCCTTGGGGTGACCGCCGGGCGCGAGGGGGGCCGCACTCAGGCGCGGCGGACCCGCCAGAGCCATACGGCCGTGCCGGCTATCAGGGCGAGCGACCCCAGGTTGGCCAGGAGGGCCGGGATCTCCGCGGCCTGGTGGCCCGAGATCAGGTTCCAGGTGACGATGACGGTCGTCGGCACGATGACGCTGAGCAGTACGCCGGTGGTCTTCTGAACGGCGGTCCAGTGCACCGAGGTACAGAGCAGCACCATGCCGGTGACACGGAACAGGAAGCCGAACACGGAGCCGGGGTCGAACGCCGCGTCGGGGCCGATGGAGAAGACCATCGTGAAGGGCAGCGAGAGGCTGAGCATCAGGAGCGGTACCAAGGGATGCACCTTGCCGCGCCGAGCGGGCGCACCGAGATCGGCTCGCGCCGGGACCCCGGCCACTCCGCTCCCCGCCTCGGCCAGCGCCGTCGCCGCGATCGTGCGGGGGTCCCCCAGCTCCGCCAGGATCTCGCCGATGGCGGCGCCGGGCTGTTCGGCGCGCGTCACCTCGATGTGCTCGGCGAGGTCGGCGAGGAGTTCCTGGCGACGGTCGGCGGCGAGCCCGGAGGTCTCGCGCTCGACGGCGGAGAGGTAGTCGCGTACGGGGTCGGCAGAGGTCTTCATGCGGGGTCTCCGGTAACGGGGTGGGGGGAGGTCAGAAAGGCGTCGACGGCGTCACGGAAGCCGGGCCAGACTCGGGTGAACTCGTCGAGCGCGGACCGACCGCTGTCGGTGAGCGCGTAGTAGCGACGGGGCGGACCGGAGGCGGACTCCTGCCAGGTGGTGGTGACCAGGTCGTCGCGGCGGAGCCGGGAGAGCAGCGGGTAGACCGTGCCCTGACTGGTGGCCAGGGCGCCGGACTCCTCCAAGGCGCGGAGGAGTTCGACGCCGTAGCGCGGGCGGTCCCGCATCAGGGCGAGTACGCAGTACTCCAGGACACCCTTGCGCAGTTGGGCGGCCGCCCGGGCCTGCTTGGTCGAATCACCTGGTTCCATGCGATGCAAGATACCTGGTGGAACAAGTGGATGGGAAGGGGGAGTACGTCCGGGAGCAGCGACAGGATGAGGAGAAGGCTCAGCCACTGCCCCCGGGGGTCACCTCCACCATGCAGTGCCGCAGTTCGTAACCGCCGATGGTGTCGCTGAACCCGATCGTCGGTGGACTCGCCATCCGCACTCCGGGCAGGGCGAGCAGCCGGCTGAGGAAGACGTCCGTCTCCAGGAGTGCGATGTGCAGCCCGGGGCACTTGTGCGGGCCATCGCCGAAGGCCAGCCCTGGCGGCCCGGGGTACTTCATGGTGCGCCCGGGACGCAGACAGCGCGGCTGTGCCCCGACGGTTCGTTCGTCGACGTTGGTGTGATCGACCAGGATGTCGATCCGGTCGCCGACCGGGACGGTGAGTCTCCCGCCGTCGGCACCGGGGAGGTCGAGTGGTTCGGTGGTGCGGCGGCTGAGACGGCCCACGACCGGTTCGAGCCGCAGGATCTCCCCGAGCACCGCGAGCCTGCCCGGCTCGTCCGCCGCCCGGTAGTGCGCCAGCAGATCGGCGTCGGAGAACAGGTGCCAGGCCGCCGCGCTGATGAACTCACGGGTGGTGACCATGCCCGCCGCCGCGAAGGTGAGGCACTCGCCGAGGATCTCCGTGTTCGAACAGCCGTCGTCGATGAGGTGGGAGATGAGATCGTCCCGCCTGGTCCGGCGGCGGGCCCGCACGGCGGGGCGCACATCGCCGAGGTACACGCGCAGCCAGTTGGTGTTCTGTCGCAGCGTCCAGTAGATGCCGTGCAGACTCGTCAGCCCCGGCGTGCCGAACCGCTCCGGGAAGAAGCGCTCCAACCGTTCCTTGATGCCGGGCCTGCTGTCCGTCAGGCCGATGACCGCGCAGGCCACCTCGATCGCGAGATCGAAGCTGAGATCGGACAGCCGGGCCCTGCCCTCGGCCCTGAGCCGGTCGATCTGGGCCTGCGCGACGCGGACCATGACGTCCCGGTAGTGCTCATCGACGCGGCGTGGGGTGAAGAACCTCGCGGTCTGGCGGCGGTGTTCACGATGCTCGGGACCGTCCCGGTAGAGCACCGGCCGCCGGATGCGCTTCGGCAGCTTCGACACCATCTCGATTCCGAGCCCGGCCTGCACGGTCGACGTACTGCGCAGCACGGCACGCGCCTCGTCGTACCCGCGCACCTCCCACACCCCCCCAACGCCCCGCACGACGGGACACTCCGCCGCCGTCCCGCCGCGCTCGATCCTGCGGAATCCGAATCCGTTGTCCGACCCTGCCTCCGCCGAGTCACCGACGTCACCTGCAGCTAACTCACCGGACTCGCCGCCCATGAGCGGCACCTCCCTCTTCCCGAAGACCATGCCGAGCACCCGTGGACCGGCCTCCCCGCCCCGACTGCCGGTACACCCTCGTCGGTCACGGGGCGGTGCGGTGGGCCGTACGGGGTGTTCCTTCCCGCTACGGCGGCGGGGGAAGCGGGTAACCGGGGGCGTACGGCGAACCGGGGGGCGAAACGACCCGCCCCGGGGAACCTGACGCGACGGACCCCGCCCTATCGCAGGGGGCCCGGACCGCAGACCGATCATCCGGCAACGGACGCATCACCGGTCCGAAAGCTGTCCGGGAGCTGTCCGGGAGTGGCGACAGCGCCGTCACCGTCGCGACGGTGACGGCGCTGTCGCCGGTGCAGGGGATCGGTCAGCGCGTGGGGGTGGCGGGTCGGTGTGTGGAGCCTGTGAGAGTGCAGCCCTTTCGGGACAGGTCCAGCTCGGACCCCTGGGTAAGACAGGAAGCGATCATGTGAACCTGTTGTCCGTAGTTACGTCCCTGGACAGCGGTCACGGACCCGTCCGGAAGCACCTCACAGGGGTTATCGGTGACGCACTTGCCTCCGTCCATGTTCTGGGTGCTATGCACCCCCATGACCGTGCCGCCGTCGGGGGCGAGCAACGCCGAACCGGCCGGTGAGGTGTCGTACGGGGCGCAGCCCGGGCTGGCGGAGTACCGGATCGCGTCATCCTGCTGGTGGTCACCCTCGCGTAGCTGCTTGACGACGGTCTCGGCGGTGCAGCTCCAGCGCTGGCTGGCGTAGGCCATGGTCAGCCGGTCACCCGCGCGCGCTGGAGTGGTGGTGAGCCGGAAGACCTTCGCGCGCGCCGACTTCAACTGCGCATAGGTCTTGTCGAGTCGGTACAGCGCGATGTCGGTGCCGGTCATCGTCGCGTACACCAGTCGGTCCGCATGGGCGGTGACCCGGGGGTAGCCCTGGCGGTTGGCGATCGGCACCTTGACGTCGGCGGGCTGGTTCACCAGCGCCTTTCCGGGCGCGGGCCATCCCTCCCCGACACAGCGCCCGTTGGTCAGCATCAGCGCCCGGTCCTGTGGCCGCGAGGTGGCAGTGCGGACCACCGAGCCCGTACAGCCGTCCAGGTTCACCGCGCCTTCCACGTTCGGGATCTGGTCGTCGGGGGGCACGTTGGTGCCGCTGATGATGCCGTTGATCCAGTCGGTGTACATGGTGACATCGGTGTAGTGCGTCGGCATCCGGTCGCCGCTGGGACCGGTGACGGTACCGGCCACCGCCCATTGATCCCCCTCGCGGACCAGCGCAGGCCCTCCGGAGTCCATGTTGGTCGCCCCGACGCTGCCGTCGCGGCTGCCGATGCACAGCTCTCCGACCCTGTCGGACCCACAGGCCGAGGCCGGCTGCACCACGGTGTCCGCCTCACGCAGCTTGGTGGGGAAACAAGCTGGATTGCCGAAGTCATCGCAGGTCATGCCCCATCCCATGATCCGAGTGGGGGTGTTCGCGGCCGGTGTGGCCGAGGCGATCTTCACGGGCTTGGCACGCACCGGAGTCCGCAGATGCAGCAACGCGAGATCCTTGCCCCAGTACCCTCCCTGGTCCCGCTCGATGGCCAGACGGTAGTAGTGATCGACCTCCGCCACCTCACCTCCGGACGTGGTGTTCGGCGATCCGACGCGGACCTTCCAGCCCTGGGGGACGCCCACGCGCGATCCGGTCGGGTTCTTGCCCGCACAGTGACTTGCGGTCAACACCCACTGCGGCGCGAGGACCACCACCCCACAGCCGTGACTGTCCGCACGCGGAGGTGCGGGGTAGGCGGGCTGGAAGGAGCCCATGAAGGAATACGCCTGGGTTGACTCGGTACCACCCACGATGGCCTGCGCCTGGTTGGTGGCGACGGTGGTCGTGCCCAGCGCGAGCACCAGGCCGATTAACAGAGATCGACTTCGCATGGACGGGACGCTAGTGCGCGAACATCTCCGTACTTCATCGCCGTGCGCACGGCTGCGATGCGACGCTGTATCAGTTGTTGATACACAAGGAGATCATGGGCGAACGGCGCCTGGCGATGGACCGGCCGGAGTGGTCGCGGGCTGGACCATGAGTCCAGCCTCACCAGGCAGGCGTCACCCTGAGGGCGGGCGCCCCGTCCGGCTCATCAGGTCTTTCCGGCCCGCTCCCGGATCGTGCGGTTGGTCGCATCCCCGCGGAACCTTCAGTGGTGCAGATCACTCATCACCTTTTTCCCATGGGGTCGTCGGTGTGTCAGTGGCACCTGAGATCGTGCATCCGTGAGCGAACTGGTTGAGCATGTCGATGAGCACGACCGCGTGCTGGGGATCGTCGAGCGGGATGAGGCGGTGCGGGAGAACCGGCTGCATCGCATTGCGGCGACGATCTGCCGTGATCGCGAAGGTCGGATCCTGGTGCTGCGGCGCGCTGAGACGTTGTCCCGGTTCCCGGGCCACTACGACGCGATGGTCGGCGGCGCCGTGGACGTGGGCGAATCGTACGAGGAAGCGGCGGTCCGCGAGTTGGCCGAAGAACTGGGCGTTCGCATGCCGGTGCGTTTCCTGTTCAAGCTCCTTTTCCGAGAGGGGATCAGCCCCATCTGGCTCGGGGTGCATGAGGCCGTCGTGTCGGAGACCTTGGTACCGGACTCGGATGAGATCGACTGGTACGACTGGCTGACAGTGACCGAACTGCGCGGAGTCCTTGATGAATGGCGCTTCGTTCCGGGCGGGCGGGAGGCTCTGCGCCAGTACTTGGGGTCCGGCTGCGGCAGTGGTACGAGCCAGCCGGCCGCCGGGGTGACCGGCGATGCGGGGCACCTCGGCCCAGCGGGCACCCCGCCGCAGGACCCGGTGGCCGACACGGAATGAGATCGACGGCGGCCGGCGCTCCCACTTCGTGATCATGTCACCGACCTGCGACAGCGTGGTCCTGGAACGAAGACACCGGGTCCCCTTCGGCTCCCACTCCCCTCATAGTGATCGAACAGGCACACGAGAGGCCGCACCTGATCGGCCTCAACCGCTGGTGAACCAAGGGGATTTCATGTCCGGCAACCGTCACAAGGCCCTTCTCGTCTCCCTAGCCCTCGCGGGCGGCGCCATGCTGATGACGGCGTGCCAGGATGCGGGCTCGGCCAAGGACGCCGGCGCCGCTCAGGGTTCTTCGTCCGCCACTCCGGCCGGCAAGGCGGCCACCCCGTCCGGTTCATCGACCGCGGGCAGCGGTCAGGGAACCGACGACGACGCCGGCGCGACGGGCACGGGGCCCGACGGCGGCGAGGACGGGGCCGGCAGTGGCGAGCGGGAGTCGATCGGGCAGAACTGCGGCACCAACGACATCTCCTGGAGCGCCAGGTCCGAGCCTCAGGCCGGCGGTTACCTCCTCATCATCGCGAAGGCGAAGTCGGGGATCACCTGTGTCCTGCCGGCCGCGCATCCGACCGTGGCGTTCGGTTCCGACGGCACCGAGGCGGGTCCCGCGGAGCAGGCCGTCGGCAAGCAGATCACGCTGAGCGGTCGTACGGCCGCCTACGCCGGGGTGAACCCGAAGGGCAGCGGCGGAAACGGTGGCAAGGAACTGGACAGCATCGTCGTCGGCATCAGTGACGACGACCCCAACCCGGTCGACCTGCCGGTCGGCACCATGACCGTCGAGGACCCGATCGTCACCAACTGGCACACCTCCCAGGCGGACGCCGTTCCCTCCCCCTGACCGGACCCGCCGCTCGTGATCCGTCCCTGAACGGCCCGTGACAGGATCCCGCCGCCGCGGCGCCCTGCGCCATCCGGGCGGGTCGACCCTTCACCCGCTGGCGATCCACCCGCGCGGGATCTGCGCGTGGGCAGGCGTACGCCCTCCTGGTTCAGTGGTGCGGGCGGGCGGCGACCATCGCGTCGTGCAGTTCACCGGGACTGGGTACGGGAGGCAGTGCGGATGCCGTCGGCGTCGCGCGGCAGGAGTCCAGCAGCAGCGCGACCAGACGCTGCCACGCACCCGGCGCGGCATGACGGGTCGACGACAGCACGCCGGCGTTGGCCATCAGGAACAGCATGACGTCGCCGCTCGTCAACTCGGGGCGGAGGCTGCCCTGTTCCTGCGCGCGGCGGATCAGGGCGTCCACCGCGGCCACGGCGCGCGAGCGCGGCTCCTCCATGCCCGGCGAGTCGGGGAAGCAGGCGGTGAAGCCCTCGGTCACTCCGCGGTCGGCGGCCTGCATGGCACAGACGTGCTCGACGAAACCCCGGAATCCGGCCCACGGGTCGGCCGCCAGTGAGGCTTCTTCGGCGAGCCGGGCCAGTTCGTTCATCCGGTCGGTGAGCACCGCCTCGATGAGCGCCTCCCGTTCGGGGAACCGACGATAGAGCGTGGCGATGTTCACCTCCGCCTGCCGCGCGATCTCCTCCAGCGGTGCTCCGAGCCCGCGCTCGGCGAACACGGTGCGGGCCGCCGACGCGATGCGCTTCCGGTTGAACTCGGCGTCTTTGCGAAGTCCCCGGCGCTCAGCAGATGTCATGCGCCCATCCTACAAGTGAAGGAGAGGCTGCGGTTCTGGTAGGTTAGCGCCGCCATTGAAACGCAGGCATCCCTTCACTTCTGGAGAGTGCGCCGTGAATGTCATCCTGTGGGTCGCTCAGGCCCTTCTTGCCGTGCTGTTCGCCGGAGCGGGCGGCATGAAGATCGCCATGTCACCGGAGTCGCTGATTCCGCTCATGCCCTGGGTGGTCGACTTCGCCCCGGAGACGGTGAAGGCGATCGGAGTGGTCGAAGTGCTCGGCGCGGCCGGGCTGATCCTCCCCGCCGCCACCTCGACCGCCCCGCTGCTGACCCCGATCGCCGCAGCCGGGCTCGGCGTCGTCATGGTCGGCGGAACAGCCGTGCACATCGCCCGATCCGAATACTCTGCCGGCCTCGCCAACGGGGTGGTGCTCGCGGCGGCCGTCCTGGTCGCCCGGGGCAGGTTCCGGCCGCGCCAGACCCCTGACGCGATACCGACGCGCTGACCGCGGGCGCCCCGGGCTCTTGGGGCTGCCACTCCTCCCGTTCGCCGAACGCCCCTCTGAGACGTGCGCGCCACACTCTCATCAACCGTCGCGGTGAGGGGCATCGGCCACACCGTTCACCCTGGTCAGCCATAGAGGGAGCGCTCATCGAGCAGCCCGCGCCCCCTGCGTGCGCCCATCGGATGGTACGGCGGCGCCCGGCCCCTAGCCGCGCATCCCGTCCGCCCCGACGATGCGGGACGAGCCCCTGCCGTCCGGCCGGGTGCCATCCGAGGGTCCCAGGAGGTCCCCATGGGCAGAACGAGAACCAGAGCGGGCAGGAGGAGAATGTCGATGGGCACGGTTGCCGTCGCACTCATCTCGATCATGGCCATGGGAACGGGTTCGGCCCAGGGCGGGGACCGGGACGCGGCTCCCGCCACCGAAACGATCCGGGTGGTGCCGGAGAGCACCCGGTCGGGAGGCGCGGACGCCTTCCTCCCGGAACTGCCCGGCGCGGTACGCGAACTGACCCGGATCCAGCAGCGGATCGCCGCCCATGTCACGGCAGGCGAGACCGCCCACACCTTTGCCAGCTATCTCGACCGCACCACCGGGCGCATCGTCCTGAAGTCCGACGCTCCCTCCGAGGTCGTGATCGCCGTGACCGGCCGGCGCGCCACCGCACCGCTGACCACACCACTACCCGCCCCGGCCGCCGCCCCCTTCCAGGATCCCGGGATCAACGCGCCCCACCGTTACCAGGACAATGCCCCGTTCAGCGGCGGCGCCGCCATCCGCACCGCGACCACACCGCCCTGTACCTCCGGCCTCGCGGTGAAGGTGTCCACTGGGCAGGTCTATCTGACCACCTCCGCGAGTTGTTTCCCGCACAACGGGCCCGTACAGACCGAAGTCGGCGCCACTCCCTTGGGCACCGCCTTCCATCGAGTCCCCCAGGTGGACACGGTGGTCATCGGCGGCAGGACCTACGGGGGCCGGATCTATGTCGGGGGCCTCGTCACTTCCAGCACCATCCCGGTGGCCTCGGCGGGCGCGGCCACCGTCGGGCCCGTCGAGCACTGCTACAGCGGCCGAACCTCGGGCGAGGTCTGCGCCAACAAGGTGGTCAGCCTCAACGGCCAGCTCTGCGGGCCGCGGGAATGCACGTACGGCCTGATCGTCACCCGCGGCGGCAGCCCCCCTCAGCCGGGAGACCAAGGCGCCCCCTTCTACTTCAAGGATGCCGCCGGTGCCCATGTCCGCGGACAGGTCTACGTGGCCGTCGGAGCGGAGTGCTTCGTGACGTCGTGGACCCGGATCTCCACGGCACTGGGCGTCTCGATCGTGACCGGCTGACCCCGCCCTGGGAGCGTGCCGTCGGCCGGTGTGTCGACGGCACGGCCAGGAGAAGCGGACTCTCGCCGTCGTGGTGCCCACCGATCGCGACCAGACCGGCTCCGTCGGTGTCGAAGCGAGGGCAGGTGGAGCAGCGGATTCAGGCATCGCCAAGTCCCTTGAGGCCATAGCCCCGTTCACCGCGCTCGGACTACCCTCGACGGGTGCAATGGTCCTCGATCGTCCACGTCACGGCGTTGTACTCGCTGGTTGCTTCGGTGCTGTTCTGCGCCGTGCTGATCGGCGGGGCGATGATCGCCCCGGATTCCCTGGAGCATGACTACCCGCCCGCGATCAGGGACCGCTTCCGTGCCGAGCACGGAGGGAAGTCCGCCCGAGGGGCCCGCACCTCCGCGGTGATGGGTGCTCTGATGACCGTACTGCTGGTGGCCGCGCCCCTGGCCGCGCTCACCGGCCTGCACCAGGAGCGGGGTTCCGACCTGGGTTTCTGGCCGGGATTCGGATTCGGCACCGCACTGTTCAGTTGGATCAACCTCGTCGATCTGCTGATCGTCGACTGGTGGGTGTTCTGCACCCTGCGCCCCGCGTTCTTCACCCTCCCCGGGACCGAAGGCATGCCCCAGTACCGCGACCGGGCGTTCCACTGGCGGGTGCTGCTGCCGTTTCCCGTGCTGATGATCCCCGGGTACGGAGTGCTGGTGGGCCTGGGCACCCTCGCGGTCGAGGCACTACTCGGCTGAGCCGGGAAGGCCCGCCCGGGCCGGCCGCTCCAGGCACGGGTTGCCGGGCATGTGTGCGCATATCCGCACGCGCATGTCACAGGACGTCGACAGCGACAACCAGTCAGCGAGTCCCTCTCTCCTGTAGTACGAACGGACGGTCCGTCCGCCGACTGCATCAGCCGAGGAGACATCTGCCATGCCCGAGACCTCAACTCCCGTGAACCGGCGCCTTCGTGGCCGCGCCACGGGACTCGCCGTGGCCGGTACGGTCCTCGCTCTCGCCGTCCCCGTCGTGGTGACGGCCGGGCCCGCCCAGGCCGCCCCCGCCGACCCGGTCTCCGTCCTGAAGTACACCGCCAAGGAGCGCAAGGCCGCCCTCGCCTACTGGACGACGGCCCGTATGAAGGCCGTCGGCAAATCCGTGGACCTCGGACCGACCGGCCCGAAAGCCAAGCCGTACCGGGGCACCCCCCTGAAGACCGTGGGGAGGCTCTTCTTCATCAACGCCAACGGCGCCGACACCTGGTGCACGGCCACCGCGGTGAAGAGCGCCAACAAGTCCGCCGTGATGACCGCGGCCCACTGCGTGCGCCGGGGCTCCTCCCCCTACAACACCAGCATGCATATGGTGTTCGTCCCCGGCTACGACAAGGGCAGGAAGCCGCACGGCACCTTCGCGGTGCGCAGCGCCGCCACCCCCCGTGTCTGGGAAAACGACTCCCTCAACGACATGGCCGCCCTGACCGTCGACGCCGACCACAAGGACCGCAAGCTCACCGACGTCGTGGGCGGCCAGGCCATCGCCTTCAACCGACCCGTCGGCGGCACTGTCTCCGCCCTCGGCTACCCCGCCACCCGTCCGCAGCTCGGCGAAGAACTCCTGCGCTGCGTCGGTAAGCCGAAGAAGGAGCACGGCACGCAGGTCATCCCCTGCAGCCTGAGCGGCGGCGCCAGCGGCGGCCCCTGGTTCGCCGACTTCAGCACCACCACCGGCAAGGGCACCCTGGTCTCGGTCAACTCCGCGCTCGACTCCACGACCCCGACCAAGATGTACGGCGAGATCCTGGGGGCCACGGCCCAGAAGGTGTACGACCGGGCCCAGCGCGCCTGAGACGCGGTCCGGTCCGGGGCCTGACGCCAACCGGACGTCCTGGGCCCCGGGCCGTGACCATCGGTTCAACCTCCCGCGGCTCGGTGACACCCTCCTGAACCGGGCCGGGGCCGATGCAGGGGAGGTGTCGATCGCGCAACCCATGACCCCATTCTGTGACGAGAACGAGGCAATCAACCCCTGGTGCAACCTTTTCGGCTTTTGACCACTCTTTGTTTTCGATTCCCTTTCGCAAGGAGGTACGGACCTTGTCCAGCGCACCGCTCTCGTCCACCCCGCACGACAGAACGCCGGAAGCCGGCCACGCACGCTCAGCCGGTCGCCGAGGGCACCGCAGGACGGTGGTGGTCGCCACCGGACTCGTAGTGCTCCTCAGCGCTTGTTCGAGCGGGGCGAAGGACGATGCGAAGGGCGGGTCCACGGCGGCGGGGACCGAGCGGCCGGAGATCTCCGTGAACCTCCAGGGTCGAGCGGCCCTCGCGGGCAAGCCCGTCACCGTACGACTCGCCCAGGGTGAGCTGAAGGAAGTGAAGGTCACCGGTGCCAAGGGTGCGCCGCTCGGCGGTGCGGTGTCGAAGGACGGCAGCACCTGGACCTCGCACCGGGTCGCGGCGCCGGGGACCTCGTACCAGATCCACGCCATCACGAAGAAGGGCGGTTCGGCGCAGGCGTCCTTCGCGACCGCCGCCGCTACGAAGGTCAACAAGCTGGAGCTCGCGCCCGGCAAGGGGACCACGGTCGGCATCGCCCAGCCGGTCTCGATCGTCTTCGACCACCCGGTGAAGGATCGGGCCGCCGTCGAGCGCTCTCTCAAGATCACCACCTCGAACAACACCGTCGGCTCCTGGGGCTGGATGGAGCACTACGACGGACGGACCCGCGTCGACTGGCGGCCCAAGGAGTACTGGCGCCCGGGTACCACGGTGCGCCTCCGGGCGGAGCTCAACGGCATCGACTCCGGTGCGGCGGGCGGCTGGTTCGTCCGGGACTACGACATGGGGTTCACGATCGGCCGCGCGCAGATCGTCAAGGTGGACCTGGCGTCGAAGACGCTGAAGCTGATGCAGGACGGCAAGCAGCTCCGCTCGATACCGGTGTCGGCGGGAACGCCCGGCGGTAAGAAGCGCTCCTGGGGCGGCACCTCCGTGCTGATGGCCAAGGAGGGCACCATCAACATGAACTCCGAGACGGTCGGCCTCGGGGACGCCTACAACAAGATGGTCGACTACTCGATGCGGCTCACCTGGTCGGGGATGTACGCCCACGCAGCGCCCTGGAACGCCGCCTACTTCGGCAACGCGAACCGCAGCTCCGGATGCATAGGCATGAGCACGGGGAACGCGTCCTGGCTGTACTCCCAGCTCCGCCCCGGCGACCCCTTCGAGATCGCGGGTCCCGGCCACAAGGGTGACCCCGCACCGGGCAACGGCTACGGCGAGTGGAACCTGTCCTGGCAGGAGTGGCAGACCAAGAGCGCCCTCGTCTGATCCGGAGCGGCGCGGCGGCCCCGGGGCCGGAATCGGTCAGCGGGGCCCCGGGCCGGAATCGATGGCGGAGGCTCGGGGCGGCCCCCCCGGCGGCGCGGCGGGTTTCCGCACGCCGATGAGGCGATCGGCTGACAGTGCGCGGCGTTGCGGCATGGGAGCGCCCCTCGTGGCCCCATCGGCCATAGCGTCGCGCCATGACTGACACATTCGATCACGCCCCGCAGGTATGGACCGCGGGGCAACTGCGGCGGGCCCTTGAGGCGCTGCCCGACGAGACTCCGCTTCATGTCGGGGTCGCGGACGGCCCCGGCGACTTCGACGGGTACAGCGAGTACGCCGTGGTGGACCTGGAGCCGGTCGAGAAGGACATCCCCGGGTCGCGCTCGGACTCGGGCCGGACGACGGTCGAGTTCACCCTGTTCGTGGACTACAAGGCGGGCCAGTACGAGCGCGACCCGGCATGACCGCTGCTCGTTGACGACCGCGGGCGTTCCCGGGCTGCGGAAGGACCGCGTCAGCGCGTCGACGGCACGGTCCTCCGGTTGCTGGGGCGTGCTCGTCGCCTTCAGCGTCGATGCGGCCGCTTTCCCGTCGGTCAGGGAGGGCCGATCCGACCTTCAGTAGGGCGGCGAGGTCCGCTCACCGCCCGGCCCATGGTCGGGATGGGTGGCACCGATGTCCCCCGTTCGGTGTCCGGCGTACTCCGTCAGATACCGGCGGTGGTGTTCTCTTCGGCGGTTTCGGAGACCGCGGTTGTGGTGGTGCCGGGGGCCGTGGCCGCGTCGGCCGCAGTGGTGCCCTGGTCACCGGGCTGGGCAGCGGTGTACCAGATCGCGTTCTGCTTCCTCTCGCGTTCCACCCGCCCTTTCGCGACGTGTGCGTTCAGCGCGTCCCGGACCACGGTCTGCTTCGGGGTGAACTGCGGATAGTCCCGGGTCACTTCCTCGTGGACCTCGCGAACGGTCCGCGGCTCCCGGTGCTGACGGAGCAGTCGCAGGACGGCTGCGCGAAGGGTCAGGTGTGCGCCCGCCCCCGTCCCGCCGTCCGTGCCGGGCGCCTCGGAACCGCTCTGGGCCGGGGCTTCGGCTGCCTTCTTCGCCGCCGGGGTTCGGCGGGGAGCCTGCACCGCTCCGCGCTTCCTCCGGGGCCGGGGCACCGCCGGCTCCGCGACGCTCTGTACGCCGGCGTGGCCTGCGCTGTTCCTGCCGTCCTCGGTCGGCATTGCGCCTTCCGGTGTGGTGGTATGCGGGACCACGACTGTGCCCCGCAGGGCGAGGAGCAGGGTGTGCTCCTCCTCCAACTGGTCCAACCGGGCGGTGAATGCGTCCAGTTGAGAACGGATGCTCGCCTGCTCCGTCTCGTTGGCTGCCAGGTCGTCCGCGAACTGCGTCGCGTACCGGTCCCTGACATCCTTGGTCGTGGGACTGACGTACTCGTGGGGCATCGCTACTCGCTCTCCCTCGTACCTGATGTGCTGCCGCATCGTACTCATGCCCCATGCCCCCCACATTCCACGTAAGGTGTCGACGACGGCACTCTCGTGGACCGGCAGGGATGTTCTGGCCGGCGGGGGGTACGGCGTCCGAGGGATGCGGCGCGCGTCGGCACCGGAAGCGAGAATCGTCCTTGGTGTCCCGGGCCGGGAAGCCGCAAGGCAGGGGGCCCGACCAGATCGCCCGGACAGGGCCTAAGGCACATCCGTCGGCATGATGCCCAGCACCAGGTTGTCCATGGCCACGGGCATCCGCCCGAAGCTGGACAGGCAGGCGTCCACCCCGTAGAGCTCGGCGTACTCGTCGATGCCGGGGATGAACCGTCCACCATCGAGTTCCCCGACGGGGAACAGGGCGCGGGTGAAGGCTGCGCCGGCCGACGCCGCGACGGCGCCGAAGACCACCGCTACCCGGCCACCGGCCGTCAGGTCGGCCAGGAACGCCCCGGCCGATACCGTCCCGACCAGCAGCACGGTCACCCCTACGGTCCGGCCGCGGCCCATGAATCCTGCCATCAGCCCCACCTCCGGTACGAGTCTCCGGCCATCGCCGGCTCCGAAGAAGGCCCTGGTGGCAGGCTTCACGGAACCGTAGCCCCCCGCTCGAAGACGATGCGCCACTGCCGGATGCGGGGCGTGGTCAGGCGCCCGTGGCCGGGCCGGGATCGACGGGGTGCGTCGCCATCGCGTGCACGGTGACGTCCATCCACGGCCATACCGGCAGGGAGGAGATGATCGTGTGCATCTCGGTGGGGTCGGCCGCCCGCCACAGGCCCCAGTTCTCGGTCCGTCCGGGGACGCGCCACATGCGGACGAGGTGCCCGGCCGCGATGAGTTCGGCGGCGCGGAGGCGTTCGGCAGCGGAGATGGACTCCTTGCGTTCGGGATCCATTCCCTCGGGCCAGTTGATCGTGATGTTGACGAGGAATTCCACGGGACGTCCTTGGCTGGTGGTGGCTGGGGCGAAGGGGGTGGTGGCGGTCAGTCGGCGAACGGATCGGCCGGCGTGCCGTGTTCGGTGATGACGGACTTCGTCTGGAGGAATTCGGCGACCGCCTCCACGCCGTTCTCCCGGCCGAGCCCGGACTGCTTGTAGCCGCCGAACGGCACGCTCCAGTGCAGCAGGCGGTAGGTGTTCACCCAGACCACGCCCGCCTCCAGCCGACCCGCCAGCCGATGCGCGCGGGCGCTGTCACGGGTCCAGAAGCCGGCCGCCAGGCCGAACTCGGTGGAGTTGGCGAGCGCCACGGCCTCGTCCTCCGTATCGAAGGGGTGGACGGTGACGACGGGGCCGAAGACCTCCTCCCGGCAGACCGCGAGGTCCGGTCCGGCGTCGACCAGTACGGTGGGCTGGTACCAGAATCCGTTTCCGGCTTCGTCGTCGACCACCGCTCGCCGACCGCCGGTCAGGGCCTTGGCGCCGTGCTGTACGGCGTCCTCGACATAGGATTCGACGCGTGCCAACGCCCCGGCGGAGGCCAGCGGGCCGATATGGGTGCGCGGGTCACGGGGGTCGCCCACGCGCAGGCGCCCGACCGCCTCCGTGTACCGGGTCAGGAACTCCTCGTACACCTCGCGCTGGACCAGGATTCGGGAGCCCGCGACGCAGGTCTGGCCGGCGGCGGAGAAGGCTCCCTGGCGAGCGGCGGTGACGGCGGCGCCGAGGTCGGCGTCGGCGAAGACGATATGTGCCGACTTGCCGCCCGCCTCACAGACGTACCGCTTCATGTGGCCGGCCGCCAGCGCGCCGAGGGTACGGGCGACGGCGGTGCTCCCGGTGAAGGTCACCATGGCGACATCAGGGTGCTCCACCAGCTTCCGACCCTCCTCCGCGCCGCCGATGACGACGCTGACCACGCCCGGCGGGAAGCCCGCTTCCCGCGCCAGTTCGGCCAGCCGGACCGAGGACGCCGGGGCCTGCGGCGGCGGCTTGAGGATCACGGTGTTGCCCGCGGCCAGGGCGGGGGCGAGCTTCCAGGAGCCGAGCGAGAGAGCGCCGTTGAACGGCGTGAGCGCCGCGACGACGCCCAGGGGTTCATGGCTGATCAGCGCCTGAGCTGTGCCGCTGAGCGGGCGGGACGCGCCCTGGAGGGTCTCCGCGGTGGCCGCGAAATAGCGGTACCAGCGGGCCAGGGCCCGGACCTCGGCGCGGGTCGCGGCCAGCGGCTTGCCGTTCGCCAGGGTCTCCAGGGAGGCGAGTTCATCGGCGTGTGCGACGAGCACGTCCCCGAGCCGGTAGAGGAGATCGGCGCGGGCGTGACCGGCCAGCGCGGCCCAGGAGGGGTCGGCGAACGCGGCGCGGGCGCCGCGCACCGCGTCCTCGACGGCGTCCGGGTCCTGGTGGGCGTGTGCCCACGTCCGGCCGGTGGCCGGGTCGGTCAGCGGTACGGCGGTGCCCGCGGGGGTACGCCGGACTCCCCCGGTGTGGGAGGTGTAGTGCTGAGCCGTGGTGGGGGTGGGGGTCATGGTGCGGGGGTCCTTTCCGGGGACAGGGCTGTGCGGACGGCCGGGGTGTCGGCGTGGTGGCAGGCCACGGTGTGCCCCGGGCCTCCGGCGGGGAGCTGGGGCGGCGGATCGCCCTCGCGGCAGATCTCGGTGGCGAACGGACAGGACCGCTGGAAGCGGCACCCGGCCAACACGGAGGCCGGGTCCGGTGGTTCGGCCCTGATCCGTACGCCGTCGCGCAGGCCCGGCGACCGGGGGTCGGGAACCGGGACGGCCGCCAGCAGTGCGTGGGTGTAGGGGTGGCGGGGCGTGGTGAACAACTCCTCGCAGGGCGCGCTCTCCATGATCCTGCCGCCGTACATCACCACCACCTGGTCGGAGATGTGCCGGACCACGCTCATGTCGTGGGAGATGAAGAGGAAGCTGACGTCCCGGTCGCGGCGGAGGTCCTTGAGGAGGTTGACGATCTGGCCCTGGACACTGACGTCGAGCGCGGAGACGATCTCGTCACAGACGATGAAGCGGGGCTCCACGGCGAGGGCACGGGCGATCGCCGCCCGCTGGCGCTGGCCGCCGGAGAGTTCGTGGGGGTAGCGGTCGGCCAGTTCCGGCTGGAGGCCGACCTGGCCGAGGAGTTTGGTGACCTGTTCGGCGGTCTCGTGCCGGGGGACGGTGCCGTGCACGGTGACGACCTCGGCGATCATCGCCCGTACGGTCATCCGGGGGTTGAGGCTGGCGTACGGGTCCTGGTAGACGATCTGGGACAGCCGGGGCAGGGTTCTGTCCCGGCGCAGTTCGTTCAGGTCGGTACCGTGCACCCGGACCCGCCCGGAGGCGATGGGCGACAGTCCCACCAGGGCGCGTCCGGTGGTGGTCTTGCCGCTGCCGCTCTCGCCGACGATGGTGACGATGGTGCGGGCGGGAACCGTGAAGGAGACACCGTCCACGGCGCGCACCGTGCCGGTCAGCCGGCGCAGGACACCGGAGCGGACGGGGAAGAGCACGGTCAGGTCCTCGACGGTGACGGCGTCCGGAGTCAGGGCTTCGGTGGTCATGCGTTCCCTCCTTCGCCGGCCGGGCCGGTGTACGGACAGCGGACCTGGTGTCCGGCCACTCCGCCCGCCACGGTGAGCAGCGGCGGGACGGACTGTCCGCACTCCGTGCGGGCGTCCGTGCAGCGGGGCTGGAAGGCGCAGCCCGGTGGTGGGGCGGCGGGGTCGGGCGGGAAGCCGGGGATCGCGGGCAACCGGTCCACCCGGGGGCGGTCCATCCGGGGTACGGATTTCATCAGGGCGCGGGTGTACGGGTGTCCAGGGGCGTCGAAGAGGGCCGTGGTGGGCGCGAGTTCCACGATCCGCCCCGCGTACATCACGGCGATCCGGTCGGTGATCCCGGCGACCACGCCGAGGTCATGAGTGATCAGGATCAGTGCCATCCGCAGCTCCTTGCGGAGCCGGTCGATGAGCTGGAGGACCTGTGCCTGGATGGTGACGTCGAGGGCGGTGGTGGGTTCGTCGGCGATCAGGACCTTGGGGTCGCGGCTGATGGCCATGGCGATGAGGACGCGCTGGCGCATTCCGCCGGAGAGTTCATGGGGGTGGTTGTTCAGGCGTTCGCGGGCGGCGGGCAGGCCGACGAGGTCGAGGAGTTCGGCGCACCGGGTGGTGGCGGCGCGGCGGTTGAGCCCGTCGTAGTGGATGAGTGGTTCGGCCATCTGCTTGCCGATGGTCATGGCGGGGTTGAGGGCCGAGAGCGCGTCCTGGGAGACGAGTCCGATCCCGGAGCCCCGGATTGCGCGCATCTGTTTCGGGGAGAGCGCGGTGAGGTCCTCGCCCGCGAAGTCGACGCGGCCCGATATCGCGGCGTCGGTCGTGCCGAGCATCCGGAGCACGGCCAGCATGGTCTGGCTCTTGCCGCACCCGGATTCGCCGACGACGCCGAGTGATTCGCCGGCCGCGACGCTGAAGGAGACGTCGCGGACGGTCTCCAGCGGGGTGCCCTGGCCAGGGCCCCGGCCGCCGTAGGAGACCTTGAGGTGTTCCACCTGCAGAACGGTCATGGTGCGTTCCCTCTCCCTAGGCAAGTTTGATCTTCGGATTGAAGTAAGCCTGGAGTACGTCGACCAGAAAGTTGATCAGCACGAAGGCGATGGCGATCACCAGGATTCCGCCTTGGACGAGGGGGATGTCCCGGGTGGAGATGGCTTGGTGGAGGGCGAGTCCGATGCCGGGCCAGGAGAACACCGTCTCGGTGAGGACCGCGCCGCTGAGGAGGAACCCAGCTTGGAGGCCGATGACGGTGATGACGGACGGCATGGCGTTCGGGAGGACGTGCCGGACGATGACCCGGAATTCGCCGACGCCGCGTGAGCGGGCGGTGCGCACATAGTCGTTGCCGATCACCTCCAGCACTGCTGAGCGGGTCATCCGGGCGATCACGGCCAGTGACCAGGCGGCGAGTGTCGTGACCGGCAGGACCATGTGCGCGGCGACGTCGAGGGCCCCGCCGCCGCCGATCGAGGTCATCCCGGTCGCGGGCAGTATCCGTAGCTGGAGGGAGAACACCACGATCAGCACCAGGCCGAACCAGAACGACGGGACGGAGTTGAAGAACAGGACGCCGACCGTGAGTCCACGGTCCCGGGCGGACCCCGGCTTCTGCGCGGCCCAGGTGCCGATCGCGACACCCACCACCGCCGCCACGACGATTGCGGTGCCGGAGAGCAGAACGGTGTTGAGCAGCCGTTCGGACAGCACCTCGGACACCGGCCGGCCGAAGGAGAGCGAGCGGCCCAGGTCACCGCCGAGCAGATTGCCGAGATAGCTGAAGTAGCGGGAGAGCGCCGGCTCGTCCAGGCCCAGGTCCGCGCGGAGGGCCTGGCGGTCCTCCTCCGATGAGCTGGGGCCCAGCAGGGCGCTCGCCTGGTCCCCGGGGATGATCTGACCGAGGCCGAAGGTGGCGATGGTCACCCCCAGGATGACCGGGAGCATCTGCAGGGCGCGGCGCAGGGTGAAGGTCAACATGGCGAATCTCCAGGACTGTTCATGACCGGCGCCACCGGTTCCATGACGCGGGCTTGCTGCCGCGCGCGGCCCGGGACTGCCGGGTGCGCGGGTCGAGACGGTCGCGGATGCCGTCACCGAGCAGGTTGAAGCCGACGGCGAGGACGACGATCGCCAGGCCCGGGATCGTGGCGACGTGCTGCGCCGTCACGAGGAGGGCGCGCCCGCCGCTGAGCATCTGGCCCCAGTCGGGGGTGGGGGGTTGGGCCCCGAGCCCGAGGAAGGCGAGGCTGGAGCTGAGAATGACGTTCCGCCCGGTCTGGAGGGTGGCGAAGACGACCACACCGCCGAGCAGGTTGGGGGTGATGTGCCGGAGTGCGATCCTCGGATGGCCGTAGCCGAGGGCGCCGGCGGCCTCCACGTACTGCTCCTGACGGAGGCTGACGACCTGGCCGCGGACGATCCGTCCGAACTCGGGGACCGTCACCACCACCATCGCGACGATCATGGAGGTGGTGCCGGGGCCCAGGGCGACGCTGATCCCCAGGGCGAGCAGGATGCCCGGGAAGGAGAACATCACATCGAAGATCCGCATCAGGGTGCTGTCGAGCCAGCCGCCGACATAGCCGGAGAGCAGTCCGAGAAGGCCGCCGACCATGAGGGCGAGGAGGGTCGGGAGGACCGCGACCAGCAGGGCGAGCCGGGCGCCGTGCATCAGCCGGCTGAGGATGTCCCGGCCGACCTCGTCGGTGCCGAGCAGATGGTGTCCGTCGCTGAACGGGGTGAGTCCGACGGCCGACGGGTTGGTGGCGAGTGGGTCGTAGGGGGCGATGACCGGTGCCAGGACGGCGACGACGATGGTGAGGGCGACGATCGTGCCGCCGATGACGGCGGTGGCACTGCCGCCTCCGGCCCGGGCCCGGAGCCGGTCGCGTCGGCGGGGGCGCACGGGGGGCACGGTCTCGGAACGGGGTGCCGCAGTGGCCTTCATGGCTGCTCTCCTCACCCGCGGCGGAGGGTGGTGTAGTCGATGTAAGGGGAGGCGGCGGCGGTGACGCCGTGCACCTGGTGGCTCAGCAGTCGGGGCAGCCGGTCCTGGTAGAGGAAGAGCCAGGGTGCGTCGGTGGCGACCTGGGCGGCTGCCTGCTGGTAGAGCGTCATCCGACGACCGTTGTCCCGCTCGGCGCGGGCCCGGTCGAAGAGGGTGTCCACGGCGGTGTTGCGGTACCAGCCGCGGTTGACACCGTTGGGCGGGTGCAGATCGCCGCTGAACATCCGTTCCAGGAAGTCGGCGGCGTCGGCTCCTGTCGTCCAGCCGTTGAAGGAGCCGTGGGTGGTGCCGTTGTAGCCTTTGCCCTCCTCGGCGACCAAGGACGCGAACTCCATGTACTGGAGGTCCAGTTGGACGCCGACTGCCTTCAGGTCCTGTTGGACCAGTGACATGATCTCGGTGGCCTGCGAGAAGCCGGGCCCGCTGTCGGGGGCGAGCAGCCTCAGCCGTACCGGCGTGCTGACCCCGCTCTGCCGGATGAGTTCCCTGGCCCGTTCGGGATCGTGGGTGTACGGAGTGCTCCCACTGTTCCCGGATGCGGCGGTGTAAGCCTCGTTGCCGCGTGGCAGGGGTCCCGTGGAAGGGGTGACCTGGCCTCCGGTGAGGGTGGCGATCGCCTTCCGGTCGACCGCGTGGTTGAGTGCCTGCCGGAACGCGATGTCATTGGTCGGGGCGATCCGCGTGTTGAGGCGGAGGAAGTACTGGTTCGCGGGCTCCGGGTACTGCACGGCCATGGCGTCGTCGTGGGTGAGCTGCTGCACCTGCTGCGCGCCCGCGCTCAGGATGGCGTCCACTTCTCCGGTCTGGGCGGCGATGGCCAGGGTGGTGGGGTCGGTGACGGATTCGACGATGATCGTGGGGGCGGCTGGTGCGCCGTCCCAGTAGGTGGAGTTCCGCTTCAGTGTGACGCGTTTGCCGTGGTCGGCTTTGCGCTGGCGGAAGGGCCCGGTGCCGACCGGGTGCAGACCGATGTCGTCGGGCCGCTGTCCGTTGAGCGCCCGCGGACTGATGATCGACATCCGCCGGTCGGTGAGCATCCTCGGCAGGCCGGCGTAGGGCTTGGTGAGCCGGAGTGCGAGGGTGTACGGGCCGCTGACCTCGACCCGTTCGATCCAGCGGGTCAGGAACTTCATGTTCCCACTGGCGGTCGCGTCGTAGACAGCGGACTTCTTGTTCATGATCCGGTCGAAGTTGACCTTGACGGCGGCGGCGTCGAACGGCGCGCCGTCGGTGAAGGTGACGTTCTTCCGGAGCGCGAGGGTATAGGTACGGGCGTCCGGTGAGATGGTCCAGGACAGGGCCAGCCCGGGGCGGAGTTCCGGCGCGCGGTCGGTCCTGGTGGTGAGGTCCTCGCGGATCAGGGGGTCGAAGAGGACGTCGACGAGCCGTAGTCCCACGGTTCCGGAGAGCCGGTGCGGATCCAGGGTGGGTATCTCGCCCTCGGCGCCGATGATCACGGTGTCCGGGTCGCGGCCGAACCCGGGGTTGGTGCTGCAGCCGGTGACCAGGGCAGCGGCGGCGAGCGTGCAGACGATCGCCCGGGGCAGCCGGTGTATTCGTGAGCGCGCCGCCCCACGGGGGTGGGAATGCCTCATGGCTGTCGCCTTCACTTGTCGGAAAGGTCGTGGAGAATCGCGGTCGCCGCGTTCCTGCCGGGCGTTCCGGTGACATAGCCGCCGGGCCAGGTGCCGGCGCCGGTGAGGTAGAAGCCGGCGAGCGGGGTGCGGTATCCCGCCACAGCGGGGTGCGGACGGTTGCCGAAGAGGTTCTCCGGCAGCATGTCGCCGTGGGTGATGTTGCTTTCGATGAGACCCAGTTCGCTCTCCAGGTCCACGGGGTTCATGAATCGGTGGTCGACGACGCGGTCGGCGAGCCCCGGCATCAGCCGTGAGAGTTCCTCGACGCAGCGCCGACCGAATTGCTCGGTCCGTGCGGCGTGCCAGTCGCCGTCGCTCGGACGGTAGGGGGCGTGCCAGGCGTTGACGCTGATGAGGTGGGTGTCTCCGGGGGTGAGTCCGGGCGAGGTCAGGGTGGGGATCAACCCCCACATCAAGGGGTGCTCGGAGCAGTCGCCCGCCTGTGCCCGACCGACGGACTCCTCGATATGGGCGAGGGAGGAGCCAACCCGGAACTGGCAAGCCCGGACCTGGTCGGCGGCCACGTCCCCGGGCAGTCCGGCATAGGCGGGCAGCGAGTCGACTTCGAGGACCAGCTTGAACGCCGAACCGCGCATGTCCGCGCTGGTGACCGCGGCGCGGACCGGCGCCCCCATGGCCCCGTCGTCGAGCAGATCGCGGAACAGGTGAACCGGGTTGATCGCCGACACCACCCGATCGGCGGTGAACTCCTCCCCGGTCGTGGTGACGACGCCGCGTACGCCGTCCGCGTCGTAGCGGACGCGGGCCACCGCCGTACCGGTCCGGATCTCCACACCGTGTCGACGGCAGCAACCCTCCAGCGCGTCGATGATCGCGCTCATGGATCCCACCGGGAGTCCGGTGGAACCGCGCAGTGCCACCCGCTCGGCGGCGTCCGCGCCCGCCGCGGCCGCGGCGAGGGCGAACGGGCGCATCATCAGCCCTACGGCGGTGCCGGGGGCGGACGGCGGTACGAGCTGCGCATTGAGGGCGAGCATCCCCAGCAGCGCCTTGGCCTGGTCCGACACCAGATGCTCATCGAGGAGACCGGTGAGGCTGCCCTCGAACACGGCGGTGAAGAGCCGCTGGTCGGCGGGGTCGGTCAGCCGCTCCCGCAAGGTGTCCAGCGCGGGCGGGGGTTCGTCCAGCGAGACGCCCAGGCTCGCTCCGAGGCGTTCGAGAGCGCCGATGAGTCCGCGGTACCGGCGCGCCTCCCCCGGTGCGAAGGCATCGAGCTGGCGGTCGATCCGAACGGGGTCGCGCCAGCCGAGGAAGCAGCGACCGCCGAACTGCTGGACGACGGTCGGGTCCGCCCGTACAAATCGGAGACCGTACTCCGCCAGCTTCAATTCGCCGACCACGGCCGGGTTGAGCGAGCCGGGCGAATTGGTGAAGGCGAGGCGGCGGCCCGGCAGGAACTCATACCCGCCGCAGGGACCGCCGAGGCCCTCGCGGGCCTCGATCACGGCGACCCTCAGTCCCGCACGGCCCAGATAGGCGGCGGTCACCAGGCCGTTGTGCCCACCCCCGACGACCACCACGTCAAACCGGTTCATGCCCCACCCCGTCCCTCTCCACGCCATCGCGCCGTTGCTCTGGAGTCAGTTCCGCGGACCGGCCGCGAAGCCCTCGTCGAACATCCGGAGCCAATTGCCGCCGGATATCCGCCCGACCTCCTCCTCGCTGAAGCCACGGGTGCGCAGTTCCTTCAGCACGGCCGCGTAGCCGCTGCCCGCCGCGAACCACTCGGGGAATTCGACGGGCCCGGAGATCGGCACCATCGGCTTGCGGCTCCACCGCCCCTGGCGCCACCAGTGCAGCTCTTCGTCGCCCTGGCCCGCGTAGTAGTCGGAGCCGAGTCCGACGTGGTCCACGCCGATCAGGTCGACGGTGTAGACGACCATGTCGCAGAACTCGCCGATGCTGCACGCGACCCCGTTCGGCGCGATGCGCGGGTACATGCTCAGCCCCACCACCCCGCCGCTCTCCGCCGCCTTCTTCAGGACCGTGTCGGACTTGTTGCGGAAGGCGAGTTCGACGTTCTCGCCGACGAACGCCCGGGGGTTGGAGTGGGTGATCGCGACGGGCCGCGCGGATGCCTCAAGCGCTTCGAGGGAGGTGCGTTCATTGCAGTGCGAGATGTCGATGACCATCCCGACCTGGTTCATCTCGCGGATCAGGTTGACCCCGTAGGTGCGGGAGAGCCCCGCGTCGTCGCCTTCCCAGCAGCCCGCGCCGGCCGAGTTCTGTGTGTTGTAGGTGAGCTGTGCGATGCGCACCCCGGCCTGGTGGAAGGCGCCGACGAGGTCGAGGTCGTCCTCGAACGGGCTGCTGTTCTGGAATCCGAGAACGACGGCGGTACGGCCGGCTTCGCCGGCGGCGCGGATATCGTCGCCGGAGCGGCCCTCACGGAGCAGATCGGCGTTCTCGGTGAGCAGCCGCTGCCAGCGGCCGACCTCACGCATGGTCTCGGTGGAGTCCTCCCAGATGGCGACGGTGGCATGGACACCGGCTATTCCAGCGGTGTGCCACTCCTCGAATCGCTCCCGGGAGGGCTTGACGAACTGCAGCGCGTCTACGAGCACGGTGATGCTTCCTCTGCTGGTGGGACAGGGCGAACGGGGCGGGCGTTACACGGGAGGGGAACGGACGGCGACCCTGCCGGTCGCGGTCGCGGGGTTCAGTCGAGCCGGCCCAGCCGGCCGAGCGCCGGGATCTCGTCACGCAGTCCGAGGTGGCGCAGGGCCTTCCACAGTGATGCCTGATTGCTGGTCACCACCGGCAGCCCGGTGTCCATTTCGAGGTAGGGCAGGATCTCGAAGGTCCGGTAGGTGCCACAGGAGATCAGCAGGGCGTCCACATCGGGTGCCGCCCGGTGGAGCCGGCGTCCCAGGCGGTACGCGCTGTCCGCGTCGTGCACGCTGGCCTCGTAGGGGTCGGTCATCTGTAGGCCCTCCATCACCGGGACCTCGAAGCCGAGCGCGGTGAGATAGACCCGCAGTGCCTCATTGACCTCGTCGGTGTAGATACTGCCGACGGCGACCGACGTCGCCCCGACCGCCCGCAGCGCGTCGACGGTCGCCTGCATCATCGTGATGGCCGGGACGCCGGTCTCGGCGGTGATCTCGTCGGTCACCTTCTGATCGGTACCGGGCCCCGGGATGAAGGTGCCGGGCGCACCGCACTGCACGATCAGGTCCACCTTCGCGGTCGCGAGCTGCCGGGAGGCTTCCAGGACCTGGCTCATCATCTCCTTGAGCCCTTCCGCGTCCACGCGCGGAACGATGGTCCGGGCATCCGCGAAGGCGACTCCGGTGGGGGCCACGGACCGCCACTCCTCCGCTCCCTCGATGGCCGTAGCGGGGCGTATCTGACCGATTCGTGCACGCCAGCCGAGCAACATAAGGCTTTTCTCCTCAACATCGGACTATAGATAGAGCTGTCACGCTTCCAGGCATAAGTCCACCCTTGACATGACGTCATACATGCGCATTCACGCGGGGGCGCCCGGCGGGAATCAGCCCCCGGCGACACCGGGTTCCCCCCGGACCCACCGACCGTGCGAGCGATCTGGGACAGTGGACCAGATTGTTTGGGACAACGTACCGACGGCTTTCGGCCAGGTCAATGGGGTACGTCGAGGCGACAGCGGAAAGGCCCTGCCGCAGGGCTCTGCGGCAGGGCAGACAGCAACACCGCACCGGGGCTCCCGGTGCGGTGTCAGTAAGAACGACGGGGCGGCGGACGTCCCTGGCGTCAGGCCGGCTGCCGCCAGCGGACAGCGATCTCCGCGGCTGCCGACAGCAGGTCCGGGACGAGATCCGTCATACGCCGGTCACTGAGCCGCGCCTCGGGGCCGTAGATGCTCAAGGCGGCGGTGACGCTCCCCTGGACACCGATGGGTACGGCCACACCGCAGCCGCCATTGATCCACTCGCCCCGGCTCAGCGCATAGCCCTGCTCCCGGGCGGTGGCGACACGGTCGGCGATCTCTCGATGCACCGAGGCGGCATCATCCGGCCCACCCTGTTCATGCGCCTGGATCAGCCGCTCGGTCTCCGCCTCGGGCAACATCGAGAGGAGGACCCTGCCGGTGGCCCCGGAGAACAGCGAGTAGGGCCGGCCGACACCGGTGATCAAGCGCAGCGGCTGGGAGCTCTCGGCCTCGAAGACCGTCACACGCCGGCCGTCCACGACCGTGGAGACGCATGCGGTCTCCCCGGTCACAGCGGCGATCCGGGTGGTGGCTCCGGCCGCCGCACCCACCAGGTCGCTGTTGGCCGCGTGTTTCCACGCGAGAGTGAGCGCCGCCGGGCCGATCACGTACTTCCGGGAATGCTCCTCCATCACAGCGAGCCCGACCCGCTCCAGGGAGGCCAGGATCCGCTGGGTGGAACTCTTACTGATCACCAGATCGCGGCTCAGCTCGCGGACCCCGCGCGGTCGGTCGGCCTCGGCGATCGCCTTGAGGACGAGCAGGGCGTGATCAACGATCTGCACGGTCGCGCCACCCGACCCCCCCGTCCCACCCGCTACTGCGGGCCCGGAGTCGGATCGCGTCCAGGCCGTCTCCGCAGGCCCCGACCCTTGCTCGGTCGCCATGGAGACCGGTCCTCTCCCTGTGAACAGCGCGGGCCCGTAGGAGGCCCCGACCGGCGAAAAGTTCCGCCGCCATCGGACATCGCGCACGAAGTGATCAGTCGCGATTATCACACATCCGTCCCCGGTTGACCCACGTCCCCGAGACCGCGCCCGGCCCGCGGAACGTCAGGCCATCCAGGTCCAAGGCGTCGAGGAGGGCCGGAGCAGCCCCGTGCGAGCATTCGGGCATGGCATCCGGGCGGATCATCCTTCTCCATGGCACTTCCAGTTCGGGGAAGTCGGGCATCGCCCGGAAGCTACTGGACGTCCTGGACGACGGGGTGTTCTTCCATCTGGCGGTCGACGACTTCAATGCGATGCGCAGCAAGCGGGAGCTCGGGACGGTGGAGCTCGACGCCGCGCTGCGGCGGACCGGGATGGGTTTCCACCGTTCGGTCGCGGCCATGGCCGAGGTGGAAGGTGCGTGAACCAGCCGGTCCCACCGGATGTCACACCGCATCGGTGACGTCGGGCCGGTGGGACCGGGTACGGGTTCAGGGGCGTCGGGTGAGCAGCGCCCTGGCGCGGTCGAACGCCGAGTCGCGGTCGGCCGCGAACTCCTTCTCGGTGAACACCGGTGTGGATATGTGCGGAGGGATCCCGGGCCCTTCGTAGGAGAACCCCCTGGGGTTGGTGTACTTCTCGTTGGAGAGACTGAACTGCCAGCCGTTGGGGAGCGAGCGGCCGAGTGTGTCGGAGAGAACGCCCTGGGTGTTCGCCCCGATCAGGGTCGTGGACTCGGGGCGCTCGGCCAGTGCCTTGGTGAAGGTCTCTCCGGCGCTGACCGTCGATCCACTGGTGAGGAGTGCGATCGGCCCGGTGTAGCGGGGTGATCCGGTGGCCGGGACGACGTGCAGGGTCTGCCGCCGGGTGAACCGGGTGTCGTCGTCGGGGTGGTTGCGGGCCTGCTTGGCGTAGGCCGGGTAGGAGCGGTTGGTGAGCCGGGCCGCGATCTGGAGACCCAGGGCATCGCTCCCGCCCTGGTTGAACCTGGCGTCGATGATCAGGCCGCGCCAGGCGCCGGGGCCGGTGGTGCGGGTCCGGGTGATGATCCGGTCCAGCACTCGGGTGAGCTCGGCGGAGTCGGCCTCGAAGTCACCCGTGCCGGGTGCGTAGTCGCCGAAGCGGCTGATCCTCAGATAGGCGATGCCACCGGGCAGCTCCGCATAGCCGACGGCGCCCTTGGCGTGCTGCTCCAGGGGCGTGCCGCCGAGGTCGCGGCGCTCGATGAACTTCCTGATCCGACGGTCGTACTCATCGGTGGGTGGGGTGGTTCCGGGCCGGAACATCTCGAAGGAGCGGGTGAGCTCAGGGGTGGCCGCGCCCAGGGCGACATGCGCGTCCTGGAGTGGCGCGGTCATCTCGCTGAGGATGTCGAAGAGTTGATCGGGGGTCGTCCGGGCGTGGACCTTGGGCCGGTACTCCGCGCGGGCCGCTTCCCAGTCGACGCCCCGGCTCGCGAAGAAGGCGTAATTCTCCTTGAACGTCTGCCAGTAGACGTCGAACGAGGCCACCGGGCCGGTCGGCTGAGCCCGGCCGCAGAGCGGGGGCACGGCGCCGATCCGGCGCATCCCCCGGTCGCCCACCGTGCCGAGGACGCGCAGGACCGCACGGTCCCGGGCCTGGGGCCGTACGGTCAGGGTGAAGTCGCCCGCGTCGAACCGGACGGTACCGTCGGGGGCGGGTGCGCCCTGCTGCGGAGCGGCCAGGGCGGGAATACAGCTGATCGCCGTGGTGTCCCAGCTCCGCAGTTCCCCGCCACGGACGGAGACCACCATCCCGTAACCGTCCAACCGCCAGACGCCGTCCGTCGACCGACTCGTCCCACCGGCCTGCGCGGCGGCCGTGCCGGTGTCCGGGGAGCGACTGCCGGCGGGTGCGGCGGCGGCCGTGCCGAGCGAGCCCGCCAGCGCGAGCAGGGTTCCCGCCGTCATGAGCACACCGCGTCGAGCCCGGTGTGGCGCGGATGCGGATGGCTTCCCGGGAGCGTCCGCGCCGTCGAGAGCGCCCCGTCTCCCGGAAGGGTGCGGGCTGCCGGAAGTCGGCCGACCGCCGGCTTCCCCAGCACCTGCCGAGGGCGTCACTGGTGTCACTGTGGTCCTCCTCGTGGATCGATCGGCTGCCATCGTCACGCGCCGACCGCCGGCACCGCGTCAACCCAGGGACGCAACGTGATCAACCAGCAGGTTGATACGGAGAGTTGCCTTCCCCTAGGGGCACCCCGCACAGCCATCGGCCGGGGCGGGAGTCCAGTGGGGGCGCGGAATCAAAGCCTGCGTCCACCGTCCAGCACTCCACGCCTGTTCGGCCGCCTCCGCCACCGCGACATCCAAACGATCGACCCAGTCGATAGGCGTGAACCCCTTACGTTTGATCCGCCTCACCGTTCCGCCGGCACTGCTCTGTTGACACCGTTCTACCGGCACCGTTCTGCCGGGTGCGGACTACAGCGGCGGACTACAGCGGCGGAATTGCACCATCGAAGGATGCATAACGATGCGTGCGGATTGTCCGACCTGGAGGGTTTTCCGGGAATTCATCGAGGCTATCCAGCGGATGAGCCCTAGCACTTCCGCCGGTGACTGTGAGGCACGCAGTCAAAGGCAATGGCGCCGCCATTGCCCGGCCGCACGGGGCATCCCCCCGGGCAGCCAGAGGCCCGCGTCCCGGCAACCCACCCATCCGACCCTTGGTCTGGACCAGCCGTGATGACCCTCAGCCGGGAGCCCGGACGACAGAAACCCCCAGTCGGTGACACGCAAAAATGACATTGGCCCGAAATTACGTTTCATGGCTTGAACCATTGCCATCTCTCTTGACGGCAACCTTTCGAAGCGCCTACGAAGGGACTAGACCATTGCCCCGTCTGGATCTTGCAGGTATGGTCGACAGCGATTCGAGTCGTTCATTTCCGCGAAATTCCATGCGATCGGATGGTCAGGCCATCTAGTCCCTTTGTCCCTTCGAGGGACACCGCCGAGGTCGGGCATGAACGCCCCTTCGACGCTCTTGCCATTAACCAGTCGTCACCAGCGCGAGTCCCTTTGTCGTGTGCCATGGATGCGAGGTCAATGATGGGTGGACGGGTTATCTACACGGGGTTCGAGTACCAATACCCAGTGGGGGGAAACCGGCTGTTGACCGAGCATGTGGCACTGCTCGTGGCCGCTGGTGTCGATGCCTACCGATGGTCCCCGACCCCGGGATTTCGCTACACCTGGTTCGACGACACGGTGCCCACCCTGTCCGGCACCGAGATCGATCTGGACGCTGACGACTTGGTGGTCCTCCCCGAACTGACGATCCTGCCCGGGGTGGACCCGGCGCCGGGCGGACGCAAGGTCATCTTTGTTCAGGGCCACTTCATGACCTTCCTGACCTGCCCCGACGTCCACCCCTACCCGGGCTGGGACCACCAGCCCGCGCTCTGGACCATCTCCCGCGACGGTGTCGAGGTGCTCAGCCGGGCCATCCCCCATCTGCCACCGCCGATGCTCGTGCCCAACCCCATCGACGCCGACCTCTTCCGCCCGGCCGACGAGAGGACGCCCAGCATCGCCTGGATGTCCCGCAAACGGCCGTCGGAGAGCTCCTTGCTCAAGCAACTCCTCCGTAACGACCCGCGCAGCGAAGGCGTCGAGCTGCGGGACATCCGTGGTCTGCCGCACGAAGAGGTCGCCCGGGTGCTCGCCGACACCTCGGTGTTCATCGCACTCGGCGCCCCGGAAGGGGAGGGCTTCGGTCTGCCCATCGCCGAAGCGCTGGCCAGCGGTTGTCTGGTCACCGGTTACGGGCTCGGCGGCGGCGACGAGCTGTTCGAGGCACCGTCGGCCTGGCCGGTGCCCAATCTGCGCACCGTAGAGCTCGCCGATCGCGCACTAGAGCTGGTCCACTCGCCGGACCAGCAACGCGTCCGCGACGCCGGCCGCCACTGGCTGACCGAACGGTACAACGCCAAGGTCACCACCGATGCTCTGCTCGCGGCCGTCGAGTCGGCCAGGGCACTGCCCGCGACCGGCAGCCGGGCCACCCACCCGTCGGTCTGGGAAGCCGAGCTGATGACATCGATCGCCCCGTACGCGGCCCCTCTTGAAGCCGCGGGCCTGGACGCAGCCGAGTAGGCGCTCCACAGCCGCGAGCTCCCCCACCACTCCCCACTCCCCCCACCTCAGAGCAGACATCCGTGGCCCCTGGCGGAAGACGCGCCACACGGCCGCTTCCCGGTGCTGCCTGTTCCCGGCGCGTCCCCCGTGCGCTGTTCGCGCGATGCGTCCCGTCGGAGTCGAGCCCGCCTCTCCACAGCCCCGTCCACAGGAGTTGTCGATGAACCCGTCGGCCCGTGCCACGCCCCCCACCACATCCGGGACGACAGCCGCGTCCACCAGGGTGATCGGCCCCGCGCGCCCCACCGACTCCGGGGGCGCGGCCGACTCCGAGAGGTTCACCGAACCCGGGAGGTCCACCGAATCCGAGGGGGCCGGCGAACTCGCCGACCGGTGTCCCGACGACGCACCCGGTGATCACATCGCCGTGGTCGGCATGGCCTGCCGCCTGCCCGGCGCCGCGAACCCCGCCGCCTTCTGGGAGCTGCTGATCGGCGGACGGAGCGCGATCGGCCCACCCCCAGCGGGCCGCGCCGAGGCACTGGGCGCCGCGACCCGGCCCGGCGTGATGGCGACGGCCGGATATCTGGACGCCGTCGAAGAGTTCGACGCCGCCCTCTTCGCCCTCTCACCGCGTGAGGCCCGTGCCACGGACCCACAGCAGCGACTCCTGCTGGAGCTGTGCTGGGAGGCGTTCGACGACGCGGGCATCCGGCCGGACGCCGCCGACGCCCCCCGTACCGGCGTGTTCGTCGGTGCCACCGCCGAGGAGTACGGGCTGCTCCTGCGCCGCGCCGGTACGCCGGTCGGCCACCACCACCTCACCGGCACCAACCGCGGCTTCCTGGCCAACAGGCTCTCCCACTTCTTCGGCCTGTCCGGCCCGAGCATGACCCTGGACACCGGTCAGTCATCGGCGCTGGTGGCCGTCCACGCCGCCTGCGAGAGCATCCGTTCCGGCGAGTCGTCACTGGCCGTCGCGGGCGGTGTGCAACTGAACCTGAGCGAGGAGGGCGCCGAGGCCGTCGCCGGGCTCGGCGTGTTGTCGCCGGACGCCGCGTGCTTCACCTTCGACGCCCGCGCCAATGGGTTCGTCCGCGGCGAAGGCGGCGGGCTGGTGGTCCTCAAGCCACTCGCGCGCGCCGTCGCCGATGGTGATCGGATCCACGGCGTCATACGGGGCACGGCCGTCAACAACGACGGCCCCGCGCCCGGCCTCACCACCCCCAGCGCCCGCGCCCAGGCGCGGGCCGTGCGCGCCGCCTGCCGCCGCGCCGGGGTGGCGCCCGGTGCCGTGGACTACGTGGAACTGCACGGCACCGGGACACCGGTCGGCGACCCGATCGAGGCCGAGGCGCTCGGCGCCGCCTACGGTTCCCAACCGCGCGACGCCCCGCTCCTCGTCGGCTCGGTGAAGACCAACATCGGGCACCTGGAGGGTGCTGCCGGTATCGCCGGACTGCTCAAGACCCTGCTCGCGGTCGGTCACCGCACTCTTCCGCCGAGCCTGAACCACCTACGGCCCCATCCGGCCATCGACACCGAAGCATGGCAGCTCAAGGTCGTCACCGAGCCGACCGCGTGGCCCCGCGCCGAGGGGCGCCCGGTCCTCGCGGGCGTCTCCTCCTTCGGCGCCGGCGGCACCAACGCACATGTGGTGGTGGAGTCCCCGCCCGCGCGGGACGAGGCCGGACCGGACCGCTCGTCCCCACCTCCGTACGACGACGAGCCGGAGACGGACACCGCGCGGGCCGGGGCACCCACGAACGTGTGGGTGCTCTCCGGCCACACCGAGGCCGCCCTACGAGCGCAGGCCCAACGGCTGGCCGACCATGTCGAGGCGCGTCCAGAGCTCTCGGCTGCCGATGTCGGGCACACCCTCACCGCCGCGCGTACACCCCTCACCCACCGGGCCGCGGCCATGGGCCGCGACCGTGATGAGCTGATCACGGCCCTGCGCACACTCGCCGACGGCCAGCCGGCGGGCGGGGTCGTCCGCGGCGTCGCACGCCCCGTCGCCGACCGCGCCGTCTTCGTCTTCCCCGGCCAAGGGTCGCAGTGGACCGGTATGGCCGAGCGGCTCCTCATGGAGTCGCCGGTGTTCGCCGCCGCCCTGCTCTCCTGCGAGCAGGCCCTCGCTCCCTGGGTCGACTGGTCGCTCCGCGATGTCCTGCGCGGCGCCGAGGGCGCCCCCTCCATGGAACGCACCGACGTCAACCAGCCCGTGCTGTGGGCGGTGATGGTCGCCCTCGCCGAGGTGTGGCGCTCCAGCGGCATCGAACCCGCCGCCGTCGTCGGCCAGTCCCAGGGCGAGGTCGCCGCCGCCTGCGTGGCCGGTGCGCTCTCGCTCGCCGACGGCGCCCGGCTCATCGCGATCCGCTCCCAGCTCACGGCGGAGCACCTCACCGGCGTCGGCGGCATGGTGTGGGTCGGGCTCGCCGCACCGGAGGTACGGTCCCGACTCGCCCCCTGGGAGGGCCGGGTCTCCGTCGCGGTCGTCTCCGGGCCCGAATCCGTCGTCATCGCCGGTGACCGCGCGGCACTCGAAGAGATCGTCGCCGCGTGGGAACCGGACACCAGGGTGCGGCGGGTGGAGGCCGACTACGCCTCCCACACCGCCGCCGTGGAACCCCTCGAAGACGAGCTGATCACCGCGCTGGCCCCACTGTGCCCCCGCGCGTCGCGCGTCCCCTTCCACTCCACGGTGACCGGCGGCCCGCTCGACGGTACCGAGCTGGGCGCCGCCTACTGGTACCGCAACCTGCGCGAACCGGTTGACCTCCAGGGCACCCTCCGCGCCCTCCTCGCCACCGACCACGACGCGTTCATCGAGATCAGCCCGCATCCGATCCTGCTCTCCGGGGTGCGGGACTGCGCGTTCGCCGAAGACCGCGCCGTCGTCGCCGTACCGACCCTGCGCCGGGGCGAGGGCGGCTGGGGCCGCTTCCTCACCTCCCTCGCCGAACTGCACACCCAAGGCGTGCCGGTGCCGTGGGACCGCCATTTCCCCGGCGCCCGACGCGTCCCGCTGCCGTCCTACGCCTTCCAGCGCGAGCGCCACTGGGTCGGCGATACCGACGCGCCGGCCCGACCGCCGGCTCCCGCACGGGACCGTACCGACGTCGTCCTGCGTGAGATCGCGACCGTCCTCGGGGTGTCCGACCCGACCCGTGTGGACCGGGCCGCCTCCTTCAAGGACCTCGGCTTCGACTCGGCCATGCTCGTCGAACTGACCTCCCGGCTCGACTCGGCCGTCGGCCACCGTCTCACCAGCGCGACGCTCTTCAACCACCCGACGCCAGAGCGCCTGATCGCCCACCTCGGCGACGGTCCGGTGCTCCCCTACGACGCCCCCACCAGCCCCACACCGACCGCCCCGGCCGGCGTGACTGACGCGACCGACGACCCGGTTGTCGTCGTCGGCATCGGCTGCCGCTACCCCGGCGGCATCGACTCGCCCGAATCCTTCTGGAACGCGCTCGAAGCGGGCGCCGACCTCGTCACCCCCGCACCCGACGACCGGGGTTGGAGCGACGAGGTCCGCGGCTTCAGCGGCGGCTTCCTCCCTGACGCCGCCCTCTTCGACGCGGGGTTCTTCGGGATCTCCTCGCGTGAGGCGCTGGCGATGGACCCGCAACAGCGGCTGCTCCTGGAGACCTCCTGGGAGGCATTGGAACGCGCCGGCATCAACCCCGCCGCCCTGCAGGGTGCGGATACCGGTGTGTTCTTCGGCGCCATGGCGCAGGAGTACGGCAGTCGTATGCAGGAATCCAGCGGCGACACCGGCGGCTACACCCTCACCGGCACCTCACCCAGCGTCCTGTCCGGCCGGATCTCCTATGTCCTCGGCCTCCAGGGACCCGCCGTGACCATCGACACGGCGTGTTCGTCGTCGCTGGTCGCCCTGCATATGGCGGCACAGTCGGTCCGGTCCGGCGAGTGCTCTACGGCGCTGGCGGGCGGGGTGACGGTGATGGCCGGACCCGGCGTCTTCGTGGAGTTCTCCCGGCAGGGCGGGCTGTCGCCGGATGGTCGGTGCAAGTCGTTCGCCGATGGCGCGGATGGTACGGGGTGGGCCGAGGGCGTGGGCGTGCTGGTGCTCCAACGCCTCTCGGACGCCGTACGGGAGGGTCGTGAAGTGTTGGCGGTGGTACGGGGGTCCGCCGTCAACCAGGACGGTGCGTCCAACGGCCTCACCGCACCCAACGGCCTCGCCCAGGAGCAGGTCATCCGGCGGGCACTGATGAACGCGGGACTCGCTCCGTCCGAGGTCGACGCGGTCGAGGCGCACGGCACGGGCACGGTACTCGGCGACCCGATCGAGGCCCAGGCCCTGCTGGCCACCTACGGTCAGGAACGTGAACTGCCGCTGTGGCTGGGCTCGGTGAAATCCAACCTCGGACACACCCAGGCCGCCGCCGGAGTCACCGGCGTCATCAAAGTGATCCTCGCCCTGCACCATGGACTCCTCCCCCGCACCCTGCACGTGGACCAGCCCTCCGAAAGGGTCGACTGGACGACGGGCAAGGTGGAACTCCTGACCGAGCCGGTGCCGTGGGAGACGAAGGGTCGCCCGCGCCGGGCCGGAGTCTCCTCCTTCGGTATCTCCGGGACCAACGCGCACCTGGTGGTGGAAGAGGCACCCACCGCGCGGCCCGCCTCGCCGCCACGGCCTGGTGGTGCCGGTCTCCTGACGACGGACCCGCACGGCGCCGACACACCGCCGCTGGTCGTGTCCGGTCGTACCGCGACCGCCCTCGCCACACAAGCCGCACGCCTCACCCGGCATCTGGACTCGGCCAACACCACCCCGGCTGCCGTGGCCCGCTCCCTCATCGCCTGCCGCCCGCTGCGTGACCACCGGGCGGTGGCCTTCGGAGCCGACAGTCTGCGGTCGTTGGCCGAGGGCCGTCCGGATCAGGGTGTGGTGGCGGGGGTGGCCCGGGACGCAGGCCGTTCGGTGCTGGTCTTTCCCGGTCAGGGTGCGCAGTGGGCCGGCATGGGCCGCGAGCTGTGGGAGACGGAACCCGCCTTCGCCGCACGGATGGAAGAGTGTGCCGCGGCGCTCGCCCCGCATGTGGAATGGTCCCTACGCGATGTCGTGTACGGGACAGCGGATGCCCCCGGGCTCGACCGGGTGAACGTGGTCCAACCCGTGTCCTTCGCCGTGATGGTGTCACTCGCAGCACTGTGGAACACCTACGGCTTCCAACCCGACGCCGTCATCGGACACTCACAAGGCGAAATCGCCGCCGCCTGCGTAGCCGGCGCACTCACCCTCCACGACGCAGCCAAAATCGTCACACTACGCAGCCAGGTCATCGCCGAGCAGCTCTCCGGCAAGGGCGGCATGCTCTCCATCGCCCTGCCACCCGACACCATCGACCTCCCCGAAGGGGTCGAGATCGCCGCCGTCAACGGCCCCCACGCGACCGTCCTGGCCGGCGACACCACCGCCCTCGACGCACTCGAACACCACCACCGCACCCACAACACACGCGTACGACGCATCCCCGTCGACTACGCCTCACACTCCGCTCACGTCGACACGATCGCACCGCGCCTCAACGAACTCCTCGCCGACATCTCCTCCCGTACACCCACCATCCCCTGGTACTCCACGGTGGACGTCAACTGGCTCCACGACCCCGTCGACCCCCACTACTGGACACGCAACCTCCGCAGCCGTGTCCAGTTCGCCGACGCGATCACCGCCCTCTGCGCCCAAGGGTTCGGCCTCTTCATCGAGTCCAGCGCCCACCCGACACTGGCCGCCGCGATCGCCGACATCGCCGACGCGGCGGGGACGGACACCGTCGTCTGCGGTTCACTGCGCCGTGATGACGGCGGCCTCGATCGCTTCACCCGCTCCCTGGCGGAGGCGTTCGTCGCGGGGGCGCCCATCGACTGGACCAGCGTGCTGCCCCCGGCACCACTCACCGCCCTCCCCACCTCCGCCTTCGAACGCCGCCGCTTCTGGCTCACCCCCGACGGCTCCCCCCTGCCTGACCCGGCAGCGACCACCAGCGAGGGAGCTTCGGACCGGGCGGACTCCGCCCGCCGCGAGCCGCCGCAACTCAATGGGGTGTTCGTCGCCGCAGAACGTGAGCGACTGCTGGCGGACCTCACTGATCTGGTCCGTCGCGAGGCGGCCATCGTGCTGGGCGAACCCGGTGTCATACCCGCCAAGCAGGTGTTCAAGGAGGCCGGATTCGATTCGCTGACCTCCGTCGACCTGCGGACCCGGCTGAACGCGGCCCTTGGGATGCGGCTGCCCGCCACGGTCGCCTTCGACTTCCCGACCGCGGCTCTCCTCGCCGCACACCTCCACGACCGCGTGCTCGGCACCGAACGGAAAGGGCCCACCGCGGCCTTGGCCAGCTCCGAGCCCGTGGCGGTGGTCGGGATGGGCGTACGGCTGCCAGGTGGAGTCGGGACCCCCGCGGAGTTCTGGGAGTTGCTGTCCGACGGGCGGGACGTGGTCGGCGGGTTCCCGACCGATCGGGGCTGGGACCTGGAGCGGCTCTACGACCCCGATCCGGACGCGTCAGGGACGACGTACACCCGGCACGGCGGCTTCCTGGCCGACGCAGGGGCGTTCGACGCGGCCTTCTTCGGGATCTCGCCGCGTGAAGCACTGGCGATGGACCCCCAACAACGGCTGCTGCTGGAGACCATCTGGGAAGCGTTGGAGGACGCCGGGATCGATCCCACCTCCCTTCGGGGACAGCAGACCGGTGTCTTCGTCGGCGCGACCCCTCAGTCCTACGGCCCGAGCCCGCTCACCCCTGGCAACGCCGAGGGCCATCTCCTCACCGGCACCCAGCCGAGTGTCATTTCGGGTCGGGTGTCGTATGTCCTCGGTGTCGAGGGGCCCGCGGTGACGGTGGACACGGCGTGTTCGTCGTCGCTGGTCGCCCTGCATATGGCGGCTCAGTCGGTGCGGTCGGGTGAGTGCTCCATGGCGTTGGCAGGTGGGGTGACCGTGATGGCGACACCCGATGTCTTCGTGGAGTTCTCCCGGCAGCGCGGCTTGTCGCCGGATGGTCGGTGCAAGTCGTTCGCCGAGGGCGCGGACGGTACGGGGTGGGCCGAGGGCGTGGGCGTGCTGGTGCTCCAACGCCTCTCCGATGCCGTACGGGACGGTCGTGACATCTTGGCGGTGGTACGGGGGTCCGCCGTCAACCAGGACGGTGCGTCCAACGGCCTCACCACACCCAACGGCCCCGCACAACAGAAGGTCATCCGCCAAGCCCTCGCCAACGCAGGACTCACCCCCGCCGAAGTCGACGCTGTCGAAGCCCACGGCACGGGTACCTCACTGGGTGACCCGATCGAGGCGGAAGCACTCCTGGCCACCTACGGTCAGGAACGCGACCAACCTCTACACCTCGGCTCGGTCAAGTCCAACATCGGCCATGCGCAAGCGGCGGCCGGAGTCACCGGCGTGATCAAAATGATCCTCGCCCTACGCCACGAACTCCTCCCCCGCACCCTGCACGTGGACCAGCCCTCCAGCCTCGTGGAGTGGGAGGGTGGCCAGATCTCACTGCTCACCGAACCGGTGCCGTGGGAGGCGAAGGGGCGCCCGCGTCGGGCCGCTGTCTCCTCCTTCGGTGTCTCCGGGACCAACGCCCATATCGTCATCGAGGAACCTCCGGCTGATGCAGCCTTGACTGCTCCGGAGGTGGTGGCGGGGCCAGTGCCGCTGGTGCTGTCGGCGCGTTCGGCGGTCGCGCTCAAGGCTCAGGCCGAGCGGTTGGCCGACCACCTGGAATCGACCGGTGCCACACCGGCTGCGGTGGCCCGCTCCCTGGCCACGACCCGTACCACGTCCTGGGAATGGCGCGCTGTCGTCATCGCCGAGGACACGACGGAGGCCGTGAAGGGGCTGCGCGGGCTGACCGTACCAACGGCCCCCGCGAGCGGTGGCGGGGTGGGGTGGGTGTTCGCCGGTCAGGGCGCCCAATGGCCCGGCATGGGACAGGAACTCTACGAGACCTACCCCGTGTACGCGGAGGCGTTCGACGCGGCCTGTGCAGAACTGGACCAGGCGCTGGCGGGGTCGGTGCCCTGCCCCGTGAAGGACGTGGTCTTCGCCCCGGCCGACAGTGAGAAGGCCGCCCTCCTGCGCGAAACAGTCTTCACCCAAGCGGGACTCTTCGCCGTCGAAGTCGCCATGGCCACACTCGTCACCTCCTGGGGCCTACGACCCACCGCACTCCTGGGCCACTCCATCGGCGAGATCTCCGCCGCCCACATCGCCGGAATCATGTCCCTCAAAGACGCCGCACAACTCGTCGCCGCCCGGGGCAGGCTCATCCAATCACTGCCCTCCGGCGGCACCATGATCGCCATCCGCGTCAGCGAACACGACATACAACCCCTACTCACCTCAGACGTATCCATAGCCGCCATCAACGGCCCCACATCCCTGGTCCTCTCCGGCCCCCACCAC
>NZ_JBIRRE010000018.1:0-110081 GCF_044333555.1 Streptomyces sp. NPDC020965
ACACCCGACACATACAACTCACCCACCACACCCGGCACCACCGGACGCAAACCCCCATCCAACACAAACACCCGCGTATTCCAAATCGGCCGACCGATCAGGGTGTCGGAGCCGGCGACGACGGAGTCGTTCGCCCCGTGGGTCGCGACGGCGCCGATCTCCGAGGCACCGTAGAAGTTGACCAGCCGTGCCGATGGCAGGGCCTCCCGGAAGCGGGCGACGGTGGCCACCGGGAGCTGTTCACCGCTGCAGATCCAGACCGTGCACCCCGCCATCCGGGGCAGCTCACCGCTGTCGAGGAACGCGGTGAGCAGGCTGGGCACGACCGTCAGGCGCCGGATGTCGTGCCGGACCACCGCCGCCGCCAGGTCGGGGACGCTGCGGGCCGTGTCGGCGTCGACCAGGACGGTCGAGCCTCCGGACAGCAGCGGGGCGAGCAGTTCGGTGATGCCGTCGATCACACTGACCGGGGACTTGGCGAGGATCGCGGCCTCCCGCTGCTCCGGGAATTCGGCCGCGAACCAGGTCAGCCGGTTCACCAGGGCCCGGTGGAGCCCGCAGACGCCCTTGGGCCGGCCGGTCGAGCCCGAGGTGTAGATGACGAAGGCCGGGTGGTCGGGCCGGAGTGGGTGGGCACGATCGGCGTCGGTGACATCGCGGTCAGGACCGGCGGTGCCGGCCGTGGTGATGGTGTCGGCCTGATCACCCAGGTCGTCGGGGTCGTCCAGCAGGAGCCGGGGGATGTCGGCGCCGGGGAGGTCCCGGGCCGTCGGCGTGTCGGTGAGCAGCAGCGCGGGCGTGGCATCCGCCAGCATCAGCCCGATGCGCTGGGCCGGGTAGGCGAGATCGATCGGCAGATAGGCGGCGCCTGACTTGAGCACGGCGAGCAGCGCGACCACCATCTCCGCCGAACGCGGCAACGCCAGCGCCACCAACCGCTCAGGACCCGCACCCAGCCCGATCAACCGCCGCGCCAACCGATTCGCCCGCGCGTTCAACTCCCCGTACGTCAGCTCCACACCACCCGACACCACCGCCACCGCGCCCGGTGACAGGGCGGCCCGGGTCTCGAACAGGGTGGGCACGGTGGTGTGGGGGTCGCCGCCTGCGGTGTCGTTCCACTCGGTGAGGGTCAGGTGCCGCTCGGCGTCAGTGAGGATGTCCAGCTCCCCCACCGTACGATCCGGATCGTCCGCCACCTGCTCCAACAGCCGGACCAACCGGTCCGCCAACGACCGCGCCGTCGACGCGTCGAAGACGTCCGCGCTGTACTCCAGGAATCCGGCCAGCCCGGCCGGGTTGCCCTGGTCGTCGTGCTCCTCGATCAGGAAGAAGTTCAGATCGAACTTCACCGTGTCGGCGGCGGGCGGTTCGAAGGACGTTTCGACACCCGGCAGTCGGAGGGTGGGGCGTTCGTTGTTCTGTAGGACGAGCATCACCTGGAAGAGCGGGTTGCGCCCCATCGAACGCACCGGATCCAACACCTCGACCAACCGCTCAAACGGCACATCCTGATGCTCGAACGCACCCAACGCCGTCTCCCGCGCCCGACCCACCAACTCCCGAAACACCGGATCACCCGACACATCCATCCGCAACACCAACGTATTCATAAAACAACCCACCAACTCATCCAACGCACCGTCCGTCCGCCCCGCAATCGGCGAACCCACCGGCACATCCACCCCCGCACCCAACCGCGACAACAACGCCGCCAACCCCGCCTGCAACACCATGAACAACGACGCACCCGACTCCCGCCCCAACCTCACCAAACCCCCATGCGCCACCCCACCCAACCCAAACGGCACCACCCCACCCCGATGCGACGACACCACCGGACGCACCCGGTCAAACGGCAACACCAACTCCTCCGGCACACCCGCCAACCGCGCACGCCAATACTCCAACTGACGCGCCACCACACTCCCCGCATCCGACTCCTCCCCCAACAACCCCCGCTGCCACAACGCATAATCCACGTACTGCACCGGCAACCCCTCCCACACCGGCACCCCACCCCCACACCGCGCCCCATACGCCCGCGAGATGTCCCGGGCCAGCGGGGCGACGGACCAGCCGTCCCAGGCGATGTGGTGCACGACCAGGAGGAGTAGGTGCTCCCGCTCGGCGGTGCGGAACAGCGTGCCCCGTACGGGGATGTCCACGGTCAGATCGAAACCGCGGCCCGCCTCACCCGCCAGGGCCCCCGACAACTCATGGGCCGCGACCCGCCGCACCCGCAGACCCGGCCACACCTCACCCGCCGCCCGCACCACCTGCCGCGGCTCACCGTCCGACTCCGGAAACACCGTCCGCAGGCTCTCGTGCCGCCCCACCACATCCGCCAACGCCCCATCCAACGCCACCACATCCAACCCACCCGACAACCGCACCGCGAACGAGACGTTGTACGCGGCGGAACCAGGATCGAGCCGATTCAGGAACCAGAGCCGGTGCTGAGCCGACGAGAGCGGCACAACAGCGGGACGGAGTGCGGGGAGCAGTGCGGGACGGGCCGGTCCGTCACCGCCGAGGCGGCGGGCGACCCGGCGGACCGTCCGCTCCTCGAACAGGGCCCGGATCGGAACCTCCGTCGCGAGTGCCGACCGGGCCCTGCTCACCACCCGGGTGGCCAGCAGGGAGTGACCGCCCAGCTCGAAGAAGTCCTCGTCCACGCCGACCTCCGGCGCCCCGAGGACATCCGCGAAGATCCCGCAGAGAATCTCCTCAACCGGGGTGCGCGGCGCGTCCCCGCGGCGCCGGGCCGGGGCGCTCTCCGGATCGGGCAGTGCCGCGCGGTCCAGCTTCCCCTGCGGGGTGAGCGGGAGTTCCGTGAGGGCGACGATCGCCGAGGGCACCATGTAGTCGGGCAGCGCTCCGGCGAGCCGCTCCCGGAGCAGGGCGAGATCGACTGCCTCGGGCCCGGGGACGACGTAGGCCACCAGACGCGCCTCCGGTCCGCTGGCCGCGCCGCGCACCACGGCGGCGGCCTGCCGCACCTCCGGCTGGGCGGCCAGCACGGACTCGATCTCGCCCAGTTCGATCCGGAAGCCGCGCAACTGGACCTGGTCGTCGACCCGGCCCGCGTAGTCGAGCTGTCCGTCCGGGAGCCAGCGCGCCAGATCGCCGGTCCGGTACATCCGTTCCCCGCCGGGGGCGAACGGGTCGGCGACGAACCGTGCCGCCGTCAGCCCGGGTCGGTGCAGATAGCCGCGGGCCAGATTGCCACCGACATAGAGTTCGCCGACCGTGCCGACGCGGACCGGCCGTAGCGCGGGGTCGAGCACATAGGCCCGGTGCGCGGCGGTCGGCCGGCCGATTGGCGGACGGGCTGCGCCGGTGAGCCGTCCACTCACCGTGGAGGCGAGCACCGCCTCGGTCGGACCGTAGCCGTTGACCAGCTCCACCCGGTCCGACCAGCGCTCCACGACATGCGGCGGGCATGCCTCACCGGCGACCACCAGGGTCAGGTCGGCGGGCAGTTCGCTGCCTTCGGGGAGCGCGGCGACGACGACCGGCGGCAGCCCGGCCAGATTCACCCGCCGCTCGCGCAGCAGGTCGACCAGGGGCCGTCCGGGCACCCGGCACTCCTCGTCGGCGACGACAAGGCCGCCGCCGGCGAGGAGGGAGAGGCTCAGCTCCCAGACAGAGGCGTCGAAGCTGAACGAGGCGAACTTCAGCACCCGGGTGTCCCGGCCGGCGCCGAACCGCTCGATCAGGCTCGCCACCATGGCGGCGAAGCCCGCGTGGTCGACCACGACTCCCTTGGGCCGGCCGGTGGAGCCCGAGGTGTAGATGACATAGGCCGGGTGCCGGGGCAGCAGCGGGGTGGGCCGGTCGGCGTCGTCCGGGGCGTGGTCCGGGAGGGCCGCGAGACGGGCGATCGTCGCCGGGTCGTCGATGAGCACCGGGGTGTCACCGGTCCACGGCAGCCGCTCGGCCAGCGGGGTGGTGGTGACCAGCAGCGCGGGCCGGCTGTCCGTCAGCATGACCTCGATCCGGTCGGCCGGGTACCCGGGGTCGATCGGCAGATAGGCGGCTCCGGAGCCGAGCACGGCGAGAACGGCGGCCGTCATATCGACCGGGTCGGGGAGCGCGAGGGCGACGATCCGCTCGGGCCCGGCGCCGTGCGCGAGCAGCAGCCGGGCCAGTCGGTGGGCGCGCGTGGCGAGTTCGGCGTAGGTGACCTCGGTGTCGCCCGAGACCACGGCCACGGCTCCGGGGTGCTCGGCGACCCGGGCCGCGAACAGCTCGGGAATCACGGTCGCTGGGGCCGGGGCGGCAGTGCCGCCCCATGCGACCACCACCCGCTGGTGCTCACCGGGGGTGAGCAGGGGGAGCCGACCGACCGGGGTGGCGGGGGCCGTGAGTAGCGCCTCCACCACGCCCACCAGTTGGTTCACCGCCTCCTCGGCCGCCGCCCGCTCATACACATCGGGCCGGTACTGGGCGCCGATGGTGAGCCGGGGTCCCGGGTGGACGAGAACGGCGAGGCCGCGCTCGGCAGCCAGCCGGGTGGTGCCGTTGCTCAGCCGCAGCTCGGGGACGACGGCGTTGAGGGCGGCGAGGTCGCCGCCGGGCTGGTTGAGGAAGCTGAAGACGGTGTCGAACAGCTGCCCCGCGTCGACGAGTTGTCTGACTTCGGAGAGGCCGATGTGCTGATGGTCGAGCAGATCGGTCTGGCGGGCCTCGACCTGATGGACGAGGTCCACCAGGGGGGTGGCCGGATCGACGTTGACCCGCACGGGGAGCATGTTCAGGAAGAGGCCGACGAGTCGCTCGACGCCGGGGAGCTGTGGCGGCCGGACCGAGCCGACGGCGCCGAAGACGACGTCCTGGCGGCCGGTCAGGCGGGCGAGGGCGACGGCCCAGCATGCCTGGAGCACGGCGCCGACGGTCAGGCCCTGCCCTCGGCTCCAGGCGGTCAGCCGGTCCGTGAGGTCCTGTGTCAGGTCCCGTTCGAAGGTCTCCGGCGGTCGGGCATCGCCCGACGGCTCGGTGGTGGCGAGGAGCGTCGGGTCGCTGACGCCGTCCAGGGCCGCGCGCCAGGCGGTCCGTGCCGCGTCGGTGTCCTGCTCGGCGAGCCAGGAGAAGTAGTCCCGGTAGACCGGGGGCGGGGGCAGCGCGGTGGGGTCTCCCCCGGCCGCGTACAGGGTGAACAGCTCCCGGGCGAGCACTCCCATCGACCAGCCGTCGACCACGAGGTGGTGGAGGGTCCACAGCAGCCGTACCCGGTCGTCCGCGAGCCGGATCACGGTGAACCGCAGCAGGGGCGGGGTGGCCGGATCGAAACCGCGCGCCCAGTCGGCGTCGGCCAGCCGCACCGTCCCGGCCGCACGGGCCGCGTCGTCGGGGAGTCCGCGGAGATCGGCCTCCGCCCAGGGGAGGACGGCCGTGGGGACCACGGTCTGCGTGGGCTCGGCGTCACCGGGGTCGGGGAAGCAGACGCGCAGGCCGTCGTGGCGGGCCAGCAGGGCTTCGGCGGCGGCGCGCAGCACGGCCGCGTCGAAGGGTCCTTCGATGTCGATCACGGCCTGTAGGAGGTAGGAGTCGGTGCCCTGGCGGTCGAGTTCGGCCTGGAAGAGGAGGCCCCGCTGGAGCGGTGAGAGGGGCAGTGTCTCGGCCCGGCGGACCGTGCCGGGGGGCCGTGCGGTGTGCGCCGCCAGGGTGCGCAGCGCGCGGAACCAGGTTCGCGCGATGTCCTCGGCGTCGGCGTCGGGAAGGAGTTCTGGCGCCCAGATCCACTCCGCCACCAGATGGGGCCCGTCGGGGCGGTCCTCGGTGACCGGGGTGGCCGCGAGGGCGTGGCGCAGGGGCATCCGCGGATGGGTGCCGGTGCCGATGACGCCGTCCCCCGCCACGAACGACCAGTCGGCGCCCGAGGTGTCCGCGCGGAAGCGGCCGAGGTAGTTGAAGCCGATCCCGGGTACGCCGTGCCGGGCGAGTCCGGCGATGGTCTGCGGGTTGAGGTGGCGCAGCAGTCCGAAGCCGATGCCGTGGTCGGGGAGGCGGCGCAGTTGTTCCCGGATCCGGCGCAGCGCGGTGCCCGCGCCGTCGCCCGCGGCCCAGAGGTCGTCCCAGTCCACCGTGCCGAGACCGAGCCGTACGGGGAAGACGCTGGTGAACCAGCCGACGGTACGGGAGAGGTCGAGGTCGTCGGTGATCTGTTCGCGGCCGTGGCCCTCCAGCTCGATCGTGACGCCGTCCACGGCGGGCCCGCCCCGGCGGCGGCGCCAGTCGGCGACGGCAACGGCGAGCGCGGTCAGCAGTACGTCGTTGATCTCGCCGTCGGCGGCGGTGTGGGCGGCGGCCAGCAGGGCCGCCGTGTCCTCGGCGGACAGTTCGAGGCGGCGGCGGCGCGCGGAGCCGTACAGGTCGCGGGCCGGGTCGAGGGGCCGGTCGCCGACGGGCCGGTCGTCGCCGGTGAGCTGCTCGGCCCAGAGCGGGTACTCGCGCACCCGGTCGGCGGTGCGGGACCGTTCCCCGGCGAGCCGGGTCCAGTGGCGGTAGGAGGTTCCGCCGGGGGCGGGTGCCCGGCCCGCGTAGGCGGCGGCGAGGTCGGGCGCCAGGATGCGCCAGGAGACGCCGTCCACGCAGAGGTGGTGGGTGAGCCACAGCAGCCGGCCGCGCCGGCCGGGTCCGGTGTCGAGCAGGACCAACTCGGTCACCCGACCGTCCTCGGGCGCGAGACGGGTGCGGGCCGCATCGGCCTGTTCGCGTACGGCGGCGGCCAGGGCCTCCGGGTCATCGGCGACGGCCGAGACATCGACGCGCCGTACGACGTCGGCTGCGGGGACGGCGCCCTGCGGGAGGGTTTCGAGGGACCAGAGGCCCTCGGCGGGCACGGTGAGCCGGGCGCGCAGGGCGGCGTGGTGGTCGAGGACGGTCTGTACGGCGGTGGTGAGCCGGTCGAGATCGAGGCCGGCCGGGGTGACGAGGGTGATGTACTGGCTGTACTGCCGGGCCCGCTCGTCGAGTACCGCGAGGTCCTCGCGCAACTGGTGTGCGATGGGGGCGAGTTCGACCTCCCCGGTGTCATCGTCCCCCACCAGCGGACCGGCCGGGCGTACGGTCCGCTGGTGGGGGACGGCGATAGCAGCGACGGCGGCGGGCGTACGGTGCCGGCGGATCTGGGTCGGGGTGATCACCAGGCCGGCGGCGCGGGCGTGGCTGACCGCCTGGATGGAGCCGATGCTGTCCCCGCCCAGCTCGAAGAAGTTGTCGTGGATCCCGACCGCCGGCACGCCGAGGACGGCGGCGAAGACGGTGCAGAGGATCTCCTCGCCCGGGGTGCGCGGCGCGTCCGGACGTGCCCCCGCACCGGCCCGGGGTAGGGCACCGGCTTCGGCCGCCGGCGGGGACAGGGCCGCGCGGTCGACCTTGCCGTGGGCGGTCAGCGGGAGGGCGTCGATGAGGAGCACGGTCCCCGGCACCATGTACCCGGGCAGTGTCTCGGCCAGCCGGGCGCGGATCTCGCCGGGAGCGGGCGCGGGGGTGCCGCGCGGGACGCAGTGGCCGACGAGATGGCGGTGTCCCGAGGCGTCCACGGCGACCTGCACCACGGCGTCGGCGACGGTGTCGAGCGCGCGCAGCGCGACTTCGATCTCGCCGAGTTCGACGCGGTGTCCGCGCACCTTGACCTGGTGGTCACGGCGATCGAGGAAGACGAGCTGGCCGTGGTCGTTCCGGACGACGCGGTCGCCGCTGCGGTACATCCGGGTGCCCGGCGGCCCGAACGGGTCCCCCACGAAGGCGGTGGCCGACCGGCCCGGAGCGGCCAGATAGCCGCGACCGACACCGGCCCCGGCCACGTACAGCTCACCGGGGACTCCGGGGGGCGCGGGGCGTAGATCGTCGCCGAGCACATAGAGGCGGGTGTTGCGTATGGGGTCGCCGATGGGCGCCCGTTCGCCGGGCGCCAGAGTGGTGGGACCGATGTACGCGTGGGTGACGTCGTCCGAGCACTCCGTGGGGCCGTAGGCGTTCACCAGGGGGATGTCCGGATACCGCGCCAGCCAGCGGTGGCACAGCTCGGCGGGGAGTGCCTCGCCGGTGACCATCAGATGGCGCAGGAGGGGCAGCGGTACGGCCCCGTCGGCCAGGTCCCACGCGTCGAGCGCCGCGCGCAGCAGGGAGGGGACGATCTCCAGTTCGGTGACGCCGTCGGCGGCGGCCAGCGGGAAGAGCAGGTCCGGGTCGGCGGCGGTGTCCCGGTCGACGACCCGGACCCGGCCGCCGACGACGAGCGGCGCGAGCATCTGCCAGACCGAGACGTCGAAGGTGAGGGGGGCGTTCTGGACGAGGACGTCCCGCTCGGTCAGTTCGAGCCGGTCGACCTTGGACAGCAGATGGTTGATCATGCCGGACCGCTCCACCATGGCGCCTTTGGGCTTCCCGGTGGAACCGGATGTGAAGATCACATAGGCCAGGTCGCGCGGGGTTCCGGCGATGGGCGCGAGCGCGTCTACCGAGTCCTCGGTCCCGTCGGGCAGCACGATCCTGATCTCCCGGCCGCTGGCCGTGGCGATCTCCTGGGCGCGGGCGCGGTGGGCGTCGTCGGTGAGCAGGATCCGGATGCCGTTGTCGGCGAGGAGTGCGGCGGTCCGGGCGACGGGCGCACGGGTGTCCAGCGGGACCCAGGCCGCTCCGGCGCCGATGATTCCGAGGGCCGAGGCGATGAATCCGGCGCCGGGGGCGGCGAGCACACCGACGAGACCGGCCCCGCTGGGGTCATCGGGGGTGCCGTTGCGGAGGCCGTCCGTACCGGAGAGGGTCCGGGATACGGCACTCGCCCGGCCGACGAGTGCGGCGTACGTGGTGGTCGCGCCGTCCTCCGCGACGGCCACCGCCTCCGGATGTCGGGCGGCGTGATCGCGGACGCGCCGCACCACGCAGTCGAAAGGGGAGGGGAGTTCGGGTCCGCCCGCCGCCCGGAGCCAGTCCGCGCGCCCCGCCGTCCCGACCTCCAGCGCGCCGACGTGCTGACCGGCGTCGGCGGTCGCGAACCGTTCGAGGAACGCCGCGAGCCGGGTGAGGTGAGCCTCGATCTCGGGCCCGGTGTACCGGCCGGGGTTTCCGTTCAGATGGATCCCGATGCCGCCGTCGCCCGTCTCCACCAGGGTGATCATGATGTCGTCGACGAGCCCCGTGGACAGATTGTTGACCCGGGCCGCGCAGGGGCCGATGTCCAGTGCGGCCTGTTGCGGCAGCAGGTTGACGAACGGCCCGAACGGTCTGCGGTCACCGGCGCGCAACCCCATGTCACGGCGGATGGCGCTGATCCGGTGGCGCTGGTGGCCGAGGGTCCGGGCGAGTTCGCGCGAGGTCAGGCGCAGCAGTTCCGCCTTGGTCAGGGTGGGCCGGACGGGCACCGGCAGGGGCAGGTAGTTGGCGAGCATCCCGGGGACGGCTCGCTGGCCGGCGCTCAGCCGGCCCGTCGCCGGCAGGGTGAGCAGGACGTCCTCGGCGCCGGTCATCCGCTGGGTGTACACGGCGACCGCGGCCATGACCACGGTGGGCCAGGTGATGTCGGCCGCGGTCGCGGTCGCGCGCACCTGTGCGGCGACCGCGGGCGGCAGAGTGGCGGACGCGCGCAGAAAGCCCTGTGGCGGGGAGTCGGACGGCTCCTGCCGGGAGAGGCTGACCAGCTCGGGCGGCTCGGGGAAGCGGCGCTGCCAGAACTCCGCGTCCCGGCCGGCTCGCCGGGACCGGGCGTAGGCGGTGTCGGTGGCGACGAGGTCGCTCAGGGCGGGCAGCGCGCGGCCGTCGTCCGTGCCGGCCGCGCGGTACAGCTCCGCGAGCCGGCGCCAGAGGATCACCTGGCTGAATCCGTCGCAGAGCAGGTGGTGGACGCAGAGGTAGAAAAAGACACGGCCCGGGCCCACATCGAACAGCGCGGTCCGGAACAGCGGGAAGTCGGCGAGCGAGAAGGGGACGGTCAGGTCCGCCCGCATCCGGGCGATTGCCGCCGCCTCGGGATCGGCCGCGCCGCTCATATCGTGCTCGGTCAGCGGTGGCACGAGCAGGGGCTCCACCCGTTGCACCGGTTCGCCGTCGTGGTCGAGGAACCGGGCGCGCAGGCACTCCGCCTCGGCGACGAGGCCGCGCAGCGCGACACGGAAGCGTGCGGTGTCGAGCGGCCCTCGGATGTCCAGGTAGGCGGCCGAGTTGAAGGCGTTGCTCCCCTCGGCGCCCCGCGCGTCGAGCCAGATCTCCACCTGGCCGGCCGTGAGCGGCAGCGCGGTCACCAGAGTTGACGTCATCACAGACTCCAAGGGGCGTTCGGGCCGACCGGAACCGGTCCGGCGGAGGTGACCGGGCCGGTGCCGTGGTCGTGGACATCGGGGTCGTGGTCGAGCAGATCCGGACCCTGGTCGAGGCCATCAGGGCCGTGGTCGACCGGATCCGGGGCGTGGTCGAGGACATCGGGGCCGTAGACGTCCCGCACCCAGGCGTCGTGGTAGACGGTGTCGAGATAGCGCTCGCCGAGATCGGGGGCGACGGCGACGGCGGTGACCTCCGTGCCGGGCCGGTTCCCGGCCAGCCAACGCAGCGCACCGCTGACGACGCTGCCGGTGGAACCGCCGAGCAGGAAACCGTGCCGCAGCAGCGCGTGACAGGTCCGTACGGTGTCGGTCTCGGAGACGAGCACCGTGTCGTCCACGACGGACTCGTCCAGGATCGCGGGGCGCACACTGGTGCCGAGGCCGGGGATCATACGGGTCCCCGGCTCGCCGCCGAAGTTGACCGAGCCCACGGCGTCGATGCCGACGACCGTCACCGCCGCGTTGGTCTCCTTGAAGAAGCGGGCGCAGCCCATGAGGGTGCCGGTGGTGCCGGCGCCGACGAAGAGGACGTCCAGATCGGGGAACGCCTTGGCGATCTGCGGTCCGGTCGTGCGGTAGTGGGCCTGCCAGTTGCCCGGGTTGGTGTACTGGTTCAGCCAGTGGAAGTCCGCGTGTGCGGCGCAGAGCCGGGCCACCCGCTCCAGGCGCGCTCCGAGGAGGCCGCGCTCCGGATGGGGTTCGGTGACCACCTGGACCTCGGCCCCGAGGCGTCGCATCAGCCGCTGGGAGGCGTGGGTGCACCGGGAGTCCGTGACACAGACGAATCCGTAACCGCGGCTCGCGGCGACGAGGGTGAGGGCCACGCCCAGATTTCCCGAGGAGCTCTCGACCAGGGTCATGCCCGGTCGCAGCAGTCCGGCGCGCTCTGCGGAATCCACCATCTCGCGCGCGGCCCGCAGTTTGATCGAGCCCGCGAAATTGAAACCCTCACACTTGAGATACAGCGGACGTCCGAAGATTCGCCGGAGGTCGACGAACAGATCGTCCACGTCGAATTCCTGCGGCGTCGTGATCACTGGCATTCTTCTGCTCCCACCCGATTCCCACCGGCCGGTCTCCCGGCTGCGGTTCTCCCGCCGTCCGTGACGGTCCGGTTCCTCGGAGAAGTCCTCGATGACGGTCGATCCCTCCCGGGCCGCGACGGTGCGTGCGCCGACGCGCGGGACGCCTCCGTACCCTCCGGAGACGGCAACCACAGACGTTCCACCCTGCGAACAGCGGCCACCCCCCGCCTGGGAACGCCGGGGCCGCCCTTTCCGGATTCCATCCTTGCCGAATGCCCTGACACCGGGCTGATTCGCAACTGACGGACCAGGCCCGTTACTGCGTACCGACGTGCCGCCGGGCGTCCCGTTCGACCTTTCCTCCGAGGAGTCCCTGAAAGAGATTGAGTTTCTGCATGTTCTCGGTGCCTTCGAGGAATTCCATCGCCCTGGCGTCGCGCGTGAGTTTGTCGAGCAGGGGATGGGTCAGCCGGGCACCGGGCCCGAGTAGTTCACCGGCCGCCAGCGTCATGTCCTCGGCGAGCCGGGCGGCGCGCAGTTTGGCGGCGGACGCCAGATGGCCGTCGGTGCCGCGGGCGTCGACGGCCGCCGCCGCCTGCCATACCAGCCGGCTGGTGGCGTCGATGCGCCGGTCCAGCGTGTCGAGCCGGTCCCGGTCCGCGGCCCGCAGGACGCGGCGGTGGGCGGTCACATAGTCGTGTGCGGCGCGGGCGATGCCGACGGCGATGGCGGCCACTCCCGGGCGCAGCAGATTGAAGGTCTGGACGAAGGCCCAGACGCCGCGTCGGGTAGCGGGGAGGTGCCGGCCGAGGAAGTGCTCCTCCGGGATCTCCACATCGTCCAGGACGATCGAGCCGATCCGGGCGCCGCGCAGGCCGATCATGTCCAGGGGCTCGGCGCGGAATCCGGGGGTGTCGGTGTCGACCAGGACCGCCGTGATGCCCAGTGGCCCCCGACGGCCGCGGGCGAAGACCACACCGATGCGGGCGCGCGAGGCGTTGCCCACATAGCGTTTCTCGCCGTTCAGCAGGGCTCCGCGCGGAGTGGGCGTCAGGGTGGTGGTGAGGGCGCCCGCGTCCGAGCCCCGGTCGGGTTCGGTGAGGGCGAAGCAGGTCCAGAGCGGTTCGCTCAGCATCCGTCCGTAGAACCACTCCTTCTGCCGCTGGTCGGCGACGAGGCCCACCGCGACCCCGGCGAGGAGTGGTCCCGGCGCGGCGACGAGCGTGCCCGCGTCGGCGCGGGCCAACTCCTCCATGACGACCACGCGTTCCCGTGCGGACACTCCGTGGAAGCGGTGGCCGTCGATCCTCTCGGGCTCGTGGCCGTACTCGGCGGGGATGCCCATGGTCGCCAGATGGCGGAGGGCGGGCAGGTCGAGGTGGCGTCGGACGGCCTCGGGGTCACGGTCGATCTCCAGGGCGAGCGGGCGCAGATCGGCAGCCCATTCGCGCATCTGGCCACGGAGCGCGGCGAGGCGCCGGTCCGGTCCTGTCATGACACGTCCGCCGCCTTCCCGTCTCTCGCGTCGACCGTCGGGCCCGGCGCTGTCAGGACGGGAGTCGGGTCCGCGTACGTCGAGTCCGCGTACGTCGGCTCCGGGTAGGTCGGCTCCGCCCGCGTCGGTTCGGTCCCGGGCGGGTGTGCCGGGTAGACGTCGGCCAGCAGTTCGGAGACCTGGACGGTCGTGCCGGGACTGCCGGTGAGGAATCCGCTGGCACCGAGGAGCCGGATCTGCTCGCGGTCAGCCAGGGTGATCCGCCGTTGGAGGTCGTCCAGCGCCGCGGCGGCGATATCGCCGGGCCCGGCATCGGTGAGCACCGCACGGACCTCCAGTTGTTCCGCCAGTACGCCCGCGATGATGCCCTTCACCAACTGCTGCTGGAGCACGTACGAGTCCCCGGTGCGACGGCGGCCGAGATGGTCGACGCAGTCGGCGCGCAGGGCCTCCGAGAGCCCGAGCCGCAACCACACCAGCCCGAGGGCGAAGGCGGCCCGCCGTCCGTCGTCGCCCGCGGTCGTCCCCCCGGTGGCCAGCGCCCGGACGCGTCCGCCGGGCGGTTCGAAGGCGGAGAGGGTGGTCTCCCGGCTGCTGACGCGGACGCCGGTCGCCCCGTGGACCCACACTCCACGGGCCCCGGCTGCGACCGGGTCGGGGACCACGGCGTGGCCACTCGGACCGCACGGCAGCAGGTCGGGCAGGACGGACGTCATGAGCACGGTCAGCGCGGGCGCGACGCCCTCGTACCGGGCCACGCCGTGGCAGCGCGCCGCCAGGTCGGTGCCGCGGACTCCGGTGCTGGTCATGACGGATTCCGTTCGACGAGGCAGACGCTCAGGTCCCCGGTGTCCGGCTCGTGGTCGACGATGACCAGTCCGGCCGCCCCGGCACGGCCCGCCTGCCACCACCGGTCCATGGCGAGCGCAGCCAGTACGCCGGAGGCCGGTCCGCCCGGGGCGGCGCGCACGATGCGCCCGCCGTACCGGGGAAGATCGCGCGCCGGCTCGACAGCCGGCCCCAGGACCACCGGCAGTGACGGATCGGCGCCCAGGACCGCCAGCTCCGCGCGGACGGCGGCGGCCATACCGGCGACGCTCACACCGGGCGTCCGGCGTACGGTGAGACCGCCCCGGGTGCCCGTGTCGGTCAGCAGCAGCGCGACGCCCGCGTCTCCGGCGAGCGGCCGCCCGGTCTCGTACGGCAGGGTCGACTGGTCGAGCGCGAACACGACGGCGCGCCGGTATCCGTGCCGCCTGACGTACTCGCCGGCCACCCGCAGCGCGGCGAACGGCGCCGCCGAACCGCAGTCGGTGACCGTGAACACCTGCGGCCCGCCCTCGATCACCGCCGCCAGCGAGGTGACGGCGGCCAGCCGGCAGTCCAGATCGGGGGTGGCGTGCGCGACGACCGCGATGTCGGCGCGGTGTGCTTCCGGCGGGAGGTCGTCCAGCAGCGCGCGGGCCATGGTGGCGAAGGTGTTGCCGGTCCCCCGCTCGGCCGCATCGGGCCGCCGCTCGACCCCGTACAGCGCGGTCAGATCGGTGAAGTGCCGGAGCGAGAAGGGGTCGTCGATCCGGGAGCGGCCAGCCGGGAACACCCGGTGCGCGATCCCGGCGAGCCGGAGCGGGAACACGGTACGGTCCACCGTGTTGTCCGTCGTGTTGTCCGCGGGCACGGACCGGGGGCACATGCTCAGCCGTCCGCTTCTGTCGCTCCCGCGGCTTCCACCACGGCTCCCGTGGCGCCTGTGACCCGCACAGCTTCTGTCGCTTTCGTGGCCTCCGTGACTTCCGTGGCTTCCGTAGCCTCCGTAGCCTCCGTAGCCTCCGCGGCAACGAAGTCGGCCAGCGATCCGACGCTGGCGAAGTGCGCCATCTCCAGCGAGTCCGTGTCGAACTCGATGTCCAGCGACTCCTCCAGCCGCATCAGCAGCTCGAAGACGCCCGTCGAGTCGAGGCCGAGTTCGTCGAAGAGCCGGGAGCCCTCCGACAGCGCGGGCAGCTCGTGGTCGAGGACATCGCCGAGCGCGGCGGAAATCTGGACGACGATCCGCTCGCGGTGGGTGCCGGTCGTTTCGGGCATGGTGTGCGGTCCTTCCGGTGGTGGTCGCGTTCGGCACGGGGTGCTCGGTCAGCGCGGGGTGCTCGTCGGGGTCAGCGTCCCGGGGGCGAGCAGCCGTTGCTTGCGGAGCAGGTCGTCGGGGCGGTCGGGCTCTCGGATCAGATGGGCCCGGCCGTCGAGGACGAGCACCTCGGCCGGATAGCCGTGGCTGAGGAAGTGCACGGGCGATGCGGTGGGACCGTAGGCACCCGAACGGTCGACACCGATCAGATCGCCCTGGCGCAGCGGCGGGAGTTTGATCTTTTTGGCCAGGGTGTCGTTCGGCGTACAGAGCGGTCCGGTGATGTTCCAGTCCTCGCCCGGAGCCGCGCCGGCCCGGTTGAGCAGGCGCATCGGGAAGTTCCGTCTGGCGAAGGAGCCGATACCGACGGCCGCCATGTGGTGGTGGGTACCGCCGTCGGTGACCGCGAACCGCTCCCCCATCGAGGTCTTCACATAGCGGACGCCGACGACATAGGTGCCGGCCATCGCGGTCAGGTATCGGCCGAGTTCCAGCACCAGCCGGGTGTCGGGATGGCGGTCGGCGAACGCTCCGACGACAGGGTTGAGCCGGTCGGCGAGGACCGGCAGGTCAAGGTCCCGTTCGCCCTCGAAGTAGGCCACGCCGAGGCCGCCGCCGATGTCCACCAGTTCCAGCGGGAATCCGAGGTCGGCGGCGAGGCGCTCGGCCAGGTCGAAGATGCGCGCCGTGTTCTCGACGATGGCGTCCTCGGTCAGGATGCGGGTGCCCATGTAGACCTGCACCCCCATCAGCCGCACCCGGGGGAAGCGCCGGGCCAGCCCGGTGTCGGCGAGGAGCTGGGCCTCGTCGATGCCGAACTGGCGCGGTTTACCCCCCATGGTGAGACCGGAGCCCTTCACGGCGAACCCGGGGTTGACGCGCAGGGCGACCGGGGCCCGCAGCCCGCGCTCACCGGCGAGTTCATCGATCGCCGCGAGCTCCTGGAACGATTCGCAGACGACCGCGGCGATGCCCTGGTCGAGGCAGGCCGACAACTCTTCACGGCTCTTGCCCGGTCCGAGGAAGAGGATGTCCCCGGGGTCGACGCCGGCCCGTCGCGCGGTGAGCAGCTCCGTGACGGAGGAGACCTCTGCGCGGGCCCCGTGGGCGTGCAGCAGTGCGCAGATCGAGACGTTCGGGTTGGACTTGAGCGAGAAGAAGATCTGGAGCCGGGGGTGCAGCCGCTCGCGCAGCTCGCGCATCCGCTCCGTCAGGACGTCGCCGTCGTAGAGATAGAGGGGGGTGCCGTAGGTCCGCGCGAGCTCGGCGACGGGGATGCCCTGGACTTCGGCGTGCGTGGTCATGATCCGTGGCCCCTTCGCGACGGGAGGCAAGCAGTGATCTCGGCGTCGAGAGCCGTCAGTTCGTCGTCGGAGTCCGCGACGAGGATTCCGTACAGCCGGCCGTCGACGGGCCCTCCGGGGGTGGTCCGATCCGTACGTGGTCCGGTGTCGGGGGGGAATCCGGCATTGACGGTGGCGAAGTTGTTCACCAGCAGGCCGTTGCCGCCGCAGCCGTCGAGGAGGAGCCCTTCCAGGAGTACCTGGAGCCGGTCGAACGGCAGCGGGGCGTCGAGGTGCACCGGATAGTGGCGGGCCAGCGCGATCCGGTCGTCGCAGACGAATTGTTCCTGGAGCCGCGCCTGGTAGGTGGACATGTTGTGCCGCGCGTTGATCTCCACGACGGGGTAGAGCCCACCCGCCTCATCCACCATGGCGTCCACGCCGACCACGCCGAAGTAGCCGTCGGCCGCGAGGCGTTTGCCGAGGAGTTCCGCCGTGGTGACCACCTCGTGGAACTGGGCGGCCGACAGACCGGCCGGCATCCGGTGCCCCCGGTGGACACCGCCCTCGGTGAGCAGTTCCTTGACGAAGTCGAACCGGGTCGAGCCGTCCCGACCGACCGTGAACTGGTAGTTGAGGTCGGCGCGCTTCGCCACCCACTCCTCGACGACGAAGGCGACGGCGTCCCGGCCGGAGCGCTCGGCCTGCCGGGCGACCATACGGTGGACACGGTCCGCGCGGCGCGGGCCGTCCAGTGTCGCGATCCCCTTGCCGGAGACGCCGAACGCCTCTTTGACCACGAACGGTGCGGTCGGCACGGACACGGCCGCGGCGAGGGCCGCTCCGAGTTCGGCCACGGTCTCGCAGGTCCAGCCGCGCGGCTGGCGCAGGCCCAGCTCGTCGGCGACCCGACGGCTGTACACCTTGCTGTTGACCGACTTGCACAGTGCCGCGCCGGGTCCTGCCACCGGCATTCCGGTCGTGGCGGCGAGCCGCTCCTCCGGTTCGGACACCCCGTGCGGGACGAGGTGGGCGCCGGCTGCGGCCAGCCCGGCCAGCGTGCGCAGGAGTACCGGATCCGCCAGGGCGTCCTCGGTGACGGTGCGCTGGGGGTCTTGGCCGCCCACCGTGTGGACGGTGGGGAGCAGCATCCCGAGCCCGCTGAGGTAGGCCAGATAGGCGCCGTCCGGCTGAGTCTTGAGCACCACATGGTCGTGTTCACCCGCGAGGAGCAGGGTGAACTCGTCCATACGGTTGACGACGGCGTTGGCCGACAGGGCGGAGAGGCGGGGCAGGGTGTGCTCACCGCGGGCCCACTGCCGCTCCACCTCGAAGTTGCCGAGGAGGACGAGCGGGGTGTCCGACGATCCGGTGACGGCCGCCGCCAGCCGTGTGCGGAAGTCGCCGTGGCGGTCCCCACCCCGCGGTGCTCCCCGCGGTACCTCGTACCGGACGGCTTCCTGCGGGGCGGCCTCCCGCGGGAGGGCCGAGGACTCTTCGGGCGGCCTGTCCCGGTGATGGTCGTGGACGTCGCGGTGACCGTCGGGGAAGCTACCGGGCATCGTCGTACCCCCTCAGTGTTCGAGCACCATGGCCGCGAACGACTGGCCCAGCCCGGCGGAGGTCATCAGATAGCGGTCCCCGGGCCGGAGCAGGCCGAGCTCGCGCGCGGACTGGTAGTTGATGAACGGGTCCGCGCAGAAGCAGTGGCCGGTCCGCGCGATGTTGTCCAGGAAGACACGGTCCCGGTCGATGCCGAGCGCGTTGGCCGCCACCGTCCAGGAGACCCGGTTGACGTTGTGCGGCAGTACGAGGTCGATATCGGCGATGGTGAGGCCCGCGATGTCGAGCGCTCCGGTGATGACCTCGCCCATGGCGTCCTGATAGATCCGCTTGGCCTCGCGCGCGCCCTCCGGGTCGAGGTCGATCACGCCGTCGGCCCGGCCGTGGATACGGGCGTCATAGCCGAGCACCCGGTCCCGCGGGCCGTTCCGGCCGACGAGCAGCGCGGTCATCCCCTCGCCCATGACACAGACGTCCTCGACCCACTGCGAGAAGGGGGTGAACGTCTTGTCACCCGCGAGCACCAGGGCGAGTGCCTCCGGATCGTCGTCGGCGGCGAGGAGCGTACCCGCGACGTCGACGGCGAGCAGACCGGTCGCGCACCCGTGGTCGGCCACCGAGAACACGGTCGCCGCGTGCAGGCCCAGCGCCTCGCGCACCTGCTGGACGGGGCTGACGGGGTACGGTGCGGTGGTGCGCAGGCCCTTGGCGCGCACCACGTACCGCACGCGGTCCTCCCGCCCGGTGAGGGCATCGAGCTTCCCGACCGCGGCCAACAGCAGATCGGTCTCGGACCGGTCGGGCGCCTGACAGATCCGGTCCAGCCCATAGAGCCGGGTGAATCTGCGCACCTGCTGGTCCGTCAGTCCCAACGGGTCCCGGAGCTGTTCGACGGAGATGGTGGGCGGGAGGTAACTCGACACCGCTTCCAACGAGGTCATGCGCCGGGCCTCCTTGAGTGGTCGGAGCCACTCAAGATTCGCCAAGGCCACTGACAGTGTGCTGACAGGCGGCTGATCGGGGTACGCCCCGCCAGGTCAGGCCGGTGACACGCCACCGGTCGGGCTCGTCACCGGACAGAGACTCGTCACAGCCGGGCTCGTCACCGAACGGTCGGACGACACCACCGGCCCGGCCCGTCACCGCATGGCGGGGATCGTCACCGAACGGTCGGGCGCGCCCCGCGCCACACCAGGTCCATGGCATCGCCCACCGTATGGGCGGCGCCATCACCCGGGGCATGGAGCAGCGCGCCAGCGGCGCCGTCAGCCGCCGCGCGGTGGGCCTCCCGCGCGGGAGCGGACGGCCGTCGCTCGCACCGGCTCACCGGGCCTGTCGCGCCTCGCTCGCCTCGTGCTCACCGCCTGCCACCGGGTCAGGCGGTCTTGACGGTGATGTCACCGTTGCCACTGGTCAGTCCCAACCGGAACTCGCCCCCCGGGTCATGCGTGATGCCGATGTTCTTGTCACCGTTGTTGGAGTCCGCCGACACCTGGTACTGAGCGGCCGGCAGGGTGAGGGTGATGTCACCGTTGGAGGTCTTCGCCCGGATGCTCTGCGGGGTCTTCGGTGTCAGTTCAATCGCTCCGTTGGAGGTCTCCGCCTCGATTTCCCGGCCCGCTAGACCCCGGCCGGTGATCCGGCCGTTGCTGGTGCGCACATCGACGGAGCCGGAGACGCCGTCCATCTCGATCCGGCCGGAGTTGGTGCTCACCTTCACCGCGCCCACCTTGGAGAGGCGGACCGCGCCGCTCGACGTCTTGCCGCTGACGCCGACACCCACGGGCACGTCGACGGTGTACCGCACCGAACAGCGGCTGCCACAGCCGCCGAGCACCAGCACGCCGTCCTCGACCCGGTGGGTCTCGCCCGACGGCTTGTCGTCCTTGTACTCGATCGAGCGCTCCAGGGCGAGCGCCCCGCCGCCCTCCGTCCCCCGCAGCGTGACGCCGCCGGAGCCGTTCTCGATACGGACGGAGGTGACCTTCCCCGAGAGGGTGGTGTCGTCCTCGAAGGTCTCTCCCTTGGTTAAGTTGCAGGCGCTCAGCCCGCCGACGGAGATGGATGCCGCCGCGTAGATGGCGAGATAGCGGCGCTGCTGCTGGCGCATGGGGTCCCCCGGTCCTGAAGGAAGTGTCAGAAGTCAGGGCTGGTCAAGCCCTCTTGTGTCGCTGTACCCGAAGTTATCGCAGCCGCCGGGATGACGACCATGGGGCAAACCCCCGGTTCGGGGCGCGGGCTGTCCTCACCCCCGAACGATCTTCCGATCACCACCACGGTCACCGTGACGGCGTCCCGGCCCGCGGTCAGCCGGGCATCAGCAGGATGTCAGCGCGCTGGGTCAGAGTCGGTCCATGACAGCGGCGACGACGCGCCCCCCGGACAGGACGCTCGGTGTCCTCGGCGGAATGGGCCCCGCGGCGACCGCGGAGTTCCTCCGGCTGCTCGCGTCCGACGCCCCGGCCACCGAGGACGGACACCACCCGCGGATCGTGATGCTCTCCGAACCCGCCATTCCCGACCGGACGGTGGCGATTCTCCGCAACGACCCTCGGGCGGCGCGCCTGCTGCGGGAGTGTCTGGCCACCCTCGTCGGATGGGGCGCGGACCTGCTGGCGATTCCCTGCAACACGGCCCATGTGTTCCTCGGCGCGCTGCCCGCCGCGCTGTCCGCCCCGATCGTCGACATCGTCGACGCCACGCTGGACGAGGCGGTCCGGCTGAGTCCCGAGGGAGGCTGGCTGACGGCCACCACCGGAACCGTGGTCAGCGGCATCTACCAGGATCGGGCCGCCGCCCGCGGTTACCGCTTGTACGTCCCGGACGCCACGACCCAGAAACTGATCCATGAGACCGCCGTTCAGGTGAAGGCGGAACGGATCGAACGGGCCGGCCGCCTCTACGGGGATGTGGTGGAGGGGCTCTGGCGGCAGCGCGCCCTGCCGGTGGTGGCGGCCTGCACCGAACTGCCCCTGGCCTACCGGGCCACCCCGCTCCCCCCGGAGTCGATGGTCTCCAGTCTGCGCGCCCTGTCCCGCGCGTGCGTCGACCGGCTGTACGCCGCACGGACACTCGCCACACCGGTGCCGGCTCCCGCATCCGTACCCCTGCCGCTGTCGCGGCCACGCTGAGCGCGGGGCGCGCGCACCGTCGGCGACGCGGCGTCCTACCGTCCGCGTGCCGTGGCCGAGATCGCCGCCGACGCGGCGAGCGCGAGGCACAGGGGTGAGTAGGCGACGCGATCGAGGCGCCGGAAGCGGGGGGACGTGGACCCCGGGGACAGCAGATCGGTCCGTCCCACGAGCCCGGCGACGGCGCGCGTGCCCAGGGCGGCGGCGACACCGGCCGCACCCGACCGGGAGACCATCGGATATCACCGGGGGTACCCGGCCACCAAGGCGGCGGCCGTCCCCAACGCCCCCGCGACCGCGAAGCACGCGGCCGGACCGGGCAGTTCCGAGCCCCCGACCACCAGCTCGGAGAAGGTCTCCCGGTCGGGCAGTGGCCAGGTCGACCCCACCCCCCAGGCGACATGCAGACCCGCGAGTACGGCCAGGGCCGAGGCGGCGGTCCGGCCGGCGACACGCGCGGGGTGCACAGGAGTCACGGCAGTCACGGGGTTCACAGAGGTCAACCTATCGCCCGCGGGTCGCCGCCCGGCCGGGGGCCCCGAGCACCCAGGTCGGGCGGCGACGTAGGGGCGGAGGCGTCCGCCCGCGTGGGCGTTGGCCCTGCGGGGACCGCGCGCCCCGGTCCTGACGCCCGGCCGGCGAGCACGTGGCGGCCACGGGCGCGCTCCGGTAGGAGAGAACGCCGGGCGCCCCGTCAGCCGCAGCCGCCCGCGTGACCGTCGTCCGTGCGGCGGTCCCCCAGCCCGACCGCGGCGGGCACGGCCTCCGGGAGCGCCGTCGCGGGCGGCGTACGGGCGCGCAGGTGGGCGGCGAAGTCGGCGAGCCGGTCCAGCCCCCAGAAACGGCTGTACCCCTGGACGAAGAACGGGACGCCGAACACCCCGTCCTCGTCGATGTCGAGCAGCAGCCGCGCGCCCGCCCGCCGTAGCGCCGGGTCATCGCTCGCACCCGCCGTCAGCTCCGGGTCGAGGCCGATTTCGGCAGCGATCTCTGCGACGACCCCCCGGTCGCAGATGTCCCTGCCCTCCTCCCAGCGGGCGCGGTACGCCGCCGCGATGTACGCGGGGCCGCGCCCCTCACTCAGTGCCACCAGGTAGGCCAGATGCGGGACCTCCCACACCGGCGCGCGGTCCACCGGCCAACGCAGTGCGATCCCACGCGCCTTGGCGATCCGGCCGACGTCCTGGAGCACGTACAGGTGCTTGGCCCGGGTCATCGCCGCGTACGGGAACGATCCGCCCAACTCGGTCAGCATCCGCTCGCTGATCGGATCCGGTTCGAAGAAGGGGCGCCACTCCACGGCGGCGGCCACGTCCGGATACCGATCGTGGAGTTCGCGGTGGGCGAGCCAGGAGTACGGGCTGCGCAGCGAGAAGTAGCAGCGGGCCCCCCGGCGGGCGGGCATCTCAGAGCACCAGCCCGCCGTCGACCCCGAACACCTGGCCCGTCACGTAGGACGCGCGGTCCGACACCAGGAAGGACACCAGATCGGCGACCTCGTCGGGCCGACCGAACCGTCCCAGCGGGATGCGCGAGGTCAGGGCCCCGCCGGTCCCGTCGGCGAGACCCGCGGTCATATCGGTGTCGATGAACCCGGGGGCCACGGTGTTGACCCGGATGCCGCGTGGTCCGACCTCCTTGGCCAGCGATTTGGAGAAGCCGATGATCCCCGCCTTGGACGCCGCGTAATTGGTCTGGGTGGCGTTTCCGTGGACCCCGGCCACCGACGACATGGTGACCACGGTGCCCGCCCGCCGTTTCATCATGGCGAACACGGCGGCGCGGCAGATGTGGTAAGTGCCGTCGAGGTTGGTCCGCACCACCTCCTGCCAGGACTCGCCAGTGAGCATGATCAGGGGGTTGTCCCGGACGATGCCGGCGGACGGAACCACCGCGTGCAGCGGGCCCAGTTCCCGTTCGGCCGTACGGACGAATTCCTCGGCCGCGGACTGGTCGGCGACGTCGACGCGCCGCGCCAGCACGGCGGCGCCCGACGCCTCGGCCTCCTTGGCCGTGACCCGCGCCGCCTCATCGCGCGAGTGGTAGCAGAAAGCCACGTCGTAGCCGTCGGCCGCGAGCCGGGTCACCACGGCACGCCCGATGCCTCGGGAGCCTCCCGTGACCAGGGCGACACGCCGTTTCTCTGGGGACATCATGACCTTTCGTCGTTTGTCGTCGCGGATGTCAGCGCGGCCGCTGGGCGCAGTGCCAGCGTGAGCTGTCCGATCTCCAGGACGGGCCGCCCGTCCACCGTGCTGCCGCCCGCGGTGATGACGGTGTCGCGGAGGTCACGGACGAGATGGACCTCGTGCACCAGGACCGACCCCGGGTGGACGGGGGCCCGCACCCGGGCACCCCGTACCCCGGCGAGCAGGGTCACCAGGCCGTTCAGCACATTCGGGTTGGGCCGGTCCCAGCAGGCCAGGAGTACGGCGGCCTGGGCCCAGGACTCCAGCAACAGCCCCGGGGCCGCCCGGCCGCCGAGCCCCCGGTGGGTGGGCTCGGCGGCGGTGACCGTCTTGAGCGCGACCAGCCGTCTCCCCGGTGCCACGGCCGTGACCCGGTCGACCAGCAGCGCCGGACGGCGGTGCGGGAGGATCGAGGTGATGCGGGCGGTGTCAGGCGCGGTCCCTCCGGCCGGGTCCCCACCGCTCTCGGACCCGGTGGCCGCACCGTTCTCCAACCTGACGTCGGCGGGCTCCCGGACCGGGTGAACACGGCTCTCCGGCACGGTGTTCAGGGTCCGCGCCCCCGGGTAGTGCAGCGAGAACTCGGCGGCGGGCCGGTCGGCGGCGGAGACCGAGGCGACCGCCTGGACACCGTCCGCACCGTCAGTGATCCGCGCCGTGACGACCAACTCCTCACCGGGCCGCACCGGACTGCGGAAACGCGCCTTCCGCAGGACGACGGGGAGTCCCAGCCCGACGCCCGCGCCGCCGACGAGCAGGTCGTGCGCGTACTGCACCAGGGCGAACCCCGGTACCAGCGGGAAGCCCGGATAGTGCCCGGCGAGGAAGGGATCGTCCAACTGCACGGTGACCCGGGCGCGGACGAGCCGGGCGCCGGGCGCCGTGCCGTCCGCGGTGGCTTCGGGGACCTCCTCATAGCAGCCGGCCGACAGTCCGTCGAACATCGTGACCACTCCCCCTCAGCCGCTCAACAGGGCACAGCCGACCGTGCCGTCCCGGTCGATCCCGGTGACCAGGGCCGGCGCGCCGCCGGGCAGCCGTCCCGCACCGGCGGCGGCCAGCACGGCCGCCGTCTGGAAGCCGGTCGCCGCGGCCGAGGTGTCCCCGAGGAGCGGGCGGCACCGGATCCACTCCGGTCGCGCGCCGTCAGGGAGGGCGGCGCGTACCGCGGCCTCCTCACCGTCGGTGCCGAGCGGGGCGACGATCCGGACGGTTCCCGCAGCCACTCCCGCGTCGGCGAGCACCGAGCGGATGCACTCCGTCAGCGCGGGGCCCGCCCCGTCCGGTTCGTGGTAGGCGCGGAAGCCGGTGCCGAGCAGCCGGGCGATGGCCGGCCGGCCCGCCCGCCGTGCCGCGTCGGCCGGTTCGAGGAGCCAGGCCGCGCCGCCCTCGCCGAGCGGCGGCCGGGCGGCGCCTTCGGCGGCGTGCCACTCCAGCCAGGCCCGCTGGACGGAGAACTCCTCGGCGACTCCGCAGAGGACCCGGTCGCAGTGGCCGCCCCGGTGGAGTCGGGCGGCGTAGCCGAGGGCGAGCAGGCCGGTCAGCCAGCCGCCCGCGATGGTGGTGTTGGGGCCCCTGACCTGGTGCCAGATCGCGCTCTGCCCGGCGGCGCGGTTCATCACCGTGTTGGGGAACCGCGCCGGGTCGACCAGATAGGGGCGGTCCCCGGTCAGTGAGTCGCGGGTGAAGTCCATGGTGCTCTGGACGCTGCCGGAGCCGGTCCCCAGCACCAGCCCGACCCGTTCGGACCGCTCCAGCAGGGCGGGGCCGCAGTGCTCCAGGAGTTGTCCGAAGGTGGCGACGGCGAGCGCGGTGACCCGGTCCATGGTCCGGGTGCCCTTCCGGCCCAGGGCGCCCGCGGCGCTGAAGCCGGGGACCAGGCCCGCGCGGTCGTACGGGCCGGGGTTCGGCCCGGGGTACTCCTCGGGGTCGAGCGGGGTGACGGCCGCGAGGGCGTCGCGTATCCCGGCCCCGTAGACCTCCGCACCGGTGCCGTACGGGGAGAGCGCCGACCAGGCGGAGAGGACGAGTCCACCGGCGGCTGGCCGGTCGTCGGTCCGCCCGCTCGCCGGGGCGTGGGCGGTGGTCACGGCGTCGTCCCCCGGCCCTCCGATTTGCCCTCCTTACCGTTGAGGGCGTTGATCAGCCGGTCGTCGAAGTCGACCAGACTCCAGTCGCGCCGGTTCTCGATCACGGCCCAGCCGTGGGTGATCCGCCCGGTGGCCGTCGGCACGAGGACGCCGTCCCGGAGGACATAGGCGTCCAGCCGGGCCGTGTAGGTGAGCCGTTTGAAGACGTTCTCCACGGTGATGACCGTGTACAGCGTCTCCTCCATCCGAGCTTCGTCCAGGATGGTGATCCGGGAGTGCGGGACCACGGGGATCCAGTCCTGTTCGTCCAGCAGGGTCTTGATGGAGACCCCCCGATCGGCGAGGAAAAGGTCGACGATCTCCTCCATCTGCCGCAGATAGCCCGACATCTGCACGCGCTCGGTGAAGTGGCAGTAGAAGTACGGCATCCGCCAGGCCCAGCCGAAGGCGTTCGCGCCCGCCGTCAGGTGGTCCAGGGGGTCCGTGCCCGGCGCCAAGGGGATCGGGGTCCCACCGGCGCCGAGCCGGTCGACCACATGGGCGGCGAGTTCGGCGGGCGGTTCCGCTACCGGGTGGCCGCGCGGGTCGAGCCGGAGCTGCACGGCGACCTTGGAGACGACGGCCTTGACGGTCTCCCCGTCGCGCTCCACGGTCATCTCGACGGTCAGGCGCCGTCCGTCGCCCCGGTCGGGCGCCTCCCGCACGGTCGCCGTGGCGATGTCGTCGATGTGGAGGGCGGTGAGGATCTTGGTGTCGATGTCGGTGATGTCGACGCCGAGGCCATGGCGCTCGTACAGCTTCCCGGCCGGTGCGCCGAGCTGCCGCAGGTGGTCGAGGACGGCCTCCTCCACCAGGTAGTTGACGTGCTTGAAGCCGATCCAGGTACAGATGTTCGATCCTTCGTAGCGGGGCCGGATCTCCCGCAGGGTGGTGCGGTCCGTGCCGGTGGCGCCGAGGGTCATGACATCTCCAGTCGAGAGGTTGGGGGCACCCGGGGCGGTCCCGCCGCGCGAGGTGCCCGGGGTACGACCGCGGCGGTACGAGCAGGAGGTGCAGCGGTACGGGCGGCGGGCGCGGCGGTACGAGCAGGAGGTGCGGCAGTACGGGCGGCGGGCCCGGCCCGACCCAGGAAGTCGCACACCAGGCGGGTGACGAGGCCAGGGTCCTCCACCATCGGGAAGTGGCGGCAGCCGGCGAGGAGTTCGAACCGGGCCCCCGGCACACCCGCGGCGAGCGCCCGGCCGTCGGACGGCCGGGCGGCCCTGTCCTTCTCCCCCGACAGCACGAGCAGTGGGGCGCGGACGGCGTCGAGATCGAGGAACGGGGAGCGCAGATAGGTCTCGAAGAACCGCATCCAACCGTAGGGCCCGATCTGGTCTCGCAGCCGTAGCGCCATCCAGTCCCGGTGCGCCCTGGGGAACCGCCCGGTCTCCCCGACCTCCAGCGCCTCCTCGAAGACCCGGTGGAATTCGTTCAGGTAGTACGAGATGACCGACCAGTCGAAATCGCGCGGGCTCGACCGGTGGAAGGGGCTGATCAGTACGGTGGGCCGGGGTGCGATCCGGCCGTCCGCGGCGGCCTCGATGAGCAGGTTCGCCGCGTAGGAGTGCGCCACGACCGCGTCGTACCGCTCGTCCACCAGATCGACGAGGAAGCGAGCCGGATCGGCCAGTGACCCCCAGCCTTCGCTGTCGGCCATCGCCCGCCAGGGAAGTTCCGCGTCCCACAGTGCGAACCGGGCATCCACCCGGGCCGCGAAGGGATCCCAGACCGTGGGCCGGCCGCCCAGCCCGTGCAGGAGCAGTACTGTCGCCGGCCGGTGCCCGGTCCCGGGTCTGCGCAGCCGTGGAGTCACCCCGCTCATCCGGCGGCGCGTTCCGCGTACCTGCCGAGGATCACCACGGCGTTGTTGCCCGCGAACGCCAGCGCGTTGTTCTGCACGATCCGCACATCGGCGGAGCGGGCCCGGTTGGGAACCGGGTCGAGACCGCACTCCGGGTCGGTCTCCCGGTGGTTGATGGTCGGCGGGATGAATCCCTCGGTGATGGCCAGGGCACAGGCCGCGGAGGCCAGGGCGCTGGCGGCGCCCATGGTGTGGCCGAGCATGGACTTGATGGAGACCGTCGGGGGCGGCTCGGGGAACACCTGCCGGATCGCGCCGGCCTCGGTGACGTCGTTGGCCCGGGTCCCGGTGCCGTGCGCCGAGATGAAGTCGATGTCCTCGGGTTTCACACCGGCGTTGCGGTGGGCCAGTTCGATGCAGGCCGCGAGGCTGTCCCGGTCGGGGGCCACCGGATGGTGGGCGTCGCAGTTCAGCCCGTATCCGAGGACCTCGGCGTAGATCCGGGCGTCACGCGCCAGGGCCGATTCGAGGCTCTCCATGAAGAGGATGCCCGCACCCTCGCCGGTCAGGATGCCCTTACGGTCCACGTCGAAGGGCTGGCACACCTCGGGCGCGATGGTGCCGAGCCGGTAGAACCCGGTGAAGGTCTTGCGGCAGACGGCGTCGGCGCCGCCGGAGAGCGCGATGTCGACCTCGCCGGACCGGATCGCGTCGAAGCCCGAGCCGATGGCGTAGTTGCCCGCCGCGCAGGCCGTCGGGATGGTGACGGCCTGGACGTCGGTGAGGGCCAGTTCGCGCACCACGCTGCTGGAGAGCAGGCCGGCCGAAGAGCGGCGGGCCACCAGCGGGTCGAGCCGCTCCGGACCCGATCGGAGCTGGCTGTCCATCAGGTCGTCGAGATCGTGGGACTCGCCGTCGGTGGTGCCGACGGAGACCAGGACCCGCCGGCTGCGGAGTTCGTCCTCGTCCATGCCCGCGTCGGTCACCGCCATCCTGGCCGCGGCGACCGAGAACTGGCTGGCCCGGCCCAGTTCACCGGGGTCGACCCGCTCGATCCAGTCGACCGGGTCGAAGTCCTCGATCTCGCACCCGTTGGCGTATGCGTACCCGGTCGTGTCGAAGGACGTGATCGGCTTGACGCCGCTACGGCCGGTCCGCAGGCCGGAGAGGAACGGCCGCAGCCCGATCCCGATACTGGTGACGGCGCCCAGGCCGGTGATGACGACCCGGCGCGGTGACCGGTTCTCACTGCTCATTGGCTGTCTCCCCACTGTCCGCGTCGGTGCCGGACCGGCTACCTGGCCAGCCCCTCCTGGACGACGGCGACCACCCCGTCCAGGTGGATCATCCGGACCAGCTCCGCCTGGTCGATCTCGATGCCGAAGGTCCGCTCCAGGGAGGAGAGGATCTCGATGGCGCCCAGCGAGTCGGCGTTGTGGTCCTCCTTGAAGAGGCTGGTGTCCGTCATGTCGGCGGGCTCGATCTCCAGAATCTCGCAGACGACGTCCTTGATCTCGGCGCGCTGTTCGGCGGTGATGACGGCCGTGGTGGGCATAGTCGCCTCCAGAGGGTGGATACGGCGGATGGCGAGAAGTCTTCTCGCCCTCACTGACGGCCAACTGACGTGTCGCTGACGGAGGTTGACGCCCCATCTGGAAGGGGGCGAGCCCGCCTTCCGGCCTGCGTCATTCACGGGACGCTGAATCACCTGGCGGCCACCGGGCGGGACCGCCAGAGTGATCCGTCGGCGTCCGTCACACCGTTTCGCCTGCCTGGAGATGGATTGAGCCCCCCTTTCGCCGCCCACCGCGTCACCGTCGTCCTCACCCCGACCACCGGGCTCGACGACGCCGCTTCCCGCGCCACGGTCCTGCGCGCCACGGCCGGTGTCCTGGGCGTGGCCCCGGAACGGCTCCGGATCCGGCACGAGGACGGCGGCCGGCCCGTGCTGTCCGGGCTGGGCGCCGGTACGCATCTGAGCCTCAGCCACGGCCGGGGGGTCGCCGCGCTGGCGGTCACGGGGCTCGGCCCGGTGGGAGTCGATGTGGAGATCGAGCGCCCGGTACCCGCCCAGCGGCTGGCGGACCGCTGGTTCACCGAGGACGAGGCCGACTGGCTAAGGTCCCGGGGGGAGCGGCAGCGGATCGCCGCCTTCCTGTGGCTGTGGACCCACAAGGAGGCCATGGGCAAGGCGTACGGCACCGGGCTCGCCCGGGGCGGGTTGGCGCGGCCGGCCCCGCTCCCGGGCCACTGGCCGCCCCGGTCCGTGCGCCACCCGGCGCGGCTGAGCCCCCTGCCGGGCCGGGACCCGATGGCCGTCGCCGCTCCCCCGGCCGGGCACCGGGTGATGCTCGCCGTCGCCGCGCTCGGCCGATGGGTGGGTGGCGCACCCGTCGATGTGTACCGGGTGCGCCGGGGTCCGCCACCGCCTGGCGGGGCGCTCGGGGGGAGCCGGCCCGGAGGCGGCGCGGTCCCCGGCGCGGAGAGGAAGGGAAGTACCCCATGAGCGGCGGCACGATCGCCATCGTCATCACCCTGATCGTCGTCGGCGGCATCAGCGCGAGCACGGTCGCCTACTTCGGCCTCCAGCGGCACCGCGCGGACGCGGCCGCCATGTCGCACTACCGCGGGCTCGCCGAGGCGGTGGTCGAGGAACAGAAAGTGCTCCTGCGTGAGCTGAAGGAGCTGCGCGGTCATGTCCTGGCGGTGGAGGATCTCTTACGCAGCGTCGATGAACGTTGAGTACGCGAGGGCCGGCCGTGAACAGAGCGGCCGGGACCCCCTGTATCGAGGAGTTGACCCACATGAACACCCCACCCGGGCATGGCCTGGACGACGTCGTACGCCTGATCAGGGTCCATCGGGCCTACGGCACCGAGCACAACCGGGTGGTGGCACTCGACGATGTCTCGATCGGCTTCCGCCGCGGCACCTTCACGGCCGTGATGGGTCCGTCCGGCTCCGGCAAGAGCACCCTGCTCCAGTGCGCCGCCGGGCTGGACCGGCCCACCTCCGGCTCGATCATTCTGGACGGTCTTGAACTCGCCGGTCTCAGCGAGAAGAAGCTGACTCGGCTGCGACGGGAGCGGATCGGCTTCGTCTTCCAGGCGTTCAACCTCCTGCCCGCGCTGACCGTCGCCGACAATGTCGCGCTGCCCCTGCGGCTGGCCGGCCGGCGGCCCGAACGCGGCGCGGTCGAACGGGTGCTGGAGCGGGTGGGTCTCGCCGACCGCGCGGCCCACCGTCCCGGTGAACTCTCCGGCGGCCAACAGCAGCGGGTCGCCATTGCACGGGCCCTGGTCACAGACCCCGCGGTCGTCTTCGGCGACGAACCGACCGGCGCCCTCGACACCCGCACCGCACTGGAGGTGTTACGGCTGTTACGGGAGACCGTCCTCGATGCCGGGCAGACGGCCATCGTCGTCACCCATGACCCCGTGGTGGCCTCCCACGCCGACCGGGTCGTCTTCCTGGCCGACGGCCGGATCGTCGACGAGCTGCGCGGCGCGTCCGCGGAGACGGTCGCCGAGCGGATGACCCATCTGGGCGCCTGGGCCGAGCAGTCCGATGCCCGTTACGCCGGGGGAGCCGTCTGATGTTCCGCCTGGCCCTCACCACCCTGCGGTTCCGCAAGGGCGGCTTCGCCGCCTCCTTCGTCGCGCTGTTCTTCGCCGCCGTGATCCTGACGGCCTGCGGAGGGCTGATGGAGACCGGAATCCGCGCCCACATCCCGCCGCAGCGGTTCTCCGACGCCCCCGTCGTCGTCACCGGCGACCCCACCTTCGACAGTGAGGTGCTGACCGAACGATCCCGTCTGGACGCAGCCGCGATCGACCGGATCCGGAGTCTGCCCGGCGTCGAACGGGCGGTGACCGATGTGACCTTCCCGGCCGCCGTGCTCAAGGGCGACCGACCCGCGACCGGCGGCGCCGGCCTCAGCGGGCGCGGCTGGTCCGCCGCGTTGATCTCCGGCGCCCCGCTCGCCGACGGCGCCGCGCCGCGCGGCGCGGGCGAGGCCGCTCTTGATGCCCGCCTCGCCGACCGGCTGGGCGTCCGGACCGGTGCGGAGCTGCGGCTGACCGCCGGTGGCAGTACCGAGACGTTCCGGGTGACCGGGGTCGTCCGGACCACGACCGGCACCTCTGATGCCGTGTATGTCACCGACACCGAGGCCGGACGGCTGCTGGGCCGTCCCGGACAGGCCGACTCCGTCGCCGTCTTCCCGGCACCCGGGGTCTCCCCCGGCGCGCTGGCGGACCGGATCGAGACGGCGCTGGAGGATTCCTCGGCGGTGGCGCTCACCGGCGACGACCGGGGCGCCGCCGAGTTCCCGCGGACGCTGGAGGGAGCGGCCCGACTCATTTCGATGTCCGCCGTGTTCGGCGGCATCGCCGTCATGGTCGCCGTGTTCGTCGTCGGTTCCACGCTCGCGCTGCTGATCCAGCAGCGGCTGCGCGAGATGGCCCTGCTGCGCGCCATCGGTTCGCTGCCCGGCCAGCTCCGGCGCATGGTCGTGGGCGAGACCCTCGTCGTCGGAACGCTCGCGACCGTGGTCGCCCTCGTACCCGGCCACTACGCCGGGCGGCTCCTGCTGGAGCAGATCGCGGACGGCGGGCTCATCACTCCCCATCTCGCTTACCGCGCCGGCTGGATCCCGCTGATCACCGCGGTCGGGACCGCGCTGCTGGCGGCCACCGCGGCGGCCTTCATCGCCTCGCGCCGGGCGGCGCGCACCCGGCCGGCCGACGCGCTCGCCGAGGCCGGCCTCCAGCAGCGCTGGCTCAGTACCCCCCGGCTCGTGTTCGCCCTGCTCTGCTTCGCCGGTGGCACGGCCCTGGCGATCATCACGGCTACGGTCATGAACGGCACGGTCGCGGCGAGTACCGCCGGACCGTCGGCGATGCTGTGGGCCGGGGGGATCGCGCTGATCAGCCCCGGGCTCACCCGGGTGTTCAACGCCGTGCTGCATCCGCCGCTGCGGCTCATCTCCGGTCTCGCGGGCAGGCTGGCCACGGACAACGCCCGCGCGCGCCGCGTCCGGATGGCCGGGGCGATCACCCCGGTGATGCTGGCGACGGGGCTCGCGACCGCGCTGATCTACCTCCAGACCTCCCAGGACGAGGCTTCCCGGTCGGCGGCGGCCGAACTCAGCTCCGCCGACGCCGTGCTCACCTCGTCTGCCGGGGGGTTGCCGCCCGAACTGATCGACCGGGTCGCCGCGGTGCCCGGTGTGGCCGGGGTCTCCGCCTATCTTCCCGGGACCGCGTTCGTCGTCGAGCCGGCCGAGGAGGGAGAGGAGGAGGAAGCGACCGAACTCGCCGTCCAGGGGGTGACCGCCACCGGTGTCGACGCGACGCTCGCGGTCTCCGCGAAGCAGGGTTCCCTCACCGAGCTGCGGGGTGAGTCCATCGCCCTGCCGACCTCCCTCGCCGACCGCGCCGGGCAGCGGGTGGGTGACACCGTCACCGTGGTCCTCGGCAACGGGGCCCGGATCGCCGCGAAGGTGGTCGCCTCGTACGAGGCGAAGAAGGGGTACGACAGTGCCTTCCTGCCCGCCGAGTTGATGCTGAAGCACTCCACCAGCGGCCTGGTACCGCAGCTCTTGGTCGCCGCCGACGACGGAGTGCCCGCCGACCGGCTGGTGGCCTCCCTGCGGGAACTTGCCGGAACCCAACCCGGGTTGCGCGTGTCCGGCGGCGGTACGGAGGATGTCGCGTCGGAGGACACCGGGACGAGCGCCTGGATCAACTACCTGCTCGCCGCGACCATTCTGGGCTATGCGGCGATCTCCCTGGTCAACACCTTGATCGTGGCGGCTTCCGAGCGGCGCAGGGAGTTCGCGCTACAGCGGCTGGTGGGCGCGTCCCCCGGTCAGATCATGCGGATGATGACGATCGAGTCGCTGCTGATTGCCGTGGTGGGCATCCTGCTCGGGACGGTGGTGGCGGCGGCGACCCTGACACCGTTCGCCCTCGCGCTCGACGATTCCTGGCTGCCCAGGGGGCCCGTCTGGATCTACGCCGCCGTCATCGGCTTCGTCGGTGCGCTGACCCTGGTGGCCACCCTCCTGCCGACGCGGTACGCCCTGCGGGGCCGGCCGGCCGACGCGGTCGCCGTGCTCTGACACCCGCGCCGGGGACGCCCGCTCCCGCACTCCGGGGCGGGCGTCCCCGGCCCGCGCGAGCGGGGTCCCCGCGGCCTGGGCATACGAGCCCAGCAAGATCCAGACGAGCGGATCTAAGCGACGGCGGTCGGCAGGAAGCGCCGCAACTCCGTGAAGTTCTCCGGGTGTTCGATGATCCAGCACCAGTAGCGGGGGATGGTGCGGGCGTACTCGCAGTAGTACAGCCGGATCGTCTTCACCAGGCTGCGCAGAGTGTCCCGGGAGAGCGCGTCCCCCCGCCGTACCAGCAGGATCTCGGTGCTCTCGGTCCCGGTGATCGGCACCAGACAGATGTCCCGGGTGGCGCCGGTGGGGGTGGTCAGGGCGGCGGCGCCGGCGTCGCGCACCCAGCTCATCGCCTCGTGATGTCCGTCGACATAGTGGAGCACATCGGGGTCGGCCCGTCCGTCGAGCTTGGCGAACACATGTCGCTCGATGGGGTGAAACCAGTGGTCGCGGGTGAACCGCACCCAGGTGAGGTCGGCGAGGTCCGCAGTGTCGACGGTCTCGTACCCGGAGAGCGGGTGTCCCCATGGCACGGCCAGCCAGACCGGCTCCCGGACGATGATGGTCCTGGCCAGGGCGAGTTCGGGCACCTCGGCGGGTGCGATCAGCGCCATGCTGGGGACCATCGCGGCGTTCAGCACACCGCGGCGCACCGCCTCGACGGCGGCGGCAGGATTGAGGGTCTCGGTCTGCACCTCGCCGACAGGGAGAGCATCCTGTAACGCGCTGCGCAGGGAGGGCGGAGTCCATTCGGCGTGCCCGAACCGGAAGACATCCGAGGAGAAGGCGGCGGCTTCGGCGATGACCATATCGGCCTGCTGGACCAGTTCGACGAGCATGGGGATGAGCCGTTCCCCCAACGAGGTGGCGACGACGCCCGAGCGGCTCCGGATGAACAGGTCACCGCCCACTGCCTTTTCAATTCTGCGCAATTGTGCGGTAAGGCTCGACTGCGGGAGTTTTAACTCCACCGCTGCCTTGGATATACTACCGACACGATCGATGACTGCCACAATTTTGGCATGACGTAACTCGACGTTCACGCATCCCCCCGCTCGCAGCCGATATCCCCCTCGATGTACCACCCGCCGGTAATGAACCGGGAAATCGACACGCTAACAGGATGCGGACACCGCGTCCACATACCTTTCGGGAAGGGAATTAATAAGCCATCCCGAAGGCTTGTGAGCATTTCTTTAACTATTCCATGCAATGTACGAGAAAATCCTGAATCAAACCGCTGCCCTGGTTGCGTGGAGGAGCACCCGGCGCGGTTCGCCCAGCATTTCGTCGTGCCGCAGGATCGCCTGATAGGCGCGGTGGAGTGCCCGGCCGGGCTCAAGCCCCAGGTCACCGGCGAGCCGGCGGCGCGCACCGTGGAATACCTCCAACGCCTCGGCCTGCCGGCCGTCCCGATAGAGGGCCAGCATCAACAGCTCACTGAGGCGTTCCCGTCCGGAGTGCTCGTCGGCGAGCTGTCTCAGTTCGGAGACCGGGACACGCGCGGCGTCCACCGCCAGCTTTGCCGCGATCATGTCCTCGTAGGCGGTGATCCGCCGCTCTTCCAGATGGGCGGCCCGGCTCCGGCACCGCAGACCGTCGCAGGCGTCCAACAGTGCTGGTCCGCGCCATAGCTCCAGCGCGGCTTCCAGCTTGGCAATGGCCAGATCCGGCTGCCGCTGCGCCAGGACGGCGCCGGCGTCCGCGAGCCGGAGGAACCGGTGTGCGTCCACGGCGCCCTCCGGTATCTCCAGGAGATACCCGCCGCTGACGGTGCGCAGGAGGGTGCTCCCCGGAATTCCCGTGATCGACTGGAGGAGTTTGCGCAGTCGACCGACGTTGGCCTGGAGGGCGTTGCGGGCGTTGGCCATGGACTGATCGGCCCACAATTCATCCACCAGCCGATCGAAGGGGACCGGGGCCCCCGGGGAGAGCGCGAGCAGCGTGAGGACGACACTCGCCCGTTTCGACGCCATGGTGTACCGCGCACCGTCGTGCGACAGATAGAGCGGACCGAGCACATTGATTTCCACAGCAGAAACCCCCCATGCCGACTCCCGGACATGGCACATGCTGCCCAAGCACACCCGATCGAGGGAAATACCATCTGGCGCGCGAAAGAGTTTCGATTGGTATGCCAGCGAACGTGACGGGCGCCGAACCGACGGGGGATTCGATTCGGCACCCGATCATGAGGGGATGATCGGGTCCCATGGAGCCCAGTTCAGAGGGGCTGTCGCGTTGACCCTTCACCTGTAATAGAAATGCTACAGGTGAAATATAAGGGCGTCCAGGGGCACCTCTGCCCGATACCGGAGTCGCTCCCACCTCTGACCCGATCGATCATGCGGATCGTGCGCCGACATCGGCCGGCAATGCTCCTGAGACCCACTGACATTTCGCTGACAATACGCGAAGAACACGGCCAGGAATCGAAATTAGACGATCCCACCTGCAATGTTCATTCAACGCTTAAAGAACTGGTGCACCCTTCCCCTGCTGCCTAGGGTGGTGATTCGGTGGCGCCACCGCGCGGATAACACGAACAGAGCGGGGCCGCCGACACCCGATATACCGGACCTCGGGCCCCGGACCTCGTGATCCGCCAAAGGAGTAGACCATGCTCAAAAAAGTCGTGATCGTGGGTGGCGGAACCGCCGGATGGATGGCGGCCTCCTATCTCAAAGCCGCGTTCGGCGATCGGCTCGCCGTCACGCTCGTGGAATCCGGCAAGATCGGAACCATCGGCGTCGGGGAGGCCACCTTCAGCGACATCCGCCACTTCTTCGAGTTTCTGGGGCTCAAGGAGAAGGATTGGATGCCGAGTTGCAACGCCACATACAAGCTCGCCGTCCGTTTCGAGAACTGGCGCGAAAAGGGCCATTACTTCTACCACCCCTTCGAGCAGATGCGGTCGGTCAACGGCTTCCCGCTCACCGACTGGTGGCTCAAGGACGGCCCGACCGACCGGTTCGACAAGGACTGCTTCGTCATGGCGTCCGTCATCGACGCCGGGCTGAGTCCGCGCCACCTCGACGGCAGCCTCATCGACCAGCCCTTCGACGAGGGGGCGGACGAAATGCGCGGCCTGACCATGTCCGAGCACCAGGGCAAGACCCAGTTCCCCTACGCCTACCAGTTCGAGGCGGCCCTGCTGGCCAAGTACCTCACGACCTACTCGGTGGACCGGGGCGTCAGACACATCGTGGACGATGTCCGGGAGGTCGAGCTGGACGAGCGGGGCTGGATCACCGGAGTGCGCACCACGGAGCACGGCGACCTCTCCGGCGATCTCTTCATCGACTGCACCGGCTTCCGTGGACTGCTGCTGAACAAGGCGCTGTCCGAGCCGTTCATCTCGTACCAGGACACGCTGCCCAACGACAGCGCGGTGGCGCTCCAGGTGCCGATGGACATGGAGCGGCGCGGCATTCTCCCCTGCACCACCGCCACGGCCCAGGACGCCGGCTGGATCTGGACCATTCCGCTGACGGGCCGGGTCGGCACGGGCTACGTCTACGCCAAGGACTACCTCTCCCCCGACGACGCCGAGCGGACCCTGCGGGAGTTCGTGGGCCCGGCCGCGGCGGACGTCGAGGCCAACCACATCCGCATGAGGATCGGCCGCAGCCGGAATTCCTGGGTCAAGAACTGCGTCGCCGTCGGCCTCTCCAGCGGATTCGTCGAGCCGCTGGAGTCGACCGGGATCTTCTTCATCCACCACGCCCTCGAACAACTCGTCAAGAACTTCCCGGGCGCGGACTGGAACCCCGCCCACCGCGATCTCTACAACACCGCGACCTCCCATGTCATGGACGGGGTGCGGGAGTTCCTGGTGCTCCACTACGTCGCCGCGAAACGGTCGGACACCCAGTACTGGCGCGACACCAAGACCCGGGCGATACCCGATGCGCTCGCCGAGCGCATCGAGCGCTGGAAGGTCCAGTTACCCAACTCGGAAACCGTCTTCCCGTACTACCACGGCCTCCCCCCGTACTCGTACATGTGCGTGCTGCTGGGCATGGGTGGCATCGAGCTGAAGCCGTCGCCCGCGCTCGCCCTGGCCGACGGCGCCGCCGCGCGGCGCGAGTTCGAGGAGATCAAGGAGAAGACACGGCGTCTGACCCGGACACTGCCGCCCGCCTACGACTACTTCACCCGGCTGGGCTGAGCGAGCCGCGGGCCGGAAGGGCTGCTCCGAATGGACATCTTCCCTCTGCTGCCGCGACTCGCCCACGTGGCGGCGGCGCTCGCGCTGATCCTGGTGCTCGCCCACGCCGGCAGGGTGATCGCCAGGCGGCTGCAACAACCGGAAGTCATCGGTGAGGTCACGGTGGGCCTGCTGGTGGGGCCCACGCTGCTCGCCCTCCTCGGTGACGACGTCTTCGGCACCCTACTGCCGGACCCCGTGCTCGACGTCATCGCCCTTGTCGCCCAGGCCGGACTCGTGCTCTTCCTCGTCGGCCTGGCCCACAAGCTGCGGATCGGCCCCGATCGGCCACCGCGCCGCACGATGGCCTGGGTGACCGCGGGCTCCCTGGTCCCCCCGTTGCTGACCGGCCTGTTACTGGCCGGCTGGGTCCTGCTCACGGACGACACGGCGGCGCGGGGCGACGCGCCGGTGGCGGCCTTCGTCCTGATGCTGGCGGTGGCGATGTCCATCACCGCGGTGCCGGTGATGGCCCGGATCCTGGCCGACCGGGGCATGAGCGAATCCGCGGCGGGACGGCTGGCACTGACGTCGGCCATCGTCATCGACGCGGTGGGCTGGCTGCTGCTCACCACCGCGATCAGCCTCGGCGCGGGAGATCTCACCGGGCTGCTGCACTGTCTGCGGGCGCTCCTGGTCGGCGCGGTGTGCGGGGCCGCAGTCCGGTACGGGCTGCGCACCCGGGCGGCCCGGGAGTTCTGCGCGCGGCTGCCGCGCACGGTGGCGCTCCTGCTCGCCTCGGTGGCATTGGCGGTGGCGCTCACCATGGAGCACCTGGGCATGACGGCCATTCTCGGCGCGGCGCTGGTCGGCCTCTCGGTCCCGGGTGACGGGCACGCCGCCTGGGCCCGTCCGGTCGCCCTGGTCTCCCGGACCGGTCGCGCCCTGGTCCCCGCCTTCTTCGTGGTCGCCGGGATCACGGTCCTCGACGGCGCCGACTCCGTCGTGTCCTGGCCACTGATACTGATCGCGGTGGTGCTCGGCTGCGCCGGCAAGTGTCTCGGCGGCTATGCCGGCGCGCGCCTCGGCGGCCGGCCGCACACCACCGCGTGTCGGGTCGCCGTGCTGATGAACACGCGTGGCCTGACCGAACTGATCGTGCTCCAGGCCGGTTACAGCGCCGGGCTGCTGGCCGCGCCCATGGTGCTGGCCCTGGTGGTGATGGCCCTGGTGACCACCGCCATGACGGGCCCGCTCCTGACCCTCATCGACCGCGCGGAGGGCCGGACCCTTCCCGGCGCGGTCCCCGTCGAGACAGAAAGCGACAGGCGATGACCGACCCGGCGACACCGACGATACCCACTCCCCCGGCGACTTCCCAGGGATTCCGGGGGATGATGAGCGGCTTCCCGACCGGTGTGTCCGTCGTGACCGGCACCGACCGGAACGGTGCCCCGCGCGGAATGACATGCTCCTCGATGTGCAGTGTCTCGCTCACGCCCCCGACCCTCCTGGTCTGCCTGCGCGACGGCAGCCCCACCCTGGACGCGATCGTGACGAGCGGCGCGTTCGCCGTCAATCTGCTGCACGAGGGTGCCCAGGGCACCGCCGAACTGTTCGCGTCGGGCGATCCGCTCCGCTTCGAGCTGCTGCCGTGGGAGGTACCGCCCGGCGCAGCCGGACCGCATCTGACACGGGACGCGCACACGGTCGCCGACTGTGGTGTCGTGCTGACCCAGCGGGTCGGTGACCATGTGGCCGTGTTCGGCGAGACCCGGCTGATCAGCCGGCCGCAGCCGCGGCCGCCGCTGCTCTACGGTCTGCGCGAGTTCCGCTCCTGGTCCCGGATCTGACGGCCACTCCCCCGTCGGTGTACGGGAGCCCCGGCGCAGTCACTGTGCCGGGGCTCCCGTACGCGAGCGGTCCGCGCCGGTGTCAGGGCCCGTGCCGGACGAGCTGCTGGGGGCGGCGCTCCCGGACGGCGGAGCACGGAGCGAGCGGCGGGCGGTGACCGACGCTCCGGGCCCGGACCGGGTGGACGGAACCGCCGTCCAGCAGCGCCAGGCCGAGCGGCGTCACCGTGTGCAGCACGGTGTTGCGCACCCGGCGGGTGCTGATCAGTCCCGTCGAGCGGAGCACGGCGGCGTGCTGGCTGGCGCCGGCCGCCGAGATCCCGAGCCGGTCGGCCAGTTGACTGGTGGTGCAGGTCGCCCGCAGCTCGCGGAGGGCGGCGGCCCTGGTCTGGCCGACGAGCGCGCCGAGCGACCCGGCGCCGTCGTCGCACGGCTCCCACAGGGTCGCCGCCTCGTGGGCGCGCGGCGGGGCGGCGAACACGAGCGTGAGCTGCCCGCTCCCGTCATGGTCCCCGACGAGCTGCCCCGGCCGGTGGTTGAGGAAGACCGACGGGGTGAGCACCAGGCCCCGTCCGCCGAGCCGGATGTCCTCGTCGGGGCCGCCTGGGATCTCCAGGACCGGCGACGTCCAGACGATCCTGGAGTGCAAGGTGGTCAGCAACTGTTCCACACCGCCGGTCATCACGATCCGGCCGCGTGCCTCGCACTCGGCCTCCAGATAGCCGAGCAGCCGGTCCCAGTAGGGTGCCACCGCCGCTCGCCAGACCTCGGGCAGCCACGGAGCCGGCTCCGGAGCGGAGAGCGGTGTCAGGAGTCCACCGCCGACGCCCGGACGGAGCTGCCGGAGGACTCTGTCCACCTCACCGTGGTCGCCGCTCCGCGATAGCTGCGGCGGGCGGCGCGGCATCCGTTTGCTCACCTGTTTGCGCCAGCGGGCGTAGGGCGAGCCGATGCCACGGCCGAGGAGTCCGGCCGCGAAGGCCGTCTCGACCAGCGGTCCCGCCGTGTTCTTCAACCGGATCCGCCCCAGGTCCGCGACCGTGAAGTGAATTCTCTGCATGGTGATGCCCCCCGTTGTCCCGAACGGAATGAGAGGACCCGCCGTCTGATCCCGTTGCGCCGTCCGTCGGGGGCATCCGCCGCCGGGGCCGCCCGGCCGGGCGGCCGGTGGGAGCGGAGGGGGCTCCGTACGGAGGACGGGCCGCTCAGGAGGAGGCGGTGCCGGTGCTCTCGCGCAAACTGCGGGGGCGCATGTCCGTCCAGTGTGTCTCCACATACACGAGTGCCTCGTCGCGGGTGGTCTCGCCGAGGACCACCGTCCAGCCGTCGGGCCGCTCGGCGAACGCGGGCCAGAGGGAGTGCTGTCCTTCGTCGTTCACGAGTACGAGGAATGTTCCATCAGGGGCGTCAAAGGGATTCGACACGTAGCGCGCTCCATGTTTCCGGGGTTTCGGGGTTTCGGGGTTCCGAGTTTCGGGGGTTCCGGGGTTTCGGGGTTCCGAGTTGTTTACGGGACGAGCCCCCTGGGCGCTTCCGGATACAAGCATCAGGACCAGGTGGGCCCACCCGGTCATGCTCCCGTCAGCCGCTGACGCGCCGCTGACCGCCCTCTGACGCCGGAGCCCGGCCGTCCGGATCCGTCTCGTCGGCCCGCAGGGCGGCGCTGATCGTCTCCACGTTCAATCGCAGGTCGAACGGAGCCAGTTCGAAGTAGCGGAGCGCCTTGCCATCCGCGGAGAGCTCCAGCGTGCCGACCACGATCCCGGCCTTCTCCAACCGCTCCAGATGCATGTAGAGCAGCGGCCTGGACATCTCTAGCCGCCGCGCCAGCTCGCTCACGTACATCCGGCTCGCCGCGAGTTCGGTGATGATCCGCAGTCGCTGCACATGGCCGAATGCGGCGAGAACGGCGAGGAGTTCTTCACTGGTCACGAGCCGTCCCCCTGCCTTCCCGCGCTCCACGGGCGGGACGTTCCAGTGCGGGCAGGATGACGAAGTGCTCGCGGCCTTCCGCTGGGGTCCGGACCGCCTCGGTGTCGAACGCGTCCGGCGCGGAGTGTTCGGCGATGGCTTCGAGGAGTCGGCCGACCGTCGCCGCGGGCCGTGCCGGTCTCGTGGCGCGGTGGTTGACGCTGTTCTGCCTGGACGGCTGCTGAGGGAGGCGGGCGTGGCGGCGGCCGTAGGCGCGTTCCAGCAGCGCGTCGAGCCGGCCGGCCGGTTCCGGTACGGGAGCGGTGGCAGGTGGTGGGATCGAGGTGGGCATGGTCCGGGCTCCTCGGGATCGCGGGTGGCAGAGAGGGGCCACACCCTAGGGCGGGTGCGGGACGGGCGTGGTCGGGTTCGTCCACCAGGTGACGCCCCCGGTAGCGGGCGGGGCACATCGCGGGGTGCGGTGGTGCGACCGTCCTCCCCTCACCTCGTACCGTCGCCGTCGGCAGCCGGGGCCGACTGCTCAGGAGAGCCTTACGACGGAGCGCAGGCGGAATCACCGGCTGTCCCATGGTCCCCGATCAGAGCGTCAGTTCGATGAAGAGAGCACAGTCGGATGGAGACGAGGACCGCCCCGATCTCCGTCCTCGGCCGCTGGATCGGTGAGTTGGCGTGTGAGCCCCACCGGAACACGTCCCGCCCACGAGTCGGTGTGCCGCCAGGATCGTGCGCAGGACGGAAACCGAAGAAGTCCGCGTGGACACGCTTTCCCCGCTGCTACCCGACGTTTCGGCCCGACAGAATGCATGAGTCCGCCCGAGCCGCGGTCGGTCCCAATCACGCCGGGTTCGGCCTTATCGGGACGGGAATGTAGCGCAGATGTCACTTGTGCCGTTGAGTGATTCTGAGATGGTAGGAGCGCCGGCACCTTCGTCGCCACGTCACCGAGGTGATCCATGAGCGAGATCGGCACATGGAATGAGAACAGCTCGCACAGGCAGTCGATTTCGAACTTCCCCCTCCGGCACGGCTTGACAGCACATGCACCTCAGCGGGGGTCACTTGACGTGCAGGAGTTCCGCAGCGAAGACCTACCCCCGGCGGAACGATTCGACTACTGGTGTGAGCTGCTGAGCAAAACGCATGCACCTATGGCCCTTTCCAGCGACTACGCGGCGGACTTCACAGCGCGGCAGCGGTTGATCAGGCTGGGAGGAGTGTCGTTATGGCCGACGACCTTCCAGCCACTGGTATTCGACCGCACTCCCAAACTCATCGAGGAGTCCGACCCGGAAGCCATTCATCTGTCGCTGCTACTGAAAGGGGCTGGGGGAGTCATAAGGGAGCGTGAGCAGGCGTCCTATCGCCCTTACGACTTCCACAGCAGCTTCACCTCTCAGCCGTACACCGTCTGGAGTGGGTCCGAGCCGGTCACCATGATCGGTGTGGAGGTGCCGAAGACGCTGCTCCCGTTACCCCGTGCCGAGCGGGTGGTCGGCCGGCCGCTGTCAGGGCGGGACGGGGTCGGCGCGTTACTGGCCCAGTGTCTGTGTCGGATCGCGGAGGACACCGCGTCGTACGGGCCCGCCGACGGGCCGCGTCTGGGGGCGGTCGTGGCGGATCTGGTCGCGGCGATGTGCGCACACGTACTGGACGCCGAACGAGCCCTGCTGCCCGAGACCCGCCGGCAGACCCTGCTCCTGCAGGTCAAGGCTTTCATCCAGCGGCATCTGAGCGATCCGGAACTGACACCGACCGACATCGCCGCGGCGCACCACATCTCCCTGAGACAACTGCACCGGCTGTTCCGGCAGGAGGAGACGACGGTGGCCGCCGTCATCCGCCGCAGCCGCCTGGAGCGCGCCCGCGCCGACCTTGACGATCCTGCTCTCAACACGGCACTCGTCCATCACATCGGCGCGCGGTGGGGATTCTCGTCCGCCGAATCCTTCAGCAGGGCCTTCCGCGCCGCCTACGGCCGGCCCCCTGCGGACTACCGCAGCGCCCTGCCCCGGATCACGCCCTCCGCATCCGCAAGCCGGAGGTAATCAGAGGAGCGCGGGGACGGTCCGCGCGTACCGCTGCGTTCACCAGCGAGAGCGATCCTGGCACTCGTCGTCAAGGGCTTGGCACGCAATGTCATGGAGCCCGGTTGCTGCCCTTGAGATGGTTCTTCACACCGGCACTGCGCAGCACAGCCAGTGAATCGTCAGAACATCCCGCAGGGAGACATTCATGAAACCGCTGAAGCTGAAGAAGACCGCTCTGGTGACCTCCGCCCTGCTCGCGGCCACCGTGCTCGTTCCCCTCGCCACGGCGACCCCGGCCCAGGCCCACGCGCCCTGTGGACGGTCGGCGCCGGACCTGGACCACCGAGCCTGGGAGCGGACCGTCGTGAACCATGCCAACCAGCGCACGGGCTCCAGCACCCGCTGCGCCAGCCGCGGCATGGCCGAGTCCAACGACGTCCTGGACTACCACTGCTTCACCCGGGCGGAGGACGGCCGCACCTGGACCTTCGTCACCAACGACAGCGCGCGCGACCGCCGTGGGTGGATACGCGACGACATGCTGAGGGACAACGGCAGCGACCGTAACTGTGGGCTCTGACCCCCTGGCCGGGGACCATCCGGCCACCCGATCTCCCTGGCCCGTACGGTTCACCGTACGGGCCAGGCCCGTCCCGTGGGCACGGTCGGAGCATGCCACCCCCGGGGCATCGGGTGCGCGCATCGGGCTACCGGCCGGGGCCGGGGGCCCGTAGATCCGACTCCACAGCAGTAACCGCTCGCCGTCGCCGTCCGTGCCGCGGCTGACGCCGAACTGCTGCATCCGCGTCATGCGAGGCCCAGGATGAGCCTTCCGCACCGGTCGCCGATCATCATGGACGGGGCGTTGGTGTTGCCCGAGGTGATGCTGGGCATGATCGCGGCGCTGGCCAGGCGCAGACCGCTGACGCCCCGTACGCGCAACTGGGGGTCGACGACGGCGAGGGCGTCGGTGCCCATCCGGCACGTGCCCACGGGGTGGAAATCGGACTGGGCGAAGGCACGCAGGGCGGCGATCCGCTCCCTTCTGGTCCGGACCGGTGTGTCGGGCACGACGTTCTCGCTCTTCACCCACGTGCGGAGTGGCCTCGCGTTCATCAGCTCCAGGGAGAGTTCGAAGCCTTCGAGGGAATACTCAAGGTCCTTCCGCGTGTGCAGGAAGTTCGGTTGGATCATCGGCGGAGTGTGGGGGTCGGCCGAGCGCAGCTTGACATAGCCGCGGCTGGTCGGGTGCAGATTCATCACCCCGATCGATGTGGACTCGTCCGGAGCGGGCGGATATCCGACGCGCGAATAGTAGGTCTGGAACTCGAACCGAGGCGTCCCCGGCACCTGGCCCCTGCCGGTGAAGACGTTGACGTCCATGGAAGTGGTGTGGGATTGCGGCTCCGGAGTCCTGAGCGCTCTCGAAACGACGGAGATCAGATGATCGTGCAGGTTCGCACCGACACCGGGCAGATCGATCACGACGTTGATGCCGTGCGGTGACAAGTGCTTCGCGGCACCGATACCGGACAGTTGCATGAGGTGCGCGGTGTTCACCGTGCCCGTGCTGACGATGACCTCCCGCTCCGCCGTGACCGTGTATTCGCGTCCGCCTGACTCGACAACGACGCGGTCGATCGCCTTTCGGCGGTCGAACGTCAGCCGCGTGGCGTGCGCGTCGGTGACGACCGTCAGTCGGGGATCGGTGAGGTACGGAGCGAGGAAGGTGGTGAACGCGTCCTGACGGATGCCGTTGACCACGTTGAGCTGTGTGTAGGCGGCGCCGAACTGACTCACGCCGTTGTAGTCGGCGTTGTACGGATAGCCGAGTTCCACGGCGGCATCCACGAAGGCAGTCGACAGGGCGTTGCGCCGGGTCAGCTCGTCCGACGGGTGGATCGGTCCGGTCAACGCGTCCAGCGAGGGTCGCACGCTCGTGTAGTCCCAGCCCGCGGCGCCTTGGGCGGCCCAGTGGTCGTAGTCACCCGGATTGCCACGGACCCACACCATTCCGTTGATGGAGCTGCTGCCGCCCGCGAGTTTGCCGCACACGAAGGACTGGGGCCTGTTCATGAGGGCGGACTGCGGCTCCGACCGTAACGGCCAGTTGAGCGGGGAGCCGGGGGCGCTGAGCGAGGCCGCCTTCGTGAAATCACGTACTTCCGGGAGGTCATTCGTTCCGCCCGCCTCGATCAGCAGCACCCTCGCATGTGAGTCCGCCAGCAATCGGGCGGCCAGCGTGCATCCGGCCGATCCCGCTCCCACGATGACGTAGTCGTAGCGGTGGCTCCGTGCGGAACCGGGCTTCTCCCCGGCCGCCACCAGCCCGGCCGAAGCCGCGGACACGCCGAACAATTGGAGCAGACTCCGTCGGCTGAGCGTGCCCGCCCGTACCTGACGGGCAATCTCCCGGGGATCGTGCGATGTCGAGCTGGCTACTTCGAACATACGCATCCGTCCTACGAGTTGGCCTTCACCGAAGGCCCGTGTGAGAACAGGGCAGAACGCCAAGGTAGCGCTACGCATCCCGGAGGGGGGTGGTTCAGGTAGATCAGTCCTGTGTGCGTTCTCGATGTTCGTGACGGTCCGTCACCTCTGCTGTGCGGGGGCAACGAGCTGCTCAAGCCGGCGTGCACAGGGGGTGCTCTGACACGAGAATGACCGGACACCGGTCCGGCGTCGGGCAGAGCCGTTTCACCAGGGGCACCCCCCGCCGGCATAGCCGGTCAGCTCGCCGGATGCCGGCGAGCTGACCAGGTGTGCCCTGCGTCCTCAGGCCACCGAGAGACCGCGAATGATCACTTCACCTTTCGTCGTCGGTTAGTTCGTTGCGGGTCGGAGACCGCACGTATGAAGCTGATCGTGCGGGCACGCATGCCGACGCGGCGTGACTCGATGATTTCGTCGATCGGAGGGTCGAAGGGCTGGCGGACCGGTCTGCTGTGCAGCTTCACCGCACAGTCGAGATCGGTGCACAGCAGAAGGCCGACCGTGTTAAGGCGTTCGCGTTTGTCACGGGACGGGCGTCGAGCGGTGAACAGAGAGACCTCGTTGAACCGGCGGGCGGACCGACACAGGTCGCACATCGTCGCGCGCGATTGGTGCGCCGCATCGTTCGGGGCCTGCCGCAACAGCACTCCCAACGCCTGGTCCTGGGCCTCGGTGACGAGGTAGGCGCGCTGCGGGGAGCGCATGTCTCGCCACCCGAGGTAGTCGATCCGGGCCCACCGGACGTCATCGAACCAGGCCGGCAGTCGAACCTTGTTCTCGGACGGGTCGAGGTTCACGATCGCGCCGCGCACCTCTTCCCGGGTCATCGGGCGCATGGCTTCTCCCTGCGGATCGCACACGCGTGCCACGTGTATCGAGATCGGGTTGAGGTACGTCTGTGCGTTGCGGTGCCGGCGCGCCGGCCCACCGTGCATCGCCGGTGCGCACAGGGCTGAGAGCTCCGCCCCAACGAACCGGTGTGACCGCCGGACGTACAACAGTCAGTGCGCTGTCGCCACCGGCCATCGCGGACGACGATCACCGGCAGGGCGTACCAGGCGCGGGTGAACGTACCGATGAGGAGGGCGCATGGGGTAGTTGGGAGAGTCCTTCTGGTGCTGGACACTCGGGGTGCTCCTTGCTGAGAAGTCTGTAAGGACAGCAAGAGCAGGCCGAGCCGCTCGACGAAGATGCCCACCCGTAAGCCGCGAAAGACATGCGGAGTCGGAGGCGTGGGCTGATTCAGGGCACCGGAGAATCACGTCCGGTCCGCCGTCGGGGAAGGACGGCGTCAAAGAGACGGACGGCTAGCCGGTGCGGCGAGGCGCGCTCGGCGCGGGCCGAAACATAAAAATCATTTCTCCAGGGCACAGCGGGGGCCAGAGCAGATCGAAGAAGCTCAGCAAGGCTAACAACAGCTCCCTGACCGGTGCCAACTGTTTTATGGGAGCAGTTGATCCCTTCCTCGACCGATCTGCATACTGAGCATGTTCCCAACATACTCAGTATGTTCCGATCGGGGCCAAACCTCGGGGGGGCACGTTCGGGGGGACCGCCGTCGCCACGGCAACAGCCGCGGCCCTACTCTCGGGCCTGACCAGCCCGGTGGCAGCAGCGGAAGAGCGTACGAACACCGGCCCAGTGGCGTCCGTCGAGGTGGACACCGTGGCGGCCGGCCGGCCGGCCCAGCGCCGGATCACCCTGATCACGGGGGACCGCGTCGTCGTCGACGCCCGCCACCGGGTCATCTCCGTCGAACGCGCGGCGGGCCGCGAGCACATACCCATGCACACCTGGTCTGCCGGAGGACGCACCTATGTGGTGCCCATCGACGCCCGGCAACCACTCGCCGACGGCCGCCTCGACCAGCGGCTGTTCGACCTCACCGCACTCGGCGAAAGCGTCCGGGAGGACGGGCTCCGGGTCATCGTCGGCTATAACGGCGCCACCCCGGGGAGAGCGTCGGAGCATACGGGAGCGCGGAGCACAGCGGAGACACGGGCGCGGGTGCGGGGATCGGACGGCACCGCGGTGCGGCATACCCTGCGCACCCTCAACGCCGACGCGCTGACCACACCGCACGCGGACCTCTCCGGGCTCTGGAAGGCGCTCACTCACGCCCGGGCCGAGGGCTCCCGCACCACCGCATCCGGCATCGCCCGCGTCTGGCTGGACGGAACTCCTTGTCGCTGACGGTCAGGTCCTTGATCTGGGCGTCGTGGTGCGTACGGGGGGCGGTGAGGACATGGCGGTCACGTGCGTCCCTGCCGGGGCGGAAGGACTCCGCGCTCCAGGGGTCGTACTCACCGTTCACGAAGAGCATCTGTCGGGCGTTCGGCTCGCTCCGCAGGAACTGGGGGTTCAGTTCATAGCCCCCGGTGTGGAACACGGTCGGCCGGCTGGTGTCCCGGTGCAGCAGGGTGAACTGCTGTGGGAACCTGGCGCCGTTCGGGTCGCGGTGGTCCACGGGCTGCTCATAGCTGAAGGTGAAGTACCGGTATCCCGGGTACGGCTCCTCCTTGATCAGCCGCATCTCCGGTATGGCCGAGATCCGGTCCTTGATGTCGGCGCCCACCGCCTGCCCCCCCCGGCTCCTGCCCGGCCACCTCCCCGTCGGCGGCTCCGACCGCCGTTGCCGTGCCCAGCAGCAGGGCGAGTGAGATGAATCCGGTGAGCGTCTTGCGCATGCGTGCTCCGTCACGTCGATGGCCGTCTACACCCGTCGCCAGGCACCCGGAAAGCGCTCCCCCGGCTGGCGGCTCGTGCCGCCGGGAGACCGGCTGCTGGGTATATGCGGGCACAGACGCAGTGCACGACCGACGAGTTGAGCTCCGCAGCCATCCGCACACCGCCCGGAGCGAGCCACCGGCCGCGCCGGAAGGCCCGGGACTGGAAGGGGCTGGGCGGGGCTGGGCGGCTACTTGACGCAGGGCGTCTTGAATTCCTTCGCCCCCGGGCGGGCGCGGAAGATGACCTCATGGCCCGCGTCGTCGGTGAAGACCGCCTCCGTGGCGGACCGGGTGGTCATCGTGCCCTCCTGGTCCGGGTTGTCCCAGCCGTCAGGAGGGTTGCCCGAGCCGTCGGTCAGCGGAGGGTCCGCCTCGTAGTACACGGCGCCGATACGGGTCTCGGTGACCCCGCAGTGCGTACGCAGCGTGAAGGGCACCGATCGGAGCGGAGGGGGCGTGCGGGCGGTCGCGGGGGACGGCGGGGCGGACCCGGTCGGCTCGGCGGCCTTCCGCACCGGGTCGGCTCCGGTGCAGGCGCTGAGGAGCCCGGCCGACAGCGCCAGGCCCAGGAGGATCCGTACCGTTCTCCGATTCATGGCCGTCTGACGGTCCGGGCGCTCATCCGGTTCCGTCGTACCGGGCGGCTGCGGGCGGCACCCCACCGCCGTCAATGACAGGAGGGATGGCGGCGGCCGGGCGTCGGACGGTCGTTGCGGGACCAGACCCGGCAAGGTGGCTTCCCGCTGGCCGACAATCGGCCAACAGGAACGGGGGCCGCATAGTTTTGGGTGCCGGGCGGGAGACGGACACAGACGGGACGTCAGTCCGGCCGACCGTCTGCCGTCGCCTCCTGGGGGGAGCCAAGAGATGCTTGTGGGCCGAGGCACAGAGTGCAAGGCGATCGAGAGGTTAGTTGCCGGGGCGCGGGCGGGCCGCAGTGGCGTGCTGGTGGTGTGCGGTGAGATCGGTATCGGTAAGACCGCACTCCTGGAGCATGCCCACGGTGTCGCGTCGGGGTTCCGGGTGGAGTGTACGGCCGGCGTGGACTCCGAGATGGCGTTCGCGTTCGCCGGCCTGCACCGGTTGTGTGCGCCATGGATGGACCGGCTGGGTGCGTTGCCCCATCCGCAACAGACGGCCTTGGGAGTGGCGTTCGGGCTGCGCGACGGCGACTCCCCGGACCGGTTCCTGGTGGCGCTCGCCACCTTGGGTCTGTTGGCCGAGGTCGCCGAGGAACGGCCGCTGCTGTGTCTGGTGGATGACGCGCAGTGGTTGGATGCGGCATCCGCGCAGATCCTTGCCTTCGTGGCGCGGCGGGTGGAGGCCGAGCGGCTGGGGCTGGTGTTCGCGCTGCGCGACCCCGACGACGGCCCCGGCGACGCACGCACGTTCGCTGGTCTGCCGAAGCTGGACCTGGCCGGGCTCGGTGAGACGGACGCACGGAAGTTGCTCACCACGGCGGTCAGGGCGCCGCTGGATGAGCGGATTTGTGACCGGGTCATCGCCGAAGCGGGCGGCAACCCGCTGGTTCTCACGCAGCTTCCCCTGAGCGCGGAGCCGGCGAAGCTGGCGGGCGGATTCGGGTTACCGAACGAGCTGAGCGTGCCTCGCAAGATCGAGGAGTGCTTCCAGCGCCGGTCGCGCGACCTGCCGGCCGATACACGGTTGCTGCTGCTGGTCGCGGCGGCCGAGCCACTCGGCGACACGACACTGCTGTGGGACGCGGCCGAGCAGCTCGACATCGGCGTTGACGCGGCCGCACCGGCTGAGACGGCAGGGCTGCTGGAGGTCGGCACCCGGGTGCGGTTCCACCATCCGCTGGTGCGTTCGGTGGTCTACCGGACCGCTGCACGCTCCGACCGCCGCCGCGTGCACCTCGCGCTGGCCGCCGTGACCAACCCCCGGGCCGAGCCCGACCGCCACGCTTGGCACCGTGCTCAGGCCACGCTCAGGGCTGACGAGACGATCGCCGCGGATCTGGAGCGCTCAGCCGGTCAGGCACGGGCCCGCGGCGGGCTGGCCGCGGCGGCCGCGTTCCTGGAACGGGCGGTCGTGCTGACGCCCGAGCCCGGTGACCGTGCGCGCCGTGCGCTGTGCGCCGCGCACGCCAAGCACAAGGCCGGCTCGCCCGACGCCGCTCTGGAGTTGCTGACCCTCGCGGAGACCGGCCCGCTGCCCGCGGTGGAACGCGTCCGGGTGAAGCTGTTGGGTGCCCAGATCGCGTTGCACACGACGGGGAGTGACGACGTACCCGGGATGCTGCTGGACGTCGTGAAGCAGCTCGCTCCGCTGGATGCCACGCTGGCCCGCGAGACCTGCCTGCACGCCCTGGAATCCTCCCATCTGCCCGGCTCGTCCGGCCGCCGGGTGTTGGAGCTGACCGAAGCCGCCCAGCCCGCGCCGGCATCGGCGACACCGCCACGGGTGGTGGACCTCTTCCTCGAAGGGCTGGTGGCCAGAGCAACACGCGGGTACGAAGCATCCGTACCCATCCTGCGGCGGGCGCTCACGTCACTCGGCGGCCACGGTCACGATCCTCGCCAGGCGGAGGGAGACGGTACGGACAGCCGTTGGCTACTGCTGGGGTGCCGCGTCGCGATGGCACTGTGGGACGACGAGACGCTCCACACGCTCGCCGCTCGCCGCGTCCACCTCGCCCGGGAGGCCGGGGCGCTGGCCGCGCTACCCTCCGCTCTCAACTGCCTCGCCGCCGTGTTCGTGCTCACCGGCGGACTCACCCGAGCCGCCGAGCTGGGCGCCGAGGCCACCGCGTACATGCGGGCGACGGGTGCCGCGCCGCTGCCCAGCAACGACATCGTGCTGGCGGCCTGGCGCGGCCAGCAGGCCGCCGTCAAGGAGCTCTACGCCGTCATTGTCCAGGAGGCCACCGGGCGAAGTGAGGGTATGCCGGTCGGTCTGGCCCAGTACGCCCTGGCGGTGCTGCACAACGGTCAGGGAAACTACGACGCCGCCCTCGCCGCCGCGGTACCGCCGTGCGAGTCCGACGAGCTGGTCCACAGCAGCATGGCGTTGCCCGAGCTGATCGAGGCGGCTGTCCGCAGCAACCAGCCGGACCGCGCCACCACCGCCGTGACCTTGCTGAATTCGCGAGCCCGAGCCAGCGGAACCGAGTGGGCCCTCGGGCTTGCGGCCCGCTCACGGGCGCTGACCAGCACCGGGCCATCTGCCGAAGAGTCGTACAGCGAGGCGATCGAACGATTCGGCCGCTGCCGAATGATCTCCCATCTCGCGCGCGCCCACCTCGTCTACGGCGAGTGGCTACGGCGCGAACGCCGCCGTCAGGATGCCCGTGAGCAGCTCCGTATCGCTCACCAGGCGCTGTCCGACATGGGTGCGGAGGGATTCGCCGCCCGCGCCGCCCGCGAGCTACGCGCCACCGGTGGGCAGACTTACCAGCGGACCGCCCAACCGGCCGATGCGCTCACCGCCCATGAGCTGCACATCGCGAGGCTGGTCGCCACCGGGGTCACCTCCAAGGAGGCCGGCGCGCAGTTGTTTCTGAGCCCGCGCACCATCGACGCCCACCTGCGCAACATCTTCCGCAAGCTCCACATCACGTCCCGCCGTCAGCTACGCGACCTGTCACTGCCCTGACCCCAGGGACCGCCTTACGTAAGTCTTCCTGGTGATAGGCGATGTTCGCCGATGCGACGGCGGTACAGCGACGGCGATCATGGACGCACGTCCTCGGACGACCGCACCGGATTCCTCACGGCTCTTGGATCTGACGGTGCCGCATGAGGGGGCGCGTGTTGTCCCTCGGAGGGGACAGTGGCCCCGCCGCGAGCGGCAACCGAGACCGCATATCGCCCGATTCAAGCAGGAGGTTCACTCAATTCGGAACGGACCACCTTGGGGGCCACCATGGGCGCGGAATGCGCGAAGGGTTCCCGAAAAGCTGGATGTGCCCACTAACGCGCGGGCACATGTCCGCACCAGAGAAGGAGGAAGTATGAAGCAGTCCTTACGCCGAACTCTCGGAATCACCGCCGCCACGATGGCAGTCCTGGCCACCGCAGCCGTACCCGCCGTCGCGAGTGCACCGACCGACGACTTCTCCACGCTCATCAGCGGCGTGCCCTGTAACCAGACCGACTTCTTGGAGATCCACAACAACAACGGCCAGAGCGTTCTCTGCTTCGCCAACGGCGGGTCTATGGCTGTCGCCATTTACGGCGTCAACTGGGTCGAGTCGGGCAACAACAGGGTGAAACTCCAGTTTCAGCGGAGTCTGAGCAACCCGGTGCTCGAAAACGTCACCCTCGGAAAGTGGGGCTCGTGGAACCCCGGCCACGTCCACAAGGTGATTCGGATCGAGATTTTCTGATATCCGAAGGGTGAGCGTCTCGCGGTGTGGTGCCGCCCGGCCGGCGGCCCGAGGCCCGCCAGGGTCCACCCACCCGGGGACTGCTCCAGTCTCGGCCGCATCCGGTCCGACAACGGCGCGGGTCGACCCGCCGCCTGGGGATTGCGCCACCGGGCAGCCTCAGCATCCCCCAGTCGTATGGGACCAGCCCGAAGACATCATCAAGCCCGAGCCAAGCCCGGCCCGTCGAGCGGCGCCGGGCTTGGCCCGGGCTGCCCTCAAGGTGGCGGCCCCTCTGCACGCCACCGCGTGGGCGTGACCGGGCAGTCGGGTGCGGCCGCAGTGAGGAGCTGCCCCGGCGAGTCAGGACGCTGCCGTCAGACTGCCTGACTGGCCCCGCGCCGGCCGGGGATGACCCTGCATGGATCGCTCCGCATATGACCGAAACCGCGCCCCTGGCAGATCACGTGCCGCGTGGAAGCATTGACCACACGGTGCCGTCGCGGTTGCATGCTGCTGGTCCTCCGGTGAGGTGCCGGGGGCGGAAGCTGCCTGGGGAGAAAATGAGACGTAACACGAACCGGGGCACCATCAGACGTGGGCGGGCCGTCCTGAGCTCGGCCGTGGTCTGCGCGATCACAGCGGTCTTACCCGGAGCAGCCTCGGCCGAGCCTGCGGATGCGGGGGGCGTCCGCCAGGTCGGTGTCGAGAGGGTCAGTGTCGCGGCCGACGGTACTCAGGCCAACGACGATTCCTCCGATGCGTCGATCGCACCCGCCGGCCATCGCATCGTCTTCTCGTCGTACGCGAACAACCTCAGCCCCGGCGACACGGGGAGGAACGAGGACGTGTTCGTCCGCGAGCTAGCAACGGGGCAGAACCGGCAGTTCCGCGCGTATCCGCTGGCGCCGCCGATGCTCAGCAGTGACGGGGAGGTCGTCGCCTTCCTGGGGCCCAGGTTCAACAACATGGCCCTCTACCAGTACCACCTGAGCATGGGGTGGTCGATGGCCTACACGTGCGCGCTGCGCAGCTGCGAGGCAGCCATGGGTGCGAACGATCGCCACCAGGCATTCAGTGTCAGCTTCAGGCACCCGGAGACCAACCAGCGCATCGAGGTCCGCAAACCGGACACCGGCGGCTTGCAGACCATCGATGTCATTCACAACTTGGCACCGGTCCGGCCGTCCATCAGCAATGACGGCACCCGTCTCGCCTACCAGGACGGTGGGGAGCAGGACGTCTTCCTGTGGGACTGGGCCGGCAACACCGCCGCTGGCCCCATCGAGGGTCCGGGCAAGGCGGCCGAGCTCATCCAGCTCAGTGACGACGGCAGCAAGGTCGTCTACCGCTCGGGCGCCGACACCTACGTACACGACACCGTCTCCGGTACCGCCCTGCCGGTACCCGGCGTGAGGGGCGTGGCCATCGACCCCACCGGCCGCTACCTGCTGCACACACCGTCCGGCACGACCGGACCGGCACCGCTCACCCTGCGCGACCTGGAGACGGGCACCGACGAGTCCGTCACCGACCGGCCCGCCTCGGCCGGGATCGACGCCGTCAGCACCGGTGGACGCCACATCGTCTTCGAGTCCGTGGCCGAGGACATCGTGCCCGGCGACACCAACGGCAAGACGGACATTTTCCTCCGTACCCTCCGAGGCGGCAACTGAGTGCGGCCCTCGACACTCTGAGCGGTGTTGCCCAGGACCACGGGCGCGGCATCTCGTGTCGGTCACCGGTTGGGTGAGGCATGGAGATCATCACGCGGTCCTATGGCAGCCACGAGCAGACGCCCACACATTCGTGCGGCACTGGTAGGCCAGGGGGCCCTGGCCTACCTTCGTGGCGTAGTACAACTGCCATGACTTGAAACCCCCGGACGACGGGGCGAGCTGGCGCATGGTCAGGTTCGCACGCCAGCAGGCCGCGAACCGGTCTCGGTCCCGGTCCCGGTCCTCCAAGGGAAAGCTCCACGAACGGCCTCTAGGGACCGCGTCCGCCCCCTCGCGCCGTAGAACCGTATCCTTGAGGCACACCCGCGACGATCAGCCTGTCAGCCCTACCCGACACCATGCCTACGAGCTCAGTAATCTGGGCGGGTGAACGCAACCGAACACCGCCCCCGCCGGGCAGAGCCCGATGAAAGCCGCCTGTACGCGGTGATCCACTGGCCGGCCCGGATCATCGCGGTGATCGTCGTGGTCCCGCTGCGCCTGCTGTGGGAACTGCTCAAGCTGATCGGTGAGGGGATCCGGATCCTGTGCTGGACCTGGTTCCTGCGCCCGATCCTCAAGGGCCTGAAGATCCTGCTGTGGGACTGGTTCCTACGCCCGGTCCTCACGTTCGTCGCCCGCTATCTGCTGGTTCCGATCGGCAACGCGATCGCCTGGGTCGTGAAGCGGCTACTGCGGCCACCGTTCGTTTTCCTGATGCGATACCTCTTGATCAAGCCTGGCGCACTGCTGTACCGATATGTGCTGGCCCCGGTCGGGCGATACGTGCTGGCCCCGGTCGCGTTCGCACTGATTGGGGCGCTGTGGTTCGCGGGGGGCGTGTCGACCACGGTGCTCAACTTCCTGATCGTGCGCCCGCTGTCGTGGCTGTGGCACGCCGTGCTCCTCCCGATCTGGAATCGCCTACTCGCGCCGATCGGCCGGGCGATCCGGGCAGTCCTTCGGCCCATCGGGAACGCCACCCGAGAGGTCTTGCGGGCCCTCCGCATCGGGGGGCGCTGACCCGGCCAGGGCCTCCCCGACCAACCGGACCGCCCGCTCGGTCGCCGCCGCCCGCTCCCGCCTGGAACGACTCGTCCGTCGGGGGCTCCCTCGACCACTCCAGATGCGGCCGATACCAGAAGCGGACTATCGCGGCACTTCGTGAACTGGGATCGGCACAGCCGACGGCCGCCACTCCCGCCTGATCAACCCGAACACCCATGAGTCGGATACCTCACCGTTCACGACACAGTCTTCCCGCAATGTCCCTTCACGCACGAATCCGATCTTCTCCAGGACCCGGGCAGACGCCACGTTGCGCGTATCGACCTCAGCCTGAACTCGATTCAGGTCCAGTGCGTCGAATGCCCACTCCAGCACGGCATGCGCGGTCTCCGTCGCGAAGCCGTGGCCCCACATCGCATCGTCGAGGCAGTAGCCCAACGACGCGCTGCGGTAACCCGGGTTCCACCCGGTCAGACCGCACCAGCCGACGAAGGCCCCGTCAGAGGCACGGTCAATGGCCACCCGCGCCCCGGTGCCTTCGTCCGCCATCTTCCGGCAATTCGCGATGAAGCGCCCGGCGCGGTCCTGTGCGTTCCAGGGCGGGGAGTCCCAATAGCGCATCACGTACGTGCTGCTGTGCAGCGCGAAGAGGGAGTCCGCGTCGGCGTCAGTGAAGGGGCGCAGTCGCAGGCGGGCGGTGTGCAGTACGGGGGTAGTCACAGTCATGCACACCATCTTGTGTCCTCATGGGCAGGCAGAACACCGAATATCCGATCCCGGTCCGACGCTCACGACCACGAGCGCGGCCTGTTGTTGACCGATCGCCGACGACATCGCCGGCTTCGACCGCGCCCTCCGGAATGCGATGGACGCCGGCGTCACACCCGGCAGCCCAGCAGCGAATCGACTCGTCGAGCGGCACCGTGAAGTCTTCGCCTCGTACTTTCCCCGCACCCGACAGATGCAGGTCTGTCTCGGTCCCAGGTACGAGTCCGATCCAGGATTCGCTGCCCACTACGACGGCATTTCGCGCCCGGCCTCGCCACGTGGTTCCGTCGACTCATCGACGCCAGCGCGCGGGCCCACGGCATCGACCCCGACACCGCGACCTGGCCATAGAGCCCTGACCAAATACGAGTCAGCAGGGCAGGCACTGCTGACGTCGTCAGCACGGCAGCCGACCTCAGGCCGGCTTGCGCCACACGGAGATGTGCTTCGCGGAGTCCTGGGTGAACGGTGCACCGTCCCAGTCCGTGACGCGCCGTTCTAGCGTGAGCCCGGCGATCCGCGCCATCAGGTCGAGCTCTGCCGGCCAGGCATACCGGTGCCGGGAGTTGTCGCGGCGGTAGCGGCCCTCGTCGCCGTCGCGGGTGAAATGGTGCGAGACAAGCATCTGCTCGACCAGGTCGAACGTGTCAAAGCCGAGATGCTGCTCGGAGACGTCGAACGGCACAGCGACTTGGCCGGGCGGCAGGATCCGCAACGGCGGCACACCCAGCTCGATGACGAATCGGCCGCCGGGCTGCAGATGATGTGCGGCGTTGCGGAAGCACTCGACCTGCTCGTCCTGCGTGAGAAGGTTCGTGATGGTGTTGTAGACGAGATAGACCAGGGTGAACTCGCCGGGGACGATGGTCGTGGCCATGTCCCCGATGACTACCGGGAGCGTGTCCTCGTCGATCTTGCGCCGCAGCACCCCTGCCATGTGCTCGGACAGTTCAATGCCCACCACCGGCACGCCGTGCTCCCGGAGCGGGACACCCACTCGTCCGGTTCCGATGGCAAACTCCAAGGCCCGGCCATCTCCGGCAAGCTCGGCGAGGAAGGCGACAGTCGGTTCGAGAACGGCAGCCGAGGATGATTCGGTCTCCTCAGAGTCGTAGCGGTCGGAGGTCTCACGGGTCCACAGCTCACTACTCGTCACGGGCAGCCACTTTGCCGGTCTTGAGAACGGCTGTCGACACATTTTCCCTGACACCGTTGCGGCATGGGGACCAGTCACCACGCATCAACGTGTTAGGCAGTCCGGTTCGAGAAGCCCGGCAAACGTCAGGAAGGGTGGCGCATCGACTCCTCGAACCCGGCCGATGTCGCGGTCAATGTGGTGGCCGACGTGGTCGCGTCGCCGGGGAAGCCGTCCGGCAGGTAAGCCGCGCTGGACTTCGGTTCATCGCGATACCCATCCCCGACCGTACCGACCCCCGATCTCGCCACGATCCTGCCCACTCTGAGCAGACTCGCCGACCAACTGGACAACGGCGCACACATCGTCACCCACTGCCCGGCCGGCATCGGACGCTCGTCCCTCCTCGCCGCCGCGCTCCTCGTCCTCAACGGCGTCCAACCCAACACCGCCTGGGTTCATCTGGAACGAGCTCGCGGGCTTACCGTCCCGGACACCGCCGAGCAACGAGACTGGACCATGAAACTACTCAGAAATACAGGTGCAGGCTCATCGGACTCCACGGAATGATTCACTTGACATGAGCTCCAACGACTCCGGAGTGTGCTCGATCAAGGCGGCCAGCACATCCCGGTCGTCCGGAACCCTGAACGACAGCCGGAAACGCCTGGTGTCGACCCAGCGGTGACCATGAGACCCCTCGCCGAAGTCGAAGCCACGTGGACGATCAGTTGGTTGTGCTCCTGGGAGTGGAAAAAGTCCGGGTCGCGGACGGCGAAGGCCCCGGGCAGCTCGACGGTCTCCGAAGCCTGGCGGCGGGCAAAGGCGGCACGGAAGGCGGTCACGCGCTCAAGTAGATCCGACATCCTCGTCATGGTCGTCCCGCCCACTGCCGCGGGCAACAGCTTTTCCCTATCGGCGGAGAATCTAGCTGCGAGGAGTCTACGGCGGGGGATACTCCGCGATCTGCAATCGGACCGCAGAGCGTGCCCGTGGCGGCGAAGCCGCAGGTGGCTGCCGAGGCCGACCGTGGCGTATGTGACCAACCGGAGTGGCAACAGGTCGCAGGGGTCGACGCCGAGACGAGCAGGGTGCTGGCGCGGATTCCCGTCGGGCGCAATCCGATCGACCCAGCGGTCTCACCGGACCACAGGCTCGATGGCTGCTGGGGGTTGCGGCGTTTCACTACGGGCTCTCCGGTACGGACCACTGCTGGAGCCGCCTGTCCCATGTGACGTGATGCGTGGAGGGGGATGTGGTCAGTGACTGCCTGGCAGGAGCCGTTCCAAATAGATGTCCAGGACTTCGGCCGCGATGGCCGGAGGCAGTGCGGCGGGAGCGGTGACCGCGTCGAACATGAGGCCGTCGACCAGTGCGAGCAGCAGCTTGGCGTCCCGGGCCGGATGGAGCACGGGGTGACCGGAGGGAGGGGTGGGGAGTGAGGCGAGTGTCTGCCGGAGCTCCTCGTGGATGGCGGTCAGGGTCGCGTTCTGGATGGCGGCAAGCGTGGGCGAGGTCGTGGCGCGGGCGGCGAAGGCGAGGTAGAGACGACATTCCGCGAGGCGCTGCGCATCCAGCGGAAGGAGCTGCCGCAGCGCGGCACCCATCGCCTGCCGGCGTCCTGCGACGGGCTCCAGGCCGGAGATGCGAGCGCGCGTGCGGTCCACCACCTGCCGGTAGGCGAAGGCGAGCATCTCGTCCTTGGTCGAGAAGTAGTACTGCACCGCTCCGATGGACACCCCCGCGGCGGAGGCGACCTCCCGCACGCTGACCTGGTCGAGCCCGCGCGTAGCGGCGATATGCAGCAGAGCATCGGCAAGCTCCACCTGACGCGATTTACTCATGAGAGTACAATACAGTCGTATGGGACATAATCGATTTAATCCGCCTAGAGCATTCGGACTGCTCACCGCCACCACGATCGCGGCCGGCCTCGTGTGGGCCTGGTGGCTCATCGACCCCACCGCACCACAGGGCGCCGCACTGCCCGCCGTCCTCAGCGTCGCCCTCGCGGCCAACATCGCCCTGACACTGACCAGCACACGGTTCAAGCGTGCCCTGATCACCCCCGTACAGCGATACCTGCTCAACCCACCCATCCGCCTGTTGCTGCGCATCGGGCTGATGCCGCTGGGCTACGCCCTGCTGGAAACCCGCGGACGCGTCAGCGGCCGGCGCCGCACCACCCCGGTCGGCAACGGGCTTGAGGGAGACACCTTCTGGGTCATCGCCGAACACGGCCGACGAGCCGGGTACGTGCGCAACATCCAGAAGAATGCGCAGGTCCGTGTCAGGCTCCGCCAGGGCTGGCGCTTCGTCTGGAGAGACGGGACAGCCCAACTGCTCCCCGACGACGACCCCTACGCGCGGCAACGGCAACTCGGCCGCTTCCACCCCCTGCGCGCCCTCAACGCCGTCGTCGTACGCGTCATGGGAACCACCGAGCTGATGACCGTCCGCGTCGACCTGCACGACATCCCTCGGCGAAACGCGCTCGCCCCGGACGTACTGGTGGGCCGGGGCCAAGGGGCCGTACCGGCTCGGCACGCACCTATCGCGTGAATCACTTCAGCGGGCCGAGGTTGTCGTTGCTGATGTCCGTGTGACAAACCGCATCAGCGCTCTGATCTCGGCCTTCGGCGCCCTTGCTGGCGTGATGCTGCTTGTCTTACCGTTCGTGACTACGGTTCTGGGGCGTTGGTCTTCTGGCTCGCGGCTGGAGTTGTGATCTTCCTCAGCGCTGCGTACACGCTCGTACGGACGTGTGGCGGCTCCCCACTGGGGGACCGCCTGACGAGCAGCGCCGTTCCCACCGACCAGCCCGCCGGTCATTGTTCGTGTGTGCCGTTGCCTGGCTGAGCGTTTGATGCATTTTTGAGTCGCCGTGTTGAGGTATTCCCGCTCCCTCCATCGGAGACGGAAGGGGTTGGTGAGCAACAGGTTGGTGATGCGGCTGGCTGGACACTGGCGGCGCGGCGCTGTTCGGGGAGAAGTCGTCCGGCTGTTTCCGGCTGCGGTTTCGGCCTGCGATGCGTACGCGATGCGGTAGGCCATAACGGTCCGGCGGCCTGGTCGCTGTCTCGTCGAGGACCGTGACGCCGGTGTAATCGCCGGCGCGCAGCCGGTCGGGCTCAGTCGTTCTGCGGTGGAACTCCGGCGCGGAACTCCACCAGCGGGCCGTAGGAGTAGCGCTTGCCGTTGACGCTGTCGCCGGTGGCGGTGTTGCCGGTGACCACGACGTCCGTCACCTTCGAGTCGAACCCGCCCTCGCTCACCGAGTTGATCCGCACCGCGTGACGAGTGACGCCCGCCGCGCTGCGCGCCACCGTCACCGTGTTGCCGGTGATCTCCACCCCGTTCAGGGGGTTCGCGGCGACGGGTACCGGCGGCCGGCCCGGCGTCTTCGCCGTCATCGGGCTGACGTAGATGCCGCCGCATCCCCTGTTGACCGTGTTCCCCCGGATGACCAGCGCGGTGGTGTTCATGGGGCCGATGGCGTCCCACTTGGCGTCGTCCACCACATTGCCCTCGATCAGCACGCGCGCGTGCACCTGCCCGGCCTTCGCGCCGCCGGTGTGCGATCCGATCAGTTTCGCCCAGGAGGGCTGGGAGCCGGAGGCTGCCACGTGATTGCGCACGACCCGCACGTCCACGGTCGGCGTGCCGTCGACCGCACCCGCCCAGGTGCTGCTCGCGCTCGGCAGATCCAGTTGGACGGCCTCGCCCTGCCAGAGCCCCGCGGTCGGGTTCTCGACCCAGCCCTTGAAGAAGGAGTCCTGGACCACGGCCCGTCGCACGGCGTTGAGTTCGACCGCGTGCCACCACTTGACGTTGTAGACCGTGACGCCCTCGATCTCGATGTCCTGGGTGTGGATGAAGGTGAGGGCGTTCATCGGCGGAGCCTTGTCGGCGCGGGCGCGGGCGGCCCCCGTGTCCTGCCACACGTAGGCGGAGATGGGGTCCCACTCGCCGCCCCTGATCTTGATGTTGCCGGGCGCGGCGTACCCCTTGGTGGTCGCGGCGGGCACATGGTTGAGCAGCATCGTGGCGGCTTTGGCCCCGACGACGATGGGCGCCGTGAACAACCCCTGCCCATCGACCTGGTACACGGGCGTGGGCGAGTGGTCGTTCGTCCCGTCCAGCTTGTACTCCTGGCTGGCCGTCCCGAACTTGGCGACGAACCGGGCGCCCGTCGCGTCCAGGAGGGTATTGCCTCCGATGACGAGGGTGTTGAGGAGCGTGTAGGTCGGTACGCCCGTGTACCCGGCCTTCACGATGATCCGCCCCGCGCTGTCGACACCGTCCGGACCCGCGATCCCGGCCGCCGCGTCGTCCAGCGCCTTGCGCAGCGTGCGTACGTGGGCCGCCTCGCCCGACACGGACGGATTCACACCCGCCACGGCGGCCCGCGCGGCCGTGTACACGCCCCCGGACACAACGGCCACCCCGACCACCGCTCCACCGCCGAGCACACTCCGCCGATTGATCCCTGCCATGGTCCCCACCCCGTCCCTCGCCCACCGACCGCCCCATGTGAACAGTCGCACGAATACCGTACGGTTCGGCAGCGCGCGCCGTCGCCGCTGTGCGACATCCCGTGCGGGAACACCCCCGCGCGGGCAGGGACGACAAGTACACCGACGTCGCCGCGGCGCAGCGGATGATCGCCGGGGAAGCCCGGAAGGCGGACCGGCGCCCGAACGTCCGGTTCCTCATCGGTACCGGCGCACGGCTGTGCCCGGGGAGGGTTGTTCCTGCCCCGGGCACGGTGGTGCGGATCAGACGAGTGCCAGGCTGATCTGGTCCTTGAACACCACCCAGTGCTGGCCGGGGTCGTTGGTGTCGCACGGCCGGCTGGAGACGTCCGGGGTACCCCAGGCGTTGGCCAGGCAGTAGGCGGTGGCGTAGTTCAGCGAGATCCGCTGGCCCGTCACGTCCCAGTACTGACCCTCATCTTTGGGGTCGCACGGCTTGGTGGAGACGTCCGGAGTGCCCCAGGCGTTGGCCAGACAGTAGCCAGGGGCGTCGGTGAGCGAGATCTGGTTGCCCGAGACGGTCCAGCGCTGGCCGGGGTCGTTGGTGTCGCACGGCCGGCTGGAGACGTCCGGAGTGCCCCAGGCGTTGGCGAGACAGTACAGGCCGGGGCTCATGGCCTGCTGGGCGGTGGGTGCCGCCCCGGCCTCAACGGCCGGCAGGAGAGAAGCCGTCGCCGCCAGGGCGACAAGGGCGAAGGGCTTGCGGAGGGTGATTCCCATGCGCGGACTCCATTCTCGACACAGGTCGGGCGTGTTTCACGCGCGGCCTGGGAAGGAGGGTGCTCGGCTCGGATTCGAGCGCACGAAGATTGATATCAGTCATACCGCGACAGCCGATCACCGTGCGCAATATATTCGCCCAAACGCATTACTTGTGGGCTGATCCGATAACTTCCGGATAGTGTGCTGCGACCTCTCAGCGGCGTCGGGCCATGACCAGCCCCGACATGATCACCATGCCGATCGTAGCCGCCTCTCCCGGCAACCCCCGTATGGCCGGGTGCTCATGGAGGAGAGTGGTGCGGAGGTCGCCCGACTGCGCGCCGCGGCCTACAGCGGCGTTGTCACCGATCGCCCTGCTGATCACCTGCACTCCGTCAAGCACACCGCCAGCGATGGTGACCGGGAGCGTGCCACCACCTCGTACGAGCGGATCGAAGAGCCTGACCGACCTCACCGTCAACGGTGAGCCGATCACCATCACCCTTGACGACCGTTCCGTCCCCACGGACGACTCCGTTCCAACTGCGGCTGACGCCCCGCCCGGACCTGCCACCAGGGCCGAAGACGACTCGGCCGCAGAGGAGCCGTCCCCGGGCACGGACGAGCCAGAAGGGCCGTCGGAAGGCTGGTCGATCGAAGCGGGTGTTGAGACCGGTTCCGATCTCAACACCCGTTCCCGCAGGGTGGGCAGCGAGGAATTCACTGGTTCACCGGTCAGAGAGCCGGGTACGCAGCACGGTGCCCAGCAGGCTCTGTAATCCGTCGACTTGTCACGTGGCGCGGACGGCCGGTCGGCGTCGGGCTACTTCCCGTGGTACGCGTTGTGGATGGTCACCGATCCTCGGTTGCCCTGTTTGTCGGCCACTGTTGCCCTGAGGGAGACCGCTCTGCCCTGGGCGGGGTTCCTGAGGGTGACCGCGCCGCCGGTCACGGGCAGTTTCTGCCAGGTGGCGCCCTCGTCGTAGGAGGCTGTCACCTCCAGTGAGGAGAGGTTTCCGTTCGCCGCGGCGCCCTGGACGGTCAGGGGGACCACCTGGGCGCGACCCGCCGGCGCGGTGCCGTCGAGGCCGACCGCCGCGCCGAAGCGGACGGTGGAGACGGGCAGCCGGGTGCGGGAGGCGGTGGTTTCGGACGGGAAGGTCCACCGGGCGTCGATCCGGCCCGCCGCTTTGGCGATGTCCGGGGCGCGTGTGACGGTGTTCGCCAGGGTGTATGTGCCCTTGCCGGGCGGCACGATGATGCTGCCGGTGCCGTCAAGGGGGTCCTGGTTGCGGGAGACCACGGTCTTGCCGCGGCGCAGGACGGTGTCGACCGAGGCGAACGGGGTGGAACCGGGGTTGCCCTGGCCGTCCGCGAAGAGCGACAGAGTGCCCTGGAGGGTGTCACCATCCCGGTAGACGCCTGACTCTCCGGTCAGAAGGGGGCTGTGGACGGCGGTGTTGAACTGCTCCCGGTAGGTTTTCCCCGCCCGGTAGGTCTTCCGGCCCGGGAAGACGTAGGTCCCTTCGAGCGTCGGCCAACCGTCGGCGCCATCCGGGCCGAGGTGGTAACTCGCCATGTCCCAGGTGACATGGTCGGCGGTGGACAGCCACACCGTCCGTGTGGCGGGCGCGGGCTGCACGGCGGGCATCCACACCCAGTCTCCCCTGCCGGGGATGTGGCCCCGCACGACCAGTTCGCTCCTCTTGCCCGGTGCGGAGGAGCCCTGTCCGACCTGCACCTTGGCCATCTCATCTGTGGTGTAGTGCTTGGTCAGGCCGGATGCGAGCCGCCGTACGGGACCGCCGAACAACGCTCCGTGGTCCGTGGTACCCCGCATCCACTGCTTCTGCCACATCTGGCGGAGCGAGCCGTCGGTGATCTCGGGCCCGAGATGCGCGGTCCGCAGTTCGTCGGTCCCCACGCCTGTGGCGAGAGCATTGCCGGCGCCGTGAGCGCCCCGCTCCACCAGGTACTGCACGTCCCACTGCACGGGCACGGCCCGGGAGTCGGGCACGGTGATGTCGACCGTTTTGGTGGTCCGGGCGTCCAGGGTGACCGTGGTGTCCTTCACGACGGTCAGCTTCGGCTGGACCATCTGGTCCAGCGCCTTCGTGACACCGTTCCTGTCGATCAGTTCCAGGACGTACTCCCCCGTGGGAACGCGGAGGGTCACGGTTCCGGCCGACAGATCCGGGCTGAAGCGCAGCGTGTCGGCGAGTCCGCCCACTCCGAGCAGATCCGTGGCCCAGTTCTCACTTCCGGGCCGCTTAATGTGCTGGAGGGTCAGGTTGTAGGACTCGATCTCCCGGTCGACGGCGGCGACGGTACGGATGGTCCGGCCGCCGCCGGCCGCGATGACGGCCGCCGAGTAGTGTCCGTCGACGGTGCCGGCCCGGGTGTCGGCGGTCAGGCCGACGGAGGTGGTGCCCCCGGCCGGCACGGTCACCCGGGAGGTATCGAGGGTGAAGAATCCGGCCGGGGCCGGGCGTCCTCGCGGGTCAGCGGCTTCGACGGCCAGGTCGAGGGTGACGGGCGCGGTTCCGAGGTTGCGGTAGGTGACGTTCCGGGTGACCGGCTTGTCGTCGTGGCGCGGCCACCGCTGGGTGCCGAAGTCGAAGGAGACCGGTTCGGCGAACACGCTCTGGCCCAGGGCCCCCTCGACGGAGATCCGGCCCGAACCCTGCTCATAGGCCGTGTGGGCGCCGGGCACCGCGGAGCCGGTGAGCGCGGCCTTCAGCCGGGCGCCGTTCCAGCCCGGGTGCTTCTGCTTGAGCAGGGCCGCGGTGCCGGCCGCGTGCGGGGTGGCCATCGATGTCCCGTCCAGCGAGGTGTAGCCCGCGGGGTCTCCCGGCTGCCCGGTACCCGAGGCCGCGGCGGCGGTGATGCCCACGCCGGGCGCGGTGACATCCGGCTTCAGTCCGCCGTCCCCCGTCCGGGGACCGCGGGAGGAGAGTCTGGCAAGCCGGTCCTGGTCGTCGACCGACCCGACCGTCACAGCGGCGTCGGCGCTGCCCGGGGATTCGACCGTGCCGACCTGGGGACCACTGTTGCCCGCGGCCACGGCGAAGAGAACGCCCGTGTCCGCCGACACCTTGTTGATCTGCGCTTCCAAGGGGTCGATGCCCGGGGTGTCCCGCGAGCCGAGGCTGAGGTTCACGATATCCGCGCCCTGGGCCACCGCCCAGTCGATGCCCTGGATGATCCCCGAATCGGTGCCGAAGCCGGCGTCGTTGAGAACCTTGGCGTTGAGCAGCTGGGCGCCGGGGGCCACGCCCTTGAACTTTCCGTCCGACCGGGCCCCGGTGCCCGCGGCGGTGGAGGCCACGTGGGTGCCGTGTCCCTGGCGGTCCTTCGCGTCGGGCGCGTCGCTGAAGTTCCGCTCCGACCGCACCCGGCCCGCGAGGTCGGGATGAGCGGCGTCGATGCCGGTGTCGAGGACCGCGATGCTCACGCCGGTCCCGTCGTATCCCGCCTGCCAGGCGGCGGGCGCACCGATCTGTCCGGCGCTGCTCTCCAGGCTCGCGCTGCGCACGGTGTCGAGCCAGATGCGCTCGACGCCCACCTCGGTGGCCGCCGTGCCGCCGCGGCCGGGCCGGGTCAGCGCCTTCCACAGACCGGAGCCGCCGTCCGCCGGCGCGGTGACAGCGTCCGCGTTCAGGGCCGTCAACGTCGCGCGTACCGGGCTGTCCTGGGCGGCACGCACCCGGGCACGGGCGGGCTCCGCGGACGGTCCCCGGTAGCCGACGATCGCCTTGACGCCCTTCCGGTAGGCCGCGCGGCTCGCGGGTTTGTTGAGCTCGGTGATGTCGAAGAGCCTCGGGTCGAGTCTGCCGGTGGCAATCAGCCGCTGGGCGTCCAGCGGGATGACGTGGGTGCTGCCGCCGTGGGTACGGATCCGCAGCGGTATCCCCCGGCGGTCCTCGGGCTGTTCGTGTCCGGTGACCCGACCCTTCGGGTCGACCAGGACACGATCGCCGGTGATGAGGGTGATCCGGTGCTGCTGGCCCATCTGCGCCCCGGTGGTCCGTGCGGGTCCGTCCGCCGCACCGGCCTCAGTTGCCGGGCCGGTCAATCCCGCCGTCAGGACCACGGAAACCGCGGTGGCCACGAGAGCCAGACCTGTTTTTCTGCGATGTCGCACAATTCTCCTAAACATGAGAGGTACGGGCAGAGCCGCCGTCTGGAGGCGGGCCCGGTGGGGCCGTGGGGCATTTCCTCACGCAGCCACAAGAGGGCGGGGGCGGGACGTGGTTGTGCCGCACGTGCCCACCCCGTCACTTCCCCTCGACCGCAGCAGAGGTGTCCTGACCGATTTCCGCGTCCGCCGCGTCTGGGGGAGCTTCCCGCCAGAGCCGCACCGTCCAGCCGGCCCGCCCCAACAGCGACTCGCCGGCCAACCCCGCCGCCGACCACGCGGCGGCGACTCCCAGCCCGCCGACTCCGAAGGCGCCCCCGAGTACGGCTGCCGCGTAGTAGCCGCCAGCAGTGGCGAACCTCGTCAACGCCCCGCCCCGGACGGGAAGTGGCCGAGCACGGATCAACGCCCCGGCCGCCGCACTCCACATGGTCCGAGCGGTGACCGAGTTGGCCGCACGCGCCCACAGGGGTGTCATTCCGTGCAGGCAGTACGAGCAGTAATCCGTAAGCCGTCATCCCGGCAACGACGGTGACGTGAGTTTCGCGATGAGACACGGTCACGGTAGCCACACCCGCACTATACACACAGCGTATACACGTGGTGTATAGCTACAGGGAACTTGCCCGCCCAGGGGACGGCGTGCTGGATTTCATGCATCAACGGATCGCGCCGACCGGGCATCCGGGCGCCAGCGGCGCGGCGCGGCCCGGGCCGGACCGGAGGCACAGGGCGGCCAACTCCCGCTCCACACGCGCAACCAGGACCGCGCTGCCGGAAAGGGTGGCGACCTGACTGGCAGCGCCGATCCGGCCGACCAGCCCTTCGGCGAGGTACGGCAGCACCTCATCACGCGGCAGCCTGCTCATGGCGGCCTCGCGCCCGGACGGCACGCCGGATGTTCCGATCGGTGGGCGCGGTTCCGGACCGCTCTGGCGCAGTCACCGAACGGGGCCCGGATGCACTCATGGCAATCCTTGCCCGGTGACAGTCGCCGGGGGCGACTCTCGCCGACGATCGAAGAGAAGACCTACCCAGCGGTCAAGACCGCGCTCCACAAGGCTAGGGCGAAGGCACCGAACGCACGCGTCGCCGGCATGACCGCCGCCACCGAAGGCCACGATGCCTGCCGGCCCCGGGGAGCCCGCTGGGTGGAACCGGCTCTCTTCTTCGACCAGCTCAACCCGGCGCACCCCAACGCCCTCGGTGAATCAGAGATGGCCGGGCAGGCCATGCGTGCACTGAACATCGGGTGAGCCGTGCGGCACGAGCCAGAGCACGGCCTGGTCGCCGAGGATGTCGACGGTCACTTCGGCGCGGATGCCGACGGGGTCGGTCAACAGATATGTGCACTCGTCCAGTTCCTCGGCCCGCATCCCGGCGATGTCGTCGACATCCCAGGCCGTGTGGCATCCGTCCTCCTCGTAGCGGGGTCGCGCGGCGCCGCTGTTGAAGCGGGCGGGCTGGTCCAGCTCCTCACGGCTCGGTGACGCCGGCACCTCCCGCACCGCGTCGGTCGGCAGGTCAGCCGGGGAGCGCCAGCTCTCCCTCGACGCCTGCCAGATACGGGAGAGTTCCTCGCGCCCGGCGCCGAGTTCAGCGGCCAGCCGCTGCTGCGCCGGATTGTCATCAAGGCCACGCCGGACCAGCGGCGCATCGACCAGCAGAGCCGATCACAGGAATCACCCCGGCTGGTCCCGGCGGCGGTGCGCACAGCCTCGATGGCACCCGCTCCCTCTCGTACGGTTCCAAGGCCCGGGCCTGCACCCAGCTCAGCTATACACGAGGTGTATACATGCCGTGTATAGTGCGAATCTCGCGACCTAGCCCACGGGGAGACCATGATGACGACCGCCACAGCCGCCGACCGGATTACCGCGCCCCCGCCGAGGCCGATCCATGGTTGGGCCCGGCTGGCATCGGCGGCAACCGTCGGTGGTCTCCTGCTCGGCGTGCTGACGAATCTGGCCCAGGGTTGGCTCCCCGGCGCCTGGAACCAGCTCGCCAACTCCGGCGCCATATGGTCCGCTGTCGCGTTCATCGCCGGAGCGCTGCTGTACCGGAACGGCCCTCCTGCACAGGCGGCGGCAGCCGGCCTCTGCGCCGAAGTCGGCCTGGTCGTCGGGTACTACGGGTACGCGGAGTTCGGGCGAGAGGGCATGGGGCAGCTCTTCTTCCCGCTGGTCTGGCTCGGCTTGGCCTGCGTCGCGGGCCCACTGTTCGGCATCGCGGGCCATTGGTGGCGCGGCGCCCCTGACGCCCGCCGCCGCGTCATCGCGCTGGCCGCCTTCGCCGGACTCTTCGGCATGGAAGGCATGGTCTATGCCTGGGACCTCCACTACGACGCCCAGGCGTGGACGTGCCTCGCCCTCTTCATTCTGATCCCGTTGCTCATGGCTCGCCGGAACGCCGACCGCGCCTGGACCCTGGCCGCCGCGGTGCCCTGCGCTCTGCTCGCCTACGCGATCATCGAGCTTCCCCTGCAAAGGCTCTCCGCCTGATGGGGCTGCGGAGTCGTGGAACGCTCGACTCCGCAGCCGTCAGCAGATGAGCACCATCGCAGCCGGAGCCGTTCGAGTTCGGGGTTCGGACCGTCACCCGCCCTGTTGAGCGGAGTTGCCGTCGAGGAGGCGGTGGGCGTCAGCGCTTCCAGACGGTCGCACGCCAGGTCGTCGCGTTGCCGGCGCCGTCGGTGCCGACAGCGAATCCGGCGATCACTCCGGCGTCATTGATCGCGAACGCCGCGGCGTAGGGACCGAGAGGCGACGGGGCCAACGGGACGACCGTACCGTCGGGCTTCCACAACAGGGCTTTGTCCAACGCGGGGTTACCGGCCGGCGGCCACGCATACCCGACGGCCGTACCCCGGTTGTTGATCGCCAGCACCTCCCCGGCCGCTTCCGCCGGATTGGCGAGCACTGTCCGGGTGCCATTCGCGTTCCAGCGGGCTGTGTCGCCGTTCGGGTTGTCCTCCAACGAGGCCCCCACGGCGGTGGCCGCCCGATTGACGTCGTATCCCCGCCCGCGCCCTGCGTCGCGGACAGTCCCGTCGGCCGCCCACACCAGGACCCGGTCGTACTCCGCGCTCCCGGCAAGCCGCCCGTGACCGAGGACCACGCCGTTGTCGGTGATCTGGCTCGTCCGGGCGCCGACGAACCCCGCCGGTAGGGGCAGCGCGCTCACGACACCCGCCGCGTTCCAGCGCACGGGGTGCGCGTGGCCACCGGTGCCGTCACGCCTCTCGGTCCACCCGACCGCCGTGCCCGCATGGTTGATCGACGTCGCGGTGCCACTGTTGTCGCCGGGCAGCAGGGGGAGGTCGGTTCTGCTGCCGTCGGACTGCCAGCGCAGAGGGTGGGAGCGGTTGTTCTCCTCAGACGCGTCGCCGACCGCGACCCCGGAGTTGTTGACCGCCGACGCGTTACCGCCGCGAGACCCACCGGGAAGCGTCAAACGCGTCGGGGTGCCGCCCTGTTTCCAGCGGACCGGGTTGGAGCTGGGCAGGCTGGTGTAGGACAGGCCGACCACCCATCCGCGGTCGCTCAGCGCGGTCGTGCGGCTGAACCGCTCACCGGACAGCGGCGCCAGGCGGGTATAGCCGGGGCGGCCGGCGTTCCATCGGATCGCGAGTGGTCCGTCGGAGCCCTCCATGTAGTACTCGCCGATGACCGTGCCGCCGCTGTTCAGCCCCTTGACGAAACTGTGGAGCCCTCCGGGCGGGATCGGGAGCAGCCGTGAGGTCGGCTGCAGTTCGGAGGGTTCGGCCACCGCCATGGGCGCCGGCCCCAGGAGAAGCAGGGCGGTTGCCGCCGCGGCGGCGAGGGTTGCGGGTCTGGGAATGGGTAAGCGAGCCATCCGGACACTCCTGATCTCTGCGGTGACATTGACGTACCTAGGCATGGGCGTTTCGTCTGTTCCAGGCCGGCAGGGGAACCCGCGCTGCGGCGCAAGCTTTCCGCCTCTGGCCACCCGTTGACAGCCCGATCTACGAAACGGCTGGATTCGTACACCTGTCCACTTTGCTTCCTGCCACCCGCTGTCCAACGCGCCCGCCCCGCCCCACAGACGGGCCCCACCTTCAGGTGACGGCGTCCCGGCAGCACTTCCGGTCCCACGGCGACGGTCGCGGCCAGCAGCCCGGAAAGCACCTTCGCCCGCTCGTGCACAGCAGGAGACCGCGGCGACTTCCGGCCACCCGCTCGGCACCCGCCCCCGCGCGGCATCCAACCCCGGGCCTAGCTAGCGGCAGCCCCGGCATACTCAGGCGGTCCCGTCGAACAGTGGGTGCCCGGCGGCCGCCGGCGACGGTAGGGCGCCGCGGGCAGCCGTGGCACGCGGCCCGGTACGCGCCCGGGTCAATGCCTCCCGCGTCACCTTCGTGCTACGACTCCACCGGCGTCCATGACGAGCGGCTGTCCTCGTCCGCCGCCCCGACCCCGCAGGTCAGCGCACCCCTCCCCGCGCCTTCAGGGGCACCGGCGGCAGCTCCGGAGCTGGCAGCGGACCGTCGTTGTACCCCCGCACCTCACCGAAGCGAGAGCCCTCCATCCGCTCCGTACGGGCCGTCTGGATCTCGTCCTGGGTACGGCCGATGAAGTTCCACCACATACCGCCCTCACCATTCATCACCGCAGGTCAGAGTAGTTTTAGGTAGGCACAGGTCAGCAAAAACCCAGCATCGTTCCGACGATTTCCCGGCGCGTCACGACACACCGTTCGGTGACAGACAGCGTCCCGACCACTTACGGGAAGGTTCGCCCCCTCCCTCCGAGGTAGTCAATGTGCAAACTGCTGTCACGTCGGCGGGCTTCGGCCAGAGGCACGCTTCGGGGCAGGCACGGGGCTCGCACCGGAGTGCGCACATCCGATTGGCTTCTTCCCTACAAAGCGGTGGCACGGTTTACACGCCAAGCAGAGTCGCTGCGCATCTACCGCCCCTGGCGAAAGGGTCATTGACCGCTGGAACCTCTGGCTAATCCGATGAAACTGACCATCCCGCCCGGGATGTACACGTCGCCCGCTTCCATAATCCCGCAGAGCCTGTCACCACTGATTCGCCGAGCCGGTCTTTAACCTCCTCACTGAGCTCGGCAGGCGGTGGCAGGTCGTCGTTGAAGAAGGTAGCCCTCCGTCACGGTAAAGCCGAGGCGATTCCCGCTTCGGGCTAAGAGAACATAGACATTCTCGGCTACCTGGGCGCGGCGACGACAGCACGTCCCGCAACTGCTTCCGAGACAACCCACACGGTTGCGCGTCATGGTCTACAAGTTCGGCCCCAACGAGCAGTGCCTACAACGTTGTGGGGCGGTAGTGCCGGTGATTCTGCGTGCGGCAGTCAGGCGACCAGCCAGGGCGTGCGTATGCCTACGAGCAGCAGAATGTCGTCCGACCGCTCATGGGCTGGTGGCAGTTCACCAACCGGACGGCGCAAGCTCTGATATCGCTCTACGACCAGGTGTACACCCGTCGAGGCGGGCCCCCTGATGCGGAATCTGCTGGGACACTTTGCCTCTGCTTAGTTTCCGTGTGGCGATTGACTCTGGCTGAGCGGTTGACCTGGGCGTTTGGGCCTTGCGTTCGACTGTGTGGTGTTTTCTACTGTCAGCGCTCACATTTTGAACTTCTTCTCGTCCCGGGGCTGGCAGTCCTGGGACGTCGAGCATCGACCGTTGATCCCCGAGGGGATGCCCGTGCTCATCGACGACGACCTGCGCATTGAGGACGGCCCGGCTGCGCTGCGTCCGACTGTGGTGGCGAACCGGTGGCTGCGTGAACTCCCGGCCAGCGGGGCCCCGGCGCCGAGCTCGTGAGAAAACTACGCACGCGTGCTCAAGGAGTGGATGGAGTTCCTGGCCGAGCACGGGGTGGGGCTGTTCGACTCGCGGGTACGGCTGAAGGCCGGGCTGAGCCGGTACGCCGAGCACCGAGCGGTGGGTCCGTTGAAGGCCCGGTTCGCGGCGACGACGTGGGGCCAGCACATGAGCACCCTGTCGCTGTTCTACCGGTGGGCGATCAACGAGGAGTACGCGACGGCCGAGCCGTTCACCTACCGGGCCGCGCGAGCTACCGCGGTGTGAGCGGACAAGCCCTCCGAGGTCGACGCACAGAAACTCGCCGCCCTGCACGACCTTGCCACTCGGCACACTACCGTCCACCTCGGCATGCCCGACTTCCGGACAAGCGCGGGGCGCCTCAGTGCCGAGCAACCGCAGTCTCGCTCAAGCACCGCAACCTGAACCTGCTCGGCCGCTACAGCTTCACCGCCTCGACCCCAGCCGCCAGTGCTCTGCGCCCGCTGCGCGACCCGGATGCCCCAGAGCTAGACGAGGACGAGACCGGTGCGGAATAACTCCGGCGCGGCCCGGGACAGGCTCGCCCGGTCGCTCAGAGGAGGACGCCGCCGGAGACCTCGATGCGCTGGGCGGTCATCCAGCGCATGCCCTCCGACGCCAGGGTGGCGATGGCGTCGCCGATCTCTTCGGGTTCGCCGACACGGCCGAGCGCGGTCTGCCCGGCTAGCCCCTGGCGCGTACCGAGGTCATCCCGCATGGCACCGCCGTTGAAGTCGGTGGCGGTCGGCCCTGGGGCAATGGAGTTGACCCGGATACCTCGGGGGCCAAGCTCTGCGGCCAGAGTGCGGCTCAGAGCCTCGACGGCGGCCTTCGAGGCGGAGTAGACCGACGTCGCGGGACTGGTGTGGCGAGTCAACGACGACGAGACGTTGATGACCCGGGCGCCCTGCGCCAGCAGCGGCACAAGCGACTGGATGAGGAAAAACGTGCCACGCACGTTCGTGCCGAACACCGTGTCGAAGTCGTCGGTCGTGACAGCTTCCAGCGGACCGAAAACGCCAACCCCCGCGTTGTTGACCACGATATCGAGCCGCGAGGCCCCCCAGCGCTCAAGCAGTGCGCTCAGCTCGGAAGTGAGGGCTCCGAAAGAGGAGATGTCGCTGATATCGAGACGCACGGCAGCGGCTGTCCCACCCGCGGCGTGCACTTGCCGCGCAGTCTCCTCGGCCCCAGCCACATCACCGCGATGAGTGACCACGACCCGCACCCCGCGCGCCGCCAGCGCGAGAGCTGTACTCCGGCCCAGGCCACGGTTCGCACCGGTCACCAAAGCGATCCTGTCGGCTGTCATCAGCTGCTCCCTCATCGCAGGGCACCGGAGAGACATTGGGCACCGCCATCAGATGCGAGTCGGTTGACTCGCCTTTCCATTGCAGCGTAGGCACGCCAAAAGAGGCGAGTCAAGTGACTCGCCTCGGATCTGGGGCATACTGCACGCATGGCAGCAGAGCTCTCCGCACACCACCGCCGTCTCGCCCAGCAGAAGCGTGAGGCGATCATCTCCGCAGCCACGGACCTCTTCCTGAACCGCGGCTACGACGGAACCTCCCTCGCCCGCATCGCCCAAGGGGCGGCCGTCTCGAAGTCCACCCTGTTCAAGCAGTTCCCCACCAAGGCAGCCCTCTTCGAGGCCATCGTCACCGAGTCCTGGCAGCGTGACACCGCGGACACTGTCGCGCGGCCTCAGGCCGGAGACCTGCGTTGCGGCCTGACCTCCATCGGCCACCGCTACGCCGACCTCATCGGCCGGCCCGGTATGACGGCCCTGTTCCGCATCGTCATCGCCGAGCTGCCCCGCTTCCCCGAACTGGGGCAGATGCAGTTCCAGCTCGGCAAGCTGCCCTACTTCACCTCGGTCCAGCACTACTTGGAGTCGGAGCACGAGGCCGGCAACGCCGACGTCCCGGACGCCGAGAGCGCCGCCAACCAGTTCCTCGGGATGATCGCCAACTACGTCCTGTGGCCCCGCATGCTGCTGACCGACTGGGACCCCTCAGCCTCTGACATCCGCTACGCCGTCGAGCAGGCGGTGGAGACCACCCTCGCCCGGTACACCTCCGATCGACCAGCCTGATCCAAAAGCTGGAATTCGTACGCAGCAGTATCCATCTCCGCGTTTCCCCGGGATCAGCACCGTGCCGCTCGCGTCGCCTGGCCAACTGAGAGTGATCATCACTGCTCGAAGACGCCACTCCACTCCAGGCCGTCCATGGACTGTTCGTGCACCCCACAGCCCGCAGCTCCCGAACGAATCCACCCGGACGATGGGTCCTCGCCATTCCCAGTGCGGTGGGGCCAGTTCCCGACAGCTTGCGAGTGATCACCACCGCGTAGAGGCCCGGGGCATCGTCGCGGAGGCCGTGATCTCTGGACAGTCGATGACACTCGATCGTCGGCCCAGTCGCGGCTCACCGTAGGTGGCGCACGCTCGGGGCGATCGACTCCGCTCTCACCGACTTCGACATACTGCCCTGGCCGGCAACCCTTGGGGCAGGTCACCCGATGCGATCGTGCGAAGTCGGTTGTCAGGGGCGCTGCCTCAGCTGCCGGACCAGCGCGGCGACATCGGGCAGGGTGGGCAGGGCCCAGGCGCGCCCGACGTCCGCGAGCGTGGCGCGGATCTCGTGGGACAGCTGCCCACGCCCGCATTCGGGGCCTGGTTCGCGGCGCCGGAGCGGGCCAGGGCTTCCGTCCTCCCGAGGTGGCCCGTTGCCCTGATCGTCGCTACCGCTAGTCGAACAAGCGGCTGATGCCGCCTTGGCCTTCCCTTCCGTTCCACATCACGGCTCCCACCCAGAACGGGAACCAGAACACCCTCTCCGGTAGAAGCGGGGCGGTGATGAACCAGGCGAGGGGCAGAACGGCGAATACCAGGCAGCAGCACCAGCCGCGTCTCCCAGGAGTAGAAGACTGCCGTGAATTCGTAGACATCGTGCGAAGGTACGCGGTGCCCGCAACTCGCGGATGAGTACCCGTACTCACGGCGTCGCTTGCGGTAACGGCTGGGATATCCGCGACCTCTCCGGCTGCCAGGGGCAACACCTCGCCATCGCCCGAGCGCCTGGCGCGAGGCCACCGACTGAACCAGCCTGGGGCTGTGGCTGACCGCCGCCGGAGAGCAACTGACCACGGCCGAGACGGCCGAAGGCGCGGACTGCTGACGCTGTCGACGAGGTCCGCCGCGCACCCCCCTCTTGCGCGTAGCGTGTCTGGTGTCCTCGCTCGGTGCTGTGTGCGCGGTTGTCGCCTGGGTTGGTGTGTGGTCGCGCTGCCGGTGGAGAACCACTGCCCGGATTCCTGGTGGGGAGCCGGCCGATCTAGCGAGACGGCTCCGACTGTGCTGGTCGGCGTGACCCGTCTTCCAGCAGCTCCGGCCGAGGGTCTTGGTGACAGAATCCGCGCTCACGGTGACAACCATCGCACTCAGCGACGGTTGATCCGCGACGCCGGGATCCATGTCAGTGGAGGGTGTCACCATCGTCATATGACCTCCACGGACGAGACGACGATCGAAACTTCCTTCGACTGGCGGGAGTTCCTCACCCGCTGGAGCGGGGAGTGGGCGGACGCCCAGGACCCCGATGAGCAGGACGAGTCGGCCCAGGAGCTGATAGCTACGCGGTGGCTCGGCTGTCCCGCTGCGTCGAACACGGATATCGCAGTTCTGGAGGAGCGGATCGGCCATCGGCTGCCGCCGTCGCTCGACACCTTCCTGCGCATCAGCGACGGCTGGCTGCCGGCGGATCACCCCGTCTACCGGCTGGCCGGGACCCGGGACATCCGTCCGCACGGGAACGCCGACGGCCTCGCCGAGATCTTCGGGGAAGACCTGGCGGAGGACGCGTCGCCGCAGGAGCTGTTGGAGGCGGGTATGTGGCATCGGGCGTTCCATCTGGACGCGGAGACGGATGCGACGATGGTCCTGATCGATCCGTTGGACCGGGATGTTGACGGTGAGTGGGCGGTGTACGAGTGGGCGTCCTGGCGCGCCGCCCCGCCCGAACGGTTTCCGTCCTTTCGCCATTACATGCTGGAGCGTTACCGGTCCTTTCACAGTGCGGCCGCCTATCGGGCCGCTCACGGCGAGGGACCGCCGTTCGTCAACGACACGACGCGGGCCCTGGACGCGGTGGTGGAGCGGGCCCGGCGGGCGGCACTGCGCGGGGAGTACGAGGAGGCCCTGACCCTGCTGACGGAAGCCGAGGAGTACGGCCGGTCGAGGGCCGCGCTGTTGCGGGGGCAGGTGGACTGTCTGCTCGCGGCCCATAGCCCAGTGTTCTCGGTCGATGCCCTCGCGGTCGACCCGGTGTACGCCCCTGATCTGCTGCCGGTGGCCGCGGCGGGCTTCGCCGCCACCGAGCGGCATGGCGACGACGGTCATGCCGGCCGTTCGTGGGCGCTGTTCGCCCGCTGTACGACGCCCGAGGCGCTGGAGAGGGCGGAGGAGGCGTTGCGGGCGGCGCGGGAGGGGACGTACCGCTTTACGGCAGCAGGGCCGCTCGGGGAGGCGGCCGATGAGGCGCGTGTGTTGGCTCGCTGGGGCCGGTGGAACGAGGCGTGGCGGCTGCTATGGGCCGCGCTCCCCCACTGGCGGCCCCTGGGCTCTGACCATCTGGCACCGCTGGGACTGCTCGCGGATCCGGTACTGGGTCCGGTGATCACCCCGGAGCGGGGGCGGTTGTTGCTGGCCCTGCCGCGGGGGGAGTTCGCGCGGCCGGAGCGGGAGCTGCCCGACACGGCCCCGGGGCCTGTCGGGGAGGTGCCGGGGGATGATCCGTTGGGTCTTTCCTGGCTGGAGGACGAGGTGCCGGACGGGTTCCGCGGGGGGTATCGGGTCGTGTTCGTCGCGGACCCTGATCCGGCGGGGCTGCCGGCCCGTCTGAAGGATCCCGGCGGGGGCGGCCCCGGGCCCGGCGGCCGGCCAAGGCGGGAGGTGAGTCCCGGGCCGGACGGGTTGTATCCGCCCCTGCGCAGGTGGGACGCGGACCACCGGTTGGGCCTGGCGCTCGGGAGTACGTCGTACGACGACCGTGCTCTGGCTTGGATCGGGCAGGCGGCCCCGGGGTGGAGCTTCGCCTTCGACGGCGCCCCCGGGGGCTTCGTCGAGGGGCGTTTCGTCTCCCCGGCCGCTGCCGCGTCGGCGGGGACCAGGGCGGTGGTCGTCTGGCACAGCGTCGACCCCTTTGACCGGACCCGGACTCGTTTTCATCTCTCCGTCGGGGTCGACGGAGAGGAGGTGTGCGCGTTCTCCGTGACGGCCAGGGACGTCGACCCGCACTGGACCGAGGAGATACCGCCGTGGCTGTCCCTCGACGACTTCCCCGGGACGACCGGTCAGTGGCGGGGCGATGAGGACCCCTGGGAGGACGAACCGAACACCCCGGCCCGGGGGTTGCCAGGCGCGCGAGGCGCGCTGGAGGCCCTGGAGCGGGCTCTGGGACTGACCCTGCCACGCACCGCCCTGATGGAAGGACCACTGCACAGCTTCGTCACCCGCTCGTGGATCCGTCCGCCGGGTCCCGGCGAGTCGTACCTGACCGTCACCATCACATCATCCCGCCGCCCGGACCCCGGTGAAGACGCGTAAACATGGCCGTACCCCGACTCCCGCGCCGCCTACGGCGGGCAAGGGCTGTGTCCCCGGCAAGTGGGCCCGGAGGGGAGAGATTCGTGGATGTGCATCCTCTTCCCGGGCATCCGCACGGCAGGCACTTCCGTCACTGCTACGTCTATGAGGGCAGCTACTGCTCCTGCGGAGGCCGATACGCTGGCCCCGACACCGGCGCGCGGCTTGAGCTGCCTCCCACCCCGTTTCTGCTGGGGCCTAGTGCCGCATCAGGCAACGTTCGCCCCGTCGTGACGTGTCGCCCGGTTGCTGCGCCGGCGGCCAGAATGATCACGTGGCTGAACATGTGCAGGTCCGTGAGATCGATGACGACGAGGGAAGACGGCTGCTGCGGATCATCCGCCGGGGGACAACGCGTGAAGACCTGGAAGACCTCCCGTGACCCGGACCACGCGGCCAAGAAGGCGCGTGTCGAGCACCTCTACGCGATCGCCGACAGCGAGGTCATACCCGAGGAAGGTGAGCCCGAAGTCGTGATCTGCCTCGACGAGTTCGGGCCGCTCAATCTCCAGCCCCACCCCGGCTGGCAGTGGGCCGAACGCGGCGGGCGACACAAAGACCCCGGGCGTGAACCCCGGCCCCGCCGACGGGCGACCTACAGCCGCCCGCACGGGGTGAGGCACCTGTTCGCCGCCTACGAGCTCGCCAAGGACCAGCTCCACGGCCACATCAAGAAGACCAAGAACCGGTCCAAGTTCGTGGAGTTCTGCCGCTACCTGCGCTCGCTGCACCCGGCGGACGTGCGCATCGCGATCGTCTGCGACAACTACGCGCCGCACCTGACGACCAAGCGCTGCCGGCGAGTCGGCACGTGGGCGGCGGCGAACAACGTCGAGATCGCCTACACCCCGGCCAATAGCTCATGGCTCAACCGGATCGAGGCCCAGTTCACAGCTCTGCGCTACTTCGCCCTCGACGGTACCGACCATGCCAGTCACAAGGCCCAGGGCAGCATGATCGCCGCTACATCATCTGGCGGAACAAGCACGCCGCGGACGAGCGCCTACGCAAAGTGGTTACCAAGGCGAACGTCGCTTGACGCAGCGCCAAGGCCGCATCGTGACGCCGCCACCTATCAGCTACTGCGTACTGCCGTCGTCAAGTCCGGCAACGACCCTGACGTCCGCTTCGGACATGTCCAGGATCCCGGCGATCAGGCGGGCCTGCAGCAGATTCGGGTTGTGCCCGCGACGGAGCATGTGGATGGTGGACATCGACAGTCCGGCGGCCCTGGCCATCTCCCTGACCGGAATCCCGCGCAGGTTCATCAAGCCGGTAAGCATCCGTCCGAACGGATGCGGCTCTGACCGCCCGGCAGGGGCAACAGCCGGGCCGATGACAACGTCACCGATCTTGACCTGGAAGCGGATCAGCCGGTCGCCCGTGAACCCGACTTTCGCGACGAACGGCAGGCTCTCGCCGTTGCCGGAGGCGACCGTTCCCGGGATCGACACCTCTGTGAACCTTACGGCGGGATCACAGCGGTGATCCCCGGTCTCTGCGGGAAGTCCCGGCTGGACCCGGTCGACTTTCCAGTCGCGGTTCCACCACGGAAGGTCCTGCAGCACCTCGTTAAAGAAGGGCGGCAGGACAGTCACGTCCACTGGGTCCGGAGGATTCTTCTGACCTCCCCATATGACACCGGGCCAGTACCTCAGTGCCGCGATCACATCCGCCGTCAGCACGCGGTTGGCAGTCTCCACGGCCACACTCTCCCCCAGTCGACGGCGCAGTCTCCCACGACCAGGCAAACGTTGTCTGATGCGGCACTAGTCACCGCCGCCAGCAGAAGGTGGACTGACCATGCTTGCCATCGCAGAGGGTGTTCCCGGCTTCGGATTGACGCCCGACGAGACGATCCTGCACAAGCCGGCTGGCGGTGTCGTCGAGGAGTTCCAGGCGATCGCGTGCACCGGCGAGGGCATCACCTTCCCGCCGCCGAAGCACGACGTGCCCCTGAACCATGAGTCGCCGCACCAGCACTGGTGCGGGGACTGTCTCGTGATCATCCGCAGCCGCTCACCGAAGGGAGTGCGAGCCTCCTCGGTCGCCGCACCCGCCCGGCGCGTGATGCTCACCGACCTGGGCGGTAGGGCGCGGCGGGGAGTGTCGTCGAGCGGCGCTTCGGGTGGTCTCTTCCGCTTGCCTGCCTGTGGGAGGGTCGCGTTTTCGATATGGTCCTGCGCGATGGCTGTTCGCTGGTGTCGGCCCGTGCATGCCCTTTACGGTCCCGTGGCCGACGAGGGTAGTCACCGGCGCACCGTCGGGCTGCAGGATCCCCGCCCCCGCGTCCGTATCGGTCTCGCCGCCCTCGATACTCTCCTAGGCGGAGCGGCCTGTGTCCCGGATGGCCCACGGTGCATCGAGGGCGGGGCCGCTGTGCACCGGGCAGCGAGTCGGCGTGCGACTCGGGCTCACGTTCGCTGTGCCGGTGGCAGGTGGGCAGTCCCCGCTGTGGCCGATGCCGTGTCAGGGTCTGTGACTCGTTGGGCCTGCGGAGGGCTGGGGTGAGGGGGCACCTGTGCTGGGGCCGGGGTGCGTACCGCAGCCCCCGGCCCCTGCCCGGCACGTGGCCTTCTCTCAACGCCGATGGCCGGACGGTCGCTCAGCGGGTAGCGCGGCTTTCTTCTAGTTCAGGGTGAAGGACACCCATCGCGGTTTGTAGATGCTCGGATCCCGGTAGTGGGCTCCCAGGGGGTCAACCCTGTTGTCCATGCTGTTCACGTTGTAGCTGAAGGTGAAGTTGTTTCCGTTGCGGGTGAGGGAGGGGTGGATGTGGGCGTTGTACGCGAAGACGTCGGAGTCCTGGTAGCTTCCCCACGGCCCGGTCTCGGGCATGGTGTAGACGAGGGTCTGGTTCAGGAAGGGACCGGCCGGGTCACAGGCTGCGAAGGCGTGGGTCTGGGCGCTGAAGGCTTCATTGCTGTTCTGGGTGAACAGGATGAACTGGCCGTTCCACGGGGTGACACTGTATTCGTTGGAGACTCCGGTGAGGATGGGTGCTGCCTGATTTTCACTGAGGACCCAGCGGTTGCTGGGTTTGTCGTAGAACTCCCATACGCTGCTGAGGTCGCCGCCCTTGACTCTGGCGATGTGCATCTTCTTTTTGTAGCCGGCATCGTCGACGCCGTAGATGTACGTGTAGCCGTCTCCGGAGACGGTGGATGGGGTGATGCCGGATCCCCATTGTATTTTTTGTGTCGACGGGAGGGGCTCGACGGAGATGGGTGCCGTGAGATTCGAGAGCGAGAAGGTGGCGACGACGTTGCGTTTGTGTGCGAAGTCCCAGACGCCAGCGCCGAATTTGTGCCACTCATGGAAGATCACCTGCAGATAGTTTGCAGATCCGCGGGTGGTGATTTTCCCTCCTCCCAGCCAGAACCAGTGATTGGCTGATTCCGGAGGCATGATCGATTTGGGATTCGCCGCAGATCCGCCCGTGATGGTGGTGAGGTTTGATCCGTCCTGCATGACGAAGGAGTTGTTCACGAATGGTGCGCTGATCGGGCGTGTCCCATTGGGGTTGAGCGGCCCCAGAAAGGTGTCGGAGAACAGCCACAGCAGCCTACCGTCGGGGAGTTTGACGGAGTAGGTGGAGTCACCGCCGGTCCATCCTGATGATGTGGATGACGCGTAGTTGGAGAAGGTGCTCTGCGGGGACGCGGCCGGTTGGACGGCTGAGACGGCGGGGGTCCGAACCGTGCACGTCTGCGGGGAGTGCGTCTTCTGGGGCGTGTTGATGTACTGGGCGCCGGAGTCGACCCAGAAGGGATCGTTGTTCAGCACCCGGTTTGTCTGGTAGAAGCTGCTCAGCGCCCCGCCGACGCCTCCGTTGTCGCGTCTGGGCATGCTGGCACGGGCGCACGCCGCTGTGCCGTGGGGCGCCGCGTACGCCGGTGCGGGGAAGTCAACGGTCTTCCATTCTCCCGTGCCGCCGGGCCATATCGTCCACTGCTGACATTCTTTGCCGGAGCCGATCCCGATCTGGCCTCCGCTCTCCTTTGTGGCGGCGAAGGGCCATTCGTCGCACTCGATAGCCAAGGGGTCTCCGGCCGGCTTCCCGCCGAAGCGGTCCTCCTTCACCCAGGTGGAGTCGCAGACCTTGTTCCGGTTCGCGTTCGCCACGGCGGGGTCTCCCTCGCGATGCAGAGGGCTTCCGCGCCCTTCCCAGCCGAGGTGCGAACTCAGTGAGTGCTGTACGCGTCCAATGTATTCCCGGGCGGCCGGGTACGCGTGCGAGACGGTGAACGTCGGTGTGAACCGAGGCACGACGCAGCCCGCGAAGCTGGTGATGATGTTGTCGCACCTGAGCGTGAAGTCTCTGCTCTCCAGACCCCAGCTTGTCGATCCGGAGGTAGCGCCGGGAAAGACCACATGCAGGTGGTACTGAATCAGTAGTTCTTCGGGGTTGGTGGTTCCGGTCCAGGACCTGAGCCACATACCGTCGAGGGAGAGGCCGGTACTGATGGGCAGGTGACCGACCCAGGGGCCCGTCCCCTGGCTGCATTGACTGGCCGGTCCGCATTCGGATTCCACCTTCATGGTCATGCCTGTCTCAGCGATGCTGGTGACGGCGTCGACCGTGACGTAGAAGTAGTCGTCGAACTGGGTCTGGCTGGCGCTGGTGTTGATCTCCTGCTTGACCCGGCCGTGGACGCTGCCCAGCACCATGCCCGTGAGGGTGTTCACGATCATGATGATCAGGTTGTGGTGTTCGCAGATCGATGTCCGGGTCACATAGGTGATGTCACGCGGCTGGTCCTCGCACCACACATGTCCGTTCCCGGATGGTGCGATGGTGTCGCGGAGCTTGGCCGTGTCGCTTTTCTCAGCCGTTCCCCATTCGAAGCAGGTGACACTCTTCTTCCCCTGGGCCGACAACGATCGCAGGTTCTTTCTGACGTTGTCGCAGCTCTGTTTGTCTTCCTTGTTCCTGTTTCCCGGAGGCAGAGCACGGAAGTCGTGTTTCCGGGGCAGCGCGGCGACCGGACCTGCCACAGGTGCCGCTGGGGCCATGACGTCGGGCGAGGCGGCGTCCTCGCGTCGTGGCTCTCTGGCCTGATGGGCGATGCCCGCGCGCACGGATTCCCCCAGGCGCGGTGGGTCGCCTCCGCGGGATACCGCCGTGTTCGAGTCCGCGGCTGCCAGCTGGCCCGCCAGAACACTCAGCGCCATCAGGCAGGCGGCCAGAACTCCGAGAGCATTCCAGCGGAGCCGTCGTCGGCTGCGTCTCATTCGCACTCCTCGCTCATGGTGGCAGGCTGAGTGGGGGTGCGAACGGCCTCCATCGGGCCTTACATCTGACGGAGTGTGCCGTTGGCATCGAACCCGCATCGGTAAAGGTGGCTGGCATATCACCACGGTGATTGGGACGCGAGCAACCCCTGTGGCGCATGTGATTTCTGTGCGTGATGAGAAGTGCCCCTGGGCTGGTGTGGAGGAGGGTCCCCGTGCACTTCATCGCTCCCCCGGAACGAAGGTGAGCGCGCCGACAGTCATGGATTCTCAGCGCCAGGGCGCGAGGATGGGTCCATGCCTTTACGGAAGTTCACCATCACCATCGCGGTCACCGCGCTCGCTGTGACCGGGTGCGGGACATCCACGGACGACCTGTTCGTCAACCTCAACGGCGCCAACGCATCCGTCGAGCCGGACCCCCGTACCTCCAGCCGGGCCACGCCGGGGCCCGACGCCCCACCGAACTACGCCGACAACAGCCGGGCGCGGCGGCCCGGCGAGATGAGCCCGCAGGACGAGACGCAGGCCCGCCGAACGGCAGGTCACGTCGAACAGGCACTGGAGGAGCTGCGCCGAAACGGCCGGATCAGCCCTTCGCAGGTGCGGCCCGTACTCGAAAGGCTCGCCGCCCCCGCCCAGGTGTCCGTCGAGCAGCTGCTGATCGGAACCTCCATGGAGAGGGCCAAAGGCAGTACCTACGGCATCTGGATCGGCAGGACCTCCTGTGTCACCGGAGTCGTCAGCGGTTCCCAGACCTGGGCCAACGTCAACGGCCACTACCCCGAGACGGGCTGCATGCCCCCTGCGCCCACCCACTGAGAATTCGCCACCACCGACCGGAGGGGCGTCACAGACCGCCTTGCCTCGATCGACCGTCGGGCCACGTCACGGTGGTGGCAGCGGTCACTTGCACCAGGGTCAGGGGCGTCGTGGGGTGCCGTGCCGGCTGGGGGCGGTCCAGCTTCTTTGAGCGCGGTGGTGCGATGGCCAGATGCTGCCGGCACCTTGGGAGAGTGCTGGCAGCAGGCAGCTACTTCTGCTTGTGGGTCGGCCCGGGAGCGATCCTGAGGCACAGCGGTGACCTGCTCGGCGGAGTGATGGCGGGAGGTCAGATTTTCGGGGCTGTGCGATGTCGGTTCGGGTGGGCGCGGAGTTGAGGTGAGGTGCATTCCGGGGCCTGGTTGTCGCGCCCGGCGTTCATGTGGTTGAGACAGCGTTCGTACCAGTCGAGGAAGCCGATGGCGGAGGAGACGTCGGGACCCCAGAACCCGTCGCTGTTACCGGTGAGGACGCGACCAGCGAGGGGGCCGTCACCGCGATGACGCATAGGTCGGTGTAGCCCATCTCAATGACGTGGAGGAAGAGATCGGCGTTCGTGTGCTGGTCCCGCGTGGTACAACCCGCAGGGCTCCCCCGGTTCCCCGCGGGGATCCATGACCAGCAGGGAGCACCACTCCAGCGGCCTGAGGCCGTAGAACGGCGCCGCGCCTGTGCCGCCGACGTGCGTGAGGAGCATGTTCGCTCCGGGCCGGGGGCGCTGGTGCTTCGGCTCGATTTCTCTTCACGCTCCGTGACAGTGAAATGTGTGGGCATGCGTGGACCGTGCTCATAGGATGCGCAGGAACTGCATCGGCCATCTGGGGGGACGTGGTGAGAGAGTTGGTCTGCGTCGCGCCGGAGGTCCGGGACCGGTTCGTCGTTCGGTTCGGCGCTGACGTGCTTGGTTGGTGTGACGGGCTGCCGACGCTCGTCCATGAACTCGCTGCTCGTTGGAATCTGGATCTTGTCGCGGCGGGGGGCGGCGGCACCTCGCGAGTGTTCCGCTGCTTGCAGCGAGACACGGGCGCCTCGGTGTGGATGAAGCTCACGCCGGAGCCCTTGATCGCCCGCGAGGAGGCGGAAGCCCTGCGAGCCTGGGCTGATACGCCGTCGGTTGTCACTCTGCTGGCGGTGGACCTCGCTGCGGGGGCCCTGCTGCTGGAGAACGTGGAACCGGGAGTGCCGGTGCGGCAGCTCGCTTGGAACGTGCCTGAGGTCGCGGCCCTGCTGCGAGACCTGCGGGTCTCGCCTCCCGTGCCGCGAGAACACTCGGTATTGCAGCCTCTCTCACACCGGATCGGCTTCCTGTTCGACTTGACCGATCGCAGGCTGGCGGCCGCCCGCGTGAGCGGCCGGCCTATCCGAACGGCGCTGGGTCAGGCCAGAGCAGCGGCCCTGGAACTTGCCGCCAGTGGGCCCGTTGGACTCGTGCATGGCGATCTCCATCCGGCCAACGTGTTGTCGGGTCCGGACGCCCGCATGGTGGCGATCGACCCGAGGCCGACGTGGGGCGACCCAGACTTCGACGCTGTGGACTGGGTGCTCGACGGAGTTACAGATCCGGACCTGCTGGAGCAGAGGATCGAGAAGCTGGCGGCGCTGGTCCCTGACCTGTCTCCTCACCGTCTGCTGAACTGGTGCCGGGCCCTGGCCGCCCCCAACGCGGTCCCCGGACTGTGCTCAGGGCGAGACGATGCGGAGACACAATTCCTCATGACCCTGGCCAACGGCTGATCCACCCGGTGGCCGTGGCCGGATCCGCTCAGCCTGTGCCACCCCGCCTGTCAGCCGCAGTGAGCGTACGGAACGCAGTTCTTCCAGGGGGCACCGGATTGAAAAACGGGTCAGCTTCGTCCACCCGTCCATCACGCAGAACTACACAACGCCGGATTTCGCGCAACGCGCTCAACTCGTCTTTGCTTTGGTGCCGGATTCCGCGGACTGGGCGGGGGAGGTCCTGGAGGCCGGCATCCTCCGGGCGCTGGTCCGCCCGGTGCTCAGGTCGGAGGCCGCGGCCTCCCCGGGCACCCTGTTCGGTGTCGCCGCCGTGTCGCCGGGCGCGAAGGGGCTCAACATGCTCGGCCGGTACTCTTTTCAGCTCCCCGAGCTGCTGGATGGCCTGCGCCCTCTGCGCGATCCGGCAACCCCCGGCGAGGAGTGACGAAGAGAGCGGTTGGCTGTTGCGGCTGATCCCATCGGTACAGGCGCGGCCTGCCTCCGCCCTGGTGCTGCGGGCACAATGCTTTCCGTACGCCGGGCGAGGGACGCCTGGGTCTTCGTGGCGGCGGAAGGGGTAAGGGGATGGGCTGGGGCGGAGGGCGGGTCTTACGCGACCGCAATGTGGTGTTTTACCTGAGCGGTGTGGTGGTCTCGGGCTTCGGCAGCTCTGCTATGGCCCTGGCAGCCGGTGTGTGGACCAAGTCACTCACCGGGTCGGACAGTCTGGCTGCCCTGACGACCTTCTGCGTATGGGCGCCCATTCTGTTCGGCCCGCTGATCGGCACACTGGCCGACCGGGTGCGCCGGCGGCCGTTGCTGATCTGGACCAATCTCGGCATGGCCGTGGTTCTGCTGCCGCTTCTCGCCGTCCGTTCCAGCGACCAGATCTGGATTCTGTTTGCTGTATTGATCGTGTACGGCACCAGCTCGGTGCTGCTGGATGCGGCAGAGGCCGCACTGGTAGCGACCGCTGTACCGGAGACACTGCGCGGCGACTTCAACGGCCTGCGGATGACGGCGAACGAGGGAATGAAACTGGTCGCCCCACTTCTGGGCGCGCTTCTGTTCGTCCAGTTCGGCGGCACAGCAGTGGCCCTGCTGGATGCGGTCACCTTCGTGCTTGCCGCGATAGCTTTCGCCCTCATGCGCGTGTCGGAACCCGCGCCCCGCCCGGCTGAGGCCCAACGATGGAGCACTCAGGCGGTCGAGGGAATCCGTTATCTGCGACATCACCCGGTTCTGTGGCGGCTGGTGCTGGCCGGGGCCGCGGCTATGGGCGTGGCCGGGCTGAACGGAGCGTCGGTGTATGCAGTGGTCGATGGTGGTCTCCACCGTCCGCCCGCCTTCGCCGGGGTCCTCTACGCCGTGCAGGGCATCGGCTCCGTGGTCATCGGGCTGTTCGCCGGTGCTCTGCTGCGGCGGATGCCCGAACGGGTCTTCGCCGCAGCCGGGATCATGCTGTTCGCGGTGGGCGTTGCTCTGCGCGTTGTCCCCTCGGTGCCAGTGGTCCTGCTTGCCAGCGCGATGATCGGCGCGGGGCTGCCCTGTGTGCTGATCGCAGCCATGACAGCCGTCCAACGCGAGACGCCGGGCCAGCTCGTGGGCAGAGTGGCAGCCACCGCCAACACCCTTCTCTTTGCCCCCAATGCCATTGCCCTGGCCGCCGGAGCGGGCCTGCTGGCCCTCGTGGACCACCGCGCAGTGCTGCTGGTAGCCGGAACTGCGGCGGTGATCGCCGCGGTCGGCTGCCTCTTCGGTCGTCGCGCGCGGACACAGGTAACAGCCCCCGCGCTGGGAGAGTCAGCGCGTGTCGAGGACCGGGACACCGAAGAGACAGAGACCGCCTACGATTCTCGCTAAGCCCGCCGCATTCGGGTGGTGGACCGATGACGTCGCCGACCGGTGGGGGGCGACAGTCCCATCAGCGTCTGCTGTCGCCCGGCGCAAGCAGACTGGTGATTTCAGCGATGGCTTCGGCAGAGGGCTTGAAGTAGCGGCGTACATTCTCCGGCTTCTTGTGCCGGGACTTCGCCATCAGCATCAGCAGGCTCGGCCCCGCCTCGCCGAGGTGAGTCAGGGAAGTGTGCCTTGTGTCCGCAGAGACCGTGTGCGGTGGACTGCGTGTTGCGATTGAGCAGGGCCGGAGTGAGCGCTGGATTCGCAATGCAGACTCCCTGGCGTGTTGCATTGAGCTACTGACATCGTGATCCAGATCACCCCGACTCCTCTCGTCATGTCGGTCACTGCAGGAGCCGATCACGGCGGAGCGGGCTGCGGGAAGTCGTGTCACGGATGCCGTTCCGGCGGCTGTGGCCCGGAGGTGGACGATTTCCTCGTACTGAGCGGCAAGCCGGGCGAGGGCCTGGGCGCGGAAGTCCCCGAGTTACTCGTTCGCCTTCTCCTCGGCGGCCAGCCGCTCCTTGTACGCAACTCCACTTGGGCCCACCTTGGCGGCCCGGACCTTACTGCTCCGTGAGCCGTTCACGTCCCGGCGCACGGGAAGCCACTCCGGCACTGGGCAGTTCACGGGTGATCATGGAGCACCCGCCTGGGCACGACCGCGCGGGCCGTGGTCGTACGGCCCACGAAGGCGGAGCGGTGAGGAGGTGCGTGACCGTGGAGCGGTTCTCGTACGGCCAGTACCAGCCGAAGCCGGTGCCCGGGATGGCGTCCACGAGGGGCGAGGTGAGCCCTTTCGGGCGAGTGAGGTGCGGGGGCGCTGTCGAGACAGGCACGGATGGCGACCGCGTACCCGCGCAACGGCGACGGCGACGGCGACCATGGGTATCGGTCCGGGGAACGTGGGAATCCGCACGGGTGGGGTAACCGGCGTGCCATGGGTACATGACGGCTTTTTCCCCGCCATAGTGACCCCGGTGAGCAGTGAATCGATCGAAGAGTCAGAGCGGCCGGAGGAGCCCCACCGCCCCGACGGCCGGGACACATCCCCCGACGTGGTGGTCGTGGTGGTCGGCGTCGCGGTCGTCCTCGGCGTCGTCGCGTGGGCGGCCATCGGGAAGGAGTCCTTCGACAGCGCGTCCAGCTCAGCCCTGGACTGGGTGCTGGGGAACTTCGCCTGGCTGTTCGTGATCGCGGCGGACGCCTTCCTCGTCCTGTGCGTCCTGCTCGCCTTCTCCCGCTACGGTCGGATCAGGCTCGGCACGGACGACAGCGAGCCGGAGTTCACCAATCTCGCGTGGATCGCGATGATGTTCAGCGCGGGCATGGGGATCGGCCTGATGTTCTACGGCGTCGGTGAACCCCTTACCCACTATCTGGCACCGCCCCCGGGCAGCGGAGTGGAGCCGCGCACCGGCGCGGCGGCGGGAACAGGGCTGGAGTACTCGTTCTTCCACTGGACGCTCACTCCGTGGGCGATTTACGGGATCGCGGGCCTCGCGCTCGCCTACGCGAGCTTCCGCAAGGGCCGCGGCAACCGGCTCAGCTCGGTGTTCGTTCCCTTGCTCGGGGAACGCCGGGCCAACGGCCGGCCCGGTCAGCTGATCGACCTGCTGGCGGTGTTCGCGACCGTGTTCGGGACCGCCACGAGCCTGGGGGTGGGCACCCTCCAGGTCGCGAAGGGCCTCAACCTCACCGCGGGTGTGGAGGACTCGACGACAGTGCAACTGCTCATCATCGTCTCCCTGTCCGCGGCCTTCGTGATCTCCGCGTTCACCGGACTCCACAAGGGCGTGAAGTGGCTGAGCACCATGAACATCGTCCTCGCGGCGTGTCTGATGCTCTTCGTGTTCGTGCTCGGACCGACCGTCTACATCCTGGACGCGATCCCGGCGAGCCTCGGCGGCTATGTCAGCCAGCTGGTCACGATGGCGACCCGGACCGGCGCCTTCACGGACAGCACCTGGCTGGGTTCCTGGACGATCTTCTACTGGGCGTGGTGGCTCTCCTGGGCACCGTTCGTGGGAACCTTCATCGCGCGCATCTCCCGGGGCCGGAGCATCCGGGAGTTCCTGATCGGGGTGCTGCTCGTCCCGAGCGGGGCCACCGTCGTCTGGTTCTGTGTGATGGGCGGCACCGGCATCCGGCTGGACGCGACCGGCGAGGTCGACATGGCGGCGAAGCTCAAGGAGGGGGAAGAGGCGTCGCTGTTCGCGATGCTGGACGCGCTGCCACTGGGGGCGGTCACGTCCTGGGTGGCGATGCTGCTCGTGATGACGTACTTCGTGACCAGCGCTGACTCCGCGTCACTGGTGATGGGATCGCTGACCAGCAGAGGCGCGCTGACGCCGCGGACCTGGCTCGTGGTCGTCTGGGGCGTACTGATGGCGGCGGTGGCGGCCGTGCTGCTGGTGGCCGGCGGGCTGTCCTCGCTCCAGACCGCGACGATCCTGGTGGCGCTGCCCTTCGCGGTGGTCATGCTGCTGCTGTGCTGGGCGCTGCTCAAGGAACTGCGTGCGGACCCCGGCGCCGGACCCGCACGCGGCCAAGCGCTGCGCGGCGTACGGGATGCGGTACGGGCAATGGTAGGCGAGGCGATCTCCGAGGCCGGACCCGGACGGCACCATCGGCTGCGCCGGATCGCCCGCTCCCGTGGACAGGACGGTACCGACGAGGACGCTGGATGACCTCTTCACGGCGGCCGTTCTCGAGGTCGACGTCGATGTCCGGGTTGCTCTTCTCCAGGTGGAGGAAGCACATAGGGCCAGTGCGTGGCGATGACTCCGAAGGCCGTACGGACGGCTGTCTGTGCCGCCCTGGTGTTCAGGTGCGCGTGGGCGTAGCTGAGGTAGAGGGGGTGGTGGAGGGTGTGGAATGCCTCGAAGGCGGGGGGCATGAGGAGGTGGAGGGGCTCGGTGGGGTGCGGTGGGGTTGGTTGGCGGGTTGGGGTGGTCACGGGAGGGTTTCGTTGGGGGTGGATGGTGTCGGTGTGGGCTCCCACGGCGGTGATGAGGCGGGCGACGAGGGGCCATTCGGTGACGTGGGTGCCGTTCAGGAGGCCGGTGACGTCGGCTTCGGACAGTGCGTTGCCGGTTCTGGTGCGGAGGGTGGTGGGGGTGGGGCGGCCGGCTGCGAGGTTCATGCCGCGAAGGGCGGCGTGGAATCCGGTGGGTTGTGCTGCGGTGAGGCCGCGGGCCGCGTCCCACAGGGGGCGTGGTTCTACAGGGTCGGCGTCGCAGGCGAGGGCGAGTTCGCGGGTGACGTTCCAGGAGGGGCTGCGTTCGCCGCTGACGATGCGGGAGAGGTAGGAGCGGTCGACGCCACGGCTGCGCGTACGCATGCGTGGTCGCTCTGCATGGTTTGCAGCATCAGGAGGGCTTCGAGTGGGCGTCCTTGACGGATGAGGCTCACCAGTTCCGCGACCCGGCGCTCCAGGGCGTATGCCTGTTTGAGTGCGTAGGTGTCAGCGTCGAGGCCGGCCGGGAGGCTGCTCGCCCGGCGCTGTTTGCGGTGACGGGTGCCGCATTTTGTCCGAACAGTAGAGCCGGCGTCGGCCCACCCCTGTCGGCTGCTCGATGGTCGTGGAGCAGCCTGCGGCGACCCACACTCCGCCGGTCACCGAGCTGGAGCCCGCCGCGCGCCCGTGGGTCAGCTCGCGCCAGGACAGCGCCCTCCACCCGGTCGAGCCGTATCCGCCACCCCGGTCCTCAGAGACAGCGCCCCCGACCGGCTTCCCAATGCCTTGTCCGGTTTTCACATCACTCCCACGGTCTCAGCTGGCCAGCACCGCTCTCTTCCCCGGGCCGCATGAGCAAGCCGGCGGCACCGAGACCGAGGCACGATTCCCGGATCGCTCAGGGACGCAGTCGTGGACGGTCGAAGTACGGGTCAGCCAACCCGAAGACCGACCGCCAGTGTCAGTTCAAGGACCCGGTGCGGCGATGCGAGGTCCGGAAACAGCTCCCGTAGCTGCGACATCCGGTATCGGACTGTCTGGGGATGGACGAACAACGCCGCCGCCACCTCGTCCCGTCTGCCCTGGTGCAGCAGCCACGCCCGCAACGTCTCCTCCAGCCGCTGTGCCGTCGCGACAGGCAAGGTCCGCAATGGTGCGAGAGCTCGCGCACGCAGGTCTGCGAACGCGTCCACGTCGGCGCTCAGCACCAGCTCGGGCAGGTGATCCTCGGTGTCGCGAACATCAGAGGAGAGGGAGCGCGCGCGTACGGCTCGTGCGTACGAGGCGGACGCTCTAGTCCATGGTCGGGCCGGGCCGACCACGGCGGTGCGGTCGGCCAGCCGGCTCAAGAGATGTGATCGGTCGGCATCGGGGACGAGCAGCACACCGGTGGCGTCCGGCAGGTCGTCGAGGACGAGGGTGGCCGGGTCGAGCGCGCGGTAGGCAGGCCGGGCCTGGGCAGCGGGCAGCAGGACCGCGGTCAGTGAAACCGGAGGCTGCCACCCTGCCCGTTGAGCAGAGGCCAGCAGCACGTCCGGGCTCGCGCCGGCGAGGAGATCGTGGGCCAGGTGTTCCAGGTGGAGCTCGTGGGCCCGGCCCCGGGCGGCCAGTTCGTCGGCGTGGCCCGCGGCACTCGCGGCGGAGAGCTCGTCAATGTAGGCGAAGGTCAGTTCGGCGAACTTGGCGACCTCGGCAGCGGGCAGACCTGCGGGCACGGCACCCGCTGCCAGGCAACGCCAGGCCACGCGGGCGCCGACACGGTAGGCGCTGAGAAGGGCGTCCATCGAACGGCCGTCGCGCACCTCGCCGCGGCCCAGCTCATAGGCCGCGTCACCGGCGTCACCGCCGGTGGCGTCACCGCTCGCGAGGTCCAAGTAGTGCCCCAGGGCGGTGCGGACGGATCGGCGGATGGTGCCACCCATGCGGCCCGAAAGAGCGTTGGCGTAGGGAGGGACCTCGTCGATGATCGCCTGGACGACCTCGTCGGCAGTGCTCTTCAGCGCGGCCCGAAGCGCGGTGACCGTTGTCTCGTCCAGGGCCAGTTCGGTGGCCCTCCGGATTGCATGCCCCATGTTTTGTTCCCTGCGAACAATTAAGCCGACCAGATTCACGCCCTACGGGTAGGACTTTACGCCCTGAGGCGTATCAAGCTGGGATCATGACGAGTACAGCCCTCCGCAGCAGGGCGTGGAAACTGCTGGAGATGGTCACGACGCCGCTGCTGCCGTCGGACTACCTCGACCTGGTCAGTCCGCTGCGTGCGGGCGCCGACCTGCGTGGGCGCATCGAGGCCGTGCACCCCGAGACGAGTGACGCCGCGACCATCGTGATCAGGCCGGGACGGGGCTGGCGTGGCCACAAGGCCGGTCAATATGTGCGGATCGGGCTCGACGTCGACGGGGTGCGTCTGTGGCGTGCCTACTCCATCACCTCGCCGACAAACCGCCAGGACGGCCGCGTCACGATCACCGTGAAGGCGATCCCGGGCGGCAGGGTCAGCAACCATCTGGTCCGCAGGGTGAAACCGGGCACGCTGATCCAGCTCGACCAGGCCACCGGCGACTTCGTGCTGCCGGAGGCCAAGCCCCCCAAGGTCCTCTACCTGACGGCCGGCAGCGGCATCACACCGGTAATGGGCATGCTGCGCGACACCGAGTTCGACGACGTCGTCATGGTCCACTGCGCGCCACAGCCGCAGGACGTGATCTTCCGAAATGATCTGCACGACCTGGTCGCGGACAAGAACCTGCGTCTCACCGAGGTGCACACCGACACAGACGGCATGCTCGACATCGCCCGTCTCGACGAACTCGTGCCCGACTGGGCCGAGCGCGAGACCTGGGCCTGCGGGCCCGCGGGCCTGCTCGACGCCACCGAAGACCACTGGACCGAGCACGGCGTACCAGAGCGTCTGCACACCGAACGCTTCCGCCCCGGCATCGTCGTCACCGGAGACGGTGGCGAGGTCACGTTCACCACCACCGGCAGGACCGTCGACGCGGACGGCGCCACGCCGTTGCTGGACGTCGGCGAGGAGGCCGGCGTGCTGATGCCCTCCGGGTGCCGCATGGGCATCTGCTTCGGCTGTGTCACGCCGCTCAAGGCGGGCGCCGTCCGCGACCTGCGCACCGGCGAGATCACCGAGGCCGAGCCTGGCGTCCTCATCCAGACCTGTGTGTCCGCTGCGGCGGGCCCCTGCGACATAGAACGGTAGGAACACCGTGACCGCCATCGACCCCACCGCCCACCTGACCGCGGAGCAGATCGAGGAGCTCGGCCGCGAGCTGGACGCGATCCGCGACGAGGTGATCGCCGACCGCGGCGAGAAGGACGCCGCCTACATCCGCAAGGTCATCTCGGTGCAGCGCAAGCTCGAACTGGCCAGCCGGGGCGTGCTGCTGTTCTCGATCTTCCCGCCCGCGTGGCTGATCGGCACCGCCTGTCTGTCCGTGGCGAAGATCATGGACAACATGGAGATCGGCCACAACGTCCTGCACGGCCAGTGGGACTGGATGCGGGACCCGAAGATCCACTCCACCACCTGGGAGTGGGATCACGTCTCCCCGGCCGATCAGTGGAAGCACTCGCACAACGAGGTGCACCACACGTACACCAACGTGATCGGCAAGGACAACGACCTCGGCTACGGCATCATGCGCGTCGACGAGGACCAGCGGTGGCACCCGTTCCACCTCGGTCAGCCGCTGTGGAACTTCATCAACGCCTGCTTCTTCGAGTACGGCATCGCAGCGTACGACCTGGAGCTCGGCAAGAACCTGCACAAGCGCCGCCGCAAGAACCCGGAGTTCCGCGCGCGGGCCAGGGCCGTGGGCCGCAAGATCCGCAAGCAGGTACTCAAGGACTACGTGATCCACCCGCTGCTGTCGGGCCCGTCGTTCCTCACCACGCTCGCCGCCACCTTCACCGCGAACCTGGTCCGCAACCTCTGGACCCACTCGGTGATCATGTGCGGGCACTTCCCCGAAGGCGTGCAGGTCTTCGAGCGCCGATCGATCAAGGGCGAAACGCGCGGCCAGTGGTACCTGCGCCAGATGATGGGCTCGGCGAACATCAGCGGCAGCAGGGCCATGCACTTCATGACCGGCAACCTGTCGCACCAGATCGAGCACCACCTGTTCCCGGACCTGCCGAGCAACCGGTACGCCGAGGTCGCGGTGAAGGTGCGCGCGCTGTTCGAGAAGTACGAGCTGGAATACGTCACCGGGCCGCTGCCCAAGCAAGTGTTCTCCGCGTGGCGCAAGGTCTTCCGGCTCTCGCTGCCGAACAAGAAGCCCAAGGTCAAGACACCTGACCACGAGCAGAAGCTCGTCGCGGCCTGATCCCGGTACTGGTTCGGATCTCGCGGCCGTACCGGCGGTGCCTACAGCCGCCCGCACCCGGGAAAGCCCGCACAGCTCGGCGAGCCCTCCCGAGGCTCCGCCCGACGCCCGGCGCCGACCTGCCTGTGACACTGCGGGCCGGCCCGGTCGGGGAACCAGGCCGGCACATTTACGCAGTTCAGCGCACCCGTCCCCGCGCCTTCAGGGGCACCGGAGGCAGCTCCGGAGCTGGCAGCGGACCGCCGTCGTACCCCCGCACCTCACCGAAGCGAGAGCCCTCCATCCACTCCGTACGGGCCGTCTGGATCTCTTCCTGGGTACGGCCGATGAAGTTCCACCACATGATCAACTCTTCCTCGAACGGCTCGCCGCCGAGGAGCATCAGACCGGCGTCGGACGCGGCGCGCAGGGGTAGTTCGGTGCGACCGCAGCCGAGGTAGAGCATGGAGCCGGGGAGCACCGGAACGCCGTCCACGTGGGCCTCGCCGGACATGGCGAGCACGGCGTACTCGAAGTCGGGATCGAGCGGCAGGCTCAGTTCCGCACCACCGGTGAGGGCCAGGTCGGCGCCGACGATCGGGGTGTAAGTGGTGCCGGGCGAGACGGCACCGTCGAGGGAGCCGAGGAGGACCGTGGCGGTCAGGCCGGGTGCGGTGAGCTCAGGGAGGTCGGCGTGGTGCTGGAAGTGCGGGTCCACATGGCGGTGGGAGTCGGGCAGCGCCACCCAGAGCTGGGCGCCGTGGAGGAAGCGCGCATGGGATTTCGGGCTCTCCTCGGAGTGGCTGATCGCCCGGCCCGAGGTCATCAGTCCGAGTTCGCGCGGCCGGATGGTGGCGAGGCTCCCGGTGCTGTCGCGGTGCAGCACCTCGCCGTCGTGGAGCCAACTGACGGTCTGGAGACCCATGTGCGGGTGGGGCGGCACCTGCATCCCGGGCTCGTCGGCGATGTCGTCCGGACCGTAGTGGTCGACGAAGGCCCAGGCGCCGACCATGCGGCGGCCGAGGTTGGGCAGCAGTCGGCGGACCTCGGTGGACTCCCCGAGTCTGACCCGGCGGGGGCTGAGGAGCTCCCGGACCGGCTCGGCGACGACGAATCCGCGACCGCCGCAGACGGAGAGGGCGGCCTGACGATCGAGATTGCTCATGGCGCTCAACCTATTCCTGTACGGGCGGCCGTGGTCGGCCCCACGCCCCAAACACTGGTGGAATATTAAACTATCCGCTTCGGTTGACGGTCTCAGAAGCGACCGAACAGGACTCTTGACAAGGAGAGAGCGAGTGAGCGAGACCTACTTCGAATTCGGCACCGCCGCCGAGCGGTGGGACCGTGCGCAGCTGTTCTTCGAAGCCAAGGAGTACCGGACCGTGGTCCGCATCCTCGACGGCCTCGTCGCCGAGGCTCCGGAGCAGATCGCGCAGCGGCTGCTGCTCGCTCGCGCCTACTACCACTCCGCCCAGCTCGGCCGGGCCGAGTCGGAGCTCCGTACCGTGCTGGAGCTGAACCCCGTGGAGCACTACGCGCGGCTGATGCTGGGGCGCACCCTGGAGCGCCAGGGCCGACCGGAGGAGGCGGCTCCGCATCTGCGGATGGCCGCGGCGATGTCGGGAGACTGATCGCGGGACACCGGACCCGCTCGCCATATGGCGAGCGGGTCCTTTCGCGCGTCATCGCGATCATGGCGATGGTCACGTTACGCATCCGTAGGGTGACGGCGTGGGTCGGGCCGGGGGGTCAGCAGGTGTAGGGCTCCCAGTACCAGGTGCTGATCACGGGGTCGTAGCCCGGATTGTCATGCTTGGCGATGTAGTGGCGTCCATTGACGTACTTGACGACCGTGCCGGCCTGGTAGTTCGTGCCGGGCGCCCAGTTCGGCGCCGTGGCGCAGGCACCGCCACCGCCGGCGCGGACGAACTTCCAGGTGATCCCGTTGACCACGCCGAGGTCGGTCGCGGCCAGCTTCTGGAACGCGGTCCGGCTGAGGTCGATGTGCTCCGCGCTGCACGACGGACACTTGTCCTTGACCGGCACCGTGATCGTCCGGCCGTTGTAGGTGACCTCGACGGAGATACCGCCGCACAGCTCGTCGTTGTTGGGATTGGCCGCCGTCCACCACTGGTGGGAGACCGCGACCAGATCCTGCGTCGAGGCGTCGATGGGCGTCCCGCAGGCGCCGAAGCCCGCGTCGTTGTACCAGGTCATCTTGCCGGTACGGGACTGGCCGATGGGTATCGCCGCGAAGGCGGTCCCCACGCCGAGCACGGTGAAGAGTACGGCCCCGAGCAGCCCCGCCGCCCATCGGGCGACATTTCCGCGAACGGTCATTCGTTCCTCCAGTGTCACGTGGTCGCGTTCTGGTGGTGGTCCCGGGCGAACGGGGCGGTACGGCGGAGAGTCCGAAGCGCAGGTCTCGCGGCGACCCCTCCCCCGGACCGCACGGCCGTGAGCCCGGGGACCATGGCCGCCGATTCTGCTGGAAGCCGATCAACAACCCGTCAACGCGTATGACCCGTCCGCCTCCGGGGAGGGGGACGCGCACCCCCCGGCCGCCCCGTCGCGGCGAAGCCCGAGACAGCACCGGCCAAGTCGTGGCCGAAGCGCCGACGAGCGTCAACAATCGATCAACAACCGTGCCAGACTGCCCATTTTGAGATTTGGATCAAGGAGAGGACCTCGGCGCGTGGACGAGACAGGCCCCCTGGCATTCACCCTGCTCGGCCCGTTACGCGCCCGGCGCGGGCGAACGGAACTCCCCCTGGCCGGCCCGCAGCAGCAAGCGGTACTCGCCATGCTGCTGCTCGCCGAGGGGCAGCCGGTCGCCACCGAAGAACTGATCGACGGGCTGTGGGGCGCGGACTGCCCCAAAGCCGCCACGACCACGGTCCGTACCTACGTCTCACGGATCCGCACCGTCCTGGAGCCGGGACACCGCGGCGCCGAGGGCCCCGGCCTGCTGGTCTCCGGCGCATCGGCGTACGCCCTGCGGCTCCCCGCGGACTCCGTCGACGTGACGCTCGCCGAACAGGAGGTGACGGCGGCGGCACAGGCGCGGAACGCGGACGATCCGGCGCGCGCGCAGGTACTACTGCGCCGGGCACTGGGCCGCTGGCACGGTATCCCGCTGGCCGGCCTGACCGGCCCGTTCGCCGACACCTGGCGGGAGCGGCTCACCCAGCGGTGGCTGACCGCGCTCGAAGCCAGGGTCGAGCTGGACCTCGCGGTCGGCGACGCCGGGTCCGCCGTGACCGATCTGGCCTCGGCGATCACCGGTCATCCGCTGCGGGAGAGCCTGCGGCTGCTGTCGATGCGCGCCCTCTACCAGTGCGGACGGCAGGTGGAGGCGCTACAGGTGTTCCGTGACACCCGTACCGTGCTCATCCGGGAACTCGGCATCGACCCGGACCCACGGCTGCGCGAACTCCACGAGCGGATCCTCCGCTCCGACCCGGACCTGCTCCTCTCCCCGGCCGATGAGCCGGGCACGCCCCCGCGCTCGGCACCTCCCCCGGCGCAGCTACCGGCCGACATCGCCGACTTCACGGGGCGGAAACACCTCGTGGCCGACCTCACCGAGCGACTCACCCGCCAGGCCGGTACCGCCGTGCGCATCTGCGCGATCTCCGGCATCGGCGGCACCGGCAAGACCGCTCTCGCCGTCCATGTGGCGCACCGGCTGCGCGCCTGGTTCCCCGCCGGTCAGCTCTTCGTCGATCTGGCGGGCGTGACCGAGAAACCAGCGGTCCCCCGGATCGTCCTGGGACACCTGCTGCACGCGCTCGGCGTTCCCGACGCCGGTATGCCCGACGACCTCGACGCCCGCGCCGCGCTCTACCGCACGATGCTGTCGGAGCAGCGGATGCTGGTGGTCCTGGACAACGCCGCCGACGGCGAACAGATCAGACGATTACTGCCGGGCTACCCCGGCTGCGCGGTGATCGTCACCAGCCGGGCGCGGCTGACCGCCGTCCCCGCGCACACCGTCGAGCTCGACTCCTTCGGCCCCGAGGAGGCACGGGACCTGCTGGCCGCGGTGGTCGGCGGGGAGAAGGTGCGCGCCGAATCCGTCGCGGCCCGGGATCTGGTGGCCACCTGCGGGCACCTCCCGCTCGCCGTCAGGATCGCCGCCTGCCGGGTACTGGCCCGACCCGGCACCACCATCGCCGACTGTCTGCGCGAGCTGTCCGACGAACGGCGCCGGCTCGACCGGCTGCGCACCGGCGAGCTGAACGTGCAGGCGTGTTTCCGACTCGGTTACGAGCAGCTCACCCCCGCAGCGGCCGGCGCCTTCCGCCTGTTGGCACTTCCCGACACGGAGACCATTTCGCTGCCCATCGCCGCGGCTCTCCTCGGCCTCGACGAGTTCGACACCGAGCAGGTGCTCGACGAGCTGATCAACACCGGCCTGCTGCAGTCGCCCCGGTCGGCCCGGTACCGCTACCACGATCTGCTGCGCCTCTTCGCCCGTGGTCTCCGCGCCGCGACCGACCCGGAGGACCGGGCGACGGCGGCCCTGGCGAACCTGCTGGGTTTCCTGCGGGCCACGACGTACCACGCCTACCGCGCCGTCCGCCCCGGCCACCGGATCGCCGCCCTACTCAACCCGGCCGGGACCGCGGGGGTCGAATGCGCCGACGCGCAGGCGGCGCACGACTGGTTCGACCGCGAGCGCGACACGGTGCTCCCGGTCCTGCGACAGGCCGTGCTGCGGAGTCCCGCGCTGGTGGCACCCGCCGCCGACGTCCTCCTGGGCCTGGAACCGCTGCTCGAACGGGCCTATGCCTGGCGGGACATCGTCGAGTTGGGGCAGGACGTGGTGGACCGCGCGAAGAGCGCCGACCTCCCGCACGCCGAGGCCATCGCCCGCTACCTGCTCAGTGGCGCGTTCTGGCAGCTCAGCAGGTTCACCGAGGGGGCCGACCACATCGAGCGGGCCTTGGAGCTGTGCGAGCGGCATGACCAACCCCTGGTGCTCGCCGAGGTCCGCACGGTGCGGGCACTGCTGGTAGCCGGGCACCGTGGGCACAGCGGCCGGACCGTCGGACTGCTGCGGGAGGCCGTGGAGTTCCAGCGAACCATCGGCAACCCGTCGGGGGAGGCGAACACGCTGGGCAGTCTCGCCCACTCCTACATCACGCTGGGCGAGCCCGCGCTCGCGGTGGACGCCACCACCGCCGGGCTGGAGCTCTACCGGAGCCTCGGCGACCGGATGGGCGAGGCACAGATCCTCATCCAGCGGGGCGGTGCCCTGCGGCTGATGGGCGACACCGAGACCGCGATGGACTGCTACGCCCAGAGCCTGGGGCTGAGCCGTGAACTCGGCCTGCGGTTCCTGGAGGCCAGTCTGCTGCACCGGATCGCCGAGACCTGTCTGATCCGTGACGACGCGCGGGCGGCGGTCGCAGTGGCGGAGAAGGCCAGGACTCTCAGCGGTGAGATCGGGCTGGCGCGGATCGAGGCGCGCGCGCTCACCACCCTCGGCGGTGCGTGGACCGTGCTGGGGCGGTCGGACCGGGCCCTGGCCTGTCTGGACGAAGCGGTGGCGATCTGTCGCCGACTCGGTCTGGTCGAGGGCGCCCAGGCCGAAAAGGCACTCACCGCGCTGGCGAGCCGCGCCACCGGCCCGGACGCGCGTCGGCCGTCCCCACCGCCACCCGGCGAAGGCGTCTGACCGAGGCGTCTGGCGGAGGCGTCTGACGGGATACCGGCGCGTCCGGCCGCGGGGAGGCACCGCCGATGCGGAGTCCCCGGCCGCCAGGAAGTCCGGCCGGCCGCGGAGACATGGGGATACGGAGACACGGAGACCGTACGGGTACGGGCCGGAGTCTGTACGGAGGTGGCCGGCCGCACACGGAGGCGGGGCGGCGACGCACCGGCCGCCGGTGGGGGGAGGCTGGCCCCCCATGGGGCGCGGGGGCGCGGGACGGGGGCGACCGAGCGGCTCCGAGGCGGCCGACCGCTAGGTCCTGTCCGGGCGATCTTCGAGGGTCAGCCCGCGGCGTCAGATGCATGGGGTCTCCCCAGGCCCGGAAGGGCCGAGGGGACGAATCGCAAGGCGGTGGGGGTCCCCCCGGCGAAGCCAGGGGGAGGTCGTCCTCGTACTGGACATACCCCGATGGCTTCGATGACTCCGACAACGCAGCGTGGGGGTCCCCCAGGCCCGCAAGGGCCGAGGCATGGGGCCTCCCCAGGCCCCCAAGGGCCGAGGCATGGGGCCTCCCCAGGCCCCGCGGGCCGAGGCGTGGGGTCCCCCCAAGGCGTGGGGCCTCCCCAGGCCCCCAAGGGCCGAGGGGACGTGCCGTAGCTGTCGTCGCGGGCCCGACAAGATCGCCCGGACAGGACCTAGGCGAATCGGGCGACGAAACGACGCTGCCAGGGGGTCTCCACGGCTCGCCGGGCGTAGTGCTCCCGCACATAGGCCACCGCCTCCTGGCGGGGCACCCCGTCGAGCACGGCGAGGCAGGCCAGTGCCGTACCGGTGCGTCCGTATCCGCCGCCGCAGGCTACTTCGACGCGCTCGGTGGCGGACCGCGTCCATGCCTCTCGCAGCGCGTCCGCGGCGTCGGCGCGGTCCGCCGGCAGCCGAAAGTCCGGCCAGCGGAGCCAGCGGCTCTCCCACGCAACCGCGGGCGGCTCATGACCGAGCAGATAGAGCGCGAAGGCGGGCACCGGGCCTTCCGGCAGCGGGCGGCGGAGCCCCCGGCCACGGACGAGCCGACCGGAGGGCAGTCGGAGAATTCCCGTGGTGGTGGGCTGCCAGGTGTCGATCACGCGGCGAGCGTAGCCCCGGTGAAACGCCCGGGTTGGCCCATCGGCGAAATCACCAGGGGGTGGGTACGACCGGCGATCCGGATAGGCTTCGACCGCCCGGGGTGTCCCTGATGGCTCAGTAGGGCTCTGACACCTCAGGGGCGTCCTCTGATGGCTCAGGGGCGTTTCTGATGGCTCAGGCTGGACGAGCGGGCGGGGGTCTGGGCATGGGCCTCCAGACCGCGGCGTCGAAGCGCGGCGCCTGCCCTCATCCCGCGGTGCCGAGGCACGGAACCTCCTCAGGCATCCAAAGGCCGAGGCGCGGGCCCGCCCAGGCCCTCAGAGGCCGAGGCGCGGAACCTCCCCAGGCCCCGTGGGCCAAGGCATGGGGCCTCCCCAGGCCCCAATGTGGTGCCCCCCGTCGCCCACACACACCGCGAGAGCCCAGCAAAAGCCATCGGCAAGGCCCCGGGACCCAGCGCTGATGTCCACCACCCCCGTCGGCGTACGGCACCGGCATCGCCCTCGCCCGTACACGATCCGGCGCGGCGGGAGCAGGGAGTACGGCGACGGCAAGGGCAACAGAAGCACAGGGGTCGCCGCACGTCTTTATGACCAGCCGTCGGTGTTTGACCGGGCCGCTGGCCGGCCGGGGGTCCGGCACGGCTGCCCGCCGCTCCCGGCCGGGCGCACGCCGCGCGACGCCTCGTACCACCGCGCAACACCCCGTACCGTCCAGGGGGATCCGCCTTCGCCGCCCCCGACGGCGACGGAACCGGCCATCGGCTCCCCCGGCGACGAACCGGCCGCGCGCCCTACCGGGGCCCGCCCACGCTGATACCGGGCCCCTCCGGGCGGTCGTCCCGGTCGTGCGGTTTCAGTTCGATTTCGATGCGGTGGGTGCTCTCGCGGGACACCGCGGCCCCCGCATCGGCCGTGAGCACGCCGATGCGCACCCCGCCGCTGCCGCTGCCCTCCCGGCGGATCTGCACGGCGAACTCGACATTGACCCGCTCCACCAGGAACTGGAGCCTGCTCCGTTCGGCGTTGCGCTGTGCCGTCTCCAGTTCCTCGCGGATCCGGCCGATCACATCGGCCAGTCCCGCGGTCTCCGCCCCCTCGTGCCCGCCCCGCCCGCCACTCGCGCTCATCGCGCCCCTCTCTTCCACAACGGGGGCGGATTGCCACCCCTCGTGGCTATTGTTGCGGAGTATGACGGAGGCTGAGACAACTTCCAACTCATGTTCACGAGAAGGCGGTTGGCGGGTCCGACTGTTCCAGGGGGAGCATCGCGGGGCGGCGCCGCTCGGCGCCGGAGTGCTACTGCCCGGCGGTCTGGTACTCACCTGCGCCCATGTCGTGCTGGCCAGGCGCCGTCGTTCCGCCGGCGCCGACGCGCCCCGCCCGCTGGAGCGGGTTTACGCGGAGTTCCCCGGCGCCCGCTCGGCGGTGCCCGAACCCGTGCGCGCCGAGGTGCTCGTCGAGCATCTCCGGCCGCCCACCTCCCACTTCAGCGCCGACCTCGCGCTGCTGCGACTGGTCGAGAAGCCACCGGTGCGCCCGGCCGTGCTCCACCGGCAGATCCCCGCCCGCGACGAACGCGTGCACACCGTCGGATACCCGGAGGATCTGCCCGGCGGCGAGGACATCAACGCCCGGCTGATGGGGCGCGGCGGCCCCGGGTTCTATCCCGAGTGGGTGCAGCTCGACCCCGAGTCGGCTCCCTATGTGGTGCGGCACGGCTTCAGCGGCAGCGGAGTGGTCCACAGCCGTACGGGCGGGGTGATCGGCATCCTGGTTCATCAGCACGGCACGGAGCGGATGCCGGTCGCCCTGGGCCACGCGTACATGATCCCGACCGAGACGATTCTGCGTCATCTACCCGTGGGTGAAATGGAGTTGATGGTGACGGGCCCCCGCGCCGTCTCGCACACCATCGCGCTCGACCCCGGCCTACGGAGTGCGGACCGGGCCCTCGGACTGCGGCACACCCTGACGAGCTGGCTCGGTGACGGCGACCAGTCAGCGGGCGCGAAGTCCGGCACCCGGACGGGCACCCCGACCGACTCCGCCAGCCGCAACCGTGCCCGTACCCATACACCTACCGACCCTCGTACCAGCACCAGCACCGGCACCAGCACCGGCGAGGAACACCACACCGGTCAGCGGGCCGGCGCGGCGGCCGGTGAGGCGGGCGTCGACCGAGTGGCGGAGCCCCTGGAGCTGGCGTTCGCGCACGACGACGACTTCGACTCCCTGGCCGCCATCCGCTCGACGCTCATCCTCGCCGACCGCGAGCGGAATCCTCGGGCGGTACGGAGCGGTGGGGCCCGGGAACCGCAGGCCGGCTCGATCGATATCGCGCTCGACGCGACGGGCTGGACAGTCGATCAGCTCGTCGCCCGTACCGCGGCCCGCGCCGGTCTGGACGACCGGGCGACATCGGCCACCGGCACCAGCGCACTGCTGGCCCGGATAGCCGAGGAGGGCCCGCCCCTCTCCGCCGCCTTCCTCTCCGTCGACCGGGCCGCCCCGACCGGTGAGGCGGTACTGCCTCTGCTCCGCGCGCTGCTGCGGCCCGGCCACAGCAGGCTGCTGCTCATCTTCCGCGATCCGCGCTCCCCCCTCCTGGCGCGCGTCGCCGACGAACTGCTCGACGAGGGGTGGGCGGAGCGTCGCGCGGCGGCGATCGCCGCGCGGCTGACCGTGCTCGCCGGGCTGGAGGGCAGGCGCCGCCGGGCGTCCGGGACGGAGCCGGACCGGAGCGCGCCGGGCGAACCGGGACCGGTGTCGCGACGGCTCGCCACGCGGCTGGCCGAGGTGTGCCGGGACGGCGTCCCGCGCAACAGCGCGGCCGTCGCGTACGCCCTCTTCCGGCTCCGCACCGCGGCCGAGGACGCCATCCAGTCGCTGGGCCCGCCGCGCGCCTCGCGGGGATATGTCGTGCTCCCGCCGGGCGACGGACTCACCGATCTTCCCCATGTCACGGTCGGGGACCCCGACGACTTCGTCGAACCGGAGCCGGAACCGGAGCCCGGATCCGCGCCCCGCGCGGCACCCGGCACGGCGCCGGGGCCCGGTCTGCTACGCGGCCAGGAGCTGCACCAGCAGTACCGCGTCGTCGGCCGGCTGGGTCAGGGCAGTTACGGTCAGGTCTATCTCGCCCGCGACCAGATGCTCGAAGAGCGGGCGGTGGCACTCAAGGGCGTGCGTGATCCCGACGATCCGAGTGCCACCAAGACCGCCCTGACGGAGCGGCTCCGGCTGGTCAGCCTCAACCACCCGTCGATCATCAAGGTCTTCAACTACGCCCGGCATCCGGGCCATCCGGCGGTCGACGCCAAGTTCATCGTGATGGAGTTCGCCGACGGGGCGCCCCTCCAGTGGGTCGCCGACCAGATCGCGCACCGGATCGAGCCCTTCCACGACTACCGGGTGCATGAGTTCATCGCCGCCTACGGGCTGCGCATCCTGGACGCGCTCAGCTATCTCCATGTCGAGCGGGAGTTCGTCTACGGTGATCTCTCCCTCACCAATGTGATCCACTGCGGTGACGGCATCAAGCTGATCGATGTGGCCGGGGTACGCAGCATCGGCGCCCCGGGTCCCGTCACCTATCCGGCCCCCGAGCTGCGGGCCTCCACCAACATGACCGTACCCGCCGATCTGTACACGGTCGGCGCGGTCCTCCAGGCGCTGCTCGACCGGGCTCCCGAGGACCCGTCGGGCCTCGGGCCGACCTCACTGCGGCGGGTGCTGAGCCGCGCCGGCGCGGCCCGTCCCGAGGAGCGCTTCGCCACCGCGGAGGAGATGTCCGTCCAGCTCAGGGGCGTACTGCGGGAGTTGCGCTCGCTACGGCTCGGCGAGGAGACGTTCGAACCGTCACCCCTCTTCGCCGCGGCGCCCGCCGCGCTCGACGGCGAGCTGGGCAAGGCGCCACCGCTCGACCAGTGGCGCCACGGTGGCAACGCCAAGCGCCGGCTGACGGCCCGGCCGCCGAGTCCGGCGGAGGTGGCACGGGGGCTGCCGGTGCCCAAACCGGACAGTGCCGACGAGAACTGGACCGAATTGCAGCGGACGTCCTACGACGACCCGGCCGGGCTGCTCCAACTGAGCAGTGCCTGGGACGAGTCGCCCGAACGGGCGCTGCTGCGCTGTCGGCTCCATCTGGAGATCGCCCGCGACCACCCCGGCGAGGCCGCCGCGGAGCACGCCGCGGCCGAACGGGAGCTGACCCGGGCCCGCACCGCCGTGGGCGCCCTGGCCGCGCACGACTGGCGGCTCCACTGGCACCGGGGCCTGCTCAACCTCTCCCGTGGCCGGGTGGAGCCCGCGCTGGACTGCTTCGACCTGGTCTATGCGGCGATACCCGGCGAGTACGCGCCCAAGCTGGCGCTCGGCTACTGCCACGAGATGCTCGGCCGCCCCAAAGAGGCGATGGTGCTGTACGGGGCGGTGTGGCACCGTAACCACGCGCTCGGCGGCGCCGCGTTCGGCCTCGCCCGTATCCACCTCGCCGACCGGAGACCACAACTGGCCCTCGACTGTCTCGGGGCGGTCCCCGCGGACTCACGGCACCGCACGGCCGCCCGGACGGCCATGGTGCGCATCCTCGCCGATCCGCCGGGCGACGGTTCACCGCCGACCGTGGCGGCGGCCCGACGGGCATGGGTGGCGCTGCACCGGCTGACCCTCAAGGAGGGGCTGACCGACCGGCACGCGCAGGAACGACTCCGCGCGGATCTTCAGGAGCTGCTGCTCCGGCTGGTCACGACCGCGCGGCGGCGGAAGCCGGGCAGCGGGAGCCAGGACCGGGGGAAGGGGGGCAACCAGGGCAAGGGGAATCCAGTCGGGAAGCCGGGCACCGGGGGCCGGGACCATGGCGAGCGGAACCCGGACAGGCAGCGGGACATCCCGGCCGGCGCCCGTACGGAGGAGGCGCCGGACACTCCTGCCCGTGGTCGTACGGAGGAGGCGCCGGGCACCCCGGCCCGCGGCCCAACGGAGAGGAAGCCGCTCGCCACCGCCCGTACCGAGCCGGGGGTGCGCGCGCCTGGTCCCGGCCGCGCCGGAGGGGAGCCGGGGGCAGGTGATCCGCTGGCCGCCCTCCATGCGGAGTTGGCGGAGCTACCCGAGACCATCGCCGTCCCGCTCACCGAACGCGCGCTCCGCGAACAGCTCGCGGCCTGCTATCTGCGGCTCTCCGAGCAGGTGCCGCTCACCTCCCGGCCCGAGCACCGGGCGCTGGCGGAGGCCCTGGTCGACAACGCGTACCGCACCCGCCCCTACGGTTTCAGCCATCGCCGCGGCGAGCCCCGCCGCGGCCTCTTCCGCGGCTGGGTGCCGGGTCGGGCCGGCGGTCCGGACGGCGCCGCCAGGCTCGGGGAGCAGTGATGCAGCGGCGGGCGGAGCGGCCGTCCCCCGGCGCCGCCGGGCGTCCGTTCGGCCGACTGCGGCGGTACGGGCGGCGGGCGGCCTGGCGGGCGGCGGGCCGGGCGCTGTGGCGCCGGGCGGCGGGGCTCACCCGGGCGGGTGAGCGTCGGTCCACCGCCCAGTTCCTGCTGGGCCGGATGCTGCTGCTGCCCGCGGTCGCCCTGACCGTCCTCGCCCTCGCGGCCACCGCCTACTTCACCCTCAACGACCGTACGGAGCAGCTCCGGGACCGCTATGCCCCCGCCCTGGTCGAACTGACCCATGCCCGGGTCTCGCTGACCCTGGCGCGGTTCGAGGCCGAGCGGCGGCTCGGCACGGGCGATAGGAAACCGCTGAAGCAGACCGATCTCGTCGGACTCGGCGAGCGGTACCCCTCGCTGCTGACCGAGGCGTCGCAGAGCCTCAACAACGTCGCGCAGACCAGGGCCCTGCGCCGGGCCCAGGAACAGGAGGTGCGGGTGGTGTCGGGCCTGGTCGTGGCCTATGACAACTGGATCAACTGGGCGAACAGCCACCACGAGAGCGACGGGCTGCGACGGGCCGGTCTGGAGTACGCGGCGGGGCTGCTGGGCGACGGCACGGGCGGGGCCGGCTCCACGGCCGTGCTCGACCGGGTGGAGGCGCTGGAGCGGGAGTTGCGCGCCGATGTCGAGGGCCTCTCGGGTTGGAGCGCACCGGCGGCCGGGACGGCGTCGGCCGCGCTGCTGGTGGCGCTGTTCTTCGCGTTCACGGTGATCGGGACGCTCGATTTCGTCCGGGGACAGCTCCGGGTGCGGAGCCCACTGCTGACGGTGTACGCGGTGCCCGTGCTGCTGGTGCTCGTGGTGCTGGGGTTCGGCGTCGCCGGCCAGCACCGGGCGCAGCGCCACGTGGGCGAGACCGCCGACCGCCTGGGGGTGATCTCGGTCGTGCCGCGCGGGGCGGGTACGGGGATCGGGGAGGAGATCCGGAACGAGATCGCGACCGACGACGCGATCGAGGCGGAGGCCGAGGCGCTCGCGGCCGACCTGAGCCGTGCCCATCCGCGTGCGTGGACGCCGGCCGCCGTGCTGGCGCTGGCGCTCGGTACGGCGGGGGCGCTGGCCTGTGGCCTCACCCTCTTCCACTACGACCGCAGACATCTCGCTATCCACTGGCGGACCACATGACGACATCTCGCCCCCTCATCCACACCGTGTTGGTCTGCTGTCTGCTCGCCGTGGCCGCGGTCACCTCGGTGGGCTGCTCGTCCGACGAGCGCAGGACGCTGGTGGTCCTGGGGCCCTGGACGGACGGCGAGGAGAAGCCGTTCGAGGCGACGCTCGCGAAGATCGGCGAGCGGACGGGGCACCGCTATGTGTACGAGGGCACGCGCTCCCCGCGCGAGACGCTGGTGGCGCAGTTGCGGACGGACTCGCCACCCGATGTGGCGATCCTCAACGGTCAGGGCGAGTTGGCCGAGTACGCGCGCGACGGCGACGCGAAGCCGTTGCCGGACGACTTGGCGAGTGCGGCCATCGGCCCGTGGGCGCCCAGGATCACCCTCCGCGACAAGGACGGCGAGCAGCGGCAGCACGCGTACTGGGTGCCGATACGGGTGGATCTGAAGAGCATCGTCTGGAGCCGCCCGAACGCCCCGGAGACGGCCGGGAGCCCCCGGTGGTGTCTGGGTATGGCCTCGGGCGCCACCTCCGGCTGGCCGGGCACTGACTGGATCGAGGACCTGCTGCTGCAACGGCAGGGGCCCGCCGTGTACGAGGAGTGGGCGACCGGTCAGTTGCGCTGGGACGACCCACGGGTGCGGCGGGCCTGGCTGGAGTGGCGGGAGCTGCTCATGGCGGGCGGCCCCGGGGCGGGCCGGTCGGCGGTTTCCACCTCGTTCGACCAGCTCGGCGGCGGCCGGTACGGCCTGTTGAACGGTGGCGACTGCACGCTGGAGCACCAGGGTTCCTTCATCCGACGGCACTACGGCGACGATGTGCTGCCCGCGGCCACCGCGACGTTCCTCACGGGGCTGCCCGCCGGCCGGAAGGCGTTCGAGGTGTCCGGTGACATGGCGGCCGTGTTCACACCGAGCGATGCGGCCTGGGAGCTGATGCGGCAGCTCATCTCCCGGGACACCCGGAACGACTGGGCCGCGGCGGCGAAACCGGCCGAGCGGCCGTTCTTCGCCGACGGCACGACGGGCCCGGAACCCCATACGGCGGGCACCTCGGCGGTCCTGAAGCTCTTCCGGCAGGCGGCGAAGATCTGTTTCGACGCGTCCGACGCCATGCCGTCGACGTTGCGGGGTGCCTTCCAACGCGCAGTACTGGAGTTCCTCCAGGATCCCGGCGACACCGGGCTGCTGGACGGGTTGTTGGCGCAGTTGGAGTCCGAGCGGCGGTTGCAGAGCGAGGCGGGCGCGTTCTCCCTGGACCATCTGTGCGGCACGCTGCGGCACTGACCGGGCCGTGTGACGTGAGCGCCGTGTGACGTGATCGCCGCCCCCTGTCGGGGGGGGGGGGGGCGCGGGCGCCCCCCCCCCCCCCCCCCCCCGCCCGGGGGGGGGGGGGGGGGGGGGGGGGGGGGCCGGGGGGGGGGGGGGGGGGGGCGGGGGGGGGGGGGGGGGGGGGGGGGTGGGGGGGGGGGGTGTGGGGGGGGGGGGGGGGGGGCGCGGGGGGGGGGGGGGTGCGCCCGGGGGTGCGAGGCTGCACTGGGGTGCGCCCGGGGGCGGCGTT
>NZ_JBIRRE010000019.1:0-87107 GCF_044333555.1 Streptomyces sp. NPDC020965
GTGGTCGCGGTAGAGGTTGGTGAGTCCGCCGTGGTGGAGGACGACACCCTTCGGCCGTCCGGTCGACCCCGACGTATAGATCACATAGGCCGCGTGGTCAGGGCCCACCCCGGCGATGTCGACGGGGTCGCCTGACCACCGCGCCAGATCGTCCGCCGGATCGAGCACGAGTCGGGCCACACCAGGCAGCTCGGGTGTCCCCGGAGCCGTGATGACGCAGATGGGTGCGGCGTCGGTGAGCATGTGGGTGAGGCGGTCGGCGGGGTGGTCGAGGTCGAGGGGGAGGTAGGCGGCGCCGGCCTTGAGTACGGCGAAGGTGGCGACGACGGAGTCCGCGGAGCGGGGCACGGCGAGGGCGACGACACTGTCAGGTCGGACGCCGTGTTCGGTGAGGAGTCGGGCTACACGGTTGGCGCGCTGGTCGAGTTCGGCGAAGGTGAGTCGGGTGTCTCCGGCGATGACGGCGGTGGCGTCGGGGGTGGCGGTGACCTGGGCGGCGAGGATCTCCATGACCGTGGCCGGAGGGATCTGTCGGTCGGTGTCGTTCCACTCGGCGAGGAGTGCGCGTTCGTCGGCGTCGCGGAGTTCCAGGTCGGCGATGGGCCGCTGAGGGTCGGCGACGGCCTGCTCCAACAGCCGGATCAACCGCCCGGCCAGCCGCTCCACCGTCCCACGGTCGAACAGATCGGAGGCGTAGAACACCTCCAGATCGAGATCATCACTGTGCGCCGTGTCGGAGAACGTGAAGTCGAGATCGAACTTGGTGACACCCGGATCCACCCGGTCCACGACGGAGGGCAGGCCGAAGAGCGTGCGGATGTCCTGGGTCACCGTGCTGTGCGAGACCATCGTCTGGAAGAGCGGGTGCCGGGTGAGGGAGCGTTCCGGGTTCACCGCCTCCACCACCGCGTCGAACGGCAGATCGGTGTGGTCCAGCGCCGCCAGATCGGTCGACCGGACCCGGTCCAGCAGCTCCGCGAAGGTCGGATCGCCCGACAGGTCCGCCCGGAGCACCACCGTGTTCACGAAGAACCCGACCAGCTCGTCCAGGGCACTGTCCGCACGGCCGGCGACCGGGCTGCCCAGCGGGATGTCGTCGCCCGCGCCGAGCCGGTGCAGCAGGGCCGCGACCGCCGCGTGCACCACCATGAAGACGCTGGCGCCGCTCTCCCGGGCCAGCCGCCGCACCCCCGCCGCGAGTTCGGCCGGCAGCTCCCGGTGGACCATGCCACCGGCGTTGCTCGCCACTGCCGGGCGCGGCCGGTCGGCGGGCAGCGGCAGTTCCTCCGGGAGCCCGGCGAGCGCGGTCCGCCAGTGCGCCGCCTGCCGGGCGGCGAGGGAGGCGGTCGCAGCGCCTCCGGTGTCGGCGAGGGGGTCGGCGAGGGTGTCGGCGGAGAGGGCGAGGAGTGCGCGCTGCCAGAGGGCGTAGTCCGCGTACTGGACGGGCAGCGGGGCGAACTCCGGTGCCCGGCCATCGGATCTGGCCGCGTACGCCTGCTCCAGACCGTGCAGGAACGGCCCCATGGACCACTCATCGCTCGCGATGTGGTGCAACAGCACCACCAGGGCGTGCGCGCCCGTCGCCGGGTCCCGCACCACGGTCACCCGCAGCGGGGGTTCGGCCGCGAGATCGAAGAGGTGGCTGAGGGCGGCCTCGGCCACCTCTTCGAAGCGCGCCACGGGCGCCTCCAGGACGCGGAGCCGTACCGCTGCCTCGTCCGGCCCGAGGACCCGCTGGAAGGGTTCGCCGTCGTGCTCGCCGAAGACCGTGCGCAGGGCCTCGTGCCGGGCGACGACATCGCCCAGCGCCGCGTCGAGCGCGTCCGTGTCGAGGGCCGCGTCGAACCGGGCCACGAACGGGATGTTGTAGGTGGCGCTGGGGCCCTCCATCTGGTCCAGGAACCACAGGCGCCGCTGTGCGTACGAGAGGGGGAGCCGCTCCGGCCGGCCGCCGGCGGTGAGCGCGGGCCGGTCGGCGGTCGCGCGGTCACCGAGCCGGGCGGCGAGCGCGGCCACCGTACGGGCCTCGAACACATCGCGGATGGTGCAGTCGGTGCCGAGGGCGGTCCGGACGCGGGCGATCACCCGGGCGGCGAGCAGCGAATGGCCGCCGAGGGAGAAGAAGTCGTCGTCGGGTCCCACGTTCGCGAGTCCGAGCACATCGGCGAAGACACCTCCGAGGATCTCCTCGCGGGCGCCGCGCGGCGCCCGCGCTCCGCCGGTGGTCAGGCCGTCGAGGTCGGGAGCGGGCAGCGCCCGGCGGTCGATCTTGCCGTTGGCGGTGAGCGGGAAGGCGTCGAGGACGACGACGGCGGACGGCACCATGTACTCGGGCAGCCGCTCGGCGGCGAGCCACCGCAGCTCGGCCGGGTCGAGAGCGGCGGCAGATGTTCCGGTGACCGCGTCCGATTCCGCGCCCGGCGCGCTGTCCGTTTCCCCGCCCGGCTCGCCCGGCCGTGCCGGGGCCTGCTGGGACGACGGTGTGACATAGCCGACCAGATGCTGTGTGCCCGGGTGGTCCTCGCGGACGATGACCACCGCACGTCCCACCGCGCCGGACGCCGCCAGCGCGCTCTCGATCTCACCCAGCTCGATCCGGAAGCCCCGGACCTTCACTTGGTCGTCGGCGCGGCCGATGAAGTCGATGTGCCCGTCCGGACGGTGGCGCACCAGGTCGCCGGTGCGGTACATCCGCGCCCCCGGCGCGCCGTACGGGTCGGCGACGAAGCGTTCCGACGTCAGCGCGTACCGGCCGAGATAGCCCCGGGCGAGCTGTGCCCCGGCGAGGTACAGCTCGCCGGGCCGGCCGATCGGCGCCGGACGGAGCGCGCCGTCGAGCACATACGCCTGGGTGTTCCAGAACGGGGTGCCGATGTCCGGGGTGCCGGTGTGGTCGGCCGCGAGGGTGGTGGAGGTCGCCCAGATGGTGACCTCGGTCGGCCCGTACACATTGGTCACGGAGCGGGCGGCCCGCGCCAGGCGCTCGGCGAGATCGGCGGGGAGCGCCTCACCGCCGACGAGCACCCGTACGGTGTCGAGCGTCTCCGGCCGGCCGTCCGCCAGGAGGGCGTGCCACAGCGAGGGCGTGGCCTGCATGACGGCCGGCCGCTCGGTGTCCACCAGCGTGGCGAGCGCGGCCGGGTCCCGTACCGTGTCGCGGTCGGCGAGCACCACCGTGGCGCCGCTGATCAGCGGGGTGTAGATCTCCAGGGCCGCGATGTCGAAGGAGATGGTGGTGACGGCGATCAGCCGGTCGCCGGCCGTCAGCGCCAGTTCCTCGGCCTGCATCCGTAGGAAGTTGTCGAGTGCCGAGTGCGGGACGACGACGCCCTTGGGGCGGCCGGTCGAGCCCGAGGTGTGGATGACGTACGCCGGGTGGGCGCCGTCGATCGGCACGGCGGGCGGCTCGGGGGAGAGGTCGGCGAGCGCGGCCAGGGTGTCGGGCGCGTCGAGCACGACGGTCTCCACCCCGCGCGCCTCCGGTGCGCCGGCCGCCGCGTCCAGTGTGGTGAGCGTGCACACCGGACGGGCGTCGTCGACCATGAACGCCAGCCGGTCGGCCGGGTAGTCCAGGTCGAGCGGGAGGTAGGCGCCGCCCGCCTTGAGCACGGCGAGGACGGCGACGAGGAGTTCGGCGGAGCGCGGCAGGGCGAGGCCGACGAATCCCTCCGGGCCGACACCCCGGTCGCGGAGCAGCCGGGCGAGCCGGTTGGCGCGCGCGTCGAGTTCCGCGTAGGTGAGGGTGGTGTCCCCGGCGACGACGGCCGGGAGGTGCCCGTACTCCCGTACCCGCTCGGCGAAGGCGTCCACGACGGTACGGTCCGTGATGTCGTGAGCGGTGGCGTTCCACTCCCGTACCACCGTCCGGCGGGTCTCCGGGGAGATCAGTTCGATCCGGCCGACCGGGGTCCCCGGCGCGACGGCCGCCGCCTCGGTGAGGAACCGGGCGAATTCGGCGCAGCGGGCCGCCAGCGTCTCCGCGTCGTACGCCCGCGGGTTGCCGTCGAACTCGAAGCGGATCCGTCCGGCCGCGGCGTCGTGGTGGAGACCGAGGGTGATGTCGTCGACCGGGCCGGCCGCGACATTGTGGACGGTGCCGGGGGCGCCGGCGAAGTCGAGGGCGTTGTCGAACGCCTTCACATTGACCATGGGGCCGAGCAGCCCCTGTTCGCGGCCGACGAGCCCGAGGTCGCGGCGGATGTCCTCGGCGCGGTAGCGCTGGTGCCGGCGCAGTTCGCGGACATGGCCGGCGACATCGGCGACCAGCTCGGCCAGCGGCGCGTCCGGGCGTACGGAGACCCGCAGCGGGAGCACGTTGACGACCATCGAGGGGACCTTCAGCGCGGCTGAGCCCAGCCGGGCCATGGCGGGCAGCGACAGCAGGACGTCACGGCTGCCGGTGGACCGGTGCAGATACGCGGCGAACGCGGCGGTCACCACGTCGGCCCAACTGGCGCGGGCGGCGCGGGCGAGCGCGAGGAGTCCGGTGGTGGCCTCGGTGGAGAGGGTGGCGCCGTCGCGCAGGAAGGCGTGCGACGCGGGGAAGGAGGCCCCGCTCAGCGGCTCCGGCTCGGGACGGTCGGCCAGTCGGGCGAGCCAGTAGGCGCGGTCCTCGGCGTACCGCTCGGAGTCGCGGTAGGCCGCCTCTTCCGTGACGACGGCGTCGAGCGAGCCGAAGGGGCTGGGCGCGGGTTCGTCACCGCAGACGAGGGCGGTGTAGATCTCGGCGGCGCGGCGGGAGACGAGGGAGAAGCTGTAGGCGTCGAGCGCGATGTGGTGGGCGCGCTGGTACCAGAGCGTGCGGCGGTCGCCGACGAGGTGGAGGGAGAAGGCGTAGAGGGGTTCCGAGGCGGGGTCGGCCGGGCGGTCCATATCGGCCCGCATCCACGCGGTGGCCGTCGCGTAGGGATTGGGGGCGCCGCGGTGGTCCACGACCTCGAACCCGGTCCCGAAGGTCCCGGTTCCGGCCTCCGTTCCGAAGGTCCCGGTCTCAGCCCCGGCCTCCGGCGTCCCGGTTCCGGCTCCGACGAGCTGCCGCGGCTCGCCGTCCGCGTCCTCCTCGAACCGTACGGTCAGCGCCTCGGTCTCGGCGACCGTCAACCGCACCGCGCGTTCCAGCAGTTCCAGGTCGACCGGGCCGTCGATCTCGACGTACTGGCCGACGTTGTAGACCGGGGAGGTGGGGTCGAGCCGCTGGCCGTACCAGACACCGGTCTGGGCCCCGGTGAGGGGAAGCCGCTGGGAAGCACGCTCGGTCATGGGATCTTGCTCCAGGGATCTGACACGTCGGACACGACTGATCGGCGGGGGATCGGCGCGCGGGTGCGGGGTGCGCCACTGGGGAGGGGGAGGAGGGCCCGGGTGCCGGCCGGCGGGGCGGCACCCGGGCGGGGGGTCGACGGACCCCGTGGGGGGACTACGGGAGGGACTTCAGGATCTGCTCGAACTGGTCGAGGATCTTGACGCCCTCGGGGTAGCGGCTGACGAAGAAGCCGGGCACCGGGTGGACCTGCTTGTTCTTCGCGGCCGGGAGCGTCGACCAGTTCTTCTGCGCGATCAGGGACTTGGTCTCGGCCACGGGAGCGCCGCCCTTGCCGTCGCCGTCCACCAGGATGACGTCGGCGTCCTTGAGCTTGCCGATCTGCTCGAAGGACAGGTCGTACGAGAACTCACCCTTCGGGGCCCCCGCGACGGGGGCGAACCGGGCGCCGATGTCACGGGCGACGACACCGAGCCACGACGTCTCGGTGTAGACCGAGAACTTGCCGGCCTCGCCGGAGTTGACGATCGCGAAGTCGGTCTTGGCGAGCTTGTCGGCGTAGCCGCTCTTGATCTTGGCGATCCGGTCGTCGTACTCCTTCTTGAACTCCGCGCCCTTGTCGGCCGCGCCGGCGGCGTCGAGCACCTTCAGCGAGGCGGGCAGCAGTTCGGCCGGCTGGCCGATGGCGAAGGAGAGGACGGGCGCGATCGGCTTCAGCTTGCCGATGTTGAAGGGGACGTGCTTCGGCGAGGAGATGACGATGAGATCGGGGTTGAGCGAGGCGATCTTCTCGAAGTTCAGCTCATTGCCCTCGCCGACGATCGTCATCTTCTTGACGGCGGCCTTCTGGTCGGCCGAGAGGGCGCCCTCGTCGATGTCGGTGACACCCACCATCGGCACACCGGCGTCGAGCATCCACGCGGAGGCGTAGGAGAGTCCGATGATCCGCTTCGGCTCGGTGGGTATCTTCACCGGGCCGTCGGTCGACTGCACCGTGCGGGTGGCGGGCTTGCCGTCCTTGGCCTTGGCCGAGGTGGAGTCGCTGTCCGTGGTGGTGGAGCAGGACGCCGTGAGGGCGACGGCGACCGCGGCGACGATGCCGGCGGCGGCTCTGCGCAGACGGGGGCGGCTGCTGCCCGGAGTACGCGCGGCGGGCGTCGCGTGCGCACGGGTTCGGAACATGGGGGTTCTGCCTTTCGTGGTCCCGTCCCGGGCGGGGCGGGGTTCTCTCGCCGGAGCGAGGTGATTGGGGTGGTCCGGGACCGCGCCGGTGCGGTCGGCTCGGGACTTCGCGGCACGGGAGCCCTGAGCCTTCGCGGTGCTGATGTCCTGCGCTTTCGCGGTGCTGATCCCCGCGCCTTCGCGGTGCTGATGTCCTGCGCTTTCGCGGTGATTCCCGGTGCCTTCGCGGTGGTGGCGCCCTATGCCTTCGCGGTGCTGATGGTGAGGCCGTCGTCGGAGCGGGGGGCTGCGGCCGGGCCGTCGGCGTCGCCGGGGAAGCCCTCGCTCGTGGAGTCGTCATCGGTGTCGGTGTCGTCATCGGTGTCCTGGGGGAGCGTCGCCCGGCGCAGTCCGGGTACCGCGACCGCGATCACGAGGGCGGCCACCGCGCAGACGACGCCGTTGAACACGGCGGCTCCGGCCGGGCTGAACCACTTCGCCACCAGCGCCGCCTCGACGTCTCCGACGATGTCGCCGGTGGTGTCCTGGGTGGTGATGACGCTGACCATCCGGCCGCGCAGCCGGTCGGGCGTGTTGTGCTGGACGAGGGCGTACTCAAGGATCTCGTAGACCGTGCCCGCGGCGCCCGCGATCGCCAGGAAGGCGAAGGCGGCGACGATATGGCCGCTGAGCCCGAAGCCGATGGTCGCGAGTCCGCCGATGAAGGCCGCCGCCAGCAGCACCTTGCCGGGCCGGGCGGCCCGGTTGAGCCAGCCGCTGGTGGCGGACATGATGACCGCGCCGACCGCGGGGGCGGTGTAGAGCAGCCCCAGGGTCACATCGCTGCCGCCGAAGTGCTTGTCGACCATCTCAGGGAAGAGCACGACCGGCATGGTGAACAGCGCGGTGACACTGCCGAGGGTCAGCAGTCCGCCCACGACCTTGTTGTGCCAGGCGTACTTGAACGCGACCAGCAGCGATCCGCTGTCCTCCTCGCCCTCCTCCTCGTCGTCGTCGGGTACGGGGGGCAGCGCCCGGATGCGGGAGATCAGCAGGGTGGTGACGGCGGTGGTGACGGCCGCGAAGGCGAAGACGGGCCCCGGCCCCCAGAGGGCGAGCAGCACACCACCCAGGAAGGGGGCGGCGATGGAGCCGATCTCGCCGGTCAGCGAGATCAGGGCGCCGGCGGCGGGCAGTTGGTCGGGCCGCACCAGGGTGGGCGCGACCGCCATCAGCGCGGTGACGCTGACACCGGTGGCGATACCGTCCCAGGCGACGCAGAGGTAGATGGCCCAGAGCTGGGGATCGGAGGTGAAGGCGTTGGCGGCGAGCCCCGCGAAGGCGAGGGCGGCGGCGGCCCGCGCGCAGACGATGATCCGGCGCCGGTCCATCCGGTCGGCCATCACGCCGCCCCACAGCGAGCCGAGCAGCACCGTGACGCTCATGATCATGCTGACGATGGCGACCTGGAACGTGGACCGCGTCAGGTCGTACACCTGGGCGGAGAGGGCGACGGTCGCCATGCCGAGACCGAAGAGGGAGACCACCCTCGCGATGAAGATGGACCGGAAGTCCTTGCTGGTGCGCAGGGGCTCGATGTCGATGAGAAGGTCACGCGCTGACACGGGGTGCTCCTGTCGCGGCCTGGTCCATGGCGGCGTCCGCCCGGTCCTTCGTGAGAGAGGGGGCCGGTGCCGGCTCCTCGGCGGTACGGGACCGGCGGGCCAGCGGAAGCACCAGCGGGGTGTCCGTCTCGGGGTCGGTGATGATCCGGCAGCGCAGCCCGAAGACCTCTTCGACCAGTTCGGCGGTGACGATGTCGCCCGGGGCACCCTGGGCGACCACCTCGCCGTCGCGCATGGCGATCAGATGGGTGGCGTAGCGGCAGGCGTGGTTGAGGTCGTGCAGCACGGCGACCACGGTCCGCTGGCGCTCCTCGCGCAGTTCGGCGCAGAGGTCGAGGACATCGACCTGGTGGGCGATGTCCAGGAAGGTGGTGGGCTCGTCCAGCAGCAGGATCGGGGTCTCCTGGGCGAGTGCCATCGCGAGCCAGACGCGCTGGCGCTGGCCACCGGAGAGTTCGTCCACGAGCCGATGGGCGAGTTCGGTCACGCCGGTCGCGCGCATCGCCGAGACCACGGCCGCATCGTCGTCGGCCGACCACTGGCGCAGTAGCTTCTGGTACGGGAACCGGCCGCGCGCCACCAGGTCCGCGACGGTGATGCCGTCGGGCGTGGTCGGGGACTGGGGGAGCAGTCCCAGGTGCTGGGCGAGCGACTTGGGGGACATGGCGGCGATGGGCCGTCCGTCCAGCAGGACCGCGCCCTCCTGCGGCTTGATGATCCGGGCCAGCGCGTGCAGCAGGGTGGATTTCCCGCAGGCGTTGGGGCCCACGATCACCGTGAGCGATCCGTCGGGAATGCCGATACCGAGCTTCTCGGCCACGACACGCCGGTCGTAGGCGAGGGTCAGGCCCTCGGCCCGCAGCCGCTCAGCCATGAGTGTGTTCCTCCGTTGAGATCCAAGTGCCTCCGGCCGGCCGCGATGGGCGGTGGTCCGGGGCGGGTGGCCCGCTGCCCCGTGGGGGAGGGCCGTCGATCCGGCCGTGGGCCGGTCAGTGACGCGCCGTCAGGCGCCGGTGGCCAGGAGCTCGGCCCACTCGTTGAGGGTGGGCCGCTCGGCGAGGTCGACGAAGCTGATCCGCGCGCCGTCGGCGCGCCAGTTCTCGACCAGGGTCATCAGCCGGATCGAGTCCAGGCCCTGTTCGATAAGGCTCTCCTCGGGGGAGACGTCCTCGGCGTCGATGTAGAGGATCTCGGCGACGTCGCGGGTCAGCCGGTCCAGGGTGAAGGCGGTCGCCTCGGGGGCCTCGGGGCCGCCGGGGGCCGCCGGTGCGCGCGGAGCCTCCGGGGCGGTGGGCGTGCCGGTGGTACCGAGTGAGTCGGAGGTACCGGGTGAGTCGGTGGTACGGAGCGGGTCCGGTATGGACGCTTCCTGATGGGCCGTCTCGGCCATCGTCTCTGTTCCTCTCCCGACGGAACTCCGCGAGCCGTCGGCGGAGTTTAGGTAAGGCTCACCTAACTACTTTCGGTCGAGCAAAGTCAAGCCGGGTGACACGACCCCGCGACCGCTCGCGACCGGCCAACTTCCCCTGAAGGTCCTGCTGGTGGGTCGGTTCGGAGGGTGTCGTAAAATGGTCTCGATTAGGTAAGCCTTGCCTAAGATTATGGCGCTGCCGCAGGACAGTCCTTGAGGGCGTCCATGGGTGATATCGGCGATTCCGCCGCGCGCCGCCGCCCGCAGGTTCGCGCCATCGTCGTCGTGTGCCGCCGCGCGGCCGGTGCGCCGTCGCACCCCGTGGACCGAGCAGAAGGAATCCCATTGACCACGGTCGTACCGCATCCCGTCGTCCCGTTGGCGCACTCCCGGGTACGGCGGGCGTGTGACCAGGACGCCCAGGCCCTCCACGCGCTGTCCCGGCCGTTCGCCGACCAAGGGGCGCTCCGTGAACGCCCACTGGCGCTCTACGCCGCCGACGCCGCCGACTTCCTCGTCGTGGCGAGCGACGACGGCACTCTCGCCGGCTGTCTCGGCCTGCGGGACCAGGCGTGGGAGCCCGGGCCCCCAGGGGGTGTGCTCTACAACTTCTGTGTCGCGTCGCACAGTCAGGGCCGGGGCGTCGGCTCGGCCCTGCTGCGTGCCGCGCTGACGGAGGCGGCGGCGCGGTCGCTGCGGGCGGTGTTCACGGCGACGAGCGGCGGGGGCGAACTCTTCCTCCGCCACGGATTCAGCGCGGTAGAGCACCGGTTCGCCCCGGTGGAGTGGGTGAACGCCCTCGACCCCCGGCGCGGCTCCCGGGTACTCGCCCGCACGATTCCGGCCCGCCGCCCCTGACCCGGGCGCCACCTCTGTCCTGACCCGTACGGCACCCCCGCCCCGTACCCCCGCCACTCTCCGCCTCGCGTGACCACCCCCCGCGTGACCACCCCTCGCGGGTGAACGGTTCGCGGGTGAACGGCTCGCAGACCAGCGGCCGGACCGGAAGAAGGCTCTTCCGGTCCGGCCGCTGGTGCGTGCGCGGGAGTCAGCCGGTGGTCAGCCCTTCGCCACCAGGCTCGCCGGGCGCATATCGGTCCAATGGGTCTCCACGTACTCCGCGCAGCCCTCCCGGGAGTCCTCGCCGTGCACCGTGGTCCAGCCCGCCGGGATCTCGGCGAACGCCGGCCACAGCGAGTGCTGGTTCTCGTCGTTGACCAGCACGAGGTAGCGGGCGTCGGCGTCCTCGAAGGGGTTGGTCGCAGTCATGAGGGTGTCTCCTGTGTCTCTCCGCCGTGCGTGGTGCCGGCCGTTTCGCCGCCGTGCTCGATGCCGGCGGTCGTGATCAGATCGGTGATACGTGTGGTGAGGGCCCGCGCCTCGACATCGGTGAACAGCCCGCCGGCCCAGCGCCAGCGCAGGACCGGGCCCGATGACCCGTCGCCGGGACGTACCCGGAGTTCCAGCGGCCCCGCCACGGGCGGTTCCACACCCAGCGGCGCCAGGGCCGCCCGCAGCGCCGCCCGTTCGTCCGGCGACACCCGGGCCCAACCGGGCGCGGGAGCCTCGGGGCCGTCGTGATCGGCGCCGAGCCGCGTGTAGCGGACGACGGCGCGCGGCGCGTCCGCGAGGAAGGGCGCGGTCTGGGCGTTGAGATGGCGGAGCTGCTCATGGCCCCGCCCCCCGTCCGGCACTCGGGCGAGTGCTCCGGCCGCCCGCCGCCGCGCCCCGGCCGGATCGGGACCGGTGGGGTCGATGCGCACCGGATGGATGGTCGTCAGCCCTCCGACGGGTCCGGACGTCCCGACCGTACGGGGCGGTTCGACCGCGACGAGGAGTCCGGGCCCGGTGTCGTCGCCGCGCAGCCGGGGCTCGTCGACGGCCGCGAGGGCGAGGGCCCCCAGGACCGCGCCGTCGAGCGCGCCCGCCCCGGCCGGACCGGGCCCCCGGCCGGGCGCCCCGCCCGCCAGAACCGTCTCCCACTCCAGGTCCGGCCCCTCCGGTGCCGGTGCCAGCCCTGGTGTCGGTGCCGTGGTCGCGCGACCCGGCGTCCCGAGAACCCCCCGCCAGTAGGAGAGTTCCGTTGCCCGTGCCCGCCCGTGGGCCTGGTCGAGCAGCTCGGCCGCCAGGCTCCGCAGCCCGTGCCGTACGGTCGCGTACGGCGGCTCCCGCCCCCCGGCCAGGGTGGCGTGGAGGGCGGCCAGATCCACGATCAACGGCGCCCAGGAGGCGTCGTCCACCGCGAGCCGGTGTCCCGTCAGCAGCAGCCGCCCGGGTGCGTCGGGGCCCGCGTCGAACCAGACCGCGCGCAGCACCACACCCCGGGCGGGATCCAGCGCCAGGGCGGCGGCCCGGGCCTCGGCCGCGATCAGCCGCGCCCGCGATGCACCGTCCACCCCGTCGATGTCCACCCGGCGCAGCGTGTCCGGATCGACCACGGCCGGAGCGACGGCGGACGGCAACACCTCCTGGCTCCAGACCTCCTGGCTCCAGCCCTCCGGACGCCAGCCCTCTTGGCTCCAGCCCTCTTGCTTCCCGCTCTCCCGGCTGCCGGTCTCCGCGCTCCCGAACTCTTGGCTCCAGCTCTCCGGCCCCGGGCCCGCCACGGCTCCGGCCGCTCCCCGCACCCGGTGCAGCCGCAGCCGCAACGACGCGTGGGTACACGCGAGTCGGGACAGCGCCCGGCGCAGCGGCCGGATCCCGAGCCCGCCGGGAACCTGGAGCAGCACCGAATCCTGAAGCCGCTCGACCGGAGCCCCCGACTCCCGCAGTCGGTGCGCGGACGGCAGCAGCGGCAGCCCGCCCGCCTCCTCGCCGAAGTGCCCGGCGGCCCGTTCCACGGACCCGAACGGATCATCGTCGGCCTCGATCGCGGCGATCACACCGGCGTTGTCGAGCAGGGCGATATCGGCGAGCCGGGTGGTGGGCGCGGCGCTCAGCCGCCGCAGCAGATCGGCGCAGCGCCGGGCGTGCCGGGTCAGCGTCTCCTCGTCGTACAGCGCCGGATTGGCGTCGAAGTCGAGGCGCAGCCGCCCCCCGGCGAACCGGACGGCGGAGATCGAGAAGTCGTCCACCGGACCGGAGGCGAGGGTGACGATATGGCCCGGTACGCCGGCGAAGTCGAGTTCCGTGTCGAACGGCCGCAGATTGAGCAGCGGCCCCGGCAGCCGACCGCCACTCGCCGACCCGCCCCCGGAACCCGGACCCGACCCGTCCCCGGAACCCGGACCCGACCCGTCCCCGGAGCCGGGTCCTGCCGTGGCACCCGGATCCGATCCGTACCCCGGGCCCGACCCATCCCCGTCCCCCCGACCCGACGTGGCTCCCCGCCCCGGCCACAGTTCGCGGGCGATCTCCTCGCCCCGGAACCGCTGGTGGGCGCGGATTCCGGCGAATTCGCGGGCGGTGCGCCCCAGCAGCGCGCCGAAGGTGTCGTCGTCGCCCATCGGGACCCGTACGGGCAGTATGTTCACTGCCATCCCGGGGACCCGCAGCGTGCCGGGCGCGGTCCGGGCCATCGTGTACATCGCGAGGACGGCGTCATCCGTGCCGGTCTCCAGCCGCAGTTGGACGGCGACCGTGGCGGCCACCGCCTCGGCCCAGGTGGCGCGCGCCGTCCGGGCCGCGGCACCGATCGCGGCGGTCGCCCGGCGGTCCAGCACCACCGTGTGCCGCAGCGCGGTGTCGGACGGCGGCGCCGAACCCTCGACGAAGCGGGTGGCCGCGGGTCCGTCGGCGTACCGGGCCGCCCAGTGCGCCCGGTCGACGGCGTACCGCTCGGAGTCCCGGTAGGCGCGTTCCGCCTCGACCAGCGCGGTGACCGGGGCGAACGGCGAGACGGGCAGCGGGGTGCCGCGCAGCCGCGCCGTGTACACCTCGGCGATACGGCGGGTGAGGAGGGCGACTCCGTAGCCGTCGACGGCGAGGTGGTGGAAGTACTGGAACAGCAGATGCCGTTGTGGCGCGACCGTCACCAGCACGGCGCCGGTGAGCGACGGAGCCGCCCGCCCGGCCGGGGTGTCGCCGGTCGCCAGCAGCAGATCCAGTCGGGGCGGGCAGGCGAGCTGTTCCCGGACGAGTTCCACGGCGGCGGCCGTCGGATCGTCCGCGCCGGAGGTGTCCAGCCGGGGCAGCCGCCAGCGCTCCGCGTCGAACGGAACGGGCTCCTGGAGGAACCGGCCGCCCTCGTCCAGGACCCGGAAGTGCAGCCAGGGCGCCTCCCCGAGGGTGTGCCGTACGGCGTCCTGGAGCACATCGAGGTCGACCTGGCCGGTCAGCTCGGTGTACTGGCCCACGTTGTAGGCGGCGTTGCCGGGGTCGGCGCGCTGCGCGGCGAGCACCTGGGCCTGGGCGGCGGTGAGCGCCACCGGCCGGGTGGTCGTCGTACGGGTCGAGTCTGGCATGTCGTCTTCCGGTGCTGGGTTCCCGATGGCTTCCGCCGATACGGATCACGGCTGGGGTCTTTCGTTGGGGTCAGGCTGGATCCTCAGCCGCTGTGCGCCGCGACACCCGCCGCCTCGGGCGCGGGCCTGGCCGGGGCCGGGATCGCACCCGTGGCCCGTACCGGCGCGGTGCTCTCAGTTCGTTCCACCTGTTCTGCCTGTTCTGCCTGTTCCGTCTGGTCCGCCCGCTCCGCGCGGCGCGTCAGCAGCGAATCGCGGATCCGACCGGAGCGCACGGCGAGCGTGGAGAGCAGGGAGGAGGTGATGCCGTGGGTGTGTTCGGTGCCCGCGCCCTGGAGGTAGATTCCGGCACGCACCCGGTCCGTCGTCACCACCCGGTGGTCGCGGTCTATCCGCAGCCGCCCCTGGCCGTCCGTCAGGCACTCGTCGGCGAGCGGCCCGAGGAGGTCGCGCGGGTCGCGCGGCCGGTAGCCGGTGGCCAGCACCACCGCGTCCGAGTCCAGGGTGAACCGCTCGCCGGTGGTGAGCGAACGGAGCACCGCCCGCGCGCCACCGTCGGGCAGCTCCTCGACCCCGGTCAGCGAGGTCGTGTTGAGGATGCGCAGCCGCTCGGTGCCGCTGACCTTCTCCTGGTACACGGTCCGGTAGAGCTGTTCGATCAGCTCGCCGTCCACGACCGAGTAGTTGGTGTTGCCGTGGTAGGCCAGCAGCGACCGCTTGACGTCCTCGGGGGCGTCGTAGAAGTCGTCCACGGCCGACGGGTCGAAGATCCGGTTGGCGAAGGGGCTGTCATCGGCGGGGCTGTAGCCGTAGCGGGTGAAGACCGCGCACACCTCGGCGTCGGGGAAGGTCCGGTACAGATAGTCGACGGTCTCGGCGGCGGACTGACCGGCGCCGACCACGGTGAACCGGCGGCGCGGCCGGTGCGTCAGCTCGGGCGCGCGGAACAGCAGGTCCCGGTTGTGCCAGACGTACGCGCCGGTGGAGACGCCCTCCGGGAGCCGGGGGCGCAGTCCGGTGCCCAGCGCGATGTCACGGGTGCGCAGCACCCGGTCGGCGCCGCCGCCGTCCACCGGCCGGGTCACCACCTCGAAGCCCTCCACCAGCCCCCCGCGCTCCACGGGCCGGACGTCGACGGCGTGCCGTCCGTACGCCACCTGCCCCTCGAACGCGGCGGCGCACCAGCGCAGATAGTCGTGGAACTCGACCCGGGTGGGGAAGAAGCTCTTCTGGTTGATGAAGTCGGCGAGCCGGTCCCGCGCGTGCAGGTACCGCAGGAAGGTGAAGCGGCTGCCCGGGTCGCGCATGGTGGCGAGGTCCTTCAGGAACGACACCTGCATGGTGGCGCCCTCCAGCAGCATCCCCGGATGCCAGCCGAACTCCGGCTGCCGCTCCACGAACGCGCAGCGGAACCCCTGGTCGGGGGCGCGTTCGCCGTTGTGCTCCGCAATGGCGATGGCCAGGGCCAGATTGGCCGGGCCGAAACCTATGCCCACCAGGTCCTCGGTGGTCTCCTGCGCTGCGGTGCTCGCGTGGCCTGCCGACATGCTCATCCTTACTCAGTGGGGTGACGCGTGGGGGGTGTTGGGAGACGGACGGTGGCCGGTGTCAGCCGAGGATCCCCGGCAGGGCCGCCACCAGTGCGTCCACGTCGTCCTGCGGGACTGTCAGCGCCGGCGCCAGCCGTATGGTGTCCGGATTGACCGCGTTGACCAGGAAGCCCGCCCGCTGCGCCGAGGTCTGGACGCGGGCCGCGACGGGCGCGGTGAGGGCGACGCCGAGCAGGAGCCCCGCGCCCCGCACACCGGCGACCAGGGGGTGCCCCAGCGCTTCGACACCGTCCCGCAGCCGGGCGCCGACCCGCTGGACGTGCCCGAGGAGACCCTCGGACTCGATCGTGTCCAGCACCGCGAGACCGGCCGCGCAGGAGACCGGATTGCCGCCGAAGGTGGAGCCGTGCTGCCCGGGGGTCAGCAGTCCGGCCGCCGCGCCGAAGGCCAGCGTGGCGCCGATCGGCAGCCCGCCGCCGAGCCCCTTCGCCAGGGTCACCACATCGGGGGCGATACCGGGGTCCGCGTGGTGCGCGAACCAGTGGCCCGTACGCCCGACGCCGGTCTGGATCTCGTCGAGCATCAGCAGGGTGCCGGTGGCGCGGGTGATCTCGCGCGCCGCCCGCAGATAGCCGGGGGGCGCGGGCACCACACCGGCCTCGCCCAGCACCGGTTCGAGCAGCACGGCCGCCGTCTCGGTGGTGACGGCGGCGCGCAGCGCGTCAACGTCACCGAAGGGCACATGGGTCACCCCCGGGAGCAGCGGCAGGAACGGTTCCCGTTTCGCGGGCTGTCCGGTCAGCGCCAGCGCCCCCATGGTCCGGCCGTGGAAGCCGCCCTCGACGGCGACGATCCCCGGTCGCCCGGTCCGCCGCGCGATCTTGAACGCGGCCTCGTTGGCCTCCGCGCCGGAGTTGGCGAAGAAGACGCGACCGGTCCGACCGTCCGGCCCGGGGGAGGCCAGCCGCAGCAGCCGTTCGGCGAGCGCGACCGGTGGCGGGGCCACGTACAGGTTCGAGACGTGGCCCAACAGCGCGACCTGCTCGCTCACCGCGCGGACCACCGCGGGATGGGCGTGTCCGAGGGCGTTCACCGCGATGCCGCCGGTGAAGTCCTGGTACGCCCTCCCCGACGCGTCCCACACGGTGCTGCCCGCGCCGCGGACCAGGGCCAGCGGGGGAGTGCCGTAGGTGTCCATCATCACGGCCCGCCAGCGCTCGGTGAGTTCGCCTCCCCCGCTGTGGCTCCCGGCCGTCTCCGCGACCGCCGCCGTCTCCGTCTCCGCCGTCTCCGCCGTCATCTGTTGTCGTCCTCTGTGTCTCGGGCATCGGGCACCACGGTCGTCCCGGTGGTGTCGTCGGTGAAGACCTCCAGCAGCAGCGAGTGCGGCACCCGCCCGTCCAGCACGTGCGCCATGCGCACGCCTTCACGGACGGCGCGCAGACAGCCCTCCATCTTGGGGACCATGCCGCTCGCCAGGCTGGGCAGCAGCTTCTCCAGTTCGGTCGCCGTCATCCGCCCGATCACGTCGGTGGTGTGCGGCCAATTCGCGTACACACCCTCCACATCGGTCAGCATCACCAGCTTCTCCGCGCCCAGCGCGACCGCGAGCGCGGACGCCGCCAGATCGGCGTTGATGTTGTAGATCTGACCGTCCTCGCCCCGGGCTATGGGGGAGACGACGGGGATCCGGCCCCGGTCGAGCAGTGCCCGCAGGGTGTCCGGATCGACCCGGGTGATCTCGCCGACCAGCCCGATGTCCACCGGCTCGCCGTCCACCCACGCGGGGCGGCGGGTCGCCGTCATGGTGCGGGCGTCCTCACCCGTCAGCCCGACGGCGAACGGGCCGTGGGCGTTGATGAGTCCGACGATCTCGCGTTGGACCTGACCGGCCAGCACCATGCGTACGACGTCCATGATCTCGGGCGTGGTCACCCGAAGCCCCGCCGCGAACCGGACCTCCAGATCGAGCCGGTTCAGCAGGGCGCTGATCTGCGGGCCGCCGCCGTGGACGACGACCGGGCGCAGTCCCGCGTACCGCAGCGAGACGACATCGCGGGCGAACGCCTGCTTCAACTCGTCGTCCACCATGGCGTTGCCGCCGAATTTGATGACCACGATCCGGTCCTGGTACGTCTCCAGCCACGGCAGGGCCTCGATGACGGTACGGGCGCGGTGGTCGGCGGTGCGCGGCCCCGGAGCGCGGGACGGCGGTTTGACCGGATCGGCGGGTACGGCCCCGGGCCCCGGGACCATCGGCACACCCGACCCGCCCGACCCCACGGATGCGCTCCCGCCGCCTCCGCTGTCGTCCCTGTTCCCCCTGTCCCCCCTGTCCTCGGTCATGAGCTGTACGCGCTGTTCTCGTGCACGTACTCCGCACTGAGGTCATTGGTCCAGATCACGGCGGACTCGTCGCCGGAGCGCAGGTCGATGGTGACCGTGATCTGCCGCCCCGAGAGATCGACCTTCTCGCGGGACTCGCCCGCCGAGCCGTCCCGGCACACCCAGACGCCGTTGATGGCGACATCCAGCCGGTCGGGGTCGAACTCGGCGTCCGTCGTACCGATCGCGGACAGCACCCGGCCCCAGTTCGGATCCTCGCCGTGCAGCGCGCACTTGAGGAGGTTGTTCCTGGCCACGGAGCGCCCGACCACCACGGCGTCCTGCTCGGAGGCCGCGCCCACCACCTCGACCTCGATCTCCTTCGCCGCGCCCTCGGCGTCGGCGACGAGCTGACGGGCCAGATCCAGACAGACCGTGTGGACCGCCCCGGCGAACGCGTCCGCTTCCGGGACGATCCCCGAAGCGCCCGACGCCAGCAGCAGCACGGTGTCGTTGGTCGACATGCAGCCGTCCGAGTCGACCCGGTCGAAGGTCGTACGGGTGGCGTCCCGCAGCGCCCTGTCGAGGGCGTCGGCGGGGACGTCGGCGTCCGTCGTCAGCACGACGAGCATGGTGGCCAGCCCGGGAGCGAGCATCCCCGCGCCCTTGGCCATCCCGCCGACGGTCCAGCCGGGTCCGGTGACCGTGGCCGTCTTGTGCGTCGAGTCCGTCGTCTTGATCGCCACGGCGGCGGCGTCACCGCCGTCGGGGGCCAGTTGGGCCGCCGCCTCGGTGATCCCGGTGGCGAACCGGTCCATCGGCAGCCGTACGCCGATCAGGCCGGTGGAGCACACGGCGACGTCACCGGTGCTCACCCCGATGGCCCGGGCGGTCCACTCGGCGGTGGTCCGGGTGTCGTCCTCACCGGCCCGGCCCGTACAGGCGTTGGCGCCACCGGAGTTGAGCAGCACGGCGGCGATCCGGCCGTCCGCCAGTACCCGTCTGGACCAGCGCACGGGCGCGGCCTGCACCCGGTTGGCGGTGAACACCCCGGCCGCCGCCAGCGAAGGGCCGTTGTTCACCACCAGCGCCAGATCCGGCTCACCGGACGATTTGATCGCGGCGGCGACACCGCTCGCGGTGAATCCTTGGGCAGCGGTCACGCTCACGGAGCCACTCCATTCAGGGGGAGACCCAGGGCCTCCGGCAGGCCGAGGGCGATGTTCATGCTCTGCACGGCACCGCCGGCGGTGCCCTTCGTGAGGTTGTCGATCGCGCTGACGACCACGAGCCGCCGGGCGCTCTCATCCAGCGCCAACTGCACCTGGGCGGTGTTGGACCCGAGGACGGCGGCGGTCGCCGGCCACTCGCCCGGGGGCAACAGCCGCACGAACGGCTCGTCGGCGAATGCCTTCTCGTACGCGGTCCGCACCTCGTCCGCGCCGACCCCCGGCCGCACCCGCGCCGAGCAGGTCGCGAGAATGCCGCGCGGCATCGGCGCCAGGGTCGGGGTGAAGGAGACGGTCACGGCCTCACCCGCCACGGCGGACAGATTCTGCACCAACTCGGGCGTGTGCCGGTGCCCGCCACCGACGCCGTACGGGCTCATGGAGCCCATCACCTCGGATCCGAGGAACCGCGCCGTGGCGGCCCGCCCCGCACCGGAGGTGCCACTGGCGGCCACCACGACCGCCTCGGGTTCGAGGAGGCCGGCGCCGTAGCCCGGGAAGAGGGCGAGCGTGACGGCGGTCGGATAGCAGCCGGGCACGGCGATCCGCTCCGCCCCGCGCAACGCCTTCCGGGCGCCGGGCAGTTCGGGCAGCCCATAGGGCCAGGTGCCGGCGTGCGGCGTCCCGTAGAACCGCTCCCAGTCGACCGGGTCCCGCAGCCGGAAGTCCGCCCCGCAGTCCACGATCAGTGTGTCCGCGCCGAGTTGCTCGGCGACGGCGCCCGACTGGCCGTGGGGGAGGGCGAGAAAGACGACATCGTGCCCGGCGAGCGTGGCGGCCGAGGTCTCGACGAGCGTCCGACCGGCGAGCGAGGTGAGATGCGGCTGCGACTCACTCAACGGCCGCCCCGCGCTGCTGTGCGCGGTGACCGCGCCGATCTCCACCTTGGGGTGGGCCGACAGCAGCCGCAGGATCTCACCTCCGGCGTAACCACTCGCGCCTGCCACAGCCACACCGATGGTCATCTCAGGATTCTTCTTCCGATGCTGGTGACACGCCGTAAGCGTCGACCCCGCCGACAGAAACTTAGCTTAGCCTAACCTAATGTCCCTGCCGGGTGGAGATGCTCATCTCCGGCACCCCGGGCCGCCCCGCCCGGGGTCGTGTCGGATCCCGCGCGCGGGGGCCACCGGAGCCGGCGTACGGCTGTCCCTCTGCTGTGGGCAACACCCCCGCGTGCGCGGGGACCACGCTCCTCTACGACCTGTTCAGTGATGGCCTGAGGGAACACCCCCGCGTGCGCGGGGACCACCGGCCAGCGGCGACGTCGATCACGCGGATAGCGGGAACACCCCCGCGTGCGCGGGGACCACAGCTCCCCGAGACCGGCGAGCGATTCCACCCGGGGAACACCCCCGCGTGCGCGGGGACCACGAGGCCGCAGATCAGCCCGCCGAGGAGGCGGCGGGAACACCCCCGCGTGCGCGGGGACCACCGGTGTGGGGTGGGTGCGGGTCTGGGAGTGTCGGGAACACCCCCGCGTGCGCGGGGACCACGCGCATCAGCGGCATCAGGTCTCCTTCCGCAGGGGAACACCCCCGCGTGCGCGGGGACCACATGAGGACGTCGTGGGCCCAGAGCAGGGCGTTGGGAACACCCCCGCGTGCGCGGGGACCACAACTCCTCCGGGGACTGGCACGACAGCCAGGTGGGAACACCCCCGCGTGCGCGGGGACCACTTCATCGCGAGGAGCGGTGGTTCGGGTCGGGGGGGAACACCCCCGCGTGCGCGGGGACCACCCGGACGAGTCGATGAAGCCGCTGATCCCGCGGGGAACACCCCCGCGTGCGCGGGGACCACGAGAGCATCGCGACCGCGGCCGGTCTCGCCCAGGGAACACCCCCGCGTGCGCGGGGACCACTCGATCTTGTACCGGGCGCCGCCGAGGGAAGCGGGAACACCCCCGCGTGCGCGGGGACCACGCACTCGGCCAACACCTAATAGAGCTAGCACAGGGAACACCCCCGCGTGCGCGGGGACCACTTCAAGATGCGGCTGCGCGGGGCCCGGCTGGTGGGAACACCCCCGCGTGCGCGGGGACCACTCTTCGCGACCTGCGGCTTTACCTCGGCGGGTGCCTGTTTTTGTCAACTTCCCGAGATTCGGACATATTTCACTTCCAGGGGTATTGAGGGCCGTGCGACGACGCCGTGAATGATCACGGTGCCTGAAAGTACGGTCCCGCACCAACGATAGACAGGCGACGCCGCCCAGGCGGCGCATCGTTCCGTTTCTGTACGTGGCCCAGAAGGCGGAGACGGTCGTCATCCGTGCGCAGGTCGTCCTCAGCCTCCGAGCCTCCCGTGCCGCCGAACCATCGCCGTCAGCTCGTCGCAGAGCTGGCGGAACCCGACACGATCGGCTTCGGGCGTTCACTTCGCCGACGTGGTGTTCGGCCGTGTCCAACGGGGCGGCTGCGGCCTCGCCGGGCGCCCCCTGGGCGATTGGCGCCGATGACACGGCGCACCCACGGCGTGGGTTCGGCATGGTGGTGATGGTCAAGATCGTCCACTATGTGGTCCAGACCAATAGGAATGTGCGCTTCCCGTTGTTTTGCGGTGTAAGTGAAGGAAGGCTTCTCGCCAGCGCCACCGTGATCACTCGTGTCACTGATGACGAAGGAGCTCATCCATGTCTTTCCGCCGCGCCCTCGCGACCACCGCCGTCACCGCCTCCCTCCTGGGGGCCGTCGCCCTCACCGCCCCCGCCGCACAGGCCGCCCCCCTCCCCGGGTTCTGGTCGGAGCGCGGTACCTACAACTCCTACGGGGAATGCTTCCAGGCCGGCCAGGGGTGGGTGGCCCGTGGGGTCACCGCCGTCTTCCGCTGCGACGGGTTCCCCAACGGCCCGCACCAGTTGCTCATCTGGCTCGCCTGACGCACCGGAACGCCCGCGCCAGGTGGCGACGAGATGCCTGGCACGGGCGTCTGACGTGTTGTCCGTCAGCTCTCCGGGAGGATGAGGGCGGCGGTGATCTGGTCGATCACGTCGGGACGGAACACCCCGAGGTCCACGAAGGCGCTTCCGGAGGCGGTGACGACGGGCCGGATGGAGCGCCACACCCGCTCAGGCACCCCGCGCCCGGCGAGCGCCGCCCGCAGGGCCTCGGCCGATGCCTCCGCCCGCGCCCGCCGATCCTTCCATACGGCCATCTCCATCAGGCACCGTGCCCGGGATGCCTGCGGAGCAGCACATCGCAGTCGGTGACCCGGGAGAAGTCCCCCGTGCGGGAGGCTTCCGTCCGCAGCCGCGCGAGGTCGGCACAGGCCACGCATCCCGGCACGGGTGCCGGTGGCGCGGCGGGCGGCTGGTGCCGGAACGAGGGCGCCTCAGTCATGACAGACCCCCGCCGCTCGGCACCTGTCGCAGGTGCACGGCGGGTAGGTCAGCGAGTCCGGCAGCTTGGTGCCCTTCTCCGGCTCGGCCACCACCTCCACCGGAACACCGACCGGCCGCCGCTCCCCGTCCCGGCTCACCCGATAAACCTTGATCGTCATCACCGGACCCCCACCGGGACCTCCGGGAGGATCCGCCGGGAACACGACCGTAATTCGATCGCCTGAACGGTAGGGTGCGGCATGTCGTCAACTCCACATGGTTGATGGCCGTACCCCCGGACCGGTCGCACGGTCGCGGGGGCCTCACTATGGGCGGGGCCTGGTGGTGCAGGCCGTCGATGTCCATAGGAGCACCGCTCGGGGCGCCGAGGGAGATCTCTACTGTTGTCAGCGCGCACTCGTAGTAGTTGACAACACCTAGTCTCGATGAATGGGACCTGTTCCGCGCGAGGTGGTCGAGGAGGCGGACTACGCCATGTTGAACTTCTCAGGCGAACTGCGGCGGCGCCGGAGGGAAGCCGGCCTCTCCCTGGGCGAGTTGGCCGAGCGGACGCACTACGACCGCTGCCATTTGCATCACGTCGAATCGGGGCGCCGCGCTGCGACCGGACCGCTCGCCGAGGCGGTCGACGGAGCGCTCTGTGCCAACGGGGAACTGCTCGAAGCGTGGCAACGCGATCACAGGCTACGGCGGGAGGCGGCCGCGAGCCGACAGACGAGGGCCGCCGCGCTCGCCGCCTCCCAGGATCTGGGTGCCCTGGTCGAGATCGACATCGCCGAACTCCACGCCGGTGCCGTCGAGACCGCGATCGACTATCTCGCCGCCCGGCCCGGACCGATGATGAACCGCGCCCATGCCCTGCGCGACGAGGCGCTCGGCCGCGTCCGGTCCGGTCGGCACCGGCCCAGTGAGCTGACCGACCTGTACCGGACCGTGGGCCGGCTGTCGGGCATCCTCGCGTACGCCCTGCTCGATATGGGGAACCCGCGGGAGGCCATGCAGCACGCCGTCGCGGCGGGGCGGTGCGCGGCGTTCGCCGGTGATACGGGGCTTGCCGCGTGGGTGGCCGGGACGCAGTCGCTCATCGCTCGCTTCCAGGGGGACTTCGACCTTGCTCTCCACTACGCGAGGGGCGGACTGCGCCGGGCCGGTTCCCGGCAGGGGACCGGAGAGGCGCGGCTGCGGTGCGGTGAGGCGCAGTGCCTGGCCAACCTCGGTGACTCACGCGGCGCGAACCGGGCGCTCAACGCGGCGGAGGACGCCCGGGACCGTATGCGCGAGCCCGACTCCGACGCCGGACTGTTCGGCTTCAGCCGGGCCAAGCAGTGCTATTACGCCGGATCCTCGCTGATCTGGCTGGGCGGCGGACGGGACGCGCACCGTGCCGTACGGGAGACGGTGGCGGCGATCGGCATATGGCGAGTGGCGCCGGTGGCCGAACGGTCTCTGGATGACGAACGTCTCGCCCAGGTCTATCTGGCGACCGCCCGGGCCCAGCTCGGGGAGGTGGAGGGCGCCGCCGAAGCGGTGCGGCCCGTGCTGTCGCTGCCCGCCGAGGACCGGATCTCCTGGATCGTGAAGCGGGTGGACCGGCTCGCCGGGATGCTGTCCGCGCCGCGCTACGACGGCAATCGGACGGCGGCGGAGACCGTCGAAGCGATCCGCGCCCTGGGGGCGCACGGCTGAACCCCGGCCGATGCGCGGCCGGGGGCCCCGGGGCGCCCCCCCCCGGGGCCGGACCGTCAGCGGAGCCCCGCCTCCAGCCACAGCCTGCGGCCCCGGTCGTCGAACGCGCCGACGTCCTCCAGGAAGTCGGAGAGCCGCCGGGCGCCCCGGCGCAGTACCTCGCGGCGGTGTTCACTCGTACGGGACTGTTCCACGGCGGTGCGGCGGTCGAGGCCGCAGGCGGGGTAGATCTTCGGGTTGACGAAGGTGCGGACGAACACCCGGGCCAGTTCGCCGGTGACGGCGCGGGTCACCCGCAGTTCCCAGCGGCCGGCGCCCGCCATCTGGCGGCGCAGCTCCTCGCGGGCGTAGCGCACATGCCGCGCCTCCTCGATGACATGGAGCCGGGTGACGCCCCGGACCAACGGCTGGACGCGGTCGTCGGGGAAGGTCAGCCGCTGCATCCAGTCGATGATCTCTTCGCACAGGAGTGTGAAAATGAGTGAGCAGGCCGTGTTGGAGGTCGATTTGAATACCCGGGTCAGATTCTGGGTGAACGGTGCCACCGGATAGGTCGGTGTGCCCGACTTCGCCAGGAACCGGGCGAACATCATCGAGTGCCGGCACTCGTCCGAGATCTCGGTGAGTGCGTAGCGGACGTGCTTGCTGGTGACCGGCTTGTCATAAATATGGCGCAGCAGGAGTTCCATCACCACGATCTCGAACCAGATGCCGATAGATGCCAGTGCGGCGCTTTCGACGCGGGCGAGCCGGTGTTGTTGTTCATCGGTCATCTTCTCCCACAGTGGGGTGCCGTAGAGAGAGACCAGCTCCGGCGGCCAGAACCACTTTCCATCTTCGAACGGCGCGTCCCAGTCGAGTTCCTTGTCCGGATCGAAGGAATGCCGCAGGCTCGACTCCAGGAGTCGCTGTGCCACCTCTTCCCTATCCTTGAGGGGTGCATTCCCAGACGCGACTAGTGGGGTTTTCACGGTCATATTCTTTCCTTGAGTAATTCCATGGGTAAGTCATACAACCCGACCGGACGGTGTGCGGAAGGATTCGTACCCGCCGTTGGGCAACGGCCTTTATATCGCCCATCGATGGTCGATTCGTCGCGCGGGAAGCCGAGGTCGTGGCGGTATCACCCCTTTCACTCCCGGAAGAAAATGATCACCACTCTTATGGGGGACGTTTCAACCGGTGACCAGTGCAACCCATGATCGTTGCATGGACCGTGTCAACCCATCCCCATACCCCCACCGAGACCCGTGCCGCCGATGCCGCCGTGTCGCCCGCCCGCTCTGAACTGACCGCCGCCTTGTTCAGGGACGGCGCGGGCGACACCCACAAGCAGTGGCGAAAGATTATTTCGACAGAGCCCTTCCGTTTCCGGCCGGGCCTGTGTACCGAGGAACGCTGGAGGCAGTCGTACGATCGTTTGCGCCTCGTCAACGAGGAAATCACATCGCCCGAAATGCTTGCCCGTGATCCGCGTCGGCTCGCCGCCATGCACGAATGGGCGGCGGTGGTTGACGGAGCCCTCGCCACCGTGGCTGGAATCCACTACAACCTGTTCCTCGGCAGCCTGCTGGACGACGACCAGTCACCCGAGCGTGACCTCAAGCCTTTTATGGGCCTCGCCCGTACAGGAACGTTCCTGTGCACGGAGAGTGCTCATGGAAACGACGCCGCCGCACTGGAGACCACCGCAACCTATGATCGCGAATCAGACACCTTTGTTCTCCATACGCCCACGGCGGGTGCACGGAAATTCATGCCCAACACCAGCCCGGTCGGCGGGCCGAAGTCGGCGGTCGTCGCCGCCCGGCTCCTCGTCGACGGAGAGGACCACGGAGTCTTCCTCTTTCTCACCCCGCTGTCCGACCGGGACGGCACCCTGCCAGGCATCACCGTCGAGACCCTGCCCGACCGCATCGGCAGCCCGGTCGACCACTGCGTCACCACCTTCGACGCGGTCCGGCTGCCCCGTACCGCGCTGGTGCAGGGCCCGCACGGCAGCCTGCTCCCCGACGGGACGCTCCACTCCGCCGTGGGCAGCCCCCGCAAGCGATTCCTCCGGGCCATCGGCCGCGTCACCACCGGCAAGCTCTGTATGAGCGCCAGTACCCTCGGCGGGTGCCGGGCCGCCCTCGCCATCGCCGTCCGCTATGCCGGTACCCGGCACATCTCCAGCCCCACGGCCGGTGGTCGCATCCCGTTGACCGCGCACCGCAGCCACCACGGTCGACTGTTGAAGGGGCTCGCCCTCGCCTACGCGATGACCTTTCTGCACCGCCGGGTCACCGCGCTCTGGATCACCCACGACCGGGCCGACCGGGAAGACGTCGAACGGCTGGTGGCCATCGCCAAGGGGTGGATCACCTGGCACGCCCGCTCCCTCACCATCGAAGCCCGTGAACGCTGCGGCGCCCGGGGCATCTTCCCCGTCAACGGTCTCGCCGAATACCCGGCGAACGTCGACGGTGCCATCACCGCCGAGGGGGACAACCTGGCCATCTGGTGCAAGGCCGGGGCGGAGATGATCTTCGGACATACGCCGGACGAGCCCCCCGCGCAGCCGCCGACGGGTGGCACCAGGGCCCTGACCGATCCCGCCTTCCTCCGCGGACTCGTCGCGGCCACGGAGTACACCCGCCACCGTCGGGCCCGTCGCGATCTCAGGTCGGGCCCGTCCGGGGACTCCCTCGCGCGCTGGAACAACGCCTCCAGCGCGGCCCTGGAACTCGTCGCGTCGCACGCCGTCCTGCGGGCCGCTGACGCCTTCATCGCCGCCGCCGACGAGGTTGACCACGCCGGCACCCGGGCCGTGCTCAGGGATCTGTGCGCGCTGTTCCTGCTCGAATCCCTGACCTCGTGCACCGGTGAACTCCTCGCCGACGAGCGCCTCAGCGCCGCACAGGTCCGCGCCGTGCCTGATGTGATTGAACGGCTGACCGGCCGGCTCGCACCGCATCTGGCGGCGATCGCCGAGGCATTCGACGTACCGGAGGAACACCTTGGGGACCTGCCGATGCTGAACATGTCCTGAGCCGTCCCCGATCCGCCCTGATCCGTCCTTGTCGGCAGGGGGATCAGGGTGATCCGGCCGTCCGCCCCCGGCACCCCCGCCCGGTGCCGGGGGCGACCCAGGTGCCGGAACTCGGCCCGGCCGGGGGCGACTCCGGCCGAGCGGATAAGGTCGGTCCGTCCTTCCTGGCCGTGACGACCGGGGCCGTGGAGGCATCGGGTCGTCGGTCGCAGGGGAGGAGCGGGAGACAGATGACGGTCGCGCGTCTGAACGGGATCACGCTGTCGTACGAGACGGTGGGCAGTGGCGAACTCGTCGTGCTGGTGATGGGCACGGGAAGCCCCGGGCGGGTGTGGAGTGTGCACCAGGTGCCCGCGCTGGTCGCAGCCGGCTACCGGGTCGCCACCTTCGACAACCGCGGCATCCCGCCCACGGACGAATGCGCGGACGGGATGACCATCGCCGATCTCGTCGGGGACACGGCGGCGCTGATCGAACACCTTGGCGCCCCCGCCCGGGTCGTCGGCACCTCGCTGGGCTCCCGGATCGTCCAGGAACTCTCCCTGGCCCGACCCGAGCTGGTCACCCACGCCGTGTCCCTCGCGGCGTACGCCCGCCTCGACACTCCCCAGAAGATGCTGAACTCGGGACAGAAGGCGCTGTACGACTCCGGGACCGTACTGCCTCCCGCCTACCACGCCGCGGTCTCCGCGCTCCAGAACCTGTCCCCCGCCACCCTGAGCGACCAGGCGACGGCTCAGGACTGGCTGGAGATCTTCGAACTGTCCGGCTCGGCCATCGGCGCCGGAGCCCGTGCCCAACTCGACCTCGCCGACGCCGTCGACCGGCGTTCGGCCTATCGGGCCATCACCGTCCCGACCCTCGTCGTCGGCTTCGCGGACGACGCCACCATCCCGGCCCGGCTGAGCCGCGAGGTCGCCGACGTCATTCCCGGCGCGCGGTACGAGGAGATCCCCGACACGGGCCACCTCGGCTATCTGGAACGCCCCGCCGAGGTGAACCGTGTGGTGCTCGACTTCCTCGCGACCTGAGGGACCTGAGGGACCTGAACGAACGACCCGAAGGACCCGCGGGATCTGAGTGAGCTGAGGGCCCGAGGGGCGGCGCGGTCAGGCGGGGCGGTGGTCCCAGCCCCGGGCCGTGCGGGTGAGTTCCCGGAACCCGTGCCGGGTCAGCTCCGTCAGTTCGTCGGCCTCGTCGTCGGTCGCGTACGCCAGCAGCCGATCCACGCCGCACAGCTCCAGCCAGTCGCGGGCCTGTCCGAGCAGCCAGCCGAACAGCTCCGGATGCGGATCGTCCGGCAGTTCGAAATCCGCCAGGTCGGCCAGGCCGCCAAGGCGGGCATGGCGTTCGGGCCGGTCGAGGGTGGTACCGAGTTCGAGGTAGGCGATCTCCGCTCCGTCGAGCCTGGCGTTGATCCGGGTGCCGAAGGGGCCGACCGTACGGTGTGAGCCGAGGCCGGGCAGCGGTGCGGGTCCCGGCGCCGGCAGGTCCGCCAGGGCGGCGAGGAGAAGCACCTCGGTCTGCCCGGTGTGGACGAATCCGGCGCGTTGCAGGGCCGCGCGCACATGCGGCCACTGTTCGGGCAACCCGTAGACACCGGGCACCGGCAGCCGCCCGTCGGCGTGCCGGGCGCGCACCCGCCAGCGGCCGAACTGGGCGAGGCAGGCGGACATCAGCACACTGGCGACCTCCGCCGCGTCCGGGATGTGCGAGGCCCCGGGGGAGTGCAGGAACCAGATGATGTGACCGGTGCCCCGGTAGTCCTCGCCGACGCCGTCGTCGTCCCGGTACCGGTGCAGATGGGCCGCCGCGACGAGCTGTCCGCCGCGATCGGCGACGAGCGTCAGCCGCTCGGCCACCCAGGGATCGGTGACGACTTCGTCGGGGCAGCGCTCAAGGCTGCTGAGGACGGTGTTGACGGATGCGGTGGCACCGGGGACGACGGCGGCGGCGTGCAGATTCACCAGATCGGTGAGCTGGTCGCGGTCCTCGCGGTGGAAGGGGCGCACATTCAGTGGTGCGGGCATGACTCGGCCTCCGTGGAAATACGGGAAGGGAGCCGCCATGAGGTGCGGTACGCGATTCACCCTAGCAGCAGACCGATTCCGGCCGCCGTAACTATTCTGAGCTGCGGCGATCGTGGACCGGGCCGACTGTGGGCGGAGTGTCCGCGGTAGATCGCCACCGCCTTGCCACCTCGACGCCGGACCTCGACGCCGGACCGCGGTGCCGGACCTCGACGCCGGACCGCGGTGCCGGACCTCGACGCCGGACCGCGGTGCCGGACCGCGGTGCCGGTCGTGGGACCCCTGGTGCCGAGGGGTCCCACGACCGGCTGGGGGTGGTCAGGAGCGGCCAGCCGCCATCACCGGTACCCGTGGCTTCCGCCCCGGATCGGCGTCGTCGTCCGGGACCGGCGCGGTGACCCGTACGTCCCCCGATCCCGCCCCCGGCGCGCTGTGGCGCGCCGCCCAGTTCTCCAGCGCCACCCGGCAGGCGTGGTCGAGATGGTGCAGCCGGGTGAGGTCCAGCTCCACGGGACGGCCGGGTGGCAGGGCTTCCAGGCTGTCGAGGATCTTCGGCAGTCGGAGGAAGGTGGCATTGCCCCCCAGTACGACCCTGACCGGCCCGGTTCCCTCGTCGCTGATCCGCAGCCGGACGTACGACGCCTCCCACGCGGTCTTCGCCACCGCCAGCGCCAGACCGATCAGCACGCCCTCGAACATGTTCACCGCGACGATCGATCCGGCGGTCACCACCAGGATCAGTGCCTCGCCCCGGTGTTCGCGCCAGAGCGTCGCGAGCTGCCGCAGCGGAATCAGCTTCCAGCCCGCGTGCAGCAGGACGCCCGCGAGCGCGGGCAGCGGGATGAGGGCCAGCGCGCCCGGCAGCAGGGCCACGAACAGCAGCAGCCAGCAGCCGTGCAGCACCCGGGAGGCCCGGGTGCGGGCGCCCGCCTCGACATTGGCCGAACTGCGCACGACCACGGCGGTCATGGGCAGCGCGCCGAGCAGGCCGCAGACCGTGTTGCCGGCGCCCTGCGCCATCAGCTCCCGATCGTAGTGGGTGCGCGGCCCGTCGTGCAGTCGGTCGACGGCCGCGGCGCTGAACAGGCTCTCGGCCGACGCGATCAGCGCGAAGGCCAGCACCGTGCCGAGGACGCCGACGCTCAGCAGTCCGCCGAAGGCGTCGGAACCCGGTGGCTGAACGGCGTTCAGCAGACCGTGCACCTCCACCGTCGCCACCGGGAGGTCGAACAGCAGGGTGGCGACGGTGGCGAGGACGACGGCGGCCAGCGCCCCGGGCACCGCCCGAATCCGGCGCGGCAGCCGCTTCCACACCACCATCAGCACGATCGTGCCACCACCCAGCGCGAGCGAGGTCAGGGCCGCCGTACTGCCGACGGCGGTCAGGACCGCGTCCGGCAGGCCGGCGATCTTGCCGAGGCCGGAGGCGGGGGCGTCGAGACCGGCCGCCGCGTAGAGCTGCCCCGCGATGATCACCAGACCGATGCCGGCAAGCATTCCCTCGACGACCGAGACCGAGATGGCGCGGAACCAGCGGCCCAACCGCGCGGCCCCCATGAGGAGTTGCAGCAGACCGGCCGCGAGCACGATGACGCCGAGCATCGGCAGCCCGTGCTCCCGTACGGCCTCGAAGACCAGCACGGTCATCCCGGCGGCCGGGCCCGACACCTGGAGACTGCTGCCGGGGAGCAGCCCGGTCACGATGCCGCCCACGATGCCGGTGATCAGGCCCAGTTCGGCGGGGACACCGGAGGCGACGGCGACGCCCACGCACAGAGGGAGGGCGACGAGGAAGACGACCAGCGAGGCTCCGAAGTCCTGCCGTGCGAAGGGGAGCAGGCGCCGCACCGGACCCGGGGGAGGGCCGGATGGAGACGATGGCGATGAAGGGGACGAATCAGATGAAGCGGATGAGGCGGATGAAGGGTCGGGAGGAGAGGAGGGGGCGGACGGGGAGGAGGGGGCGGACGGGGATGGCGGCCGGGGGTTCGGGGACGCGTGCACCGGGCCGCTCACAGGGCCGTGAAGCTGTCGGTGTCCTGGCTGTGTGCCAGCACGGTGCCGGTGTGCACCTCGTAGAACCAGCCGTGCAGCCGTAGTTCGCCGCTCGCCCTGCGCCGCACCACACACGGGTACGAGCGCAGCCGCAGCAGTTGGGTCAGCACATGGTGCCGCACTGCGTCGGCAACCGCCGGATCGTCCTGATAGGCGGCCGGCCAGGCGGCGGACGCGCTCTCGTGGGTGGTGTGCGCCAGCCAATCCCGTACGGCCGGAACGGCGGTCAGGTCCTCGCGGCGCACCAGCGCGCCCACCGCGCCGCAGTGGGAGTGGCCGCAGACGACGATGTCCCGTACGCCGAGCACGTCCACCGCGTACTCGATGGTGGCGGCCTCGGACGTCGGCAGACCGGGGGCGTACGGGGGCACGATATTGCCCGCGGTCCGCAGCTCGAACAGCTCGCCAGGCCGGGCGCCGGTGATCAGCGAGGGGATCACGCGGGAGTCGGAGCAGGTGATGAAGAGGGCCTGGGGGGACTGGCCGTGGGCCAGTGGGGCGAACTCGTCGGGCCGGTCCGCGGAGCGGCGGCTGAACGAGCGGGCGTGATCGATGAGGGGTTGCATATCGGTTCCTCCTGGCGCGCCTTGGGGGACGCGTCGGTGTGCGTGAGCGGCGCGAACGGGGCGGCGCGGACGACGGAACCGGGGTGGGGACCACCGGATTCGCTGTCGCGCGGGCCCGTCGGCCCGCTCAGCAGCGGAAGACCTGGAGCAGGGAGGCTGAGGAGTCGGCCCGGGGCGGTAAACCACCGGCCCGGATCGTCGGCGGTGGCCCCGGAGCGGCCGGGAGGGTGTACGCACGGCACAGCGCGTGCGGCGGTGCCTCCGAGCCGTGCTCCTCGACCCGCTGCCTATCGCGGCAGCGGTGGTGCGAGGGATCGTCCTCGGTGCGCTCCGCCTCGCCGCAGGTGACGACCTCCGACGCGGTGTACGGGAGGCTCGCCGCATGTGCGGGTGCCAACGCCGCGGTGAAGACGAAGAGCTGGAGGGTCAGCACGGCGGCCGCGAGGAAGGCGAAGCGCCCGAAAGTGGTTCTGCCTCGGAACATGTGCCCCCCTTCAACGGCCGGCCGGTGCGTGGGCGTCGTGACGCCACGTAACGGATCAGACCGTATCCGGAGCAGATGTTTGCAAGGTGAACGCGATGTGGTTGCCCCATGAAGGGGGCGCGGACCCGGCCCGCCCACCCCCGGGGCGGGCCGTTCCCGGGCGTGATCATGGGGGCGCGCCCTCGTGTCCATGTGTCCGGGCTCACTCCCGCCGCGCGGTGGGATCCCGGTCGGGCCGGTCAGATGCCGGGCCCGCCACCAGGGCCACCAGAGGTTCCCCGGTCGTCGTCCCGCGATCGCGACGCGGGGCGGCGGGGCTGCTCGTCGGGGCGCGGGGGCCGGCTCCGGCCCTTGCCGCCCTTCCGTACGACCAGTCCGATCAGCAGGGCGACCACCGCGATACCGATGACGAACGGGCCGATTCCGGTGACCCATTGAGTGTCGGCCGCCAACTGGGCCGCGTACGCGTGGCCGTAGTCGCCGAGCGGGGTCGGATCGTGTGCGCCGGTCCTGTTGATGGGAGGCTCCTTCGTCCGGGGGGCGGCTCTCGTCCTGGTCGGGTGCCCCCGAACGGCGCCCTATCACCTCCGGGCTGCCGAGGATCCCCTGGCCGGGGTGTCCGCACCGGTGCCGTCGGTGCTCGTCAGCCGGGTTGTGGGTCCCGCCACATCGGCCACAGCGTCGGGCCGTCCGGCAGCACGAGGGTGCGCTCCATGGTGGTGAATCCGAGCCTTCGGTAGAGGTCCCGGCCGCGCGCGCTGCTGGCCTCCAGATAGAGCGCCGAGCCCTCGCGGTCGCAGCGGTCGAGCGTGGGCCGCAACAGGGCCGTTCCGCGGCCCTCGCCCTGCCGCGCGGGATCCACGGCGATGAGCCACAGATATTCGTGGGGGTGGCGGGGATGGATCTCGGCGGTCAGTCGGCCCATCGTCTCGATGCGTTCGTTGTCGGGGTCGATCGCGGCCCGGAGCTGAGCCGGACCGTCCGCCTCGTCCTCCGCCTCGCCGTCGCCGTCGCCGCTGTCGCTGTCGGGGTCGGACTCATGGGCGGCCTCGTGCCCCTGCCGGCCCCGCTCGCCGTCCGGTACGGACATCCAGAGCGCGACGGCCGACCCGTCCGCCAGGACCTCGACCCGGCCCGCTTCGAGCACGATATCGACGATCGCCCCCATCAGCAGGGGATGGGTCGCGCGGCGCCCCTCCTCGTCCGGGAAGACCCAGCCGCTCACCGGATCGTCCTGGAAGGCCGCGTCCAGCAGCCGCACCACGGTCTCCCGGTCGCTGCTCCCGGCCCGCCTCACGCTCTTCGTCTCGCCGCTCATCTCCGTCACCCCTCCGTCACCCATCCGTCTCAACCAGGCTCGTTGCCACGGTGGTTAAAGCCTAGGGGTGGTGGGGTGGAGGTGGCGGGATGGTGGCCGTGCCGGGTGCCCGCTCGGGCCAGACCAGCAGTACGGGACAGGGAGCATGGTCCACGGCGAAGCGGACCGCCGGGCCGATGCTGCGCGGGCCGAGCCGGGAACGGTCGCCGTCCCGGGCGCAGATGAGCAGATCGGCGCCCTCGGCCGCGGCCACGACCTCCCGTTCGACCCGTCCCGAGCGTTCCACCCGGACGCAGGGGCGGCCCAGTCGGTCCGCCGCGTCGGCCAGCAACCGCTCAGCGGCCACCGCGCCGAGCCGCTCCACCTCGCCTCCGGGGTCGCGCGCCGGGTCGGCCCGGCCCAGCAGACCGGCGTAGGCGCCACGGGCCGCGCCGGCCGCGCCAGGACCGGTGACATGCAGCAGGACGACGCCGGCGGAGTCGGGCGTATGGCGGCGGACCGCGTCCACACAGGCCGGCCAGGTGCCTTCCACGATCCATGCGACGACGTTCATCCCGGCCTCCGATCAGCCCCCTATGACGCTCAGCGAGGCCCAGAGTGCCACCACCGAGAGCACCAGGGCCGCAGGCACGGCGAGCAGCCCGAGCCGGGTGAACTCGCGCAGGTCCACATCGGTGTCGTGGTCGCGCACGATGCGCCGCCACAGCAGGGTGGCCAGCGAGCCCGCGTAGGTGAGGTTGGGGCCGATGTTCACGCCCAGCAGCACCGCCAGGACCGCCCCGGGGCCCGCCGACGCGGTCAGTGGCAGCAGGACGAGGACGGCGGGGAGGTTGTTGACCAGATTGGCGAGTACGGCGGCGAGTACCGCGATGCCGAGCAGCGCGACCAGTCCGGTGCCGTCGGGGATCAGCGGCCTGAGCAGGTCGGCGAGCCCGTTGTCGACCACCGCGCGGACCACGATGCCCAGGGCGAGGACGAAGGCGAGGAACGGCACCGACGCGGCGCGCAGGACGGCGGCCGGGGCGGTGCGGCGCCGGGCGAGCGCGCGGACGCCGAGCACCGTGGCGCCGGCCGCCGCGGCCCATGCCGGTTCGACACCGACCGCGGAGGCGAGTACGAAGCCCGCCAGGGTGCAGACCACGGTGACCAGCGCGAACACCGGTACCACCACGGGTTCGTCGGTGGTCGGTCCCTGGGCGCCGGCGTCCAGGTCGGTCGCGAAGAAGCGGCGGAAGACCAGGTACTCCACCCCGATCGCCACCAGCCAGGGCAGCGTCATCAGCGCGGCGAACCGGGTGAAGCCGAGACCGCTGGCGCTGAAGGCGAGCAGGTTCGTCAGATTCGACACGGGCAGCAGCAGCGAAGCCGTGTTCGACAGATGGGCGCAGGCATAGACATGGGGCTTGGGGCGGGCCCCGAGCCGCGAGGCGGTGGCGAAGACGACCGGGGTGAGCAGCACGATCGTGGCGTCCAGACTGAGCACCGCGGTGATCAGGGAGGCGACGGCGAACACATGGGTCAGCAGTCTGCGGGGCCGCCGCCGCGCCGCGCGGGCCAGCCAGGCTCCACAGGCGCGGAACAGGCCCTCGTCGTCGCAGAGCCGGGCGAGCACCAGGACGGCCGCGAGGAAACCGATGACCGGGCCCAGGTGCTCGGCCTCGGCGCGGGCCGCCTCCGGGGTGATCGCTCCGACGGCGACCACCAGGACGGCGGCGGGGACGGCGACGACCGCCTCCGGCCAGCCCCAGGGGCGTACGACCGCGCAGGCCAGGACGGCCAACAGCAGGATCGCGGAGAGGGCTCCGAAGTGCCAGGTGGTGGTGGCGGGGGAATCGGTGAGCGGGGTGGTCGCGGCGAGTGTGCCCGCGAACGAGCCGGTCAGGGCGAGCATCCTTCCGAAGCCGAAGCCGAAGCCGAAGCCGAAGCCGAAGCCGAAGCCGAAGCCGAAGCCGAAGCCGAAGCCGAAGCCGAAGCCGAAGCTGGGTCTTGATGGCGACCCGAAGGTGATGCCGGAGCCGGAGCAGATGCCGGGCGCTGCGGGCGGGCCGAGGTCGTCGCCGGCCGCTTCGTGGCAGCCGGACCAGGATCGCGTGGGGCCCGGATCTCGGGCCGTTCATGAGGACACCAGTTCGTGAACACACCCGAATTGTTCTGTACGTACCCCGCGGTTGTCCCACCAGGGCCGGAGTGGCGGTGCGTGTCGCCTCCGGTAGGTCCCGCCGCCCCGGCCGTCGTCGCCGTCCCGTCGACAGCCGTCACCGTCAGCCGTCAGTCGTTGGTCGTCGTTAGTCGTCATCCCCGTCGGGATCCGTTGGCCATCGCCGCCGCTTCTCCCGGAAGCGCAGGACGGCCCAGCCGAGCAGGAAGAGATGGAACAGCGGCCACGGCGCCACCCACGCCGTCTGCCACCACTCCGGCGTCGGCTTCAGGAAGGCTTCGACCGCGGAGGTGGCCATGGCGGCACCGAGGGTCCAGCAGACCAGCCGGCCGGCCCACCGCACCGCTGTCCCGTCCGTCCCGATTCCCGTGCGCGGGGGGTCAGGTGCGGAGTCCGTGGTCATTTCTGCCCTTCAGTAACCAGCCTTGTGGTGGCTGGAATTCAGTGTTCTTGATAGTTCAGTCGCGTCCTTGTTCCCTGCTTTCTGTCATCGAGACACGTCCTGGACGATCAGAACGAGTCGAAGACCGGGTCGGTGATAAAGGCGGAAAACAACGGCTAAATGCGTGGTCAAAACGCCCGTTGGGTGCATTTCATTGGTCTAAACCTGGCCGGGAGGAGTCGGTCTACACGTGATAGGGAGCCGATCGCATGGATCGAGCCATCTTTACTTCCTCATGACCTTGTGTCCTGGGCTCCCCGGACCCGCCCGCGCCGCGCCCACTCACCGGGTGGCGCGCGGGGGCGGGGAGCTGGATCACCGCTGGCCCCCGGTCGGCAACCGGCGATTCGCGAACGGGTGAACCGTCGACGGTCGCGTCCCACGAAAGGGGTCAACTCGGTGCGTTCCGTCGCGCCAGTGCCTTCCGAGGTGAACGATCTCCCCCGATGGTGGGCCCCGGTCCGTGGTCTCGGGCCATCCCGCGGCGGTTTCACGACCCCTGGGTCCCGCCCTCCCCGAGGAGTTAGAGAGATATGCGCAACCCCACCATGACCCGCGGTACCCGGTCCCGACTCTCCGGCCTCATCGCCCTCGCCGTTGTCGCGGCGGCTGGCGCCGCGCTGCTGGGTGCGGCCCCGGCGGTCACGGCGTCGGCCCCGGCCGCCGCCCCGGCCGCCGCGCGGGCCAATGTCCCCATGCCCACGTCGATGGTCTCGCTGCAGTTCAACCTGGTCATCGCGCACGGCAACCTGGAGGGTGAGGGGATCCTGGTGGAACGGGAGGCCGAGATCAGCGGTGTTCCGCTCGCGGCCGTCACGGCGACCTTCCTCCGCTCCGGCCATCCCGTCGGCTCCTGTGAGATGACCACCAACGAGGCCGGTCTCTTCACCTGTTCGAAGCCGGGTCTGGCGCCCGCGGACTGGCCCGACCAGGTGCGGGTGACCTTCGCCGGCGATGAGCTGTACGCGCCCTCCACCGCGGTCCAGCCCGTCGTCCACCTGAGGTAACCGACGTCCGCCGCCCGGCAGTCGGTGCCCATGCGCGCGACGCCGGGCGGCTCCTGGGCGCGCCGCGCACCGGCCTCCCGGCGAATCGGGCCTCCAGCGGCGCCGGCGGCTCCAGCGGCGCCGGCCCCGTGGCGCCGGCGATCGGGCACGCCGGGAGTTCGGACGGGGCCGGAAGTTCGGGCGGGGGTCGGGAGCCCGGACGGGCCAGGAGTTCCGTGGTCGGCGGTGTTCGGACGGGCCGGAAATCAGATGGTTCGGCGGAGTTCGGACGGCGGTAGTTGACCTCAAGTTTGATTGAGGTTTTAGCGTTCCCTATGCACCCCGGGGCCGCACCGGCCGACGGGTCCCCAACCGCCCGCCATCCCAGCCCCGGAGGCCCCGCATGGACATGGAAGTCACGGCCTGGTCATCGCTCCACGGAGCGATGAACGCCCAGCAGGACCGCAGGCCCTTCTCCCGCGCCACCCTGCGTCGCATCGGGAGCTTCGCCCGCCCCCACCGCCGTCGTATCCTCCACTTCCTGCTGCTCAGTGTGGTCACGGCGCTGCTCGCGGTCGCCACCCCGGTACTCGCCGGCCGAGTCGTCGACGTCATAGTCAGGGGCCGCGAGTCCGACACGGTCACCCGGCTCGCCCTGCTGATCGCCGTTATCGCCGTCGCCGAGGCGGCGCTCGTACTGCTCACCCGCCGACTGTCGGCCACCCTCGGCGAGGGGTTGATCCTCGATCTTCGTACCGCCGTCTTCGACCACGTCCAGCGGATGCCGGTCGCCTTCTTCACCCGCACCCGTACCGGCGCCCTCGTCAGCCGGCTCAACAACGACGTGCTCGGCGCCCAGCGGGCCTTCAGCAACACCCTCTCCGGAGTCGTCTCCAACCTCGCCACCCTGCTGCTGACCCTCGCCGTCATGGTCAGCATCTCCTGGCAGATCACCCTCCTCGCCCTCGTCCTGCTCCCGGTCTTCGTCATCCCGGCCCGTCGCACGGGAGCCCGGATGGCGGGGCTTCAGCGGGAGGCGGCCGGCCACAACGCCGCCATGGGCACCCAGATGACCGAGCGGTTCTCCGCGCCCGGTGCGACCCTCATCAAGCTCTTCGGGCGGCCGGCCGACGAATCCGCCGAGTTCGCCGCCCGGGCCCGCCGCGTGCACGACATCGGCATCCGTACGGCCATGGTCCAGACCCTGTTCATCACCGCCCTCACCCTGGTGTCCGCCCTCGCCCTGGCCCTCGTCTACGGACTGGGCGGCTACTACGCCCTGCGGGGCAGCCTCGATCCCGGGGCCGTCGTCTCCCTCGCCCTGCTGCTGACCCGCCTCTACGCCCCGCTGACCGCCCTGGCCGGCGCCCGGGTCGAGGTGATGAGCGCGCTGGTGAGCTTCGAGCGGGTCTTCGAGATCCTCGATCTGAAGCCGCTGATCGCCGAGCGGCCGTCGCCCCGGCGGGTGCCCGACGGGCCGGTCTCGGTCGAGTTCGACGGGGTCACCTTCGGCTACCCCGGTGCCGACAAGGTCTCGCTCGCCTCTCTGGAAGAGGTCGCCACCCTGGACACCCGGGGCGGCACCACGGTCCTGCGCGATGTGTCGTTCCGGGCCGAACCCGGCCAGATGGTCGCCCTGGTCGGATCGTCCGGCGCCGGTAAGTCCACCATCGCGCAGTTGCTGCCCCGGCTGTACGACACCGATGAGGGAGCCGTCCGCCTGAACGGTGTCGACGTGCGCGAGCTGAGCGCCGACTCGATCCGCGAGACCCTCGGCATGGTCACCCAGGACGGACACCTGTTCCACGAGTCCGTACGGGCCAATCTGCTGCTCGCCCGGCCCGGCGCCACCGAGGACGACATCTGGGACGCCCTGCGCCGCTCCCGGCTCGACGGTCTGGTGGCCGCCCTGCCCGACGGCCTCGACACCGTCGTGGGTGAACGCGGCTACCGGCTCTCCGGGGGCGAGCGCCAGCGGCTGACCATCGCCCGGCTGCTGCTGGCCAATCAGCGGGTCGTCATCCTGGACGAGGCGACCGCGCACCTCGACTCGACCTCCGAGGCGGCCGTGCAGGAAGCCCTGGGGGAGGCGCTGGAGGGGCGTACCGCCGTGGTGATCGCACACCGGCTGTCGACGGTGCGGGCGGCCGACCTCATCCTGGTGATCGAGGACGGCCGGGTGGTCGAACGCGGCACCCACGCCGAACTGCTGGCCTCCAGCGGCCGGTACGAGGAGCTGTACCGGACCCAGTTCGAGCGGCCGGAGACGGAGCGGGCGCAGCCGGTCCACTGAGAGACGGCCGCGAGCGGTACCGCTGGGCCCTGCCGGGATATCCGGTCGGAGCTCAGCGGTACCGCTCTGTTCTGCGCGGCCCTTCGGTCAGAACGGCTTGGTGGGCAGGTACTTGCCGTCGAGGGTGATGACGGCGCGCTCGCCACCGTCGGGGTCGGCGACCTTCTTCACATCCAGCTTGAAGTTGATGGCGCTGATGATGCCGTCCCCGAACTGCTCGTGGACCAGGGCCTTCAGCGTGGTGCCGTAGACCTGGAGCATCTCGTGGAAGCGGTAGATGGTCGGGTCGGTGGGGATGGAGCCGGGGATGGAGCCACGGGTCGGGACGGCCCGCAGCAGCGTCACGGCTTCGTCGTCCAGCTCCAGCAGGTTGGCGACGGCCCGCGCGGCGTCCTCGGGCAGGGGGTGCTGGCCGAGGACGGCGGCGGTGACGAAGGCCACCGAGAGGCCGGTGACATCGGCGATCTGCTGCCACGACAGGTCCTTGCGGATCTTCGCCTCGACGGCGGTGACGGCGAGGGCCTGGCGGGCGGTGGGGTCGAACAGGGCGTGCACCATGAGAGGGCTTCCTTTCGGGGGTGCCGGGCGCCGGTCGGCGGCTCGGCTGTGAGGTGGGGGTAAGAAACTGCCGTACGCCGGGGATGCCGGGACGGCGGGGGCATGGGGGTCTGACCGTGCGGTAGAGGCAGGGGCGGCGGTGTCAGGCCGCGAGCGCGGCCGGCCGCACCGTGGCGCACTCCTCGACGGCACCGGTGGGGATGGAGTAGACCCAGCCGTGCAGGGTGACCGTCCCGTCCGCGAGGGCGCGGGCCACCGAGGGGTGTGTGGTCAGGTTGGTGAGCTGGGCGCGGACGTTCTCCCGCACCAGCGCCGTCACTCTGTCCTCACCCGTCTCGCCCGTGGCGGTGGCAGTGGCTGTGGCGGTACGGGCCCGGGAGGCGTCCGCGTGCCGCAGCCAGTCGGCGATGGCCGGGGCGCCGCTCAGGTCGTGGCCCTCGGCCAGGGCGGTCATCGCGCCGCAGGCGGAGTGTCCGCAGACGACGATGTCGGTCACGCCGAGGACCGCCACGGCGTACTCGACACTGGCCGCGATGCCGTCGGCGCCCGGCGTGTGGGCGGGGACCAGATTCCCGGCGGTACGGATGACGAACAGCTCACCCGGCTCGCTCTGGGTGATCAGTTCCGGCACCACCCGGGCGTCCGAACAGCCGATGAACAGCGTGCTCGGCCGGTGAGTGGCGGCCAGGTGGGCGAAGAGCCCCGCCTTGGCCGGGAAGACATCCCGCTGAAAGCGGGCGATGCCCTGGGTGAGGTTCCGCACGGTCACTCCCTTCGATGGGTTCAGTCCCGGTGGGGCTGATGGATCCACCATGCACGAGCTGGACCTATAGCGTCCAAGACGTAATCACCATGGCTTCTATAGATCTCATCTATAGTCGAATCATGGCCCTGGAACTGCGTCATCTGCGCTATCTGCTCGCCGTCGCGGAGCACGGCAATTTCACCCGTGCCGCCGAGGACCTGCGGATCTCCCAGCCCACCCTGTCCCAGCAGGTCAAACAGTTGGAGCGGACCGTGGGCGTCCAACTGCTCGACCGCACGGGCCGCAGTGTGCGGCTCACCGACGCCGGTGAGATGTATGTGCAGTACGCCCGGCGCGCCCTGCGGGACCTGGCCGCCGCCGAGCGGGCCGTCCTCGATGTGGCCGACCTGTCCCGGGGCGGCCTGCGCCTCGCGGTGACCCCGACCTTCACCGCCTACCTCATCGGCCCCCTGGTCGCCGAACTCCACACCCGCCACCCCGGCATCACCCTCGATGTCGAGGAGATGACCCAGGACCGCATCGAGTCAGGACTGCTCGCCGACGAACTCGACCTCGGAATCGCCTTCGCGGGCCCGCACCAGCCGGGCATCACCGGCACCGCGCTGTTCACCGAGACCCTCGGCCTGGTCGTCGGAGGCACCGGACCGGAGGTCCGGCGGGATCGGCCGCTGCCCGTCCAGGACCTCGGCACATATCAGTTCGCCCTGCTCAGCGGTGACTTCGCCACCAGGGGCCACACCGACGCCTACTTCGCCCGGCACCGGATCAGCCCCCGCATCGTGGTGGAGGCCAACTCCATCCAGGCCCTCACGGAGATCGTCCGGCGCACCCCGCTCGCCACCGTGCTGCCCGACGCCATCACCGACGACCACCCCCATCTGACCCCGATCCCGCTCGAACCGGCCCTGCCCGCCCGCACCGTCACCCTGCTGCGCCGGGAGAGCGGCTACCAGAGCGCCGCAGCCCGCGCCTTCACCCGGCTCACCGAGGATCTGATCCGCGCCCGTGGCTATGCGCCCGCCCCGGCCGGGACCGGCCCGGAGGACCGGTAGGGGCGGGAGCGGGACCGGCGTCGCCGGCCGAAGTCCCGGCAGGCCGGGTCCGGACCCCAGGCGGTGCCGGCCCCCGTCGGGGACCTGTGCGCCGCGTCCGGGTGATTCTTCGCCGGGTCCGCTCGCGGCCGAGGGCATCCCCGGCGGCGGTTGCCGTAGCGTGCGGCCCGTTCCCCCGCCCGTCACGGCCGAGAGGCAGCCCGTTATGGAAGCGTCCGAGCTTCTGCCGATCGTCGCTGTCTTTCTGCTGGTGACCGTGGAGTTCGGCGGCCACGCGCTGCTGCAGTTCATCACCACCAGACAGGGCGCGCTCACCGTGCTGCGCGAGCGGTTCTTCCGCGCCGGGCACGCTCACGCCGGTGTGTTGCTGGTTCTCTCCCTGGTCTACTTCCTCTATCTGCCTCGGACCGGGTTCTCCTCCGGCATCGAATGGCTCTTCGGCATCCTCCTGCTGGTCGGGGTGCTCGCCCAGTCCGGCGGCTTCTTCCTGCACCTGGCCTTCGGCGCCGAAGGGCGGCCCTCCGCGGGCACGCATCTCACGCGGACGGGCGCCGTCCTGATCGCCGCGGCACTCGTCGCCCTGGGCGTCGGGCTCATCCAGAACCTCTGACCGGGCGGTCCGGCGCGGGGTGGCGGGTCACGGATGGCAGCGGTGGTCGAGCGCCATGGGTCGCGCGCCGATGCGGAACGTCCGTACGGGGTGGGCTCCGTGAGCGTCCACCCCGAGTCGACCGGGCGGCCCGCCGCAGTGCCTGTTTAGTACATCCTGACTAATTCTGACTGTTTATCACATAAAGATATCGCGAGGATGGGCAGTGGTGGTCTCTGTGAATCATCGATCGGTGAGCACGGAAGGCAGCCCGTATGAGAACCGTCCCCGCAGGGTCCACCACGGCGCTCCGCCGCGCCGGCGGGTCCATCGCCGTCTGCTGTGTGTTGGGCGTCGGCCTGCCGCTGTGGGCACCGACGGGGGCCGCCGCCGATGGAACGGCCGGGCCGAGCGCCGTGGCGGACCGCGGGGCCACCGGCACGACCGCACCGGAGCGGTTCGGTAGGACGGGGTCGCCATCGCCCGGGAGCAACGGTTCCGCACCGGCCTCGCCGCGTACCGGCGCCGACCTCGCGCTCGCCACGGAGGTCGGCCACCGCGGCGCCGGCCGGACCGGCTCCCCGGCCCATCGCCCGGTCGGTACGGCCGAGGCCGCCCCCGACGGCGTGTTCGACTACAGCATCACGGCACTCAACCACGGCCCCTCGGGGGCCGTGAACGTCGTCATCACCGATGAACTGCCCGCCGCACTGGTGTTCGTCTCCTCCCCGGACGGCTGCACCGCCCAGGGCCGTACGGTCACCTGCGGCCCACTGCCGACGCTCGCCGTCGGCTCCTCCCACACCTGGCGGATCGTCGTCGCCCTGGCCGACGACTACACCGGCGACGGATCCGACATCACCAACGTGGTCGCCGTCGCCTCCCAGACCGCCGACCCCTACCCCGCCAACAACACGGCGGCGATCACCGGACTTCCGGTGCCGCCGGGGGCCGGGAAGGCCGACCTCTCGCTCCGCAAGACCGCACTGCTGCCCGACGGCCGACGCACCGTCAGCCCCGGCGACACCTTCACGTACCGCATCACGGTCCACAACAACGGACCCGCAGCCGCCCGGCACGTCCGGGTCACCGACCCGCTGCCGGACGTGCTGCGCTTCCTCTCGTCCCCCGACGGTTGTCTGCCGTCCGGCGGGACCGTGAGCTGTCCCACCCTGGACCGGCTGTCGGCCGGGGGGACCATCACCTACGAGATCGTCGTACGGGTACGGGAGAACGCGCTCCGGTACGGCGGCGGGGACAGCGGCGGCGGGGGCGGCGGTGGCGGGGGCCGGGAGATCGACAACATCGCCTCCGTGACCTCGACGACCTCCGATCCAGTACCGGGCAACAACAGCAACCGGTCGGGCACCACCGGCCCCGACGGCGGCCCGCTCCGTCTCACCCATCCGACCCGCCCCACCCATCCGACGCATCCCACCCACCCGGGCGGCCCGCACCCGACGCACCCGACGCGCCCGCACCTCGCCCACACCGGGGACGAACTCCCCGGCTGGCTGCCCTGGTCCGCCGCGCTGTCCCTGGCGGCCGGATCCGCCCTCGTGATCCTCGCCCGCCGACTCCGGGGCTGACTCCCCGCGCGGCCACGGCCCGCCGCACGCGACCACCCGTACGAGACAGACATCCGAGATGAGGGTCCGCGGACATGAGACTCACCTGGGGCCCGGCCCGCGCCAGGACCGGAACCGCCCGCCGACTGCTCGCGCTGGCCACGGTGTGCGGGGTGCTGCTCTGCGTGGCACCCGGGCACGCGACCGCCGTGGACGATCCCACCCGCACCGGCGCGGCACAGCGGCAGCAGCAGCCCCGCGCCCTCAGCTTCCCCGTCCACGAGCCCTTCGACTCGGCCACCGGCAGTCTGGGCACCGCGGTGGGTTCCGCGAGCTTCCAGAGCGGCGGCTGGCTGCGGCTGACCAGCGCGGCGAGCTCCCAGGCCGGGGCCTGGGAGATGAACGACTCCTTCGCCACCAGCCTCGGCATCGTCGCCGAGTTCACCTACGCCACCTACGGCGGAACCGCGTTCGACGGCAAGCGCGGTGACGGGCTCGCCTTCTTCCTCGCCGACGGCCGGTCCGCCAATGGAACCGGAGCCCCCGGCGGCAGCCTCGGCTACGCCTGCGGCGGTGGCCCACCCTGCAACCGGGCCGGGGTGCCCGGCGCCTTCCTCGGCATCGGGATCGACGAGTTCGGCAACTACTCCTCCATCCAGGTGGGCAACGGCGGCCCCGGCACCCAGGCCAACCGGATCGCCCTGCGCGGCGGGGGCAACGGCACCGCCGGCTACCGGTTCGCCACCGCGGTGAACGGCCCCGGCGGCACCGTGGAGACCGGCAGCAGGGAGGCGTACCGCACCGTGCGCGTCACGGTCATGCCCAGCGGCGGACAACTCCTGGTCTCCATCTGGTCCGACACCGGACCGGGGACGCCCATGAACCAACTGGTCACCGATTACAACGTGGCCACCATCGCCAACCAGCCCGCCCTGCCCCCCACCCTCAAGGTCGGCTTCTCCGGCGGCACCGGCGGTGCCACCAATATCCATGAGATCGGCGATCTGAAGATCAACGTCCCGGCGAACCTGTCGGTCACCAAGACCGGGAGCCCCGCCACCGTCCCCGCCGCCGGCGGCCCGGTGACCTACACGGTCCGGGTGTCCAACAGCGACGCCAACGACGTGACCGGGGCGATCGTCCGGGACGCCGTCCCCGGGCTCACGGGAGTCACCTGGACCTGCGCGGCCACCACCGGCAGCGCCTGCGGACAGGCGTCGGGCAGCGGCAACAACCTCAACACCACCGTCGATCTGCCGCGCGGCGGCTCCGCCACGTACACCATCACCGGCACCGCACCCGCCCAGCCGGCCACCCTCACCAACACGGCGACCGTCACCGCCCCCTCCAACCGCTCCGACACCAATGACGCCGACAACTCCGCCACGGCGACCACCACCGTCACCGCGCGGGCGGACGTGGCCGCGTTCAAAGCCGGTGTCGGTACGGGGCCGGTCACCCCCGGCCAGCAGTTCGACTACCGGGTCACCGCGCAGAACAACGGCCCGTCCGACACCACCGGCGTGCGGATGACGGACACCCTCCCGGCAGGGCTCACCTTCGTCTCGTCGGCGGAGGGCTGCACCGCGGTCGGCGCGACCGTCAACTGCCCGGTGTACAGCGCGCTGCCGGCCGGGCGGTCCATCTCCTGGACCTTCCGGGTGCGGCTGGACCCCGGCTACACCGGGGACGGCAGCGGACTGCGCAACACCGCGACCGTCACCCATGACGTCCCCGATCCCAACACCGCGAACAACACCTCCACCGTCGCGCTCCCGCCCGGTGGGGTGACCGCGCCCCGAGCGGATCTGAGCACGGCCAAACGGACGGTGACCACCACCCCGGTCTCACCGGGCCAGACCTTCGCCTACCGGATCACCGTGACCAACAACGGTCCGTCCACCGCCAGCCGGGCGCGCGTCACGGACCCGCTGCCGGCCGCGCTCACCTTCGTGTCCTCCCCGGACGGGTGCACGGCCGCCGGTGCCGTCGTGACCTGCGGGCCGGTCGCGACCCTGGCCGTCGGCGCCTCGGTGACCTGGACCTTCCAGGTACGTCTCGACGCCGCGTACACCGGCGACGGCACCGGCCTCCGCAACACCGCCACCGCCGCCACGGACACCGAGGACCCCAACAGCGCCAACGACAGCGGTACCTCGGGACCGCCGGGCGGCCGGGTGACCGACCCGACCGCCGACCTGGTGTTCACCAAGCGGGCTGACTAGGGCGAAGCGCCCAGGTGTACGACCGACCCACGAGCCGCACAGCAGATGTACGGCCCCGGACCATGAACGGAATCGATGCGAGATGAGATCGACAAGACGTCGGCTCCCCGGGGTCAGGGCAGCGCTCGCCGCCCTGGTCTGCGTGGTGCCGCTGTACTCCGGCACGGGGTACGCCGCCGCGGCGCCGCAGCCCGCCTCGGTGGCCGCCGCCCCCGCACAGGTGGAGACCCGTCTCGGCCGCGCGCCGGGGACCCGTGCCGACACACCCCCCGGGGGACTGGTCACCTACACCCTGACCGCCCGGAACAACGGCCCGTCGGTGGCCCGCAACGTCCTCGCGACGGACGTCCTGCCGGAGGGGATGCGGTTCGTGTCCTCCACGGACGGCTGCACGGCCGCCGGAAGGACCGTGACCTGCGGACCCGAACCCCAGTTGACCGTGGGCGAGATCAAGACCTGGACGTTCGTGGTCCAGCTCTCGCCCTCGTACCAGGGGGACGGGTCCGACCTCGGGAACACGGCCACCGGCACATCGGACGCCACCGATCCCGATCCGGGCAACAACAAGACCGACCCGGTGACCCCGGTGGGCCCCTTCGACCCCGTCTCCGACATCAACACGGTGAAGGCGGCGCTCGGCAGTGGCCCCATCGTGCCCGGTGAGGAGTTCGAGTACCGGATCACCGCCCAGAACACCGGCCCGTCGGACGCCCGGAACGTCACCGCGACGGACAATCTGCCGGCCGGGATCACCTTCGTGTCATCCGCCGACCCCTGTGTGTCGTCGGGGCAGCGGGTGACCTGCGGTCCGCTCGGCGTGCTCGCGCCCGACGCGAGCGTGTCCTGGACCTTCCGGGTCAAGCTGAGCGAGGCGTACCGCGGCGACGGCGGCGACCTCCGCAACACGGCGACCTCGACCTCCGACTCGGAGGACCCGAACCCCACCGACAACACCTCGCCCCCCGTCCTGCCGCCCGGTGGCGTCACCGTGCCGCAGGCCGACATCTGGACGATCAAGCGGCCGTCGACCAGCACGCCGGTGTCGCCGGGGCAGACCTTCGAGTACACCGTCACCGTCACCAACGACGGACCCTCGCAGGCACTCGCCGTCCGGCTCACCGACGCCCTGCCCGCCCCATTGGCCTTCGTCTCCTCCCCGGACGGCTGCACCGCATCCGGCCAGAACGTGTCCTGCGGACCGCAGGCGGTACTCGCCTCCGGAGCCACCAAGACCTGGCGGTTCACGGTCCGGCTCGACCCCAACTACCGGGGTGACGGCAGCGATATCCGCAACACCGCCACCGCGACGTCGGACACCGACGACCCGGCGCCCGCCAACAACACCAGCCCCCCGGCCGGACTCCCCGGCAGCTCGGTCAACCAGCCGTACGCCGATCTCGCGGTCACGAAGGAAGCGGTCGGCACGGTGTCGCCGATCCCCGGCCAGACCTTCGACTACCGCATCCGCATCACCAACAACGGCCCGTCGGCCGATGCGTTCAACGTGCGCCTCACCGATGAACTGCCGCCCGGTCTGACGTACGTCTCGTCGACACCCCCCGGCTGTACGGTCTCCGGACTGGCGGTGTCCTGCCGTCGGACGGCGCCGCTCGGAGTCGGTGAGACGGTCGAGTACGTCCTCACGGTCCGGGTCGACCCCGCGTACAAGGGCGACGGCAGCGATCTGCTGAACACCGCCCGGGTCACCGCCGACAACATCGACCCGGCCGGCGACAACGACACCGACACGGCGACGGTGCCCGGTGGTCAGGTCGCCGCCCCCGCCGCCGACCTGGCGATCGTCAAACGGCCGGTGAACAACACGGTGATCGCGCCGGGTGAGTCCTTCGACTACCAGGTCACCGTCACCAACCGGGGGCCCTCGCAGGCCGAAGAGGTCACCGTGACCGACATCCTGCCGTCCGCGCTGACCTTCGTCTCCTCGGACGACGCATGCATGTCGGCCGACGCGGTCACCTGCGGACCGCGCGCCACGCTGGCCCCCGGAGCCTCGGTGACCTGGGTGTTCAGGGTGAAGCTCGATCCCGAGTACACCGGTGACGGCCGCGATATCCGCAACACCGCCACCGTCGACTCCGCCACCAGGGACCCGGTGGAAGGCAACAACCACAGCACCGCCGGTGTGCCGGGCGGACGGGTCGAGGAGCCCACCGCCGACCTACAGGTGACCAAGAAGACCCCGTGACCGGCAGGACCGGCAGGACCGGCCGGTAGGTCACAGCGAATCGGGGCGGGCCGTCGACCGACGGCCCGCCCTCGCATGTCCGGCCCTGTTCGCCGGCGAGGGCCGTCGGCGCGCCGGCCCACCCCCGGACGGTTTCCCGCCGGGGGCGCCCGGGTACCCGCAGCCTGGTCGCGGGCACAGGCCGGAACGGACCCCCGGAGGGTTCGCCGGGGGGCGACGGCGCTGGGCGCCCCCCACGCCCGCGATACCGCCGACATCAACGAAAGGGCAGACCGATGAGTGGCATCCCGTACTCCAAGGACGACATCCCCGACGCCGACGCGCTGCGCGCCCAGGCCGAGAACACCCGCCGGAAGCTCGGCGAGACGGTGGACGCGCTGGCGGCGAAGGCGGACGTGGCGGACGTGAAGGCACGCGCCCGCCAGACCGCCGCCGAGGTGAAGGGGCAGGCGACCGAGAAGGCGGCGCAGGCCAGGGCGCAGCTCGCCGACACGGCGGCCACCGTGAGCGAGAAGCTGCGCGACACCGCCCCGCAGCCCGTCCTGGACACCACCCAGCGCGTCACCGAGAGCGCCCGTGTCTATCGAACGCCCCTGCTGGCCGGGGCCGTCGTCGTGGTCGCGGTGCTGCTGGTGGCGCGGAGCCGGCGGCGCTGAGGTGGCGGCGGCGCTGAGCGGATGACGCCGGGACGGTCGCCGCCGACCGGGTACGGGCCGGTGGTCTCCCGCCAGGGGGCCGCCCGGCCGGTGCCCCTGGACCCGGACTCCGCCGCGCGAGCATCCGTCGCCGCGCCGGGAGGCGGACTTCGCCCCGCCCACGGGTGCGACGGGAGCCACCACAGCCGTACGCGGCCTCCGATCAGAGGACGTCGTCGTCCGGCACCACATGGATCGCGGCCTCTTCGGCGGACGCTCCGCCCCCGGCGATGCCCTCGTCCCGCGCCAGCAGGTCCTTCTCCTCGTCCTCGTGGGCGCCGTCGTCCGGCGCGACGAGCCGCCCCGCCCGCCGGTCACCCACCTCGTCGTCGATGGGCTCCCCGTCGGTGTCCGACGTGTCACCGATCCCGTCGCCCTCCCCCTCTCCGTTCCAGGGGCCGTCCCAGTCCTCCGGGACCTCCTCCGCGAGCCGCTGATCGAGCGATTCGCCCTCCTGCTGCTCCCGCGCCGTCGTACCCGTGTGCTCGACCGCCAGCGGTCGCTCCGGAGGGGACCAGCCCTCGTCGTAGGGGTCCACACCGCGGTCCAGGAGAGTGTCCTCCGGGTCGAGGATGCCCTCGTCCTCGGGGACCTCGTTGTCGTCCGGGGACTGGGGCTGGTACACCTCGTCACCCATGGCGTCGTCGTCGGTCTCGCCGGCCATGACCGCTCCTCTCCACTGGACGATTGTTCCGCCGTTCCGTCCGGAGCGCATGGCGAGCCCACGCCGCGCCGACGACCCCGACGCGCGCCGGCCGTCCCGTCGCCCGGTGCGGCGGGATTCCGTGCGGACGCGGCTCATGGGGCCGTGCGGGGGATCACCGCACGGTTTCACCCGCCGTGGTCGCGCGGCGGGTGACGACCCTCATGGCGCCTGGCAGCCAGGAGAGCGGAATCGACGTCGCGGGTCCCCGTGGAGACGCACAGCGTGTAGACGAGATCGTCCATACGGCGTCTGAGGTGCGGGCTGTCCGCGTGGGCCTTGAGCAGCTTCAGCGCCTCGTAGCGCCCGATGAGAGTCCGCAGCACCGCAGGGTGGGCGAGCAGCATGGCCGGTACCCCTTTCGCGTGGGAGCGTGAACTCCTCCGATGATGGGGCCGGTGTCCGGCCGCTGCATCTCCGTGGGCGGCTCCCCGGTCGTGGCGGGGCCCGCCGCGCGCCCGGGCGCTCATGCGGACCGCGTGGCCCTCAGCGGTGCGGCCGGTTCCTCAGCCGTACGGGCCGTACGGCCGGTTCCTCAGCCGGGCCGTACGGCCGGTTCCCCGCGCGGGCCGCCGATGTCGTCAGCCCCGTGGCCCGGTGACGCCCGTACCGTCCCAGTCGAGGCGGAGGATGGCGAGGTCGTCGGTGTGGCGGCCGGCGTTGAGTTCGCTGACCCGGGCGATGACCCGGTCCAGGTCGGCGGCCGGGCCTTCGGCGGGCGCGTGGTTCATGAGGTCCAGCAGCCCGTCGGAGCCGAGCCTGCCGCGCTCGCCGTTCGCCGCCTTCCCCGCGTACCCCTCGATGAGGCCGTCGGTGTAGAGGATCAGGGCGCCGGTCGCCGGGATGGGGAGGGCGGTGCGGGGCCAGTGCCCGAGCCCCGGGGATATCCCGAGGGCGATGCCGTGGCTGGCCTTCACCGGTCTGGTGGCGGGGACCGCGCTGAGCAGCGGTTCATGGTGGCCCGCCAGGTGGATCCCGGCGGTGGCGGCGGAGAGGTCGAGGGTGACCAGGGTGCAGGTGGCGAACATGTCCGCCTTCGCGCGCTCGGCGACGAGCACCCGTTCGAGTAGATGGAGGAGGTCATGGGCCCGGTGACCGCCGAGGGTGAGGGCGCGCCAGGTGATGCGCAGACAGACGCCCAGGGCCGCGGCGTCGGGACCGTGGCCGCTGACGTCGCCGATCACGGCGTGGACCAGTCCGTCGTCGGTCTGGACGACATCGAGGAAGTCCCCGCCGAGGAGTGCGCGCTCACGGCCGGGCAGATACCGGCTGGTGGCGGTGACCTGAGAGGTGGTGAGCAGGGGTGGGGGCAGCAGTCCGCGTTCGAGCCGGGCGTTCTCCTCGGCCCTGAGGTGGCCGGTCTGGAGGTCGGCGCTGGCGCGTTCGGCCTGCTTGCGCTGGACGGCGTAGCGGACCGCGCGCTGCAGGGTCTCGGGTTCGACCTTCCCCTTGACCAGGTAGTCCTGTGCGCCGGCGGCCAGGGCGTCGGCGCCCGCCTGGGACTCCGCCATACCCGTCAGCACGATGATGGCGGCGGACGGCGCGGCCTGCTGGATCGCCGACACACCGCCGAGGCCCACGGCGTCCGGCAGATGCAGATCCAGCAGGACGCAGTCGGCGGGGCTGTCGGCGAGCCGCGTCCGGGCCTCGGCGAGCGTGGTGTGCCACTGGAGCGTGTACGACAGATCGGTGTCGGTCAGGAACTCGCGTACCAGCACGGCGTCCGCGTGGTCGTCCTCGACGAGCACGATCCGGTACCGGTGGTCGTCCGCACGGGGAAAGGCAGTGGATGTCATGGCGTCTCGTCGGTGGTGTCGCCGTCGGCCGGCGAGTGGACGGGGAGGGTGAAGGTGATACGGGCGCCGGGGCCGTGCGAGTCGTCCAGACCGATGACCCCGCCGTGGAACTCGACGATCTTCTTGCACATGGCCAGGCCGATTCCGTTGCCCGGGTAGGCGTCCTTGGTGTGCAGCCGCTGGAAGATGACGAAGACCTTGTCCGCGAAGTCAGGGCTGATGCCGATGCCGTTGTCGGTCACCGAGAACTCCCATATATCGCCCTGCTCCCGGACCGCGATCCGGATGTCCGGGGCGCGGTCCGGGCTGCGGAACTTCAGGGCGTTGGAGATCAGGTTCTGCCACAACATGTTCATCTGGGTGCTGTCCCCGACGACGGTGGGCAGCGGGTCCCGGGTGATCCGGGCGCCCGACTCCTCGATGACGACGCTGAGCGCGTCGAGGCTGTCGCCCAGCGATGTGTCGAGGTCGACCATGCTCTGCTGGTTGTGCATCCGGCCGACCCGGGAGAAGTCGAGCAGGTCGTTGATGAGCCGCTGCATCCGGTTGGCGCCGTCGACCGCGAAGCCGATGTATTGATCGGCGCGCTCGTCCATCTGCCCGGCGTAGCGGCGCTGGAGCAACTGGGTGAAGCTGGACACCTTCCGCAGGGGCTCCTGGAGATCGTGCGAGGCGACATAGGCGAACTGCTCCAGTTCGGCATTGGAGCGCCGCAGGTCAGCCGCCTGCTCGTCCAGCAGTCCCCGGGCCTCCTCGGCGCGCGCGAGTTCGTCCGCCAGCCGCTGTCGCATCCGCTCCACGTCCCCGGCCAGCTCGCGCAGATCGGCCGGACCGGACGCGGTGATCATATGGTCGAACCGCCCGGCGGTGACATGCCGGACATCGCGCGCGAGCCGCCCCAGGGGATCGGTGATGCCCCGCCGCAGCCCTTCGAAGACCAGCCCGGCCATCAGCACGATCAGCACGGCGATGGCGGAAAACAGCCAGTTCCGCATGGTCAGGGCCCGGTCCAGCTCGGCACCGGACGCGACCCGCTCCGCCTGGAGGTGGTCCTGCTGGCTCACCAGGGCCTGCCGCAGCCGGTCGAACGTCCCCTTGCCCTCCGCGGTCCGCTCGGCGGCCAGGGCCACCACCGTGCCGGGCGGCGCCGCCGCGATGGGCCGCGCGATCCGCTCCTGCCACGCCGACGCCGCCGCGAGCACCGCGTTCAGGTCGGTGCGGGCCTGGCCGTCGCCCTTGATCAGCGGGCGGAGCCGGGTCAGCGCCACCTTCTCGTCGGCGAGACCCTCCGTGTACGGGGTCAGGAAGTCCTGCCGCCCGCTCAGCCCGTACCCGCGCACCCCGGTCTCCTGATTGAGCAGAGCCGCCTCCAGCCGGACGGAACTGATCAGCGCGGGGGTGCGTACGTCGACCACGTCACCCATCAGTGACGAGGTGCGGTTGAGGGTCCAGGCCCCCAGCACACCCAGGACGAGCAGCACGGTCAGGGCGGCGCTGACCCCCACCCGCAGCCACTGGCGCGCCGTCCATCCCGACGCCGCGCCGCGCCGCGACCCCTTTTCGCCGGAATCCTCAACCGTCACGCCGTCACGCCCTTCGTCACCGAGCCGCGCTCTGGAGATCGCGCGGCGGCAGCAACTGTAGCCGCCGCGCGACAACAGATGTTGTCCTTTGCTCCCGCCAACCCCTAGGGTGAGGCCATGCCCGGCTCCGATCCCACCCCGCGTCTGACCGTCGAGGAGATCAGCGCGCTGACGGCCGATGTCGTGGACCACCTCGTCCGTGAGCTGACCCGCCGCGCTCCGCGCTCCGCCACCGCGGCACCGGACCGGGATCCCGCGCTCCGCGCTCCTCTCCCGGCGCCGGTTATCCCCACCCCGCGCCTGACCGACGACGAGGTCATCGCGCTGACGGCCGATGTCGTGGACCACCTCGTCCGCAAGCTGACCCGCCGCGCTCCGCGCTCCCCGCTCGGGGCGTCGGACCGGAAGTCCGAGGCGCGCGGCGAGGCCCTCGCCTCCCTGCGGGTGCTGGCCACCCTCCAGAACGCCGTCGCGCATCTGGAGGACCACGCGGCCCGGGATGCCGTGGCTGCCGGCGCCGGCTACCCCCAGCTCGGCAAGGCATGCAACATCAGCCGGCAGGGCGCCCGCCGCCGCTGGCCCGGTCTCGTCACCTCCACGAGCCGTCCCCATCCCACCGACCGCACCCGGAGCAGACCATGATGACCGCCCCCGCGCGCCCTTACGACGTGCTGTTGGTCGAGGACGACCTCGCCGACGCCCTGCTCATCGAGGAAGCCCTCTCCGAACGCGGCGCCCGCAACCTGACGCAGGTCGAGGACGGCGTCGCCGCCCTCGACTACCTGCGCGACCCCGCCAACAGCCGGCCCGATCTCATCGTGCTCGACCTCAACATGCCCCGGATGAACGGCCGTGAGCTGCTCAGCATCCTCAAGGCCGACGACGACCTGCGGTTGATCCCGGTCGTCGTGCTCACCACATCGGCCGCCCCCGACGACGTCACCGGCGCCTACCAGCAGCACGCCAACGCGTACGTCACCAAGCCCGTCAACCTGGACGACTTCAACCAGGCCGTGCAGAACATCGACGCGTTCTACCTCGACACCACCACCAAGCTGCCCCGCACCTGACCGGCCTGACCGGCCTGATCCGGACGGCAGACCCTAGCCGGTCGGTGACGGCGTACAGGTCCTGCGGGCGCACGCGCGGACCACGGCGCGCAGATCGCCCGTACGGGCCAGCAGTTCGCGCTGGATCCGGGCGCCGCCGCCGGTCTTCACCAGGGTGGCCAGTGCCTCCTGCGCGGGCAGGAGGTCGCCGCTGTCCTCCAGCGCGTCCCGGACATGGTCGAACAGAGCGCGCACCACCGCCTCCGCGGGCGCGGGCCGCATGGTGAGCGGGTGGAGCAACTCGCCGTCGAGGCCCGACCGGGCCGCGCGCCAGGACGCCAGCCGCAGCAGTTCCACGCGGTGGCGCGCGGGCGGCTCGCCGGCCCGCCACTGTCGGGCCGCCGTCTCCACGAGGGCGCGGATCAGGGTCGCCAGCAGGACGGTCGTGGAGGAGTCCAGACAGACATCGGCGACGCGGATCTCGACCGTGGGGTAGGTATGTGAGAGCCGGGCGTCGAAGTAGATCATCCCCTCGTCCAGCAGGACTCCGGTGCCGACCATGTCCTGTACCTGCTCGTGGTACCGGTCGGCCGAACCGAAGATCTCCACCGGCCCGGCCATCGGCCAGCGGCCCCAGACCCGGCTGCGGTAACTCCCGTACCGGGTGTCCTGCCCCTGCCAGAAGGGCGAGTTCGCGCTGAGCGCGAGCAGCGCCGGCAGCCAGGGCCGTATCCGGTCGAGGACCGCGACCCCCTCCTCGTCCGACTCCACCGACACATGCACATGGCAGCCGCAGGTGAGCTGCTCCTGGGTGGTGAGCCCGAAGTGCTCCGCCAGCCACTGGTGCCGCTCACCGAAACCGAGCGAGGGGCTGACCGGAAGGGGGGAGGTCGCGAGAGCGACGGCGGCGGCGCCCAGGCGTTCGGCGTGGCGGGCGGCGTGCGCCCGGCAGCGGTTGATCTCCTCGGCCAGTTCGCCCATATCGGTCTGCGGCCGGGTCGCGAACTCCACCTGCTGCCGGTGCAGCTCCGCCTCGAACACGTCGTCCTGCCCGGAGGACTCCCGGGAGACCGCGGCCAGCACCGCCGTCGCCAGTGCACGCGGCTCGCCGCTCTCCGCGTCGACCAGGAGGAGTTCCTCCTCCACACCCACACTCCGCACCAGGGACTGCCTTCCCACCGCCGGGTCCACGTCACGGGTTGCCGGAGGGGAACTACGGCGGACGGGCCGGGGCTGTCTGAGATCGATCCCTGCCCGAAGGTCACGACCTTCGGCCGGGCTGTCTCTCCTGCTGCCCTGACATCGCGACGTGATGCGTTCCGGGGGCGATCGGGCGAATTGTCCGGTGCCGTACGGCGGGCGGCGGCGGAGCGCCGCCCGAAGCCGGGGGCTGCTCACGGCGGCGGTCCGTCCCCGCCGCCGTGAGCGCCCCGACCGGACGGGGTCAGACCGCCGGGGCCGGGTAGGTCGGGTACTCCACCCCGGAGACGTGCTGGACGACCCGGATGACCTGGCACGAGTAGCCGAACTCGTTGTCGTACCAGAGGTAGAGGATCGCGTCGTCGCCCTCGACCTTGGTGGCGCCCGCGTCGATGATCGAGGCGTGGCGCGAGCCGATGAAGTCGCTGGAGACCGCGTCGGGGGCGCTGATGAAGTCGATCTGGCGCTTGAGCGGTGAGGTCAGGGACACCTCGCGGAGGTGGTCGAGGACCTCCTCGCGGGTGGTCTCGCGACCGAGCCGCAGGCTGAGGATCGCGATCGAGACGTTCGGCACCGGGACGCGGATCGAGCTGCCGGTGATCCGGGCCTTGAGATCGGGCAGCGCCTTGGCGACGGCGGAGGCGGCACCGGTCTCGGTGATCACCATATTGAGCGGCGCCGACCGGCCGCGCCGGTCGGACGCGTGGTAATTGTCCAGCAGGTTCTGGTCGTTGGTGAACGAGTGGACGGTCTCCACGTGTCCGCGCAGCACGCCGTACTCGTCCGCCATCGCCTTCAGCGGCGGGACGATCGCGTTGGTGGTGCAGGAGGCGCAGGACAGGATCTGCTCGTCCGGCTTGATCTGGTCGTGGTTGACGCCGTGGACGACATTGGGCACGTCCCCCTTGCCCGGCGCGGTCAGGACGACCTTGGCGATACCGGGGCGGAGGTGCTGCGACAGCCCCTCGCGATCGCGCCACCTGCCGGTGTTGTCGATGAGGATGGCGTCCTCGATGCCGTGCGCCCGGTAGTCCACCGACGTCGGGTCGTCGGAGTAGATCACCTTGATCTCATTGCCGTTGGCGATGATCGTGCTGTTCGCCTCGTCCACGGTGATGGTGCCCTGGAACTGGCCGTGGATGGAGTCGCGGCGCAGCAGCGAGGCGCGCTTGACGATGTCCTGGCCGGCGCCCTTGCGGACCACGATGGCGCGCAGTCGCAGCCCGTTGCCGGAACCGGCCTTCTCGATGAGCAGGCGGGCGACGAGACGGCCGATGCGGCCGAACCCGTAGAGGACGACATCGCGCGGCTCGCGGCGCTCGATCTTGTTCGCGCCGGTGGCGCCGGCGACGGTCTCCGCGGTGAACTCGGCTATCGACAGACCTCGGTCGTCGGTCCGGTACGTGGCGGCGAGCATCCCGATGTCGATCTGGGAGGGCCCGAGATCGAGCGTGGTGAGCGCCGTGAGGAACGGCATCGTGTCGGTGACCGAGAGTTCCGCACCGGCGATCTGCCGGGCGAACCGGTGGGTCTTGAGGATGCTGACCACCGACTTGTTCACCAAGGAGCGGCTGTGCAGCAGGATCGTGACGTCCCGCTCCCTCTGCAGCTTCCCGATGATCGGGATCATCGACTCCGCGATCTCCTCGCGGTTCTTCCAGTTGGTGAACGAGTCGTCGTTGAGAGTCACAGATCCATCTTTCGAGCTAGGAGGCGCTCATATGTTAACCCCCCGCCGTTTTGATCTTCCAGACGGTGCGGTTACCGGCGGAATCCTCGGCGGCGGGGGGTAGTGGCAGCCGGGGGGCCCGCTCCCCGATGAGCCGGCCGTCGGCCTCCACCCGGGCACGGGCCGTGAAGGGTCGGGTGCGCACGCCCGTACGCCACGTCGGCCGGCTGCCCCGCGCGCGGCAGGGCGGTGCCACCCGTACGACCGGCCCGCCCGACGCGGGAATTGCCACGCGGTGCTCGGACAAGTGCCCGTGCGGTCACCCGATTCGGCCCCCGGCCGACGGCGGGGGTGCCGGCCCCGCGAGCCGGTCCACGACAGGCCGCGCCCCGCTCCGTACCGGCTCCTGGGCGGTACGGGCCGGAGGCGGTTTCGCGCCCCCGGCGAGGGGCCGCCGCCCCGCCGCCGCGTAACCGGCCGTGCGCGGTCTCGTTACCCGGTGGCCCCATTGCCGTCTGCCACGGGAGCGATCCGCAATGTACCCACGCACACCCGGTGCGCCCGTCTCAGCCGGAAACCGTCATGCCGATGTCCGGCCGCCGGCGCCCCCGGACACCCCCGGCCGGTTGCCGGGCGCGGTGCGGGGAGGTCGGGCATGAAGACCGCCGACCTGTGGAACTCCGGTGCGTGTCCCGGCCGGGTCATCTCCTTCACCCTCGCCGCCCCGGCCGTGTCCCGCCCCGTCGGGCCGCCGTGCGACAGCCGCCCCCCGGCCTATGTGCAGGAGGCGCACATCCGCACCGTGCGCTATCTGCGCGAACGCGGTCTGCATGGCCCGGCCTGGATCGGCACCGCCTTCGACCTGCCCGGACACAGCGACCCCGACACCCTCCAGCGCGTGCTGTGGCAGTGGACGCTGCGCCACGAGACGCTGCGCAGCGGATTCCGTTGGGAGGGGGACGAACTCCGCCGATTCACCCTCGAACCGGACGAGGTGGAGCTGTGCCGCACCGACCACGGCACCCACGACAGCGCCGAGGAGGTGTGCCGGGTGCTGGAGGAGCGTCTCGACGCCGCGACGGACGCGCTGAGCTGGCCCAACTTCGTCTACGCCGCCGTCATCGGCGCCGCGGGCACCCGGCTGTACCTGGGCTTCGACCACACCAATGTGGATGCCTACTCACTCCATCTGATGCCTGATCAGATCCATGCCGAGTACGCGCGGCACCTGGCCGCGTCGGGTGGTGCCACCCCGGCCACCCCGGCCACGCCGGGCGGCGAGGAGCCGGTGCCCACCGGCGCCGCGCCGCGCGGGGACACCTCGGGTGCCGACGAGTGCGAGTCGTACGAGAGTTACGACAGCTACGACAGCTACGTGGACTTCTGTGAGATCGAGCGCGCCCAGGCCGACGAGGCCGACGTCGAGGACGCCACGGTCGCCCGCTGGCGCTCATTCGTCGCCGCCTGCGACGGGACGCTGCCGTCGTTCCCCCTGGACATGGGTGTCACCCTCGGCGAATTCCCGGAACAGCGCCTGTGGGACGAGAGCTTGGTCGACGCCGAGGTCACCGCGGCGTTCGACGCCCGCTGCCGCCCGCACGGCGGTGTGCTGCCCGGATTGATCGCCGCGTCCGCCGTCGCGGTGCAGGAGGCGGGCGGACCGTCGGTCTACCGGACCGTGGTGCCGTTCCACACCCGCGCGACCTCCCGCTGGGGCATGTCCGTCGGCTGGTACGTGGGCGCCGTGCCCGTGGAGGTCGCCACCGGTGAGGCCGGGGGCTTCGGCGACCTGCTCACCATGGCGCGCGCGGCCCTGCGCGACAACCGCGGCCTCGCCCGCCTGCCCGTCGCCCGCGCCCTGCGACTGCTCGGCGACGACTTCCGGCCGCCGTCGCCGGACCTCTTCTCCCTGTTGTCCTACGTGGACGGCCGCGGGTCCCCCGGAGCGGGTTCCTGGGAGGAGTGGAACGCCAGGACACTGCTGCGGGTCTCCCGGGGCGATCAGGTGTGCGTCTGGGTGAACCGGGCCCATGACGGCCTCCAGTTCGTCGCCCGCTACCCCGCCACTCCGCAGGCCCGCAAGAACATGGCGCGCTATGTCGAGGGCCTGCGCACCGTGATCACCACCGTGGCCCGCACCGGCGGCTATCTGGAGTGACCCCCCGCCGCCGTCTCCGTGAGTGGGGCGAACCTTACCCACCCTCATCGGCCGGGTCTCCGGGGTCGTGCGGCGCACCGGTCCACGGTGATCGTGGCGTCCGGGTCGGGCCGGTGAACCCCCGCGCCGTGAACCGCCCTTTGGTAAAGTAAGGGTTACCTAACATCCGAGGGAGAGTGCTGTGGCCGGGGTACGGGACGGGCAGGACGACAGCGCGGAGACGCGGGCGGACGACGGGCAGGCGCGGACCACCCTGGGCCGTCTCATCTTCGGGCAGATGGCGACGCAGGCCCTGGGGGCGGCGTTACGGATGGGGGTCTTCGACCGGATCGCCCCCGGCGGGCTCTCTGCCGACGACCTCGCCCGTGATCTGGCCACCCACCCACAGGCCACGCTGCGCCTGCTGCGCGCGTTGGCCGGGCTGCAACTGCTCGCCGAGTCCGGTCCGGGCGTCTTCCGGACGACCACCGCCGGCGATCTCCTGCGCTCCGACACCGCCGGTTCCATGCACGATATGGCCGCGATGTTCACCGACCCCGTCATGCTCCGCGCCTGGGACCTGCTGGACGAGGGCGTCCGGACCGGTGGGACCACCTTCGGCACCGTCTTCGGGACGGACTTCTTCGGTCACCTCAAGGAACACCCCGAGCTGTCGGCCGCGTTCAACGCGGCGATGAGTCAGGGCACCCGGTTCACCGCGGACACCGCACCGCACCACTACGACTTCGGGCGCTTCCGTACGGTCGTGGATGTGGGCGGCGGCGACGGTACGCTGCTCAGCGCCGTTCTCCGGGCCCACCCGGGGCCGCGCGGCATCCTCTACGACACGGCCGAGGGGCTGGCGCAGGCGTCCGCGCGCTTCGCCGATGACGGTCTCACCGACCGCGTCGACCTGCGCACGGGCGACTTCTTCGACTCCGCTCCGGACGGCGGGGAGCTCTATCTCCTGAAGAGCATCATCCACGACTGGAACGACGAGCAGTGCGCCACGATCCTGCGGCACATCAGGAGGGTCATCCCCGACCACGGCGCCCTGCTCATCGTCGAGCCGGTACTGCCCCCGAGGGTGCCAGCCGAGGTGCCAGGCGCCCTCTATCTGAGCGATCTGAACATGCTCGTCAACGTCGGGGGTCGGGAGCGCACCGAGGAGGACTTCACCGCCCTCTGCGCGGCGTCTGGTTTCACCCTGCGCACCGTGACACCCCTGCCGAGCCCGAACATCTTCCAGCTCCTCGAAGCGACACCTGACCCCCGGTCCTGACATCTGCCTTCCTGACACCCGCGGTCCCGACACGGGACTCCCGGGGGCCTGACACCAGCAGCACCGACCGGGGGCCTGACAGGACCGCCACGGGCTCCCGACACCGCCACAGTCCGCGACCGCCGCACATCGCTGAGCGCTCGCGGACCGGCGGGGGGCACTCGGGTCAGGCGTCGAGGCGCGGCAGCGGGTGCCCATCCCTCGCCTTGGCGTAGAGGGCGATCCTGCGGTGGCGGACCTGGACCTCACCGAGACAACTGGCGGCGTTGTTCTCGATCATCCGGCGGGACGCCGCGTTCACCGCGTCGGGCTCGTAGACCACCGCATTGCAGTGCGGGTCACGTAGGAAGAACTCATCGGTGACCTCCCCGATGATCCGGCTGCCGAGGCCGCGTCCGGTGTCGGCGGTGTCGGCTATCGCCAGATGCATGCTCAGGTCGTGCGCCGAGGCCCGGTAGTGGTGGCCCACGACGTCCTGGGCCATCCGGTAGAACTCCATGTAGGCGATGGGCCGGCCGGCGCGCTCCACGATGACGGGCCGCGAGTAGGCGGTGGCGAGCTGGGCGTCGATATGCGTCTGCCAGCGGTCCAGCGGCCAGTCGTACTCCCATCCCTTCGCCGTGTGGGGCCGGTTCATCCACTCGTGGATCACCGGCACATCGGGACCTTCCGCCCGTGCCCCCCGGTAGAAGAGGTCCCCGCGGGCGAAGTCGACCGGCGGTGCGGGCACTTCCAGCCAGGACGCGGGCAGCCCGTCCGTGACGTAGCGGGGCAGGACCGGATAGGTCTCGGTCGGATTCAACGTGACACTCCACGGTTGGTACTGCTGTGTCGGGTGGGTGGGGGGCGCCCGAGCGGGGCGCGGGGGCCGTTCACGCGTCCGCACGCGGGGCACGACGGCACGGTCCGCGACGCGGGCGGGGGCGCGGCGCCGGGCCCGGGGCCCCCGGGGCGCGAGGGCGTGCGCGCTCTCCGGGATTGTTCCAGCCGGGCGACCGGGACGACAACGAGATGGCCGTCACCCCGCCGAGGCCGATTCCGATCGAATGCGTCACAGCCTTCGGCGAGTTGGGGGTGACGCGGGTCACGCCAGGGGGCCGGGGGAGAGTGATGTGTGGGGCATATCTAAGATCAACTTAGGTAAGCCTTGCCGAACTTTCTGGTCATGCATAGATTCAGGCCACGTCGGCTCGACGGACTGGAGCCGATGTCGGAACGGATGCCCCACCGGGTGTACCCCCGACACCACGACATTTCGCGCACCGGTATGGATCCGGGACGCCGGCCCCCGGCGCCCCCCCACCGGGAGCGCGCCTCGGGAGCGAGCCTCGGCGGACATCGGGGCGAGAGACATGCCCGCGGCATTTGACCAGTGTGCGAGCGGTGGCGACAACGCCCGCTGCCCGCACGACGATTCGGAAAGGTGATGTCAGTCTTGAGATCACACATCCTGGGACGCGTCGACCTGGACGAGACGCTCCTGTCCAGGGACCTCGGATACCTCTCCTCACTGCCCCGCGGCGAAGAGGGATACGACGAGTTCAGCAACGGCTACTGGAAGAACCTGCCCCTCTGGAACAGCACCGGTGACGCCGGTGACGACCTCTATCGCGACACCGAATCGGCCGCCCAGCTCACCGAGCACGGCAAACACTGCGCCTATCTGCGTGAGTTGGTGGAGACCACCTTCAACACCGACCACATGACGATGGTGCGCACCCGCAACCTCGTGGACGCGGTCGTGATACCCCACCGGGACTTCGTGGAGCTGGACCGGGCGGCGGACCAGTACTTCCGGGTGCTGATGTTCCTTGAGGAGAACCCGGCCGCCCTGCACTCCAACGACGACACGGTCATCAACATGCGCCCGGGTGAGATCTGGTTCCTCGACGCGGGCTCGGTCCACGCGGCGGCCAACTTCTCCCCGGACAGTCGGCAGATGCTCTGTGTGGACTTCGCCTTCGACGGCGCGTACGAGGAGAAGGACGTCTTCCGGGACCCCTCCCGCTACCAGCCGTCGACCGACGCGCAGATCATCGAGCGCCCCCCGCTGCCGAAGGCCCGGCTGGACGCCATCAAGGGGCTGGGGCAGGTCGTCGACCGTTCGAACTTCAAGGAATTCCTCTTCCTCCTCTCCAAGGTCCACTTCCGGTACGACGTGCCCGCCGATGCCACCTACGAGTGGCTGGCCGATATCGCGGCCACCTCCGGCGATGAACTCCTCGTCGGAAAGGCGAAGGAACTGCGCGAATACGCCATCGGTGCCCGTGCGCTGAGCGAGCGCTTCACCGTGAACTCCTGGGGGTGAGCCAGGGCCGCGAGCACTGACCGGCACGGGGGCAAGAGGCCCCGCACGCCGGGTTCGCGGCGGAGACGGTGCGGAGCGGCCCCCTCGGTGGGGGCCGCGGGAACGGGCGGCAGCCGGATCGCGCCGGTGCGGTGGGGCGCACCGGGCAGCGGGATGCCGGCCCGGGAATCGACGGAGGACCGACGGCCACGACGGCCGGCCGGTGACAGCGGAGGACAGGGCGGTATGGGCGACAAGGCCAGAGGCAAGGGCGATCACGAGCGGCGGCTCGCGGCGCTGCGCAAACGCGTGGCCGCGAGTGGACTGGCCGACCGGCCCGGCGGGGACGCGCTCCCCGCGGGCGCGCCGGCGCCCGGCGGACCGGCCGACACCGGGGCACCGACGCCGGCCGGTACGGCCCAGCAGCGGCTGTGGCTGCAACACGCGAGCGACCCCACCGGGGCCGCGCTGAACGTCGGCGCCGCGCTGCGCCTCGACGGCCCGCTCGACCTCCCCGCACTCGCCAGGGCCCTGCGCGCGGTCGTCGCCCACCACGAGATCCTCCGCACCCGGTACACGCTCACCGGGACGGGCGAACTGCTCGCCGTCGCCGACCTGCCCGACACCCTGCCCCTGACCGAGGTGGACGCCCGGGGCGCGGACATCGACGCCCTGATCCGGGCCGGTCTGCGCACCCCCTTCGACCTGGAGCACGGTCACCCGCTGCGGGTCACCGTCCACACCCAGGGCCCGGAGCTGCACACCCTGCTGCTGGTGGTGCACCACATCGCCTGGGACGACGCCTGCTGGCAGGTCTTCTTCGAGGACCTGGCCGCCGGCTACGGGGGCGGCCGGGCCGCGCCGACGACGTCGTACGCGGTGGCCTCCCGCGCCGTGGAGCACGAGGTCCGTCCCGCCCTGCCCGCGCTGCGCCGGCACTGGGCGAAGGCTCTGACGCGTGCCACGGGTGCCGCCGGGCTCGACCGCCGCGGCTCCGCCGATCAGCAGACCGCCGAGGCCACCGCGGTGGAGGTACGGCTGGACGCGGCGCGCTCGGCGGAGTTGGACGCGCTCGCCCGCACTGCCGGGACCACTCCCTTCACGGTCCTGCTCACCTCGTTCGCCGCCGCCCTGCGTCGCCACACGGGGAGCGACCGGTCGCTGATCGGCACCCCCGTGCTCCGCCGGGACAGCGGGCACACCACCCGTACCCTCGGCTACTTCGGCAATGTCCTCCTCCTCGCCCTCGACATCGACCCGCGCCGTAGTTTGCGGGCGGCACTGACCTCGGTGGGCCGGGTCGTCGTGGCGGCGCTGGACCACCAGGACCTGGAGTACGACGAGGCGATCAGGTTGCTCGGCGCCGCCGGCCGGGTCCAGCCCGTGGAGGTCAGCTTCGGCATCGAGAGCGCCGGTGTCCCGGTCCGGCTCCCCGGGATCACCGCGCGGCCCCTCTCCGCCCGTACCGGAATCGTCCAGGTCCCGCTCTCGGTGATGGCACGTCAGGAGGCCGACGGGGAGTGGGTGATCCGCTTCGAGTACGTCCCCGACGCGGTGGGCGACCGGACCGCGCGGTCGCTGGCCGATTCGACCCGGCGCACCCTGCTCGCCGGACTCAGCGCCCCGGACGTACCCCTCGGTGACCAGGCGCTGGTCACCGAGGAGGAGCACGCGGCGATCCTCGCCCACGGCACCGCCCCGGCGCTCGAAGCGCCCGCGCCCGGTGTGGTCGAACGGTTCGAACGGCAGGTGGCACTGCACCCCGACGCGGTCGCGCTGCGCGGCGCCGAGGGCCGCATGACCTACCGGGAGGTCAACGACCGGGCCAACGCGGTGGCCCGCTGGATCGCCGCCCAGGGCATCGGCCCCGAGGACGTGGTGGCCTGCGCGCTGGAGCGGTCCTTCACCGCGGTGACCATCGCCATCGGCGTGCTGAAGGCCGGCGCGGTCCTCTGCCCGCTGGACGTCGCCCACCCCGAGGAGCGGCTCACCCATCTGCTGGCCGACGCCGGTCCACGCCACCTCTTCACCTCCGCGGTGACCGACGCGGCCGTCCCGCCGAGCACCGTGCCCCGGACGTTGGTGACCGCGCCCGACTTCGACGCGCAGGTGTCCGCCCTGTCCGGAGCCGGCGATCTCACCGACCGGGACCGGGCGCGCCCGCTGCGGCGGGACAACCTCGCGTACATCATCTACACCTCGGGCTCCACCGGCCGCCCCAAGGGCGTCGGCACCAGCCACGCGGCCCTCGGGGATCATCTGGAGTGGCTGCTCTCGCACTTCGCGGCCAGCCATGACGAGCTGCGCGATGTGCGCTGGCTGCAACTCGCCTCCCCGGCGTTCGACGTCTCCGTCGGCGAACTGTTCGGACCGCTGGCCGCCGGCGGCGAGGTGCTGGTGGCCCGCCCCGACGCCGAACGCGACCTCGACGCGCTCTTCGCCGAACTGATCGAATTCCAGGCCACCGTCGTGCACGCGGTGCCGAGCTTCCTGCACTACCTGGCCGCCGCGGCCCCGGACGCGCAACTGCCGGCGCTGCGCTGGCTGCCCGTGGGCGGCGAGGCGCTCCCCGGCGATCTCGCGGACCGGGTGCGAAGACGCTTCGGCGCCACGGGCAGGGTCAGCCTGGGCAACTTCTACGGTCCCACCGAGACCACCCAGTCCGTGACGGGCTACTCCGTCGTCGCACCACAGGGTCAGCGCACCGTCCCCATCGGCACCCCGAAGTGGGGCAACACCGCCCTGATCCTCGACGCCGACCTGCGGATCGCGCCCCTCGGCGAGGTGGGAGAGCTCTACATCGAGGGCAGTTCACTGGCCCGCGGCTATCTCGGGCGCCCCGCCCTGACCGCCGAACGATTCGTGCCCAGCCCGCTGACCCCCGGTGCCCGCCTCTACCGCACCGGGGACCTGGCGCGCTTCACCGACGCCGGCGAGCTGGAGTTCATCGGCCGCGCCGACGACCAGGTGAAGATCCGCGGCTTCCGGGTGGAACCCGGTGAGGTCGAGGCCGCGCTCCGCGCCGACCGCCTGGTCGGCCAGGCCGTGGTGGTGGCCCGCCACGACGCGCACACCGGCAGTCGGCTGGTCGCCTATCTGACCCCCGCGAGCGGCACCGAACTCGACCCGGAAGGGGTACGGGAACGGCTGGCCGCCACCCTCCCCGCCCATCTGGTCCCCAGCGCCTTCGTCGTCCTCGACGCCCTGCCGCTGACCCCGGCGGGCAAGACCGACCGCCGGGCGCTGCCCGACGCCCCCGCCGCCGAGTCCACCCCCTTCCGGCCGGTGCGGGACGGCGTCGAACGGCAGATCGCGCACCTCTTCGCCGAACTGCTCACCCAGGGCACGGGCACACCCGCTGGCGGGGGTGTCGACGACACCCCGTCGGTCGGCGGCCGCCGGATCGGCGCCGACACCTCGTTCTTCGAACTGGGCGGCCACTCACTGCTGCTGACCCGGCTCATCTCACGCGTCCGCCGCGAGCTGGGGGTGCGGGTCGGCGTCCGGGACGCCTTCACCCGGGCCACCCCGGCCGCGCTGGCCGAACTGGTCGGCGCCGACGCCCCCGCCGACGTGCCCCCGGCACCGGCGTACGGCCCACGGCCCGCCGAACCGCCGCTCTCCCCCGCCCAGCAGCGCATCTGGTTCGTCGACCGGATCGAAGAGGCCGACACCACCTACAACATCCCCCTCGCACTGGAGATCGACGGGCCGCTGGACGACGCCCTGCTGCGGCGCGCGCTGGAGCACGTGCTGCGGCGGCACGAGGCCCTGCGGACCGTCTTCCCCGACCGGGACGGCATCGGCCACCAGCGGATCCTCCCCGACCACCGGGTCGAACTGCCCGTGCTCGCACTCACCGCCGACGCCGTGCCCGGCGCGCTCGCCGAAGCCGCCGAACACCCCTTCGACCTCGCCACCGAACGCCCCTTCCGGGCCGCCCTGCTGCGCGTCGGCCCCGAGCGGCACGTGCTGTCGCTGCTGGTCCACCACATCATCTGTGACGAGGTGTCGGCCGGTGTGCTCCTGACGGACGTGACCCGGGCCTACGAGGCGCTCCGCGCCGGGGCGAGCGCGGACGGCGCACCGGTGCTGCCACCGCTGCCCCTGGGGTACGCGGACCACGCGGTCCGGCAGGCCGGCTGGCTCGCCGGCACGGATCCGGCCGGGCCCGGTGGGCCCCGCGGCCCGGAGGCGCTCCGCGCCTTCTGGAGCACCTATCTCGCGGATCTGCCCCAGGACACCGCCGTTCTGCTCGACCGGCCGCGGCCGGCGCGGCCCGACAGCGCCGGCGGGATCGTCCCGCTCACCTTCGGCGCGCCCGTGCGCACGGCGGTGGAACGGCTGGCGGAACGCACCGGGGCCACCCCCTTCATCGTGTTGCAGAGCGCCGTCGCGGTCCTGCTCGGACTGTGGGGGGCCGGTGACGACGTCCCCCTCGGCACCCCGGTGAACGACCGGCCGGACGAGGTCATGGACGACGTGGTGGGGCTGTTCGTCAACCTCCTCGTGGTCCGCAACGACCTCTCCGGCAACCCCACCCTGGAGGAGGTCGTCACCCGGGCCAGGGAGCGCGCGGTGGACGCCTACGACCACGCGGAGCTGCCGTTCGAGCAGGTCGTGGACGCCGTCGGCGTCGAGCGCTCACTGAGCGTCAACCCCGTCTTCCAGGTCCTGGTCCAGCTCCGTGACGAGGAGGCGGCGCACCTCCGCACCGAGGGCCTGGAGTGGCGGTCGGTCCCGCAGTACACCGCGACCGCCAAGTACGACCTGTCGGTGAACTTCGAGCCCGACTCGACCACCGGTGGCTGGGGCGGTGAACTGATCTACCGCCGTGACCTCTACGACCGGGAGACGGTGGACCGGCTGGCCGACGGCCTCGGACTGGTGCTGCGGGCGCTCGCCGACCACCCCGGCCTCCGGCTCCATGAACTCGACCTGATGTCCGCCGCGGAACGGCGGCTCGTGCTGGACGAGTGGAGCCACGGCCCGCAGGCCGAACCCGGCCGGGCCGAAACCCTGCCCGAGCTGATCGAACGTGCCCGGAACACGCTCCACGGACCCGGCGCCGCCGCCCGGACCGCCGTGGACTGCGCCGGCGTGACCATCGACTACCGCCGACTGCACGAGCGCAGCGACCGGTTGGCCAGGCTGCTCATCGAACGCGGCGCGGGCCCCGAGCGGTTCGTGGCCATCGCCGTACCGCGCTCCGTGGACATGGTCGTGACCCTGCTCGCGGTGGTGAAGACCGGCGCGGCCTACCTCCCGCTGGACCTGCGGCTGCCCGCGGAACGGCTCGCCTTCATGATCGAGGACGCGGCGCCGGTGGCCGTGGTGACCCGGTCGGACGCCCCGGTGGAACTGCCGGACTCGGCCGCATCGCCCCGGCTCCGCCTGGACGACCCCGAGGTGATCGCGGCACTCGCCGCGCAGCCGGCGGAACGGCTGCCGGCCGAGGTCGCCCGGCGGGCCCGCGGGGAGAACATCGCCTACTTCCTCTACACCTCCGGGTCGACCGGGGTGCCCAAGGGCGTCATCGGCACCCAGCGCGCCTACGCGGCCCGGCTGGGCTGGCAGCCGGCCCGCTACCCGATCGCCGCGCCCGACGTCCGGCTCTGCCAGGGATGGCTCAGCTTCCACGACGGCGGCTGCGAGATCCTCGCCGGTCTGCTCGCGGGAGCCGAACTCCTCCTCGCCGACGAGCACGAGGCCCGGGACGTGGGCAGCCTGGTCCGGCTGATCCAGGAGAACCCGATCGGCCAGGTCACCGCCGTCCCCACGGCGATCAACGCGCTGCTCGGCGTGGCGCCCGACGCGGTGCGCTCGGTGCCGCGCTGGGTGACCAGCGGCGAACCCATCCCGGACGCGCTGCTGGAGCGACTGCGGGCCGCCGCGCCCGACAGCGAGATCATCAACAACTACGGCGCCACCGAACTGAGCGGCGGTGTGGTGCGCGGCCGGCTCCACGAGGAGGGACCACAGCTCGGCAGGCCCGTCGACGGCTCCCGCGTGCTCGTGCTCGACGCCCGCCTCAACCCCTGCCCGGTGGGCGTGCCCGGAGAGGTGTACGCGGCGGGCGACCAGGTGGCCCGCGGCTACTGGGGCCGGCCCGGTCTGACCGCCCAGCGGTTCCTGCCCAACCCGTACGCCACCCGGCCGGGGGAGCTGCTCTACCGCACCGGCGACCGGGCGATGTGGCGCGCCGACGGGCGGCTGGTGTTCGGCGGGCGCACCGACCACCAGGTGAAACTGCGGGGCATCCGGGTCGAACTCGGCGAGATCGAGGCGGCGTTGCGCGCGGAGCCCGCGGTGGCTTCGGCGGCGGCCCGCACCCATGAGACCCACGGGTCCACCACGCTCGCCGGATACCTCACCCTCGTCGACCCGACGGCCGACCGGGACGCCGTGGTGGCCCTGGTGCGGCAGCGGCTGGCCCGGGAACTGCCGTCATATCTGCACCCCGCGGTGATCACCGTCCTGGACGCGATGCCGCTGACCGGCTCGGGGAAGCTGAACCGCCCCGCCCTGCCGGAGCCGCTGGTGCGCACCGACGGTGCCCACGAGCCGCCGCGCGGTGAGACGGAGGCCACGGTCGCCGCCCTCTTCGAGGACGTGCTGGACGTCAAGGAGGTCGGCCGCGCCGACGGCTTCTTCGCCCTCGGCGGCGACAGCGTCATCTCGGTGCAGTTGGCGAGCCGGGCCAGGTCCCGGGGGCTGCTGCTGACCGCGCGGATGGTGTTCGAGCACCCGACCGTGGCCGAGCTGGCGGCGGCCTGTGAGCTGGCCGCCGCCGATGAGGCCCGCGCCGGTGACCGCCGGGAGGTCGACGCACCCGTATCGGCGACCGAGGCGTCGGGGCTCGACATGGAGACCCTCCAGGCCCTGTTGGGCGGTTGGGGGCGTGACTGACGTGGCCGACCTCCCCGGGCCGACGCGCCCGCTGCCCCCATCGGCGCGAACCACCGCGCCCGCATGCCTCCCCACCCGAAGCACTTCTGACAGAAGCCTGGAGCACTGAATCGATGGAGCCGCTCTCCCTGGAGGAAGCCGGACGTCGTTTCGGCCCCGGCCACCGCGACCCGTACAAGCTGCTCGGTGTCGTCGGAGCCGGACCGAAGGCGCTGGCGACGGCCGCCAAGAGCCAGGTACTGCGTGAACTGGGCTTCGACGCACCGCGCGTGGTGGTCGTGGAAGCCCATGACGTGGGCGCCAACTGGACGGCGACCGGCGGGCGCACCAACGGCCGCCCCCGGCTCTCCACCAGCCCCGAGAAGGACCTCGGATTCCCCTACGCGTCCGATGTGTACGGACCGCTGACGACCGAGGTCAACGCCCGGATGCAGCGGTTCAGTTGGGCCGGCTATCTGGTCTCCCGCGGCGAGTACGCCACCTGGGTCGACAGCGGCCGGCCCAGCCCCCGCCACTCCACCTGGGCCGGCTATCTGCGCTGGGCGGCCGACCGGATGGACTTCCCGCTGGTACGCGGTCTGGTGTCCGGTCTGGAGATCGCCGGCGACCGGTGGGAGGTCACCGTCGACGGCCCCGAAGGCGAGGCGACCAGGCTCTACCTGGACCAGATGATGATCAGCGGCCCGGGTCCGCACGACGGCCTGCTCCCCGGTGACGCCACCCGCAGCGTGGAGGAGTTCTGGCGGCTGGGTCTGGACACGGACGCCGTCGAGCCGAGCGTGGCCGTGGTCGGCGGCGGCGAGACCGCCGCGACGATCGTGGAGTACCTGACGCACCAGCACGCGGGACCCACCACGGTGATCAGCCCGCAGCCGGTGGTCTACAGCCGCGGCGAGGGCTACTTCGAGAACGCCCTCTACTCCAGCCCGGAGCGCTGGCGCGAACTGTCCGAGCGGGACCGCAGGGACGTCATCGCGCGGACCGACCGCGGGGTGTTCTCGCCCCGGGCGATCGGGGCGATCACCACCGACGCCCGGGTGGAGCACCAGCAGGGCACGGTGGTCTCCCTGGACCGCGTCGGCGACCAGACCGAGCTGGTGCTGAGCAACCCCGGCCGCGCCGACCGGGTCCTGCGGTTCGATGTCGTCATCGACGCCACGGGCGCCCGCCCCGACTGGTTCCTCGACCTGTTCGGCACCCTCGCGCGCAAGGCGCTGTACCGGGCGGTCGGCGACGGAACCGACGGGGTCCGGGCGCTGGAGCGGCGGATCGGCGAGGACCTCGCCCTCGACGGGATCAGCCCCCGGCTGCTGCTGCCGACCCTCGCCGGATACGAGCAGGGACCGGGCTTCGCCAACCTCAGCTCGCTGGGGCTGCTCTCCGACCGGGTGCTGGGCGCGACCCGGGAGGGGAAGGCGGTCGCGGCCGTCCACGGGCGGGGCGCGGCGGCACCGGCCCCGGTCGCGGGAGTGTTCGAGGGACCGGAGCGTACGGCCGTCGCCGCGACGGCGCTCCGCGGCGGTGAGGCATGAACGACCGCACGACACGCGGTGACATCGCCGTCGTCGGGCTCGCCTGCCGGGTGCCGGGCGCCGGAACCCCCGGGGAGCTGTGGCGGCTGCTGCTCGACGGCCGGCGCGCCGCCGGGCGGGCGCCAGGCGACCGGTTCGACCGGGGCGCGATCCCGGCCGGATCGTGGCGGCAGGCCGTGCACGGTTCGTACGCGGACGATGTGGCCCGCTTCGACGCCGCGCTGTTCGGCGTGTCCGAGCGCGAGGCGACGACGATGGACCCGCACCAGCGGTGGGCGCTGGAGCTGGGCTGGGCCGCCCTGGAGGACGCGGGGGAGGTGCCCGGGGCCCCGCGCGACACCGAGTTCGGCGTCTTCGTCGGCTCGATGGGCGCGGACTGGGCGATGGAACACGCGGCCGGTCGGCTGGCGCCCATCGGGCCGTCGTCCCTGACCGGTTGGTCGCCGTCGGTCATGGCCAACCGGATCAGCCATGTGTTCGGGCTGCGCGGTCCGAGCGTGGTCGTGGACACGGGCCAGTCCTCGTCGCTGGTCGCCGTCCACCAGGCGGTGCTCGCCCTGCGGGCGGGCGACTGCTCGGCGGCGCTGGTGGTCGGGGTCAACCTCAACCTCTCCACCGAGGCGGCCACGGCGACCGCCGCCTTCGGTGGGCAGTCACCCTCCGGATCGGCCACCCTCTTCGAGGACGGCGCGGACGGCTATGTCCGTGGCGAGGGCGGGGCGGCGGTCGTGCTCCGCCCGCTGGCCGACGCCGTACGGGCCGGGGACCGCGTCCACGCCGTCATCCGGGGCACCGCGGTCACCCACGGCGGCGGTACGGGCGCGGGCCCGGTCCGGGCGGTCCCGGCGGGCCCGCGCCGAGCCCCCGGACCGGACCTGGTGGTCCCCACGGCCGAGGGACAGGCGCGGGCGCTCCGGCGGGCGTGTGCCGTCGCCGGACTGGCGCCGGGCGACCTCGGGTTCGTGGAACTCCACGGCACCGGGACGGCGGTCGGCGACCGGGCGGAGGCCGGTGCCCTGCTGCGGGTGTTCGGTGGCTGTGTTGACGGCATCGGGGCGGGGGACGACGGTGCGGGCGAGGCCCCGGCCCTCGGTGACGGTGCCTCGGGTGACCGGGCGTTCGGTGATGGAGGCGCTGCCGCCGGTACGGGTGCCGGTGGTGCGGGCGGGGGCCTGGTTCTCGGTGGCCCGGCGGGCGGTGGCCGTGCTGACGGCATCGGGGCGGGGGGCGACGGTACGGGCGGTGGCCTGGTCCTCGGTGACGGTGCGTCGGGTGACCGGGTGTTCGGCGTCGGAGCCGCTACGGGTGCCGGTGGTGCGGGCGGTGGCCCGGCTGACGGTGGCTGTGCTGACGGCATCGGGGCGGGGGGTGGCGGTGCGGGCGGTGGCCTGGTCCTCGGTGACGGTGCGTCGGGTGACCGGGCGTTCGGCGTCGGAGGCGCTGCCGGTGGTGCGGGCGGTACGGCGCGGCTGCTGGTGGGTTCGATCAAGACGAGCACCGGCCATCTGGAGGGGGCGGCCGGTCTGCTCGGGCTGGTGAAGGCGGTACTGGTCGCCCGGCACGGTGTCGTACCGGGCACCGCCGGGCATCTCGGCGGGGCGCTCGCGGACCGGCTCGCCGCCGCGGGCATCGACGTGCCGGCGCGGGCGGTCCCGCTGCGCGACGGCGCCGCGGTCGGCGTCAGCGCGGTGGGCATGGGCGGCACCAACTGCCATGTGGTGCTCTCCCCGTACCAGCCGGACGCGGTCACCGAACCGATCGACGGGCAGGACGCGTCGGCCGGGGGAGCGCCCCTGCCCGTACCCGTACTGCTTTCCGCCGAGAGCGAGGAGTCGCTCCGGCTGACGGCGGCGGCGCTGGCCGAGTGGGCGGGCACGCAGGACACCGCTCAGGCGTCGGGCCCACCCGCCGCCGTCGCCCGTACCCTCGCCACCCGAAGGGCCCGGCTGTCGGTGCGCCGTGGCTTCACCGCCCGTGACACGGACGAGCTGCGCGCACGGCTGCGCACCATCGCCGACGGCGGCCGTGACCGGGCCGTCCCGCTCGGTTCGGGGCCGCGGGGCCGCACCGTGTTCCTCTTCCCCGGGCAGGGCAGCCAGCGCCCCGGCACCGGCGCGGCCCTCCACCGGCACCTCCCGTCCTTCGCACGGCACTTCGACGCGGTGGCGGCCGTCGCCGACCCCCTCATGGAACTGCCGCTGCACCGGGTCGCGTTCGACCCTCCCCCCACCGGCGACGGCGCCGACGCGCCGATACACGCCACCCAGTACACCCAGATCGCCCTGTTCGCCCTGGGCGTCGCCCTGTACGGCGGCGTATCGGACCTCGGCGTCGTCCCCGACGTGCTCCTCGGGCACTCGGTGGGCGAACTGGCCGCCGCGCACGTCTCCGGCGTCCTCTCGCTGCCCGACGCGGTCCGGCTCGTCCTCGCGCGGGGCGCGGCGATGGCCCAGGCCGACCCCGACGGGGTCATGGTGGCGGTGGAGGCGTCCGAGGACGAGGTCCGCACGGTCGTCGCCGGCCATCCGGGAACGACCGTCGCCGCCGTGAACGGACCGGCGGGCACCGTGCTGTCCGGCGACCGGCGGGCGACCCTCGCCTGTGCCCGGGTGCTGCGCGACCGCGGTCACCGCACCAAGGTCCTGAAGGTCGCCCACGCCTTCCACTCCCACCACATGGACCCGGTGCTGGCCGAGTTCCGCGCCGTCGCCGAGACCGTTGACCACGGCCGTCCCACCGTGCCCGTGCTGTCCAATGTGACCGGCGCCCTCGCCACCGGCGACGAACTGCGCACCGCGGACTACTGGGTGGATCACGTCCGGCACACCGTCCGCTTCGGCGACTGCCTGGAGCGACTCGCCGAATCGGGCACCTCGCTCTTCCTGGAACTCGGCCCCGGCGGGGCGCTGACCGCCATGGCACGCGCCGCCGTCCGCACCCCGGACGGTGCCGCTCCCGCCGCCGGTTCCCTGCTCGGGGACGGCTCCGACGAGTACGGGGCGTTCCTGGAGACCCTGGTGCTCGCCCACGTACAGGGTCAGGACATCGACTGGGCGCGACTGCCCGGCCTCGACCGGGGCCCGTGGGCGCCGCTGCCCACCCACCGCTTCACCGGGCGCCGGTACTGGCCGGGTACGGAGACCGCCGCCGCACCCACCCCGGCGCCCGCCGCACCCGCACGGCCCGGCGGCGATCCCCTCGGGCTCGTCCTGGCCACGGTCGCGGAGGTGCTGGGGGTGCGCCCCGCCCACGCGGTGGGGGCCACGGACACCCTCGCCGACCTCGGTATGACCTCGCTGCTCGGACTTGAGCTGCGGGCGGAACTCGCCGCGCGCACCGGGCGGGAGCTGCCGACGTCGCTCGTCTACGACCATCCGACGCCGGCCGCCCTCGCGGCCTTCCTGACCGGTCCCGACGAGACCCCCGTACCGGCGTCCGCCGAGCGCGCCGAGCGGCCCGGCACACCACCGACGGCGCCCGACGACGATCCGGTGGTGATCGCCGCCATGGCCTGCCGCTACCCCGGAGGTGTCTCCTCACCGGGGCAACTGTGGGAGCTGGCGCTCTCCGGCGGGGACGCGCTGGGCGGATTCCCCGAGGACCGCGGCCCCGCCTGGGCCGTGCCGGGCCCCTACCCCCGGTACGGCGGGTTCCTCGCGGACGTCGCCGGATTCGACGCGGCCCACTTCGGGATCTCCCCCCGGGAGGCCCGCGCCATGGACCCGCAGCAGCGCATCGCGCTGGAGCTGTGCTGGGAGGCGCTGGAACGGGCCGGCTGCGACCCCCGGTCGCTGCGCGGCCAGGAGGTCGGCGTCTTCCTCGGCGCCATGGCCGGGGACTACGCGACGGCCGCCCGGGACGCGGGCGACGACCTGGGCGGCCATGAGCTGACCGGTGCGTCGAACGCGGTCCTCTCCGGACGGGTCTCCTACCAACTGGGGCTCACCGGACCGGCGCTGACCGTGGACACCGCCTGCTCGTCATCGCTGGTCGCCGTCCATCTGGCCGCCGCCGCGCTCCGGCGCGGCGAATGCGAACTGGCGCTGGCCGGCGGGGTGACGGTGATGTCCACCCCGAAGATGTTCCAGGAGTTCCAGCGGCTGGGAGGGCTCTCCGCCGACGGCCGCTGCCGACCGTTCTCCGCGGCGGCCGACGGCACGGTGTGGAGCGAGGGCGCCGGTGTCGTCGTCGTGGCCCGCCGCTCCGAGGCGCGCCGCCGGGGGCTGCGGATCCTCGCGACCCTCCGGGGCAGCGCGGTCAACCAGGACGGCGCGAGCAACGGACTGACCGCGCCGAGCGGCACCGCCCAGCGCCGGGTGATCACCCGGGCGCTCGCCGACGCCGGCCTGACCGCCGGCGACGTCGACGTGGTGGAGGCGCACGGCACCGGCACGGTCCTCGGCGACTCGGTGGAGGCAGGGGCCGTCATCGACACCTACGGGGTACGGGACCGGGCCGCCGCGCCGCTGCTCATCGGCTCGCTCAAATCGGTCATCGGGCACACCCAGGCCGCGGCCGGGGTGGGCGGTCTGATCGCCATGGTCATGTCCCTGCGGGAGCAGCGGCTGCCGGCGACCCGCTACGCCGACGAGCCGACGCCGAAGGTCGAATGGCCGGAGAGCGTACGGCTGCTGGAGCGGTCGGCGGCCTGGCCGCGCGGCGGACGGGTGCGCCGGGCCGGGATCTCCTCGTTCGGCATGAGCGGCACCAACGCCCATCTGGTGATCGAGGAGCCGGCGCCACCGATCGGCGAGGGCGCGCTCCCGCGCCCCGAAGAGGCCCCTCCCGCCCTGCCGTTCGTGGTGTCGGCGGGGGACCGCGCCACCCTCCGGACCCAGTTGGAGCGGGTACGGACCGCCCTGGCGGGCGACCCGGACCGGCCGGGGCCGCCGCTGGCGGCCACCGCGCTGACCCTGGCGACCCGCCGCGCCGCGCTGCCGTACCGGGCGTCCGTCGTCGCGGGCGACCGGGCCGGTCTGCTCGCCGGGCTCGACGCCGCCCGGCGCGGCGAGGCCGCCGCCGGGGTGGCCTCCGGGGAGGCGCGCGGCGACTGCGCCGTGGCCTTCGTCTTCCCTGGCCAGGGCTCCCAGTGGTCCGGCATGGGGCGGCTGTTGCTGCGCGAGTCCCCGGTGTTCGCGGACACCGTCGCCGCCTGCGCGGACGCCTTCGCCCCGTACACCGACCTCTCGATCCCCGACCTCGTGACGGGTGCCGACGACGGCGGACGGCCACCGGGCCTCGAAGCCGTCCAGGTGTCGTTGTTCGTGACGATGGTCGGACTGGTGGAGCTGTGGCGTTCCCGGGGGGTGGTCCCGGATCTGGTGCTGGGGCACTCCCAGGGCGAGGTGGCCGCCGCCTACGCGGCGGGGGCGCTCGACCTCGGGGACGCCGCCCGCACGGTCGCCACCAGGGCGCGGCTGCTGTCCCGCCTCTCGGGCAGCGGCGCCATGGCGGTCATCGGGCTCGACGAGTCCGCGGCGCGCGCGGCACTCGCGGATTCCCCAGACGGTGCAGACGGTGCGGGCGGGGTGGCGGTCGCGGCCGTCAACGGCCCCGGCAGCACCGTGGTGTCCGGTCCGGTGGCGGCCGTCCGGGCGCTCGTCGACCGTCTGTCGGCGGCGGGGGTACGGACCGCGACCGTCGCCGTGGACTACGCCTCCCACTCCGCCATGGTCGAGCCCGTCGAGGCCGAGCTGACCGCCGCGCTGGCGGACATCTCCCCGCGTACGGCCCGTACACCGTTCTTCTCCACCACGCGGGCGGCCTGGCTCACGGGCACGGAACTGGACGCCGCCTACTGGTACGAGAACCTCCGCGGCGAGGTGCGGTTCGCCCGCTCGGTGGCGGCGGTGGCCGGTTCGCGGCGGACCGCGTTCATCGAGATCAGTCCGCACGAGGTGCTGACCTCGCCGATCACGGCCACCCTGGACGGGCTGGTGGACGGCGCGGACACGATCGTGCTGGGCAGTCTCCGGCGCGACCACGGGTCGTACCGCGACTTCCTCTCCTCGGTCTCGCTGGCCTGGACCCGGGGGATACCGGTCGGCTGGACGGCGGACACCTTCGGCGGGCCCGTCGCCGAACCGGTCGATCTGCCGCCCACCCCGTTCGCCCGCCGCCCGTTCTGGATCAGGCCCACGACGCGGGTCCCGGTGCCGCCCCTGACGGACGCGGATCCGCCCGAGCCGGCCCGTGGTGAGCAGGCCCCGCCGGCGCCGGCCGTCCGCCCGGACACGGCGGTGCTGGCGGCGGTGGCGGGGGTGCTCCACCTGGCCCCCGCCGAAGCCGGGGAGCGCGGGCACCACACCTTCACCGAGCTGGGACTCGACTCGCTCACCACGGTCGACCTGCGGCGGCGGCTGCGGGAGGCCCTCGGCCTGACCGTGCCGGTCCAGGTCTTCACCACCCACGACACCCCGCTCGCACTGACCAGATGGGTGGCGCGGGCACTGAACACGACACCCGGTGACCCCCCGGAGGCCAGCACGCCGCCCGACCCCACCGAGACGAACACACCCCACCACGGCGCCCCCGGCAGACACCCCGAGATCCGGGCGAGCACCGGGGCGAACACCGCAGCGACGACGCGGGCCACCGAGACAGAGATCGACGAGGAGTACGGCGATGAGTGAACAGGGCCGGCGCCGGAGCGCCTTCACCGAGGGCGACGCCGCCTTCACGGACACCCTGTTGCCGGGTCTGCTGACCGGGCTCGACGGCCACCCGCTGATGGAGCTGGAGGGCGCCGACAGCCCGGCGCTCGGCCTGTTCCGCGCGGCGCGGGGGCCGGGGCTGTTGATCCCCCGGCGCCACGGCGGCCTCGGTCTCGACTGCCGTGCCGCCCTGCGGGTCCAGTCCGCGCTGGCGACGGTCTCCCCGTCGCTCGGCGTGGGCACGATGATGCACCACCTCGCGGTGGTGTCGTTCGTGGAGTACCTGCGCGTCCATGTCGGCGACGACGCCCCCCAGTGGGCGCTGCTGGCGTCGGTGGCACGGCGCGACCTCCTCCTCGCCTCGGCGTCGTCGGAGGCCCGCCGGGGCTCGGACGCCCTGGTCCCGCGCACCACCGCCACCGCCCGCGAGGACGGCGGCTATGTCCTCGACGGCTCGAAGAAGCCGTGCAGCCTGGCCAAGTCCATGGACATCCTGACCAGCAGTGTGCTGGTGCGGTCCGATGACGAGCGGGACGGGACGGTGGCCCTCGCCGTCGTCCCGGCGTCGATCGCGGGGGTCGGAGTGCGCCCGTTCTGGCGCAGCCCGGTCCTCGCCGCGGCGGAGAGCGAGGAGGTCGTCCTCGACCAGGTCAACGTCCCCGCGGAGATGGTGGTCCCCGGCGGTCGCCCCGAACGGGGCATGGACGAACTGCAGATACGCGCCTGGACCTGGTTCGAGGTACTGGCCTGCGGCACCTATCTGGGCACCGCGCAGTCGCTCTTCGACCGGGCGGCGCACGCGCCCCGGGTGGACCGGCGCGCGCTCGGCGAACTCGCCGCCGAACTGTTCGTGTGCCGCAGCGCCTGTGAGCGCGCCGCGGCCACGTTCGACGCGGGCGGCGCGGCGGAGACCGCCATGACCGAGGCGCTGCTGGCCCGGCTGTTCGTCGAGGAGCGGCTGCCCGACCTGTGCGCCCGGCTGGCCCGGCTGCTCGGCGGGCTCGCCTTCGTCACCGGACCCGAGGTGGCGTATCTGCTCTCCGCCTCCCGGGCGCTGGCCTTCCATCCCCCGCGCGGGGTCTCCAGCGCCGAGACGCTGGGCGGCCGGTTCGCCGGCGGCCCGCTCGATCTCTCGATCTTCTGAGGAGCACGTTCGTGTCACGTCATCGTATGAAGGCGGTCTGAGTAATGGGGACACCGATGGCCCATATCGTGCTGCGGGTGCGGGGCACCGCACCCGCGCGGCGGTGGGTGGCGGCGGCCGGGACCGCCGCGCCGTCCGGCACCGCCGGGACGGTGGATCTCACCGACCGCGGGGAGGCCGCCGCGCTCGCCGCGTTCCGTGAGGTCCAGGCCGCGCAGTGGCATGACGTCCTCGCCGGGGACGGCGGCTGGACGGTACGGGTGGTCCGACTGCCCGCGCCCGACGACGGCCGGGGCGCCCTCCACCTCGTCTCGGTGGCGGCACCACGGGCGGGCGGCGCCGCCCGCCCGTACGACATCGCGCGGGAACTGTGCGCCCGGGTGGCGCTGCCCGCCGACTCTCCGGACGCGACCGGTCCACTCTCCGTCGCGCCGCACACCGCAGCCGGAAGGGAGGCCGTCCGCCATCCGGCGCGCCGGCGCGTCGAGGTGACGCCGTCGGCCGCGGTGCCGGAGTCGGAGGTCACCGCCTGGCTGCGGGCGCTGCTGCCGGGGGTCACCCCCGGCGAGGTGGTGACCGCGCCGGACTCCCTGGACGCGACCGGGGTCACCGTCGCGCCGGACCCGACGGGCGGCTCCCTGCTGCTCGACCGGCCCTGGGTGTGGGGGATACCCGCCGACGCCGCCGGACCGGAGGCCGATGTGATCATCACCGAGCACAGCGAGGACCCCCGGAACGCCTTCCCGCTGGCCGTCGAACGGCGCGCCGACGGGACGCTCGTGGTCGACCACGACACCCGGTCCGTCGCCCCGGCCGACCTCGAGCGCTTCGTGGACCGGCTGGTCCGCGGGGAGTGGCCGCCCGCACCGGAGACCACCCCGCTGCCGGAGCGCATCGCCCGCCGGTTCGCCCGTACCCCCGACGCCCCCGCCGTGCTCGCCGGGGACACCGTCGTCGACTACCGGGCGTTGGACGAACGCTCCGCGGCCATCGCCGGGCTGCTGCGCGCCCACGGCTGCGGCCGGGGCAGCACCATCGGCATCGCCCTGCCACGGTCGGTCGACGCCATCGCGGCGATCGTCGCCGTGCTGCGGGTGGGCGGGGCCTATCTGCCGCTGGACATCGCCTATCCGCGGCAGCGGCTGGCCTTCATGGCCGCCGACTCGGGCGTGGACACGGTCATCGGCGACCGGACCACCCTCGCGCCCTACACGGAGACCGGCGCGGCCATCGACATCGCGGACGCGGCCGGACCGGGGGACCCGCACTGGGCGGGTACGGGCGCCGACGACGCGCTCTACGTGCTCTACACCTCCGGCTCCACGGGCACGCCCAAGGCCGTGGTGCACACGGTCGGCGCTATCGGCAACCTGGTGGACTGGCACACCCGGACCGCCACCGCCGAGACCCGACCGCGGGTCCTCCAGTTCGCCAGCCTCAACTTCGACGTCGCGAGCCAGGAGATCCTGACCGCGCTCGCCGCCGGCAAATGCCTGGTGCTCCCGCGCGACGAGGAGCGCACCGACCCCGAGGCGCTGGTCGCGCTGCTGGCCCGGCAGGAGATCACCGAGTTCTTCTGCCCACAGGTGATGCTCCAGGAGATGTGCCGGGCCGCCGGTGAGACCGGAACCGCGCTCCCGGCCCTGCGCCATGTCTTCCAGTCGGGCGAACCGCTGGTCATGAACGACTGGATCGGCCGCTTCCTCGACGCGCACCCGCGCGCCACCCTGCACAACCACTACGGACCGACCGAGACGCACGTCATCACGGCCTACCCACTGCCCCAGCGGGGGCGGGGGCACGCCAGGGGCCCGGTCGCGCTCGGACCGCTGCTGGACACCTGCCGGGCGTACGTCCTCGATCCGCTGCTGCGGCCGGTGGAGCCGGGCGAGGTCGGCGAGTTGTACGCGGCGGAACCGCAGCTCTCCCGCGGCTATCTGCGCCGGCCGGGGCTGACGGCGGAGCGCTTCGTCGCCGACCCCTTCGGCGCGCCGGGCGACCGGATGTACCGGACGGGTGACCTGGTGCGGCTGCTGCCCGGCGGCGCGCTCGCCTATGTGACCCGCGCCGACGCGCAGACGAAGATCCGGGGCCACCGGGTCGAGCCGGACGAGATCACCGCGCGCCTGCTGGACGAGGCCGAGGTCGCCAACGCGGCGACGGTCACCCGGCAGGACGCCTCCGGCGCCAACGCCCTCGTGGCGTACGTCGTGCCGCGCCCCACCGCCGGGGACGGTCTCGCCGCCCGGCTGCGGCGGCAGCTCGGCGCGGCACTGCCCGACTACATGGTGCCCTCGTCGGTGATCCTCCTGGCCGCCCTGCCCCTGACCCCCAGCGGCAAGGTGGACAAGGCCGCCCTGCCGGACCACACCGCCGCGCCCGCTGCGGGGGCCGTCGGTCGGCACCGGACCGGCCCCCACGCCGAACTGGCCGCGGTCTGGACCGAAGTGCTCGGGGTCGCCGAGGTCGCCGACGAGGACGACTTCTTCCAGGTCGGCGGCTCCTCCCTCACCGCGATCAAGGTCGTATCGGCGGTCCGGCGCCGGCTGGGCGTCCGGCTGAACGTGCCCGACGTCGCCGAACACTCCCGCTTCGACGCGCTCGCGGCCCTGGTCGCCTCCCGGGTCTCGGTGGCCGAATCCCCGGACGGGGAACTGGCCCTGGTGCGTCGGCCGTCCGAGCGGTACGAGCCCTTCGAACTCCTCGACCAGCAGCAGGCTTATCTGATCGGACGCGGCGGCGATATCGAGGGCGGCGGGGTGGCCTGCCACCTCTACCTGGAGTACGAGGGAGTGGCGGCGCGCCCCGCGGCCGACCGGGAAGGCCCCGGCATCCGGATCGAGGAGGTCCAGGACGCGCTGCGGCGGCTGATCGACCGGCACGACATGCTGCGGACGGTCTTCGACGAACAGACCATGACCCAGCGCGTGCTGCCCGCCGCGGACGTCCCCCCGTACGTCTGCGAGGTGGTGGACGCGGTGGCCGATCCGGGCGCGGCGGCGGCCGTCCGTGACCGGCTCTCCCACGAGAGCCGCCCGCCGGGCCTCTTCCCCCTGTTCAGCGTGGTGTTCGTACGGCTGCCGGGAGACGCACTGCGGATGTGCGTCTCCATCGACGCCCTCCTCGCGGACGCCCGCGGCATTCAAGTGATCTTCGACGACTGGTCCGCCGCGCTCCGCGGACCGCTGGACCCCGCCCCCGACGCGCCCACCTTCCGGGAGTACGTCGCGGCGGTGGCCCGACTGCGCGAGCGGCCCGAGTTCCAGCGGGCGGCCGACTACTGGCGGGACCGGATCGACACGCTGCCCGGCGGACCGCGGCTGCCGCTCCTGCGGGACCCGGCCGCCGTGACCGCGCCGGTCTTCGTCAACCGGCGCCACACCCTCGCGCCCGAACGCTGGGAGCGGATCCGCAGCGACGCGGCCCACCGGGGGCTCACCCCCACGGCGGTCGTGCTCGCCGCCTACGCCTGGGCCCTCGCCCAGTGGTCGGACGAGCCCCGCTTCCTGCTCAATGTGCCCGGGATGAGCCGCTATCCGGTCCACCCCGACATCGACGACATCGTCGGCGAGTGCGCCTCCTTCACCCTGCTTGAGGTGGACACCGCCGAGGTCGGCACCTTTGACCACCTGGTGGCGCGGCTCCAGCAGCGGCTGCTCACCGATCTGGACCACCGCCAGTTCAGCGGCATGGACGTCACCCGGGAGCTGATCCGCCGCAACGGCGGCGTCACCGAGGCGCTCGCGCCGGTGGTGATGACGAGCGAACTCGGCGTCGGCGACGGCGTGGACGCGATCTTCGACGGGCGGCTGCGGGAGACCTACGCCCTCAGCCAGACCCCCCAGGTCTGGATGGACCTGCTGCTCCGCGAGCGGGACGGCGCCCTGGTGATCAACTGGGACGTGGTGGAGGAACTCTTCCCGGCCGCCGTCGTGGACGGGGTGTTCCGCCTCCTCGTGGCCCAGTTGGAGGCCCTCGCCGACGCCGCGTCGTCCTGGTCGGCGCCCCCGGTGGCGGCGGTCACCGGAGCGGTCGCCCGGGAGCGCGGCGAGAGCCCCGCACGCACCGCGCGGGGCCGCTGGCCGCACACGGTGATCCGGGAACAGGCCCTCCGGGACGCCGACGCCCCCGCGCTGGTGGACGGCGAGACCACCGTCACCCGCGGTGAACTGGCCGCGGCGGTCCGCGCCGTCGCACTGGCCGTGACCGACGCGCTCACCGCCACCGCCGAGGTGCCGGCGACCATCGAGGCGCTCACCGCCACCACGACGACCGAGGTGCCGGCCACCGCCGAGGCGCTCACCGCCACCGCCGAAGCGCCGGCGACCACCGAGGTGCCGGCAACCACCGAAGCACCGGCCGTGACCGGGACGGCCGACGCGCCGGTGGCGGTCCTGGTGGAGCGCGGCTGGCGCCAGTACGCGGCCTGTCTCGGCGTGCTGGAGGCCGGCCGGGCGTATCTGCCGCTCGACACCGAGGCACCGCCCGAGCGGATCGCCACCGTCCTGCGCCGGGCCGGCGTCAGCGTGGTGCTGACGGACAAGGAGACCCGCGCACTCGCGCCGGACGCCGGCTGGCCCGGCGTGACCTGCGTCGACGTCTCCCCGCTGGTGCCCGGGGCGGCCGGGCTGCCCTGGCGCGACCCCTGGCCCGCCGCGCCCTCCGAACGGTCCGGATCCGCCTGGGCGTATGTGCTCTTCACCTCGGGTTCCACCGGCGAACCCAAGGGCGTGCCGGTCACCCTCGACGGACTCGCCAACTGTGTCGAGCACACCATCGACCGCTTCGGCCTCACCGAGAGCGACACCTCCCTGGCGGTGGCCTCGCTCCACCACGACCTGTCGCTGTTCGACCTGTTCGTGGTGCTCGGCGCCGGCGGCACCGTCGTCCTGGCCGGGCGCGGCTGCGCGGCCGACGCGCAGGAGTGGGCGCGTGCCGTCACCCGTCACACGGTCACCGCCGTGTGCGCGGCCCCGGCCGTGGTGGAGATGCTGCTCGACGGGGTCGGCGGCGCGGGCGCCCCCGGACTGCCGTCGCTGCGATGGGTGCTGACCGGGGGCGACTGGGTGCCGCTGCCGCTGCTGGACCGGCTGCGGACGGCCGCCCCGGCGGTCCGGCCGGTGAGCATCGGCGGCCCCACCGAGACCACCGGCTGGAACATCGTCCACGAGGTGGACGGAGCGGACGCCGTCGGCGCCGACTGGGCGACCGTCCCGTACGGCCGGCCGATCCCCGCCACGTACTACCGGGTGGTGGACGGCGACTTCCGGGACCGGCCGGCGTGGGCCAGCGGCGAACTCGTGGTCGCGGGCGTGGGCGTGACCCCCGGCTACCTCACCGCCGACGGGCTCTCCCGGACCCGCCACCACACGGACCCGGACACCGGGGAGGTGTTCTTCCGCACGGGTGACCTCGGACGGTTCCGGGACGGGCTCATCGAGTTCATCGGCCGCGCCGACGACCAGGTGCAGATCCGCGGCCACCGGGTGGAACCGGGCGAGGTCACGGCCTTCCTCAACGGCGTCCCCGGCGTGCGCCGCTCCGCCGCGCTCCCGGTGCCCGGCCCCGTGCACGGCACGGTGCGCGCACTCGTCGCCTTCGTCGTGCTGGCCGACGGCGTCGATCCGGTGACCGTACGGGAGGCCGCGATGGAGGGACTGCCGCCCGCCCTGCGCCCCCAGCGCCTGATCGTCGTCGACACCCTGCCCACCAGCCGCAACGGCAAGGTGGACCGGGCCGCGCTGCTGCGCGCGTACGAGCACGAGCACAGTGAGCCCGACGGCGCCGACGCGGGGGCGGACGAGCACCGGACCGCGCCCGGCAGCGCGCTGGAGTGGCTGGTGTGCGAGGTGTGGAGCCGCCGCCTGGAGGTGGAACGGGTCCTGCCCGACGACAACTTCTTCCTGCTCGGCGGCGATTCCCTGATCGTCTCGCGGGTGGTGCTGGACCTGCGGGAGATCCTGACCGGCGCCCGGATCCGGCCCGGCGGGATCTTCTCCACCCGCAGCGCGGCCGAATTCGCGGCCCTGCTCCACGGCACGGAGACGGACGGCGCCCGGCTGGAGGAGATCGCCGGGCTCTACCGGGAGGTCTCCGAGTTGAGCGACGACGAACTGGACGCCTATCTGGACGGCGAGGACGACGATGACGAGTGAACCGCCCGTGGAGCGGCGGCCGTCCACCGGGAGTACGGGTGCGGCCCGCGACCGGTGCGCCCTGATCACCGGGGCCAGCTCGGGCCTGGGCGCCGCCTTCGCGGACCGCGTCGCCCGGCAGGGGTACTCCCTCGTGCTCGTCGCCCGGGACGTGGCCCGGCTGTCGACGGTCGCGGACGAGGTGACCAGGCGGTACGGCGTCCGCTGCACGGTGCTGCCCGCCGACCTGACCTCCGCGGCCGACCGGCGCGAAGTGGTCGCCCGCATCGAGGACGGGGTCGACATCCTGGTCAACGCGGCCGGGTTCGGGCTCTCGGGCGCCTTCTGGTCGGTGGACCGGACCGAGCTGGCCGACCAGCTCGCGGTGAACGTCACCAGCACCCAGGAGTTCACCCACGCCGCCGTCGCCGTGATGCTGGCAGGCGACGGCGGGACGGTCGTCAACCTCTCCTCCATCACCGGCCTGGTGCCGGGACGGGGATCGACCTACGCCGCATCCAAGGCATGGGTCCTGTACTTCTCGCAGGGGCTGAGCCACGCCCTGCGCGGCACGAACACCCGAGTGATGGTCCTCGCCCCGGGGTTCGTGCGCACCGAGTTCCACGCACGGGCGGGCATCGACGTGCACACGGTCGGCGACGGATGGTGGCTGGAGCCGCACGAAGTGGTCGACCGCTGCCTCGCGGACATCGCGAGGGGAAAGACGTTCTCGCTGCCCGGACTCCGCAACAAGGTGTTCATCGCCGCGGTCTCCCGGTTGCCGAGGGCGCTCGCCCAGCAGGTGAACCGAATGCTCGGTAACGCCGGCGCGCGAGCGTAGGACGAAGAGAAGAAACAGCGAAAGAAGAAGTCATGAGTAAGCGTCGTGTCCTTGTCGCAGCGGCCCTGATGGTGCCGCTGCTCCTCGGCGGCTGCGGAACATCGTCGGAGAAGGACGGTGCGAACGGCGGGGACAAGGTCTCCGGTGAGAAGACCAGCCGCACCATCACCCACGCGCTCGGCACCCTCTCCGTGCCGACCGCGCCCAAGTCCGTGATCGCGCTGGACGAGGTCGCCGGGCTCACCCTCGTCTCGTTCGGCATCAAGCCCAAGGCCGTCTACAACGCGAGCGCCCAGCCGCGCGCCCAGGAGATCCTCAAGGCCGAGGGCATCGAGGTCCGCCAGGTGACCGTGGGAACCGTGCCGTCCCTGGAGAAGCTCGCGGCCGACGCGCCCGACCTGCTGGTCGGCACCGGAGCGGCCGGGCCGGCGGGGGTCGGCTACAAGAAGCTCGTCACCCTGGCGCCGACGGTCGTGCTGCCCATCGAGGGCACCTGGCGCGACATCGTCACCAGGACGGCGGGCTACTTCGGCCAGGAGGAGACCGGCAAGCGGCAGATCGCCGCGACCGAGACGCTGCTGAAGAAGCCCGCGGAGGCCAACAAGGCCAAGCAGGGTGAGCGTTCGCTCTCCCTGCTCGGCAACTCCTTCGGGCAGAACAACTTCACCATGCCGCCGCACGTGCCCATCTCCACCCTCATCGCGGAGGCCGGCTTCACCCGGCCCGAGTTCCAGCGCCGTGAGGTCAAGGGCTACTCGGTGCCGCTGTCCTCGGAGTTCCTGCCCGAGCAGGACGCCGAACTCATCGTCATTCCCAAGGGCGCCTACTACGACCCGGCCGCGCTCCAGAAGCAGCCGACCTTCGCCCAGCTCAAGGGGAAGGTCGTCATCCCGGACGCCGACATCTGGTACGGCATGTCGGGATTCGCCTTCTACGGCTCGGCCCACGACCTGAACACGCTCGCCTCCGGAAAGGGTGAGCTGGCCTCGCAGTCGACCGTCCAGAAGGTCTGGCAGACCTACCTCGCGGAGACGAGGAAGTAGTCCCCGGCCGGGCGCGGGGGCCCCCCCCCCGGGGGCCCCCCCCCCGGGGGGGGGGGGCCCCCCGGGGGGGGGCCCCCCCCCCGGGGGGAACCCACCACCCCCACCCCGCGGGCGGAGTGGGGGGGGGGGGGGA
>NZ_JBIRRE010000020.1:0-85355 GCF_044333555.1 Streptomyces sp. NPDC020965
GTGCGGCCGTTGGATCCTGAGGTGGCGGTGGGTGTGTTGGAGTCGGTGTCCGGGTGTGTGACGGTGGTGGATATCGACTGGTCGCGTTTCGTCCCCGCGGTGACGGCCGTACGCCCGAGCCCGCTGTGGAATGAGATAGTCCCGCCAGGGGTGATCGCCGCCGCCGGTGCTTCCCCCAGCGGCGGACTCCGCCAACGACTGGCCGAGATGCCGGTAGGCGTACGACGCACAGCGGTGATCGACGTCGTACGGAGGCAGGTCGCCGGCGTACTCGGCTTCAGCGACCCGACGGTCATTGAGGCCGGCACGGCCTTCCGTGACCTCGGATTCGATTCGCTCACCGCCGTCGAACTCCGCAACGCCCTCGCGGCGGAGGCCGGCCTCAGGCTCCCGTCGACGCTCGTCTTCGACTACCCGACGACCGTCGTCCTGGCCGAATATCTGCTGGGCGAGCTGGCGGACGGAGCCGCCGACGGCGACCGGGACGCCGGCACCGAACTGGACCGGCTCGAAGCAACCCTGCTCGCGCTGCCGTCGCACGAGGTCACCAGGATGCGCGTGGCGACCCGACTGCAACAGCTAATGAAACGACTGGAAGCCGCGGCCGACGACAGCGGCACCGGTCAGATCTCGGCGAAGATCGAAGCCGCCACATCCGATGACATCTTCGACCTTATTGACAACGAGATCGGGACGCGGTGAGCCTGATGGCCAACGAGGACAAGTTTCTCGAATATTTGAAGAAGGTCACGCTCGAACTGCACGAGACCAAGCAGCGGCTCCGCGATCTGGAGTCGACCGGGGACGATCCGGTGGTCGTGGTGGGGATGGGGTGCCGCTTCCCGGGGGACGTGGACTCGCCGGAGGGCCTGTGGGACCTGGTCGACGGTGGCGTCGACACGATGGACGGATTCCCCGCCGACCGGGGCTGGGACACGGGCGACGATTTCGCCCCGGTGGGCGGGTTCGTCACGGGGGTAGCCGATTTCGATGCGGGTCTGTTCGGGATCTCGCCGCGTGAGGCGTTGGCGATGGATCCCCAGCAGCGGCTGCTGCTTGAAGTCGTCTGGGAATCCCTGGAACGCGCGGGTATCGGCCCCCTCTCCTTGCGCGGTGCACCGGTAGGGGTCTTTGCGGGCACCAATGGCCAGGACTACCCGACGGCGTTGGCGCTGGCCGGAGAGTCGGCCGACGGGTACGGCGGTACGGGCAGTTCCGGCAGTGTCCTGTCCGGCCGGATCGCCTACACACTGGGCCTGGAGGGTCCCGCCGTCACCATCGACACCGCATGTTCTTCTTCTCTCGTGGCCCTGCACCTGGCCGCCCAGTCACTGATGTCCGGCGAATCCACACTCGCCCTGGCCGGTGGTGTGACGGTCATGTCGACGCCCGGCGCGTTCATCGAGTTCGCTCGCCAGGGCGGGCTCGCCGAGGACGGCCGGTGCAAGGCGTTCTCGGACGACGCGGACGGTACGAGTTGGGGCGAGGGCGTCGGTGTCCTCGTTCTGGAGCGCTTGTCGGACGCCCGCCGCAACGGACGTCGCGTCCTGGCTGTGGTCCGTGGCTCGGCGGTGAACCAGGACGGCGCCTCGAACGGCCTCACCGCGCCGAACGGCCCCTCCCAACAGCGCGTGATCCGGGAGGCATTGGTCAACGCCGCCCTCACGCCCGCGGATGTGGACGCGGTGGAGGCGCACGGTACGGGGACGACCCTCGGCGACCCGATCGAGGCGCAGGCCCTCCTCGCCACCTATGGCCAGGACCGGACCGATCCGCTGTGGCTGGGCTCGATCAAGTCCAATATCGGCCACACCCAGGCGGCGGCCGGCGTCGCCGGCCTGATGAAGATGATTCTCGCCCTTCAACACCAGGAACTCCCGAAGTCGCTCCATGTGGGTACACCCTCGTCGCATGTGGACTGGTCGGCCGGTGCGGTGGAGCTGCTGGCGGAGTCACGGCCGTGGCCCAGGACGGATCGGCCACGCCGGGCGGGGGTTTCCTCGTTCGGCATCAGCGGCACCAACGCCCACGTGATCATTGAGGAGGCTCCCGAGGAGGCCCCCGAGGAGTCGGCCCCGGAGCGCACACCCGGCGTCGAAGTCCCTCTGGTGCCCTGGGTGATCTCCGGCAAATCAGCCGATGCGGTCGCAGCTCAGGCGGCCCGGCTGCTAACTGCCCCGGACGCGGAGCCCGCAGAGATCGGGCGCTCGCTGGCCACCACACGGGCGGCTCTGGAGCATCGCGCGGTGGTGCTCGGCGCCGACCTTGGGCGGTTACGGGCGGGGCTGGAGGCAGTGGCTGCCGGTGAGACGTCGGCGAGTGCTGTTCTGGGTGTGGTCAATGGTGGTCTGACTGGTTTCGTGTTCTCGGGTCAGGGTGGTCAGCGGTCCGGTATGGGTCGTGAGCTGGCCGAGGTCTTCCCGGTGTTCGATGCGGCGTTGAATGATGTCTGTGCGCACTTCGATCCGCTGCTGGATCGTTCGTTGCGTGAGGTGATGTTCGAGAACCCTGAGGGACTTCTTAGCGGTACGGGGTGGGCTCAGCCCGCGCTGTTCGCCATCGAGGTGGCCCTCTTCCGATTGGTGGAGTCCTGGGGCCTGACGCCTGACTATCTGGTGGGTCATTCGGTCGGTGAGCTGGCTGCCGCGCATGTGTCGGGTGTGCTGTCCTTGGACGATGCCTGCCGTCTGGTGGCGGCGCGTGCGCGGTTGATGGATGCCCTTCCTGCCGGTGGTGCGATGTGGGCGGTACGGGCTTCCGCGGATGAGGTCACCCCCCACCTGATCGACGGTGTATCGGTCGCCGCTATCAACGCCCCCGGACAGACAGTCCTTTCCGGCTCCCGTGCGGCCGTGGAGCAGGTCGCCGCCGCACTCCCGGACCGTAAGGGCCGCTGGCTCGATGTCAGCCACGCCTTCCACTCCCACCTCATGGACCCGATGCTGGACGCCTTCCACACCGAAGCGGCCGGGATCGAGCACCAGCACCCCCGTATCCCGATCGTCTCCACCCTCACCGGCGAGGCGGTCACCGACTTCACCGCCGACTACTGGACGGACCAGGTCCGAGGCACGGTCCGGTTCGCCGACGCCATCGAGGCCCTGACCACCCTCGGTGTCACCCGCTTCATCGAGCTGGGCCCCGACGCGACGCTCGTCGGTGCCATCGCGGACACCTGCGACAGCACAGCGGTCTCCCTGCTCCGTCGTGACCGCCCCGAACCGGCCAGCACGATTACCGCCCTGGCCCGCCTCTGGACCACCGGCGCCTCCATCGACTGGACGGCGTTCTACACGCCGACCGGCGCACGAGTCATCGACCTCCCCACCTACGCCTTCCAACACCAGCGCTACTGGCCGACCGCACGGCTGTCGGCGGGGCCGCAGCCGCTCGGTTCCACTCGCGCGGGACACCCGCTGCTGAACGCGGTGATCACCCTCGCGGGCTCCGACGAGGTACTGCTCCTCGGCGGGCTGTCGGCGCATACCCAACCCTGGGTGGCCGATCACCAGGTGGCCGGTCGCATCGTGTTCCCCGGGACCGGATTCCTTGAACTCGCCCTCTGCGCCGGGGACCGCGTCGGATGCGAGCAGATCGAGGAACTCACCATCACCACACCGCTGGTGATTCCCTCGACGGAAATCGTGCACCTCCAGTTGCTGGTCGGCACCCCGGACAGCACGGGCTGCCGGTCGCTGCGGATCTCCTCCCGACTCGACGGCGAGCCATCCGACCGCTGGACCCACCACGCCAGCGGGACGCTCGCTCCCGCGCCCGCCGATGAGCCGTCCGCGCCGTCTGACCCGTCCGAGCCGTCCGAGTGGCCGCCGACGGACGCCCAAGAGCTGGATTCGGACGGTCTCTACCAGGACCTGGCCGCGCTGGGCCTCCAGTACGGACCGGTCTTCCGTGGGCTGCGGCACGCATGGCGGCGCGGTGCGGAACTCTTCGTCGAGGCCCTGCTCCCCGCCTCGCCCCAGCGGGAGGCGGAGCCGTTCGCCCTGCACCCGGCAGTCCTTGACTCCGTGCTGCACTCCCTCGCCCTCTCCGCCGGGGGAGACCCGGTCGCCGGGGCCGGGGCCGACGATCAGCCCGGCCGGCTGCCGTTCTCCTGGAGCGGTGTGACACTGCACGCCGTGGAGGCCACCGCCCTGCGGGCACGGCTGACGGTCACCGGACCGGAGAGCGTCGCGCTCCATGTCGCCGACGCCGCCGGGCGTCCGGTGGCCGATATCGCGGCCCTGACGCTCCGGCCCATGGCGGTGGACGCCATCGCCGCAGGCCGCCAGGCGGACGCCACCCCCCATGACGCCCTCTACCGTCTCGACTGGACACCGGTCACCGACACCACGCCGGGCACCGACCCGGCTGGCTGGGCGGTCATCGGCACGGACGACGGCGTCTTCGGGCCAGGCACCAGGCATCCGGACCTCGCGGCCCTGCGCGCGGCGCTCGACGCCGGTTCACCCGTGCCGGACACCGTCGTAACCAGCGCGGGACGACCCCGTACCGCATCCCCCGACGCAGGTGCGGGCAGCGCCCCCGACCTCGACCCCCGGGCCACCCACGACGCCGTGCTGAGCGCGCTCGCCCTGATCCAGGAGTGGCTCTCCGACGAGCGGTTCGACGCCTCCCGGCTCGTCTTCGTCTCGGACGGTGCGGTGGCCACCGGTCCCAGCGACACGGTCCGCGATCTGTCCGGTGCCGCCGTCTGGGGTCTCGTACGGTCGGCGCAGTCCGAACACCCCGGACGGTTCCAGCTCGTGGACGCGGCCACCTCGCCCGCCCCGGCGATCGCATCGGAGGAACCGCAGATCGCGGTGCGGGACGACGGGCTGCTGGCCTGCCGACTGGTGCCAGCCATCGCCACCGCCCCCTCGGCCCCCACCCGTACCGAAGCGGCGTCACCCGGCTGGGACGCCACGGGCACGGTGCTGGTCACCGGCGCGACCGGGGACCTCGGCGGGGTGATCTGCCGGCACCTCGTCACCGAACACGGGGTACGGAACCTCCTGCTGCTCAGCCGACGCGGCCCCGATGCCCCGGGCGCGCCCGAGCTCACCGCCGAACTGACCGAGCTCGGCGCGCTCGTCACCACCGTCGCCTGTGATGCGGCCGACCGCGACGCGCTCGCGGCGGTACTGGACGCCGTCCCCGCCGACCGGCCGCTGACCGGGGTCGTCCACACCGCCGGCGTGATCGCCGATGCCACGGTGACCTCCCTCGATGCCGACCGGGTAGGGAGCGTGCTGCGCCCCAAGGTGGACGCCGCCCTCCATCTCCATGAGCTGACCCGCGACCGCCCCCTCTCGGCGTTCGTCCTCTTCTCCTCCGTCTCGGCCGCCCTCGGCGCCCCGGGGCAGGGCAACTACGCCGCCGCCAACGCGTTCCTCGACGCACTCGCCGAACGCCGTCGGTCCGAAGGTCTCGCCGGACTCTCCCTCGGCTGGGGCCTGTGGGACCGGACGAGCACGATCACCGGAGGGCTTGGCAAGTCCGATGTGCGGCGTATCGCGCGCGGCGGTGTCGTGCCGCTCTCCGCGTCCGAAGGCGTCGCCCTCTTCGATCTGGCGGCCTCGGCCGAGCACGCGGCAGTCCTCCCCATGCGGCTCGACCTCGCCGCCCTGCGGGACGCCGGAGAGCATGTTCCGCCGATGTTCCGCGCCCTGGTCCGGCGACCGAGGCGGCGCGCGGCGGAGGCGGGCTCCGCGCTCTCCGCCTCGCTGGTCGACCGGCTCACCGCCCTCGCCGACGATGAACGCCGCGCGGCCATGCGCGAATTGGTACGGGAGCGGGCGGCCACCGTACTCGGCCATGACCGGGCGGAAGACATCGCCGTCGACCAGCCGTTCCGCGATCTCGGCTTCGACTCCCTCACCGCAGTCGAACTGCGCAACCACCTCAACGCCGCGACCGGGCTGCGGCTCTCCGCGACCCTGGTGTTCGACCATCCGACCGCGGCGGCCGTCAGTGAGCACCTGTTGGAACGGCTACTCGGCGCGGAGCCCCCGGCCCGCTCCGAGCCCCGGCTCGCGCGGCGCACCGAGGACCCGATCGTCATCGTCGGGATGAGCTGCCGGTTCCCCGGTGGTGTGCGGTCGCCCGACGATCTGTGGGAGCTGGTCTCGTCCGGCTCCGACGGTGTCACGCCGTTCCCCACCGACCGCGGCTGGGATCTGGAGCGGCTGTACGACGCCGACCCGGACGCCGACGGCGCCAGCTACGTACGGCAGGGCGGATTCCTGCATGAGGCAGCCGACTTCGACGCCGCCTTCTTCGGGATCTCACCCCGTGAGGCGCTGGTCATGGACCCGCAGCAGCGGCTGCTCCTGGAGTCGGCGTGGGAGGCGATCGAGTCGGCGGGCATCGCCCCCGCCACCCTGCGGGGCCAGCGGACCGGTGTGTTCGCCGGGGTGATGTACCACGACTACCTCGCCCGGCTGCGGACCGTCCCCAAGGGCGCGGAGGGCTTCCTCGGCACCGGTTCGGCGGGCAGTGTGGTCACCGGCCGGGTCGCCTACCTCCTCGGGCTCGAAGGGCCCGCGGTGACCATCGACACCGCATGCTCCTCCTCCCTGGTGGCGCTCCACCTGGCGGCGCAGGCACTGCGCGAGGGCGAGTGCGCGATGGCACTAGCCGGTGGGGTGACCGTGATGGCGACCCCCGGCACCTTCATCGACTTCAGCCGCCAGCGGGGGCTCGCCGCCGACGGCCGCTGCAAGTCGTTCGCGTCCGCCGCCGATGGCACCGGCTGGGCCGAGGGCGTCGGCATGGTGCTCCTGGAGCGGCTCTCCGAGGCCCGCCGCAACGGACACCGGGTCCTCGCCGTCGTCCGTGGCTCGGCCGTCAACCAGGACGGCGCGTCCAACGGACTGACCGCGCCCAACGGCCCGGCCCAGCAGCGGGTGATCCGGCAGGCGCTGGACCGCGCCGGACTGCGGCCGTCCGAGGTGGACGCGGTCGAGGGGCACGGCACCGGCACGGTACTCGGCGACCCGATCGAGGCACAGGCGCTGCTCGCCACCTACGGCCAGGACCGCCCCGACGGCGAACCGCTCCGGCTCGGCTCCATCAAGTCCAACATCGGGCACGCCCAGGCGGCGGCCGGAGTCGGCGGAATCATCAAGATGGTGCAGGCGATGCGACACGGCGTACTGCCGCCGACCCTGCACGTGGACGAGCCGACCGCGCAGGTCGACTGGTCGGCCGGACAGGTAGAACTGCTCACCGAGGCGGTGCCGTGGCACCCGGCCGGGCGTCCCCGGCGCGCCGGGGTCTCCTCCTTCGGCATCAGCGGTACGAACGCGCACGTCATCCTGGAGGCGCCGGCCCCCGAACCGGCTCCAGCCCCGGCCGCGGGGGAAGCGCCGCGCACCCCGCCGCTGGTTCCGCTGCTGCTCTCCGGTCGGACCGAGGACGCCCTACGGGCGCAGGCCGCGACGCTCCGGGGGCATCTGACGAACCGTCCCGAGATCACCCCCCTCGACGCCGGTTTCTCGCTCGCCACCACCCGGACCGTCTTCGACCACCGCGCGCTCGCGATCGGCGCCGACCGGGACACCCTGCTGTCCGCGCTGGACACCGTCGCGGCCGGTGGGACCGCGCCGTCGGTGGTGCGCGGCCGGTCCGCCGAACGCCGGGTCGCGTTCCTCTTCACCGGCCAGGGCAGCCAGCGGGCCGGTATGGGACGGGAGTTGTACGAGACGTCACCGGTGTTCGCGGAGGCGCTGGACGCCGTCTGCGCCCTGCTCGATCCGGAACTCGACCGTCCGCTGCGTGAGGTGCTCTGGGACGAGCCCGCCGCGACCGCCGAGCACCGTCCGCTGGACACCACGGGGTACGCCCAGCCCGCGCTCTTCGCGCTGGAGGTTGCGCTCTACCGGTTGCTGGAGTCCTGTGGCGCGGTCCCCGACCAACTGGTGGGCCACTCGATCGGCGAGCTCGCCGCCGCCCATGTCGCCGGGGTTTTCTCGTTGGAGGACGCCTGTCGGCTGGTCGCGGCGCGCGGGCGGCTGATGCAGGCGCTGCCGCCCGGCGGTGCGATGGTGGCGCTGCGGGCGACCGAGGCCGAGATCCTTCCCCTGCTTGGGGAGGGGGTGGGCATCGCCGCGGTCAACGGGCCGGACGCTGTCGTCCTCTCCGGCGAGGAGGGCCCCGTGCTCGCGCTCGCCGAACGGTTCGCCGACCGGCCCAGCAAGCGGCTGCGGGTGAGCCACGCCTTCCACTCGGCCAGGATGGAACCGATGCTGGCCGAGTTCCGTGCCGTCGCCGATTCGGTGACGTACCACCCGGCCCGGATCCCGGTCGTACCGACACTGGGCAACGAGCCCGGCGACGGTACGGGCGCCGCTCTCGGGGACCACACCGACACGGGCACGGACCCAGGGGACAGCGACCGGATGTGCCGCGCCGACTACTGGGTACGTCAGGTCCGGCACGCCGTACGGTTCCATGACGCGATCACCCGGCTGCGGGCGGCCGGCGTCACCCACTTCGTCGAACTCGGCCCCGACCCGGTACTCGTCACCGCCGTCCAGGAGTCCGGACCGGTCGACGGGGAGCCGCCGCTCACCGCCCCGGTCCTGCGCCGGGGGCGGCCCGAGCTCCGGACGTTCGGTACGGCGCTGGGCGGGTTGCTCGCCCACGGCACCCGTACCGACCACTCCGCGTGGTATGCCGACAGCGGCGCGCGCCGCGTCGACCTTCCGACCTACGCGTTCCAACGACAGCGCTATTGGGCCGACGCCACCGCCGGGCCCGCCGATCTCGCGGCGGCGGGGCTGGCCGGTGCCGATCACCCCCTGCTCGGCGCATGTCTGCCGCTGCCCGACGGCGGGTTCGTCTGCACCGGGCGGCTCTCGTCCGCCACCCATGCCTGGCTCGCCGACCACCGGGTCGCCGGCCGCGCGGTCGTCCCCGGCACGGCGCTGCTCGAACTCGCCGTGCACGCAGGGGACCACGGCGGCTGCGGCCTGGTGGACGAACTGGTGCTGGCGGCCCCCCTGCCACTCGACTCCCCGCACGAACGGCAGCTCCGGCTCGTCACCGGCGCGGCGGACGAACGGGGCGACCGGATCGTCCGCGTGCTCTCCCGGTTCGCCGACGCATCCGCCGACGAGCCGTGGACCCAGCACGCGAGCGGCGTCCTGACCGCGTCCCGACCGGCGCCGAGCACCAACCCCGGCGCCGAGCCGTTCGATGGATCGGTGTGGCCGCCAGCGGGTGCCCTCGCCATCCCACTCGACGGGTTCTACGACACCCCCGCCCCGCCCCCCGACGCTCCCGCCTCGTCCGCCTCGTCCTCCGACGCCTCCGCCCCGCGCCCCGCCCTGCCCGACGCCACCCCCCTGCCCGACGCGCCGGGCGTCGCATACGGGCCGGCCTTCCAGGGCCTGCGGGCCGCCTGGCGCCGCGATACGGAGCTGTACGCCGAGGTGGCCCTGCCCGATTCCGTGGCCTCCGACGCCGGCCGGTACGGTCTGCACCCGGCCCTTCTCGACGCCGCCCTCCACGGACTGGCCCATCTGCTGCCGGACGCCGCCGGTCGGCTGGTGCCCTTCTCCTGGAACGGCTTCGACCTGAACGCCCAGGGCGCCACCGCCCTCCGCGTACGGCTGACCGCGACCTCCTCCGAACAGGTGGCGATCAGCGCCGTCGACCCGACCGGCGGGGCCGTGGCCGAGGTCGGCTCGCTGACGCTGCGCCCGCTGGCCGAGATCCAGGCGGGAGGCGCCCCGGCCGCCACCCCGTACACCGACTCGCTGTTCCGGGTGGCGTGGACACCCCTGCCGACGAGCGACCCGACGATCTCCGCGCACCGGCATGTACTCGTCGGCTCGGACGCCTTGGGGATCGCTGCTCCGCTCGCCGAAGCGGGCGTCGTGGTGGAGTCCTTCGCGGATCTGACCGCACTCGGCGGCGCCGTGTCGACCGGGATGACCCTCCCGGAGACGGTGCTGGTCACCTTCGACGGCAGTGCCGCCGACTCCGGACTCGAACTGGTCGACGGCGTACGGGAGCTGACCGCGGCGGCCCTGGAGACGGTCCGGGCCTGGGTCGCCGACGAGCGGTTCGCCGACTCCCGGCTGGCCTTCGTCACCCGGGCCGCGCTGGCCGGCGGCCAAGGGCGCCCCGACGATCTCGCCTGTGCACCGCTCTGGGGTCTGGTGCGGACCGCGCAGTCGGAGAATCCCGGCCGGTTCGTCCTGGTGGACCTCGACGGACACCCGGAGTCGGTGCTCGCGCTCCCGGCGGCGCTCGAAACCGGTGAACCCCAGCTCACCGTCCGCGCGGGCCGTCCCTGCGCCGGCCGGCTGGTACGCGTCACGGCGCCCCCGCCCACGACACCCGACCTCTCCCCACCCACCACGGAAGCACCCGCCGCGGAAGCGTCAGCCGCGGAAGCGTACGAATCGGCAGCTTCCGCCACGGAAGCGTCTCGAACCGGTACACCCGCCGCTTCCCCCGCATCCCGTACCGCCGCCCCCGCCCCCGTCCCCTCCCGCGCTCGTCCCTGGGACCCCGACGGCACCGTCCTGCTCACCGGCGCCACCGGTTCCCTCGGCGGACTGCTCGCCCGCCATCTCGTCACCGGGCGCGGTGTGCGCCGACTGCTCCTCCTCAGCCGCGGCGGCTCCGCGTCCCCAGGTGGCGCTGCGCTCCGCGACGAACTCTCCGGCCTCGGCGCCGAGGTCGACCTGGTCGCCTGCGACGCCGCGGACCGCGAGGCCCTGGCGGCCACCCTGGCGGCGATTCCCCGGGAGCACCCGCTCACCGCGGTGATCCACCTCGCCGGTGTCCTCGACGACGGGGTGATCACCGCGCTCACCCCGGAACGGTTCGACACCGTGTTCCGCGCCAAGGTGGACGCCGCCCTCCATCTGCACGAGCTGACGGCGGACACACCCCTCGCCGACTTCATCCTCTTCTCGTCGTCGGCGGCCACGTTCGGCACCCCGGGACAGGCCAACTACGCCGCCGCGAACGCCTTCCTCGACGCCCTGGCGGAGCGTCGGCACGCCGACGGACTGCCCGCCGTCTCACTCGCCTGGGGCGCCTGGGAGACGGGTATGGCCGCCCGGCTCGACGGCGTGGACCGGGGCAGAATGGCCCGGGGCGGTGTCCTCGCCCTCAGCGACCGGCAGGGACTTGAACTCTTCGATGCGGCCCTGCGCCTGGACGCCGCCGCGGTCGTACCCGTCCGTCTCGACACGGCCGCGCTCACCCCGGAGACGGCCCCGCTGCTGCGCGGCCTGGTCCGGTCCACCGGTCGGCGGGTCGCCGCCGTCGCCGATGCCGGGGACTCCCTGGCACGCCGACTGGCCGCGCTGGACGAGCCGGGCCGGCAAGCGGCGGTGCTCGATCTCGTACGGGGCGTCACGGCGGCGGTCCTGGGGCACGCGTCGGCCGACGAGGTCCTGCCCGAGCAGCCGTTCCTCGAACTCGGGCTCGACTCGCTGACCGCCGTGGAACTGCGCAACGCGCTGAACACCGCGACCGGCCTCCGGCTCCCGGCCACCGTGACCTTCGACCATGCCTCGCCGCTCGCCCTCGCCGATCATCTGCACACCGAACTGGCCCCGGCGGCGACCGCCGTGCCGGACGGGACACCGACCGCGCCCACGAGGGGCACCGGGGCCGCCGCCTTCAATGACACCGTCGGCGCGCTCTTCCGCCAGGCGTGCGAGAGCGGCCGGCTCCGCGAGGGCTTCGAACTGCTGAACAGCGTGGCCCAGCTCCGCCCGACCTTCGCCGACGCAGCCGAGGTGAGCCAGTCGCCGACCTCGGTCCGGCTGGCCAAGGGCCCGGAACCGGTCCGGCTGATCTGCTTCAGCTCACAGGTGGCGCTGGCCGGAGTGCACCAGTACGCACGGTTCGCCTCCGCGTTCCGTGACATCCGGGATGTGATCGCCCTGGCGGTGCCCGGGTTCGCCAGCGGTGAGCCGCTGCCCGCGACCCAGGACGCCCTGGTCGGTCTGTTGGCGCGGATGGTGCGGGAACAGGCCCAGGACGGACCGTTCGCCCTGCTCGGCTCGTCGTCGGGCGGTGTCCTCGCCTATGCGACCGCCGCCCGGCTGGAAGAGGAGGGTCACGCGCCGTCCGGTGTGGTGCTGCTCGACACCTATGTGCCGGGCGACGACTCACTCGGCCAGTTCGAGGACCAACTGCTCGGCGGGATGTTCGAGCGGGAGGCCAGCTTCGCCCGGATGGACGCGGCCCGGCTGTCGGCGATGAGCTGGTACTTCAACCTGCTGGGCGGCTGGGCACCGGAGAAGCTCGCGGCACCGGTGCTGCTGGTGCGGGCGGGGGAGCCGATGGCCGGTGGGGAGGGGCTGCCGCCGGAGCGCTGGCAGACCGGATGGAGCGCGGCGGACGAGACCGTGGATGTGGCCGGCAACCACTTCACCATGATGGAGGACCTGGCGGGGTCGACCGCCCGGGTGGTGGACGACTGGCTGCGCGGCCGGGCGGAGTGACCCCCGCGCCCCGCAACACCCGCACCCCCGCGCCCCTGACGCGCGCGGGGGTGCGGCCCGTATCTGGCGAGTGCCCGTACCTTCAGACGGGGGTTGGTCGATGGGCCCCTACGACGATCGGCTCGCCCTCCCGGAGGAGAGCGAGCCGATACGGGTGACGGGGCGAGCCGGACACCCGACCCCTTGCAGGAGTCGGAGGCGGCGCCGTTTCCCGGACGAGCCGTGTGCATGAGGCGAGCCGTGCCCCTGCGCGGGGGATGTTGCAGGGGCACGGCTCTCTTCGGCCGTGTGGGACGGCCGTTCTGGGGGGCCTGTTCGGCCGGTGACGCTCTCGCGTCTACAGATGTACGCAAGTGAGATGGAGCGAGATGTCGAGTCGACGCCCGACCAGCCGGGGGGACGCCGTCACGCCGAACTCGGTCCGGTCGACGGATGTCGAGGCGTGGATGGTGAACATCCCCGCCGCGACGGCGGATTCCTCGATCAGCAGGCTGGCCGGCCGGGCGACACCGCACACCGTGAGCGTGCCGTGCACCGCGCGGCGGTCCACCTGTTCGGAGGCGAAGGCGATGAGCGGATACCGGTCCGCGTCCAGGAAGCGCGCCGACCGTACAGCACGGTCCCGGCGGGTGTTTCCCGTACGCAGACTCGCCGTCTCTATCTCCACACTGAGGCTTGAATCCGTGAGTGGCTCCGCTATGTCGATGGTTCCGGTCCGGATCGCGAACTCGCCATGCGCCGCCAGCAACCCGAAGAAGTGCCGGGTCGTGAAGGCGATGGTCGAGCTGTCGGTGTCGATCTCGTAGCGACCCAACTGGGGAGTCGCTGTCACGTGATCCCATCTCGCGTCCATGGCCCCATTCCACTCCAGGCGGGGAGGCGCGCGGCAGAGCGAGGAGTCGACTCTCGATACGACGAAGTGCTGGTCGTACGGATGGGAATACGACTTTCGTAGGGTTCCGCCCAGGACGAAGGACTGCCTCGTGTTCAGCGGGCGCGCCAGTGGCCTAACGTGTCCGCATGACTGACGGACCGTGGCACCGCCGGCACAGGTCGGCCGTGGATGTGGCCATCGCGGTCTTCTTCATGGGGCTGGACACCGGATTGACCCTGTTGGGCGCCAGTTGGTGGCCGGAGGAGCCGGGGGCTTTCGCCTGGTTCATGCTCGGCGCGCAGGCCATTGCCTGCTTCTCCCTGGCAGTCCGCCGACGCGCCCCGTTGACCGTGCTCGCCGTCCTCGGCGCGTTCACCCTCGCGGTGACCCTGCTCATCTCGCCGTGTGACGCCTTGACCCCGGCCACCGAGGGAAACCTCTGGGCGCCCTACGCAACGGTGCTTGCGGCCTACGGGCCGATCTTCTACCGCGAGAACCGCGAGATCCGCAAACGCCCCCCGTACCCCCAGCGCGCTCCGTATCCCCAGCGCGCCCCCTACCCACAGCGCCGGCCGCACGCCCAGGGGCTCCCGTACCCCCAGGGCCAGGGCCTCGCGGCCCGCCGCCCGTACCCCCAGCGACTGCGGGTCCGCCCATCGGGCCTCTCGCTCTTCCAGGGCTCCCACGGCCCGATTCACCGTCCGAACGGAGAGAACCGGTGGACCGAGTATCTGCCGCTCGCCGTCTTCACCGTCATCGTCGCGCGCGTGTGGGAGCTATCGCCCACGATCATCACCGTGGGGCTGCTCCGCACCACCGTGGGACCCCTGCTGGCGCTGTACGTCGACACCCGCAGACGGCTCGTCCTGGCGCTGACCGAGCGCGCCGAGCGGGCCGAGCGGGAGCGTCACCTCCTCGCCGAACAGGCCCGCGCCGAGGAACGCGTTCGGCTGGCGGGCGAGATGCATGACGTCGTGACCCACCGGGTGAGTCTGATGGTGCTCCAGGCCGGGGCGTTACGGATGACCGCGAAGGACGAGGCGACCCGCCAGGCCGCCGAGGAGCTCCGGGCGGCCGGCTGCCAGGCCCTCGACGAACTACGCGACTTGGTCGGCATCCTGCGCACCGAGCCGGGCGAGGACCAGACGCCGTCGGTGGCGGGGTTCGCCGCGCTGGTCGCCGAGTCGACCGCGGTGGGCACCCCCGCCGAACTGGTCGAGGAGGGGGACCGGGCACTCGCATCGCCCGTCGTCGGACGCACGGCCTACCGCATCGTCCGGGAGGCGCTCACCAATGTGCGCAAACACGCCCCCGGCGCCCGGGTGACCGTACGGGTCGCGTACGAGGAGGCCCAGGTCCGGCTCTCGATCCGCAATACACCGCCGACCGCCCGGCCCAGCAGGTCGCTCGTCGGCACCGGTTCTGGGCTCGGCATCGCCCACCTGCGGCAGCGCATCGAGCTGGTGCACGGCACCCTGCGCGCCGGCCGCTCGCCGGACGGCGGGTTCAATGTGGAGGCCACCCTGCCCGCGTACATCCCGACCGCCGAATCGGCGGTGTGAGCCATGGTGCGTGTCGTGGTCGTGGACGACGAACCGATGGTCTGTGTCTTCCTGCGGACCATCCTCGGTTCCGCCGATGACATCGAGGTCGTGGACGAGGCCCACGACGGCGCCGCGGGTGTCGAGGCGGTGCTGCGCAGCAGGCCGGACGTGGTCCTCATGGACCTGCGGATGCCGGGGGTGGACGGCCTCACCGCGATCGAGCGGATCGCCGAGTTCGCCGACCCGCCCGCCATCGTGGTCCTGACCACCTTCGACGCCGACCAGTATGTGCTGCGCGCGTTGCGCGCCGGGGCGTCCGGATTCCTCGTCAAGTCCACGCCCCCGGAGGACCTGATCGGGCTGGTCCGGGTCGCCGCCGAGGGGCACACCGTGATGTCGGCCGCCGCCGCGCGCCGGCTCGTCGCGGCGTCGACCGACCGCCTCTCCGCCCGCGACCGCGCGCGCAAGCTCGTGGAGTCGTTGACGGAGCGGGAGGTCGAAGTGCTGGCCTGTCTCGGCGAGGGCCTGCCGAACGCACAGATCGCGGAGCGGCTGTTTCTGTCCGAGGCCACCATCAAGGGCTATGTGTCCCGGATGCTGGAGAAGCTGGGATGCGGCAACCGCACCCAGGCCGGACTGATCGCCTACGACGCCGGACTGGTCGAACTCTGACCGTCCCCCCCGGCCGGCCGGGGGGACGGAACGGCTGCGGAGGCCCCGGGCCGGGGGCCTCCCCAGCGGCCTGGCTCAGACCTTCCAGGGCGTGGTGCGCCGCTCGACCGCGAGCCGCTCCAGCGTCGGCACCATCTCGGCGGGGGAGGGGTGCGCCACCGCCTCGTCGCGCAGCCGGTCCGCGTTCTTCTGGAACGAACCCTCCCCGAGCATCCGCGCGACGCCGTCCCGCACCTGGTCCGCCGTCGCCTTGCTGCTCTCCAGCGCGATGCCCGCGCCCTGGCTCTCCACCCGCTGCGCCCGGGAGAACTGGTCGGCCACCAACGTGGACACCACCAGTTGCGGGACACCGTGCACCATCGCGGTCGCGGAGCTGCCGAAGCCGCCGTGGTGCACCAGCGCAGAACAGGTCGGCAGGATCGCGTTCAACGGCACCGACTGGGCGACCCGCACATTCGATGGCACCGTACCCAACTCCGCCACCTGCGCCGGCAACAGGGCGGCGACGACCTCGACGTCCAACTCCGCCAGCGCTTCGAGCAGATCCGTCTTGGAGACGTAGTCGCCGCCGTACCGCTCGAAGTTCGACGCGCCGAGGCTCATACAGACCCGCGGGCGCTCCGGAGGAGTGTTCAGCCAGTCGGGGAGCGCGCCAGGGCCGTTGTGGGGGACGAAGCGGATCGGGGTGCGCGGTGCGTTGGTCGGCACACCGAGGGACGTCGGCAGCGGGTCCAGGGTGAGCTGCCCGGTGACGGACTCATCGGTGAAGGTGCCCCCGTGGTCGGCGGTGCGACCAGTCAGGTAGTCCCCGAGCGGGTCGCGCCGGACGTCGGCCGGGGCCTCGTCGTACAGCTTCCGGAAGTACTGGCGCTTCAGCACCCAGACGTCGGAGAAGCACAGCGACCGCACATGTGCCGCGCCGACCACGCCGGCGGCGATCGGCCCGGAGTAGGTCAGGGGGTCCCAGACCACGAGGTCGGGCTTCCAGGACCGGGCGAACTCCACCAGGTCGTTCATCATCGGCTCGTTGTACATCGCGCAGCCGAAGGCGAAGAGCTGCGCCCGCTCGACCTCGGCCTCATAGGTCAGCTTCGCCGGGTCCAGTTCGTTCCAGTTGAGCGACTCCCACTCCTGCGAGTCACGGTTCGCGCTCATCCCGGCGCTGATGGCGTCGTTGCTTCCCACCGCCACCGCGGGCATACCGGTCTGGGCGATGGAATCGACGAACTGCACGGTACTGGCGACACGGACCTCATGACCGGCGGCCCGCATGGCCCAGGCGATCGGTGTCATGCAGTACAGATGCGATTTCTCGGGAATGGTCGCGAACAGCACGCGCACAGGGGACTCCTCAGTGGACGGGTGGTCCGGTGATGCGTCCAGGTTCGTCCGCCGGCGGGGCCGGTGGGAGGCGCTACCGCGCGAGTCGGGGGAAACACCCAGAGTTGCCCCTGCGTACGGGCCCTTCGGCGCCCACCGCCCCCATAGTGGCCGCAGGTGCGGCCGCTCCAGGACGGCCCCCTCGGCCAGACCATCCAGGAGGGCGCGCCATGCGTGCAGTCAGTTCCACGGACCGGGTCGAGCCGACCGCTGTGGTCCTCGGAGCGTCCGGTTTCATCGGCCGCAATGTGTGCGCCACGCTGTCGGCCGAAGGCTGGTCGGTGGCCGCCGTCGTCCGCCGCGCCGCGGACCTTCCGGCGGGGGTCCGGACCATACGGCTGGACGCGGGCCGGGCGGACACCGAGACGCTCACCGCCATGCTCACGGCCGAGCGACCCGCCCTGGTGGTCAACGCGGCGGGTACTCCGTGGGCCGTCACGGACGAGCAGTTGACCGAGGGCAATGTGGCGCTGGTCGCCCGGCTCGTCGACGCGGTGGCGACCCTGCCGGACCCGGTCCGGCTGGTGCACATCGGATCGGCCTACGAGTACGGCAACCACCCCGGCGAGGAACGGCTCGCGGAGACACTGGAGTGTCGTCCGGTCGGCCGGTACGCGCAGTCCAAGCTCGCCGGAACCACGCTCATCGGGGAGGCCGTCACGGCCGGGCGGATCGACGCGGTCGTGCTGCGGATCTCGCTCTGCGTCGGCCCGTACGCGTCGTCACAGAGCCTGCTCGGCGGCCTCGCCCACCAACTGGCGGCGGGGCCTCCCGTGTTGGAGCTGCCACCGATAGACGGTGAGCGGGACATCGTCGATGTCCGCGACGTCTCCGATGCGGTGCTCTGCGCGGTAAGAGCGGACAAGCTTCCGCCGGTGATCAACATAGGCGCGGGGGCCGGGGTCCGGTTGACCGACGGCGTGGACACGCTGATGCGGATCGCCGGATCGACCGCCACCATCGTCCGCGGGCCGGTGCCCGCGGTGCGCCGCGACCGGGGGGTGGGTGCACAGCCACTCGATATCGAGCTGGCGCGGAAGGAGTTGGGCTGGTCCCCGGTCCACACCCTGTCCGATTCGCTGATCGCCCTCTGGGACAGCATTCCGCGCCCCGCCGAGACGCACTAGGCCCACCTCGCCGAACAGCCCCGAGCAACCGTCCCGACCATCCCGACCATCCCGACCGTCTCGACCCGATGGACCGACAGACCCGAAGAACCCGCTCGACCTGAGAAGCCTGAGACACCCGTGAAGCCCCAGCAGCACTGCGGCCCCGGACCCCGGGATCCCGGCCGGGCGGCACCGAAGCGGACACCGGGACCCCCGGCCGACAGACTCGGGGCGGCCCCGCTCCCCCCACCCGCCGATCACCGACCAGGCACCCGGACCGAGGCGTCCGCCCACGCCGGCGATCTCGACGCAAACCATTCGACCATCGCAGTGGACGGAGAGAGCATTCATGGCCGACACGGACGTGGAGTCCATTCTGGAGCTGACGCGGAAACTTCATCGCGACCGGGCGGCGTCCGATAGGGGATTCGTCCCAGGGATCACCCCGATCCTGCCGTCGGGCGCCGTCCTCGACGAGGACGACCGCGCGGCCCTCGTCTCCCACGCCCTGGAGATGAAGATCGCCTCGGGCGCTTCCGCGCTCCGCTTCGAGCGGCTGTTCGCCAAGGCGATCGGTGTCCGCAAAGCGCATCTGACCAACTCTGGATCGTCCGCCAACCTCCTCGCCCTCGCTTCACTGACCGTGCCGGAACTGGAGGATCGCCGGCTCCGGCCGGGTGACGAGGTGATCACCGTGGCGGCGGGCTTCCCCACCACGGTCAACCCGATCCTCCAGTGCGGGCTGGTGCCGGTCTTCGTCGATGTGGAACTCGGCACCTACAACGCCACCTTCGAGCGGATCGAGGCGGCAATCGGCCCGCGCACCAAGGCGATCATGCTGGCGCACACCCTGGGCAATCCGTTCCAGGTCGCGGAGATCGCCGAACTGGCCCGGGACCGCGACCTCTTCTTCGTGGAGGACAACTGCGACGCGGTGTGCTCGACCTATCAGGGACGCAACACCGGCACCTTCGGCGACTACTCCACGGTGAGCTTCTATCCGGCCCATCACCTCACCATGGGGGAGGGCGGCTGTGTGCTCACCAATACGCTGGAGCTGGCGCGGATCACCGAGTCCATGCGGGACTGGGGACGCGACTGCTGGTGCGAGCCGGGTGAGGACAACAAGTGCCTCAAGCGGTTCCAGTACCAGATGGGTGATCTGCCGCGCGGCTACGACCACAAGTACATCTTCTCGCACGTCGGTTACAACCTGAAGGCGACCGACATCCAGGCGGCGCTGGGCCTGACCCAACTGGTGAAGCTCCCCGACTTCGTCGCGGCCCGCAAGCGCAACTGGCGGCGGCTCCGCGAGGGCCTGGACGGGCTGCCGGGCCTCCTGCTGCCGGAGGCCACCCCGGGCAGCGATCCGAGCTGGTTCGGCTTCGTCATCACCTTGACCGACGACGCGCCGTTCGGCCGACCCGAAATGGTGGAGTTCCTCCAGTCGCGGAAGATCGGCACCCGGCTGCTGTTCGCCGGGAACCTGACCCGGCATCCCGCCTACCGGACCGAGACCTACCGGGTCAGCGGAGACCTGACGAACAGCGACATCATCACCGAACGCACATTCTGGATCGGAGTCTATCCGGGAATCACCACGGAAATGATCGACTACATGATCTCCTCCATTCGTGAATTCGTCGCCAAGCGACCCTGAGCCGTTTCTGGGGAAAGTCGCAGAGTGTCCGGCCGCACAGAGCCCGGGCACCGGGTCGGCGGAAGAATGACTGCCCGCTGTCCGGACTCGTCGTGGTCGGTGTACCGACATTCCGTTGTGGGGGAATTCAGTTCGGGAGGAACCGTATGTCTGACGCTGAGCCGATCGGGATCGGAGTGCTCGGCGCCGCCGACATCGCCTGGCGCCGTAGCATCCCGGCCATCGAACGCTGCGAACAACTGCGGCTGGTGGCCGTGGCCAGCCGCACCCTGGACAAGGCGGAACCCTTCGCCGACAGGTTCGGCTGCGCGGCCGTCGCCGGCTACGAGCGGCTGCTGGAACGCGACGATGTCCAGGCCGTCTATGTGCCGCTGCCGAACGCGCTGCACGAGGAGTGGGCGGACGCCGCCCTGCGAGCGGGCAAGCACGTCCTGGTGGAGAAGTCCCTGACCGTCAGCGCCACCGCCGCCGAGGAGCTGGTGGCGACCGCCCGGCGAAGTTCGCTCGCCTTCATGGAGAACTTCGCCTTCCTCCACCACACCCAGCACGACAGGGTCCGGGCACTGGTCGCCGACGGCGCGATCGGGACCCCGCTCTCCTTCAGCAGCTCCTTCGGCATCCCGCGGACCGCCCCCACCCTCATCCGCTACAGCAGGGAGCTGGCGGGCGGCGCGCTGCGGGAGATCGGCTGCTACCCCGTCCGGGCCGCCCAGCTCTTCCTCGGCGACGACATCCGGGTGGTGGGTTCCCGGCTGCGGCACGAGCCCGCCGACGGCGTCGATGTCGCGGGTTCGGCCCTGCTCAGCGACGGCGCGGGCGTCACCGCGCACTGCGACTTCGGCCTCACCCACTCCTATCGGAACACCTACGCGATCTGGGGCAGCGAGGGCCGTATCGAGGTGGACTGGGCCTTCACCCCGCCCCCGGAGACCCGCCCCCTGATCCGACTGCACCACGCCGACTCCCGGGAGGAACGCGTCCTGCCGGCGTCCGACCAGTTCCTCGGGATGCTCACCACGTTCGCCGAGGCGTGCGCCGAACCGGCGGCCCACGAGCGGTTCGGCGACGACGCCGTCCGCCAGGCCGCGCTGCTGGAGTCGATCGCGCGGCGGAGCGACGCCGAAGAGGGCGAAGGCCCGTGCCCGGACCAGCTATCGAGGAGCCCCCATGTCACCGCATAGCCGTACGGCCCGCCCGGGCGACGGACCGGCCGCCGGCACCCCGGGGCTGCACGTCCTCTGGTTCGGCTTTCCGGCGTACGGCCACATCAAGCCCACGCTCGGCGTGGTGGAGGAACTGATCGGCCGCGGGCACCGGGTCACCTATGTGGTCGCCGACCGGCTCGCCGCCCGCGTCGCCGAGACCGGCGCGCGCGTGGTGCCGTACTCCTCGCCGTTCCCGGAGTCGATCACCACGACGGGCGGTGTCGACCTCGCGACGACCATGCTGATGGGGTTCGTGGAAGAGAGCTTCGCCCCGCTGGAGACCGCCCTGGAGTGCGCGGCGGCAGATCGGCCCGATGTGATCGTGCACGATGCGCTCGCCTCGGACACGGCCGTGGCGGTGGGCCGCAGGCACGGTGTGCCCACCGTCCGTACCTACGCCGGTTTCGGCACCAATGATCAGGTACCGCTGAACGGCACCGAGAACCAGCCCGACCAGGTGCCCGCCGATCCGACCGACCCCCGGTTGCGAGAGCTCGGGGCCCGGCTCACCGCCCGGATCGAGGCGGCGGGCGTGGCGGACCTGCTCGCCGACGGCATGGCCAGCGGCGACGACGCGGCGCTCAACGTCTCCTTCGTCACCAGGGAGTTCCAGATCAGGGGCGAAACCTTCGGCGACGACTACCTCTTCGCCGGACCGTGTCCGCGGCCCGCGGACTACGCCGGCTCCTGGAAGCCCCCGGAGAGTGCCGCGCCGGTGCTCCTCGTCTCCCTGGGCACCAGCACCAACCGCCGTCCGGACTTCTTCCGCGGCTGCGCCGAGACCTTCGCCGAAACGCCCTGGCACGTGGTGATGACCCTTGGCACCGGGGTCGATCCGGCGTCGCTGGGGCCACTGCCGCCCAATGTCGAGGCCCATCCGTGGATCCAGCACCCGGTGGTCCTGGAGCACGCCACCGCGTTCGTCTGCCAGGGCGGCACCGGGAGTCTGATGGAGGCGTTCCACCAGGGTGTGCCCGCCGTGGTCGTCCCGCAGCAGTGGGACGCCCACGCGACGGCCCAGCACGTCGTCGACCTCGGTCTGGGCCGGGCGATCCCGCCCGCCGACCTCGACGCCGAGTCCCTGCGCGTCGCGGTCGACGCGGTCGCCGCCGATGTGCCGACCCGCCGCCGGGTCGAGGAGATGCGCCGCTCCACCCGGCGCGCACCCGGTGCCGTCGGCGTGGCCGAACGGCTCGAAACCATCGCGGACCGGGGCGTCCAGTAGGGCGCTAGGGACTTCCCCACACTTCGGCGCACACCCACAGAGGGCCCCTCGTTCGGGTGACATGCTGCTGGCATGTCCAGCTATCACGTGGCGTTCCTCCCGCTTCCCGCGTTCGGACACATCACCACGGTGCTACCCGTGGTCGAGGAACTGGTCCGACGCGGTCACCGGGTCACCTTCGCGACGACGGAGAAGTACGCGCCGCTGGCGGAACGCGCCGGCGCGCGCGTACTCCGGTACGAGTCGTGGCTCGCGTCGCGCAAGATACCCGAACGGGTGGACGCCGAGTATCTGGCGCACGAACCCGTACGCTCCATCGACGAGGCCATCGCCACCGTCCCGCTCTACGAGGCCGGGTTCGGTGACGATCTGCCGGACGTCCTCCTGTACGACGTCGCCACCTTCGCGGCCGGCCGGGTGCTGGCCCGCAAGTGGGGGCGGCCCGCCATCCAGATGTACGGGACGTTCGCGTCCAACGAGCACTACTCGCTCACCCAGCGGATCGGCGAACTCTACGCGGGTCAAATAGACCGTGAGCACCCGGCGCTCATCGACTTCTTCGTCAAGCAGGGGCGGCTGCTGAGCCAACACGGCCTTGACGGTCTGACGCTGGAAGAGTTCAACGCCCCGTCCGAAGAGTCGAACCTGGTGTTCGTGCCCAAGGCGCTCCAGCCCGCGCACGAGACCTTCGACGACCGGTTCGCCTTCGTCGGCGCCAGCCTCGACACCGGCCGCGCCGACCAGCCACCCTGGCAGCCGCCGGAGCCGGACGAGCCACTCGTACTGATGACCCGCGGCAGCTTCAGCTACGACCACCCGGAAGGGTACGTACGCACCTGTGTGGAGGCGTTCGCCGACACCCCGTGGCACGTGGTCATGTCGGCGGGCGAACTGGTCGACCTGGACGCCGTCGGCCCCGTACCGGACAACATCCAGATCATGGAGTGGGTGCCCCAACTGGCCGTACTCGACCGGGCGGACGTCTTCGTGAGCCACGCGGGCACCAACAGCGTGGTGGAGTCCCTGTACTTCGGCACCCCCGTGGTCGCCGTACCCCAGATGCCCGAGCAGCGGATCGTCGCCGCCCGGCTGGCCGAACTGGGCCTGGCCGTAAGGCTGTCGCCGGACGAGCTGACGGCCGACCGGCTGCGGTCGGCCGTGACGGAACTGGCCGCCGACGACGCGACCCGCGCCAGGGTCCGGGCGCTCCGTGACCAGATGCGCGCCGACGACGGCCCGTCACTGGCGGCGGACCGCATCGAAGAACGGGCCAAGGGCTAGGGTCTCCTTCGGGTCAGGCTGGAGCCCAGCAAGGCCCGGACGAGCGGCCCCAGGGCGTCGGACCCGCCCTCCCCCCGGCGTTGTCCGCGCCCTCTTCACCCGGCGCGCCCGGCGCGGGCACGCCGTCGCCGCCGTCGACGACGACGTCAGGGCGGTGGTGTTCGCGAACAGCGGTGTGAAAGGGTGGTGCTCGCCGTCTCACGATCCATGATCGTCTACTCTGCGGGATCGTGGTCCACGGGTGTTTCAGGTCACCAAGTGGGCAGTGGGACGAGCGATGTTCGGGGGAGCATGAGATGAAGGACCCAGGTGGCGTGAGAGTTGCCGTCGTGGCCGCCGGCGAGGTGATCCGCGGCGGATTCGCCCAGATGCTCGACCAGACCACCGGTGTCGAGGGCTACGCGGTCTTCGCACCGGACGAGTTCGCGGCCGAGGCGTCCGAGGACACCATCCAGTTACTCATCCTGTCGTGCGACGTGCTGGTGCTGTGGACGGTCAACAGCACAGGGGTCGGTGAGGGCGCATGGGCCGCCGAACTCGCCTCCATCGCACGTGAGAACGGCATTCTGGTACTGCTGGTCCTCCCCGGCGCCGAGTTGGCGCGGGCCGCGACCGGACCCGCCGTACCGTGTCACGGCGTCCTGGACCAGGACACGCTGACCACCACGGTGCTGGGCGATGTGCTGCACAGACTCGCCAGCGGCGAGAAGTTCGTGATGGAGCCGGTCGCCCGGGTGACGCCCCGCCGCGGTCCCGGGGTCACCGCGCTCCCACCCCGCCAGCCCGCGGTACTGCTCACCGCGCGCGAGAGCCAGGTGTTGGAGCTGCTGGTCGAAGGGCTCAGCAACAAACAGATCGGCCAGGCGCTCGCGCTGTCGGAACACAGTGCCAAGCGACTGGTCGCCATCGTGCTGTCGAAGCTGAACAGCCCCAACCGGACACAGGCCGTCGCGGTCGCGTTGCGGGAGGGGCTGGTCCGGACGGACGCGGGCCTGCGCGGCATCGTCGGCCCCCCGACGCCGGACTGACAACCATCTCGCTCCACCCGGACCCCGGCCGGGGTCCGGACCGGCCCGTTCCGCACGGAGCGCGAGATGCGCCGGATGTGGGGAAGATCGTGGATTTCCACGATGGTGGGCGGTCGTCGTCTCGGGCAGGATCGGTGTGACGGATCGATGCGGTCCTTTATTGTCAGGAACGCTTCCTATCAGTCGTAGTCACCCGCCAGTCAGACAGGGGAGATTCATGGACATCTCGCGCAACCGACTCCGCTCGCTCGCGGGAGCGGGCACGATCGCCGCCACTCTGGCGCTCGGTCTCACCGCCGCGCCGGCCGCCCCGGCCGCGCCCCAGGCGGCCAAGCCCGCGGCCCCCGCGGCGAAGACCGGGCCCCAGGCGGCGCAGGCCCCGGCCGGATCGCCCGTCGCGATCAACGGACAGCTCACGGTCTGCGGCACCAAGCTCTGTAACCAGTACGGCAAGCCGATCCAGTTGCGCGGTATGTCCACCCACGGCATCGGGTGGTTCCCCAACTGTTACACCAACGGCTCCCTCAATGTCCTGGCCAACGACTGGAAGGCCGACGTACTCCGCGTCTCCCTCTACATCGAGTCGGCCAACTACGGCTATCTGCGGGACCCGGTCGCCTACACCAATCAGGTCCACGACCTCATCGAGAAGGCGTCGGCACGCGGCATGTACGTGATCGTCGACTGGCACCTGCTGGGCGACGGAAACCCCGCGACCTATGGCGACAGCGACCCCTGGACCCATATCGCCTCCGCCAAGCGGTTCTTCAAGGACATAGCCGAGCGGCACAAGAACAAGAACAACGTGATCTACGAGATCGCCAATGAGCCCAACGGCACCAACTGGCAGGGCCAGCGGGTGGACTGGTGGACGATCAAGTCCTACGCCGAGGACCTCATCCCGTACATCCGGCAGTTCGACGCGGACGCGCCCGTGCTCGTCGGCACCCCCGACTGGGCCTCCTTCGGTGTCTCCAGCTCCTCCGGCCAGTTCAACGAGACCGAAGTCGCGAACAACCCCCTCCAGATCCCGAACATCATGTACACCTTCCACTTCTACGCCGCCTCGCACGGCCAGAACTACCTGGACGCCCTCTCCCGCGCCGCCGACAGGATCCCCGTCTTCGTCTCCGAGTTCGGCACCCAGAACCACCTGGGTGAAGGCAGCAACAACTTCCCCATGACCCAGAGCTACCTCAATCTGATGGCCACCAAGAAGATCAGCTGGGTCAACTGGAACTACTCCGACGACCACCGCAGCGGCGCCGCCTTCAAGACCGGCACCTGCGCCGCGGGCGGCCCCGTGGCCGGCACCAGCTCGCTCAAGGAGGCCGGTATCTGGATCCGCGACAAGATCAGGACGCCGGACAACTTCCCCACCGTCTGACCCGCTCCCCCCCCGTACCCGTCCAGGAGACCTCTGGGCGGGTACGGGGGCGTTCCCACGCCGCGTGGGAAGCGCCCGTCCCCCGCCACAGGGGGTCAGTCGGAGCCGGCCGGTCGGTGTCCGCCGTGGCCGAGCGCGGCCGGCAGGTCCGCGCGACCGCTGATGCCCAACGCCCGGTAGCTCTTGGTGAGATGCAGTTCGACCGTACGCCGGGAGATCGACAGGGTCTGTGCGATGGCCTGGTTCGCGTGCCCATCGGCGGCCAACCGGGCCACCCGGAGCTGGGCCGTCGTCAGCCGGGACTCGGCGTACCGGGCCAGCTCCGCGTACCGGCGGGCGACATCCTCCGCGCGCGGGGTCGGCCGCCCGCCGTCGGCCCGCATCGTCTCCAGGGCCTCGCCCAGCAGCCTGTCGCCGTCCCCCGGGCGCCCCTCCGCCAGCAGCGTGGCCGCCAGTTCCACCATCGCCCGCGCATACCGGGACCGGGCCGATGAGTTGGCCAGCACCCGTACCGCACTGCGCAGATGCCGGAGCGCCGTCGGCCCCGTCAGCGTGAGCCCGGCGCACAGATGGACCGCGCCGACCGCGCCCGGCGCCCCCCAGGCCCGCGCGGCCGCCAGATCGTCCGCGAGCAGCTCGGCCGCGGCCTCGGGGCACTGGGCCGCCTGCGCCATCCCGAGATGGGCGCGCCAGGGGACGATGGCCGGATTGAGGCAGCCTGCGCTGGTCAGCAGCCGCCCGCACTCCCGTAGATGCGCGGTCGCGTCGCCGTGCCGCCCGGTGTGCAGATCCAGCGCGCCCCGCGCGAAGAGCAGCTCGGCGTGGCCGAGTCCGTATTCGTGCCGGTCCGCCGCGGCCGTCGCGAGAACGGCGGCGGCCCGGCCCACCATGCCCGACTCCAGATGGATGAGCATCGCCACGGCGGTCAGCCGTTGCAGGGTGCGTGGATGCCAGTGCCTGCGCGGCACCTCCGCCAGGGTCTCGGTCAGCCACGCCCTGGCCTGCGGAAGCTCACCGCTCCGCAGCGCCAGCTCGGCGCGGGTCAACAGCGCGAGGCCGAGCGCCGGCCGCACCCCGCGCAGCCGCGCATCGGCCTCGATCCGGTCCAGTCCGTCGTTGGCCGCGTCCAGGTCCTCGACGACCGCGAGGACGCGTACGGCCGTCAGCCGGGGTGCGAAGAGCCCGCCGGGGGCGAGCGCCGCGGACGCGAGGTGGCGTGCCTCCTGGATCTCCCGGCCGGCGGCGCAGAGCCGCCAGGCTGCCGCCGCGGCGCGCGCGGGGTCGGCCGAGGGTCCGGGGTCGGTGGTGTCGTCGACGGTGGAGGGGTCGTGGGTCAGCAGATTGCCCAGGGCGCGCAGGGTCAGCCGCTCGCCGGGGGGCGCCGACTCCCGCCCGTCCGCGTCGGCGAGGGCCTGCGCCGCCGCCCGCCCGCCACCGCGCAGGGCGAGGAGATCGGCGGCGAAGAGCCGCGCGCCGGAGAGCCCCGGATCAGCGGTCTCTGCCAGCACCTGCCGCAGCCGACGGTCGGCGGCCTCCGGTCGTACGTACATCTGGGCCAGGGCGAGTTCGAGCAGGATCTCGACCCGGAGCGCGCCGGTCGCGCCACGGTCCAGGGCCCGTTCCAGGAAGACGATGGCGCGTGCCTGGTCACCGGAGCACCGGGCGTGCCGGCCGGCCGTGCGCAGGACCTGGGGCACCCACGGTTCGGTCAGTTCGGTGTGGGACACGAGTCGGGCGAGGGCCGAGGTGCCGAGGCCGTCGCGCCAGCCGACCCGTACGGCGCGGGTGTACAGCTCACGGCGGCGGCCCGGCTCCATCAGCGCGAGCACCCGATCCGCCACCAGGGCGTCGTACGGCCTGGGGTGTTCCAGATCGTCAAGCAGTCCGGTCCCGGTCAGCTCCGCGCGGGCCAGTTCGGCGCGGGCGCGCGCGGGGGAGCGTTCCCGGTCGCGGAGGGCGTCCTCCCGGGACGGCTCGGCGGGGAGCCGGTCCGGGGGCCGGCTGTGCACCGGCGGTGATGCCCGGTCGGGCGCGGGGTTCCCTGGCGGCACGGTGGGCGCCGGCTGGTGGGGGAGCGTCTCCTCGGGCGGGTCGGTGTGCGGTCGGCCCGGCGGCTCGGCGCAGGGGGGTTCCGCTCGTTCGTGCCGCGGGGTTTCGGGATCCCCCGGCCGGTCGTGGCGCGGCCGCCGGGTCCATCGCGGCGGCGGGCCGTCCGGCTCCGGAGCGCGGGCTGCCGCGGTTGCCCACGGCACTGAGCGCCCGGACCGGTCGCGCGTGGGTTGCGGACCGTCGGCCGGTGCCCCGGGCGCCCCAGGTACCTCCGGAGTTCGGCCATGGAGATGGGTCGTGGGTACGGGGACGGGGGTGCCGCTCTCCACCGTCCGGGGCTGCCCGGGGACCCCGTCCGGCCGCCGCCCGGGTGGCTCATCGGCACACCGCCGTAGTGCGCCCCCCGGATACAGGGGGCCGCCGTACACCCCGTCCGCGCGCCCTCCCCCGGCCGGGGGTGCAGCACGATGGGTACGGGGCGGGTCGCTCTCCGCCAGCGCTCCCGCCGGCCGTTCCCCGAAGTCCGCACCATGACGCGCGTCGACTCCGGGCGGGCCGCCGATCCCACCGGTGCGGTGGAGGGGGTGGTCCTCCGTCTCCTCCTTGGGCGGCACCGCCAGCTCGTACACCTGCTCCCAGGAGAGGTCGCCCCGCCCCACCGCGCTCGCCCGGACCAGCGCCAACACGGTCTCGGACAGCGGCGCGAGCGCACGGCGGGTCTGCTCCCGGCCCACCTGCTCGGCCACCGCCTCCAGTTCGTCGGGGGACGGCGCCGGGGCGGGACAGCGGCGGATCGTCGACCTCAGCAGGGCCGGGCTACCTCCGGTGGCCGCGACCGCGACCGGCACGAGCGGTCCGCAGGAGTGTTCCCCGTACGCCTCGGCCAGCAGTTCGCGCACCCCGTCGCGGCTCAGCGGCCGGAGCGCGACGTCGTCGCGCCGGGACGGGCCCTGGGGGAGCACCGACGGATCGTGGCCGGCGACGATCAGCAGCAGCGGGCGGGGCGCCGAACGACGGGCGAGCGCGGCGGCGGCCCGGACCGAGCGCGGGTCGGCCCAGGGGGCGTCGTCGACGAGGATCGCCAGCGGCACCCCGGGCGCCGCACCGGCCGCCGCGGTGAGCGCGTCACGGGCCACGCCGTGCCGGCGGTCCCGGTCACCGGGCCGGCAGCGCAGGGCCACGACGTGCAGTCCCGCCTCCCGGGCCGCCGCCGCGGCCTCGGCGAGCACGGTGCTCCGGCCGGTCCCGCGGCGCCCGTGCACCACGACCGTCGCCGACGCCCCGTCGGCGACCTCCCGCGCGGTGTCCCGCAGCCGGGCCGACTCCGGCGCGCGCTCCGGGAGTCCGGCCCGACCGGGAGCGGGGCCCGCGTCCCGGTCCGGCGTCGGCGATCGGGGACTCACCGTGGTTCGCCGGACGGTCGCCACGGGGTCGGCGCGCTCTCCGGGTCGAGTCGCTCCGCCAACTCGGCGCGCCCGGTCACCCCGAGCTTGCGGTAGACGTTGGTGAGATGGAACTCGACGGTCCGCAGGGAGAGGAAGAGCGCGGCGGCTATGTCCCGGTTGGTCGTCCCGGACGCCGCGAGCGCCGCCACCGGCCGCTCGGCCGAGGTGAGGGTGTCGCCGGTGCGGTGGTCGGCGGACGGCGCACGGCCACCCGCCGTCGCCAGGGCTACCCGGGCACGGTGCGCCATGACCAGGAAACCGTGCTGGGTGGCGAGGGTCCGGGCCGTGTGCAGATGGGCACGTGCGGCCTTCTTGTCGTCGTGTTCCAGCAGCGCCTGCCCCAGGCGCAGTTCGGCGAGCGTGTGATACGGCCGGTCCGGGCAGTTCGCCAGCACGCGTACGCTCTCGGTGAGGAGCTGCACACGGTCATACTGCTGGGCCGCCATGCCTTTGGCCAGCAGGCCGAGGCCGGTACTGCGCTGCGTCGGCCACCGCTTGGCCAGTTGTGCGCCGAGTTCGGCCCGGTCGACGGCCGCGGTGACCCGGCCGAGCTGCATCAGCAGATCCGTACTGACGACCCACCAGGTCGAGAAGACCGGATTGTCGACGCCCGCCGACGCCAGGCTCGTGCCGCAGGCGTCCATCAGGTCCAGCGCCTGTTCCGTCCGGCCGCGCATTCGGTGCAGCAGCGCCTGGGCCATCAGATGGTGGTGGAACTCCCAGACCGAGTCGTCGAACCGGCGGCCGTCGAGCCGCCGCAGCGCGCACTCGGCCCGGTCCAGCTTGGCCTGCGTGATCATCGACAGGGCCAGGGTGATCAGCGGGAGCTGTGTCTGCGCCTCCCAGCCGTGCCGGTGCGCGATCCGGGACGCGGCCCGCGCCTGGGCGGTCGACTCGGCCACCTCGCCGGTCTGGAGGAGGAGCCACGCCTGGCTCGACCGGGCGTGGCACTCGGCCCACACCTCCTCGCGCCGCTGACTGTCGGCTATGGTCCGGGTCAAATGGCCGAGGGCGGGCTCGGTCTGGTCCGCGAGGCCCAGGACCTGCGCCGCGGCCACCGTGGCCCAGGCGCTGCCGGGTCGCTCCGCCTGGAGGACCTGGTGGGCGTCGCCGACGGCCTCCCGCATGGCGGTGCCGGTCAGCGCCGTACGGATCGCGCGGGTGGCCAGGGCGAGTTGTCCCACCGCGCTGCCGGCCCGGGACAGCGCCGGCTGCGGTCCGGTGGCGGCGGGGCGGTTCAACCGCGTCGGGGGTACGGGCGGGACCCGGCCGTGCGGTGACGGTTCCGGCCCGCCGGGTGCTCCAACGCCCGCCCGGTCGTCGTCTCGGAGGTCGCGCAGCACATCGCCGAGCGGGCCCGGGGTGTCGGGTTCCTCGTGCGTCATGAGCGCGGTGAGCCGGAGCGGCATCACCCAGCGGGCGGTGGCGAGCGGATCACTGGTGCGCAGCAGGGCCCACTCCAGATGCCCCCTGGCCGTCACTGGGTCGATGTCGAGCAGGGCCATCGCGAGGTCGACGCTGGTGCCGAGGTCGTCCGGGTCGACGCGGTTGAGCCGGGACAGATACCGCACCGCGGCGGCCGGGTTGTGGTGCTGCGCGTCGGCGGCGGCCTCCTTGAGAAGGGAGATCATCCAGGGTCTGTCCAGCCGGGAGTGGGCCAGCAGGAGATCCGCCACCTCTTCGGCGGGCCGGGCGGTGTCGTTGAGGATCTCGGCGGCCTGGGCGTACATCCGCTCGCGCTCGGCCGGGGTCAGCTCGGCGAGCAGGGCGTCCACGGGGTGCGGTACGCCCATCGGCGGCATCGGGTCGGGGATCACTCCGGCCGCGCGGGCGGTCTTGAGCGCTTTGGTGACCTGGCGGGCCGGGAGCCGGGCGAGCGCTCCGACGAGTTCGGCGTCCGTGCTGCGCAGCGCCGACGCGGCGCGTGCGACGCGGATCAGATACGGCTCGTGCGCCAGCAGGTCGTCGAGGTCGGAGCCGTCCGACGGGTCGGTGTCGGGGGCGAGCAGGCCGGCGGCGTCGGTGACCGTGGAGTACTCCTGGGCCACGATCTCGTGGAAGGTGGGCCGGCCGGCGGCCAACGCGCGGTGGGAGGAGGTCATCAGTACCGTCAGTGGCCCACCGGAGGTGCGGCGCAGCAGGCGGTCGATCCAACGGAGGGTGCCGTCGTCGCACCAGTGGGCGTCGACCAGGGCGAGGACGAGGGGCGCGGTGGCCAACAGGGCGTCGGCGCGCTCGCCGGCGGTGTGTGCCAGGTCGGGGCCGGCCGGGTGTGTTCCGTCGTACCCGCCGTCGGATGCGCCGAACAGGCGCCTGAGCACCTCGTGTTCGGTGGCGCCGTCGCCCCGGCGGCAGGCGGTGCTCCGTACGGCGGCCCGCTCGCCGTACGGAGCGGTGACGCGCCGGACGATTCTGTCCATGGGCATCGGGGCGGTGGAGCCGAGGACGACGAGACAGCGGGCGGCGGCGGGGGGTGCGGGCATCCCGCCGTTCCAGTGGCTCGTCCAGGGTGATCTTTCGAAACCGTTGGTATCTGGAAAGCCCGATAAGTCCGGGAAGCCTGGTAACGGGGAGGCTGACAGCGTTGTCCACGCGAGGTCGTGCTCGGTCCAGGTCGAGTTCATAACCCTTTACAGTACGGCGGATCTGTGAACTCGCGGTGAAGTGAATGGGTCAGGTGGTGACAGGTGCTGGGGAACTCCGGTGGCGTCGAGGGCGAACAGTGCGCCCGGCGATAAAGCTCTTCCGCTCAACTGCGTTCATTGGCCCGGGAGTTGGGTGTTTTACTCGGACTTTTAAGATGTTTCAGCCGGGAGCTTGCGGAGTTTGAGCCTGAGGGCAACGATCCCACCCCCACTCGCTCAAGCATCCGTACTCTTTGGGAAGGACGCCTGAATGTTCGTCAGCTTACGCCGCTCACCAGGGCAGAGGAGGCCAGTGCACTCATCACCGGTACCCGCGTCGCTCCATGACCGGGCCGAGGAACTCGCCGCCGTCACCGCGGCGACGGCGCGGGCCCTGGCGGGCCCCCGCAGGCTGGTGGTCGTCACCGGGACGCCGGGCGTGGGTCGCTCCGCGTTCCTCGACGCGACCGCCGAACTCATCGCCGAGGGGGGCTTCGTCGTCCTGCGCGGCGGCGGCAGCAGACTGGATCACACCCTTCCGTACGCCGTCGTCCGGCAGATCCTCGCGCGGGCGGCCGACGCGGGCGCCCGCGATCATGCCTTCGGGCCCGCCCAGGAGCCGCCCACCGACGAGGAGCTGGCCACGGACGAGCCGGGCACGCTCTTCACGGACGCGCTGAACGTATCGGGCCGGGCCGCCGCCCACGGGCCGGTCGCGATCGTCATGGATGACGCGCAGTGGGCCGACCAGCCCTCCCTGGAGTGGCTCGCCGGACTGCTCCGGGACCACGGCCCCACCCCGCTGCTACTGGTGGCCGCCGTCCGGGACGGCGACCCCGCCGCCGAACTCCCCGTCGTACAGGACCTCGTGGCCATCGCCGACGACATCGTCCCGCTCCGCCCCCTCACCGCGGAAGGGGTCCGTGCCCTGCTCCGGGAACGCGCCGTCACCCTCCCCGGCGAGGGCGGCCGAGCCTGGGCGCGGGCCACCGGCGGCAACCCCACCCTGGTCAACTCCCTCTTCGACCGCCTCGGCGGATCGCCAGGCGCGGCCCCCTCCCGACTCCTCGACGCGGCGCGTGCCCTCCCCGCGCCCTGGAACCTGCGCGGCCGGGTGGCCGCGACCCTGAGCAGCCACCCGGAGCCGGTACGCCGCTTCGCGTACTGCGCGGCGATCCTCGGCGGGGCGGCCGAAGACCGACTCATCGCCCGGCTCGCGGGCGTGGACCCGGCCGACCGGGCCGCCGCCGCCTGGGCCCTGCGCCGGCTGGGCTGGGCACCCGACCGGTGCGAGCCGCCGGTGCTCTGGGACTGTGTGCGCGAGATAGCGGAGGACAGCTACGGCCCCGAGGGCTGGGGCGATCTGCACCGGCGCTCCGCGACCCTGCTCCACGAATCCGGCTACCCCCTGGAACGGGTGGCGACCCACCTCCTGGAGGTCGGCCCCGGCGGCCACACCCAGGCCGCCGACGTGCTGCGCGAGGCGGCCGACGACGCGCGCCGCCGCGGCGATCGGCATCTCGCCATCCGCTATCTGCGCCGGGCCCTGCGCGAATTCCCGCCGGGCAGCCCCGAGCGCGGCCGATTCCTCGCCGCACTCGCCGACGCCGAGCAGGACGTCGACCCCTCCGCCCTGCTGCGCCACATCGCGCAGGCGGTCGCCCTGCTGCCCTCCGCCGAGGAGCGCGCGGCGGTCGTCGCGGGGGTGCCGCTGACGCTCTCGCTCTCCGCATCCCCCGTCGCGTACGAGCTGATCGCCTCCGCCCGCGCGACCCTCACGTCCGACGAGGGCCCCGACTCCGCCGCTCGGGAATTGACCGCCCGCCTGGAGGCCCGTGCCCGCCTCTCCGAGCTCGGGAGTCCAACGGCCCCGCTCGACGCGGTCGCCCGCCTGCGCGAGCTGGGACCCGAACTCGACCTGTGCTCGGCGGCCCGGCGCGAGCGGGCCGCCGTGCTCACCTTCGCCGGGACCATCGGCTGCCGACTGTCCGCCGAAGAGGCGGGTGCGCTGGCCCGCCGGATGCTGGAACGGGAGCCCGCCTCGGCCCCGTCCGGCTATGCCGCCGCCTCGCTCATGATCGCGTCCGGTACGGCCGCCGAGGCCCACGATCCCGTACGGAGCTGGTTGGACATGGCCGTGGAGGCGGCCCACCGGCGCGGTGACGAGCGGCAGCGGATACGGATGCTCTGCGGCCGGGCGATGGCGGCCCAGCAGGGCGGCAGGCTCGCGGACGCCTGGGCGGACGCGCGGGACGCCTGCGACGAGACGACCGGCGCGCTCGGCGAGAGCGACTGGCTCTCCGCGCTGGGCCTGCTGTCGGTGGCGGTCGAACTGCGCGATCCCTGGCTCTCCGAACGCGCCCAGGCCCTCTGTGCGGACCAGCGGGGTGCCGGAGTGCCGATCCTCCGGGTCGGCCTGCTGGCGTTGCGGGCCGCCACGACCCGGATGCCGCAACTGCCCGCCCTGACCAAGGAGCTGGTGGCGGCGGTGCGCCGGGCGGGCGCATCGGGCTGGCACAACCCCTCGCTGTTCCCCCTGGCCTACTGGTCCACGCCCGCGCTGCTCCGGCTCGGCGACAACGAGACCGCGCTCGAACTCATCGCCCACGAGTGCGACCGGGCCCGCACCTGGGGTTCCCCCTCGACACTCGGCCGGACCCTGCGCGTCTGGGGGACGCTGGTCCCCGGGCGGTACGCCCTCTCCCTGCTGGCCGAGTCGGTCGCCGTGCTGCGGGAGAGCCCCAACGAGCTGGAGCTGGCGCGGGCGCTGATGGCGTACGCGATGCGTCTGCGTGGCGCCGGACGCGCGGGCGCCACCGAACTCCTCGCCGAGGCTGAGCGGATCGCCGACGCGATGGGGGAGTCGTTGCTACGGTACTGGGCGGAGCCGGGACGTGGCGAGACACGCCGAGCCGGCCTCCTCGGCACCGAACGGCTCAGCGTCACCGAACGCCGGGTCGCGGGGCTGGTCGCACTCGGCCGCACCAACCAGGAGGTGGCGGAGGAACTCGACGTCACACGGCGTGCGGTGGAGAAGTGTCTGACGAGGCTCTATCGACGGCTGGGTGTTTCCAGCCGGGCCGAACTGATACCCGTCGTACGCCGGATAGCGGGTGCGAACGCGTTTCGCTGGGGAGTGCCCGAGAGCCTGTAGTGCGCCGTGTGGTGCGTCCCCGGTGCGCCGATCGGTGCTTCCGACCGACCCCGGACCGCTGCTGCCGCTGAGTGCCTGTGGTGGGTTCGGGCCTGTCCGCTCAGGGGCCGCCAGCACGGACGCGCGAGTAACCTCCGGGTCATCACCGGCTGACAAGAGCCCCCTCCGCACCTCCTCTCCCGGCCCGAGCTTCGGTAGCCGATCGGTGCACCAACCAGGTATCTGGAGTGGAACCTTCGGTTCTCCCCCACGGCGCCGGTTGGGCCGAAGCCGAGCGCCAGACCCCTTATGTCTGCTATGGGTGCCCGCATGGTGGACGGTCGCCCCCTCGGGGCGGCTGGTGCCCCCGCCCGGTGCCGTGTCTCCGAACCGTTCGACCCCGACCACAGTGTTAATAGCATTGACAGGGGATCGCATTGACCCGCCGTCCCGCGCCTGATTACGCTCCCGACGCCCGGCGATAAACGCAACGGGGAGGGTTCGGCGTAGATGACCTTTACCAAAGGCGACGCAAGTCCAAAAACTCCATACGCGGTCGGATGGAAATCGGATCCCAGTATGAGTGCCCATCGAGCCGCTCAAGCGCAACTGACAACCGACCTGGCCCCGATTCATCGGCCAGCGGGAATTGGCATCGACGACTCGCGCACGGAGGATTCCCCTCTGCGTGACGCGGAGATCCGGAGTGACGAATACGGCGATCTGGTGCTGTCCTCGTTCGAACTGTCCGGGGTCGGCCTGGCCATCCTGGACCCGACCCTGCGGGTCCGCGCCGTCAACGGTGCGTTCAGAGCCCAGTGCGGGCGGCGCCGTGATGACATCTGTGAGCGCAGCTTCGCCGAATTCCTGCACCCGAGCGTGCGCCAGCATCTGATGCGGCAGTTCGGCAGACTGGTGCAGGGACACCGCGCACGCCTTGTCGGACAGTCCATCGCCATGTGGTTCAACGACACCACGGTCGCGGGGAAGCTGAGTGCCTTCCCGGTCGACGGCGACGGCGGCCGAGTCAAAATGATCATGGTTCAGTTCACGCCCGAGAAGTCCGACGACCAGCAGGCGCTCATCGGCTCGCAGCGGAAGCTGACGGCGCTCACCGCCAAGGTGCTGGAGGGGGTGGCGGCCGGAGATCCGACGGTACGGCTGGCGGCCAAGCTCTTCCTGAGCCGACAGGGCATCGAGTACCACGTGAGCATACTTTTGCGCCAGTTCAAGGTGCCCAACAGAACAGCCCTTGCGGCGAAGGCGTACTCGATGGGTATGTTCAGCATCGGCTGCTGGCCGCCCCAGGTACTCCCCGACTACATCCGCTCCGATCGCGGTGGCTCCGACCGAGCGCGTGGTGGTGCCCGCGTGGAGACGCACGACGACCGCAGACGCTGACCAGCGTCGGTCGACACGCTAGACCGGGTGCTCCGAAGGCGGTCCCGCAGGGGGAAGTACCACACGACCGACAGGGGGCTGACACGGTGAAATTCCTGGTAGTGGAAGACAACGCACGGGTGTCCGCTGCCCTCACGGCCGCACTGAACGCTCAGGGCCTGGAAGCGGTCTGTGCCGCGACCGGCAAGGCCGCGATCGAGCTGCTGGACACCAACCCGGACGCCGTACTCCTCGATATCGACCTGCCGGACTGTGACGGCTTCACCCTCTGCAGTGTGATGAGGGCGAGCAGTTCGGTACCCATTCTGGTGACGACGGCGCGCTCCGACCACGCGTCTCGCGTCCGGGGACTGGATCTGGGAGCCGATGACTATCTCGTCAAACCGTACAATCTGGCCGAGCTGCTGGCCCGGGTCCGGGCAGTGATGAGACGCCGCCAGCCACCCGAACCGGTGGCCGGCGGCGTGGCGCCCGGGGACCTCATCCTGGCCGGTCCGGTCCGCATCGATCTCTGGGAGCGGGTCGTCCTGATCAACGGATTTCCGGCCGAACTCTCCGATGAGGAATTCAGCATCCTGGCGGCGCTCGCCCGACGACCCGGAGAGACCCTGGACTTCGAGCAACTGGCCGATGAGATCCTGCGGACCAAGCGCATGACGGTACAGGAGTCGATCCACCGCTACATCGCCTCGCTGCGCCAGCGGCTGGGCGCCCCGCACCAGCTCGAAGCCGTGGAGGGAGCCGGCTATCGGCTGACGCTCGCCGGAACGGGCTGACCCCCCGACCCCGGACAGCGCGGTGGGGGCCGGCGATTCGATCGCCGGCCCCCACCGCACTGTTTTGGGGACACTCCTAGGGACCGTCCTCGGGACTGTCGTGAGTATCAGTCGACCCAGCCGTGCTCGGAGGCGAAGTCCACGAGTGCCTTACGGAGCTCCAGCACCTGGCGTACGGTGAGGTCCGGGCCGCTGGCCAGCAGCAACTCGGTCGCGAGCCGGGTGAACTCGGTCTCCGAGAACACCTCGCAGGTCCCGTCCGTCAGACCTTCGCTCCGGCCCTCGCTCTTGGTCTCGCCCTTACCCTCGCTCCGGCCCGGGACGGGCTCGGCGGGGACGGCCACGGACCGCGTCCTGTCCAGCGCGCCGCTCGGCAGCGGACCGCCGACCGTCGCGCCGGCCGCATCGGTGGACACGGCGGCCGCTGGAGCCTGGCCGACGATCTGGACCCCGTATGCCTTGAGACCGCGCCCACCGTCGAGGACACCGAACTCCACCCGGGTACCACAGGCGATCGTCCTGCTCGCCTCGGACAGTTCATTGGCGTGGACGAAGACATCATCGCCCCCGTCGTCGGGTGCGATGAATCCGTACCCCTTGGTGTCGTCGAACCGGACGACAATTCCCTGTGCCATTTTCTTCCTCCTCAACCGACCCACAAACCATCAGCTTTCACCGGAGGACATGCCTCGGTGTCAACAGTGGTTGAAACCCTATCCACCTCTTGTGCCACTCGACAACTGGGGGAACACCCCAGTCTCGCGGCCCGCGACCCCTACTCGGAAACGCGGTACGGCCTTCGGATTCACCGCGGCGTACGCCGCACCCCGGCCGTGGGGAGGCCGCTGGCCACACCGAAGGCGCTGCCCGGTGCGGTGTCGTTCGGCTGGTGGGGCTGGGCAGGGCTAGGTGGGACGCGGGGGCTTGTTCGGCTCGTTCGGAGGGGTGGCGGGGGTGGCGGGGGTTCGGGCGCGGGAACGCGTACGGCCCACGCCGGGTCGTGCGCGCCCCAGCGCGGGCCGTACATCCGGGAGCCCGCGCCGACCGCGCGGGCTCCCGTCCCCCCCCGGGCGTCAGTGGCCCGGGAGAACCGATACCGATACCGGTACCGGCGTCAAGCTGGTCAGCGCCCCTGGAGCGCCTTGACGTTGTTGCCGAAGGTCCACCCGCGCGAACCGTCCCAGTTGATCGACCAGGTCATCAGGCCCTTCAGCGCACCGCTGTAGCCGTTCCACGCCTGCGACACCAGGCTCGGCGGCATATGACCGCCCCCGGCCCCCGGCTGTGCCGGCAGTCCCGGAACCTGCTTGTCGTAGGGGACCTTGATGGTGGTGCCCTGGATGACGAGACCCCGGTTGAGGCAGTCCGTCTGCGCCCGGAACCCGGCGACCGTGCCCGCCGAGTAGGAGTCCCCGGAGCACCCGAACATGCTGCCGTTGTAGTACTGCATGTTCAGCCACCAGAGCCGGCCGTTGTCCGCGTACTTCTTCACGATGGGGAGGTAGGCGCCCCAGATCGAGCCGTAGACCACGCTGCCCCCGGTGACGTACGCCGTCTCGGGCGCCATCGTCAGACCGAAGTTCGACGGCATCTGTGCGAGCACGCCGTCGATGATGCGGATGAGGTTGGACTGTGAGGCCGAGAGCTGGTTGATGTTGCCGCTGCCGACGAGACCGGTCTCGATGTCGATGTCGATGCCGTCGAAGTTGTACTTCTTGAGGATCGGCACCACCGTCGCGATGAACCGGTCGGCGACCGCGCTGGAGCTGAGGTCGATGCCGGCCGCCGCACCGCCGATCGACATCAGGATCGTGAGGCCGTCCTGCTTGGCCTGGCACATCTCGGCCGGGGTCGCGACCTTCACGGTCGAGTCCATCCCGTTCTCCCACAGGACCGTGCCGTCCGACCGGATCACCGGGAAGGCCGCGTTGATCACGTTGTAGCCGTTGGCGCGGATCCGGGGGTCGGTGATCGGGATCCAGCCGAGCGGGGGATGGACGCCGTTCACCGCGCCGTCCCAGTTCTCCCAGTAGCCGTGCAGCACCTTGCCGGCCGGCCTCGACTTGACCGCACAGGTCTCGACGAGGGGCCCGGCGGCCGTGCCCGTCCTGGTGCTCACCGTTTCCGCACGCGGCGATTCCGGCGGCGCGGCCTGGGACGGGTTCGACGCGGCGGAGACCGGGACCTGTACGGCGAGGGCCATCACCAGGCCGACGCCCAGCAGACGTAACGTCCGACCGATCATGCTGTACTCCCTTCGTGCCCGCCCTGGGCGGCCGGCACCGGGGTCGGCGCGAGGCCCATGGAGGCATGACTCTGGGTGGGGTGGTTGAAGCGGAGTCGCCGTGCCGTGGATGCCGCCCGGACGCGTTGGGGACGCGGCGGAGCGGTGCGGCCGTGAGCCGGGGGCCGATGGGTGGGGGGAGGCTCCGGACAGCACGCTCGCCTCCCGGGCTGTGGGGGCCCCGGAGGCGTACGTGGTGTGACGCGCCACACCGTAAGTTGGTCCAGACCATCCGTCAATAGGTCTGGACCAAGGTGGAGGTGGGCCTCCCATCGGGAGACATCGGTGGGGCCCTGGTGGTCCGCCGATCACCGCGTCGGCGGACCACCAGGACCGATCAGGAGAGGGCTGGGGAGTCCCCGTGCCGGGGCATGGCTCGATGACCCACTGAGTGCCCGCACCGTCGGATCCCCGCCCGTGGCTCCCCCCGCCGACGGAGTCGGTCAGTGATCGCCGCCGGAGGTGACGGCGAGCCGCTTGGTGAACGTGCGGCCCCCGTCCGTCGACTCGTAGACGCCGTCCTGTGTCGCCGCGACGAGTCGTCGGGCGTCGACCGCCGTCAGGGCCTGGGGACCGCCCCCGGGCACGGTGCCCGTCTTCCGCCAGCTCTTGCCGCCGTCCGCGCTGAGGCTCACCGCCCCGGAGGGGTCGATGCCGTAGAGGGCGTTCGGCCCGGTCCAGTCGAGGAAGGCCATGAGCGGCTTCGCGTCGCCGCCGCCGAAGGTCCGGCCGCCGTCGGTGCTGCGGGTCAGACCGGACTCGGTCGTGGCGAGGACCGTATCGGGGTCCGCGGGGCTGACCGCGATGTCGAGCGCCTTCAGCGGACCGCGCTTCTCCCAGGTCACACCGTCCCCGCTGACCCGCAGCAGGCCGTTGGTGCTGTCGTACCCGTAGACCTTGTCGTGCGCGTGGTCGAGGGAGTGGAAGTCGACCTCGCCGGTGAGCGACTTGTCCTTCCAGGTCTTGCCGGCGTCGGTGCTCTCGATCAGACCGAGGTTGGCGGGCGCGTCACGGCCGGGGGCCGGATGCCCACTGGCCAGGAACGTGCCGTTCGCGGCGATGGTGAAGCCCATGAAGTCGTCCTTGCGGTCGCCGACGAGCCGGGGCTCGCCCTTCGGGCCCGGGGTGTAGATCCCGTCATGCGTCGCGACGTAGAGAAGGCCGTCGGAGGGGCCGATGTCGACGCCGTGGATATGACTGATCGTGGTGCCCGACGAGGCGTCCGAGCCGTCCCGGCCGCTGTCGTCACCGTCGTCGCCGGAGCAGGCGGTGAGGAGCAGGCCGGTGGTGATCACGGCGGCGGCCACGGCGGTACGGCGGCGGGCCGACCGGCAGCGGAGTGTTGTCGTGGTGCTGGGCATGTCGAGACCTCATGCTGTTCAGAGCTGCGGAACGCGGATGCCGGCGCGGCGAGGGACAGCCGATGTCCGGTGCGCCGCGCGGGGCGATCCCCGTAAGGGATGGGGAGCGAAAGGCAGGGGAACGGGCGCGCGGGCGGCGCGAGCGTTCCTTCCCTACCGGGTCCTAGATCCGCAGGATCGACAGTTCGGCGAGGTCGGGGGCGCGGGGCGGGGGACGGGTGCGGAGCCGGGGCGGGGCCGCGGCACGCGGGGATCCGGGCCGGCCGGTCCGGCGGCCGAGCGCCGTGCCCGGCAGGGCGAGCAGCACCCAGCCGGCGAGCACCGCCACACAGAGGGAGGCCAGATCCATCGCCAGGCCCGTGCCGTGTGCCGCGCCCCCGTCGTCCGCGCCGTCCCGTGTCTCCGGGGCGGGGACGGTCGGGCCCACCGTGGTGACCGGTGCCGAGGCGGCTGTCGCCGTGGCGGGCCGCGTCGTGGTGGCGGAGCCGTGGTCCTGGTGACCCGTCGTATGCATCGCAAAGACGCCCAGCGCGAGCACAACCAGCAGGAGTTGCCCCCAGATGCTGACTGCTCGACTCCGCTGGTCCACGCTCACCACTCTCCGGCCTCCGCGCCCGACGATACAGAAGGCGCTGACCGGGCCGGGCGGCCCCCTGCCCGGCCCAGCCGGACGTGCCGGCCGCGCGCGTAGCGGACGCGGGGCAGGATGCCCAGCTATTCGGGGCACGTGATCGGTGACGGTTCCCACAAGATCGATGCCTTGTCGCGACGGGCCCCGCTTGATTCGATACGGGCTCCCCGGAAGAACGTCCGCTCCATCCGCACGCAGTCTTCGGAGGTAGCCGCACATGGCAGTGTTCGACGAAGGAACGACATTCCGCGCGATCGCGGACTTCCCCAGCACCACCGGCGACCGGGGATTCTTCGAGGTCGAGTTCTCCATCCGCAACACCACGACGGGCGAGAACCCGGCGCCGAAGGTGTCGCAGCTCGAAATCGCCCAGGCCATCAGCGCGCTCGCCCAGTCGAAGGGCTACGGGCCGGTGGTCTTCCGCGGTTCGCAGGCGTCGGCCCAACTCCACCCCTGAGACGTCCCCGGCAAAGGGGCGCCACCGCCGAGGGAACGGCGGTGGCGCCCCTCTCACGCATACCGGCTAACGCCGCCCCTCCAGCGTCCCGATCCAGTCGTACGCCGCCCGCGCCGAGAACTCGCTCTGACCGCCCTTGAACAGCAGATCCGCCGTCTCGAACGACGGATCGGTGGCGGTCGAGGGGACGTAAGGGATCGCGATGCACCGCATCCCGGCCGCGTGTGCCGCCGCCGCACCGGGCGGTGCGTCCTCCAGGACCACGCAGTCGGCGGGGGACACCCCGAGTCGGCGGGCGGTCTCCAGGAAGACGTCAGGCTCCGGCTTGCCCCGGTCGACCTCTTCGGCCGAGACGGTCGTCGGGATGAAGGCGTCCAGGCCCGTGACCGTCAGCACCGCCTTGATCGAGGCGAGGGAGGAGCCGGAGGCCACGGCCATGGGCACGCCGCCTTCGTGGAGCAGTTCCACGAAGGCGCGCATCTCCGGGAACACCTCGGTCGAGGTCCCCGCCAGCTCCAGATAGTGCCTGTTCTTGGCCGCCAGCAACTCGTCCACCGGAGCCTCGATGCCGTGCTCCGCGCGGAGCGCCGCGAGGGTCTCGCGGGTTCCGATGCCGATGAAGTCGGTGTGGCGCTCCCAGCTGAAATCCATCACGCCGTGCTCGGCCAGCACTCTGCGTCCGGCCTGGTAGTAATTCGGTTCACTGTCCACGAGCGTGCCGTCGAGATCGAAGATGACCGAAGTGCTCCGCGAAATGCTCATGTACACAGCATGTCAAGCCATTGCTCAGCGTGGTACACCCACTGATCGGCCCACCGACTCCACCAGCGGCAGCAGCCGGTGCGGCACCCGCTCCCGCAGCACCATCTCGGTCCGGGTGCGCACCACGCCGGGCAGCCGGATCAACCGCTGGACCACGTCTTCCAGATGACCGTTGTCCCGGGCGACCACCCGGGCGAGCAGATCCCCGCCGCCCGTGATCGAGAACGCCTCGACGATCTCCGGCACGGCCGCGAGTTCGTCGCCGACCTCGTCGAGATACCCCTGGGTGACCTCGATGTGGACGAAGGCGAGCACGGGGTGACCGAGGGCCGCGGGGGAGAGCCGCGGGCCCGTCCCGGTGATCACGCCGGTCCGCTCCAGACGGTCGATCCTGGCCTGGAGGGTGCCGCGCGCGACGCCGAGCATCCGGGCGTACTCCCGCACGCTGGTGCGCGGCTCTTCGATCATCAGCCGCAGGATGCGGGTGTCGAGCCCGTCCACCGCCATGGGGAATCCCTTTCACCGGTCGGGTCGGTCGAACTGGTCGAACTGGTCGAACTGGTCGAACTGGTCGGGCTATCTGTGTATCGACTGTACCAATGGCCCACCCAGAGGGGTCCGATGGCGGCCCCCCGGCGGGTGGCCGGTCACAGCACCGCGATGCCCAGCGGGCGCTCCCCGCCCGGCAGCCGGCGGGTGGTCCCCTCGCCGAGGTCCACGACGGTGACGCCGTCCCAGTGACCCTCCCGGGTGAAACCTCCGGTCACATAGGCCGTACGGCCGTCCGCCGACACGGCGACGTCCTCGTGCGGTCCGTCGAGCGGGACGACGCGTTCCGTGCCGTCCTCGGCCCGGATGGTGAGCGAAGCCTCGCGGTCGCCGGAGCCGATCGGTCCGGTGCCGACGGCGAGCAGGGTGCCGTCGGGGGTGAGGGTGGTGCCGTGCTGATGGGTGTTGGCGGTCATCCGCTCAATGGTGACCCGGCCGGTACGGGGGTCGAGCACGGCCAGCCGCTCGCCCTCGAACGGCAGCAGCAGCCGCCCGTCAGGGCGTACCGCGGCATAGTGCGGTTTCAGCCAGGAGCCGAGACCGCCCTCGGTTCCGTACGGGGCGACCTCGAAGCGCCGGGTGGCGAGCGTGTCCGCCCGTACCGCCGTGACGTCGAAGGAGTCGTGGTTGGTGGCGTACACCTCGGCGCCGTCGGGGGACACATCGACGTCGAACGGGCGCCGGCCGACCGGCACGACATCGGTGACCGCGCGGGTGGCGGTGTCCACCACCTCCAGCGCCCCGGGTCCGTCGGGCACATTGACACCGACGTAGAGGCGACGGCCGTCGGGCGCGAGGGCGATACCCATACCGCCGCCGCGGTACTCGCCGTCGGTCACGGGTCCCGTTCCGGTGCGGTACGGGACCCGGCCGAGGCTCTTACGGGTGTGGGTGTCGACGATCGCCACCCCCTCGGCCGTGGCGATCCACGCGCGGCCGTCGGCGCCGACGACCAGACCGTACGGGGCGGTGCCGACCCGCACGGAGGCGAACGGGCCGCGCTCGGGGTGCAGGAAGGTGACGGTGTCACCGCCGAAATCGGCGACCAGCAGCGTCCCCTCCGGTGTGGTGGTGCCCGGGGAGCGGTCCGCGGGCGTCGTGGCGGGCGGGGCCGCGCCCGCGGTACGGGACGGGGCGGCCGACGGCCCTCCGCCATCCGCGGCGGCGCCACCGGCACCGTCCCCCGGGGCGCAGCCGGCCAGCACCCCGGCGAGCACGGAGGCGAGTACGGGGGTCAGGAGGGCGCGGGGGCGCCGGAGCCGCGCCCTGCCGTCGGTCGGGGTCGCATCGCTGGTCCGGCGATGACGGGGGTGCGGTGTGGCGGTCTCCCGCTCCGTGGCCGTCATCGGGCGGCGCGCAGCAGGTCGGCGATCCGCTGGAAGCCGCGGCGCTCGGCGTGCTGGAGCGGGGTGACCCCGTCCGCGTCGCCGATGTCGGGCCCGGCTCCCGCCGCCAGCAGTAGTTCCACGGTCTCCTCGTGGCGCCGGCCGCCGTCGCCGAGGATCACCGCTTCCAGCAGCGCCGTCCAGCCCAGATCGTTGATGTGGTCGACATCGCTATCGGTCTCCCGCAGCACGGCCCGGACGTAGGCGACATGGCCCCGCTCGCTCGCCGGGATCAGCGAGATACCGCCGAAACGATTCCGCAGTGTCATATCGGGCCCGGCCGGCAGCAGGACACGCATCATCGCCACACTGCCGGTCACCCCCGTGACCAGCCAGGCACTGTCCTGCCGACTGTCCTGGGCGTTGGGGTCGGCGCCCGCCGCGACGAGCACAGCGGCGGCTTCGACATGGTCGCCCAGCGCCGCCAGCAGTAGCGCCGTGCGGAGATCCTCGTCGCGGGCCTCGACCCGCGCGCCGGCGTCCAGCGCCGCGCTCACCTCGGCGGCCCGCCCGCGCCGGGCGGCCTCCAGCAACCTGCGGTCCATGGCCTTCACGGGCACTCCCTGGGGACTCGGAGACGGTGCGGAATGTGCCCCTCCATCCTCCACCGCCGCCCAGGGCGCTCCGTAGCCGCACCGGTCGGTGTCCGCGAGCGGGACGGGGGACCCACGGGTCGACCGATCGGCTGACGCGCTTCCGGCCGGGCCGTGCGACGGCGTCCTGGGCGCGGGCCGGGCCGGGGGCCGTGCGACTGGCGGATGGGGAGGCGGCTGACCGGTACTCCGCACGGACCAGGCAGTATTCCGCCAAGAACGCCCATCGGATCCCCGGTGGGCCCACGGCGGGGGAGTGCCACAGCGCCCCCGGGCAGAGAGAGGCGGGACGGCCGTGACGGCGTCTGACACGGAAGCGGTACGGCGGATCCTCGTGGTGCAGCACGAGGATGGCACTGGTCCCGGACTGGTGGGCGACGAGCTCATCCGGTCCGGACTGAGCCTCCGGGTGGTCCACCCCTGGAACGGCGACCGGATACCCGACTCGCTGCGGGGCTGCGCCGGGCTGCTCGTCCTGGGAGGCGCGCCCAACTGCGACGACGACGCGGCGGCCCCTTGGCTGCCGGCCGTGCGGGCCCTCGTCCGGGAGGCCGTCGACACGGGCCTCCCCCTCCTGGGCATATGTCTGGGCGGCCAGATCATCGCCTCCGCGCTGGGCGGTTCCGTCGCCGCCCGCACCCAGGGCCCGGAGGTGGGCGCCGTCCCGCTGCGGCGGCTGCCCGGGGCGGACGGCGACCCCGTCTTCGGCGCGGTGCCGGACGGCGCGCCCGGCGCCCAGTGGCACTGGGACGAGATAGCCGAACTGCCCCCGCACGCGGTCCCGTTGCTGACCGGGGACGACTGCCGGTACCAGGCGTTCCGGGTCGGGGAGCGCGCGTGGGGGGTGCAGTTCCACCCCGAGGTGCTGGGCGACGCGGTGGCCGACTGGTCCCGCTCGGACGGGCCGGCGGTCGCCGGGGCCGGGGGCGATCCCGACGCGGCCGTCGCCGCGGTCCGCGCCGCGGAGCCGGCGCTGCGCGCGGTCTGGTCCGAGGCGTCCAGGGCGTGGGGCCGAGTGGTGCGCGAGCACGGTACGCGCGGCTGAGGTCTCGGTGTCCGCCGCCCCGGAACTCCGCCCTCGGCCCCCGCCCCGGGGCCCGGGGTCCGTGACGACCTCAGCCGTCCATGATCCGGAGGCCGAGCCCCGCCAGCAGTCCGCTCGCCTGGTCCACCGAGATGAACGCGCCCCTGAGGTTCACGCACTCGCGCAGCGACAGCTTCCCGAGATCCGCGCCGCGTAGATCGGCGTCGGTGAACGTGGCCGCCCGCAGCTCCGCGCCGAGCAACTGGCACTCCGTGAAGGTGGCTTCCGTGAAGTCGACACCGGCCAGGTTCGCCTCGGTCATCCGGAGGCCCACCAACTCCCGCCGCCGCAGGGAGAGGCCGGAGAGATCGGCGAGCATCAGATTGCAGCGTGAGAACCCGTATCCGACGCCCCGCGAGTGCTGGAGCCTGGCTCCGACCAGACGGCACCCGGTGAAGACGGTCGCGGCGAGCAGTGTGCCGCGCCAACAGGTGTTCGACAGGTCCATTCCGTCGAATTCCGCATCCGTGACGTCGGCGTCGGTGAAGTCGCAGAACGGCGCGGTCCCGCCGCGCCAGATGGTCCGCTCCAAATCGGCCCGCCGTATGACGCTGTGATTCAGGGAACAACCGATGAAGGAGGCGCCGCGCAGATCGGCACCGCTGAGATCCGACCCGTCGAAGGTGCACCGCTGAAATGTGTACGGTTCGTCATCCGCGCGCAGCAGGCGGCCCAGATCCATATCACTGAAATCAATGTCCGACAGCGTTCGACGGCTGCCCAGGAGTTCGTGTGCATCCATCGAACGCACGCTACACGGCGGCCCGTTCGAACCGTGGGCCACTGCGTTGATGTGTCGCTCGCCGCTCGCCGCCCGCCGCCCGCTGCGGGCCAGCGGGCACGGCTCCCGGCGACGGTCCGGGTGCATCCGGGGAACGGTCGCTGGCCCGATGGCGGGAATCGTCCCCGCTGCGCGGAGCGGGAAAGGCGATCAGGGCCTGCGGAGCACCGGGGTGCCGGCAGACGGAATCCTGACTGTGGCAGTCATGGAAGCGGAACCGGAATCCGGCGCGCGCATTCTGTTACCGCGCGCGCCTTTCCCGTCGGGAATGGGTTCATATGGATACCGGACATCACCAGTCCCGAGCGGCGATCAGCTTCTCCGCGTCCGCTTCCGGGAAGCCGTACGCCTGGGCCACGAACCAGAAGTCCTCGCCTATCTCTTCACGGGCGACGGTCTCGATCTCGCTGCCGGCCGCGTCGAACTCCGCCTCCAGGGCATTGAACTCCTCCGTCGCCGCCGCCGTGAGTGCGTACAGCGCGGTCACGTCCGGCGGCCGCTCGGCCTCGATCCGCTCGCAGAGCCGCAGCAGGATCGCCCGCCCCTTGTCGACCACATGATCGGGGAAGTATTCGTCGGCGTAGAGGCCGTGCAGGAACGGGTACTCGGTCACCCGCTGATTGTCGATCGGCATCCCGATCCCCTCTCGCCGTCGAAGAGCCGTGCACACCATCCTGCACCACCCCACTGACATTCGGCCGGGGTCACCGTCCCGGCCCTCAACCGTGCGGCTGGTCAGGCTTCTTGGTGGTGGGCGTGGCAGGGGTGGTGGGCGCGGCGGGGGCGGATGGACCAGCCTCACGCCCGGACGCCTTCGGCACGGCGGAGGGCGGCACCCCGGGTGCCGTGAAGCGGACCGGTGCCTGGAACCGTGCCTTGCGGGCGGCCCGGCGGAAGGTCGTCAGCACCGCCGGCCCGGCCAGGGAGATACAGACGAAGTTCGTGACCGCGCGGCCGGTGTCCCAGCCCAGCGAGGTGGCGATGTCGAAGGCGAGATAGCGCTGCCACTGCTCGGTGAAGGGCAGCCCCGGGAGGTAGGCGATGGAACTGCCCGGATCGAGCGAGAACGGCCAGAACGACAGATTGAGGAGGAACCCGAAGACGTAGCCGGAGACCGAACCGTAGACCGCGAGCATCAGGACCTCGCGGCGGCCGGTCGCCTTCGGGAGGAGACCGGCGAGCATACCGACGAAGGCGCAGCCGAACATCTGGTACGGCATCCAGGGCCCCACCCCGCCGGTGATCAGCGCCGAGGCGAACAGCGATGTGCAGCCGAGGGTGAAGCCGAAACCGGCCCCGTACACCCGGCCGGCCAGCACCAGGATGAAGAAGACGGTCTCGATGCCCGCGGTGCCCGCGCCGAGCGGGCGCAGGGCCGCGTTGACGGCGGAGAGGACGCCGAGCATCGCCAGCGCCTTGGAGTTGATGCCCCCTTCGGCGATCTCCGACATCACCACGCACAGGACGAGAACGAGAAGCACTCCGAAGATCAGCGGCGGCGCGTAGTTCGAGCCGAACTTCCCGGGCGCGACCACGAACGGCCAGAAGAAGGCGACCAGTCCGATGAAGGCCGCCATGGCGATGACCAGTCCGGCGCGCCGGCTGACCCCGATGGCGGTGGCGCCACGCTCGATCATGAGCCCGCTCCGTCGCGTTCGCCGTGCCCGCTCGGCCCGCCGTACCCCCTGTGCCCGCCGTACCCCCTGTGCCCGTCGCGCGTACGGTGTCCGTCACCCGCGCCGTCTCCGCCGTGCCCGCCGTGCTCTCCCCGCTCGTCGGGGGCGAGCGCGGTGGTCACCTGGTCGACGGTGAGGTACGGCAGTGGGGCGAGGATCTTCGCGGCCTGCGGGGCGAAGACCGGTGAGGCGACGATGACCTCGGTGGTCGGCCCGTCGGCGACGATGTCCCCCTCGGCCATGACGACCACCCGGTCGGCGGCGCGGGCGACGAACTCGACATCATGCGTCGAGATCACCACGGCCCGCCCCTCGGCCGCGAGGCCGCCGACGATCCCGATCAACTGGGTCTTGGCCCGGTAGTCGAGCCCCCGGGTCGGCTCGTCCAACAGCATCACCTCGGGGGCGGCGGTCAGTTGGATGGCGAGGACCAGCGCCAGCTTCTGCCCCTCCGACAGATCGCGCGGATGGGTCCTGTCGTCGATCCCGGGCGCCAGCCGGTCGAGCAGTTCCCGGGCGGACGGACCGCCTCCGCCGCCCGCCGACTCCAGATCGGCCTGGTCCAACTCCTGCCGCACACTCTCCAGATAGAGCAGGTCGGTGGGGGTCTGCGGGACGAGCCCGACGAGCCGCCGCGCATCGGCGGCGGACAGGTCGCGCGGATCCCTGGACCGCTCGCCGGCACCCGTGTCGACGCGTACGGTGCCGGCCTTGCGCGGCCCGGACCCCTGGAGCGCCCACAGCAGGGAGGACTTCCCCGAGCCGTTGCGGCCCATCAGGGCCGTGATCTCGCCGCCGCCGAGTTCGAGGTCGACCTCCCGCACCGCCGGGACACCGTGGTACGCGACCGTGATGCCGCGCGCCGTGAGGAGTCCGGCCCGGCCGGCCCCCGGGACGGGGCGGACGGGCGGCGGTGGAGTGTCGGCCAGCCGGGCGCGCAGCGGCGCCGCCGCCCGCCGGGCGTCCCGGACGGAGAGCGGCAGCGGATCCCACCCCGCCGTCCTGCCGAGTTCCACGATGGGCGGCGCGATGGACGACGTACGGAAGATCTCCGTCAGCGGACCGGACACCACCCGGCCGTCGCCCGGCAGATGGATGACCCGGTCGGCGTACTGGACGACGCGCTCCAGCCGGTGCTCGGCGAGGAGCACGGTCACCCCGAGGTCATGGACCAGCCGGGTCACGGCGGCCAGCACCTCCTCGGCCGCGGTCGGGTCGAGTGCGGAGGTCGGCTCGTCCAACACCAGCACCCGGGGGTGCGCGGTGAGGACGGACCCGATGGCGACCCGCTGCTGCTGGCCGCCGGACAGCTCATGCAGAGCGCGGTGGCGCAGATCGGCCAGGCCCAGCAGATCGAGCGTCTCTTCCACCCGCTTGCGCATCACGGTCGGCGCGATGGCCAACTGCTCCATCGCATAGGCGAGCTCCTCCTCGACGGTGTCGGTGACGAAACCGTCCAGCGGGTCCTGTCCCACCACGCCGACGACGTCGGCGAGTTCGCGGGGCGGATGGTCGGCGGTGTTCCGGCCGTCGACGGTGACCCTGCCGTAGAGGGTGCCGCCGGTGAAATGCGGTACGAGTCCGTTGACGGCGCCCAGCAGGGTGGACTTGCCTACGCCGGTGTGGCCGACGACGAGGCAGAGTTCGCCCTCGTCGACGGCCAGGTCCACCTCGCGGAGCACCGGTTCGGCGGCGTCGTCGTAGACGACGCTGACCTGGTCGAAGATGATCACTTGGCTTCCTCGGTGCGCTGCGGCTGAACGCGTGGCGTGGGCGGGCTCGGGGGCGGGGCGAGAAATCCCGCGGCGCCGGCCAGCAGGATCGCGGCCGCCGGGACCAGCGGCAGCGTCGGCCAACTGAGCGGATAGATGGAGGGGTTCAGCTCGGCGGGGTGGTAGCCGACATTGCTGAACAACAGCACGGCGGACAGCACACCGCAGCCGGCCACGGCCCATTCGGCGAAGCGCCAGGGGTCGGGCCGGTAGGTCGTCCGGGTGATCCGCCGACCGCCGAGGCGAAGTCCCGCGACACACAGCAGCGAACCGGCCGCCAGCGCGGGCAGTCCGAGCAGTTTCGGCGCGGTGGCGTCGAGGAGCCCGTAGGCCCCGGCGCACAGCCCGCACATGCCCAGCAGCATGAACGTACCGGTGAGCCGGCGGGAGCGGGGGGTCGCCGAGCCCGCGCGGCCGTAGCCGCGCGAGTCCATGGCGGCGGCGAGCCGCAGGGAGCGCTCCAGGGCGTCCTCCAGGACGGGGACCACGATGCCGCGCAGCGCGCGCATCCCCTTGTTGCGCCCGGCCCGCAGCCGCCGCGCCCGCGCGACCCGCTGCACGCTCTGCACCAGTTGCGGCGCGACGCTGATGGAGACGGTGACCGCGACGCCCAGTTCGTACAGCGCGCCCGGCAGGATCCGCAGCGCCCGCTTCGGGTTGGCGAGGGTGTTGGCGGCACCGATGCAGCAGAGCATGCAGGCCAGCCGGAGCCCGTCGGTGGCGGCCGAGAGCAGGGCTTCGAGGGAGACCGGCCCGCCGATCTGGATACCGGCGTACCAGTCCGGCGTCGGAATGCGCGGCAGTGAGAAGAGGAAGTGGTCGTGCGGGGTGATACCGGTGGCGAAGACCGCGCGGAAGACCACGCGGATGGCGACCACGGTGAGCGCCAGATACAGGTAGTACTTGAACCCCCGGGCCCACGGGGCCTCGGTGCGCCGCATGGTGATGACGTATCCGAGCACCGCGAGGACGAGGAAGAGCAGGAGTGGATTGTTGGTGCGGCTGACGGCGGTGGCCAGGGCGAGCGCCCAGATCCACCAGGCCACCGGGTGCAGGGTGCGCGGCAGTCGGCGGCCGCCGGAATCCGGGGCGGGAGCGCCGACGCGGCGCCCGGAGCCCGTACCCCTCGGGGCGCCGGGCAGGGGGCCGCGCCGCCCGGCCGCGGTGCGCGGCACGGGCGCCGGGTCGTTCGGCACGGCGCTACTCCGCACGTCGGCGGCGTTTCGCGGCGAACACCGCCGCGCCGCCGATGAGCAGCACCAGAGCGGCGGTGGCCGCGACGGGCAGGACGGAGCCGGAGTCGTGCTCGGCGTCGGCGGCCGGCGCCGCGTCGACCACCTTGGCGGCGGCACTCGGCGCCGCCACGGCGGCGGCCGGAGCCGACGACGGGGCTGACGGTGACGGCGAGGGCGACGCCGGTGCGGACGCTGGGGCGCTGGCGGACGGGCTCGGGGTGGCACCGGGTGGCGCGGCGGCCGTGGGCGCCTGCGACCTCGGCGGCGGCACGGGAGTGCGCGGTGTCTCCGGCCGCGCGGTCGGCCGGTCGGGTGTGGGCCGGGTCGTGGACCCCCCGCCGACGGGCCGGGTGTTGCGGGCCCGGAGCTGGTCCGGGGTGATGGTCGGCCGGCCCTTGGTGCCTTCGATATCGGTGCCACCGAAGATCCACAGATCGACGCTGCCGGGCTTCGGCTTGTAGGTCATGGCCCCGAGCTGGCTGTACTGCCAGGTGTTCGCGCCCGGATCGGCGTGCCAGTACGACCAGTAGGCGGAGGCCGGTGGCGTCAGCACGCAGTCCTCCTGCTGCGGCGGCGGATACTGCTTGCCGCCCTGATGCCCGCTGTAGCCGATCCGGCAGATGAAGGCCGGGCCGTCATGACCGGTGCCGGTGGTGCGCCAGCCGCCCTGGTTGAGGAGCTCGTAGCCGGTGGTCGGCGTCGTACCGCAGGAGCGGTAGACCGGGCCGCCCCAGCGGCTGAAGTCCACCGCCAGGACCACTCCGGAGGAGGTGGTGCACCGGCCGATCGGCTGCGGTGCGGCGGCGGCCGGCCCGGTGGTCGCGCCGAGCGCCGCCGCCGTGAGTCCGAGGGCGGTGACGAACCGGACGACGGTACGGGGTGGGTGCGCGACAGCGCGCGGGTGGCGGCGGTTCATCGGGTACCGCCGATCCCCGCACGGCGGTTGCGGGCCACGACGACGGTGCCCCAGCCCGCCAGCCCCAGCACTGCGGCGGCAGCGGCGAGCGCGCCCACCTGGACGCCGGTCGACGCCAGCCGGCCGCCATCGGCTGAGCCGGCCGTGCCACCCGTGCCCGCGGTACCGGCGGTTCCGGGGTTCCCGACTATTCCTCCGGAGGGGTCGCCGGGTGTGACGATGACGGGCGGGGGTGTGACCGGGCCCGGACCGGGCGGCTGCGGGGTGGTGCCCTTCAGATCACGGGTGAGGAGGGCGAACGAGATACCGGTGGAGCCGCCGATGGCCTGGGTGGAGGCGCGTACGTCGGAACCGGGCTGGCCCCCCTTGGTGACATTGAAGCCGCCGTCCGCGTTCTGCTGGGAAGCGAGGAACTTACGGGCCTTGACGATCTGCGCGCGGTACTTCACCGAGTCCAGCGAGAGGCTCTGGACGGCGAGGGCGGCGGAGTTCACCGAATTGCCCGACGCGCCCGGGAAGCCGCCGTCGGGCAACTGCTTCGAGGCGATCCAGGCGAGCGCCTTGTCCACGGCGCCCGCTGACTCCGCGCCCGCCGCGAAGTCCAGGGTCATCGCCGCCATCGCGGTGGAGTCCACATCGGAGTCGCCGGTGGGCGGCACCAGGCTCGGCCAGGCACCGGCTTCCTTCTTCTGCTGGTCGCTCTTGGTGTGTTGCAGGCTCTTGAGGTAGTTGACGGGGCCCGTCGCCGCCGTCTTCTCCCCGGCCCGTACCTGGGCGATGACCGCGAGGGAGTGGGCGAAGACGGACGGTGCGTAGGTGTAGGCGCCGGTGGCCGCGCAACTGCGGTCCGGCGCCTTGCTGGGCGCCCGGCAGACCGCCTTGCCGATCCCGGCGATCAGATCCTGGCCGCCGAAGGCGCGCGGATCGCGGCCGACCGCCTGGGCGAGGAGTGCGGCCTTGCCCATGGAGCCGCCTCCCGCGTGCTTGGTGCCCACGCCGGTCCAGTGGTGCAGGGTGCGACCGCTGGCGTCCTGGCCCCCGCCGTCGAGGAAGTCGACGATGCCGCGCAGGGCGTTGTTGTCGAGACCCGTCGCCGCGAGGGCGTAGGCGCCGTCGATGGTGAGGCCGTAGTCGGCCCGGCCCGTGCCGCCCCCGGCTCCGTAGTAGTGACCCTGCACCAGCCGGTCCTGGCGGGTCAGGAAGGTGACGCCCTTGCGCAGGTCGGGGCCGTCGCCGGGCGGGCCGGTCGGCGGGTCGGTGGGCTTGGTGGGGGGATGCGTGGGCTTGGGGTTGGGCTTCTTCGTGGTCAGCGTGACCAGACTGGTGTCCTGGGCGGCGAGCACGGCGGGCGAGGTCGCGTAGAGGGCCGGGTCCGTGGCCCCCTCCTCGAAGCCGAAGCCGCCGCCTTCGAGCTGCTGGTGGGAGAGCCAGAAGACGGCCGCGTCGGCGTGGGCCCGGTCGCCCAGCGCGCGCAGTGCCTGGGAGCCGAACGCGGTGGCCATCACACTGCTGACGGTGGCGTGCGCGGAGCCGAGGAAGGAGCCGTCGCGGAGCTGGACCTTCTTCAGATAGGTGCGCGCCCTGGCGACGGCGGCGTCGTGGCCGCCGGCCTTCTTGAGGACGAGGGTGATGAGGCCGGTGGTCGCCGGGTCCGCCTCGCAGTGCTCGTCGGGCCCGATCAGGATGCTCGTGAACCCGCCGTCCTGGCACTGGAGTCCGGTCAGCCGGGTCACCGAGTCGGCCGGGGGAGTGACCCCGCCACGCAGCAGGGCCAGCACCGCCAGCGCCTGGGCGTCGCCGTAACCGGCGTTCAGGAAGTCGCCCTTGGCCGTGCAGCCGGGGCCGGGGGCGGTCGTGCAGACGTTCTTCCTGAGGTCGCCGAGGAGGTCGTGGCCGCCGAAGGCGCGCGGGTCCCGCTCGGTGATCGTGGCGAGCAGCGCAAGACGGGCGGCGGCGTTCGGGTCGGGCGCCGCGTCCTTGCCCGTCGGATAGGCGTACGCGGTGGCCGACGCGGCGGCGAAGTCCGTGACCTTGTCGAGCGTCTTGCTCTTGCCGTCGGCGGCGGCCAGGGCGTAGGCGGCCTCGGTGGTCAGCAGGTGGTTGGGCGTCTCGGCGCCCTCGTCCACGACGCGCTCGCCGTCGGTCAGCCGGCTCGTCACCCACCGGGCGGCGACCGGGACGGCGACCTCGCCGGGCGGGGGCGTCGGCGGGTCGCCGGGATCGGGCGAACCGTCGCCGCCGGGTCGTACATCGGCGGGCGTGAAGGTCGGCCGGCCGGTGCTGCCCGTGACGCTGGTCCCCCCGAACACCCAGGCGTCGACGTCACCGGCCTTGGGCTGCCGTTCCATGGCGCCCAACGGGCTGTAGGTCCACTTCTCATCGCCCGGGGAGGCGATCCAGTACGACCAGTAGGCGGTGGCCTGCGGGGTCAGCACGCAGTCCTCCTTCTCCGGCGTGGGGTACGGGGTACCGGAGTTGAAGGCGCCGTGGCCGATCCGGCAGATGAAGCCGGGGCCGTCGTGCTCGGTGCCGGTGGTGTCGAATCCGCCCTCTTCGAGCAGTTCGAAGCCCGTGCCGGGAGTGGTGTCGCAGCCCTTCTCGATCGTGCCGCCGAAGGGGCCGAAGTCGACGACCACGAGCGCGCCCTTGGTGGCGGTGCACTTCTCGACCGGGTCCGCCGCGACGGGTGTTCCGGTGACGAGGGCGACTCCCGCGCCGACGGTGAGGAACACCGCCAACACCAAGGCCACGAACCCCGTCCGTCCGCGCCGGCCTGCTTGCTGTGCGGTCCCCACCACGGCCCCTCGAATCAGCCGGGCGGTACGCGCGTGGCCGTGGAGTCGGCGATGTTCCCCCTGTTCGCGGGGAAGCCGATCCGGTACCACGCCGTAGTCCGCGACGGCGCTTCTCGCTCTGCGACTGGCCCCAGGCAGTCCGGCTCGTCCGCGTGTTGCGGACCTACGGTTGCGGGTCAGCGCCGGATTCAGACCGGCTTCCCCTGGGGTTGAGTGCTTATCAGGCGGATTGGAACACGCGGCCGAAGACAGCGTCAAGGTGGCCTGAATCTCATCGCCCGGTCGCCGCCCCGTCGGTGTCGGCCGAGGCTGGCGGAGGCATGATCCCTCAGGTAGCGTCCAGGGCTGCCACATGGGGGAACCTGGTGCGAATCCGGGGCTGACGCGCAGCGGTGTGGGACGGCAGGGGGCCGTCCCGAGCCCGAATGCCCATCCGGCAGCTTTCCAACAGGAAGCCGTACCCACGCGTTTGGACGGCGGCCGCCCGACCCCCGCGCCTCGGTCGCGGAGTAGGTGTGTCCGGCCGGCGTCCCTCATCACAGGAGCAGGCCATGTCCCGTTCTCGTACCTCCCGCCGCATCGCTCTGACGGTGCCCGCCGTTCTCGGTGCCTTCGCCCTGACGGTGCTGCCCGCCGCCGCGACCACCTCCCCGGCGCAGATCGCCACCTCGAAGACCAACGGCGTCGCCTACCTCAAGTCCCTCCAGGCCGCCGATGGTTCGTACGCGGGCTCCGGCCTGTCCAACGAGTGGGCGCTGAGCGCGCTGGCCGCGGCCGGCACGGCGGCCGTGGACGTCACGCCCGGCGGCGACGCCACCAAGAACGCCCGCAAGGTCTACCGAGACCTGCTCGCCACCTCCGGCTGGCCCTCCGCGACCCCGGTGGTCACCGACTACCAGCGCGCCACCCTCAATGCGTACGCGGCGGGCATCGACCCGGCGCGCGTCTCTGCCTCCCGCAACCTCATCGCCGACATCTACGGCTACTGGCAGACCGCGGAGACCGGTTACTTCGGTCCCTCCGCCAACTACAACGGCACGGTCTTCGCCGCGCTCGCCCTCGCCGGGGCCAAGACGCAGGCGGGCGCGCAGCGGGTGCCGCAGTCGCTGCTGACCTCGATGGTCAACCGGATCCGGGCCAACCAGCACAACGACGGCGGCTGGAACTACAGCAAGGCCGAGGGCAGCCCGACCGAGCTGGCCAAGCCGGGCGACATCGATATGACCGGTGCCTCCATGGCCGCCCTCTGCGCCTCGGGCGTGCCGAACACCGACCCGGACATCACCCAGGCCAAGGCGTTCCTCAAGAGCAAGATCATCAGCAACTCCGGTGCGTTCAACGCCATGTACGGGGTGAACACCAACTCCAACGGCTGGGCCGTCTCCGGTCTCAACGCCTGTGGCATCAACCCGCAGACCGGTGACTTCCTCACCCCGCTGGGCAAGACCCCGGTGGACTTCCTCATCGCCCAGCAGTTCAACCCCGGTGGCGGCTTCAAGTACCTGCCCAGCCAGACCACGCCGTCCACGTACGCCTCCGCCGACGGTCTGCGCGCCGTCGCCGGGGCCGGGTTCACCGCGACTCCTCCGGTGCCGACCACGGTGGGCGCGCCCCAGTGGGTCGCCCAGGCCGCCTTCACCGCGGGTACGGCCACCCGGCTGGCGCTGACGGTCGACGACGGCGCGGGGAACCTGAAGGTCTGCTCGGTGGCCTTCACCCCGACCGGCACCACGACCACCCTGGGCGAGGTGCTCGCCGCCGCCACGACCGCGGCCACCCCGGCCGGCTGTGTCACGGCCGTCACCCCGTCGTACGGCACCGGCACCATCACGGCCGTGAACGGCAAGGCCAACAGCGGCTCTTCGACCTGGAAGGCCAGCGTGGACGGCGCCGCCTTCACCGCGGCCACCCGCGGCAAGGTGATCAACCTCGGCGACACCGTCGCGCTGCGCTGGGGTAGCTGAACCACCCCGGCGCGGGTCCCGGCGTCCCTTGCCGGGGAGCCGGGACCCGCGCCGGGCCGTTCCCAGGGGGCGAGGTCTAGAACGCGGTCCAGGTGAACGCGACCTGGTCGCCGGCGTTCAGCCGGAACTGGCAGCCGCCGACCGGTGTCGGGGTGCCGTTGACGGATATGTTCCAGTAGGCCACGCCGCCTCCGGAGACCTGCTTGATGGTGTCGACGGAGAAGTCGTCGAACGACGCGTACCAGGCGCCGTCCCAGGTGAAGTTTCTCGTCCGGGCGGCATCGTCGAGCGCGGCGGTCGGGGTGGGCACCGCGGTCGGATTCGCGCCACCGTTGGTGCCGTCGCACTTATGGGTGCCGCCGGTGGCGGTCGTCACATCATGGCCCTTGGTCTTGATCCGACCCTTGAAGAGCAGGCCGTTCGGGCCCTGGACGGTCAGGTTCACCTTGACCGGCGTGTTCGTGTTCACCGGTGTGGTGGTGGAGTGGGCCACGGCCGGCGCGCTGGTGAGGGCGAGGCAGAGAGCCGCAGTGGTGATCACCGTGCGGCGGGCGAGGGTCTGACGCATGACGTTGCCTTCCTGGCATGGGTCCCGGCCGCCCGCCCGAGACCCCGTACCGCCCGTGCGCGTATCGCCCCCCCGGTCGCGCGGCCCCTGGAGCGGGGCAGGCGAACGGGTGGCGGAGAACCCGGGGTTCGGGGCTTCGCGCTGCGGACCGTGACAGTGAGAAGCGATACGCGGGGAACGCGGGGTTTTCCGACTCGCGGCACCTACGCGCCACACACGGTTGCAGGCCAGCGCCGGATTCACACCGGCTTCCCCCCATCGTCCACGCATTCAGTTGTCGCTCCGGCCGGAGCCGGGGCAGACGCATCGTATGGCCTGATCCCATGAGTCGGCCAGGGTTTCCCGCGATCCCGGATCCGGAACGCGCCGGTGAACAGCACCGAGTTCGCGGCCCTTCACATGAACGTCCGTTGCCCGGCAGCGACGTACCCTCGGTCCTCACCCGCGGGGCCGTTGAGTGCCGGGCATCAACTCCACGCGTACGTCACCGCTGTCCTGGAGGACGTACGTGCTGCCGGTACGGGCCGTCCAGCCCACCGGGAGCAGGTAGTAGCGCCCGCTGCGTTCGATGAGCCGCCGCAGTCCGCTGTAGCGGTACCGGTAGTGTGCGTCCTCACCCAGGTCCTCCACCACCACACCGGGGCCGGCCAGGCTGAGGCGTTCGGTGCTCAGGACCACGACGGCGGTGCGCCGCAGCACATGGTCGGCGGCCGTCCGCGCCTCCTGCTCGCCGAGCCGGGTGGTCGCGAGGCTGGCGGCCCACATCAGCGACAGACAGGCCACGAAGGCGGGGAGCGCGCGGCTCCAGAGCCCGCCGGGGGCGGGCGCCGCGCGGGCGCCCGGGAACCGGCCCAGCAACAGCCCGACGCCGAGCAGCAGGGGCGCGGTCCATTCGTACGGGTCGATCCGCCGCCACAGGAGCAGCAGCACCAACCCGGCTGACACGATGAGCGGATGGGCGCGGGCCACACCGCGCAGGACGCGGTCGATCAGCGCCGTCGCCCGGTTCCGGCCGGCGAACTCGTCTCCGGCGGCGAGCCGGCTCGCCGCCAGCACGACCAGGGCGAGGGCCACGGCCAGGGGCGGCTTGACGAGGTTCAGGCTCTGCATCGACAGCTCGGCAAAGCCGAAGCCCAGGCTGAAGGCGTCCAGCCGGAAGTACTGGTAGTAGGCGGTCAGATAGAGCGCGCCCAGGAAATACATGATCGCCACGAGGAACGACGCCTGCGCCGCGACGGCGCCGAGCAGGCCCGTGGCCGTCGTCGGGATCCCGCCCGCACCGTCGGGGGCCGCACCGGCCGCACCAGCAGGGCTCGCCGGGTCGGCCCGGGCCGCGAGTCGGCGCCGGGCGGCGGCCACGGAGCTGCTCGGCGTCGATGCCGTACGGGCAGCTCCGCGCCGCGCGGTACCGGCTGACCAGGACCGCCGGTACCGCGCGCCCCGCCGACCGGCGTCCGCGGCGCCACGGGCGTTCGGGGCGTTTCCGGTGTCCGCGGCGTTCGCGGCGTCCCTGGCTGCCAAGCCGCCAGCCCCTTCCGTAGTGGTGGTCAGGAGTCGGATACCTCGGGGCAGGGTTCCGGCGACGGGCTCGGACCGGACGGCCGGGGACCGGGTGCCCCGGACGGTGCGTCGGACGACGAGTCCGACGGTGTCGGTGCGGGAGAGGTGGATGGGCACTCCTCGGGCGGGAGGCAGACCTCGCCCTCCGGGCAGCCGCCGGGGTCGCCGATCGTGCCTCCGACATCGCTGCCGGTGCCGCCCCCGCTGTCACCGCCGCCGCTGGGGTCGAGCCCGCCCGCGGTGGCCGGAGGTTCGTCGCTCGCCACCGGCGGGGGAGCCACCGGCGGCACCGGATCGCCTCCGTACGAGCCGCCGCCCGAGCCTTCCGCCCCGGCCCCGCCCCGGCCGTCCCGCCCCTCCGGATCGGCCACCCGTCGCTCCGGGCTGTTCCCGGGCGTGGGCCGCTCCGTCGTCCCCGGCCCCTCCGTGGGGCCGCTCTCCGACGCGCCGGCGCCGGGCCGGGCCTGGGCGGGCGCGTCGACAGGCTGCCGCGGTGGCCCCGGTTCCCGGTCCTGCCCCTCCGGCCCGCCGCCGGCGCAGCCGCCCACCACGATCACCAGAGCCACGGAAGCGGCACAGCGGCGCACCCGTCCCGCTCGGTGTCTCGGTTGGCCTGGATGCGTCGGATGGTGCGGAAATCGCGGATATCGCCGAAAATTCATAGGGTCCCCCTGCGGTTGACCGCCCGCGCGAGGACATCGGGACCCCCGCCGCGCGCGCCCTGCCAACAGGGTCCCGCCGACGGGAGCGTGACGCCAGATCCCCCGTACGGAAGTGTCCACCCGCCACCACGCGTCGCCGCGCACCGGCGGTTCCCCGCGCGCCGGTACGGAGCCCCCGAGCCCTGCCCGGACGCACTGTTTCCGGACACCCGGGGAGGGGGTCCCACCGCCCGGAGGCTGCGACACCCGGCCATTGGACCAGCGCCGGCCCCGCAACCGGATAGTCGACTGGACCAATGGCATACCTCTGAGGTCGTCTCTTGAGCCAATAGCCCTGGTGATGCTCTGATAGCCCCTGTCGATGGCGCTGCGGATTCCGCGGCGCCTTTTTGATGCCGGGACCCTCCCGGGCCGGAGACCCCCCGGCCGGAAGTCCCAGGCGGCACCGGAACACCGGGCACCGGGAACCCCCGGACACCGGCCCCCCGGCCATACCGAGAAGGCGAGAAACTGTGCAGAAGTGGGTGTTCGTCGCGCCGGATCCGGGGCGGCTGCGGCTGCGTGCGGCGGCCCGGTCCGTCCTCGGCATCGGTCTGGCCGTGACCATCTGCGGCCTCGCCGGGCAGTCACTCGTCGCCTCCGTCACCGGGGGCCTCGCCGCGCTGCTCGCCCTCTTCACCGTCACCGACGCGACCGTCCGCGGACAGGCGATCACCACGGCCCTGCTGCCGGTGGTGGGCTTCCCGGTGCTCGCCGCCGCCGCCGTGCTGCACGACTACCCGGTCGCCCGGGACGCCGTCTTCCTCGCCGTCGTGGGAGCCGGCGTCTACGCCCGCCGCTGGGGGCCGCGCGGCCACTCCCTCGGGGTGTTCGCGTTCATGACGTACTTCGTGGCGCAGTTCCTCCAGACGATGCCCGGCCAGCTCCCGGAGCTGTACGCCGCGATCGTCCTCTCCCTGCTCGCCTCCTCGACGGTCCGCTTCGGCCTGTGGTGCTACGAGCGGGGCCGGCCGCCCGCCGTCGCGCCCGCCCCGGCCGACGGCAAGGGCCTCGCCCGCACGACCACCCGCCAGGCGGTCCAGGCTGCCGTCGGCGGGACCCTCGCCCTCGTGATCGGCCAGGCGATCTCCGGCGAACGCTGGTACTGGGCGGTCGGTGCCACCTGGTGGATCTTCGTGAACACCGCCTCGCGCGGTGAGGCACTCGTCCGCGGCTTCCGCCGGGTCCTCGGCACGCTGATCGGCATCGCGGTCGGGCTGGTCGTCGTCGTCCCGCTGCACGGCGCCCCCGTCGCCACCGCCGCGCTCGTCGCGGTCTGCGTCTTCGGGATCTTCTACACCGCCGCGGTCTCCTACACCTGGATGATGCTCTCGGTGACGCTGCTGGCCGGGGGGCTCTACGGACTCCTCGACGTACTCGATCCGGCGCTGCTCGCGCTGCGGCTGGCCGAGACCGCCGTCGGGGCGCTCGGCGCCGCGCTCGCCGTGCTGCTCGTGCTGCCCGTCACCACCCACGCGGCCACCAACGCCTGGATCCAGCAGGCCGTCACCCGCGTCCACGGCTGCACCACGGCCGCCGCGCGCCGGCTGTCGGGGGACGACGGGGCCGACCCCATGCCGCTCGTCGCCGAACTGGAGGCGCTGCTCGGCCGGGTACGGCTCTCGCTGGCCCCGCTCGTCCACCCGCTCAGCCCGCTGCGGGCCCGTAAGGCGCGCGCCCGCCAGGTGATGGCACTGCTCGACGACTGCGCGCGCGAGGTGCGCGGGCTCACCGCCGTCGCCGCGGCACGGGACGCCCGCGCGAACACGGCGCCCGGCTTCGCCCACGACGCCCGACTGGTCGCCGCCTGCCTGCGGGTGGAGGCCGCCGTGCACGCCCTGGTGCCCCCCGCGGCGCCGGCGCCGACCGCCCCCGCCGTCCCCGTACCGCCGGGCGGGCAGCACCCCCGGGCCGAGGCGGCCCTCGCCCATCTGCACGCCCTGGAACAGGCCCTCGCGGAGCTGGCCACACCTCTGCGCACTTCGCCCCGCGCCCCGCTCGTACCCGCCTGACCTGCGGAGGGCGACGGAGTCCGCGCTGTCCCCAGGTCAGGCGGGTACGTACGGTCGAGGGGCGTAAGCACCAGGTGACGATCGCGGCGGTCGCCCCCCCCCCCCCCCCCGGCGGGCGGCAGTCACGGGGGAGCGGCAGACGGTCCGGCGGGCAGGAACGGGTGGAGACAGTTGGTCTAGACCGCTGCTACCGTCGCCCCCGGGCATCAAACGATCAGCGAGGGGTCACGCCGTGGGCGACAGCAGCACCGTACGGGCATTCATCGGGTCGTTCACCTCGTCGGGGGGCCGCGGGATCATCGCCGCCGCCGTGGACGGGGAGACCGGTGCGCTGACCGAGACGGGAGCCGTCGACGCCGTCGCCGACCCCTCGTACCTCGCGCTCGCAGCCACCGCCGGGGGGCCGGTCCTCTACGCCGTCTCCGAGACCTCCGAAGGCGCCGTGGCGGCCTTCGACGTCCGGGGCGCCACCCCCCGGCCCATCGGCGCGCGCGTCCCCGTCTGCGGCGCCGGACCCACCCATCTCGCCGTCTCCGCCGGACACCTGCTCACCGCCAACTACGGCTCCGGCAGCGTCAGCGTGCTTCCCGTCGGCACCGACGGCGAACCGGGCGCGGCCAGCGGCATCCTCCAGCACGAGGGCACCGGCCCCAACCCGGACCGCCAGCGCGGCCCGCACGCCCACCAGGTGGTGCCCGACCCCAGCGGGCGCTGGGTGCTCGGCGTCGACCTCGGCACCGACTCCGTCCGCGTCTACGCGCTCGACCCCGTCGCGGGAGAGCTGACCCAGCACGGCGAGACCCCGCTGCGCCCTGGCACCGGACCGCGCCACCTCGCCTTCCACCCGGCCGGCACGCACGCCTACGTCCTCAACGAGTTGGAGCCGACGCTCACCGTCTGCCGCTGGGACGCGGCGGCCGGAGTGCTCGAACCGGTCGGTGAGACCCCGGTGCTGCCGGACGGCGCCGACGGACCCGTCTACCCCTCCGAGGTGGTCGTCTCGCGCGACGGCCGCTATCTCTGGGCCGCCAACCGGGGGCACGACAGCATCGCCGTCCTCGCCCTCGACGAGACCCGCGAGCGGGCCGAACTCATCACCACCGTGCCCTGTGGCGGGCACTGGCCGCGCGATCTCGCGCTCGACCCCACGGGCCGCCGGCTGTACGCGGCCAACGAACGCTCCGGGGACGTCACCTGGTTCGATATCGACCCGGACACGGGAGTGCCGCGGCGGGCGGGCTCCCTGGCCGCCCCCGCGGCTTCCTGTGTGATCTTCGCCTGATCCGCCGTACGGCTGGGGGGAGGGCGGACGCCCTCCCCCCACCGCGTCAGCGCACCGGCGAACCCTGCGGCCGGGGCGTGATGCCCAGCACCGTCGTGTACTGGGACAACACCAGCTTGCCGATGGCCGGGTAGGCGCCCAGCGCCTCGGCGGCGGGGCAGCCCGCCTCCTTGACCGCGGCGTCCAGCAGCCCCTCCGGCAGCTCCGGGCCCACCAGATGGGGCGCCAGCGCGAGCTGGGTGGAGCCCGAGCCGCGTAGCTGCTCGGCGACGGCGGCGACCGACCCCGCCCCACCCTCGACGTCCAGCCCCGCGGCCATCACGGGCACCGCGAGCCGCGCGGCCAGCAACATGCCGGTGATCCCCGCCGCCTGGACGGCCTCCTCGCCGCCGACCGTCGCCAGGATGATGCCGTCGGCGGCCGTGGCGACCGTGAACAGCCTCGCCCGGTCGGCGCGGGCCAGACCGGCCTCGGAGAGCCGGACGTGCAGCGCCTCGGCCAGCAGCGGGTGCGGGCCGAGCACATCGGACAGTTCGGCCGCCGCCCTGCTCTCCACGACCGTCCGCTTGATCCGGCGCATCAGGACGTTATCGGGACCGGCGAGCAGCGGGACCACCACGGCGGCCGGTCCCTCGGGCGCGGCCACCTCGCGGCCCGCCGCGAGGGCCATCTCGTACCGCTCCCTGCGCACGGCGGCCGTATGGGAGAGGACGCTCTCCAGCGTGGGGTACTCGGCGTCGTCCCCGTCGAGATAGGCGATGCCGACGTTCAGGCCGGGCAGTTCGGATCGAGCGATGCTTATGACTTCTTCGGCCAGGCTGCGCGTGCCGGCCGCGATGGCGCCGGGAACGGCGAGCACCAGGGCGGGGGCGCCCTCGGGCGCGGCCACCGGTTCCGGGCGGCGGTGCCGCCCGGACTGTCGGGGTCGCGGCATTCGTACTGGCAGGCCGGATGCCGGCCCAGTGGGGGAGCTCATGGCGCCGCATGTTACTGGCTTTGAGGGCGCGACTGTTCGGGGAGGGGGCGGTCAGGTGTCATCTGTCCGCATTTATCCGATGGATATCGTCTGCCGTCGTCTGTCTGTGGTCTGTTTGTGAACTCTGCGAACTCTGTGTGCATCTGGGGCTCATTCGCCGCGCTCCGTGGGGACATGGAGCAGTGTCGGATGGCACGGAAGCCGCAGGGTGTCCGTGGCGAGCGCGGACGCGAGCAGCAGCGCCCCGGCGAGCGGATCCCCGGCCGTGGACACCAGCCGCGCGTGCGGCAGTTGCTGCGCCAGCTCCGCCCGCAGGGGTACGAGGAGGGGGGCGCCCATCTTGAACAGGCCGCCCGTCAGGGCCACTTCGCACTCCCGCGCGCCGTTCTCCGGGCGCGGGCACACGGCCGCCGTCGCCTCCGCGATATGTCCCGCCGCGCGGACGAGGACGGCCGCCGCCACGTCGTCACCGGCCGCGGCGCAGCGGGCGACCTCCGGCGCGAACGACGCCAGCACGGCCGGCCGGTCGGTGCGCGGATAGACCGCGCCCGGCAGCGCGTCGGCGGGACCGAACACCGACTCGGCGGCCACCAACAGGGCGGCGGAACCGCCGCGCCGCCCGTCGTGCGCCCGCAGGGCCGCCTCAAGACCCGCCCGCCCGATCCAGGAGCCGCCGCCGCAGTCGCCCAGCAGATGGCCCCAGCCGTCGGCACGCCGCCAGTGGGTCAGATCCGTCCCGGTCGCGATCATGCCGGTGCCCGCCGCGACCACGGCACCCGGCCGCTGGCCGAGCGCGCCGGCGTAGGCGGTGACGGCGTCCGCCGCGAGCGCGAGCCGTCGTACCCCGAGCGCCTCGGCCAGCGCCGTGGGCAACTCGGCGCGCAACTGCCCGCCCAGGGTCGCCATCCCGGCCGCCCCGATCGCCAGGGCCGCCACGGCGCCGCCCCCGGCCCCGGCCAGCAGCGTCCGTGCCATCGGCACCAACTGCGCCAGCAGATGCCCCGCGTCGATACCCGCGTCCCCGGTGCGCACCGGCTCCCGCGACACCAGGGTCGTCGCGCCGGCCGGGGCGGTGGCGTCCGCCAGGGCCACCCGCAGCCCCGAACCACCGGAGTCCACCCCGATGACCAGGCCCGCGGTCACGGCAGTCGCCAGTCCACGGGCTGGGCTCCCTGGCGCTCCAGCAGCTCGTTGGCGCGGCTGAAGGGGCGGGAGCCGAAGAAGCCGCGGTCGGCGGACATGGGCGAGGGGTGCGCGGACTCGATCGCCGGGAGGTCGCCGAGCAGCGGGCGCAGATTGCGCGCGTCCCGCCCCCACAACACCGAGACCAGGGGCTTGCCCCGGGCGACGAGCGCCTTGATGGCCTGCTCGGTCACCTCTTCCCAGCCCTTGCCCCGGTGCGCGGCCGGTTTCCGGGGCGCGGTGGTGAGCGCCCTGTTGAGCAGCAGGACACCCTGCCGCGTCCAGGGGGTCAGATCGCCGTTGGAGGGGCGGGGATGGCCCAGGTCGGTGTGCATCTCCCGGAAGATGTTGTCCAGACTCCCCGGCACCGGCCGTACCTCCGGGGCCACCGAGAAGCTCAGCCCCACCGCGTGCCCCGGTGTCGGATAGGGATCCTGACCGACTATCAGGACGCGTACCTCGTCGAAGGGCTGCTGGAAGGCGCGCAGGACATGGGCGCCGGCCGGTAGGTAGGTACGGCCGGCCGCGATCTCCGCGCGCAGGAAATCACCCATCTCGGCGACCCGCCCGGCCACGGGGTTCAGCGCGTCGGCCCATCCGGGCTCTACAAGTTCGTTCAACGGTAGTGCTGCCACGGACGAGACTCTACCGGCGTACCCGGCACGTTCCTCCGCACTCTTCCGCACCGCACGGCCCGGCTCGTCGGTGGGGCGGATTCCAGGGGCGGCGGCCGATCCCGTGTCGCTCCCGGGCCGGCCGCTCCGTTCACACGATTGACAGGCAGTTGTCACAGAAGAATCGGAATGCGTCGCCGGAGGCCGCTGGTTCGCACGGTCATGACCACAGGAGTAGCGCTCAACGCGACCGACGCCGACAACCAGATCGATGCCTCAGTACGACTTGCCCGCGAGGCCGTGACCGCCGGGCTGCGGTCGGCGTGGTTCGGGCAGACCTTCGGCGCGGACTCGCCCCAGCTCGCGGCCATCGTCGGGCGGGAAGTGCCCGGCCTCCAGGTGGGGACATCGGCGATCCCTGTCTTCGGCCGCCACCCGCTGGTGGTCGCCGGCCAGGCGCTGACCGCCCAGGCGGCCACACACGGCCGCTACCACCTCGGTCTGGCGCTCGGCACCAAACTGCTGACCGAGGGCGGTTTCGGCATCCCCTATGCACGCCCCGTCGCGCGACTGCGTGAATTCCTCACCGCGCTGCGGCAGTTGACCGAGACCGGCGCCGCCGACTTCCGCGGCGAACTGCTCACCGCGGCCACGCCCATCCCCGCGAAGGTGCCGGGCGCGGAGAGCGGGGTTCCGCTGCTCGTCGCCGCGATGGGCCCCCAGGCGCTGCGCGCCAGCGGTGAACTGGCGGACGGGATCCTGCCCTATCTGGCCGGGCCGCGCGCCCTGGGCGAGCACATCGTGCCCGCGGTCACCGCCGCAGCCGCGGCGGCCGGCCGGCCCGCGCCCCGGATCGTCGCCCTGGTGCACGGCGTGGTCACCGACGACGTCGACGCCGTACGGGAGAAGGTCGCCGAACGGCTCGCCTTCTACGAACAGATCCCGTCCTACGCGCGGGCCATCGCACTCTCCGGCGGCCGGCGGGCCGTCGATGTGGCCGTGATCGGCGATGAGCGTGCGGTCGCCGCCGAGGTGCGGCGCTACCGGGACGCCGGGGCGACGGAGGTGGTGTTCGCGGGGACCGAGATCGCGGGCGAGGCCGACCGGCGCCGCACCTGGGCCCTCCTCGGAGAGCTGGCGGGATGAGCGTGGCCTGCTGAGCGGTGACCGCACCGCCGGGGGTGGGGTCCGCGGCCGAGTACCGGCGCAGGGGACCGTCCGGGCGCGGTTGGGGATCGTCGGCGAAGCAGCGGCTGGAACAACAGGCCCACCACGGGCTCCCCGCCCCCCGGCGGTGGGTTGGCGGAAGCTCGTACGAGAGTCATCGTCATATGCGCGATGTCAAACTACGAAGAGTTTCGTACGATGGGACCGCCGGCCGACCCCTGCCGGCCACCCCGCGCCGACCCGGCCGGACACCACAGCACCGATGAAGCGGAGCCACCGCGTGGACCTCGAACCGAACCCCCGCGCACTCGCCCACCCCCCGCGCGCCGACATCCGCCTGGAGGGCGTCCTGCACGCCCTCTCCGACCCCATGCGCCTGCGCGTGGTGAGCGCCCTCTCGGCGGCCCCGGAGCGGCTTTCCTGTTCCGCCTTCGACCTGCCCGTCACCAAGTCCACCAGCACCCACCACTTCCGCGTGCTGCGCGAGAGCGGGGTGATCCGGCAGGTCTATCAGGGCACCGCCAAGATGAACGAACTGCGCCACGACGATCTGGACGCGCTCTTCCCCGGCCTCCTCGACAGCGTCCTCGCCGCGACCGCCCGCCAGACGCGGCGCCTCGGCGAGAGCATGGGCGCGGGTGCCCGCGCCCGCGCGGCCACGCTCGCTTCCGCGGACGCCCGCACCGGGGGGCACCGACCCACCGGCTGAGCCGGGGCGGCCCGAGCGCGGCAAGCCCGGGGCGGGGGCGGTCAGTCGCCGGCCGCGGCCAACAGGCCCGGCCAGTCGGGGATCTTGACGGTCCGTCGGCCCAGCGCCCGCCCGTGCGCCGCCTCCGCGGCCACGATCGCCTCCCAGCCCGGCCACTCCACCGGCCGGTGCCCCGCCGCCCGCAGCTCGGCCAGTGGATCGTCCGCCACGGCGCGGGCGGCGAGCGCCGCCGCGTCGCCGAGGAGCGAGGCCACGGTCTCCTTGGCGCACGGCCGGTTCGTGCCGATCACCCCGGTCGGACCGCGCTTGATCCAGCCGGCCACGTACTCCCCGGGGGACCACGCGCCGTCGCGCAGCACCCGGCCGGCGCTGTGCGGCACCGTGCCGCGCGCGGCGTCGAACGGCAGCCCGGGCAGCGGCACCCCCCGGTAGCCGACCGCCCGCAGGACGAGCTGGGCCGGGATGTCCTCGTACGTGCCGGTGCCCCGGACCCCGCCGTCCCCGTCGGGGACGGTCCGCTCGAACCGGACGGCCCCGACCCCGTCGTCCGCCGCCAGCAGCTCCACGGGGCGCAGGAAGAAGCGCAGATGGATGCGGCGGTCCCGGTGCGGCGGCGGTCCTTCGGCCCAGCCCCGTACGACATCGACATTGCGCCGGCTGACGGCGGACAGCGCCGCCGTCGTCCCGGGAGCGGCGTACGCCGGGTCCAGGGCGAGATCGGTCGGGTCCACGATCACGTCGGCGGCCGGCAGCGAGCCCAGCTCCCGCAGCTCCTTGGTGGTGAACTTGGCCCCCGAAGGGCCGCGCCGGCCGACCATATGGACGTCCCGCACCCGGCTGAGCGCCAGCGCGCCCAGCGCGGTGGCGGGTACGTCGGTCGGGCGCAGTTCGTCCGCGCCGCGCGCCAGGATGCGCGCCACGTCGACGGCGACGTTGCCGACCCCGATGACCACCGCCGAGCGGGCCGTGAGCGCGAAGCCGTCCGCGGCGGCGTCCGGGTGCGCGCTGTACCAGGAGACGAAGTCGGTGGCCGAATGGCTGCCGGGCAGATCCTCTCCGGGGATGCCGAGCCGGCGGTCCCTGGCCGCGCCGACGCAGTAGACGACGGCGTGGTAGAGGCGGAGCAGCCGCTCGGGGCCGAGCCCGCGCGTGCCCACCTCCACATTGCCGATGAACGCGATCCGCTCGTGCTCCAGCACGGTGCGGAGGGTGTCCTGGAGGGACTTGATTTTCTCGTGGTCGGGCGCGACCCCGTAGCGCACGAGTCCGTAGGGGCAGGGGAGCCGGTCCAGTACATGGACCCGCACATCCGGGACCTGGGTCTGCCGGACGAGATCCTGCGCGGCGTAGACCCCACTGGGTCCCGATCCGACGACGGCGACGCGAAGCACGGCTGTACTCCTTCCCACCGGAGGACCTCCAGCATGGCACCGGCCCGGGAGCCTGGGGAGATGCGCTGTCAGGGTGCTGTGCGGCGTTCTGGCGTGCGTGCCGCCGCCCTGAGTCATGAATTGACTGGTTACGTGCTAATTGTGCAAGAAACTACGTTTCTTAACGCTAATGATCAGCATGAACTGAACGGAGTCCTGCCGTATCCGCCCGTTTGGGAGGTCCAGGGCCATGGCGTCGTCACCCGGGTGGAGGCACTCGAACCCGCTGCGGGGCAGGGCGCCGCAGCGCGCCGCGAACTCCGCGCCCCCTGGTTCGACGTCCGGCTGACCTTCGCCGACGGCACCCGGCTCGATGTGCTCGCCGTGGTGGACGGGGACCGGATCGCGATCGAGGACATGCGGGCCGACCCACCGCTGCCCCTCCGGGGTCTCACGGTCCTCGCCGACCGGATCGGGGATCCGCTCCAGGACGCCTGCCGTACCGCCGTCGGTGACCCACCGCCTCCGGACGAGTCCGCCGGTGCGGGCGACCAGACGCCCCCGGCACGCGCCCCGGTGCGGGACCGCCGGCGGGCGCGTGCCGGAGCAGCTCGTGGCCGGGCGGGTCGCCGGGCCGCCGCCGATGCCTACCGGTCGGCGCAGCGGGACGGGGTCGATCCGGTGCTCGCGGTGATGAGCGCGACCGGCCGCAGCCGACGTCGGTCGCTGCGGCTGATCGCCGGCGCCCGCGACGAGGGGTATCTCGCACCGCGCCACCAGCGCCGATGACGCCCTGCCACCGGCGGCGGCGCTGGTGACGGACTCCCGTCACCGGTGATGGCGCTGGGGCCGGCGCCGTCACATGCCGCGCATCCGGTGGATCTCGGTCGTCTGCTGAGCGACCACGTCGGTCGCCATCTCCTCCACCCGCACGTTGTTGCCTCCGACCAGCGCCTCCGACGCCATGGTGATCGCGCCCTGATGGTGCGTGATCATCAGTTTGAGGAAGAGTTCATCGAACGCGGTGCCCTTTGCGGCGCGCAACTGCGCCAACTGTGCGGCGGTCGCCATCCCCGGCATCGGCTCGGAGCCGTGACCGCTGTGGTCGTGGCCCCCCTTCGCCTTCCCGCCGTTGATTTTCAGCCAGCCTTCCATCGCGCCGATCTCCGGCTCCTGGGCCGCCGATATGCGCTCCGACAACCGCTTGACCTGGTCCGACTTGGCACGGCCGGGGACGAGCGCGGTCATGGTCAGCGCCTGGCGGTGGTGCTCAATCATCATGTGGGCGTAGGAGAGGTCCGCCGAGTTGGGCGAGTCGTCCGGCAGGGCCTTCTTGACGTCCTCCGCCGAGAGTGTCTTCGCGGGATCCCCCGGTCCGTCCGGGGCCACCACCGACGGACCCACGTCCTTCTTGCCGCTGGCGGGGGCGCCGGAGTCGGACTCGCAGGCGCCCAGGGGGAGTACGGCGGCGGTGACCGCGGCCGCGATCACCGCCTTGCGGACTCCTGCGGTCCGGCGACGATTGAACACGGTGACCTCCTGAGGCACTTGGGGTGGTTAGCCGTCATATGGGAGCTGCATGATGACCATTTGGGAACTTTCCTAGCACGGAAAGTTACGCAGTTGATCAAAAACTTTCATTACGTCTCTGTTGCCATCTATTGAGATGCCCATGCAAAGGAAGATACTGCCGGGGTCTGTACACCGTTCGATCAGGAACGGATACAAGGGAGGACGCAGTGACCCTGTTGCACAACACCCGCGTGCGGCGGAGACGTCTGGGCGTGGCGGCAGCCGCGGCCGGTCTTCTGGCCACGCTGCTGACGGCCGGACCCGCCGTCGCGACCCCCGACCCCGGGGACGCCACCGTCCCCCAGAAGGACGTCACATCGGGCCAGGAGGCCGAGGCCCGCTCCGCGATCAAGGGCGGCGAGATACCCGGCATCGACGAGATCGTCCACAGCGACAACGTCGAACACCTCGTCAACGTCCCCAAGGGTGCCCTCAAGAGCACCAACACGGACATCTCGTTCCAGGGGAAGTACGCCTACGCGGGCAACTACGACGGCTTCACCATCTTCGACATCAGCAACCCGAAGAAGCCGAAGACGGTCTCGGAAGTCCTGTGCCCCGGTGGCCAGAACGACGTCTCGGTCTCCGGCGACCTGCTCTTCCTGTCCACCGACTCCTCACGCAGCGACAACTCTTGCAAGAGCACGTCGCAGTCGGCCACGGTGAAGGAATCGTGGGAGGGCATCAAGATCTTCGACATCAGCGACAAGCGGAACCCGAAGTACGTCGCCGCCGTCGAGACCGCTTGCGGCTCGCACACCAACACGATCATCCCCGACGGCCGTAACGTCTATGTCTACGTGTCGTCGTACTTCCCGAGCGCGTCGTTCCCCGACTGCCAGCCGCCGCACGACGGCATCTCCATCATCAAGGTGCCGCGCAAGGCGCCCCAGCAGGCGAAGCTCGTGGGCTTCCCGGTGCTCTTCCCGGACGGCGGCAACCCGGGCGCGCCGACCAACCCGGGTGTCACCCAGACCACCGGCTGCCACGACATCACCGTGCTCCCCTCGAAGGACCTGGCCGCCGGTGCCTGCATGGGTGACGGCATCCTGTTCTCCATCAAGGACCCGGAGCGCCCGAAGATCATCGACCGGGTCCAGGACAACGTGAACTTCGCGTTCTGGCACTCGGCCACCTTCAACCAGGACGCCAACAAGATCGTCTTCACCGATGAGCTCGGCGGCGGTGGCGCGGCCACCTGCAACGAGCGGATCGGCCCGAAGCGCGGCGCCAACGGCATCTACGACGTCGTCGGCAAGGGCGACAAGCGCAAGCTGGTCTTCCGAAGCTACTTCAAGATCGACCGGCACCAGGCCGACGCCGAGGTGTGCGTGGCGCACAACGGTTCGCTCATCCCGGTGAAGGGCCGCGACCTGATGGTCCAGGCTTGGTACCAGGGCGGCATCTCCGTCTGGGACTTCACCAATTCGTCGAAGCCCAAGGAGATCGGCTACTTCGAGCGCGGCCCGGTCACCCTCGACCAGGTCACCACGGCGGGCCCGTGGTCGGCGTACTACTACAACGGCTACGTCTACTCCAATGACATCGCCAAGGGCCTGGACGTCCTGAAGATCAACGACAGGCGTACGGACCCGGCGAAGCGGGTGCGGCTGCCCGAGCTCAACGCGCAGACCCAGCCCGACTACTTCGACCGCGACGACGACGATGACGATGACGACGACCACGACGACTGATCCACTGTCGTCATGATGTGTCCCCCGCCGGGCGGTTCGCCGTCCGGCGGGGAACCGAGCTGCCACTCCAGCCCGTACCGCTGGAACAGTTCCGCCCGCAACCGCGCCAGCGGCATCGGCGCCCCCGGCAGCAGGATCGCGAAGACGGCGCCCATCAACAGGGCCCGTAGCAGTGGATAGTCGGTGTCGACCTGACCGGAGCCGTACCGCTCCACGGCATCGCGCAGCAGGGACGCCAGCCGCTGCTGTTCCGGGCACTGGACGAAGCCCTCCGCCTGGAGCACCCATGACATATGGGTCCGCATCAGGACCGGATGGTGCACGGCGAGCCCGAGAACGGCATCGATCGCCCGCGCCAGCAGCTCGCGACCGTCCTCCGTATGAGGTTCGCGGCGCAGCGCCGCCTCCAGGGTGCGGTGCATCAACCGGTGCACCGCCGACTGCAACAGTTGGCGTTTTCCCGGGAAGTAGTACGAGACCAGACCGCGTGCCGAGCCCGCCCTATCGGCGATGTCGGCCAGCGTCGTGGCCTCGTAACCCCGCTCGCCGACGAGGTCCACCGTCGCCTGGAGGAGCCGCTCCCGGGAACGCCGGCGCAGCTCTTCATTGACCGACGCGCTCCGCGGGGACATGCTTGACTCCTGCGTTGACTGGCTCACAGCCAATATACTCAGCGCGTCCCCCCGCTGGGCGGCCCTATGGCCCACGGTCGGTGGGGGTCCGCACCGGACCGGGCGACGCGGGGGATCGCCCGGCCCGGCTCGGACCGCGCTCCGTCCGGGGAGCCGGCGCGGCCGTCAGTGCCGTCGGGAGAGTTCCAGCCGGTGGTAGGCCGTGATCGAGAGGGCGACCCAGCAGGCCCCCAGCAGCCAGCCGGCCAGGACGTCCGTGGGCCAGTGCACGCCGAGGAAGAGCCGGGTGCCGCCCGCTCCGGCGACGGAGACCGCCGCGAGGACGACGCACCAGAGCCGGGTCCGGCCGGTCACCCCGTGCCGTACGGCCAGCCAGACCAGCAGGGCGCAGGCGACCGTCGCGGTCATGGCGTGTCCGGACGGGAAGGCCGCGAAGTGCGCCGAATCGACCGGATCGGGCCACTGCGGCCGTTCCCGCCCGATCGATGCCTTCAGTCCCTGCTGGATGAAGGTGCCCACGGCGCTCGTCGCGGCCACCCACACCGCGAGCACCCGCTCCCCGCGCCACCACAGCCAGCCGAAGGCGACGGCGATCAGCACGCGCATGGTCCACGGGTCCCAGAACCAGTCGGTGAGCACCCGGTTGACGTGGACGAGTCCGGGCTCGTCCACCGCCCACCGGTGCAGCCACTCGGCCACCGACCGGTCAAAGTCGAGGAGCGGGGACCAGGAGATCGCGACGAGGATCACCAGCACGACGGAGGGAACCGCGAGGACGACAGCCGTACGGGCCATTCCGGACAGGCGGTGCGGGGGCGCGGGGGAGGTGGGGGTTACCGATCGGGGAGAACGCATAGGGGAGATCTTCCCCGTTGGCCGAGGAGTACGACTACCGCGTCGCCGGGCGCGTGCCACCGGGAGGTGTGGTCCGTCCCCCGGCGGGGGGCGCCCGGCGAGGTGCGGTGCCGGGGCACGCGAGCCCAGCGAGATCCAGACGAAAGACCCTGGGGAGTGCGCGTGCCAGGGCACTACAGAAAGACGGGACGGTGAAGAGACGAGCTAGCCCAGTGCGCGGAGCGCGGGTACGAAGGCCACCAGCAGGGGGACCACCGGGACCAGCGCGGCGGCGGCCGTCAGCCGCAGGCGGCGGCCAGCGGTGAGGCGTGGAGCCGCTGCCAGCAGCCGGTGCACCCGCTGCGGCAGTTGGGCGTCCGGGGTCGGGCAGGGACCGAAGACGCCACGGTCCTCGTTGAGTTCGACCAGCGCCAGGGCGATCGTCAGCCGCCCGAAACGCTTGGAGGCGACGTCATCGGCGGCGAGCTCGACCAGCCGGTGCATCTCGTCGCGGAACGCGGCGAATACCGGGATCTGCGGGAATCCGTTGGCCAGCGCCGCGGAGCAGTGCAGCAGCCAGTCATGGCGGGCGCGGGCGTGTCCCTGTTCGTGCGCCAGCACGGCGTCGAGCTGGCTGCCCTTCAGCCGGCGCAGCGCGGCCGTCGTGATGACCAACTGGGGTGCGGTCCCCGGCAGCCACCAGGCGTCCGGCCGTTCGCCCTCCAGCACGACCAGCCGCTCGCTGCCGGGAGTCTCGCCCGGCAGCAGCGGGGCGCGCACCTGAAGCTCCGTACGCCGCTTCCCGCGCCGGTCCCGCGCTTCCTTGATCTCTCGGGCGAGCATCGCGAGGGTCCACAGGCCGCCGAGAGCGAGGATGACGGCGAGCACCGCGGGCCACGGCTCGTCCGCCCCGAGCGCGTACGCCTCCATGACCCCGTGCGGGGCGGGTGCGAAGACGTGTCCGCGTACGAGCTGCCAGGCCGCCGCCGCGCTGAAGGTCATGGAGAGCGCGAAGGACAGCAGCACCGACGCCACCACGCACTGCCACACCCACAGCGCCACGATCGGTTCGCGCTCCGACCAGTCGGCGCGCGACACCAGACGCGGGGCGAGGACGGCGGCCAGCGCGCCCAGCGACAGCAGCACGAGGGAGACCAACATGTGATCAGCCTATGAGGGCGGGGCTACGCGCGGGTATGGGCCGGAGCGGCAAGTGACGCACGACACGTTTCCCCGGCGTGATGGCGGCGGTGACGGCGATTCCTGGGCAAGGGGTCAGAGCAGGAGCAGCATCGTCAGCATCCCGAGCCCCATGGCGAGCCGGCAGGCCGGCGCCAGCCCGGGCACCGGGTCGTCGGCGGCCCCCGTGCCCGCACCGGGCGCGGGGGCGAGCCGGGCGCCGGCGAGCAGGACGTATCCCGCGTAGTAGGCCAGCAGCGCACCGGTCAGCACGGGCAGCCCGGCCGCCGTGTGGTGCCCGCCCTGCCCCGCGCCGGGCCCCATCGCCACGGCCATGTAGACCATCGCGAGCGAGCCGACGGCATGGTGCAGCGCGCGGGCGTCGTGCCGGGCCGACCAGAGGGCGCCGAGCGCCGTACCGCCGAAGACCGCGGAGTACACCAGCCAGCTCCAGCCGGGCAGGGCGAGAACGGCCGCAGGAGCCGCCATCACCGCCATCCCGAAGCCCATCAGGGCCTCGCCGCGGGCCTCACTGCGGGCCGCACCGCAGGCTTCACCGTGGCTCTCGCTGTGCTTCTCGCCCGCGCCGCCGCGCATCCGTACGAGTCCGTATCCGCCGGTCGCTCCGCACAGCGCCATGAGCAGCCACCCGGACAACGCGGGTCCGTGCACCGCGCACCCTCTTTCGCCGGTGTCGGGAGGTCGATGCCCGCCCCGGGCGGGGGCACACCCGAGCGCACGGGGGTGCGGGGGGAGCACTCCCGCGCGCCCGGATCCACCCGCGCCGGCCGCGCGCCGGTCCATCACGACGCGATGCCGGTCGGAGTGGCCCCCCTGGCGGGGAGAGCGAGCCGGTACCCGGGGCCCGTACCACTGGTCCACCGGGTCGGGGGCACCCCGTACCCTCGTGGCGTTCACGCACCGCGGCGATCCGGGGACTTCCGGCAGCGGCGGGACCGGCGCAGAATCCGGCACGGAGTGAGCGGCGAACGCCGAGAACGGAGAGCACTTTCCATGCACACCGACACCGACACCGAGACCGCGCCCCCCGGGTCCGGCGAACTCACCTTCCGCGACGCCGTCGAGGACGATGTGCCCACCCTGCTGGCGCTGATCCAATCCGCCTACCGGGGCGACGACAGCCGGCGCGGCTGGACCACCGAGGCCGATCTCCTGGGGGGCGGCCGGACGGACGCCCGGGGCGTCCGCGCGATCATCGACGCCCCCGACAGCAGACTCCTCGTCGTGCTCCGCGAGGGTATGACGATCGCCTGCTGCCAGCTCGAACGCCGGGGGGACGTCGCCTACTTCGGGCTGTTCGCCGTCCGCCCGGAGCTCCAGGGCGGCGGCCTGGGCCGCCGGGTCATCGCCGAGGCGGAGCGCACCGCGCGGGAGGGCTGGGGCACCCGCGAGATGCAGATGACCGTGATCTCGGTGCGGGAGGAGCTGATCGCCTGGTACGAGCGGCGCGGCTACCGCCGTACGGGGGAGCTGAGCCCCTTCCCGTACGGCGATGAGACCTGTGGCGAGCCGTTCCGCGACGATCTCGCCTTCGAACTGCTCGTGAAGGATCTGACCGTCCGGTAGCCCCGGTCCGCGACGTCCCGCTAGGCCGTGAAACGGCCGGTGCGGCGGATCTCGGGGAAGTCCGTCGTCGCGCCGTCCAGTTCGAGCGCGCGCACCAGCCGCAGGTGTTCCTGGGTGTTCACCACCCAGCCGATCACCTGGAGCGCCTCGCCGTGCGCGTGCTCGACGGTCTCCAGCGTCAACCGGCGGATGTTCAGGGCCAGGGAGCCCGCGCCCGCGGCCTTCGCCCGGTCCACGATGTCCGTGCCCCAGCGGCTGGCGATGAGCACCGTCCGGACTCCCGGTACCAGGGAGCTGATCTCGGCCACCGCTTCGTCGTGGAAGGACGAGACGGTGACCCGGTGGACGAGATCGCGGCGCAGCATCACCTCGGCGAGCGCGCGGGCCGCGGCCACGTCCTTGATCTCCGCTTGCAGCGGGGCCCGTACCGCGTCGAGCACCTCGTCGAAGACCGGTACCCGCTGGCCGTCGCCCGCGTCCAGCTCGCGCAGCTCGGCGAGGGTCTTCTCGGCGACCGGTCCGGTCCCGTCGGTCGTGCGGTCCACTTCGGCGTCGTGCATGACGACGAGCGCGCCGTCCTTGCTGAGATGCAGATCGAGTTCGATGGCGTCCATGCCGGAGCGTTCGGCCCGCACGAAGGAGCGCAGGGTGTTCTCCGGCTCGACGCCCATGACCCCGCGATGACCGATGGTGAGGAAAGTCAAGATTCTCTCGCTTCCGTCGACGGCGGCTCCCGCCCGGTGCGGCCTGACAGCGCCGGGCGGCAAGGACGCAGCCTAGTGGCCGTCCCGGCCGGGGCAACCGCTCGTACAGGCCGGAGTCGGGCGGTCCGGCAAGGGCTGTCGGCCACCCCGGGCACCGAACCCGCTCCCTCTTCCGTGGGCGCGTCTCCCACGCCTTGACGCGGCCGGTACGAACCGGGCGGATCGCGGGGGGCGGTGGCGCGCGGCCGGGTGAGCGGCCATGCTGTCGCACGTCGTTTCGGCGGGGTGCCGGACGACGCGGCGGATGAAGGGGCCCCGATGACGGGTGGGATCGACGGGCTGGCGCCCGAAGTGAGGGAGTACGTCGACGCGATGGCGGCCGTGTTCCCCGATGTCGGGGGGACGGTGATGGATCCGGTGGAGGCGCGGCGGATCCATGACGCCGCGGTGATGGCGTTCGGCCGCGGCAAGGTGGGATCGGTGACCGACCGGATGATCCCCGGTCCGGTGGGGGCACCCGAGCTACGGGTCCGGATCTACCACCCCCCGGCCCGCGGCGGACCGTGTCCGACGGTGGTCTTCTTCCACGGCGGCGGCTGGGTGCTCGGCGGTCTGGAGAGCCATGACCGGCTGTGCCGCCAGATCTGCCGTGATGCATCGGCCGTGGTCGTCGCCGTGGCCTACCGGCTCGCCCCCGAGGCGCGCTTCCCCGCGCCGGTCGAGGACGCGTACGCCGCCGTCCGCTGGGCGGCGGGGCACGTGGACGAGCTGGGTGGCGCCACGGGAGCGCTGGTGGTCGCCGGGGACAGCTCCGGGGGCACCCTGGCCACCTGCGCCGCGCTGCTGGCCAGGGAGCGCGGCGGCCCGTCCCTCGCCCTCCAGGTGCTGATCCATCCGGCCACCGACGCCGCGCTGGACACCGCGTCGCACCGGAGGAACGCGTACGGCTACTACCTCACGGCGGCGCACCTGCGCTGGTTCCGGGACCAGTACCTGGGGCCGGACGGCGATGTCCGCCATCCGCTCGCCTCACCGCTGCGGGCCGATCTCGCCGGTCTGCCGCCCACCCATCTCGTCACGGCCGGCTGTGATCCGGTCTGCGACGAGGGGCGGGCGTACGCGGCGAAGCTGGCGGCCGCCGGGGTTCGGGTCACCGAGGCGCACTACCCCCGGATGTTCCATGGCTTCCTGGCGCTGGGAGGCGCGGTGGGGGAGGCCCGGCACGCCCTGGCGGGAGTGGCGGAAGCCATCGCGGGTAGCTGTCTGGACCGTAAACCTTCCGGCGATCATGGGGGGTGTGCAGGATAATTTATGTGACCCCACTTGTCCGGGAGAATGTCGCATGGATACGGTGTCTTGACGCGAGGTTCTCCCGTGGAGGAAGTGACATGACGGAAATTCTTGTGCAGGACGCCGGAAGTGCGGCCGTATCCACCGCCGAGCGGGTGATCGAGCACGCGGCCTGGCCGACGCTCAGGGACGCCGTCGAGGAAATACGGCCCTGGCAGTCGAAGGACGGCTCGATCGACTTCGACGCCGACGGCGCGCCCACCCGGGCGGCCGTCGAAGCCGTGCTCGGCCGGATCGTGGCCGCCGTGGCGGAGCTGTCCCCGCTGCTGCCGCACGACGCCGCCTACCACCGCGCCCTCGTCGCGGATCTGCGCGCCTGGGCCGACGGCGCCTTCGGCGTCCCCGACTTCCTGGACTCGCTGCTGGCCTTCCAGCCCGCCGCCGCCCGCACCGACGGCCGCCAGCACCTCGTCGTCTTCCCCATGTACACGCAGAACGGCAACCCGGACCGCAATCTGGAGGCCGTCGTCCTGCGCATGGTGTGGCCCGAGTGGCTCGCCGAGCTGGAGCGCACCCGCTACGACAACCCCCTCTTCTGCGGTATCACCTTCGAGGACTTCACCTCGGGGTACGACACCAATTCGGCGGTCCTCTTCCCCGAGACCATCGCCGTGCGCGAGGCCCCCGAGCGGTTCAGCTGGGGCGGCATCTTCTGCGACCGCGAGGCCGCACGCTTCCGCGCCGTGACGACCGCCGCCGTCGATGTCCTCGGCGTCGAACTCCCCGCCGACATCCAGGAGATGGTCGACAACCAGGCCCGCTGTGAGGAGGCGTTCGTCCTCTGGGACATGGTCCACGACCGCACCCACAGCCACGGCGACCTGCCCTTCGACCCCTTCATGATCAAGCAGCGCCAGCCGTTCTGGATGTACGGGCTCGAAGAGCTGCGCTGCGACCTCACCGCCTTCAAGGAGGCCGTGAACCTGGAGGCCGACGGCGTCAGCCAGGGCCGTGACGTGCAGTACGCCGTCCTCTTCGACCGGATGTTCCGCTTCCCGGTCACCGGTGAGCGGGTGCGCAACTACGACGGTCTGGGCGGGCAGCTCCTCTTCGCCTACCTCCACCAGCACGACGTGCTGCGCTGGACCGACAACACGCTGAAGATCGACTGGGAGCGCGCGCCGCAGGTCACCAACCAGCTCTGCGCCGAGATCGAGAAGCTCTACCGCGACGGCATCGACCGGCCCAAGCTGGTCCACTGGTTCGCCGCGTACGAGCTGGTCTCCACCTATCTCGCCCCGCACCCCGGCTCCCGCTGGGCCAAGGGTCCCGACGCCCTGGACCTCTCGCAGCCGCCCCGGAAGCTCGTGGACGACGTGCTTCCCGACGAGTTTCCGCTCAGCATGTTCTATGAGGCGCTTTCCAAGAAGCTGAAGAAGGTGATCGCCTCGACCAAGGGGATCACCGCCGCGGGCCCCACGACCGCCGACGGCGTCTCCGGGGTAGCCGCGTGAGTACAGGTACACAGGAGGCGACGACCATGAACAACTCAGGCGGTCCGCTGGAGGGCGCCGTGATCGCGGTCGCCGGTGCGGCCGGACCGGCCGGACGCGCGGCCCTGCTCAGGCTCGCCGAGGCCGGGGCCACCGTCGTCGGCGCGGACGCCGACCCCGAGCGGCTGGCGGTGGCGGTCGACGCCGCCCGCTACGCCCACGGCGGTGCCACCGTCACCGGGGACACCGTCGACCTCCTCGATCTCGCCGCCACCCGGGAGTGGGCGGACAAGACGGAGAAGGAGTTCGGCCGGATCGACGGTCTGGTGCACCTCGTCGGCGGCTGGCGCGGCAGCGCGTCCTTCGCCGCCACGGAACTCGCCGACTGGGACGTTCTGGAGCGGCTGCTGATCCGCACCGTCCAGCACACCTCCCTCGCCTTCCGGGACGGGCTGCTGCGCAGCGACCGCGGTCGCTATCTGCTGATCAGCGCGGCCGGGGCCGGCCGCCCCACCGGGGGCAACGCGGCCTACGCGTCCGCCAAGGCCGCGGCCGAGGCATGGACCCTCGCGCTCGCCGACGACTTCCGCAAGGCGGGGGGTGACCAGGGCCCCGGTGCCGCTGCCGCGATCCTGGTGGTCAAGGCCCTCGTGCACGACGCCATGCGGGCCGAGCGCCCGAATGCGAAATTCGCGGGCTTCACGGACGTGACGGAGTTGGCCGACGCCATCGCCGGCGTCTGGGACCGGTCCGCCAGCGAAGCGAATGGACAGCGCCTGTGGCTGACGCCCCAACCGTGATCTCCCCCCGGACGGCGGCCCGCCGTCACCACGACCCCGAAGTGCGCGGCTTCGCCAGCGACAACTACGCCGGCGCCCACCCGGAGATCCTCGCCGCGCTCTCCCTCGCCAACGGCGGCCACCAGGTCGCCTACGGCGAGGACCAGTACACCGACCACCTCCAGCGCGTCATGCACAGCCACTTCGGCGCCACGGCCGAGGCGTTCCCGGTCTTCAACGGCACCGGGGCCAACGTCACGGCGCTCCAGGCGCTCACCGACCGCTGGGGCGCGGTGATCTGCGCCGAGAGCGCGCACATCAACGTGGACGAGGGGGGCGCGCCGGAGCGGATGGGCGGGCTGAAGCTACTGACCGTACCCACCCCGGACGGCAAGCTCACCCCCGAGCTGATCGACCGGCAGGCGTACGGCTGGGACGACGAGCACCGGGCGATGCCGCAGGTCGTGTCGATCACCCAGAACACCGAACTGGGCACCGTCTACACCCCGGCCGAGATCCGCGCCATCGTCGAGCACTCCCATGAGCGCGGGATGAAGGTCCATCTGGACGGGGCCCGGATATCCAACGCGGCGGCGTCCCTGGACGTCCCGATGCGGGCCTTCACCAACGCCGTCGGCGTCGATGTCATCACCTTCGGCGGCACCAAGAACGGCATGTTGTTCGGTGAGGCGGTCGTCGTCCTCAACCCGGACGCCGTCAGCCATATGAAGCATCTGCGCAAGCTGTCGATGCAGCTCGCCTCGAAGATGCGGTTCGTCTCCGTGCAGTTGGAGGCGCTGCTCGCGGGTGATCTGTGGCTGCGCAACGCCCGGCACTCCAACGCCATGGCCGCCCGGCTCGCCGCCGGAGTGCGCCAGGTGGACGGGGTGGAGATCCTCCACCCCGTCCAGGCCAACGCGGTCTTCGCGCGGCTGCCGCACGACGTGGGCGTACGGCTCCAGCAGCGCTTCCGCTTCTACTTCTGGGACGAGGCGGCCGGCGACGTCCGCTGGATGTGTTCCTTCGACACCACGGAGGACGATGTGGACTCCTTCGTCCAGGCGTTGAAGGAAGAGATCGCCGCCTGACCGGGCTGTACGGATACCGACTGCATAGGTATGCGGCCGACCGGAAGAAGATTGACTCCGGTCGGCCGTATCTCTAGGGTCGTCGGGCATGGAGCTGATCCAGCAGACACCCGAACTCTCCGCCTACCTCGCCGCCGACCAGGTCATCGATCATGAGCACCCGCTGGTGCGCGAGACCGCGGCCCGCCTTCGAAGTGCCCATGGCGACGCATATGCATACGCCGAGGCGGCCTTTGAATTCGTCCGGGACACCATCCCGCACTCCCATGACGCGGGAGACCCCCGGGTCACCTGGCGCGCCTCCGACGTGCTGCGGCTCCGTACCGGCATCTGCTACGCCAAATCGCACGCCCTGGCCGCGCTGCTGCGCGCGGAGGGCATCCCCACCGCCTTCTGCTACCAGAACCTCGGGGTGATCCACGGGCTGGTCGCCGTCCGGCTGCCCGGAAGCGCGACCTGGCACCGGCAGGACCCGCGCGGCAACCGGCCCGGTGTCGACGCGCGGTTCTCGCTCAATGGGGAGCGGCTGGCCTTTCCGATCACGCCCGGGTCCAGCGAAATGGACTATCCGGTCCTGTATGCTGCACCGCATCCTGTGGTCCTCGGCGCTCTCCGGGCCGCGACCGACCGGGAGTCCCTCTGGCCACAACTCCCCACCGAACTGTGAGGCACTTCGGCATGGCGCTCACGCTCACCGTCTCCGACGAGATCAAGGACCTCGCGCCCGGCTTCACCCGGCTCGTCGTCGAGGCGCACGGCCTGGTCAACGGCCCCAGCGACGAGGCCAGTTCCGCCCTCCTCGACGACGCCGCCCGCCGGCTCGCCGCCCGGCTCGACGGCCGCGCACCGCACGAGGACCCGCACATGGCCGCCTGGCGGGAGATCTACACCGCCTTCGGTGCCAAGCCGTCCCGCACCCGCAACTCCGCCGAGGCGCTGGCGAAAAGGGCTCTCGCCGATGGCGGGCTACCCCGGATCAATCTGCTGGTCGACCTCTACAACGCGATCAGCGTCGCCCATCTGATCCCGGTCGGCGGCGAAGACCTCGACCGCGTCCAGGGCGGTATGCGGCTGGTGCGCGCCACCGGGGACGAGCCGTTCGCCACCGTCGCGGCGGGCGTGGAGAGCGTGGAGCACCCGGAGCCGGGAGAGCCCGTCTGGTGCGACGACGAGGGCGTCACCTGCCGCCGCTGGAACTGGCGCCAGGGACCGCGCACCCGACTCACCGAGGCATCGGTGAGCGCGGTCTTCCTGCTGGAGGCGCTCGCACCCATGACGGTGGACGAGCTGGTGGCCGCGGGTGACGAACTCGCCGAGTCGCTGGCGAAGCTGAGCCCCGGGGCGCGGATCACGGTCCACCCGCCCCGGTGACATCTGTGCCGCCCCCAGCCCGTCCTGGCGCGTTGATGCGTCGGCGTGTTGATGTGGGGGCTGCGGCTCAGTGCGCTCCGCGCACCTCGGCCGGCGTCGGAGCCGTACCCCCGAGGTGCGCGGGCACCCACCAGGTGTCGGACGCGTCCTTGGGGTGTACGGGGTAGGAGCGCTGGGCCGCTTCGAGCAGCTCCTGCACCCGCTCGCGCAGCCGCCGGGTGATCGCACCCGCGTACTGGTCGGTCGGAGCCTCCATCGGCTCGCCCACCCGGATGGTGATCGGGATGTGGCTGCGCTTGAAATTGCGCGGACGGCCCTTGGTCCAGACCCGCTGGGTACCCCAGAGCGCCATCGGGATCAGCGGCACACCGGCCTCCTGAGCCATGCGCGCGGCGCCGGACTTGAACGACTTCAAGGTGAACGACTCCGAGATCGTCGCTTCGGGGAAGACCCCGATGATCTCTCCCGAGCGCAGCGACTCCAGCGCGTGCTGATAGGCCGCTTCGCCCTGCTTGCGGTCCACCGGAATGTGCTTCATTCCGCGCATCAGCGGACCGGAGACCTTGTGCTGGAACACGGAATCCTTCGCCATGAAACGCACCAGCCGCTTCTGCGGAAGGGCGCCGAGACCGGCGAAGACGAAGTCCAGATAGCTGATGTGATTGCTGACCAGCACCGCACCACCGGTGCGGGGAATGTACTGCGATCCCTGAGTGTCGATCTTCAGGTCCAGCGCCTTGAACATGGTGCGGGCGGCGCCGATGACCGGCCGATAGACGAGCTCTGCCATCTGGAGGAGGACCCTTCTGTCCGTGCCCGGGGAGGGTTCGCCCGGTTAAGTTACGCAGCCGTAGGTTTTCGGCACTGGGCAGATCGTGCCCCATGCGCGGCGCGCTGACCAGTCCTGGCGGTGCCGGCGGGGGAGATTCTTGTCACGTCGTACCTTTCTGTCCTGGATGGTGCCCCGCAGGGTTCCCCGGATGGAAGCCGCCTTCGCTCGACCGTGCCCACCACCACCCGCCGCCATCGGGCGCCGCTCCCGGCGAACGGGCCCGTTCCGGGGTGTCCCGTCGTCGGTGTTCGCGCACTCTCCGGGGAGGGCGCGCGAACACCGGGGTTGTCGTAGCGGCCCGGGTGGGCGGCTTTCGCGACACGCCGCACGCGTTTCCCCGGTGGCGTGTCGATCGGTCTCAGGGGCGTTGTCAACGTCACAGTTCCCCGCTGTTTCCGCGGGGGTACGTTAAGAACGTACTGGCGAGTAATATTTCGCTCGGATCGCGGGTCGACCCGACCGGAAACCCCGCCGTCAGGCGCCTATGCTGCCTGACAAGGCAGGCCCTTGGCCTTCGGCTTGGGGACCCACGGAAATGGCCACTGCAAGTAGGAGAGCCGGCGTGAGCTTGAGGATCGTTGTCTGTGTGAAGTATGTGCCCGACGCGACTGGCGATCGGCATTTCGCCGATGATCTGACGGTGGA
>NZ_JBIRRE010000021.1:0-66707 GCF_044333555.1 Streptomyces sp. NPDC020965
CGTACGGTCCGTTTCCAGGACACGGTGCAGGCGCTGCTGGAGAGCGGACACACCACCTACCTCGAAGTCAGCCCCCACCCCACCCTCCTCCCCGCCCTGGAAGACACCGCCGAGCGATGGGCAGACGACCGACCCACCCGCTCCGGCGGTGTGACGGTGACCGGCACCCTACGCCGAGGAGAGGGCGCGACAGCCGTGCTCTCGGCCGCAGGTCACCTCTACACGGCGGGGCGTGAGCTTGACTGGCACGCACTGCACAGCCGCATCGGCGGACATTCCGTTGACTTGCCCACGTACCCCTTCGAACGTCGGCGCTACTGGCGCAGCACTGCCCGCGCCGGCGACGCCACGGCGCTGGGACTCGGCAGGGTCGACCATCCCATGCTCAGCGCGGTCATGGAACTCCCCGACGATGGCGCTCTGGTGCTCACCGGACGACTCACTCATGAGCACCATGCCTGGGCGGCCGACCACTCCCTTGACGGCACCGCTATCTTCCCCGCAGTTGCCATCATCGAGCTCTTCTCAGAGGCGTCCGGGCATACCGGCTTACCTCTCCTTGAGGAAGTCGTCTTCGAACAGCCGCTGATCCTGCCCGAGCAGTATCAAATACAACTCCGCGTTCGCGTGTTCCCCGCCGAGCAGGGGCATCGCGCCGCCTGGTTCTTTGCACGCGGCGAGGGACCCGAGGAAGGCGACGGCGAATGGACCAGGTACGCCAGCGCCGTACTAGCGCCCGAGAGCGACCGGAGCCCGCACCCTGTTCTCGGCGTCTGGCCGCCAGAAGGGGGTGAGATGGTTCCGATTGAGAGCATCCGACAGCGGATGGACGAGTTCCGCTATACCTTCGGCCCGGCCTTCCTCGGCCTGCGCGCCCTCTGGCGAGTCGGAAACACCGTGTACAGCGAGGCCACCCTCCCCGATTCCATCGGCGACCGGGAGGCCGGGTACCGCCTTCACCCGGCGCTCTTCGACGCAGCTCTGCACGGACTCCTCGCCCTGGACGACAACCTCCGGCACGGAACCGTCAACCTGCCCTTCAGCTGGACCAACGTCCGGATGACCGGCGCCGATCCGCGCACGGTCCGTGCCCGGTGCACACCCGTGGACACGGACAGCTACCAGGTCACGATCTACGACGAGTCCGATGCCGGCGTCGCGACCGGCACGCTCACCACCCACCCACTCCCGCTCCACCAGCTCGCCCGACTCTCCGGCGACGGACGGCTCTACCGCATCGGCTGGCGAATGGCCGACCCCGCACCCACCAGGCCCGAGCCCCTCACCATCGCCCTCCTCGGGGAAGGGAACACCGACCTGGACGACGCCCTGCGGACGTCGGACCATCGAATCATCCGCTACGCGGGGCTCACCGAACTCGGCGCAGCACTGGACCAGCAGGTGGCTGCGCCGGAACTGGTGTGCCTGCGGTGCCCCGATCGGGCGGTCCTGGACGCCGACACCGTCCGCGAGGCCGTGCTCAACGCCCTGGAAACGGCCCGTGGCTGGGCCGCCGACGAACGCCTCGCCTCATCACGGCTGGTGCTGGTGACCCGAGGTGCGGCGGCCGTCGACCCAGGCGACGACATACCCGACCCCACCCAGGCGGCCGTGTGGGGGCTGATCCGCTCCGCCCAACTCGAAGAACCGGGCCGATTCTGCCTGCTCGACCTCGCGTCCGACGACGTCGTGGCCCCCGAGACACTTCTGACGGCACTGGCGGTGCTGGCGGGCGGCGCGGAACAGCTCGCCCTACGGGGCGGTGCCGTGCTGCGCCCCCAACTGCGGCAGACAGAAACCGCGGAGGCGCTGGAGATACCCGCTGCCGCTGCCTGGCGGCTCGCGCCCGACCGGAGTGGCACCCTGGAGGGCCTGGCCCTCACCCCAGCCCCGGAGGCACTTGCGGAACTGGAGCCGGGGCAGGTCCGGATCACCGTCCACGCAGCCGGGCTGAACTTCCGTGACCTCCTGGTCGCCCTGGGGTCGGACACCGTCGCCATCGCCGAGTCCGCCCTCGGTCGCGACGCGGCCGGGGTCGTCCTGGAGACCGGGCCTGGCGTCACCTCGCTCGCGCCGGGCGACCGCGTCGCCGGACTGGCCATGCCCGCCCTGGCCACCCATGTGGTCGCCGACCACCGGCTGGTGGTCCGCATCCCCGATGATCTGCCCTTCCCCCAGGCGGCGTCGCTACCCGCGGTCTGGGCCACCGCCCAGTACGGCCTCGTGGAGCTGGCCCGGCTGCGGCCGGGCGAGAGCGTGCTCATCCACGCCGCGGCAGGTGGGTTGGGCACCGTCGCCGTACACATCGCCCAGTTGCTCGGCGCCACCGTCTTCGCCACCGCGCACCGCCGCAAGTGGCCCGCGCTGCGCGCGCTCGGTTTGGACGACGCGCACATCGCCGACTCCCGTACTACCGAATTCGAGGAACGGTTCCGCACGGCCACCCAGGGGCGCGGGGCGGACGTGGTGCTCAACAGCCTCGCCGGGCCCTTCACCGATGCCTCACTACGACTGCTGGCGCCCGGCGGTCGGTTCGTCGAGACCGGCGTCGCCGACCTACGCGACTCCGCCGACCTCGCCCTGGTCCGCCCGGACATCGCCTATCTGCCGTTCCACCTGCTCGAAGGTGACTGCACGGTCGAACGCGTATCCGCCCTCTTGGAGGATCTGGCCGACCGGTGGCGGTCGGGGAGTGCACCCCCACTACAGGTGCGCTGCCGGGACATCCGGCACGCCCCCGAAGCGTTCCGCTCTATGCGCGATGCCCGGCACATCGGCAAACTCGTCCTCACCCTGCCCCGCACCGCTGACCCGGACGGCACCGTACTCATCACGGGAGGGACCGGCACGGTGGGCCGGGCGGTCACCCGGCACCTGTCCGCGGGCGGCGCTCGGCATCTTCTGCTGCTCAGCCGCTCCGGCCCCCAAGCCCCTGGCATCGAGGAACTACGTGCCCAGGTCGCCTCCGAAGGCGCCGAGCTGACTCTATTCGCAGGTGACGCGGCCGACCCGGACACCCTCACCGCAGCCCTGGCCACCATCCCCGCGGAACACCCCCTCACCGCAGTGGTGCACGTCGCGGGAATCATCGACGACGGTCTTTTGGCCTCCCTGACTCCTCAGCAGGTCGCCGATGTACTCAGGCCCAAGACCGATGCCGCGCTCCAACTCCACCGCCTCACCGCGCAACTGGAACTGGCCGAGTTCACGATGTTCTCCTCGGGCGCCGGGGTGCTGGGCGGCCCAGGACAGGCACACTACGCCGCTGCAAACGCCTTCCTGGACGCCCTGGCACAGCACCGCCGCGCCCGAGGGCTTCCCGCACAGTCGCTGGCCTGGGGGCTCTGGGGCGAGCGCAGCGCCATGACCGACCATCTCACCAGCAGTGACGAGGCCCGACTGCACCGCTTTGGGGTGCTACCCCTCACCACTGATGAGGGCCTCGCCCTCTTCGGCGCCGCACGCGCCCTGCCACACCCGATGCTGGCTCCGCTGCGACTGGGGCTCGGGCCATTGAAATCCCTGGCCGAACGCGGGGAACCGGTACCACCGCTGATGAGCGATCTGGTCCGCCCGACGCCTTCCCGGCGCGTTGGCCACGCCCCGGCCGCTGAGGCCGGACAACTCGCCGCGCGGCTTACCTCCCTGCCCGCCCAGGAGCGGGCAGCAGTGCTGCTGGAGACGGTTCAGCGGTATGCAGCCGGGGTGCTCGGGCATGACCGCGCGGACGCCATCGGGGTGGAACTCACCTTCAAGGAGGTCGGCTTCGACTCACTGACCGCCCTGGAACTGCGCAACCGAATCTCCCGAGCCATCGGGCTGCGCCTGTCAGCCGGGCTGCTCTTCGACCACCCCACTCCACAGCAGCTCACCCACCACCTGGTGCAGAAGCTGTGGCCACAGGAGCCCGGGGACGACGCAGAACCGGATGTCACGGATCTCACGGATGTCGCCGAGCAGGTGCGCCGGGCCGACCCGGCGGAGCTGCTCGCCCTTGCGCCGCCCGAGACCGGCACGTAACCCCTCGTACCCCACTCTTTCGAGAGATCGGCAGACCATGGATGTCTCCACCGAGCAGCTCACCGGGGCGCTGCGCCGCACCTTGCTGGACAACACCCGCCTCCAGGCCGAGAACGCGCGGCTACGCGCCACCGGGGAACTCGTGGCGATCGTGGGCATGGCCTGCCGGTTCCCCGGCGATGCCGATTCCCCCGAAAAGCTGTGGCGACTGCTGGAGTCGGGCCGGGACACGGCCGGCGACCTGGATGAGGACCGCGGCTGGGACCTGACATCGATCTTCCACCCCGACCCGGACCACCCCGGGACCAGCTACTGCCGCCACGGCAACTTTATGGCGGACGCGGCGGGGTTCGACGCGGCCTTCTTCGGGATCAACCCGCGGGAGGCGACCGCGATGGACCCTCAGCAGCGGATTCTGCTGGAGGTCGCCTGGGCGGCGCTGGAGGACTCCGGGATCGTCCCCGCCTCACTCCGTTCCACCCTCACCGGAGTGTTCGCCGGGATCGTACCCAGTGGCTACGGTGGCGAGCTGCGGCACTATCCGCCCGAACTGGAGGCGTACGCGGGCACCGGCACTCTTCCCAGCGTCGCTTCAGGACGGATCGCCTACACCCTGGGGCTGCGGGGCGCGGCGGTCAGTGTGGACACGGCCTGTTCCTCTTCCCTCACCGCGGTTCACCTCGCCGTCCGGGCATTGCGTAGTGGTGAGTGCACCCTGGCACTGGCCGGTGGGGTTAGCGTCTTCACCGGCCCGGATGGCTTCCAGACCTTCTCCCGGCAACGCGTACTGGCTTCCGATGGCCGCAGCAAGGCGTTCTCCGCCGCCGCCGACGGAATGGGGATGGCCGAAGGCGCGGGAGTTCTCGTGCTGGAGCGCCTCGCCGACGCCCACCGCAACGGCCACCGGGTGCTGGCGGTGATCCGTGGCTCCGCCCTCAACCACGACGGCGCCTCCAACGGTCTGACCGCACCCAACGGACCAGCGCAACAGAGCGTCATCCGAGCCGCACTCGCCGACGCCGCGCTGTCCCCTCACGACATCGACGCGGTGGAGACACACGGCACCGGCACCTCCCTCGGCGACCCCATCGAAGCCGAGGCGCTCCTAGAGACCTATGGACGCGACCGCACCGGCACCCCGCTGCTGATTGGCTCCGTCAAGTCGCACATCGGTCACACCCTCGCCGCTGCCGGAGTGGCCGGCGTGATCGCCACCGTGCTCTCGATCCAGCGCGGCCGGCTGCCGCGCAGTCTGCATCTGGACACTCCCACACCACATGTGGACTGGTCAGCGGGTGGCGTCCGCTTGCTCACCGACCCTCGCCCCTGGCCAGACGCCCCCGGCCGGCCGCGCCGCGCCGCGGTCTCCTCCTTCGGGATCTCCGGTACCAACGCCCATCTGATCCTTGAACAGGCCCCGCCCGCACCGGAAGCAGGGTCCGCCCGCCCGGATTCCCCCTCCCCGCCGCTGTGGCTGCTCTCCGGTCGCGCCCCGGCAGCCCTGCGCGACCAGGCCGCCCGTCTCGCGGAACACCTGATCGCCCACCCCGCCCTCGCTCCGGCCGCGGTGGCACGCGCCCTGGCGACCACCCGCACCCACTTTCCCCATCGCACCGCCATCACCTGCCCGGCGACCGAACTGTCCGCCGCCCTCGAAGCTGTGGCCCAGGGACGCCCGCACCCGGCTGTGAGCCGCGGGACCACCCCCGTCGATGGTCCTGCGAAGTTGGTGTGGGTGTTTCCTGGGCAGGGGTCGCAGTGGTTGGGGATGGGGGTGGAGTTGTATGAGGTGGAGCCGGTGTTTCGTCGGCATCTTGATGCCTGTGCGGGGGTGTTGGGTTTGTGGGTGGGGTGGGATCTCCTTGCGGTGTTGCGGGGGGATGTGGGTGCTCCGGGTTTGACGGAGTTGGGTGTGGTGCAGCCGGTGTTGTGGGCGGTGATGGTGTCGTTGGCGCGGTTGTGGGAGTCGTATGGCATCGTCCCGGATGCGGTGATCGGTCATTCTCAGGGGGAGATTGCTGCTGCTCATATTGCGGGTGCGTTGTCGTTGGAGGATGCGGCGCGGGTTGTGGTGTTGCGTTCGCGTGCCATTGCGGAGTTAGCGGGCGCGGGTGACATCGCGTCGTTGGCACTCGGTGAGGGTGAGGTGGTGGAGCGTCTTACCCGCTTTGAGGGCCGGTTGTCTGTCGCGGCGGTGAACAGTCCCTCGGCGACGGTGGTTTCTGGTGAGCGTCAGGCTTTGGAGGAGTTGACTGCTCAGTGTGTTGCGGGGGGTGTTCGTGCTCGTGCTCTGGAGATCGGGTTTCCTTCCCACGGACCGGTCATGGACCGGGTGCGATCGCGGATACTCGCCGAGTGGGGGTCGGTCAGCTCGCGGTCGACTCGGTACCCTTTCCACTCCACTGTCGATGGCTACCCCCATGACAGCCCGCTGAGCGGAGAGCGGCTTGACGCGGGGTATTGGTGGCACAACATTCGTCGTACGGTCCGTTTCCAGGACACGGTGCAGGCGCTGCTGGAGAGCGGACACACCACCTACCTCGAAGTCAGCCCCCACCCCACCCTGCTCCCCGCACTGGACACAATGCTGCAAGACGCCAACGGTGAATCTGCCGCCCTCGGCACACTGCGCCGGGGCCAGGGGGGCCCGCCAGTCGCCGCTCTCGCCCAGTTACACCTGCAAGGCCGAGCCATCGACTGGAACCAGGTCTTCTCCGGCGACACCACGGCACCGGTGCCCCTGCCGCCCTACGCCTTCCAGCACCAACGGTTCTGGCTCGCACCCGCCCGGCACGGGGCGACCGCACAGGCGACCACCGGGCAACCATCCCCTGTGGTGGAGCACACAGACCTCGAATCCCATCCCGAGCTCCTCTTGGAGACCGTTCGCACCCTGATGGCCAACGTCCTCGGGCACTCCGGCCCGAAGGCCATCGATCCCGACACCGAGTGGTCCGCGCTGGGCTTCGACTCCGTCACCGCCACCCAACTGCGCCAGCGGCTCAGCCATACCACCGGTCTGCCCCTCCCCCTCGCAGTACTCCTGGAGCACCCCACCGCCAACGCCCTCACCCAGCATCTGCACCCGCTCGTCACCGGGCGACAGACAGCGGGCGTCAAGGACCCCGCACCCCCCGACGCACCCGATCCCCAGACATCGCCCACACCATCCGGCGCTCCGGTCGTCGAAGCCCGCCAAGAGGTCTCAGGGAGCGGCTCCGACACCCCTCCCGGCATACTCGTCGCACTCGTCCTCAACGCGCTGGAGCATGCCGAACCACAGGCCGCAGTGGACCTGCTCACCAGGGCAGGACGGCTGCTACCCGTCTTCACCGGCCCCTCCCCGGAGCACGCGCCACCGCTGGTGCGGCTGGCACGGAGCCCGAACCGCCCTGTCCTCATCTGTCTGCCCTCCCTGTTCGGCGGCGCCAGCCCGTTTGAGTACGCCCGCCTCGCCGCCGCATTCCAAGGCTCACGCGACGTGCGGCTGTTGCCCCCACCGGGCTACCGTCGGGGCACCCACGTCCCGAACACCCTGGCCGACTTCGCTCGTACCCAGGGAGAATCCCTCCGCCAGCACGCCGGCGACACCGTGCTCGTGGGCCACTCCTCAGGCGGCTGGGCGGCGCACGCCGTCGCCGCGGAGCTCTGCGCAGCGGGCACCCCACCGGCAGGGGTCGTGCTGCTCGACACACCACCCCCTGGGCACACCGCACCGGACCAGACGGCGGCAGTGCTGCGACTCGGCCTGAGCCGGCCCAACGCCACCTCCCTCGGTGATCACGGACTCGCTGCCACCGGGGCCTACTTCGGGCTCTTCACCGACTGGAACCCGCGGCCGCTGCCCATCCCCACCCTCCTGATCCGAGCCGCACGGGTCTTCCCCGGTACCCGAGCACCGCTGGCGCCATGGCCGATTCCCGGGCCTGTGCACCACGCCGAAGCGAACCACTTCTCGCTGCTGCACCGACATGCCGCCGACACCGCCGAGGTCATCGAACGCTGGCTGACAGGACTTTCCCCGGCAGGAGACGCACACACCGGCATCACGGAGGGAGCGACACCATGACACTGCCACTGGAGGGAAAGAACGCGCTGGTCACGGGGGGAACCCGGGGCATCGGCCGGGCCGCCGTCCTGCATCTGGCCCGGGCCGGAGCGGATGTGGGCTTCACCTACCTCCACAGCGCCGACCAGGCATGCCACCTCAGGGGCGAGGTCGAAGAACTCGGTCGCCGTGTCTGGGCGGTCCGGGCCGACAGCGGAGACCCCGATGCCCTGCGCTCCGCGGTCACCGGCACGGCCGACACGCTCCGCGGATTGGACATCCTGGTGAACAACGCCGGCCTCGCTATCGTCAATCCGATCGAGGCAATGACGCTGGAGGACATCGACCGGCTGATCGCCGTCAACTTCCGCGGCCCTTACCTCGCCATTCAGGCCGCCGTCCCACACCTGCGCGACGGCGGACGCATCATCACCATCGGCAGCATTCTGGCCGAGCGGGCCTATCCACCTCCCTACGCCGCGGTTTCGCTCTACAGCGCCACCAAAGCCGGACTCACCGGCATGACCCGTGCACTGGCGCGGGAACTCGCGCCCGCCAACATCACCATCAACCTCCTCACCGTCGGCCACATCGACACCGATCTGAACCCCGCAGCCGCAGAGCACTCCGACTTCATGCGCAGCCACATCGCGCTGGGTCGCTATGGAGACCCCTCCGATATCGCCCAGACCATCGTCCATCTCGCCAGCAGCGCCGGTTCCTACATCACCGGTGCCTGCCTTGCCATCGACGGCGGACTCACCGCCTGACCCCCTCTCCCGGGGCCGGAAGGACCGGCCCCTCATGACCCCGATCGGTACGACCGGCCTGCCGAGCCGCCGTACCGGTGAAGGAGGCACACACCATGTCACTCACCGAAGTCGTCTTAGGCGGGGGCGGGCGAGAGGAGATCGAACGCGCCGAACTCCCCTCCCACTTCACCGCCGCTCATCTGCGCATAGAGGACGAACAGATCTTCCGCGGGATCGTCGACAAAGACGTACGCCGCTCCCTGCACATCGGCGAGATCCCCATGCCCGAACTCGCCCCCGACGAAGTCCTCATCGCCATGATGGCCAGCTCCATCAACTACAACACCGTCTGGTCGGCGAAGTTCGAGCCGCTGTCCACTTTCCGGTATCTGCGCGCCTTCGGGAAGGAGGGCGGCTGGGCCACCCGTCACGATCAGCCCTTCCACGTCCTGGGCTCCGATGGATCCGGTGTTGTGGTGCGCGTCGGCTCTGGTGTCCGGCGCTGGCGCCCCGGCGACCACGTGCTCGCCACCCCCACCTACATCGACGACCAGGCACCCGCCGCCCAGGCGGACAGCGTCATGACCGACCACCCACTCGCATGGGGCTTCGAGACCAACTACGGCGCCCTCGCGCAGTTCGCCGTGGCCCGGGCGAGTCAGATCCTGGCCAAACCGGCGAACCTCACCTGGGAGGATGCCGCCAGCATCCCCGTGTGCGCCGGCACCGCGTACCGGATGCTGGTGAGCGACCGCGGCGCACGGATGAAACAGGGCGATATCGTCCTCATCTGGGGAGCCGCGGGGGGTCTGGGCGCCTTCGCCGCACAACTCGTCAAAAGCGGTGGCGGGATCGCCGTCGGTGTCGTCGGCTCGGAGGCGAAGGTCGATGCCGCACGCCAGTGGGGTTGCGACGTCGTGATCAACCGTCAGAAGATCGGTCTGGACGGTTCCACGGACGATCCAGCGCTTACGATCAAGGCGGGCAAACTGCTCGGCTCAATCATTCGCCGCGAGGTCGGCGAGGACCCTCATATCGTCTTCGAACATACCGGTCGGGCCACCTTCGGCATCTCTGTGTTCGTGGTGCGCCGTGGTGGCACCGTCGTGACCTGCGGATCGAGCACGGGCTATCACCACGAGTACGACAACCGGTATCTGTGGATGAAAATCAAGAGGATCATCGGCAGCCACGGTGCCAACCTTCAGGAAATGGCCGAGTGCACCCGCCTCTTCGAGTACGGGCTGATCAAGCCGACGGTCGGGGAGGTCCACCCCCTGTCCGACGTTGGCGAAGCAACCCGCCGCGTGCAGCTCAACCAGCACATCGGCAAGGTCGGTGTATTGTGCCTCGCGCCACAGCCCGGACTCGGCATCACCGCACCAGCGGGGAGCGGGCGGATACTGTAGAAAGCCACCGCAGCGGGCTCGGCGCCGAATCAGAGGACAGCGCCTACTGCGGACTCAAGCGGAGAGTCCGGCGAAGCGGTTGGCAGCGGGCGAGATACCGCTCCAACCGCCCGACGAGTTCATGAGCGAGGAGGCCGGCTCTCCCGCGGTTTCGGCGACGGCCCATTACCAAGTCAGCGTTTGCTGAGCTCGCACTCAAACTGGACTGCCGTGTTTTGCCGACTTGTGGTCAACCTGGTCGGGGCTGAGGTTGTGCTGGGCCTCGATTAGAGGCCCTAAGCTGGACTGGTCCCGGGCGGTGATCGACTCCTCCCATGTGAGGGCCGCTCGGCGAGGCCCAAAAGCGGGCCCAGCCCCGTCGGGCAGCAAGCACCACCTGATCGTCGACGGGCAGGGCATCCCGCTCGCGGTGTCGTTGACCGGCGGGAAACGCAATGACGTCACCCAACTGATGCCGCTGCCGCGGAAGATCCCGCAGATCGCAGGGCTTGTCGGCCGGCCACGCCGACGGCCCAACGCGCTCCTGGCCGACCGCGGCTACGACCACGACAAGTACCGCCGCCTGGTCCGGGAGACCGGCGTCAAACCCGTGATCGCCCGCCGCGGAGTCCCACACGGATCCGGCCTCGGCGTCCACCGGTGGGTCGCGGAACGGACCATCGCCTGGTTTCACGGCTTCCGCCACCTCCGCATCCGGTGCTCAGTGACACCCACGCACGGCCTGCCTCCTCCGGCAAAGCCTCTGCCCACAGAGAATCCCGACGGGCGGTTTCGGCGCAGCAGGGCATCGGCGCTTCAGGTTTGGGGACCAGTTGGGGACCACTCGGTCTAGCGGCGCCGGCCAGGCTGAGGGGTGCGCGGACGGGGTTGAGGTGGGCGGTGAGGCCCGGCGGCCGACGAATGGGACACCGCTGGTGTCCTGGCGGCTGACACATGCGGCCACCAGACGCTCAAGTCCTTCCGGACCTAGCTGATCACGACCGGTTCGCTCGGCTGGATGGTGTTGCGGACCCGGAGACCTGACGTTGAACAACACCGTGCGCGCACCGTGCTCCCCGAAGGCGGCTCCCCGCACACCGGATCGGCTCAGAAATCAGACAAGAGGCTGATTTCCCTCTATGCAGTCCTGAGTGGGCGCAGCACAATCCCCGGTACCGATTCCCCGCCGTCGCCGCGAAGTCCATTCCATCCACGCACCGGCGCGCCCCAGTGCTCAGGAGCGAGACCGCACCATCGTGGCCGCTCCCGCCGACGGCCGCCCCCGCGTGACCGGAGGTGTCCCATGACCACCAGCCACGAGGTTTCCATCCCGGTCCTTGCCAGCGACGGGGGTGTCCGACTGTACGAGCAGATCGAGGAACTCCGCGCCATCGGGCCCGCCGTGCGGGTCCGGCTGCCCCAGAACGTCATCGCCTGGTCCATCACGCGCGGCGATGTCGTCAGGCGGCTGGTCACCCATCCCGATGTCACCAGGAACGCCCGTGGCACCTGGACCGGTTACCAGCCGGGCGCCGTCCCCTGGCTCTCCCCCTGGATCGACGTCCACTCCATGGCCACCTCTGAGGGGGCCGAGCACACCCGGTTACGGAGGCTGATTGGACCCGCTTTCACACCGCGACGCATGCAGTCGCTGCGGCCCTCGATCGAGTCCGCCGTCACCGACCTCCTGGACGGTCTGGAGGCCCTGGAGGACGGCGCGGTAGTGGATCTCCGGGCGCACTTCGCGCACGGTGTGCCGACCCGGGTGATCTGCGATCTTTTCGGCGTTCCCGAGGACCAGCGCCCCGCCATGCTCTCCGTCGTCGACGCGATCCTGGCCACCGATGTCCCCCAGGAGGAGTCGGAGCGGATCACGAGCGGGCTGAGCACTGCCATGCACCGTCTCGTGGAGGCGAAGCGGCGGGAGCCCGGCGATGACATGACCAGTCTGCTGCTCACCGCCCATGAGGGGGACCGGCTCACCGAGACGGAGCTGATCTCTACCCTGCTCCTGATGATCGGCGCCGGGAGCCAGACCACGATCGCGCTGATCGGAAACGCCGTCCGGGCGCTTCTCACCCACCGTCAGCAGCTGAGCGCGACGCTGAACGAGCCCGCCCGCTGGGCCGATGCCATCGAGGAGACCCTGCGGCTCCATCCGCCGGTCGTCCATCTTCCGCTGCGGTTCGCGATCCGTGACATCGATCTCGGCGAGGGCGTCACCATAGCGGCCGGGGAGGCCATTCTCATCGGGTTCGGGGCGCACGGGCGGGACCCGTCGTTCCACGACGCCGCGCACGGCTTCAAGATCGACCGCGTGGACAGGGACCATCTGGCCTTCGGGTACGGCATCCACTACTGTCTCGGCGCCCCGCTCGCCCGGCTGGAGGCCGCCATAGCGCTGCCCGCCCTCTTCGACCGGTTCCCGGACATCGCGCTTGCGGACGAGGAAAACGCTCTGGACCCGCAGTCCTCGTTCATCGGCAATGACGTCCTCGCCCTGCCCGTTCTACTGCGCCCCGCCGGGGCCGTGAGGCGCGCTGAGCCGACCGTTCCGGTGAACGCGGACCGTCCATCCATCGTGGGCGGGCGGTTCACCGGGACCGAGAGCCGCGGCGCCAGACCATGATTGACAAGCGTCGTCCCGACGACGCCCACCGCCCGGCCCGCGCCCTCATCCGGCGCATCCACCGCCTCGGCCAACGCAGCACCCCAGCCCCCGGGCCGATCGCCCGGGGTTTCGAGACGAACGCGGGCGGCCGTGCGGGCGGGGCTCTCCGACGCTGGTGGTGGAGCGGGGGGTGAGGAGGAGGCCGCCCGGGGCGCAATGCCGCCGGGCGGCCGGGAACTTCAGCCGGCGCCTGTTCGGGAAGGGTTGGTTGACGGCGACCACGTCGCGCTCATCGACGAGGAGGGGACGTCATCGGTGCGACCACGGCGATAGGCGTTGGTGAGGCTGAGGGGCGCGCGGACGGGGGGAGGAAGACGGGCGGTGCGGGCTGTTCCCACGCTGGTGATCTGGATGTGTCAGGAGTTAGGCGCCGGCCGTTCCGGTGCGAGTGAATTGCCTGCGGGGATCCTGCCGCAGTCGGATGGTGGGTTCTTGCCCGCGAACCGGTCGTCCAGCCAGCCGAGCGCGACGGCTGCCCAGGGCACGGTGGTTCCGCCGTGGCTGAGCAGGCCGTACTGCTGGTACTTGATCGATGTGTTGCCGTCGGCGCAGTACTGCCGGGCGAGCGTACGTACGTCTCCGGAGACCATGACGCCGTCACCGGTGCCGATCCCCGGGTGGTTGCTGAAGGTTCCCTCCAGGACGCCGCCGTTACCCTGCGCGATGTACCCGGGGATGGTCGGGGTGGGGGCCTGGCCGAGGTTGAGCTTGTTGACCGCCTCGACGAACTCCGGCACGGAGTTGGGGTTGGCGTACTGCGGCTTCGCGAGCTTCTTCCAGGTCAGGCCGGGGTACTGGGCCAACACGTTGATGATTGAGGCGTGTTCGAGCTTGTCGTAGACCTTCCGGCCGTAGTCGCTCATGTAGTGCTTGAGGTCGATGTCGTAGGCGCGGGCCGCCCCGATGAGAGCCATGGGAATGACGCCGGCCCAGACCAGGCTGCCATCGACGTACTTGAGGTTGCGGGCCGGGGCGACGAGCAGTCCACCCTCGGCGAAACCCACCAGCCTGCGGTTCACCTCGGGGGCGTACTGGGGCGCGCGGACTGCGGCCCAGTGGGTGGCGATGGCGCCGCCGGAGTACCCGGCCAGGGCGAACCGGGTCTCGGCGCCCATGCCGGTCGCCGAAGATCTAGTGGCGGCCCGGATCGAGTCCAGGGTGGTGGCGCCGTACTCCGGTCCTGCCGCGAAGTTGGCGGTCTGCCCCTCGGTGTCCGGGATGACGACGTCATAGCCCTTGAGCAGCAGCGGCACCAGGACGACGGACTCGGCGTTCGGGATGAGGCCGCCGAGGCGGACATCGCCCGCGATCGCCCGGGACGGAGCGTCCTCGGGGCTGAGCGAGTCGTAGGCCGACTGGTACGACACGGCCTTGCGGCCATCGCCGCCCGGGGCCCTCACCACCGAGGTCACGCCGGCCGTCGGGCGGCCCTGGGCGTCGGTGGTGCGGTACAGCAGTTGGATCGCTTTGACCGGAGTCGGAGCGCCGATGACGTGGTACGGGAGCGTCCGCGTCTTGAGTACGTCGCCCGGGGCGAAGGAGGGCAGGGGCTTGGCGCCGTCGTAGGTGTAGAAGGGGTCCGGAGCCGCCGGAGCCGTGGCCTTTGATGCCGCGGCGGGAGTGGTCGCGGTGGGCGGAGTGGCGGTTGACGCGACCGCCGTAGTGGTGGTGGCGAGCGCGGTGACCAGCGCCGCGGTCAGGTACCGGGTGGGGTTCTTGTGCATGACTCCCTCAGCTCGTGAGTTGATCACAGGGACGACAATGCCTGTTACCTTGGGTAACAGTGCTGCAAGTTACCAGAAGGTAAGGTCCTTGCCCAGGCTCTGAGTAGACCGTTCCGCGGGTGGCCGAAGGCGTCGGAGATTCGTGGTGCCCCCCGGCGCCCCGAGTCATGACGAGTCGGGCCAGTGCGCCCGCTGTCGCGTCGATGTCGCGCTACTCGCTGAGGGGGGCGCCAGCTGGGACGCCGACGGCATGGGAACCGGCCGAAACGGTGGCGTCGGACCGCGACCCGGGCCGGGTGGGGCCGCGACCCGGGCCGGGTGGGCCGGGTCGCGGGTATCAGTGATCCCCGGTCACCAGGATGCTTTGGTCACCCCGGGCAGAAAACCGGCGTGCGCCTGCTGTCGGGCGCGGACTCGGGAGAGGCCGAACCTGCGCAGGTAGCCGCGGGGGCGGCCGTCCACGCTGTCGCGGTTGCGCACGCGGGTGGCGCTGGCGTCGCGCGGCTGTCGGCGCAGCTCCGCCTGTGCGGCCTCGCGCTCGGCCGGGGTGGTGGACGGGTGGCGGATGACCCCTTTGAGCTCGGCCCGCCGGTCGGCGTACCGCTCGACGATCTCCTTGCGCCTCTCGTTCTGCGCGATCTTGCTCTTCTTCGCCATCAGACCTTCCCTCCGCGCGCCCGGATCCGGGTGACGGCGGCCTCGATGCCGATGGCGTCCACCGTTTTGATCGCCTTGGCGCTCAAGGTCAGGCGGACGTTGCGCCCCTCGCTCGGGAGCCAGTAGCGCTTGTGCTGGATGTTCGGGTTGAACCGGCGTGAGGTGCGCCGGTGCGAGTGGGAGATCTGGTTGCCGAAGCCCGGCTTGGCGCCGGTCAGCTGGCAGTGGGCGGACATGGGTGTGTTACCTGCCTCTCTCTGTGGCCATCAGTTATTGGTAATGGAAATCATTCCCATATACTAGCCTCATGGCACGCAACGAACTCCGCCCGATCATCAAGCTGCGCTCCACCGTGGGCACCGGCTTCACCTACGTCACCCGCAAGAACCGGCGCAACGACCCCGACCGCATGGTGCTGCGCAAGTACGACCCCGTCGCCCGCCGCCACGTCGACTTCCGCGAAGAACGCTGAACCCTCCTACGGCCCACGCCCCGTCCCCCCAGAAAGGCCCGCCTCCGCCATGAAGCCCGGCATCCACCCCGACTACGGCCCCGTCGTCTTCCGGGACACCGCCTCGAACCACGCCTTCCTCACCCGCTCCACGATGACCAGTGACAAGACGATCGAGTGGGAGGACGGCCACACCTACCCGCTGGTCGACGTCGAGATCTCCTCGATGAGCCACCCCTTCTACACCGGCACCGCCCGCGTCCTGGACACCGCTGGCCGCGTCGAACGCTTCGAGCGCCGCTACGGGGACCGGTGATGGAACAGGACCCACGACTGGCCGTCGTCCTCGTCGCCGGACTCCACGCCGACGCCCGCAGGGAAGTCGTCGACGGGCTCCTGCGGGCCGTCCCCGGCAGCGTCGCCCTGCATCACGACCTGTCCGACGCGGGCAGCGGAACCGTTCGCCGTCGGATGCGCGACGCCTCCGGACCCCTGTGCGACGGAGAGACCCCGCTGGTCAACGACTGCGCATGCTGCGCCCTCCGCGAGGACCTCGTCCCCGAGCTGAAGCGGCTGGCCAGCCGCGGCCTGACGCGGCTCGCCGTCGTCGAGCTGTGGGACTCGGTCGAACCGAAGGGTATGGCGGAGGTGGTCGCCGCCCACGCGGGCGACGACCTGATCCTCACGAACGTGATCACCGCCGTGGACCCCGTACTCGTGCTGCCCTATCTGGCCAACGGCGACGACCTGGCCGAAGTGGGTCTGGAGGCCGCTCCCACCGACCGGCGCACCGTCAGTGACACCTGGGCCCGTCAACTGGAGTACGCCCCCGTCCTCGCCCTGGTCGACAATGAGGAGGCGGACGGTGAGGACCGCGCCCTGCTCGCGCAACTGCACCCCACCGCCCGCCAGGTGGCGTCAGACTCCGGCGAACTCGCCGAGGTCGCCTTCGCCGGCTTTGACGTCGAGGCGGCGGCCGCCGCTCAGCATCCGGCGTGCGCGCTGCTGCCCCAGAACGCTGACGACGCCGGGGTGACCACGCTCGTCTGGCGCCGTCGCCGACCCTTCCATCCTGAGCGCCTTTACGATGCGTTGGAGGACCTGTGCTGTGCGGCCGCGCGCAGTCGCGGCCGGTTCTGGCTCGCCGATCGCCCCGATACCCTGCTCGCCTGGGACGCCGCGGGCGGTGCGCTCTGCGTGGAGAACGTCGGCCCGTGGCTGGCCTCGCTGCCCGACGCCGCCTGGGAACTGGTCCCACCCATGCGCCAGGCCGCAGCGTCACTGGACTGGCACCCCGAACACGGCGACTGCTGCCAGCACCTCGTCTTCACCTCTCCCGGACTGGACCGGGAGGGGCTCGAACAACTCCTCGACTCCTGTCTTCTGACGGATATCGAGTACGCCGCCGGACGTGAGGCGTGGAAGCACCTCCCCGCCGCCTTCGACGCGCTCCTCGACCCCGCCTGACCTCCGCCGATACGACGCCTTCGCACACGCAAGGAGCAGCCCTCATGGCCCGCCGCCCGGAATTCCGTACGCCGCTCAAGTCCCGCCCCAACCCGCTCGACGCGGCCGGGATCACCTACATCGACTACAAGGACACCGATCTGCTGCGCAGGTTCATCTCCGACCGCGGCAAGATCCGCAGTCGTCGCGTCACCCGTGTCACCGCCCAGCAGCAGCGCCGGCTCGCCGCTGCCATCAAGAACGCCCGCGAGATGGCCCTGCTGCCCTACGCGGGCAACGCGAAAGTCCGCTGAACCGCCGCTGCGGTGGAGACGGCCGCGCGAGGGCGTCGCTCGTTGTCACGCCCTGCGCGGTCGTGTGATCACAGGCGTACGGGGAGGGCTTTCAGGTGCCAGTTGACGGGGTTGCTGCCGCGTTGCAGATCTCGCGGATCGGTGGCGAGTCGCAGTTCGGGGACGCGGGCGAGCAGCTCGGTCAGGGCGATGGCGGTCTCTTCCTGCGCGAGGTGCGCACCCAGGCAGCGGTGGACGCCGTGTCCGAAGCCGAGGTGGGGTTCCCGGCTGTGGCGGGTGCGGGTGAGGTCGAGGCGGTCGGGTTCGGCGAAGACGGCGGGGTCCCGGTTGGCCGCGGACACGATCGGCAGGACGGCCTCCCCGGTGCGTACCGGGGTGCCGCCGACGGTGGTGTCGCAGGTCGCGTAGCGGGGGAGCGCTCGGACGACGGGCCCGCAGTAGCGCATGAGTTCGTCGACGGCGTGTGGCATGAGGGTGGGGTCCTCGCGCAACAGGGTGAGTTGGTCGGGGTGGGTGAGGAGGGCTTCGGTGCTGTTGGAGATGAGGTTGACGGTGGTGATGTGCCCCGCGACGACCAGGTTGGTGATGAGGGCGACCAGTTCGTCGGTGCTCAGTCGGTCGCGGTGGTGGGGGGCGAGTAGTTCGGAGACGAGGTCGCTGCCGGGGTGGGTGGAGTGCAGCTCGACGAGGGCGTGGGCGTCGTCGACCATGCCGGCGAGCGCGTCGCCGAGTTCGTCACCGCAGACGCCGGCGGTCAGCGTGGCGCTCCGTGCCCGCCAGCGCTCCCGGTCCGCTTCGGGGACGGCGATCAGCTCACAGATGACGGTGATGGGCAGTGGCCGGGCGAAGTGCTCGATCAGATCGACGACGCCGTCCTCTGCGTGCTCCGGCAGGCGGTCCAGCAGTTGAGTGGCGATGGCCTTGATCCTGGGGCGCAGCGCGGCCACGCGGCGTGGAGAGAACGCGGCGGTGACCAAACCGCGCAGCCGGCGGTGGTCGGAGCCGTCGGAGTCGAAGATTCCGGCGCGCAGGTATTTCTCGTGCTCCGCGTACATGCCGCGGGCCTGCCAGGTCTGTTCGGTGCGGTGGGCCACCGGACCGCCGGGGGCGGTCTTGGCGTCGATGGTGAAGTGGGCGCCGCTCATGATCGTCCGGATGTCGTCGTGGCGGGTGGCCACCCACATGGGGTCCACACCCGGGATGCCGCCCCGGACCATCTGCTCGCGCTCACGGATGGGTGTGTAGGAAGTGAACGGATCACGGATCAGCTTCTGATCGGCCAGGTCCAGCAGTTCGCTGTCGGCGTGGTTGTTTCCCCGGTCCTGCGCAGTCATGTTGGAGTACTCCAAACAGGTGGCTGTCTCGGTGACCGCATCATGGCAGCGGGTCACACCCCGCGGCCGAGTGCGCACACCAATCCACCTGAATGGGCGTATGTGTCCGTGCCGCCCCCTATGCGGCCTCCCTGGTGGCGGCCCGAGCACAGCCATCCTTGACCGGAGTACGGGTCCGATCATCATCCACGCGGGCGACGGGACCGGAGTGCAGGTCACGGGGACGACGACCGGCCACCCGCACAGGGGTTCACCGGCACGCGCACCCGGTCCCGGGCTCCGGTACGGGTCGCCGGGTGGTGACCCGTACCGGAGCGGCGCTCATGCGGGAATCACGCGGCGTTCGGGCCCACGTCCGCGACGGTCAGCGGGGAACGGAGCGGCGCGGCGGTCGTGTACTGGTCCGAGCCGATGTCACGGCTGCTGCCACGCGGGTGGCCGTCGAGGTCGTCGTTCACGGCATGGGTCGTCGGCACGGCCGCGCCGATGGCCGGGCTGTTCGACAGGAGACGGAACACCCCGTCGGTACCCTCCTGGAGGCGGGGGTTGGTCCGGACGAAGCCGCCGGAGGGGATGGTGCCGTTGGTCGCCGTGCCCCACAGCAGATTGCCCTGCCAGGTGAAGCCGGTGTTCTGCCCCAGGGCGACCAGGCTGTCCGAGTCGGCGACCAGGATGTTGTTGCTGAGGACCACGTCCCGGGGCTCATGGGCGCGGTTCTCGCCCACGATGGTGCGGGCGTTGTGGACCAGGCTGTTGTGCGTGATCAGCACCCGGTCGCAGGCGTCGTTGCCCTTCTGCTGGGCCGGGAGGTCGCCGGGCAGGTGGTCGCGGACCGAGCCGCTGCCGATCACGAGGGCGCGATCGGACAGTCCGGTCAGGTGGTTGTTGAACACCTTGTGGTCATTCCCGTAGATGCGGATGCCCGCGACTCCGCCGACGAGGTGGTTGCCGTGCACGAGCGTGCCGTTGCCGTGGCGCAGCACGATGCCCCCGGCGCAGTTGCGGAGGGTGTTGTAGCGGATGAAGTTGTTGGAGGACTTCACCGAGATGGCCTCGGGGTCCCCGTCGCACTGCTCGAAGAGGTTGTACTCCACCACGGCCCCGGCGTTGTCGAGAGCCCGGTGGCTGGCGCCGAGCCGGATGGACTCGCCGCCGTTGTCCCCGGGGTAGGTGTGCCGGGCGAAGTGGTTGCGGAGGATGGTGAGGCCCTTGACCATCGTCTCCCTGTCGGGGTCGACAGGGGCGTCGGGGCCGTCGGCGACGAGGAACACGCCCGACGTGGAGCGGTCGTGGAAGTAGTTTCGGTCGATCTTGACCCCGTTGGCCTTCACCACGACCCAGTGGACGCCCGTGAGGTCGGCGAACTTGAAGTCGTTGCGGGTGAGCCGGATGTCGGAGCAGTTGGCCGGGATCACCAGCTCGTCCCGCTGGCGGAAGGCGAAGCCGCTGATGGTGATGCCACTGGAATTGCTCAGGACGAAGCTCTTGTCGCCCTGGAGCACCACGCCGCCCCGGCTCTGGGAGACGATGGTGATGTGGGTGCCGACGCCGTGCTTGCCCGAGATCCGGATGCCGGCGGCGGGGACGTTGTAGGTGCCGTTGGTCAGGACGATCCGGTCGCCGGGCGCGGCGCGGTCGATCTCCCGCTGGAGGTCGGCGATGGAGCTGACGGTCACCGTGGCGGCGGAGGCACTGGTGGTGGTCAGCGCGGTGATCGGCACAGTGGCCAAGGCCGCGCCGAGCAGGGTGCCGGTGAGGAAGGTACGTCGCTGCATGATGCCTCTCCTGACTGGGGAGCCGCATGGGCCTCCCGCGAACCCGGGCCCACCGTCGGAGCCCGCTTCACGGGCCCATGTCATGGGCCCGACATGAGGAAGGAGGGGGCGAGGGTGATTCTCGTTCCCTGACCGTTCCATGAATTCGTGCTGTCCCCACGGAGATTGGGTTCGACCCGTCTGACATGCGGACATAACCCCTGGCCTGCTCTCCTCCCGCGCCGTCCCGCCCCCGGCGTGGACCGCCGCGAGTCACCCGGTCAGGGCCGCGTCCCGCATCCCGGGCAGGGCGTATCCCTCCGCTTCGTCCCAGGGGACGTCGAGGTCGTCCAGGTGGACGCGCCACTCGGCATCGGGTATCGCCTGGCGCAGGGCCGACACGGAATCCAGCAGATGGGCGATCACCGGCAGCAGCCGCGTGGGGTCGAACGGCATCTTGGTGGACCCGGCGACGACTTCCCGCGGTGCGTCCGCGTCCTGGTCGTACAGGTACAGGCTTTCCTCGTCCTCATACGGGAGCGATGCCATGTGCGCGGCGGCGATGCGCGTGACGGAGGCCGACTCCGCCTCGGTCAGGGGGGTCGTGCGGTGCGCGCTGTAGTAGAGAGAGACGCTCATGACGAAAGCGTATGACGCGGGTGTGACAACACGGGTCGGGCGCTCGCGACGCTGTGGTCCGGTGGCCACGACACGGGTCGGTCCCGCCGATGGAGGACCGGTGGCGCGGCCGTTGTGTACCGCACCGTGCCTTGGGCAGGATGGCCCGCGACAGGATGGTGGTAAGGGCGGGGAGAGCCGGTGGGTTGCCTGCCCTCACGACTGAGGAGTGGCGTGGACATCGGAGTGTTCCTCCCCATCGGTAACAACGGCTGGCTCATTTCCAAGAGTTCTCCGCAGTACATGCCGACCTTCGAACTGAACAAGACCATCGTGCAGCGGGCCGAAGAGCACGGACTGGACTTCGCCTTGTCGATGGTCAAGCTCAAGGGATTCGGTGGGGAGACGGAATTCTGGGATCACTGCCTTGAGTCGTTCACCCTGACGGCCGCACTGGCTGCCGTGACGGAACGGATCAGGCTGTACGCCTCCGCCCCCATCCTCGCGCTGCCTCCGGCGATGGCCGCCCGGATGGCGGTGACCATCGACTCGATCGCCCCCGGTCGGGCCGGCGTCAATATCGTCAGCGGCTGGGCCCCCGCCGAGTACGCCCAGATGGGCCTGTGGCCCGGAGACGAGCACTTCGCCAACCGCTATGCGCGCGCCGCCGAGTACACCACCGTACTGCGCCAGTTATGGAGCACCGGTACCAGCGATTTCCAGGGCGAGTTCTACCGAATGGACGGCTGTGTGCTGTCCCCGCGCCCGGCGAGCGGATCCATCGACATCCTCGCTGCCGGGCAGAGCGGTACGGGGATGAGGTTCGCCGCCGAGTACGCCGACGGGAACTTCATCCTGGGCAGTGGGGTCAACACCCCGCTCGCACTCTCCGCCGCCACCGCCACGCTCGCCGAACACACCCGCACGACCGGCCGTGACGTCGGTGCGTTCGCACTCTTCATGGTCATCGCGGACGAGACCGACCGGGCCGCGCAGGCGAAGTGGAAGGATTACCACGACAACGCCGACCTTGCGGCACTGGGGTATTTGACCGTGCAGACGGCGAAGGACAAGGACGCCGACGATTCCTCGACCGCGAAATCGGTAGCGCTGCCCGAGGGTGCCGTGAACCTCAATATGGGAACCCTCGTCGGGTCTTACGGCAGCGTCGCGAGGATGCTCGACCAGGTCAGTGAGGTCCATGGCGTCAAAGGGATCATTCTGGTCTTCGATGAATTCATCGAAGGCGTGGAGAGCTTCGGCACCCGCATTCAGCCGCTCATGACGTCCCGAGCCTCCGTACCCCGGAAGTCCTGAAACAGATCGGTACGTTCGTGCCGGCCCGTATGCTCCGAGCTTGCCCGGGCCCCCCGCCGGGGGGACCGCGTCAGCCGGGTGGCGTCCGTGATCCCCGGCGCACAGTTGAGGAGGAACACACCGCATGACTTTCACGCGCTGGGAGAACCGCTCGGTCATCGTCACCGGCGGGACGCGCGGCATCGGATACGGGATCGCCGAACTCTTCGCCCGTCAGGGCGCTGCCGTACTCCTCACGGGCAGGGACGAACGGACCGCGTGCGCCGTCGCGGAGGGCCTCGCCCGCACCACCGGCGGCCGGGTCACGGGAAGGGGAGTCGACCTGCGAACCCCGGCCGCCATCGACGAGATGGCGGCCGAGGCCGTACGCCTGCACGGAGGCATCGACGTACTCTGCGCCAACGCCGGGATCTTTCCCGAGAAGCCGCTGCGCGAGATGACCGCCGATGATGTGGACGAGGTCCTGGACGTCAATCTCCGCGGCGGCATTCTCGCCGTCCGGGCCTGCTTGCCGACGATGGAGGGCGCCGGGCGCGGCAGGGTCATCCTCACCTCCTCGATCACCGGCCCCACCACCGGGTATGCCGGGTGGTCCCACTACGGCGCGAGCAAGGCGGGTCAACTGGGCTTTCTCCGTGGCGCCGCCCTTGAGCTGGCACCCCACGGCATCACCATCAACGCCGTCCTGCCGGGCAATGTCCGCACCGAAGGTCTCGCCGAGCTGGGCGAGGAGTATCTGCGCGGTATGGCCGCATCGATCCCCCTGGGCCGGCTGGGCGAGACCTCGGACATCGCGCACGCGGTGCTCTTCCTCGCTTCCGACGAGGCCGCGTTCATCACTGGCCAGACACTTACCGTTGATGGCGGCCAGACGCTCCCCGAATCCCTGGACGCCATCGCCCCGGCCGCCCCCTGACCCGGCGCCGATGACCTCCCCCCACTACTGAGGAATCCCCCCGGCAGGGGGAGCCACCATCTCCTCCCCGGCCTGCTGCGGGCCGTGCGTCACGCCGTCGCACCGTCGTTCCACGCCCCCGCGATGATCTCCGTGGTGAAGCCGGGCCCGAACGCGACGATGAGACCCGGGGACCCATGTGCGGGTGATCCGTCGTCGTGGTGGCGCCTGAGCACGTCGAACACCGAGACGCTTGAGGTGTTTCCCATCCGAGCCATACTCGCGCGGCTGTGCCGCAGGGTTCCCGGAGGAAGTGACAGGCCCTCCTCGACGCCGTCCATGATCAGCGGGCCGCCCGTGTGCGAGACGCAGAAGCTCAGGGAACCGGGTTCGCAGCCGAACTCGGCCAGGAAGGACTCGATCTCGGGTATCACCTTGGGCACGGTGCTGCGTACCCGCGGATCGGTTCTGAAGTGCAGTCCCCGCTCGGATGTACGTCCCGCGATCACGGACTGCGACGCGGGCAGGAGGTGTTGTCGGGCGCCCCGGATGTGAAAGCCCGTGGCAGCGGGCGCGGCGCGGCGTAGGACGGCGGCTGCCGCGCCGTCGCCGAAGATGCCATTGGAGATGAAATCGCTCAGCGTGTGCTCGCCCGGCTGGAACGACAGGGAGCTGAGTTCGGCCGCGACGACCAGGGCGGTGGCGTCCGGATAGGCTTGAAGGTAGTGGAACGCCTCGGCCAGGGCGGAGGCCCCCGCAGCGCAGCCCAGTTGCTGGATCGGTGTGCGGCGCATCGTCGGACGACAGCCGATTTCCTGGGCGATGTACGCGTCCGGCCCGGGCAGTGCGTAGCCCGTGCACGAGACGAACACCAGGTAGTCCACCTCCGCTGCGGCGACGCCCGCGGTGTCGAGCGCCTGTCGCGCCGCTTCCGCGCCGAGCCGGACGGCCTCCTCGGTGTAGCGGGCGTTGCGGACGCCGAAGGGCCGGTCGGAGAGCATCTCCTTCAGTCCGGCCACCATGCGTCGGGTCTCCACCGTCGTGCTGCGCATCAGGTCGAGCCCTCGCTCGACATGGGGGACGTCCGCGAACAGTTCGCCGAGTGCGGCGATGATCTCGTCCTGGGTCACCACATGTTCGGGCACGACGACGGCGGGGCGGGTGATGGCGACAGTGGTGCGCGTTTCACGGCCCGGAGGGTGTCCCGTGGACATGGTGCTGTTCCCTTCGTGGGGGGTCGGGGAGGCCCCCGGAGCCGGCCGGTGGCAGGCGTACGCCTCCGACCGGTCGCCTTGCCGGGGGTGGGAGACGTCTATGTCTCGTGGGGGGTGGGAGACGCCTGTGTCTCTCGACTCTGCTCTGCCGCGGTAGCCGGTGCGTGGGTCCCGGACGGGTGGGGTGTCCGGGTTCCCGGCCACCGCGTGATCATGGTCCTGTCAAGACATGCGATAGGAATCATGCGGTCCGGATAGTGCCGTGACAAGATCGGCTTTCGGACGCGCCCTTGGGGGCACCGGTCGTCGGACGGTGGTTGGCCGTCCCTGTTCCGTGTGGAGCCGCCATCGACCCGGTCTCGGGGTCGTGTTCCATGAGCCACCCCGCCCGACTGGCGGGCCGGTCAGGAGTGCGCGCACCTGCGGCCCGTGGCGTTCCGCGCACCGCTGGTGGGATCCCCCTGTCGGGATCGTGCGACGGGCAGTCGAAGGGCAGGCATGGAGGGGTGTGCGCCGAGTGTGACCCGCCATCAGGCCGATGACCCCCGGCCGGTGCCGTGTCTTCCCGGTCGGGGTCGCCGGGTCGCGTGGGCTGTCCCCGCCCGTGCGGTCCGTACCAATGGAGTGTGGACCAGGGTGGCGCGTGGCGGCTCACCGGAGAGTGGGGGTGCGGGGGAGTCACCATGAGGGCGAGCGAGGCATGAATGGCTCATTCTGATGGGTTCTCGGAGCCGCCGCCCGGGGTGGCCGGAGGGTGAGGCCCAGAGAGTGTGCGTGCCGGGCGCGGCAGGCGGACGGCCTGTGAAGACACGACCCAGGGGCGCACGGGCGGAGTGAGGTGTGCGGCAAGGGTGTGGCCGGCATTCGCCGTCCGGGCGAATCCGGATCCGGCCCCGGCTGCGGATCGTTGGCCCTGGTGGCGGTCCGGGAGCGACGCGGATCCCGATTTCACCAGATCTCGATATGTGACCCAGGTCACTCAGTGGTTCGCTTGGTGCGGGGCCGGCCCTGTGTCACTATTTCGGCACACCCTCCCTGCCCGAAAACAGCCGCGAGGCAGTGGATCGACCGCCGTCCGCCGTTGCTCGCGGGCGAGGCTGAGGCCCCCGGTGATCCGCGGCAGTCAGCCACACGGTCCGGGCAGGCGCACTCCCTCCCCTCGAAATGCGGGCGCGACTCTCCGTCAATGGCCGACGTCCGACCGACCGGCCGCCACGGCGAACGCCCTCGCTCCGTAGCCCGGCCGTCGTGGCCCCGCCGCACCTCCTCAGCGCGTCGACCGGCCGGAGGGGGCTGCCGTGTCGAGGGTCGACGAGACCGCCCGCCCGTGCCGTGCGGGGTTCGTCCGGGGGTGTGTCCGACTGCCTGACTCATCGGCGGGCAGATCAGGCCACCGTGCGGAACTCCTCAACACACCACACCGGGATGGCGGACGAGAGGTGCCATCACGCACCACCCCACTGCCCTGTCGAGACTCTGAGGAAGTGGATCCCCCCTATGCCGAGACTATGCAAGCCGGCGATGAATGCGCCCGAACACATCATCACCGTGGAAGAGACTCTGGATTTCGCCGCGCGAGCCCATGCCGGCAAGCCGCAACTCGCCCTGGCGCTCCGGCTGATCCAGAACACCGGTGTCCAGAAGCGGCACATCGTCCAACCCATCGAGAAGACGCTCCACCACCCGGGCCTCGCGGAGCGCAACCGCATCTACGAGGTCGAATCCAAGAAACGCACGCCCCAGGTCATCGAGCAGGCCCTGGCCAACGCCGAACTCAGGGCCCGTGACATCGACGCGATCATCTATGTGTCATGCACCGGGTTCCTGATGCCGTCGCTGACGGCCTGGCTCATCAACACCCTGGGTTTCCGCTTCGACACCCGGCAGATACCCATTGCCCAGCTCGGCTGTGCGGCGGGCGGTGCGGCGATCAACCGTGCCCATGACTTCTGCGCGGCCCACCCCGGCAGCAACGTCCTGATCGTCTCCTGCGAACTGTGCTCGCTCTGCTACCAGCCCGACGCGGACGACATCGGCTCGCTGCTCTCGGACGGTCTGTTCGGCGACGCGGTCGCCGCCGCCGTTGTACGGGGCGAAGGGGGCGTCGGCATCGATCTGGAGCGCAACGCCTCCTACCTGATACCCGGCACCGAGGACTGGATCTCCTACGCCGTCAAGGAAACCGGCTTCCACTTCCAACTGGACCGCCGGGTGCCGGGGACCATGGAACCGCTCGCGCCGGTCCTGCGCGAGCTGGCGAAGGACCACAGCTGGGACGTCGGCAAGCTCGACTTCTACCTCATTCACGCCGGCGGCCCACGCATCCTCGACGACCTCGCGAAGTTCCTCGAAGTCGACCGCGAGGTGTTCCGCCACAGTTGGTCGACCCTGCGTGAGTACGGGAACATCGCGAGCGCCGTCGTACTCGAAGCCGCCCGCAGGCTGTTCGACGAGGACACGCCGACGCCCGGTGCGACCGGCCTGATCGCAGGTTTCGGTCCCGGCATCACCGCCGAGATGGCGCTCGGCACCTGGGGGGCCGACGACGGCCCGCAGTCCTTCGCCTGAACGCCCGTGTCAGGACCAGACCATCGCCTGAACACCCGTGTCAGGGCCAGACCATCGCCTGAACACCCGTGTGAGCAGCAGACCTTCCCCTGAACGCCCGCGTGAGCAAAGGGAGCGGAGCCATGACCGACCTCATCATCCCGGCCGGTGCCGGGAGAAAGCTGGTCACCCCGGCACAGGACGTGACCTTCAAGGCCACCAAGGAGATGGGATCCGCCATATCGGTCTTCGAAGTGATCGTTCCGCCCGGATTCGACGTCGGGGCGCATGTCCACCACCAGTCCCAAGAGTTCTTCTACGTCTTGGAGGGGGAGTTGGACCTGCTGTGCTTCGAACCGACCGAACGCACGACCGATACCTGGCACCACTGGCAGTCCCCCAAGGGCGACCGGGTCGTGCGGGCCGGTGAAGGGAGCTGCATGTTCGTACCCCCCGGCACCCCGCACGCGTTCCGGAACGCCACGGACAAGCCGGCGAAGATGCTCTTCCAGAGCTATCCATCGCCGGAACACGAGTCCTACTTCGAGGAGATAGCCGAGATCTGGTCGCGCGGTACCGCGGTGGACCCCGCGGCCGTGGCGGCGATGCGGCAGCGGTACGACGTCGGCCAGATCACCCCGCTGCGCTTCGAGCCGCCGTCGAACGCGGTGGATCCCGCCCGGGAGCCGAACCCGCAGCGGAACGGAGGGTGACCGCGATGGAGCCGATTCCCCTGGTCCATGCGAGCCTCGGCCATCAGGAACTGGATGCCGTGGCCGCGGTGTTCGCCTCCGGCTGGCCGGCCGGACAGGGCCCGCGGGGCAAGGCCCTGGAAGCCCGGCTGGTGAGGAGGTACGGGGTCGGCGACGCCGTCGCGATGTGCAACGCCGGTGCCGCGCTCCATGTGTCCCTGCTGGCGCTCGGGGTCAAGCCGGGTGACGAGGTGATCGTCGCCGACTACGGGTTCCCGGCACCCGCCCACGCCGTGCGGTACCTCGACGCCGTCCCCGTCTGCGCCGATGTGCGGGCCGACACCGGAACCGTGGACCCGCAGGCGGTGGCCGACCTGATCACCCCGCGTACGGTCGGTGTGATCGCGGTGGACACGGTCGGCATCCCCGCCGACTATGTGGAACTCCAGGCGATCGCCGACCGCCACGGACTCTTCCTCGTGGAGGACGCCGCCTGTGCCGTCGGCGCCACGTACCGGGGTCGGGCGGCGGGCGCACTCGCCGAGGTGGGTGTCCTGTCCTTCCACGGACGCAAGGGAGCGAGCAGCGGCGAGGGCGGTGCGCTGCTCGCCGCCGACCCGAAGATCGGTGCGGAGGCGCGGCTGTCCGCCTCCTTCGGCATCGGCAGCATCTTCGACATGGGCGAGGTCGTCGGCCTGCCGATCCCGGAGTTCACCCGGATCGGCCACAACTACAAGCTGTCCGACATCGCAGCGGCCATCCTCCAGGTGCAGCTCAATCGGGTCGATGAGCTGCTGGCCCGTCGTGCCGCCGTCGCCGCGCAGTACACCGAACTGCTGGCCGCGGAAGAGCTGCTGACGGTGCCGTTCGTGCCGGATGACCGTACCCACGCCTGGCAGACGTACATGGTGACGTTGGACCCGGGCGTGGACCGCGCGGCCGTCGCGACCGAGCTGCGCGCCAAGGGCATCGGCTGCGGGCACGGCACCTTCGCCACCCATGTGCAGCCGGTGTTCGAGTCGAAGCACAAGTGCCCGGTCTCGGCCCGGCTCTTCCAGCACCACCTGTCCGTACCGATGCACGCGGAGCTCGCCACCAGTCAGGTCGAACGGGTCGTGGACGCCCTGCGCGGCGCGGTACGGACCCACTCGGGGGCCACCCGGCGGGCCTTTCCGATGTCCACCCGGACCCCAGGAGGGGCGGCATGACGGACGAGCAACCGACTCCGGACGGCGTACTGCGGCTGATCAACGGATACTGGGCGACCGGTGTCGTCGGCGCCGCGGCCTGCCACTCGCTCTTCACCCACCTCGAAGACGGGGCCGGGACGGCCGCGGAGCTGGCCGAGCGCGCCGGTATCGCACCGCGGGGCGCACAGACCCTCCTCGACGGCCTCGTCGGCGTGGGACTGGTCGAGCTGTCCGAGGGCCGGTACCGCAACACCCCGGAGGCGTCCCGCTACCTGGTCGACGGCAAACCCACCTCCCTGAGCGGCTTCGCCCGGCTGAAGCTGAAGCACATGGGCGGTCTGGCCGCCCTGCCGGACGTGGTCCGAGCCGGCGGACCGGTGCGGAACGCGACGACCGAGGTGGCCGACAACCCGCACTGGGAGGAGATCGTGCCGGCCATCGCCGCGCAGTCGGTGCCGGCTGCCGGGATCGCCGCCGAGGTGCTCGGGCTGGCCGATGCCGGCGCGGTCGCCATCCTCGATGTGGGCGGTGGTTCGGGCGTCTACTCGGCCAACTGGCTGGCGGCCAATCCGGCGGCCCGCTCGACCCAGCTCGACTGGGAGCCGATCAATGTGATCGCCCGCCGGCTGCTGGCGGAGCGCGGGCTCGCCGACCGGTTCACCACCGTCGCCGGTGACTTCCACACCACCGACTTCGGCACCGCGGAGTACGACATCGCGCTGTACTCCCACATCGCCCACCAGGAGTCGCCGGAGGACAACATCGCGGTCTTCTCGCGCCTCCGCGAGGCGCTCAAGCCCGGCGGTGCCCTGGTGGTCTGCGACTACGTCGTCGACGACGACCGCGGCGGTCCCGCCCTCCCGCTGATCTTCGCCGCGGAAATGCTGCTCAAGAGCGCACGGGGCGGCACCTGGCGGCGGTCCGACTACCACGACTGGCTCGTCAAGGCCGGCTTCACGACCGTCTCGTTCCACTCCGCGCCGCCCGCCACCCTGGTCATCGCCCGGTGAGCGGGCGTCCCCCAACCGCAAGGGAGACAGCCGGATGAACGGCTCAGTCGCCTATCGAACGATACAGAAACGCGGCCTCCACATCGGCCTGCTGCCGGCCATGGCCGCGGCCGTCAACGCGACGACGGCGATCACGCTCGATCACGATCTGGACGTCGCTCCCGAGGTCGGCAGGCACCTGACGGTCGCCCGGCTCGCCGAACTGGTCGACGATCTGGCGGCCCGGCTGTGGGCCGCCGGTGTGCGCCCCGACGCACATATCGTCATCCACAAGAAGGCGAACGCCGATGTGTGGGTGCTGGCCTGTGCGGCGTCCCGGATCGGCGCGGTGCCCGTGCTGCTCTCGCCCAGCCTGGACGCGGTGACCGTCGGTGCGCTGCTCCAGCGGGTCGACCGGCCGACCCTGCTCACCGATGAGCACAAGCTCGACGCGCTGGCTGAGCTGCCGCTGTCGGGACTCACCCGACAGGTGATCATCGCCTCCGGTGAACGGCCGCGGACCGTATCACTGGGCACGCTGGCCGGGGCGCCGCGCGTCGCACCGGTGGTGCGGCACCTCGATGAGGCCGCCGTGATCACCCACACCTCCGGCACCACCGGGGTGCCCAAGCTGGTCGTGCACACGCCCCGTACCCAGGGCCTGCGGCTGAAACCGCAGTGGCGCCTGCTGTCTCTGATCCGGAAGCGCGAGAAGGTCGCGATCCACATTCCCTTCGTGCATTCGCGGAACGTCGCGGCAATGGCCCTGGCCCTCCTCAGGGAGATGCCGGTGTTGCTCATGAACGAGTCGGACCCGGACACGGTGGCCGAGCTGTTCCTCCGGAACCGGCCCGGTCTCATCGAGGCGCTGCCCAACTCGCTGATGGCGTGGGAGGGGCTGGCTGATGACCCGCGCAAGCCCTTCGCCTCGGTGAAGTACTTCAGCAGCACCTTCGACGCGATCCACCCCGGGACGATGAGTCGGCTGCTCACGTCGTCCGAGCGGCGGGGCGCGCTGTTCTTCCAGATCTACGGGCAGAGCGAGGTCGGACCCGCTGTCGGCCGCCCCTACCTCCGCCGCTCCGCACACCGGGCCAACGGCCGCTGCGTCGGCTGGCGGATGCCGCTGGGCGCGGCGAAGGTCCGCGTCGTCGGCCGCGACGGAGAACGACCGACGGCCCGGCACCCCGGCCGCATCCAGGTCTCCTGGCCGGCGCTGGCCAAGACGTACTTCGGCGAGCAGGAGCGGTACGACAGCAACCGGGACGGCGAGTGGTGGGGCACCGGAGACGTCGGCTACTTCACCCGGTTCGGCTGTCTGCACATGCTCGACCGCGAGGTCGACATGATCCGCGGGGTCCGCAGCTCCCTGGAGATCGAGGACACGGTCCTCGCCAAGCTGCCGGAGCTGAGTGAGCTGGTCGTGGTCCAGGGCCCCGACTCCGAGGCCGTACCCGTGGTCTGTGCCCACGGCGACCAACCGCTGGACCTGGACCGCTGGCGCGCGGCCGTCGCCGACTTCCCGCAACTGGCGGATCCGGTCCAGATCCCGGAGGCCGAACTGCCGCGCACCGGAACCCTCAAGGTCCAGCGTCTCGCGCTGGCCGACCGGCTCAAGGACGAGCGCGAGGGCCGGGAGTGACTTCCGGCCGGCCGCCACGGCGGTGGACAACCACTTTCCCGAAGGAGACGAGCCCATGACGTCAGAAGCCACCCTCGCCCGGTTCCGTGAGTACATGGTGGGCCCCTCGCGGTTCATGACCCTGCTGTCCTGCTTCGAACTCCGCCTCGTCGACAGGATCAGGGAGAACCCGGGCCTGACCGCGACCGAGCTGGGCCGGGCGACCGGCACCAAGCCGGATGCCGTGGAGCAGCTACTCCTCCTCCTGGTCAAGGAGGGCTTCGTCGCACACGACGAGGCAACCGGCGCCTACACCCTCGACGGCCTCGCCGGTGTCGCCGCGAGCGACCTGAAGCGCGCGCTCGCCTATATGAACATGATCAAGGTGGTGGCGCTGCGGCAGTTGTTCCACCTCTCCGAGAGCGCCCGGACCGGCACCCTCGTCGGCCTGCGGGAGATGTACGGGGTGACCGAGGGCACCCTGTACGGAGCGGTGGCCGACCACCCGGACCTGCGGGACGCCTGGGCGAACCTGATGAACACGGTCACCGCCAACATCGACCCCTGGTTCTTCGGCAACGTCGACATCCCGCCGGGCGCCCGGGTGCTCGACCTCGCCGGCAACACCGGTCTCGGGGCGATCCACACCGTCACGCACAAGGCGTCCCCCGGGTTGCGGGTCACCACCTTCGACCTGCCGGAGAAGGAGAAGGAGGCCCTGGCGAACTTCACGGCCCACGGGGTGGCGGAGCACTGCTCCTTCATCGGCGGTGATGTCTTCGACGGAGTGCCCCAGGGTTTCGACATCGTCCTGATCAAGCACTTCCTGGACATGTTCGACAAGGACGACGTGGTCAGGATCCTCCACGGCGTCCATGCGGCCCTGGAGGTCGGTGGCCAGGTCAACATCATGGTGCCGGTGTATCCGGAGGACATCACGGACACCGACAACTACAACGTCGACTTCTTCCCGGCCTTCTTCATCGGCTGCACCATGGGCCAGGGCGGCCCGCAGAAGCTGTCGGTCTATCAGAGCTGGCTGGAGGAGTGCGGGTTCAAGGTGACGAAGGCGATCACCAAGGACGCCGCCGACATCCCACCGGACGTCATCCCGGTCCAGGCCATCCTGTCCGCCACCAAGGTCGCCTGACCGGACGAGTCCCGTTGGCCCACCCCGCGATGCGGGGCGCGCGGCCATGCCCGGACGCCCCCCGCAGGTGGCGCACCCGTCGGCGCTCGCGGCGCGAAGGCCCGACATGCGCAACGCACATACAAGAACCGATTCTTTGGAGTGACCGATGCCGGGTGCCGAAGTCGCTGTCGATGTGGCAAGTGTCTACGCAGCCATTGAGAAGTCAGCCGAGCTACTGGACGTGACCGCTTCGCGTGACGCCGTCTGGCCCGTCCTCACCGCTTTCGAGGACGCGCTTCCGCAGGCCGTGATCGCCTTCAGGGTGGCCACCAATGCCCGGCACGAAGGAGATTTCGACGCTCGCTTCACCCTTCCCCGAGAGGCCGATCCGTACGCCGTCGCCCTGTCGAGCGGTCTGATCGCGAAGACGGACCACCCCGTCGGCGATCTGCTCGCGGACCTCCAACAGCTCTGCCCCATCGACAGCTACGGCGTCGACCTCGGAGTCATCTCCGGATTCAAGAAGATCTGGGTCTACTTCCCGGCGGGTGAGCACGAGACGCTGGCGCGCCTGACCGGCCTGGCGTCGATGCCGCGGAGCCTGGCCGGGAATGCCGAATTCTTCACCCGGTACGGCCTGGCCGACAAGGTGGACGTGATCGGGATCGACTATCGCAGCCGAACGATGAACCTGTACTTCGCGGCACCAGCGGAATGCTTCGAGCGGGATACCGTCCTGGCGATGCATCGGGACATCGGACTGCCGAACCCGAGTGAGCAGATGTTTACATTCTGCGCGAAGTCGTTCGGGCTCTACACCACCCTGAACTGGGATTCCATGAAGATCGAGCGAATCTCCTACGGGGTGAAGACAGAGAACCCGATGGCGTTCTTCGCCCGGCTGGGCACCAAGGTCGAGCACTTCGTGAAGAGTGTCCCGTACGGTGTCGACGACCTCAAGATGGTCTATGCCGCCGTGACGTCAGACGGAGAGGAGTACTACAAACTCCAGTCGTACTACCGCTGGCGCTCCGTCAGTCGGTTGAATGCCGCCTATATCGCCGCTCGCGACACGGAGTCGGCATGATGGGCCGGGCGAACTCGGTGGGCCTCTTCCCGGCTGAGACGAGTATGCCGGGTGAGCCGGGTGAACTGAAGGACCGTGACGGTCCCGTGTTCCAGTTCAGCCGGATGGAGAGTCTCCTCCGCGGGCGTGCGCTTCGCCGCCTGACCGTGGACGGCGTGGACGCGGTCTTCGTCCGGGATCCGGTCCTGGTCCGCACCATCCTGGTGGGCGAGAGCAAGAACTACGGAAAGGGCGAGCTCTTCCGGAAGGCCAGAAACCTCAGCAGGGTGGGGATGCTGTCGGAGGACGAGACCATGCACCGGCACTACCGGCGCCTGGCCAACCCCTATATGCGGTCGTCGAAAGTCGAAGAGTACGTTCCCGTCATGCGCGATGTCGTTCGCGACTTCACGTCCTCATGGCGTGCCGGGGAATCCGTGGACATCCAGTCCGAGATGTGCCGGATCACCTGTGCGGTCGTCGTGGAAACACTGATGACCGGACTTCCACCCGAGACGACGAAGGCGCTGAGCGAGCGTCTCTCCCGACTGGCCTGGGAAATGATCAGGAAGCCGCTCCACGGGAAGGCGGCGGCCCGCGCGGCCCGGCCCGGCGCTGCCTGGCGGTTGTCCCGGGCGCGTGCGGAATTCCGCGAGCTGCTCACGGCGTGCATCGCCGATCTCCTGGATTCCCCCGAATCGACGGCGGGCTACCTCTCTGCTCTCCTGGCCGACTCCGACGACGAGGGAAACCGTCTCCTGACGGCGGAGGGAGCGTGCGAAGAGGCGGTCATGATGTTGACTGCGGCCACGGTCACCACGGCTTCCGTCATGTCATGGGCGCTGTACGTGCTCTCCACGGATCCGTCGGTCGAGGAACTGCTCCTCAAGGACCTGGCGCGGAGACGCAGCGGAAGCGCCGGCCACGACCAGGGTGCGTCCAGCTACACGCTCCGCTTCCTCATGGAGGTGCTGCGGCTCTATCCGCCGGTGTGGATCTCCTGCCGCAAGGCCCTCTCGGACGTCGAGCTCGGCGGCCATCCGCTTCCCGCGGGCACGAACCTGGTGTTCAGTTCGTACCTGCTGCACCGGGACCCCGAGCGCTATCCGAATCCCAGCCGATTCGATCCCGACCGGTGGCTCTCCCTGCGACTCGGTCAGGCCGACGCCTCCTACATACCCTTCGGAATCGGATCGAAGGGGTGTATCGGGGAGCCGTTCGCCTGGCAGCAACTCGAAGTCATCCTCGATGTGGTGACACAGGAATGGAAGCTGAGCACCGAGCCCGGCCATCGGGTCCGCACGGCGCCGGAGACCACCCTCCATCCCCGCCGCCTGCTCATGACCCCTCAGCCACGGTAGCCAGTGCGCCCGACGATGCGGATACCACCGCGGAAACGACCAGGGGAGTTGAGTGCCGTGACTCTGTCGACCTCGACGGACGGGGTGCCAGGGGTGTCAGGGGCGTCGAGAGACGCTCGACCCCGATCCGTCGGCATCGGCCGCGCCCACGCCAAAGTCATTCTGCTCGGGGAACACGCCGTGGTGTACGGGGCACCGGCGCTCGCCTTTCCCGTGCCGCGGCTGACGGTCACGGCACGTGCCCGCTGGTCCGGCCGCGGGGCCGACGTACCGGGCGAGGTGTCCTTCACGACGACCGGTGCCCCGCCCCGGCCGATGATCACCCAGGCATCCGACGGCCTTCGCCGTCTGATCACCGAGTTCAGGGCGACCATGGGCGTGGACGACAGCCCGCCCGCCGACGTGACCATCGATGCCGGGATCCCACCCGGCCGGGGGCTCGGCTCCAGCGCCGCCTGCGCGCGTGCGGTCGTCCACGCCCTCGCCGATCTCCACGGCCGCGACATCGCGGAGAGTGAGACGTACGACCTGGTGCAGACGGCCGAGAACGTGGCGCACGGCCGTTCCAGCGGCGTCGACGCACGGGCCGTCGGCGCGGCGGCCCCGCTGCTGTTCCTGCGCGGCGGGACCGAGGAACTGACCATCGGCTGCCACGGCCTGCTCGTCATCGCGGACAGCGGTGTCGTGGGACGCACCAAGGACGCGGTTGACGTGCTGCGCGAAGGATTCCAGCACCGGGACGGAGCGAAGGAGAGGTTCGTGCACCGCGCGTCACGGCTGATCGAAGGGGCCCGTCGCGCCCTCGCCGACGGCGGTCCGGAGGAGCTGGGTCCATGGCTGACGGACTACCACGACCTCCTCAGGACGGCCGGACTCAGCACCGAGCGCATCGACGCCCTCGTCGACGCCGCGCTCACGGCGGGCAGCCCCGGAGCCAAGATCACTGGCGGTGGCCTCGGTGGCTGCGTCATCGCCCTGACCCGACCGGAGCAGGCCGGCGAGGTCACCAGGCTGCTGCGCGCGGCAGGCGCCGTGCGGACCTGGGTCGTGCCGCTGAGAGGGTCGGCCGAGGATGCGCTCTGACCACCTGACCGCCCTCGCCCACGCGCGGGACACCGCCGTACCAGCCACCGCCGTCGCGCACCCGAACATCGCCCTGGTCAAGTACTGGGGCAAGCGGGACGAACACCTGGTGCTGCCCCGTGTCGACAGCCTGTCGATGACCCTGGACATCCTTCCGACGACCACCCGCGTGTGCCGCGATCCTGCGGCCGGGCGCGACAGGGTGACCCTCAACGGGCGGCCCGCGGCGGGCGAGGCACTGCGCCGCGTCGTCGCCTTCCTGGACCTGGTGCGGGAACGGACCGGACTCGCGCACCGGGCCGTGGTGGACAGCGAGAACACCGTCGCCACCGGGGCGGGCCTCGCATCGTCCGCGAGCGGGTTCGCCGCCCTCGCCGTCGCCGCGGCGGCCGCGTACGGACTCGACCTCGACGCCACCGCCCTGACGCGGCTGGCCCGGCGCGGCTCCGGGTCGGCCGCCCGGTCGATCTTCGGCGGGTTCGTGGTGTGGCACGCGGGTCCGGACGCCGGCACCGTGGCGGAAGCCGACCTCGGCTCCCACGCCGAGCCGGTGCCCGTGGGCGACCTCGACCCGGCACTGGTCATCGCCGTCGTCGACGGGGGCCCGAAAGCCGTGTCCAGCCGGGTGGCCATGCGGCGGACCGTCGACACCTCCCCGCTGTACGAGCCGTGGGCCGTCTCCAGCAAGGAGGACCTGACCGGGATGCGCGCGGCCCTGCTCGCCGGTGACATCGCGGCGGTCGGGGAGATCGCGGAGCGCAACGCGCTCGGTATGCACGCGACCATGCTCGCCGCCCGGCCGGCCGTACGCTATCTCGCGCCCGCCACCCTGACCGTCCTCGACCGGGTGCTCCGGCTCCGAGATGACGGCATCCCGGCCTACGCCACCATGGACGCCGGACCCAATGTCAAGGTGCTGTGCCGCCGCGCCGACGCCGATCTGGTCGCCGGGGCGGTCCGCGCAGCCGTCCCCGGCGGTTCGGTGCTCATCGCCACGCCGGGGCCGGGCGCCCGGCTGCTGGCCGGGGGCGGTCGATGAGCGGCCGGCGAACCGTCGTCCGCCGCGCGCCGGGCAAGTTGTTCGTCATGGGGGAGTACGCGGTGATCGAGCCGGGCGTCCCGGCGATCCTCGTCGCGGTCGACCGTCATGTCACCGTCACCGTGACCGGCCCCGCCGCGGCGGGCGTCGAAATCTCGTCCGACCTCGGCCCGCACCGCGAGCGCCGGAAGTGGCAGGACGGCCGACTCATCCCGTACGGCATGGACGACGAGCGGCGTGCGCACGGCGCGCGACTCGCCCATCTGATCTCCGCGATCGAGACCGTGGCCCGGCTGAGCGTCGAACGCGGCCGCCCCGCACCGGCGTTCCGGATATCGGTCGAGAGCGGCCTGCACGACCACGGCACCAAGTACGGACTGGGTTCCAGCGGCGCGGTGACCGTGGCGACCGTGGCGGCCATCGCCGCCCACTGCGGCCTCGCACTCTCCGCCGATGAGCGGTTCCGGCTGGCCCTGCTCGCCACCGCCGAGATCGACCCCAAGGGCTCCGGCGGCGACCTCGCCGCCAGTACCTGGGGTGGCTGGATCGCCTACCGGGCGCCCGACCGGGCCGCCGTACTGGCGCTCGCCCATGACCGGGGTGTCGATGCGGCGCTCCGCGCGCCGTGGCCCGGGTTCGACGTACGGCACCTGCCGGCGCCCGACGGCCTCTCGCTCCAGGTCGGCTGGACCGGGACCCCGGCCTCGACCGCGGCCCTCGTGTCCGACCTGCACCGGCGGCCCTGGCACGGCACCGCCGCCCAGCAGAGTTTCGTCCGCACCACCACCGACTGTGTCCGCGCGGCGATCTCCGCACTGGAGCGAAGCGACGGTCAGGAGCTGCTGCGTCAGGTCAGGCGGGCCCGACGGGAGCTGGCCCGACTGGACGACGAGGCCGCCCTGGGCGTCTTCACGCCCCGGCTGACGGCGCTGTGCGAGGCCGCCGAAGCCGTCGGAGGCGCGGCCAAACCCTCCGGCGCGGGTGGCGGCGACTGCGGGATCGCCCTGCTGGACGCCGGAGCCCCGCGGGACATCGCCCGATTGCGCGCACGGTGGGCCGCGGCCGGGGTGGTGCCCCTGCCGATCCGTCCCGCCGCCGAAGGGAACCAGGAATGATCACTCAACGCAAGGACGACCATGTCCGGCTCGCCGTCGAGCAACAGCGACAGCACGATGGACGCAACCAGTTCGACGATGTGTCGTTCCTCCACCACGCCCTGGCCGGCCTCGACCGGGAGGACGTCTCGCTGGTCACCACCTTCGCCGGCATCTCCTGGCAGGTGCCGCTGTACATCAATGCGATGACCGGCGGCAGCGAGAAGACGGGCGTCATCAACCGGGACCTGGCCATCGCCGCCCGCGAGACCGGCGTACCCATCGCGTCCGGGTCCATGAGCGCCTACTTCAAAGACCCGGACTGCGCCGACACGTTCAGGGTGCTGCGCGAGGAGAACCCCGGCGGGTTCGTCATCGCCAATGTCAACGCGACGGCCTCCGTCGACAGGGCGCGGCGGGCCGTCGACCTGATCCGGGCCGACGCCCTACAGATCCATGTCAACACCGTGCAGGAGACGGTGATGCCGGAGGGCGACCGGTCGTTCGCCTCCTGGGTCCCGGGGATCGAGCGAATCGCCGCCGGTGTCGAAGTGCCCGTCATCGTCAAGGAGGTCGGCTCCGGGCTCAGCAGGGAGACCGTCCACCTGCTGGCGGAACTGGGCGTACACGCCGCCGACTTGGGCGGCCGGGGCGGCACCGACTTCGGCCGCATCGAGAACGGCCGGCGCGAACGCGCCGACTACGCCTACCTCGCCGGCTGGGGACAGTCCACCGCCGCCTGCCTCCTGGACACGCAGGACGCCCCGATACCCGTCCTGGCCTCCGGCGGTGTGCGCGATCCGCTCGACGTGGCCCGTGCCCTGGCGCTCGGCGCCTCCGGTGTCGGCGCCTCCGGCACCTTCCTGCGCACGCTGCTCGACGGCGGTGTGGCGGCGCTGATCGCGCGGATATCGACCTGGCTCGACCAACTGGCCGCACTCCTGACCCTGCTCGGCGTCCGGACCCCCGCCGTCCTGACCCACCGCGATCTGCTGATCCGCGGTGAACTCCGCGATTTCTGCGTCGACCGGGGGATCGACACCCGGCCGTTCGCCCGCCGTTCCGGCGGCCTTGACGTGCCCCACGAGATGACGGGAAACAGACGATGACCGACAACACGAGTGCCGGGGTCCCGATGAGGTGGGTGGGGCCCCTGCGCATATCGGGGAACGTGGCCGTCACCGAGACCCTGGTCCCGCTCGCCACCTACGAGTCGCCGCTGTGGCCCTCCGTGGGTCGGGGCGCGAAGGTCTCCATGCTGGCCGAGCGGGGCATAGTCGCCACCCTCGTGGACGAGCGGATGACCCGATCGGTGCTGGTGGAGGCGGTGGACGCGCAGACCGCGCTGACCGCAGCGCGGATCATCGACGCGCGCGTCGACGAGCTGCGCGAGGTGGTGCGCACCTGTAGCCGGTACGCCGAGCTGATCGGCGTACGCCACGAGATCAACGCCCATCTGTTGTTCGTACGGTTCGAGTTCAGCACCGGCGACGCGTCCGGCCACAACATGGCCACGCTCGCCTCCGACGTGCTGCTGGGGCATCTGCTGGAGACGATTCCCGGCATCGCCTACGGATCGATCTCCGGGAACTACTGCACGGACAAGAAGGCGACCGCGATCAACGGCATCCTCGGCCGCGGCAAGAACGTGGTCACCGAGCTGGTCGTACCGCGTGACGTGGTCGAAGGCGTCCTGCGCACCACGGCCGCCAGGATCGTCGAGCTGAACATCCGCAAGAACATGCTCGGGACCCTGCTCGCTGGCGGCATCCGCTCGGCCAACGCCCACTTCGCGAACATGCTGCTCGGCTTCTACCTGGCCACCGGCCAGGACGCGGCCAACATCGTCGAGGGCTCCCAGGGCGTCGTCATGGCCGAGGACCGGGACGGGGACCTCTACTTCGCCTGCACCCTGCCCAACCTGATCGTGGGCACCGTCGGCAACGGCAAGGGGCTCGGCTTCGTGGAGTCCAACCTGACCCGGCTCGGCTGCCGGGCCGAGCGCGCCCCGGGAGAGAACGCCCGCCGGCTCGCCGTGATCGCGGCGGCGACGGTGCTCTGCGGTGAGCTCTCCCTCCTCGCAGCGCAGACCAATCCGGGTGAACTCATGCGCGCGCACGTCACGTTGGAGCGCGACAACACGACAGCGAAGGCGGGTGTCTAGCGAGATGGCCGGCGATTCCGCCATAGGCATTCATGATCTGTCCTTCGCGACGACCGAGTTCGTCCTGACGCACACGGAACTCGCGCGGCACAACGGCACCGACATCGGCAAGTACCACCAGGGCATCGGCCAGCGGTCGATGAGCGTGCCCGCCACCGACGAGGACATCGTGACCATGGGCGCCGCCGCCGCCGCGCCCCTCATCGCGCGGCACGGTGGTGACGGGATCCGGACCATCATCTTCGCGACGGAGTCCTCGATCGACCAGGCGAAGTCGGCCGGTGTGTACGTCCACTCGCTGCTCGGACTGGCCTCGGCCACCCGGGTCGTCGAACTCAAGCAGGCATGCTACGGGGCGACGGCGGCCCTTCAGTTCGCCATCGGTCTGGTACGCCGCGATCCGGCGCAACGCGTCCTCGTGGTCGCTGCTGACATCGCCAAGTACGAACCGGACAGTCCGGGTGAGGCCACCCAGGGCGCCGCTGCCGTGGCCATGTTGATCGGCGCCGATCCCGCCCTCCTGCGCATCGAGGAGCCGTCGGGCGTGTTCACCGCCGACGTCATGGACTTCTGGCGGCCGAACTACCGTGAGGCCGCCCTGGTCGACGGACAGGAGTCCATCGGCGCCTATCTGCTGGCCGTGGAGGGCAGTTGGAAGGACTACACGGAGCACGGCGGTCGCGCACCCGACGAGTTCGCCGCGTTCTGCTACCACCAGCCGTTCACGAAGATGGCCTACAAGGCCCACCGCCACCTGCTGAACTACTGCGGGTACGACATCGACGAGGACCGCGTCGCCCGGGACCTCGGGCTGACCACGGCCTACAACAACGTCATCGGCAACAGCTACACCGCCTCGCTGTATCTGGCCCTCGCCGCCCTGCTCGACCAGGCGGAGGATCTGACCGGCCGGGCCATCGGCTTCCTCAGCTACGGCTCCGGCAGCGTCGCCGAATTCTTCGCGGGCAGCGTCGTCCCCGGCTACCGGGAGCACCTGCGCACCACGGCGCACCGCGCGGCGATCGACCGGCGCAGGCCCGTCGACCACGCCCGCTACCGGGAGCTGCACGGGCACTCCTTCCCCACCGACGGCGGCGACCACCGCACGGCGGCCGAGACCACGGGCCCCTTCCGGCTGGCGGCCCTGCGCGGGCACAAGCGCGTCTACGAGTCGCGCTAGGTCCGGTCCGGGCGCTCACCCCGGAGCCCCTCGCCCGCAGGACGGGGGCTCACGACCGTACGCACGGCCCATCCAAGTCCACCTGAGGGGAAGACGGCGCATGACTGAAGTCGGGATCCTCGGTACGGGTGCTCATGTGCCGGACCGAGCTGTCTCCAATGACGAGGCCGGAGCGGCGGCGGGCGTCGATGACGACTGGATCATCCGCAAGACCGGGATCAGGGAACGCCGCTGGGCCACCCCCGAGCAGGCCACATCGGACCTGGCCGCGGCCGCCGGTCGGGCCGCACTGCGGTCGGCCGGGATCACCGCCGACGAGCTGACGGTGATCGTCGTCGCCACGTCCACACCCGACCGGCCCCAGCCACCCACCGCGGCCTACACCCAACACCTGCTCGGCGCCGTCGGCGCTGCCGCGTTCGACATCAACGCCGTCTGCTCCGGCGAGGTGTTCGCACTCGCCGCAGCCGAGGGCATCCTGACCAGACGGGGCGGATACGCCCTGGTCATCGGCGCCGACGTGTACTCCCGCATCCTGAACCCGGCCGACCGCAGGACGGTCGTCCTGTTCGGCGACGGCGCCGGCGCGATGGTCTTGGGCCCGGGGCGGGGAGCGCGCATCCGCAATATCGCCACGCACACCTTCGGCGAACTGTCGGGCCTGATCGAGGTCCCGGCCGGCGGTAGCCGGCTCCCCACCGACCGGGCCGCACTCGACGCCGGGCTCCAGTACTTCACGATGGACGGCCGGGCGGTACGCGGCTTCGTCGAGGACCGACTGCCCCTGCTGACCAAGCAGTTCCTCCACGAGAGCGGGGTCAGCCCCGACGCCGTCCGCCACTTCGTCCCGCACCAGGCCAACGGCGTCATGCTCGACGCCGTCTTCGCCGAACTGGCCCTGCCCCGCGCCACCATGCACCTCACGCTGACGCGCTACGGCAACACCGGCGCCGCGTCCATCCCGATCACCCTGGCGGAAGCCGCCCGTACGGGAGCCTTCCGACCGGGCGACCTGATCCTCCTGGCCGGGTTCGGCGGAGGCATGGCGGCGGGATTCGCGCTGGTCGAGTGGTGAAGTCGGCGCCCGACCTGGCGCCTCAGCCGGGGGGACGCCCGGCATACACCCCGCGGCCCGCGCTGTCTTCCTCGACATCGGCAGAAACAGGAACCATGACAACGAGACACTGCACCGTGGGCCTGATAGGCAGCGGCCCACGGGGGCTCTCGGTGGTCGAACGGCTCTGCGCCAACGCCCGCTCCCAGCCCGAAGGCAGCACTGTCCACGTCCATGTGGTCGACCCCTACCCGCCCGGCTCCGGCAAGGTGTGGCGCACCGACCAGTCCCGTCACCTGCTCATGAACACCGTGGCCGGACAGATATCGGTGTTCACCGATGCCTCCGTGACCCTGCGGGGACCCCTGGAACCGGGACCGAGCCTGCACGAATGGGCCGTGGCGCTCGTCGCGGGCCGGTTCGGCGACGGATTCCCGGCCCACGTCCTCGATGAAGCCCGCGCGCTGGGGCCCGACACCTACCCGACCCGTGCCTTCTACGGCCGATACCTGCGGTGGGCGTACCAGCGGACCATCGACGGCGCACCCAGCGGGCTGACGGTCACCGTGCACGCCTCCCTCGCGGTGGCCCTCGACGACGATCCGCAGGCCGAGGACGGGTCCCCGCAGCGGGTGGTGCTCGCCGACGGAACCGTACTCGCCGGCCTGGACGCCGTAATCCTGTGCCAGGGACACCTACCGGCCCGCGCCGACACCGCCGAGCGGGAGTTCGCCTCCCGGGTACGGAAGGCGGGTGTGGTCCACATCGAACCGGCCAACCCGGCCGACGTCGACCTGGACGTGCTGGCCCCGGGCACCAGAGTGCTGCTGCGCGGACTCGGGCTGAACTTCTTCGACCACCTGGCGGGACTCACCGCCGGCCGCGGTGGATCCTTCTCCCGCGCCGGTGGGCGGCTCGTCTACCACCCCTGCGGCCGGGAGCCGCACATCTACGCCGGCTCCCGGCGGGGCATCCCGTACCAGGCCCGGGGGGACAACGAGAAGGGCCCGCACGGTCGGCACGAGCCGTCGCTGCTCACCGCCGACCGCATCGCGGAGCTGCGCCGCACCCACGAGCGCTGCGGCCTCGACTTCAGGAAGGACCTGTGGCCGCTGATCTCCCGGGAGGTGGAGGCCGTCTACTACCGGACGCTGTTCACGTCACGCGGACACATCGCCAGGGCGGAGCGGCTCCAGGAGGACTTCCTGACGGCCGGACCCGGGGAGCGGGAGAAGGACGCGGTCCTCTCGGCGTACGGCATCAGTGAGAAGGACCGCTGGGACTGGGAGCTGATCGCCCGGCCCTACCGGGACCGGGAGTTCACCGGCCCCCGGGACTTCACCGACTGGCTCCTCGACCACTTGCGCAAGGACGTCGCGGAAGCCAGGTGCGGCAATGTCAGCGGCCCCCTCAAGGCTGCCCTCGACGTCCTGCGGGACCTGCGCAATGAGGTCCGCCTCGCGGTCGACCACGGAGGTCTGCACGGCGATTCGCACCGCACCGACCTGGACGACTGGTACACCCCGCTCAATGCGTTCCTGTCGATCGGCCCGCCCGCGCGGCGCGTCGAGGAGATGATCGCCCTGATCGACGCCGGTGTGCTCACGGTGGTCGGGCCAAGCCTGCGGGTAAGGGGCGACGACACCGGGTACACCGCTGATTCGCCGCTCGTGCCCGGTTCCGAGGTCCGCGTGGACGCGCTCGTCGAGGCACGGCTGCCCGACATCACCCTGCGCCGGACGGACGATCCGCTGCTGCGCCATCTGCTGGCCACCGGGCAGTGCACCGCCTACCGCATCCGTACCCGCTCCGGCGGTACGTATGAGAGCGACGGAGTGGCCGTCACCGAGATGCCGTTCCACTTGATCGACGCGGCGGGACGGGCGCATCCGCGCCGCTTCGCGTTCGGCGTGCCCACGGAGCCGGTGCACTGGGCGACGGCCGCGGGCATCCGGCCGGGTGTCAACTCGGTGACGCTTACGCACTCCGACGCCATTGCCCGCGCGGCGCTGGCCTGTGGCGGCGGGAGCGGACGAGCCAGAACCGGTGCGGTGGGGACGGCGGCCACGGCTGGCGGTCCGACCGATGACGGACCGGAAGCCCACCCGGTACCGAGAAGTGGAGGGGTCACCTATGCCCACTGAGACCAGCCTGCCCACTGAGACCAGCCTGCCCACTGAGACCAGCCTGCCCACTGAGACCAGCCCGACCGCGGACGCGGGGCCGGGGGCCTGCTCGCCGTCGGTGCCGGTGGACGTCGGTCTGCTGTCCCCGGTGTGGGCGGCCACCCCTGTCGTGGCCGTGGTGTCCGACGGGGCCTGGCTCCAGGCCATGCTGGACGCCGAGGCGGCTCTGAGCCGGGCACAGGCCCGGCTCGGCACGGTGCCCGCGACCGCAGCCGGGACCATCACCGACTGCGCGCGGGCCGACCGGCTCGATCTGGTCGCCCTGGCCCGGCAGGCGCGCGAGTCCGCCAACCCGGTGGTGGCGCTGGTACGGGAGTTCACCGCGCTGGTGGCGGACCGGGACCCGGAGGCGGCCCCGTACGTGCATCGGGGGTCGACCAGTCAGGACATCCTCGACACGGCGACCGTCCTGGTCGTCGGCCGGGCCCTGCGGCTGATCCGCGCCGACCTCGAACGCGTCGAAGTGGCGCTGGCCGCACTCGCCCGGGAACACCGGGACACCCTGATCGCGGGCCGGACCCTCGCCCTGCACGCGGTCCCCACGACCTTCGGCCTCAAAGCGGCAGGCTGGCGCCATCTCGTCCTGGACGCGGTGGACAAGCTCGACGCACTGGTCGGCGGGGGCCTTCCCGTCCAGCTCGGGGGCGCGGCCGGCACCTTGGCCGGATACCTCGTACACGCGCCGGAAGCGGATCCTGCCGCCTACGTCCAGGAGCTGACGGACGCGTTCGCGGCGGAGCTGGGGCTGTCCGCCCCCCTCGTGCCGTGGCAGGTGCTGCGCACGCCGGTGGTGGACGCGGCCATGGCTGCCGCCTTCGTCTGCGGAGCCCTCGGCAAGATCGCCGTCGATGTGCTGTCGCTGACCCGTACCGAGGTCGCCGAGGTGCATGAGCCGGCGCCCAGCGGCCGGGGCGCGTCATCGGCGATGCCGCACAAGCGCAACCCCGTACTGGCCACGGCCATCAGGTCCGCCGCGCTGCAGGCACCGCAGCTCGCCGCGACGGTGCTGGGCTGTCTGCCGAGCGAGGACGAGCGGTCCGCCGGGGGCTGGCACGCCGAATGGGAGCCCCTGCGCGCCCTGCTGCGGCTGGCCGGGGGCGCGGCGCACCAGGCGGGTGAACTCGTCTCCGAGCTGTCGGTTGATCCGTGCCGGATGCGCGCCAACACCCGGATCACGGGGGGACGGATCGTCTCCGAACGGATCGCCGTCGTCCTCGCCCCGTCGCTCGGCAAGGCCCGGGCGCGTGACCTGCTGAACGAGGCGTCCGCCCGATCGGCGCGCACCGGCGAGCCGCTGGCCGATGTCCTGCGGGAGGACGGCCGGGCGTCGGCGGTCCTCGCCGACGCCCGGCTGACCGACCTGTTCGAGCCGGAGACCTACACCGGGGCCGCGGGACCGCTGACGGACCGTGCGCTGACCCGGTCGCTGCCCCCGGACAGGGCTATGTCCGCCTTCGCATCACTATCTGAGTGAGTTCGTCGATGTCGAACTCGGACCGGCCCGGCGTTCCATAGCGGGTGATCTTCCCGCGACTCACCCACTTGCGGATCGTCGCTTCGGACACCCCGGCGGCGAGCGCGGCCACGCGGGTGGGCAGCAGCCGGTGGCGCGGCGGTCGCTTCATGCGCGGGCACCCTTGCCCTGTCGGGCCATGAGCGGTCGCAGAGTGATCCACTCATGCATTTCCCAGGTGTGTCCCGACGAGCACCGGATGCTTCTTCCGGCCGGTTTTCCGCCGTTCTGCGGCGATGTGGTGATCTTTCCCGTGCAGTCGGTCACCACGCAATCCCGGGTGAGTGCCGGAAATTCACCGGATTCTGGGTCGATGGTGTGCAGCAGCTCCAGCCGCAGACCGTTGATCTCGTCCGCGAAATCAGCCGCTGGTGGCTGTTGGGTGAGCCACTCCAGATGGTGCAGTAAAAAATCTGTCAAATGTGGAACCGAATGCCCGGGATTGGCGTCGCCCAGTCCGTCGGCGACGAACTCGGCCCATGAATCGAGAATGGCGAGGATGTTGTGTCGGGCATCGAGCGCGGACATGTTGAGGTGATCACTGCTCCGACTCCCGGAGACTCGGGTGAGGTTCATCCGTCCGGAAACGCGTGAAATGTGGTGCAGGCTCTCCTGGTAGAGGCCGGGAAGCGCGCGCAGGTTGCCCGCCAGCTCCCGGATGCGCGAGGCGCAGAGGGTGGATCCGGTCGCCACGCCGGGTTCTTGAGTTGGACTTACGGGGCGGGTGGGTGTCTCCATTCGATCTCCTCTGTGAGATGGATTGCCCGACGACCGGCACGGACGATGTGAAACTCCTGAGTGGATCGCGAAGTCGTCGTCGATTCGATGGTCCGTGGGAAGAGGGCGATGGGGGAGTCGCGGTAAGGGACTCGGATGCGGCGCGGCGCGCAGTGGCCCTTATGCGGTGGAAAGAGTGCGTCAGGTGCTTTCCGTGCCTCAGACGGCGCCCATTCGATTCCGGCCCGATGTAAAGGGAGGTTTCCACGCGACAGTTCAGGATGTCAACGCTCACCATTCACGGTCCATTCGCTGTCGACCGTCCCTAAAGGCAGACTCCAGATTTCTCCCGAGTGGGCGTCATCACCCGGACCGGGCGCGTACCCGGCCGGGCCGCGGCGACCGTTCGGACGGCATCGGAGCGCTCCCGCTCCCATGCCCTTCCAGCCGAACCCGAGGAGATCCCCGTGACGTCGGACATGACCACCGCCCCTGGTCAGGAAACCACCAGTCAGGAAGTTGCCGGCCGGAAGGTCCCCGACCAGGGGGCTCCCGGTCGGGAGGTCTCTGGTCAGGGGGCTGCTGATCGGGAGGCTGTCGCCCTCGCTCGCCGAACCGGTGCCGATCTGCTCCGTCGCGTCGAGGAAAGGCTGCGCTCCCTCCTCGCGGCCGAGCGCGACCTCTGGGCCGGGGTGCACGAACGGGCGGTCGTTCCCATCGATGCGCTCGCCGAGCTGATCACATCGGGTGGCAAGCGCATCCGGCCGGCCTTCTGCATCACTGGATATCTCGCCGCCGGCGGTGATCCCGACGAGCCCGGGATCGTGGCAGCCGGCGCCGCCCTGGAGATGCTGCACATGTCCGCCCTCGTCCACGACGACGTCCTGGACGATTCCAGCCAGCGACGCGGAGTGCCGACCGTCCACACGAAGTACACAGCGCTGCACGACAGCCGTGGCTGGCAGGGCGAGTCACGCCGCTACGGCGAGGGCGTGGCACTGCTCGTCGGTGACCTCGCGCTCGTCTACTCCGGGGAGTTGATGGCCGAGGCGCCGAGGTCGGCGGTCCGGGAGTGGAACAAGCTGCGCTCCGAGGTGATGATCGGCCAGTACATGGACGTCCACGCCGCCGCCGAGTTCTCGGTCGACCCCCGCGGCTCCCGACTGATCGCCAGAATCAAGTCCGGCCGGTACACCATCCACCGTCCCCTTGTGGTGGGTGCGAACGCGGCGGGCCGCGACGACCTCGCCCCGGCCCTGGAGGAGTACGGCGAGGCGGTGGGCGAGGCGTTCCAGCTCCGTGACGACCTGCTGGACGCCTTCGGTGACTCCGCGGACACCGGCAAGCCCACCGGACTCGACTTCACCCAGCACAAGATGACGCTGCTGTTGGGCTGGGCGATGCAGCGTGACGAGCACATCCACACCCTCATCACGGAGCCGGGCCACACGCCCGACGAGGTGCGTCGCCGCCTCGTGGACACGGGTGTCCCCGTAGACGTCGAAAGGCATATCGCCGTCCTCGTCGAACGGGGCCGCAAGGCCATCGCGGACGCCCCCCTCGACCAGGTGTGGCGCGGGGAACTGGCGGACATGGCCCACCGGGTCGCCTACCGCAAGACCTGAGCCCGGCCCCGGCCCCCGGCCCCTGCCCCTGCCCCCGGGTGGCGCGGTGAACCCCGCCCGGGAGCTTGGCCGGGGGACCGCGTGGATTCCGGAGCCGCGCCGAGAGTCCCGCTCCACCGGCGCTCCAGTGGCGCTATCGATACTCGGTGGCCGGGAGCACCGGGGCGAGGCCCCCGCCCGGTACGTCGATCCGAAGGGATACCTGTGTCCAATCCTGAAGCCGTACTCGCCCGGATGCGTGAGTACATGGTGGGACCCACGCGTTTCATGAATCTCCACGCCTGCTTCGATCTCGGCATCATCGAGGCGCTCCGCAAGGAGGCCGGACTGACCGCGGCCGAACTCGGCGTGGCCGTCGGCGTGAAGCCCGACGCTGTGGAGCAACTGCTCTACCTTCTGGTCAAGGAGGGTTTCGTCGCCCGGGACGAGGCCATCGGCGGCTATACCCTCGATGCGCTCGCGGAGGTCGCCGAGACGGACCTCCAGCGCGTCCTGACCTTTATGGGCATGATCAAGACGGGCATGTTGCGGCAGTTGTACTACCTCGCTGACAGCGTGTCGACCGGCAGCGTGGTCGGCCTGAAGGAGCTCTACGGCTTCGACGGCACGATGTTCGAGGCGGCGGCCGAGGTGGCGGAGGTGCGTGCCGCATGGGGACCGCTGGCTCAGAACGAGACCGCCAGCGTCTATCCCTGGTTCTTCCGCAGCTTCGATGTCCCGGCCGGGGCCCGGGTGCTCGACGTGCTGGGCGGCACCGGGCTCGGGGCGGTCATGACCTGTCAGTTGAAGGGGTCGCCCGGACTGCGGGTGACCACCTTCGACCGGCCGGCACTGGAGGCCGAGTGCCTGCGGAACTTCGAGGCGCGTGGTGTGGCGGAGGACTGCTCCTTCGTGGGCGGTGACGTCCTGGAGTCCCTCCCGGAGGGCTACGACGTGGTGCTGCTCAAGCACTTCGTGGACATGTACGACAAGGACGAGGTCCTCACCATCCTGAGGAACGCCCACCGGGCGCTGGAGCCCGGTGGGCGGATCGTCGTCCTCGCGGCCGTGTATCCCGAGGACATCACGGACACCGACGACTACCAGGCCGACTTCTTCCCGGCCTACATACTCGGCTGCGTCATGGGACGCGGCGGCCTACAGAAGGTGTCCACCTACCGGAGTTGGCTGGAGGAATGCGGGTTCGACGTCACGGAGGTGAGCGCCAAGGATCCCGCCGACATTCCCGCAGACGCCATCATCAACCGTGTCGTCATGTGCGCGACGAAGCGGAGCTGAGCCGTCCGGTCCGACGCTCCCGTTCGCCGGGGGTACGTCGCGGCCGCGGGCACGCCTGTCCCGGACGTGACGCACCCCCGCACGGGCAACCGGCTCCGTACCGGCCGGGTGGCACTCCCGGCAGGCACCGCGGCCCGTGACGACCGTGCCGTGGCGCCTGCCGACGGATGACGAGGGTTCTCCCAGCCGGGGGCCCCCGGGGCCTCGGCCGGAGGCCCCCCGCGGCGGCTCAGGCGGCGTAGAGGTCGAACGTCGAGTTGCGCCGCGGCCCGGCGGCGACGTCCAGTTGGGGGTCGACGACCAGCATCGCCTGGTGCAGTCGCTGCACCTGCGGCGAGGGCTCGACACCCAGCTCCTCAATCAGCCGGATGCGCAGCTTGCGGTAGACGTCGAGGGCGGACGCCTGTCGTCCTGACCGGTACAACGCCAGCATGGCCTGCGAGTGCAGACCCTCATGCTGGGGGTGGCGCGCTGTGAGTTGCGTCAGTTCGGGGAGAAGCCCGGCGTGTCGGCCGAGCCGTAGGTCGGCGTCGATCCTCCGCTCGACGGTGCCGAGGCGGCTCTCCTCCAGGCGCATGACCTCTATCCGGAGGACCGGTCCGACCCGCACGTCGACCAGCGCCGGACCCTGCCACAGCATGAGCGCCTGCCGGAAACGGTCGGCCGCGACGGCGTCGTCACCGGCCTCGAAGGCCGACCGGCCCTCCGTGATCCTGCGTTCGTACGTGTGCACGTCGACGCAGTCGGCGGGTACCTCCAGCACGTAGCCGTTGTGCCGGGTGGCGAGCACCTTCTTGGCCGTGCCGGGTGTATGGGTCCCCATGGCGCCGCCGAGGTGCCGACGCAACTGAAGGATGTAGGTCTGCAGGGTCGCGAGTGCGCTCTGCGGCGGCTTGGTCGCCCACAGCTCCTCCATGAGCGTGGTGACGGGCACCACGCGTCCGGGGTGGAGGGCGAGCAGGGCCAGAATCTGCCGTGGTTTACCGGCCGTCGGGACGATCGATGCCCCGTTGACCTCGGCACACAACGTGCCCAAGACCTGAATCTTCACTTTTCCCCCGTACTTCGTCGAGTCCCTCTCGGTGGTTGATGACGTTGCCGCGCGGGTCTCCTTCCGGCATGACGTACGCGGCAGTCCCCGGTCCGGTGGGCGCCGACGGGCTCGCCGCCGCGGTGTCCCGCGGTCTGTGATCGCGTCGTGAGGGAGCGCAGCCCCGGGCTGGGGGAGTGTTCACATGACCCGCGGGAACAGGTCACTCCTCGGCAGCGCAGCACGCCGCGATGGTTGGGAGCGACATCCCGCCGGGACGGTCCCGGTCCCGGGGGCTCGACCGTTCGCCGGCGCGGCGGCGCTGGGATCGGTGGCCCGCGAAGCCGTGCGGCGCCTCGTGGTGGCCGGGAACGCGTCCGCGATCAGGACGGAGCAGACCAGACCGTCCGCGTACGGTACGTCCCGTGGGTAAGAGGGTCCCCCGACGGCCGAGTGAAGTTCTGGTGACTCAGCGGTCTCGCACATGGGCCCTCCATTTCTGCCGTGCCGGCGCCTGGCCGGATCGTAACGGCGCTGCGTATGTCTACCAGTGTGGTCCATGGGGCTTGATTGGGACTGTTCGTCGGCTTGGCGTCGGCTTGGCGGCTGGTCGGCAGGAGCGTACGGACGGGCCCGAGCGGCAGTCGATCCGTGCAGCGTGAACCCGGAGGCGAACGACTGTCGTCTGGTGCCTTCGCCGGGGTGGCCGGATTCGACTTGATCGGTGACCGTCGTGTGACCGGCCCACCGGGGCGAATGGCGCGCGGTGTGCGAGTTCTCGAACGGACCGTGGGCAGACCGCGAGGGTCGCGAGCAGAGGCCGGGCGCGTACGCGAGCACCGCCGATGCCGGTCTCCGACGACTGCGGCACGGCGGTTTCCGGCTCCACGGCGAGGCGCGCTCAGTGGTCGACCGGGGCGGATGGAGTGCTGAGCGCGGATCCGGGGTTCACTCGGCGGAGCCGGTGATGCTCCCCTTCCGTGGCCGCAGGGCCGCGGCACGGATCCGGCGCAGCACAAGGACCCGGCGCAGCCGCCCCATGTTCTGGAAGAGCACCTCGGCGGTGAGGGCATGGGTGAAGGAGTACCAGCCCAGTCGCTGTTGGTCCTCTCCGATCAGCCCTGCCGTGACGATGGTGTCGACGATCCTCAGCGCCTCCTCGATCTCGATGGCGGAGGCATCGGCGACGACGTCGATGGCGAAACTGAGGCCGGCGACGGCTGCGACGGAGAGTAATTCTGCCGCAGTCGGGCCGAGTTGGGTGATCCGCCCCAGTACCACCTCCCGTACTGGCGCCGGCACCGGCGGCAGCGAGGTCGTGCGGGTCCGGCTCGCGCGCTCCTCGTTCTCCAGTACCTTGATCAGTTCGCGTAGATAGAACGGATTGCCCCCGGTGCGGTTTCGCAGATCGTCGGCCGTGGCCCCGCTCACCTCCCGGTGGAGCATCGCGCTCGCCAGCGCCCGGGTCTCCGCGGCGTTCAGGCCGCTCAGCTCCACCCGTGTCATCTCCGCGCGGGCCAGCGCGGCCGATGTCTCGGCCAGGGCCGCCGCCTTGTCGGAACGGTAGGACACGACCACCAGGAGACGACTCGCCTGTACCGATTCGGCCAGGTGGGCCAGCAGCCGCAGTGAGCCGGGGTCCGCCTGATGGAACTGATCGATCACGATCGCCAGCGGTGTGGCCTGGGAGGCGCCGGTCAGATAGTGAACGATCGCGTCGAACTGCCGCAGGGTGGTGGCGTCCGCCACCGCGTCGTCCAGGGGCTGTCGGTTCTCCCCGTTGAGCACCTCGGCCACGGCATCCGGGACCGGACGCCGCGGGCAGTGGGTGCCCGCCACGCTCAGCACCTGCCGCCAGGGCCACAGGGGTGGTGTGGCGACGTGCTCGGGGCAGGCGGCCCACAGCACCGGCCGGTCTTCCGCCAGCTCGGCGAAGCGGCGCAACAGACTGGTCTTGCCGATGCCCGGTTCACCGGACACCGTCAGCACCCGGCCCCGGCCGACCGCCGCCGCTGCCGAGGCGGCGGTCAGGTGCCGGAGCGCCGCCTCGCGGCCGACGAAGGCCTCTGCATCCGACGCTGGCCCGGTCCGCGCCGGCGCGGACACCCGGACCTGCGGTGTGGCCTCGGGTCCGCCCGACGCCGCCATGCCAGGTCCGGCCGGGACCGGCCGCCAGTCCAGGGCCGGAGCATGGCGAAGGATCTCGCGTTCGAGATGTTGTAGCGCCGGCCTGGGGTCGATGCCCAGTTCCTCGCCCAGCCGTCTCTGATTGGTCCGCAGCACGGCCAGGGCGTCGGCCTGCCGCCCGGCCCGGTACAGCGCCAGGCTCAGCAGCTCGCAGCCGTACTCACGCAGCGGATGGGCCTGCATGAATGCCTCCAGCTCGGCGACCGCCACCTCATGGGCCCCCACGGCCAGCAGCGCCGCGCAACACCCCTCGACGACCGACAGTCGCAGGCCCTCCAGTCGTGCCGCATCGGCCGCCACATGGACCGACTGGCACACCTCCGTGTATGCCTCGCCCCGCCACAGCGCCATCCCGGCCTCGAACTCGCTCAATGCCTCCTGCGGATCGCCCCTGTTCCATGCCTCCCACCCCGCTTTGGCGCGCGTCTTGAACCGCTGGACGTCCACGTCGACGACGTGGACGTCCAGCAGATAGCCCCGGTCACTGGTGTGCAGCACCTTCGTGGGCGCCCGTGGCGCCCGGCCCGGCTCCAGTGCCCTGCGGAGGTTGGCCACATATGCCTGTAGTGAGGTCACCGCAGACGGCGGCGGACATTCTCCCCACAGTGTCTCCAGCATCACGTCCAGCGGCACCGGTTGACCGACTCGGCTGACCAGCAATGCGAGCAGCTTGCGTTGTTTGGGTGCGCCCAGATCCACCGGCCGGCCGGCCACCAGCGCTTCCAAAGGACCCAGCGTTCGGAATTCCACCATGGGGGGTGCGGTGTTCTGCATTTTCGGTGACTGCGCTTCCCTCCATCGTATTACTTTCGACGGTGCCTCGAATGCTGTCGTAATGAATCCCACGTCAGTCATGTCGTTTACTCCTTCCAAGCCGTCAGCGGAGAAGGTATGGCGATTTGTCACGCCAACAATGGTGATGCGAGCGGGTGGCGTGCGAAAGCCGATGAGGGCGAGGAAGTGAATTCTCGGTGCGATAGATATCGCGACACAGGGTGGCGGGATCCGTGAACCCCGGGGTGGGCTGCGCGCGGGGGCTGAGTGTCGCCAGCGCCAAATGGTTCCGTAGGAGGCCGAGTTGTTGCACTGAGGTCATGTCTCCGGTACCTCTGGAGCGGGGAGAACAGGCAGCGCCATGCCGCTCTGCGGGTGGACCAAATGCGGACGGCCGTCATGCTTCACGAATATCACCCCGGCGATGCGAAGGCGGCCACGAAACCCCCCCAGCGGCCCCACGCGTGCTTGATTAGGTGAGTATGTTTATCGGATAGATCGCTGTCAAGGCTGTGCTTCGGCGTGTTGGGCCGGTGCCATTTCTTGGTCAAATGATGCCGAAGAGAGGTGAACGGGCGGCCCCGTAGTGTGCGCCGTGCCGACGGCCGGGGATGACGACGGCCATTCCACCCGCGCCGGGGGTGCCGATAAGGGGCCGGCCGTCGAAGGCCGTTGCGCGACGGTGTGCTCGCCGCGCGATCGTCTTGCGCCCTCGGTCAGCGGCGCTCCCGCCGGCCCGACGTACAACGGGTGGGCGAGTAGGAACCGCGGCTGGACCGGGCCTACCGGAACGGTGCGCGGAACGACCCCTCATCGACGCCGTGTTGAGGTCCGCGTCGAGGTCCGTGGTGCGAACGGATGCGCCACATCGGCGAGTTGCTGGTGGACGGCCGTACCCTGTCAGTCTGGCACTCCCGGTACCAGGACGACCTGACTCCGTCAGGAACCGACCCCGGCCCGCGCGTCGACCTGACACCACACCGTTCCGCACCTGGACGACCGGCGACCTGCCGCGATCCGCCGCCTATGGCGTGCGCGGTGCTCGCCGACCTGCCTGCCGATCGGGGCGGCACGCCGGGCCCGGCTCAGCCGGCCCGCCACGGTCGGAGCTTGTCGGGGTTGAGCACCGCCCAGATCCGCTTGATCCGGTCGCCCTCGATATCGAAGGCCAGTACCGACATGGAGACTTCGTCCACCTGGGCGACCAGTCCCGGTTGACCGTTGACCGCACTCTCCAGGAGCGTCACACCGGGCATCGCATCCATCCGGCCCGCGAAGAAGTGCGCGATCCGCTCGGCGCCTTCGACCGGGCGGAGCGCGGCCGGTACGAGTCCGCCACCGTCGCCGGTCGCGGTGGCGTCAGGGGCCAGCAGGCCGATGAGGGCATCGATGTCCTTGGCCTCCCATGCCTGTTTGAAGGCCCTGACGGTGTCGGCGCGCAGGGCGGCCGGTGCCGCGGCGGACTGCGACGTGCGTATCCGGCGCCGGGCCGACGAGGCCAACTGCCGGCAGGCCGGCGGCGTTCGACCGACGATCGCGGCCACCTCGTCGAACGAGTAGCGGAAGACATCGTGCAGGATGAACGCGACGCGCTCGGCCGGGGTCATCAGGTCCAGTACGACGAGGAAGGCCATGTTGATCGACTCGTCGAGGGTCACCCGGTCGGCAGGGTCCGCCGTGGTGCCGCCGCCCCAACGGCCGCTGATCCACTCCGTACCCGCGGGCAGTGGCTCCGGGACCCATTCACCCACGTACCGCTCCCGCCTGGCCCGTGCCGACCCGAGCAGATCGAGGCAGATGCGACTGGCGACGGTCGTCAGCCAGCCACCGGGGGAGTCGATGGCCTCCCGCTGCTGCGCGGACATGGCGTACCACCGGGTGTAGGTCTCCTGCACGACGTCCTCGGCCTCGGTCAGTGAGCCGAGGAGCCGGTACGAGAGGTTGATCAGTTGGTGCCGCTCACTCATGATCGCGCGCAGGCCCGGATCGGGCTCGCCGTGGTCGGACCCGGATGCGTTGGTCATGGTCCCCGCCGACTCCCTCGGTCGCTGTGCCCCTCACCCTGACCGACGAGACAGCCCCGCGAAGTGTGAGGTGCGCGCCCGCCTCACACTTCGCGGGGCTACGTCGTCGTACTGGGTGAACGGAACACTATCGCCATGATGAAGGAAGAGATCCGATGTCGGAATCCGTGAATGTCACGATTGTCTACTACAGCGCTACGGGCACCGTGCACGCCTTGGCGCAGGCCGCCGCGGAGGGGGCGGAGAAGGCCGGCGCGCAGGTCCGACTGCGCAAGGTGGCGGAGACGGTCCCGCAGGAGGTGGTCAACACCAGGCAGGAGTGGGCCCAGCACCTTCAGGACACCGCCGACGTCGCGCAGGCGAGCCTCGATGACGTGGAGTGGGCCGACGTGGTGCTGCTCGGCACTCCCACTCGCTTCGGCAACCCCGCCAGTCAGTTGCGGGCGTTCATCGAGTCCACCGGTCCGCTGTGGTTCCAGGGCAAGCTCGTGGGCAAGGTGTACTCGGCCTTCACCGCCTCCAGCACCGTGCACGGGGGGCAGGAATCCACCCTCCTGGCGCTGGCGAACACGTTCTACCACTGGGGTGGCGTCATCGTGCCCCCCGGCTACACCGACCCGGTCCAGTCCCAGCAGGGCAACCCCTACGGCGCCTCCCATGTGGCCGGTGAAGGCGCGCCCGGTGAGGCGTCTCTGGGTGCGGCCCGCCACCAGGCCCGCCGTGCCGTCGAGATCGCGGCCGCGCTCAAGGCGGGCCGCGCCGCCTAAAGGTTGTCCCGACAGCGGCGACCCGGGCCACCCCCCTCGGTAGGGGGGTGGCCCGGGTCGCGTGTGCGGGGCACCGTACTCCCGGCGCCGGACGTGCCGGGGGCCGGCCCGGGGGTGTGACCCCGGTGACGCCGGCACCCTCGGCCGTACCCGGCCCCCGGTCAGCGCGCGCGGGCGGCGGCGCCGGGAACCTGCTGGAGCGAGAGGCCGGCCGGCAGATCCGATCGACCGCTGACGTTCAGCTTCCGGTAGACCCGGGTCAGGTGCTGCTCGACGGTGCTCACCGTGATGTAGAGCTGCCGCCCTATCTCCCGGTTGGTGTGCCCCAGAGCGGCCAGGGTCGCCACCCGCCGCTCGGCGTCGCTCAGCGTGGGCGTCGCGGAGCAACCGCCGCCCGATTCGGCCGGTTCGCCGTCCACCGGCGCCGATTGCGCGGGCCGCAGATACTCCTCCGCGTCACTCGCCTTGGCCTCCTGCGTCGCCCGACGTGCCATGATCCGCGCCCGCCGGAACTCGCCCAGCGTGTGGTGGACCTGGCTCAGATCGGACAGCGCCTGCGCCAGCTCCAGCCGGTCGCCCGAGTTCTGGAGGGCGTCGACGGCCTCCCGCAACAGGGCGGGCCGCTGTTTGAGCGGGCTGGCCGATGCCAGCACCCGCAGCGCGCCGCCCCGGGTGTGCGGGCACTGCCCGCCGGGCAGCTCGCCCTGCTCCGTGAGGAGCTGGCGGGCGGTCTGCTCCCAACCCATGGCGAGGTTGGCCCGGGCCAACTCGGTGCGCCAGGGTGCCAGCGAGGGGAAGTCCTGATTCCGCTCGCGCAGCATCTCACCGCACTGCTCCAGATCGCTGACGGCGGCCAGTACCCGGTCGGCGGCCAGTCCGTACCGCGCCCGGGCGAGCAGATAGCGCGGGCCGAACACCGTCGCGTACATCCCGGCCGGCACATTGATCTGCGCGGTCTCGGCCGCGCCCTCCAGATCGCCCATGGCCGTACGCGCGGCCAGCAGCACTGACAGCGGCAGGCCCACCACCACGCCCCACCCGGGCACCCGCAGCAGCCGCAGCGCGTGTCCGGCGCGCGCGGCGGCGGCCGAGACATTGCCCTGCCGCAGCGCGATGTCCGCGCTCAGGGCGGTGAAGAGCGCCTGCCAGGTGCGGGCGTGGCAGCGCTGGGTCTCCTGGATGAGCGAGTCGCACCAGCCGGCCGCGCGGTCCAGCCGGCCCGCGGTGGTCAGGGTGGCCACCGATGCGGCGATCACCTCCAGGGTGTCCTCTCCGACGCGGCAGCTGCGCAGCAGCCGCTCGGCCTCGTCCACCACCCGGTCCTCGACGGTCCGCACCGACGCGGCCAGGACGACCTCGGCCCGCGACCACAGGCTGCCGCCCGCCGTGCGCAGTTCGTGGATCGGCGGCACGTCCCGGTCGGCCACCGAGCTGCCCGGCACCGGGTGCCCCACCCCGTACAGCCACTGGTGGGTGAGTCTGAGCTGGGCCAGCACCGGCGCGTCGACCGGGGAACCCAGCTGTGCGGATGCCTCCTGGAAGGCCGTCCGGGCCTGCGGGCTGCCCGCCCAGAACATATGCCGTACGACACCTACCGCATCGCGGCCGGCGAGCCGGCCCTCGCGCATCGCCTGGTAGAGCTGCGGCAGATGGCGGGCGGCCACGGCGGGATTGGCCCGCCACTCGATCTGGTTGAGCGCCTTGTGCACCGCGGTCCGTGACTCGTCGTCCGGGCACCCCTTGAGGGCGAGGGTGAGGCAGCGCATCGCCAGACCCTGGCGGTCGGTGCTCAGCGCCTGGCCCGCCGCGTCGAGCAGGGTGTCCATGGCCCAGTCGACGTCCACCCGGTCCGCCTGGACGAGATGGGACGCCACCTCCCAGGCGGGGGCACCGTCCTCGCGGAGCAGCTCGGCGGCCCGCAGGTGGAGGCCGGCGCGCTTGGTCGCGTCCAGGCTCTCCAGGATGGCGTTGGCGGCGAGCGGGTGTCTGAACCCGTCGCCCGCCACGATGCCCACGGCGTTGAGATTGGACATGGCCTGCGAGACCGCCGCGGGCGTCAGCCCCGACAACCGGCTCACCAGGCTCTCGGACGCCGGGTCGCCGAGTACGGCGAGGGCGTGCACCACAGCGCGCTGTGGTGCCTCGAAGCGGTGCAGACACTCCACGAGGGCGTGGCCGAAGGCCGCGTTGTCCGGGGCGGACTGCTGTCCGCCTTCGGCCGCGGCTCCGGCCGAGCTGTCCTCCAGCAGAGCCTTGACGAGCAGCGGGTTTCCACCACTCAACACATAGAGGCTGGAGGCGAACTGACGCGCGCCGGACGGCGGCAGGAAGTGGTCGGCCAGTGCCGCCACACCGCGCTCGCTCAGCAGCCGCAGGCGGATGCGTTCATGCGGGTAGCGGGCGAACTCCGAGTGGAAGGGAGAGTGGCCATGGCGCTGTTGCTGGCGAGTCGTGAGGACCATCAGGATGCGCGACGAACGAATACGACGCTGAAGGTAGAGCAGCACCTGCCAGGAGGAACCGTCCATGAAGTGGGTATCGTCGACCGTCAGGACGATCGGACGCTTCTCGGACATATCCTGAAGCAGGGCACAGATCTGGTGAATCCGATGGGCCTCGGGCTGCCGGAGCGTGCGGGACTCCAGCTCGCTCTCGCCCGGCAGTAATGCGTCCACTGTGACGATTTCAGCGATATGCGCGGCTTGATCGGCGGGCAGGGGCACGCTCCGGAAGAGCTGATCCACCACGCCGAGTTGTAGCTCACGCTCTGCCTTGGCCCCGGTCGCCGCGAGATGCAGCGCGCCCGAGTCGAGAGCGTGGTGTGACAGTGCCTCCAGGAGGGCAGTCTTGCCGGAGGCTATGGCGCCACTGATCAGTACGGCTCTCCCGTGCCCCCGGGTGGCGTCACCCAGCAACCCTCCCAAGGCGTGCAGTTCCTCGTCGCGTTCCACGAACACCATCGTCGCAACCCTCTCCCCGTTCAGATGTCGCGTACGTACGTATGAATATATCGCATGCCACTTGCCGGGTGAATATAAATTTTACTTTACTTACGGATTACTTGCGCTCTGTCGTGTCGTCATGGCAAGGGCGCTCACCCCTTCAACGTAGGTGCTACGGGCCGACATAGGGGCCGCCCCGGGCCGATTAGGGGTTATCCCGGCCGGGGCCCCCGAGTAAAAATGCTGTCGCCGGACCGCGGAAAAATTCACGGCGGCGACGCGACCCCCAACGGCGTGTCCCCGCTCCTGCGGGTATCTCTCCAGCCGGCTAGACCTAGGGGGTTGGGTGAAAGCGCTCGTTTTGTCTGGCGGATCCGGTACACGGCTCCGACCGATCACACACACATCAGCCAAACAACTGGTGCCCGTTGCGAACAAGCCCATCCTGTTCTACGTCCTGGAGTCGATCGCCGAAGCGGGCATCACCGACGTTGGCATCGTTGTCGGACACACCGCTCCGGAGGTCCAGGACGCGGTCGGTGACGGCTCCGCCTTCGGGGTGGACGTCACCTACATCGCCCAGGACGAGCCGCTCGGCCTCGCCCACGCGGTCCGCATCTCCCGCGACTACCTCGGTGATGACGACTTTGTCATGTTCCTCGGTGACAACTTCATCATCGACGGCGTCACCGGACTTGTCGACCGCTTCCGTGACGAGCGCCCCGACGCACAGATCCTGCTGACCCGGGTCCCCGACCCCCGGGCCTTCGGCGTCGCCGTCCTCGACGAACAGGGCCGCGTCATCGGCCTGGAGGAGAAGCCAGAACACCCCCGCAGCGATCTGGCGCTCGCCGGCGTCTACTTCTTCACCCCCCTCATCCACGAGGCCGTCTGGGCCGTCAAACCCTCCTGGCGCGGCGAACTGGAGATCACTGACTCCATCCAGCACCTCATCGACACCGGAGCCGATGTCCGCTCCCACATCATCGACGGGTACTGGAAGGACACCGGGAACGTCGTCGACATCCTGGAGGTCAACCGCATCATCCTGGAGAGCGTCGAGACCGCCATCGACGGCGACGTCGACGCGGACTCCGAGATCATCGGCCGGGTCGTCATCGAGAAGGGCGCCACCGTCAAGGGTTCGCGGATCGTGGGCCCCGCCCTCATCGCCACCGGAACCGAGATCCGCGACTCCTACGTCGGACCCTTCACCTCCGTCGCCGAGAACTGTCGCATCCACGACAGCGAACTGGAGTTCTCCATCATGATGCGGGACTCGTCCCTCACCGGCATCCGCCGCATCGAGGCATCGCTCATCGGCCGCCATGTCCACGGCACCGCCGTACCCCGCGTACCCAACGCCCACCGGCTCGTCCTCGGCGACCACAGCACCTTCCAGATCAGCTCATGAGCACCCGACTGCTCGTCACGGGCGCCGCCGGATTCATCGGATCGGCCTACGTCCGCGGACTCCTCACCGACCAGCCCGACCTGCGGGTCACCGTCCTCGACAGCCTCACCTACGCGGGCAACCGGGCCAACCTCGACCTGACACACCCCTCCCTCGACCTCGTCGAGGGTGACATCTGCGACACCGAGCTCGTGGACCGCCTCACCGCCGAAGCCGACCAGATCGTCCACTTCGCCGCCGAGAGCCACGTCGACCGGTCCATCACCGGCTCCGCCGAGTTCATCCGCACCAACGTCCTCGGCACCCACACCCTCCTCGACGCCGCGCTCCGCCACGGCATCGACCGGTTCGTCCACATCTCCACGGACGAGGTCTACGGATCGATCGAGAAGGGCTCCTGGCCGGAGACCGACCCGCTGCGCCCCAACTCCCCCTACTCGGCGTCCAAGGCATCCAGCGACCTCCTGGCGCTCGCCTACCACCGGACCCACGGGCTCGACGTACGGGTCACCCGGTGCTCCAACAACTATGGCCCCTACCAGCATCCCGAGAAGGTCATCCCGCTCTTCGTCACCAACCTCCTCGACGGCAAGCGGGTACCCCTGTACGGGGACGGCCAGAACGTCCGCGACTGGCTGCACGTCGAGGACCACTGCGCCGCCATCGAATGCGTCCGCACCCGCGGTGGCGCCGGGGAGATCTACAACATCGGCGGCGGCACCGAACTGAGCAACCGGGAACTCACCGGCCTGCTCCTGGAGGCGTGCGGGGCGGACTGGGACAGCGTGGAGTACGTCACCGACCGCAAGGGCCACGACCTGCGCTACTCCGTCGACTGGTCCAAGGTCGCCGACCTCGGCTACACCCCCGCCCACGACTTCCGTGCCGGGCTCGCGGAGACCGTCGACTGGTACCGCTCCAACCGCACCTGGTGGGAACCGGCGAAGTACGGCCACAGCCCCGCCTGACCGGCCCTACCGCCGGCCGACACTCCCACACCCGCACCTTCGCTCGGAGAAGAAACCCCATGCGCGTCCTGATGACGGTGTTCGCCAACCGCTCCCACCTCTACAACATGGTGCCCCTCGCCTGGGCCCTGACCACCGCGGGCCACGAGGTCCACATCGCCAGCCACCCCGACAACGTGCAGGCGATCAGCGACAGCGGCCTCACCGCCGTACCCGTCGGCAACGACCTCAACATCATGGCGCTGGCGCAGTCCACCCCGCGCGAGGAGATGGTCAACGGCGGCGCGCTCACCCTCAACGAGACCCGGCCCGAGAAGCTGAGCTGGCAGTACATCCACGACGTGTTCGCGCAGTACTCCCAGATATACGAGTACATGGCGGACTCGACCATGACCGCCGACCTGGTCGCCCACGCCCGCCAGTGGCAGCCCGACCTCGTCATCTGGGACGCCCTCACCTACGCCGGCCCCATCGCCGCCGAAGCCGTCGGCGCACCGCACGTCCGGATGCTCTTCGGCCTCGACCAGTGGGGCCGGATGCGCGACCACTTCAACCGGCTCACCGGGGAACGCGCCGCCGACGACCGCCACGACCCGCTCGCCGACTGGCTCGCGACCAAGGGCGAGCCGCACGGAGTGGCCTTCACCGAATCCCTCGTCACCGGCACGACCACCCTCGCGGTCGCCCCGCCGTGGATGTCGTTCCCCAGCGAGCAGCCCGCCCTCTCCATGCGGCACCTCCCCTTCAACGGGCCCGCCGTGCTCCCCGACTGGCTCCGCGAGGCCCCCAGCAGGCCGCGCGTCTGCCTCACCCTCGGGCTGACCCTGCGTGAACTCGCCGACGACAACGTCACCCTCGCCGACTTCGTCAACGCCGTCGCCGACATCGACGCCGACGTCGTGGCGACCTTCTCCGCGGAACAGGTCGCCGAGATCGGCGACCTGCCCGACAACGTCCGCGCGGTGGACTTCGTACCCCTACACGCCCTGCTGCCGAGCTGCGCCGCGATCGTCCACCACGGCGGCGGCGGCACCCGCACCAACGCCATCCGGTACGGGGTGCCCCAGCTGATCGTCCCCAACTGGCTCTGGGACGAGGGGTATGTGGCCGAGCGCTTCGCCGAGCGTGGCGCGGCACTCGTCACCGAGGTCCCCGACCTCACCCCCGACCGGCTGCGCGACCAACTCCGCAGGCTCATCGCCGAGCCGTCCTTCAAGGCGGCGGCGGAGCAGATCCAGAAGGAGTACGACGCGCTCCCCAGCCTCACCGAGACCGTCGGTGAGCTGGTGCGCGTCGCGGATCGCGGGCGCTCCCTGTAGCACTCCGCCCAGCGGTACGGGGGGCCGCTGGGCGGCCCGCCGTACCGAGGGCGTGACCCGTATCGATTCGGCCATCCTTGGCGCGGCAGACCCCTGCCGGTCCGCTCCGGGCAACCCCGAGACGGGGATGGTCCTCTAAGGGGGCGTAGGGGTTGGCGGCCCCCACCCCTGCCCCCGTAGCGTGGGAATCGTTCAGGCTCGCTGGCGATTGTCCAATCAAATAGTTAAGCCCGTAGATTCCATCGAGCCTTTTCGAGAACTGCGGGTTCGCTTTGTCGTGCTCTCCGCACCCGAATCATCGGGTGCCCAGCAGAGTTCCGACAGCCGCTCATTCAACCGAACCCGTTTCACGAGGTGATGGCGTGGAGAACGAAAAGAAACTTCTCGATTACCTCAAGCGGGCTACCACGGACCTACGTGAAGCACGCCGCCGCCTCCGCGAGATGGAGGAAAAGGACCAGGAGCCCATCGCCATCGTCGGCATCGGCTGCCGCTTTCCCCGCGGTGTCGAGTCGGCGGAGCAGCTCTGGGACCTCGTCGCCGATGGCGGCGAGGCGCTCACCCCGTTCCCCGAGGACCGGGGCTGGGACACCGACAGCCTGTACCACCCCGACCCGGAGCACCTGGGCACCAGCTACACCAACGTCGGGGCCTTCCTGCACGACGCCGCCGAGTTCGACCCCGGCTTCTTCGGGATCTCGCCGCGCGAGGCCCTCGCCATGGACCCGCAGCAGCGACTGCTGCTTGAGACGTCCTGGGAGGCCATGGAGCGGGCGGGCATCGACCCGGCCGGCCTGCGCGGCAGCCGCACCGGTGTCTTCACGGGTCTGATGTACTTCGACTACGGGTCCCGGGTGCACTCCGCCCCCGAGGACATCGAGGGCTACCTCGGCAACGGCAGCGCGGGCAGCATCGCGTCCGGCCGGGTCGCCTACACCTTCGGCTTCGAGGGCCCCGCCGTCACACTCGACACCGCCTGCTCGTCGTCCCTGGTCGCCATCCACCTCGCCGCGCAGTCCCTGCGCAAGGGCGAGTGCACCCTGGCGCTGGCCGGTGGCGCGTCGGTGATGTCGACGCCGGACATCTTCGTTGACTTCAGCCGCCAGCGGGGTCTGTCCGCCGACGGCCGGTGCAAGGCGTTCTCGTCCGACGCGGACGGTACGGGCTGGGGCGAGGGCGTCGGTGTCCTGCTGCTGGAGCGGTTGTCGGACGCGCGGAAGAACGGGCACCGGATCCTGGGCCTGGTACGCGGCTCCGCCGTCAACCAGGACGGCGCCAGCAGCGGTCTGACGGCGCCGAACGGTCCTTCGCAGCAGCGGGTGATCCGCCAGGCGCTGGCCAACGCCGGTCTGTCGGCCGCCGAGGTGGACGCGGTCGAGGCGCACGGTACGGGTACGAAGCTGGGTGACCCGATCGAGGCGCAGGCGCTGTTGGCCACCTATGGCCAGGAGCGGGAAGAGGGCCGACCGCTCTGGCTCGGTTCGATCAAGTCGAATGTGGGTCACACGCAGGCCGCCGCGGGTGTCGCCGGTGTGATCAAGATGGTGCTCGCGATGCGGTCCGGTGTGCTGCCGAAGACGCTGCACGTGTCGGAGCCGTCGCCGCACGTGGACTGGTCCGCCGGTGCGGTGGAACTGCTGACGGAGTCGCGCGACTGGCCGGAGACCGGCCGTCCGCGCCGTGCCGGTGTGTCGTCGTTCGGTATCAGTGGCACGAACGCGCACGTCATCGTGGAGCAGGCGCCCATGGACGAGGCGATGGACGAGGTGGCCGGCGAGCGGGAGACCCCTGCCGCGGGGTCGGACCGGACCGTCCCGTGGGTCATATCGGCGAAGTCCGCCGACGCGCTCCGCGCACAGGCCGGACGGCTGAGCACCTTCCTCGCCGGGACCGAGGGAACTCTGACTACTGGTATTTCTTCCGAAACTTCTGTGGCCGCTGTTTCAGCGGATGCGTCCGCGGTTGGTTGGTCGTTGGTGCGGGGTCGTTCGGTGTTCGCGCATCGGGCGGTTGTGGTGGGTGGTGAGTGGGACGCGCTGCTGGCGAGTATCGGTGAACTGGCCGATGGCGCCGAGGATGGTTCCGGTGCTGCCTCTGGTTCTGTTGTGTCGGGTGTGGCGGATGTGTCGGGGCGTCGGGTGTTTGTGTTCCCGGGGCAGGGTTCGCAGTGGATCGGTATGGCGCAGGGGTTGTTGGATTCGTCGGTGGTGTTCACGGAGCGGATGACGGAGTGTGCTGCGGCGTTGGATCCGTTGGTGGAGTGGTCGTTGTTGGATGTGGTGCGGGGTGTGGAGGGTGCGGCGTCGTTGGAGCGGGTGGATGTGGTGCAGCCGGTGTTGTGGGCGGTGATGGTGTCGTTGGCGTCGGTGTGGCGTTCGGTGGGTGTGGTGCCGGATGCGGTGGTGGGTCATTCGCAGGGTGAGATCGCGGCTGCTGTGGTGGGTGGTTGGTTGTCGTTGGTGGATGGTGCGCGGGTGGTGGCGTTGCGGTCGTTGGCGATTCGTGAGGTGTTGGCGGGTGGTGGTGGCATGGTCGCGGTCCAGGCTGCGGAGGATGAGGTTGCTGGGTGGCTTGAGGGTGTGGAGGGGGTGGGGATTGCTGCGGTGAATGGTCCGCGTTCGGTGGTGATCTCGGGGACGCGTGCGGGTTTGGATGCGTGTGTGGAGTTGTGGTCTGGGCGGGGGACGTGGGTGAAGCGGGTTCCGGTGGACTATGCCTCGCATTCGGCTGAGGTGGAGCGGGTGCGTGAGCGGGTGCTGGCGGATCTGGCGAGCGTGACGGGTTTGTCGGGGTCGGTGCCGATGTTGTCGACGATGACGGGTGACTGGATCGTTGAGGGTCAGGTTGGGGCCGGGTATTGGGTGGAGAATCTGCGTCGTCCGGTGTTGTTCGCGGACGCGACCAGGCGGTTGGCGTCGGAGGGTTTCGGCGCGTTCGTCGAGGTGAGTGCGCATCCGGTCCTGGTCATGGGCATCGAGGAGACCTTGGAGGCCCATCACACCGCCACGACCGCCGACGACACCACCACCCGAACTCCCGTGGTCACGGTCGGCACGTTGCGTCGTGGTGAGGGTGGTTGGGATCAGTTCCTGCGTTCCCTCGCGGGGCTCTTCGTCCGGGGTGCGGTGACACCGGATTGGGAGTCGTT
>NZ_JBIRRE010000022.1:0-51534 GCF_044333555.1 Streptomyces sp. NPDC020965
GAGGTGTTGTGTGGTCTGTTCGCGGAGGTGTTGGGGTTACCGCGGGTGGGGATCGACGACAGTTTCTTCGACCTCGGCGGCCACTCCCTCCTCGCTGTCAGACTCGCAGGCCGGGCCCGGACCGCCGGTCTGCGGCTGTCCGTCGCGGACGTCGTCCTGCACCGGACCGTCGCCGAACTGGCCGTCCGCGCGGAGAAGATGGAATCGGCCGGCGATACCCGGCTCGACCCCTTCGCCCCCGTGCTGCCGATCCGGCCGGCGGGCGACCGACCGCCGCTGATCTTCGTGCACAGCGGCTTCGGCCTCAGCCTGCCGTACGTCGGGCTCGCCCAGCACCTGGACGGTCGCTATCCGCTGCACGGTCTCCAGTCACGGGCCGCCACCGGCGCCGTGCCACCACCGGACGATATCCGCGAGGTCGCCACCGAGTACGTCGAACACGTCCGGCGACTCCGGCCCGACGGCCCGTACCGGCTGCTCGGCTGGTCCTACGGAGGGGTGCTCGCCCACGAGATCGCCGTACAACTGCGCGCGGCGGGGGCGGAGGTCGATTTCCTTGCCAATCTGGACGGTTATCTCGGCGACACCGGACGCGGCAGCGCTGGCCAGGGTGACCAGGAACTACTGCTGCGGGCGCTGGAGACACTCGGCCACCCCCGGAGCCGCTTCACGGGGCACGAGGTGACCCCGGCCGACATCCTGGACATCCTGCGGCGGGAGAACCATCCGCTGAGCGAACTCGGTGAGCACGGCATACTGAGATTCCTGCGGGTCGCCCGAGTCCACGGCGATCTGATGGAGCGATTCGACGCGGGCCGCTTCGACGGAGATATGCACCTCTTCACCGCGACTCGCGAACGGACGCCGGATCTACTCACCGAACAGATCGGCCGCTGGGAGCCCCATGTCGGCGGGGAACTTCGGGTCCACCGGATCGACTGCGGTCACGAGTATCTGATGCACCCCGGCCCCCAGGCCGATATCGGCCGGGTGGTCGCGGCCGTACTCCGACGCCTCGACGGCGACCCGGGGGCGGAGCGGACATGGTGACCCTGACGGACACCCGGCGCCCCACGGCGCCCGTCGCGTTCGCCGTCGAGTCCGCCGCGGTGGCCGGCCGCCGGCTGCGCCGGCTGCGCCGGGGCCCCGGCCGGCTGATCGGCGTCATCATGAACCCCCTGGTCTCGATGATCGTGCTCGGCTACCTCTTCCAGGGATCGCTGGCGATCTCCGGTGGCGGCGACTACCAGGAGTACATCTTCGCGGGGGTGGCAGCCCAGGTCGGGCTCGCCGGCATCGGGCCGACCGCGGTGGCCATCGCGATGGATCTGCGCGGCGGGCTGGTGGACCGGTTCCGCAGCATGCCGATCTCCCGGTCCGCCGTGCTCCTCGGTCACACGCTCGGCGATCTGGCCGTCGGAATGATCGGCCTCACCGTGGTCACGGGCGTCGGGATGCTCCTCGGCTGGCGCCCGACGAGCGGACCGCTCGGCCTGCTCGCCGGCTTCGCCGTGCTCGCCGTCTTCATGTACGTGATGCTCTGGGTCGGTGTGCTGCTGGGGATGGTCTCGCGCAACCTGGAGACCATCAACGTCACCGCCGGACTGGTCACGGTGCTGTTCACCTTCCTGTCCAACGCGTTCCAGTCGGTGGACCGGCTGCCGGGCTGGCTGCGGCTTGTTGCGGAGTGGAACCCGGTCAGTGCCGTGGTCACCGCGGTACGACGGCTGTGGGGCAACCCCGTGGCCACCGGGGGCGGCTTCCCTGGCCAGCACGTCTCCTGGGCCGTCGTCCTCTCCCTCGGCGCCGTCCTCACCGTCACCGTCCTGCTGAGTCTGCGCCGCTACCGGAGCGCGGCCTCCTGACACCGGCGCGGCCCGCACCGACGGGCGGCCCGAACTGGCGGGGGCGGCCCCGCCCGCCCCGTACCCGAAGAGTGGAGGACGTCATGACCCAGTGCGTACCGACGGCGGCCGGTCTGGAGAGCATCGACCTGACCGATCCGCGCACATTCATCGAGACCGATCTGCACGCGATGTGGGCCCGGTTCCGCGCCGAACAGCCCGTGTACCGGCACCCGGCGACCGGGGGAGCGCCCCCGTTCTGGGTGCTCTCCCGGCACGCCGATGTGCTGGCCGTCTACCGGGACAACAAGCGGTTCACCTCCGAACGCGGCAATGTCCTCGCCACCCTGCTCCAGGGCGAGGACTCGGCGTCCCGGAAGATGCTCGCGGTCACCGACGGGCCCCGGCACCGGGAGATCCGCAACCTGATGCTCAAGTCGTTCTCGCCCCGCGTGCTGGAACCGGTGGTGGCGGGCGTGCACCGGCGCACGGGCGCGCTCCTCGACCAGGCACTCGAACGCGGCACCCTCGACTTCGTCACCGAACTGGCGGACCACATCCCCATCAACACCATCGGGGATCTGATGGGCGTCCCCGCCGAGGACCGCGAGCAACTGGTCCACTGGAACACCCTGACCCTCTCCCGGACCAGCGCCGACGACAGCGAGACGGAGGAGTGGCTCGCCCGCAACGAGATCCTGCTCTACTTCTCCGGCCTCGCCGCCGAACGCCGGCGCCGGCCCGGGGACGATGTGATCAGCGCCCTCGCCACCGGCACGGTCGACGGCGCGCCGCTCAGCGAGGAAGAGATCATCTTCAACTGCTACAGCCTGATCATCGGCGGGGACGAATCCAGCCGGATGTCCTCGATCGGCGCGCTCATCGCGCTCGCCGACCATCCAGACCAGTGGCGGGCGCTGAAGGACGGCGCCGTCGAACCCGGCGCCGCCGTGGAGGAGGTGCTGCGCTGGACCACCCCGGCCATGCACTTCGGCCGCCGGGCCCTCGTCGACGTCGAGATCGGCGGCCGGACCCTTCGCGCCGGTGACGTGGTGACCCTGTGGAACAGCTCCGCCAACTTCGACGAGGAGGTCTTCCCCGACCCGTACCGCTTCGATCTGGCCCGGACCCCGAACAAGCACGTGGCCTTCGGGTACGGTCCCCACTTCTGCCTCGGCGCCTTCCTGGGGCGGACCCATGTGGACGCGATGCTCGCCGCCCTGCGCTCACGGGTCGGCCGCATCGAGATCCTCGGCAGCCCACTGCGCCTCTACTCGAACTTCGTCCACGGCTACGTGGGCCTGCCGGTGCGGCTGACGGCGTGACCGGTACGGGGGCGCGGTGTTCCCACCCAGGTGGGGACCCCGCTCACATCAGCACGGCGTCAGCGCGGACTGCGACAGTCGACGGGCGGAACCGGGTGTCACAAGACGGGGAGTGCGCACAGTGGAGACAGCGATCCGGGCGGAAGGCATCCGTAAGCGCTACGCGGGTGTCGAAGCGCTCTCCGGTATCGATCTGACCGTGCCGGCCGGCACCGTACTCGGTCTGCTCGGTCCGAACGGCGCCGGGAAGACCACCACCGTGCACATCCTCACCACTCTGGTCGAACCAGACGGCGGCCGTGCCGAGGTGGCGGGATTCGATGTGGTCCGGCAGCCCCGGGAGGTGCGGCGGTGCATCGGACTCGCCGGGCAGTACGCGGCCGTGGACGAGATCCTGACGGGCCGGGAGAACCTGGTCCTGCTCGGATCCCTGTTGCACCTGGGCCGCCGTGCCGCCCGCCGGCGCGCCGACGAACTGCTGGAACGGTTCGGGCTGACGGCCGTCGCCACCCGTCCCGTACGGACCTACTCCGGCGGGCTGCGGCGCCGCCTCGACCTGGCGAGCTGTCTGATCACCTCCCCGCCCGTGCTCTTCCTCGACGAGCCGACCACGGGCCTGGACCCGGTCAGCCGGATGGCGCTGTGGAGCCTGGTCAGGGAACTCGTGGACGAGGGCGCGACCCTCCTGCTGACGACGCAGTACCTGGAGGAGGCGGACTTCCTCGCCGACCGGATCGTGGTGGTTGACTCGGGCCGGGTGATCGCCGACGGCGCGCCCGACGAGCTGAAGCGCAAGGTCGGCCGGGAGTGGCTCGAACTGACCGTGGACGCGGCGTCCGGCATCGGCGAGGTGCTGACCGCCCTCCGGCCGGTGCTCGTCGCGGAACCCTCCGTCGACCGGGAGCGGGGACGGGTCGCCATCCCGCTCACCGACGGTCTGAGCGAGGTGGCCGCGGTGACGGCGGCGCTGCGCGACGCGGACATCCGCGTCGCCGATTTCGCGCTGCGCCGGCCGACGCTGGACGATGTCTTCGCCCACCTCACCGGGAAGGCCGAGCCCTGAGCCCGCGGAGGGCCACACCATGCCGCGCTGCGGTCCCTGGCATCCGCATCCGCCACCGCCCGCTCACACCGTGAACGGCCGTTGCGCGAGGAAGTCCTCGCCCGGCCGGCCCGTCACATAGAGGTTCGGGCTCTGGCTCGCCGGCATCCGGCGTGCGATGTCCTGGTGGAAGGCCCGGTACCCGTCGCCGCTGAAGCCACCGTCCTGCCAGACCTTCAGCAGCGTCCCGGTGAACTTGCCGTTGACCGGACCGTCCATGGCGAACTGATCGTCCTGGCAGGCGGCGATCAGCAGCGCGTCGGCCTTGGTTCCGTCCTGATCGGCCCGGAGCTCCCGCTGGAGCCCCTGGAAGAACTCCTTGTCCCGCTCGTAGATCTCCCGCTGCTTGTGGACGGGCATGAGCCGGGGCGTGTTCCCCTCGTCCTCCGCCGGCAGTTCGACGGCGCTGCCGCTGTGACAGGAGTCCAGGAAGGCCAGGATGCGGACGCCGTCGGCGAACCGGGCGAACTCGCGGTTCAGCTCGTCGTCGAGGAACTCCCGGTCGTAGAAGACGAGGGTCTCGTCGAGGTCGTCGGACTCGTCGTCCGAGTCCTTGCGGTTGGGGACCTGTCCGCCGTGGCCGGAGTAGCTGAACAGCAGGATGTCGCCGCTCTTCAACTTCCCGGCCGCCTCGCGCAGCGCGGCGGTGACGTTCTCGACCGTGCCGTCGGCGGTGAACAGGCTGGTGTCATCGAACCCGGCCGCCCGGGCCAGCCGGGCCATGTCACGGGCATCGTTCTCGCAGGCGCTGAGGGCGCCGTCCCAGCCGCCGTACTGGTCGGCGTCGACGCTGTTGAGTCCGACGTGGAGGGAGAGGCCGGTGGCCATGCGGGGGCTCCTTCGGGTGGGTGGCGGAATCGTCTGGATGCGTTCCATGACGGCCCGCCCTCTCAATCCCGCGCCGCCGTCAACCGCCTGAACGGTCCCGCGCCCACTGGCTCAGGACCATCGGAGTGGCGTCGGCCCCCGCACCGGGCGGATCGCTCCCGTACCGGGTAGTCCACCGTTCATGAGCCCATCAGACGCTTCTGCGACGGAGGGGGGCTCCGGGGCCGGCCCCCGGTCGTCGCTGACCAGCCGTACCGGGTATGACCAGCTCTTCCTCGGGCCCCCGGTACCGCTGCCGGTGCCGAGCCGCCCCGATGTCGAGACCGTGATCCTGCCCTACACCCACTTCACCGTCGTGCTCCGCCCCGATCGCCGCCTCGCCGCGGCCACCGCCGTCTGCATCGACGGCGCGCGGCTGCTGGACGACGTGCCCCGCGAGGACAACTGGCGGCTGGACCCCCGACTCCCCGAGGAACGGCAGACCGGCAACGCGGTGTATGCGAACAACTCCCTCGACCGGGGGCATCTGGTGCGCCGCCTCGACCCGGTGTGGGGCGATCGGCCGGAGGCCGTCCAGGCCAATGACGACACCTTCCACTTCACCAACGCGGCACCCCAGGCCGACGTCTTCAACCAGGGAAAACTGCTCTGGCAGGGGCTGGAGAACTACCTCCTCGACCATGCGGCGCAGTTCGACCGGAAGCTGACGGTGCTCACCGGCCCCGTGCTGCACGACTCCGATCCGCCCTACCGGGGCGTCCAGGTGCCGCTGCGCTTCTGGAAGGTGGCCGCTTTCCTCCAGGGCGGCGCGCTCGCGTCGACCGCGTACGTCCTCGATCAGAGCCCCGACCTCACCCGGGACGCGGACCGGGCGTTCGCCGGCGCGAAGCCGGGCGACCCGCCGCCGCTGGGTGCCTTCCGGACCTACCAGGTGCCGGTCAGCGACGTCGTGGACCTGACCGCACTGGACTTCGGCCCGCTGCCCGCCGTCGACCTGATGCCGCTCAGCCGGGCCCCGGAGACCCGCTGGAAGCCTCTGGAGTCGTACGACGACGTCGTCCTCGGCCCGTAGCACCGGACGGCCCGCCCATCGAGGGGCGGCGGCCCCGGATCGAGAGGCGGCGGCCCCGGCCCGTCCTCGAATGGCGGGCACCCGGCCGTCGGCCGATACTGGTGGTGACCGCCGTCGGCGCCCATGAGGCGTCGTGAGATGTCGTGAAGGGCGGTGTCGGGAGGCACGATGCACCCGATCGTCGTCTACGTCCACGGCATTGGGAACAAGATCCGCGCGGACTCGCTCAAATCCCAGTGGGACAGGGCGCTGTTCGGAAGGGACATGGCGGATCAGTCCCGTATGGCGTACTGGGCCTCGCTCCGACACGCCACCCCGCTGCCCGATATCCGTTCCGATCCGCTGGACGGTGGAGTGGGGGACACCGAGGGACCGATGGCCGGCGGCGATCGGGAGCCGGCCGCCGACTTCATGGCGAGAGTCCTCGCCGAGGCGCGGCTCGACCTCCCCGCGGACATCGCCGGCATCCCCGCGGAGGGGCACCCGGAAGGCCGCCCCGCCGTCGAACCGACCGGGGACCCCTTCGGCCGTTGGCTCGGCCAGATGACCCATCTCGCCGACGCGCTCGCACATGCGGAGGAGACCGCGCCGACGGATGAATTGCTCCCGCTGCCCCGAGCGGCCCGTAAAACCGTCTTCCGGGTGGTCGTCCGATGCGTGTTCAAGGATGTCCACGCGTATTTCTACGGCGACGTCGGCCCGGCGATACGCGAAGTGGTGCGCCGGGAACTGGACGACCTCGAAGGCGCCCCGGTCGCCGTCATCGGACACAGTTTCGGCTCCGTGGTCGCCTATGAGGTACTGGCCGAACGCGGGCAGGACGTCGAACTCTTCCTCACCCTCGGATCGCCCCTCGCGGTCACCGAGATCCGGGACCACCTGGCGGCCCCACCAGCCGTCCCGCGCGGGGTGCGCTCCTGGTACAACACGTCCGACCTGCGGGATCTCGTGGCCCTCAACCATACGCTCAAGCCCGCCTACCAACCGGAGGACCGCATTACCGAGATCCTGGTGCCCAACAACAGCGAGAATCACCACGGAATCCGCGAGTACCTGGTGAATCGGGAGGTCAGAGAGCCGTTCCAGCGACTTTTCACCGACCTTGCACAAGGCTGACCCCGGTGGAAGCATGAGAGATGTTCGCTGATGGGTAGGTGCGGTATGCCGTTGGCCGAAACAGAGTGGGACCTGGTCACCCTGTGGGCGCGGGAATATCTCCTCGACACCACCGACCCGTACAGCCGGCTCGTCGAACACGGTTTTTCGTCGGAATTCGTTTCGACATTCCGACTCACCGCGGTGAGTACGGAGAATGCCCGGGCGTTGGTGGAGGCTTCACGCAAGAGTATCGAGCGTCAGCTCACCCTCGTCGAGAATCTGACGACCATCGACCGGCTCGCCGTCCTCCCCGATATCGCCAAGGCCATCGAATTCCAGAACCGGCTCCGTGAGGACTGCCGCGCCCATGCCTCCCAGGACAACTTCCGCACCTGTGTCCTCAAGAACGGGACCGAGGTCTTCATCGACCGCGCCGATCTGCGTGAGACGCTGCGCCGTTTCGTCGACGACCCGGAGAAGAGTGTGCTCCTGGTCGACGGCGACGAGGGCAGCGGTAGGTCGTACACCTACAAGTTCATCCGCCATGTCGGACAGCACTACGGATTCCGCCCGGCGCGCGTCACCCTGTCGCGGACCTCCACCGCCGAGAAGGTCGTCCGTCGTCTCGCGGACTTCGTCACCGACCCCGGCGCCGGGGACGGCGGGGGAGCTGCCCCGCTCAACCCCACCGAGCTGAATGATCTACTGCCGTCCATCGACGAGGCGGCCCACTGGGTGGTCGGCCGGGCCACCGCCGTCGAGGACCGGTTCTGGCTGGTCCTCGACGAATGCGACCGGCTCGACCCCAGCTCCGAGGTCTGGGACTTCATCGGCCAACTGGCCCTCGCCATCTATGAACACGCCGCCGTCCGGGGCGACCAGGCGCCCCGGCTGGTACTGCTCGGCTACGGGCCCTCCATGCGGCAACTCCCCTACGACGTGCGCGGAAGCGTCTGCCGGGACACCGCGCGGATCGCCGAACCCGACGATCTGCGCGACTTCTTCAACCAGTACTTCCATGAATCACCACCCGCCTCGCTCGAAAGCGGCCGTCCCGGCGAAGCCACCATCGCGGCGTTCGTGGACGCGGCGGTACGGGAGGTGCTCCGGGCCGTGGCGGCGGCGGACGGCGTCGGGAGCGCGGGCGAAGGCGTCGGTGAGGGCGTCGGTGAGGGCTATATGCGGAGGGTCTGTACGGCGGCGGAGGGGGCGGTCCGTGTCTACCGAACCCTCTGAGACGGGCGTGTCCACCGAAGCCTCTGAGCCGGGCGGGTCCACCGAACCCTCCCCTTCCCTCCCCGCCGCCTCCGCCGAGAAGCTCACCCTCTTCGTCTCCCGGCTCCGCGAGGAACTCCGCGCCGACGACACCCGTGCCGCGCCCGTCGCCGACATCCGACGGGACTATCGGCGGGCGGCGTGCCTCCTCACCCACTTCGATCCCATGCTCCTCAGGCTCCCCGGCGAGGACCACCCCACCGGAGGTGCGGTCCTCGAACTCCTCGACGACTGCCGAACCGTCGGCGGCAAGGACCACGCACTCTGGAGCCTCAAGTCCGAGATCCGTGACCACACTCTGCGCGGGCTGCCCGGCCCCGACACCGCCCGGCAGGCGCTGGAGGCCAACATCGGTGCCATTCCCGATGAACAGCCCGGCCCGGAGCGGATCTGTCTGGCCTGCCTGCACGGCCGCCCGCCGCCGCACACCACCGATCCGTACGCACTCGCCGACATCCTCCAGGCGGTGCTCTGGCTCTCCCGGGTGCCGGGCACGACCGGGCTGCCCGACGCGGCCGAGCTGCAACGCACGCTGGAGCGGGCCCGGTTGCTCCAGCCGCTGGAACGCCTCGTACGGCTACCGTTCCAGGGCCGTACCAGGGAACTCGACACCCTGCGCCGCCATGTCCGCGCTCCGCTGGACCCCACGGGCGCGCCCTCACGCGGACTGGCCATCCACGGCCCCGGGGGCATGGGCAAGAGCACCCTCCTCGCCAAATTCCTCCTCGACAGCATCCACGACGACACCTCCGGCTTCCCCTTCGCCTACATCGACTTCGAGCGGCCCACGCTCTCCGTCCACGAACCGATCACCCTGATCGCCGAGATGGGACGCCAACTCGCGGTCCAGTACCCCGGACACCGCGCCGGGTTGGACGCCCTGGTCGAGGAGTGCCAGCGCACCGCCCGCAGCCAGCGGGAAGGCCAGGACCGGGTCACCCAACTGCATCAGCTCGCCACCACCCGGTCCGTGCTGGGCCGCACCTCATCGCAGGCATTCCAGACCCTGGCCGCCGAGCACGAGACCGCGCTCGTGCGCAGGCTCGCCGACATCCTGGTCGAAGCGGTGGCGGAGGCGGGGCAGGGCGACGCCCCGTTCGTGGTGGTGATCGATTCGTTCGAGGAGGCCCAGTACCGGGCCTCGCCCGTCATCGGCCGGATGTGGGCGATGAACGCCTCGTTCCAGAGCGTCTACCCCCGGGCGCGGATCGTCGTCTGCGGCCGGGCCGCCGACCACCCCATGCTCCCCGGTGAGCCTCCGCAGATCGAACTCACCGAACTCGACCCGGCCGCCGCCGTCGGCCTCCTGGAGTCGAACGGGGTCAAGGACCCCACTGTGGCACGAGTGCTGGCCGAACGGGTCGGGGGCCATCCACTGAGCCTCAAGCTGGCGGCGCGGGCCGCCGTCCTTGCCGCATCCGCATCCGCATCGGAGTCCGGGGCCGTGCCGGCGAGCGGTACCGGGTCCGGAGCGCCCGGCACCGGGTCGGGTAACGGGTCCGGCGTCACGTCGGGCGGCACGGACGAACTGCTCCGCAGTCTGCCCGCGCGGCGCAGCGACGAGTTCTTCCGCCGGGTCGACCAGATGCTCGTCCAGGGCATCCTCTACGACCGCATCCTTCACCACATCGCCGACCGTGCGGTGCGACAGCTCGCCCGCCCCGGACTGGTCCTGCGGGTCATCACCTCCGACATCATCAAGGAGGTGCTCGCCGAGCCCTGCGGGCTGCGGGTCGACACCGCCGACGAGGCCCGCCGTCTCTTCGGCGAACTCTCCCGGCTGGACCTGGTGGAGCGCGTCGGCCCGGACGCCGTGCGCCACCGTACCGACGTCCGTGCCATCATGCTCCGGCTTCCCGGGGGCGACCGTACGGATGTGATGCGGGCCGTCGAACGACGGGCCGTCGCCTACTACGCCGGCCGGGACGGGATCGAGGCACGCGCCGAGGAGATCTACCACCGGCTCCGGCTCGACGAGAACCCGCGCACGGTCGAGGAACGCTGGCTCCCCGGCGTGGAACGGCTGCTCGACGGCGCCCAGCAGGACATGCCCCACCGCGCGGCGGGCCTGCTCACCGCCAAGCTCGGCGGCGACACCCCCGACCATGTCCTGGCCGGGGCCGACCAGGAGGACTGGGAGCGGATCACCGCCCGGGAGATCGAGGACCTGCTCGCGCAGGGTTTCGACGAGGCGGCGCTCGTCCGGCTGGGGGAGCGCAGGCCCTGGACGCCGTGCAGCCTCCTGCATCCGCTGTTCGTGGAGACGCTCGACCGGCTGGGGCGGCGGGAGGAGGCGCGGGCCACGGTGGCGGACGCGATCACGGGGGCGCGGGAGGCGCGCTGCGGGGAACGGCAGTTGGAACTGCTGCTGCTCTCCGCCCGGCTCTCGGAGGACACCGGCGATCTCGCGGCGGGCGAACGCGATCTGAGGGAGGCGGAGGACGTCGCCGTCAGTCTGGGCCAGGACCTGGAGGCGATGGGCGCGCTGCTGGCGAGGGCGCGGCTCGGGAGCGCGGCTGCCGCTGCCACGGCTTCCCCGGCCCCCGTGGCAGCGGCAGCCGGGGGTGCGGGCCGCGCCGCGGCCGAACCCCGCGCCGCACAGGGGGCCGAGACCCCCGGGCAGCACCGCGCCCCCGGCGGTATCCCCGTGGCCCCGGACCCCGCGAGCCCGTCCACCGACGCCCGCCCCACCCCCGACGCACCGACCCCCGCCCCGGAGTTCGCCCCGGAATCCACGCCCGATGCCGAACCCGCCCCTGACCCCGAATGCCAACTCGCCCTCAGACTCCGCCAGACCCCCGACTCGGTCCTGGCGGGTCAGCCCGCCCTCGTCCGCGCCGTCGCCTCGCAGGTGTACGTCAGGGACCCCGCTGCCCTCGACCACGCCTTGGAGGTCGTGGGGCTGCCCACGGACGACGAGGCGCTGGAGACCCTCGGCGTCGCGATCCGGGCCGCCGCCACTCGTCAGCCCACGCTCCTGGGGCCGCTGATGACCATCCTGCGTGACGCGGCCGGCCCACCGGGACCCGCCGCTGGGACCTCGCCGTCCGACCGCTCAGCCGATACGCCCTCCGGTTCCGGCCCCTCCAGCACCACCGGCATCCTGCGACTCGCCCGTGACCGGGGCACGATCGACTCCCTCGCCCGGCGCCTGCTGGCCGTGCCCGACGAGAGCGGTGAGATCCGGGCCACGGTCGCCGCCGCGATGGGGGCGGGTACCACCGGCCCGCGGCGGGCCGCCCCCGAGGTCCCGTCATGACCGGCTATCTGACGCCGGACGAGGTCCTCAGCCTCCGGGACACGGCCCTGGAGACCGGGCTCGCCGACCCCACCGTACGGCCGCTGCTCTTCGACGGGATCATGCCGCTCTACCGGGGCACCCTGCCGCTGCTGGCGGCCCCCGGCCGCCAAGTGCACTCCGACCTGAACCACATGAGCCAGGTGGAGCGACTCGTGGACGGCTCGGTCCCGCTGGAGATCTGGCTGCGGAACGCCGTCGCCCAGACCACCGAGGCCGCCGCGCTCGCCCTGCTCCAGGGCGCTCTGGACCACGTGGCGCGCAGCGCCGGGGGCGAGCCGGAGATCGTGGCGCCCCCGGCGGGAGCGGAGGTGAAGGAGGAGATCGTCCACCGGGACGACACCGTCCCCTTCGGATTCCTGCGCGGCGGCGACCTGGCGGGGATGGCGGTCGCGCGGCTCAAGGTGTTCCCCTACCAGGATGGTGAACCGGCCCGGCCGAACGGCTACCCACACGCCGGTACGGGCTGGCTCATCACGCCGACACTCCTGGTCACCAACCACCATGTCGTCAACGCCCGCTCCGGCACCGGGGGAGCGCGCCCCCTGGCCGCCGACGGCGATCTTCACCTCCAGGCCCGGCACGCCCTCGCCCGGTTCGACTTCGAGTCGGACGACGAGGAGACCGAGGAGGCCACGGTCGGCGAACTCGTCGCGGCGGACGGGGAACTCGACTACGCGATCCTCCGGCTGACCGCCGAGCGCACCCACCCCGCGCTACGGCTCGCGAGTCGCCCCCTGACCGTCACCGACGGTGAGGTCGTGCCCGTGAACATCATCCAGCACCCCGGCGGACAGCCGAAGCGCGTCGCGCTCCGCAACAACCTGGTCTACGCGGCGGACGAACACGATGTCCGCTACTTCACGGACACCCGGGGCGGTTCCTCCGGATCACCCGTACTCGACGACGACTGGAAGGTGGTCGCGCTGCACCGGGGCACCCGCCGGGTGGAGGACGTGATGTTCCAGGGCCGGACGACCGCCTTCGTCAACGTCGGTACGCGGATGAGCGTCGTCATGAGCCATCTGGCGGCCCACACCCCGGACATCCACGCCGAGATCGAGCGGGCACAACAGGACTGAACCGAGGAGTACGACATGGGCAGCCGCGGAGGATCACCAGTGGGCACGGCTCCGGAGCAGGTCTTCACCGATCTGCGCGAGGTCCTGCGGCGCGTGCGGGAGGGGCTGTCGCACGAGATGCCCGAGTCCGCCGAGGACCTCTCCGGGCTCTCCGCCGACGAGGAGGCCGCCGAGCGGGTGTCCCGACTCGCCCAGCAGGAGCGGGACCGGGTGCTCACGGCCGGGGCGCACGGGCTGGAGAAGCTGGCCGACGGCCGTACGGACGAGATCAGCGACGACGAGTCCTTCGGCATGGAGGCCATCGTCCTCCTCGAAGGCCGACCCGCCCTCCTCGTCCAGGACCAGGGCTTCCCTCCCCAGGAGGGCGACTGGGCGGTCCTCAACGACCACCGGGCCGCGATCGACGCCTCGATCGCACGGGTCGGCCGGGTGGAGGTCCAGGGCCATCCGAGCCTGGACTGGCTCGGCACGGCGTTCCCGGTCGGCCCCGACGCGGTGATGACGAACCGCCATGTGGCGGCCGAGTTCGCCCGGGACACCGGCGCGGGCTGGACCTTCAAACAGGGCATGGGCGCCAGGATCAGCACCGCGGAGGGATACGAGGAGTCCACCGCCGGCGACGGCGTGGCGTACGAGGTCGTCGATGTCCTCGGTATCCACCCGGATCACGATCTGGCCCTCCTGAGGATCGCCCCGGGGCCGAGCGGCGCCGGCGACTCCCTCACCCCGCTCGCCGTCGCCGCCGTCGCCCCGCCCGATGTGCCGGGCCGCCCGGTCTACTGCGTCGGCTACCCGGCCTATGACGGCCGCCGCAATGAACCGGTCGCGATGAGCCGGATCTTCATGGATGTGTACAACGTCAAACGGCTCCAGCCGGGCACCACGACCGGGCTGCTCCCCGAGCGGACCGTCCTCACCCACGACTGCTCCACCCTGGGCGGCAACAGCGGCTCACCGGTCTTCGACCTGACCGACCACCGGGTGCTGGGACTGCACTTCGGCGGCCGGTACGGTGAGGGCAACTACGCCGTACCGCTCTGGAGTCTGGTGGACGACCCCCTGCTGATCCGCGCCGGGGCGAACTTCGTCTGAACGGGCCGCCACGCCCGGTGAACCGGAACCGGTCCGCGCATCTGTGGATATGGCCACCGCACCGACGGGGACCGGTTCCTATCGCGGTCCGGGGTTTCCGCGCCGTGGTGCCGGGCGGTCGCGCGGCCTGACCGCACCTGAGTACGGCAAGCTGCACGATCGGTGTCGATTCGACGTCCGTCGTCGCGACCGTGCGGTGCGGGGACTGGTGAGCGTGCGGGTGTCAGTCGATGACGGGCATGGCGTTGCCGTTGGGGCCGCAGCGGACCGTCCACGGTTTCGCGGAGCGGATGTTGTTCTCGTGGATGCGGATGTCGACCTGGGTCGCGGGTCTGTCGCCCGGGATCCGGGCGTGGGCGGCGGTGCAGACGATCTGGCTGACCGCTGTGACGTCGAGGTCCGAGGCGACTTCGAAGGGGAGGGAGATGTCGACGGTGCCGGTTGTCGTGGTGGCGGTGAGCCGGCCGGTCGGCGGCGGGACCTGGGTGGTGAGGCCGCGTTCGCGTTCGGCGGGGGTGGGGCCTTTGAGGAGTAGGTCGAGGGCGTGTTGTGGGTCGAGCGGCTGGTCTGTGGGGCGGGTGATGGCGCGGGGGCCGTAGGGGTCGGTGAAGTAGATGCGGACGGAGTTGGTTTGGGTGCCGGGTTGCGGGATGCCGGTGGCGGGTGCGCCCGCCTGCACGGGTCCGGTGGTGCTGATGCCACAGCCGGTGGCCGCGGCGATGAGCAGGGCGGTTGCGCAGGTGCGGAGGGCGTGCCGTCCCCGGGGGTGGTGGGTCATGGTTGTTCCTGGGGGGCGGCGGCGAGCGGGAGGGTGAGGGTGAAGACGGCTCCGTGGTCGGGGGTGTTGCCCGCGGTCAGGGTGGCGCCGTGGAGTCGGGCGTTCTCGTGGGCGATGGCCAGGCCCAGGCCGCTGCCTTCCGAGCGGGTGCGTGCCGCGTCGGCTTTGTAGAAGCGCTCGAAGATATGGGGGAGTACGTCGGCGGGGATGCCGGGGCCGTGATCGGTGACGGTGACGACCGCCGTGTCGAGCTCGACCCGGGCGGCGACGGTGACGGGGGCCCTGCCGTGGAGCAGGGCGTTGCCGATGAGGTTGGCCAGGACGACGTCGATACGGCGGGGGTCGGCGTGCACCGGAACCGAGGTCGGCAGGTCGGTACCGACGCGTTCATCGTCGGCCCAACCGCGTAGCCGGAGGGTTTTGGACACGATGGTGCGCAGGTCAAGATCCTCCGCGTCCAGGGGGGCGGCCTTGGCGTCGAAACGGGACACCTCCATCAGGTCCTCGACCAGCCGGGCGATCTTATGGGTCTCCCCACTGATCAGCCGGACGGCGTCGGCGGTGTCGGTGGGCAGGGCGCCGGACGCGGCGTCCTCGTCGAGGACCTCCGTGACGGCGACCATGGCCGCGAGCGGAGTACGCAGCTCATGGGCGACGTCGGCGGCGAAACGGCGCGCACCCGCTTCCATCCGGCGCAGCTCGGCGTCGTCCTTCTGCAGGGTCGCGGCCATGGTGTTGAAGGAGCGCGTCAGATCGGCGAGTTCGTCGTGTCCCTCGGCGTCGAGGCGGGTGTCGAACCTGCCCGCGGCGACGCGTTCGGCGCCGCTGCGCAGTCGTCGTACCGGGCGCAGCACACTGCGGGCGGCGAACAGGGCCGGGACGACGGCGAGGACGAGTGAGGGGATCGCTCCGGTGCGGGCGGCGGTGACGAGAGCGTCGATATCGGCCTGGTCGTCGTCGAGTGGGAAGGAGGCGTAGACGGTCAGTCCGGAGAGTCTGCTCGTGCCCTTGGGGGGTGGCGGGTCGTGGGTGTAGGCGACGGGTGTACCGACGGTCAGCCAGGGACGGCCGTCGCGTTCGGTGCGTTCGTATGCGGCCTGGCCCTCGTCCTGGACGGTTTCGCGCAGTCTGCGGGGCACTGGTGGCGCGTCGGGGGAGACGGAGACGGGATCGGCGCCCTGGTAGGAGGCGGTGGAGCGCCATGCCCGGGCGCCTCCGGCTCGGTCGAGCTGGAGGGTGAGGTCGCGTAGGTCTTTGCTGCTGGGCGGCGTGGTCAGGTCGGGGGTGAGGGAGCCGAGCTGGGTGCGCAGGTCGTCGACGGCGGAGTTCTGGGTGCGTTCCAGGATGGCCGAGCGGGCCTGCTGGAAGGTGAGGCCCGCGGTGAGCAGGGCGCCGAAGGCCGCGGCCAGGAGGAAGGCGGCGACGAGTCGTGCCCGTAGCCCCCGGGGGAGGTGGAGTCGGGTGTTCACGCCACCGGTCCGAAGCGGTAGCCGAAGCCGCGTACGGTCTGTACGTACACCGGCTGGCGCGGGTGGGTCTCGATCTTGGCGCGCAGTCGTGTCACACAGGCGTCGACGAGTCGGACGTCTCCGTAGAAGGCGTACTCCCAGACCTGTTCCAACAGTTGTTGCCGGCCGTAGACCTGCCCCGGGGTGGAGGTGAGGAACAGCAGGAGTTTCAGTTCGGAAGGGGCCAGGGGCAGCTCGGTGCCGTCTCTGGTCACCACCAGGGTGGTGCGGTCCACCGTGAGGTTGGCATAGCGCTCCACTCCTGCCGGAGGCAGCGCCCCCCGGGTGTCCTGGGTGGGGGCGACCCGGCGCAGGACGGCTTTCATCCGGGCTTCGATGATCCCGCCGCTGGCCGGTTTGGTGATGTAGTCGTCGGCGCCCGCCTCCAGGCCGACGACCATGTCGATCTCGTCGCCCCGGGCGGAGAGGATGATGATCGGAACCTGTTTGCTCTCCCGGATCCGGCGGCATACCTCCAGCCCGCTCATCTGCGGCAGCATCAGATCGAGCAGCACCAGGTCGGGCCGGTAGCGCTCCAGGGCGAGGAGTCCGGTCTCGCCCCGGGCGGCGACCTCCACTTCATGCCCCCGGCGCCCGAGCGCGAGCGAGACGCCTTTCTGCACGGCGGGATCGTCTTCGATGAGCAGGACTCGTGCCATGGGCGGTGCTCACTTCTCCATCTGCTCGATCTGGGCGAGGCGTGTTCGACCAGGATGTTCGAAGGGTATGACGCTTATCCTCGCGCTTCATGACGAAACGATGACAATCGGACGCTGTCGGTCGATGACCGGTTCCGCCGGAGCGAGGAGCGCTGACACACGGCGGCCGGCGCGCGGCAGGTTTCCCCGAGCCCCATGGCGCTCACTCACCGATACCTTCGATCCCGACGCGGGGTCGAATTCGTTGCCCGTACGGGTCGAGTGGACCGTCGGAGCCGTCCCGGACGGGACGTACTCGCCCCCCGGGCGGTGCCGACAGGCAGGCCCGGACGGTGCTTCGGCTTCGGTGACCAGGGCGCTGGCAACGTATGCCGACACGTATCCCAGGACGTGACGAGACGACGACAGCCCTCCCGGCCATCCCACCCGGCCGGTTTCGCTGGAGTCATGAACAGCACGAACTCTTCCTCCCCCCGACGCCGGCGCACCGTCGGCCTCGCCCTCGCCGTGGTGACGGGCGCGCTTGCGCTCACCGCCTGCGGTGGTGCCGGCGACGCTCGTACCGGTGGCACCACCACGACAGCCGCGGTACCCGGCGACCAGTCGTCCGCCAGCGGTGAGAAGCAGGGCACGGGACCGAACAGACTCCTGTGGATGGGCGACTCCATCGGCGAGGCACAGGCCCCGGCTCTCGGGGCGGCGATGACCGCCAGCGGCCTGGAATTCATGTCCCTGGCCGCCGCCGGTGGCGGCGGTGTCATCGGCGAGATGGCCGCTCCCACCTGGGAGAAGCTCCCCAAAGAACTGGCCTCGTTCAAACCGGACGTCGTCGCCTACCAGATCACCACCTTCGACTGGGGCACTCCCGAGGAGCAACGCGCCGGCTACGAGCGCCTGACCAAGACCGTGAACGACGCGGGCGCCGAACTCGTCATCGTCTCCGCACCCCCCTTCAAGATCGACGCCTTCTACAAGCCCCACGCAGCCGCGATCAACACCGCACCGAAGTCGGCCGAGAGCGTCGCCGGCCGGCATCCGGACACCGTCCACTTCCTCGATGCCTCAACGCTGTGGGGCACCGACAGCGCCGCCGCCAAGGCGCAGCGCAGCGAGGACGGCATCCACTCCTGCCAGCAGGGCTCGGCGGCGTTCGCGCAGTGGTTCGGCAAGAAGCTCAACACGCTCTACCCCTTCACCCCGGCAGCGGTCGGCCAGTGGGCCACCGGGACATGGACTGCCGAGAAGGTGTACGGAAAGTTCGGCTGCTCATAGCCGGCGGGCGACCGCAGACACCTGCCCGTAGCGGACACCGACGTAGGGGTGCTGCGGCCCATGTGCGCCGCGGCCCCCGGCCCATCCCGACGGAGACCCATGACCGCCCGGACACCCCTTTCCCACCGACGCCCCCGCCCCCGGACCACCGTCCCGCCGTTGCCCGCCGGGCAGCACATCGCACCGCTCGACGGACTCCGCGGGCTCGCCGTCCTGGGCGTGCTGTTCTTCCACGCCGGCCATTTCAGCGGCGGCTTCCTCGGCGTCGACCTGTTCTTCGTCCTGTCCGGATTCCTGATCACCGGCCTGCTGCTGAGGGAGGCACGGGCCCGTAACGGCCGCATCGACCTCCTCGGCTTCTGGGCACGGCGCGCACGCCGGCTGCTTCCCGCGCTCGCCGTCACGATCGCGGGCACGCTGCTCCTCCTGTGGGCCTTCGGCCCGCCGTCCCTGCTCCGCCATGCCCTCGACGACACCCCCTGGGTGATGTCGAACCTCACCAATTGGCACTTCATCGCCGATCAGGTCGGCTACTGGCAGGCCGGTGACACCCGGGTCTTCGGCCACCTGTGGAGCATCGCCGTCGAGGAGCAGTTCTACCTGCTGTGGCCGCTGGTGATCGGCCTCGCGGCCCGTGGCCGGCACGGAGACCGGTGTGTCGCCGCGGTGGCCGCGACCGGCGCCGCCCTCTCACTGATCGTCATGATCGCCCTGACCGATCCGGTCGACACCACCCGCGTCTACGAGGGCACTGACACCCGTGCCTTCTCCCTCCTCCTCGGCGCACTCATGGCCACCGCCCCCGCGTCCCGCCTCCTGGACCGCGTCAGCGAACGCGCGGCCGGCTGGTGGAGCCTCATCCTGGCCTGCGGGATCGGCGCCTACTGGATCACTGCCACCGGACAGGACTCCCCCTCGCTCTTCCACGGGGGGCTCTTCCTCCACGCACTGGCCGCGGCCCTGCTGATCGGCTGCCTCACCCGGGCCCCGCGCACTCCCCTCGGAAAGGTCCTCGGCACACCCACCCTGCGCTGGTTCGGCCTGATCTCCTACAGCCTCTACCTGTGGCACTGGCCCGTCTATCTGATGCTCAGCGAGGAACGCCTCGGCACGGCCGGCTGGGGCCGTACCGCCCTCATCCTCGGCATATCCATCGCGGCGGCCGTGGCCTCCAAGACGCTCGTAGAGGACCCCGTCCGGTTCCGGGCCCCTTGGGCACGAGGCCGCACAGGAGCAGCCGTCCTCCTCGCCACCTTCATCGCACTGGCAGCCCTGTGGGCACGCATCCCCGAACCACGGACCGGAGCCGGGTCCGTCGACGTCACCCGCCTCGTCTCCGGGGGGCCGGCACCTTCCGCCGTGGACGGACCGCGCCGTGGGGGTGCTCCGAACGCGACGAGCCCGACCGCCCCCGGCGTTGGCTCGGGGGCGATCGGACTCCTGTCCGAGGGTCTCAGCCCTGGGTGTCCGCCTTGTCGGCCGACTCCGCCTCTGCGGCCTCGGCCTTCTTCGACGCCACCAGACTGGTGATCGTCGTGATGATCAGCACCCCGCAGATGACGCCCAGCGAGACCTGGAGGGAGATCTCCGGCACATGCAGGCTCGTCGTTTCGTGGATGCCGTGCAGGACCAGCTTCACGCCGATGAAGGCGAGGATGATCGACAGGCCGTACGACAGGTGGACCAGCTTCTTCAGCAGGCCGGCGATGAGGAAGTACAGCTGCCGCAGACCCATCAGCGCGAAGGCGTTCGCCGTGAAGACGATGTACGGATCCTGGGTCAGGCCGAAGATCGCGGGGATCGAGTCCACCGCGAAGAGCACGTCCGTGACACCGATCGCCAGCATGACGATGAGCATCGGGGTGGCCAGCCGCTTGCCGTTCTCGCGGACGAACACCTTCGTGCCGTGCCACTGGTCGGTCGAGGGCAGGCGCCGCTGAATGGCCTTCATCAGGCGGCCCTCCTCCCAGTCTTCGTCCTCCTCGCCGGCCCGCGCCTCCTGGATGAGCTTCCAGGCGGTCCAGATGAGGAAGGCGCCGAAGATGAAGAAGACCCAGGCGAACGAGCTGATCGCGGCGGCGCCCAAGGCGATGAAGACGGCGCGCAGCACCAGAGCGATCAGCACGCCGATCATCAGCACGCGCTGCTGGTAGATCGACGGAACCGCGAACTTCGCCATGATCAGCACAAAGACGAAGAGGTTGTCGACGCTGAGCGACTTCTCGGTGACATAGCCCGCGAAGAACTCGCCGGAAGCCTGTCCGTCCCCCCAGATCAGCAGCCCGAGGCCGAAGAGCACGGCGAGAACGATCCAGACGATCGTCCAGACGCCCGCTTCCTTGATCGAAACTTCATGCGGCTTCCGACCGCCGATGAAGAAGTCGGCCGCGATGAGCGCACACAGTCCGACAACTGTGAGCACCCACATGGTCATTGAGACGTCCAACCCCGGCCCCTCTCCCTGTTACGTGAGCGGCCAACGGTACAAGGATTACCAAGGAATGGTAAAGCGAGGGTCGAAAATCCCTGGTCGTGGGCTCTTTGTGGTCTGGTCCGGACACCGTTCGGAGGGTGGTGAGTTGCGCGATTCGGGAGCGGCGAGGCCCTGCACTCGCGATCGCTGAGGTGGCGTGCGGGGCACCACACGGTTCACCGTTTTGAGGGGGCATTGACAGTCGTCGGCATCGACGTCACGGTGAGGGTCCTTCTGTGGCCCGAGACCGGAGGTCGTACCGTGGCCGGTTCGTCAGCACCTCGTTCGGACACCGACCTCGTCGAACGCTTACGTGAGCTCCAGCCACTCATCCGCTCGTACGCCGCGCGCGCGGATCAGCAAGGGCGGGTGACGGGCGAGGTCGTCGAGGCTCTCACGGGCGTCGGGATCCACCGTATGAACATCCCCCGGCGCTACGGGGGTTACCAGACCTCACTGCGGACTCAGGTCGATGCGCTGAGCGAGGTCTCCGCCGCGTGCGGGTCGGCCGGATACATGGCGTTGATCCAGGCCGGAGGTGCGTTCATCGCGGCTCTCTTCCCCGACGAGGCTCAGGATGAGATCTTCACCAGCCCCGATGTCCGGGTCGGTGGCACTCTCATCCCGAGCTCGAAGGCTGTTCCGGTGGACGGCGGCTATGTGGTGAGCGGACAATCTCCCTTCGCGACCGGCTGTCAGGACGCCGACTGGCATCTGCTGACCGCGCTGGCCGACACGGGGGAGGCCCAGCCGGAGACGCTGTGGCTGGCGATCCCCATGACCGACCTCAAGGTGCTGGACGACTGGAACGTCTCCGGTCTGGCCGGGAGCGGCAGCAACACCGTCGTTGCCGAGAGCGTTCATGTGCCCGCCCATCGCGTCCTGCCGGTGGGGCCGTTGCTGGCGGGGGCGTTTCCGTCGCGGAGCAATAGCACCGACCCCTTCTACCGGATGCCGCTGCTGCTGATGTTCTGCGCCTGGACGGCCGCGAACGCCCTCGGTCTGGCACGGGCGGCTCTGACGGAGTTCAGCGAGCGCATCCATCAGCGGGGCATCACGTACACCTTCTACGAGCGCCAGCACGACGCCCCGGTGACGCATCTCCAGTTCGCCGAGGCCGCGATGAAGGTCTCATCCGCGGAGCTGCTCGCCGCCGACCTGGTGGAGCTGATCGAATCCAAGGCGGCCGGCAGTGAGCCGTACACGACGGAGGAGCGGGCCCGGGTCAGGGCGCAGTGCGGGTATCTGGCGCGGTTGTGCAAGGAGGCCGGCGACCTGATCGGGTCCGCTTCGGGTGCCTCGTCCCTGCACCGGGAGGTGCCGATCCAGCGGATCGTGCGGGACCTGAACGCCCTGAACCTGCACTCGTTCGTCAACCCCACCACCAACCTGGAGCTGTACGGCAGGGTGCTGTCGGGGCTCGACGCTCATACACCCTTCCTCTAGGGCTCCTCTAGGGCTCCTCCAGGGCGGTTGGGATGTCGGCGGTGTACGGCCACCACCGCCGTGAAGCGGCACCCGCGGGGCAGCAGGTGGTACCCGACTCATTTCACCGCGCGCCGAGAACCTCCGCGGTGAAGCCCGCACGGGTCGCGAGCGACACCAACTCCGCGACCCGCGCGCCCCGTAGACACACCACGGGACAGCAGTCGGAGTCGATGTCGAGAACGACGAGCGCGGCACCGATCTCGCGGTAGTGCCGACCGCAGGCATGGAGGAACTCGTCCGTCGGCAGGAGCATTTCTTCGGTCTCGACCAGCACCCAGGGATCCACGGACGGACGGGACACGAGCGCGCCCAGCCGGCTCCGGATCTCCTCCGGATCCTCCTTCCAGTCGAACTCCGCGAGCAGCCGGTGCTCGTCAAGTGCGTCGACGAGTGCTATCCAGGCCAGGGCGGGGAAGGGCCCGTCGATGCCCCGGTCCGCCAGCCGCGCCGCGTACGCGCGGACATAACCCGTGGGGTCGTCGTGTGCGTGCAGCACCTGCTCGGCGACGGCTGGGCGATCGGGTGCCAGAAGCGCCGCGATGGCTGCCAGGGAAGTGCGGCTGGTGTCGGTTCCGGGCATGGTGTGCACCCCTTCGACAGCCGTGCGGCTGCGGTCGGTACTGAGGCGGGCGCGCTGGTCGGCGTCCATGGAAACCATGGCATGGGGGTCTGACACGACCCTGTACGAATAAATATGTGGGCGGCGCGGGGCAGCGGCGCGTACCCACGATGTCCCGTCCGACACGGTCCGGGGCCCCGGAGACGAGCGCCCGCGCCGCGTCTGCGGCGCGGGGGGCCTCGGGGCCGCCAGGCGCGGAGCGGAGGTGCTCCCCCGCCGGAATGCCCGTTCCTGTTGTGTGGCCGGGCGAACCGGGCAACCCTGGGACCAGGGGGATTGCTCCATGACCGGAGGCATCATGATCATCCTCGGCCTCATTCTTCTGATCATCGGCCTGGTGGTTGGCGTCGGCGTTCTCTGGACGATCGGGATCATCCTGGTAGGGATCGGCCTCGTGCTGTGGATCCTGGGGGCCCTGGGGCACGCGGTGGGCGGTCGACGGCACTACTGGTAGCCGGAAGGATCCCCGTCCGCAGACGGGGTGATTCGCGAGCCCCGGGCCGAGCGGTCGTGTGAAGGCCGATTCGGCGGGCAGGCGGCAATGTGACGCAATGGTCGGGTGTGCCGTACGAGGCACGTCCGTGGAGCGCCCTCACCGCATCGACCGACCTTTCCCGACGGGTGGGTCCGGTGCTGGGACGGGGCGCGGGCTGCGAGGTGCACATGCTCGGTGTGATGACACGGAACGACAGCAGAGGCGGCCGGGTGCTGGCTCCGTGGACGGTGTACGCCCCGCAGCACGACACGCTTCTGCTGGCCCGGGCCCTGGAGCGGGAACACCTGCCGCCGGGAGCCGCCGTCCTCGACGTGGGCACCGGGTCCGGGGCCCTCGCCCTGGCCGCGGCCAGACGGGGCGCCCGCGTCACCGCCGTCGACATGACCCACCGGGCCGTCCTCGCCACCCGACTCAACGCCCGGCTCGCGCGACTACCCGTCGAAGTCCTCCGCGGTGATCTCTTCGCCCCGGTCGGCGGTCGGCGGTTCGACCTCATCGTCAGCAATCCGCCCTACGTCCCCGGCCCCGGGACCACCCCGCGCCGCCACCACGCCTCGGTGGCCTGGGACGCGGGCGTCGACGGACGACTGCTGCTGAACCGGATCTGCCACAGCGCGCACACCTCACTGCGCCCCGGTGGCGTCCTGCTGATCGTGCACTCCACCCTGTGCGGCACAGGACCGACACTGGCAGCTCTGGAGAGGTCGGGGCTCCGGGCCCAGGTGATCGACCGGCGTCAGGTGCCCTTCGGCCCCGTACTCCGCTCGCGCCAGGCTTGGCTGCGGGACCGGGAACTGATCGACGCCCGTGCGGAGAACGAAGAGTTGGTGATCATCCGTGCCGAACGGTCCCGCTGAACAACCGGATACCCATGAGCCAGTTGCCCGACCGCGCCGCGTCACGGTGACGGAGGACGGTCCGGTGCTCATCGAAGGGCCGGTCGAGGTCGTCCTCGACGACGGGAGCACCGCGGTCTCCGACCGCTTCACCGTCGCGCTCTGCGTCTGCCGGCGCAGCCGCACCTTCCCCTGGTGCGACACCAGCCACCGCCGCCGACAGAAGAGGCCCACCGCATGACCGCCCCCGCACCGGCTGCCGCCGACCGGACCGCGTTCCCCGTACTGCCGCAGAGCAGGGGCGAACTCTCGCGCGCCGTCCTGGAGGCGTTGCCCCAGCCCGTAGGAGCGTCCCTGCCGGGGCCGGCGACGGCAGCGGCAGCCGTCGCGGACCCGTACGGCGGCGATCTGCAACTGGCTCTCTACCTCTGCTACGAACTGCACTACCGCGGCTTCGCCGGCATCGACCCCGAGTGGGAGTGGGAGCCCGGACTACTGGCGCTGCGGGCAGCGATGGAGCACCGATTCCTGTCCGCGCTCCGGGCCGACAGCGGCCCGCCGAGGACGGCGGAGGAGGCGCTGGCGGAGATCACCGTCGAACCCGTCGACGGAAGGGGAGTCTCACATTTCCTCAAGGACCAAGGCGAGTTGCTGCATTTCCGTGAGTACGCGGCCCATCGCTCCCTCTACCACCTGAAGGAGGCCGACCCGCATGTATGGGTCATTCCGAGGCTGACGGGCCGGGCGAAGGCCGCGATGGCGGCGGTGGAGTACGACGAGTTCGGCGCCGGACGGGCCGAACGCGTCCACGCCCGGCTGTTCGCCGACCTGATGGCGGACCTCGGACTGGACACCACCTACGGACGGTACGTCGACCACGCCGCGGCGCCCACGCTGACGAGCGTCAATCTCATGTCCCTGTTCGGACTCCACCGCTCGCTGCGCGGAGCGCTGGTGGGCCACTTCGCCGCGGTGGAGACCACCTCCTCGCCCGGTTCACGACGACTCGCACACGGCCTGGAGCGGGTCGGCGCGGGCTCCGCGGCCGTCCACTTCTACGCCGAGCACGTGGAAGCCGACGCGGTCCACGAGCAGATCGTCCGCCGTGACGTCGTCGGCGGCCTCCTCGAAACCGAGCCCTCCCTCGACGAGGACATCGCCTTCGGCGCAGACGCCACGGAATGGACCGAGACCCGGCTCGGCGACCACCTCCTCACCGCCTGGCGAGACGGCCGCACCTCACTGCGCACACCCCTGTGAACCAAGGACAACGTCCCCCTGCGGAGGCGTCCTTCGCGTCGGCGCACCGAGCCCCTTGAGCAGTGCGCGCCGAGCCCCTTGAGCAGTACCGGACAGGGGCAGGCCCCCGGGTGAGCGAGCGGCAACTTCTTCTCATCCGTCATCCGCCGTACCCGGGCGGGAAGGCATCCCCCTGGCCCGGAGGCGTTGAAGCGCCCGTGTGCCTCGTAAGCGGACGTACCGGGGTCGGTGTCGATGCGTTCGCTGGCCGTGTATCACAGCCGTCGTGAACTCTTGCCCTTGCTCTGAAGATCGTTCTGTTGGAGCCTGAGTCATGCAGAATCTGCCGACCTTCGTATTCGTTCATGGCGCCTTCGCCAACTCGTTCTCGTTCGCGCCGCTACAGGCCGAGCTCGCCCTGCTCGGGCACCGTTCGCTCGCGGTCGATCTTCCGGGGCACGGATTCGAGGCGAGCTTCCCCGCGACCTACCAGGCTCCTCAGGATCTCGACGCCCTCGCCGCGGAACCGGGGAGCATCAAGGGAGTCACGCTCGCCGACAACGTCGCCCGCGTGATCGAAGTCCTCGAACGGGCCAAACGGAACGGCCCCACCATCCTCGTCGCCCACAGCAGGGGCGGCATCACGACCACCGCCGCCGCCAACGCCCGGCCCGAGCTGATCGACCGGATCGTCTACGTCTCCGCCTGGTGCCCCGTCGATCTGGACGTGGGCGACTACTACGCTCAGCCGGAGATGGCGGACATCGACGTGGCAGCCCTGGCCGGCACGCTGGTCGGGGACCCGGCCGAACTCGGCCTGCTCCGCACCAACTTCCGCACCGCCGACCCGGAGTCGCTCGCCGCGTTCCAGCGGGCGCTCGCCGCGGACCTCACCGACGACGAGTTCCGGACCTTCCTGAACACCTTCCAACCCGATGAGAACCTCGACACCGGCACGTCCGCCGACCGGGCACAGGCCACGACCTGGGGCCGGATTCCCAAGACCTATGTGCGGCTGACCGCCGATGCCAGCGTTCCCCTCGCCGTACAGGACCGCATGATTCGCGAAGCGGACGCGCTCACCCCCGGCAACCCCTTCGACGTCCGGACACTTGAAGGGAGTCACCTGAGCTGGCTCGTCCACCCGAAGCCCGCCGCCGAACTGCTCGTAGACCTCGCGGGGCGCTGACACACCGCCAGACGGTCCGCGGTGCGGCCGGGCGCGTTCCGAGCACTCCTGGTGCTGCTCACACCCGCTCCACCAGCATGGCGACGCCCTGACCCACCCCCACGCACAGCGTGGCCAGACCGAGCCGCGCGTCGTTGCGCTCCAGTCTGCCGATCAGGGTGAGCAGGATGCGGGCGCCGGAGGAGCCGAGGGGGTGCCCGAGGGCGATGGCACCGCCATCGGAGTTGACCCTCCCCTCGTCCAGCTTGAGCCGCCGGATCACGGCCAGCGCCTGGACGGCGAACGCCTCGTTCAGTTCGACGGCGTCCACATCACCGAGTGCTCGCCCGGCGCGGGTGAGTGCCTTCTCGGTGGCGGGCACCGGGCCGAGGCCCATGAGCTGGGGCGGGACGCCGGCCGAGGCGGAGGTGATGATCCGGGCCCTGGGGGTGAGTCCGTGCCGGCGTACGGCCGCACCGCTCGCGACCACCAGGGCCGAGGCGCCGTCGGAGAGCGGTGAGGCGGAGCCGGCGGTGACGATCCCGTCCGCCCGGAAGATGGTTCGCAGACCCGCCAGCTTCTCCAGGGTGGTGCCCGGACGGGGGCCCTCGTCGCGGGTCACCGTGCCGTCCTTCACCGGCACTCCGACGATCTCGCGGTCGAAGTGCCCGGCTTCCCGGGCGGCGACGGCCCGCTGGTGGCTGCGGAGCGCGAAGGCGTCGGATTCGGCGCGGGTGATTCCGTCGAGGGCGGCGATCTCCTCGGCGGTCTCGCCCATCGACAGGGTGATCTTCTCCGTCTGGGGACCGGCGCAGGCGGGCACCGCGCGGTCGGCGGCGGTGAAGCGGGGGTTGGTGAACCGCCAGCCCAGCGAGGTGTCGTGGACCTCACCAGGTTTGGCCCAGGGGGTGCCTGGCTTGGCCATCACCCAGGGCGCGCGGGTCATCGACTCCACCCCGCCGGCCACCACGATCCCGGCCTCGCCGGAGCGGATCGCCTGGGCGGCCGAGGCCACCGCGGTCAGCCCGGAGGCGCACAGCCGGTTGACCGTGTAACCGGGCACGGTGAGCGGGAGCCCGGCGAGCAGCACCGCCATCCGGGCGACATCGCGATTGTCCTCGCCGGCCTGATTGGCGGCCCCGAGGATCACCTCGTCCACGGCCTCGCCCGGAACGCCCGCACGCCGTACGGCCTCCCCGACCACCAGGGCCGCCAGGTCGTCGGGGCGTACCGAGGCCAGCGCGCCGCCGTAGCGGCCCTGGGGGGTGCGGGCGCCGTCGATCAGGAAGACCTCGTCAGACACGGGCGGACTCCTCAGCGGGAACGGGACGTCGCGGCTGCCGGACGGTGAAGCGGTTGGTGACGCACCGTGCTCCACCTCTCGACAGGCAGCGGGACGGCTGGGTTACTGGGCGTGTCGCACGCTAACCGAATGTTCGGTCGGTGGGCAAGGTGATGAGGGCGGCGACCCGCACCACTGGCCCGAAGCCCGCGTGGACGACACCCGACGGAGGTGGGGTTCCCGGATCGCGGGCATCGGGCTGCCGGCGTACGGCGGGGGAGTGCGGACCCGCGGTCGGTCGCAGCCGGTCGCGTCATGAGGCTCGCGGCCGCGTCGGTCCGGTCGCCGCGCCACACCGCGTGCGTTTTCAGCATCGGCCCTGATGATTCGGAGCCTTACCGCCCAGTGGCCCGGCTATCCCATGAATTGAGCCTTCGTGGGCGCGGGGACGGGGAGCGGGTGGGCGTTCTGGGGGCGCAGGCCATCGAAGACCATGGCCAGATAGCGCTGCCAGAGGCCGGGTGCGTCCTCGCTGATGCTGAGCACGGCCTGCGAGGCGGCGCTGAGCAGAAGCACGATGTCGAGGCCCGTGACGTCCGCGCGGATCGCCCCCGCGCCCTGCGCCCTGGCGACCAGGGTCCCGGCCACGTCCGCGAGGCGTTCGCGGGAGGCCCGGACGGCGGCCTCGCTGCGCGAGAGCGCAGCGGCGGCCTGGCAGAAGGACCGGTCGCGGGCCTGGATCTCCGTGCCGATGGTCATGAACTCGAAGAGCGCGGCGGCCGGGTCGTCGGACTCGGTGAGCCGGCCCCCGGCGGCGACCAGTTCCTCCAGGCGGTCACTGAAGATCTCGGCGAGCAGTTGTTCCTTGGTGTCGAAGTGCCGGAACACCGTCCCCTTGCCGATTCCGGCCCGGGTGGCGATGCGGGTGATCGACACATCCATGCCGTTCTCGGCGAACTCGGCGGTCGCGGCATCCATCAGCAGGCGTCTGTTGCGCACGGCGTCGGCTCTCGTCATGCCTCCATCGTACATAACCGGACCGATCGGTCACATTCATCGACGGCTAACCGGACCGTGCGGTCATGTTGTGCTACGGTTCAAAACGTGACCGAGCGGTCCGGTTGTGAAGCCGGGGCGCGTGTTCATCGCTATGCACCATCAGGAAACGAGAGGAATCAGTCATGGACGTCCGCGGTTACGAGACCGGTCCGATCAAGGCGGAGGCGGCCTTCACCTCCGACTTCCCCCTGGATGACCGCTACTCCACCCAGGACCTGGTCGACATGTTGGAGCGCGAGCGCCCCAACATGGACATCCGCCCGGGTATGCGCCACAAGTACACCCCGCTGCGGTTCGACCCGGCCACCGGCGTGAAGTACATCGGCGGTCGCTACCTCTTCGACACCTGGGAGAACGTTCTCGACTACAACCACTTCACCAACGAGGAGCTCTTCCCGGAGCCCGGTGTGAAGTTCTGGTCGCGCTTCCCCGGCGTGGACAAGCACTACTGGAAGGTCACCGGCGCGCACGACTTCAAGCCGATGGCCACCGCGCACCACATCAACCGGTTCGAGCGCTACTCCTACACGGACGACGGCGTCGAGCAACTGCTGGCGCAGGTCTGGCCCGCCATCCGCGACGAGGCCGAGAAGCAGGGCCTGTCCAGCGTCTGGCTGATGTTCCAGCCGGAAGAGAAGCAGATCGGCATCCTCACGGTCGCCGAGAAGGCCGGCGACGCCGACCAGTCCGTCGCCATCTCCAAGGGTCTGGAGTACCTGGAGCGGCTGGACGCCTTCGGCCGCTTCCTGCCCGCGGAGCTCGGCGCCGCGCAGCTGATGGACCGGACCAGCCTGATCATCTCCTCCTGGCTGCCGGAGTCCCGGGCGCTGGGTGGGGCGCACTCGTCCTTCGACGTGTCCCCGCCGCACCCGAAGCCGCAGATCTGAGCGCGGTCTCAGGTCCAACCGCCAGAACGGCATGTAAGTGCGCCCGGCCGGAACACCCTCACTGTTCCGGCCGGGCGGCCCCCGGCCCCGGTGTGGTCCGGATCGCCCCCGCCAGGAGGCCGCGCACCCGCGCGGTGTGGCGCGGCGACCGGACCGACGCGGCCGAATCCTCGCCCCATACACCGGACCCCCCCGCCCGCAAGACCGTCCCGGACCCGTCCTGACGAGCCCGGCCCGGCCACCGGGCCGACCACGGCCCGGTTCCGTCACCGGAACCCGGCCCCACCACCCCCGCGCGGGGACTGCCCCGCCCACCCCGAAAGAACCGTCATGACCCGTTCCCTCGACCCCTCCCGCATTCCGCTCTCCGTCCTCGACCTCTCCCCGATCCGCACGGGCCGGCCCGCGGCCGAGGCCCTGGCGAACACCGTCGCACTGGCCCGCGCCACCGAGGCGTACGGGTACCACCGCTTCTGGATCTCCGAGCACCACAACACCCCGGCCATGGCCAGCTCCGCGACCTCGATCATCATCGGCCAGGTCGCCGCCGCCACCGAGCGGATCCGGGTCGGCACCGGCGGCGTCATGCTGCCCAACCACGCCCCGTACGTGGTCGCCGAGCAGTTCGGCACCCTCGCCACCTACCACCCCGGCCGGATCGACCTCGGTCTCGGCCGCGCCCCCGGAACCGACCCCTGGACCACCCGGGCCCTGCGGCGCGAGCACCAGAGCGGCGCCGACTTCCCCGAGCAGGTCGCGGAGTTGCGCGGCTACCTCGCCCCCGGCAGCGCGGAGCGCAAGGTCCGCGCGATCCCCGGCGAGGGCATCGACCTGCCCGTCTACATCCTGGGCTCCAGCACCTTCGGCGCGGCCCTCGCCGCCCGCGAGGGACTGCCCTTCGTCTTCGCCTCCCACTTCGCGCCCGACCAGCTCCGCACCGCGCTGGCGCTGTACCGGACCGCGTTCCGCCCCTCGGCGACGCTGGCGAAGCCGTACGCGGTCGTCGCGGCCAACGCGGTCGTCGCCGACACCGACGACGAAGCCATACGGATCTTCAGCTCCCTGCAGCAGAAGTTCCTCACCCACTTCCGGGGCAGTATGGAATTCCGGCCGCCGGTCGACGACATCGACGCCCTGTGGACCCCGCAGGAGGCACAGACGGTGAACGCCATGCTCACCGAGTCCTTCACCGGCACCCCGGAGACCGTCCGCCGCGGCCTGGAAGACCTCGTCGACCGCACGGACGCCGACGAACTCATGATCGTCAGCGAGGCATGGGACTTCGACGCCCGGCTGCGCTCCTACGAACTGCTCGCCAAGACCTGGAACCACTGAGCCCCGGACTCACCCCAGCGGGCCGAACCCCGGACTCACCACAGAAATATGGAAACCCGGACTCACCCCAGTAGACCGAAGCCCGGACTCACCACAGAAACACGGAAGGGACCCATCGTGAACGCGCCCGCCGCCCTCTTCGAGCCCACCCGGCTCGGCGACCTCACCCTGCCCAACCGCATGGTGATGGCGCCGATGAGTCGCGCCCGCGCGGACGCCGACGGGACCCCCGGCACGCTGATGGCCGACTACTACGCCCAGCGCGCATCGGCGGGGCTGATCGTGGCCGAGGGCACCCACCCGGTGCGCCGGAGCCATCGGCCCCGGCGCACCGGGCCTGTTCACCGACGCCCACCAGGACGGTTGGGCCCGGGTCGCGGACGGCGTCCATGAGGCGGGCGGACACCTCTTCCTCCAGCTCATGCACGCGGGCCGGCTCGCCCACCCCGACTTCCTCCCCGACGGGGCCCACCCGGTGGCCCCATCGGCGGTGGCCGCCGACACCCTCGTCCACACCTCCGGCGGCCGGGTGCCGGCCGTCACCCCGCGGGCGCTCACCGACGCCGGGATACGGGAGCTAATCGACGGCTTCGTCCACTCCGCGTGCCGGGCGGTGGCCGCCGGGCTGGACGGGGTGGAGATCCATGCCGCCAACGGCTATCTGCTTCACCAGTTCCTCACCGAGAACGCCAACCTCCGCACCGACCGCTGGGGCGGGAACACCGAGGGCCGCATCCGCCTCACCGTCGCGATCGCGCGGGCCGTCGCCGACACCATCGGCCCCCACCGGGTCGGGGTGCGCATCTCACCGTCCAACCCCTTCGGCGACCTGACCGAGACCGACCCGTACAGCACCTACACCGCCCTCGTACGCGCACTCGCCCCGCTCGGGATCGCCTATCTGCACCACGGCGAGACGGGTACGGAACTTGATCCGGTGATACGGGAGCTGTGGCCCACCGCGCTGATGGTCACCCCGCTCCCGGCCGACCGCGACAAACCCGAGGCCGCCGCCCACTCCCTCGAACGCGGCGCGGACCTCGTCTCCTTCGGCCGGGACTTCCTCGCCAACCCCGACCTGGTCACCCGCTGCCGCATCGGCGCACCTCTCAACGAGGCGCGGCCGACCGGCTTCTACGGTGGGGGAGCGCACGGCTACACCGACTACCCCACCATCAGGCACCACACCGCGCCCGCACCTGCTTCCAGCAGCGCCGAAGGCTGAAACCTGGCACCGACGGTGCCGAGTCCGTGGAGGCATCGTGGCAGTTGATCCGGTGCGCCCCGCGGCGGTTCCGGGCGGAGGGCGTCGTGCGGATGACACGACAGAGGCTCCGCGGAGTGTCGGCCGTTCCGGAGGCCGTCATGCGCACAGCCTGAAGAGGTGAGTAACGCAACCCGGCCGGGCCCGGTCTCGCGGGGGCAGGAGCACCGGGCCAACTGGTTCGAACTCTTCTTCGATCTCGTCTTCGTGGCCACCCTCTACGTGATGGCCCACGAACTGCACGGCGATCCGTCCCTGGCTGACTTCGGTGCATTCCTCGTCCTGTTCTTCCCGGCCTGGTGGGGCTGGGTGAACCTGATGATGACCGTCAATGTCTTCGGCCCGACCAACCCGCGTGCCCTCGTCATGCTGGTGGCCGCCATGCCGGGGTTCGGCCTGATGGCCGCGGCCTCTCCCGAAGGGCTGGGCGACCGGGCGTGGGCCTATGCGCTCGGCGCGGCCTGGGTACGGCTTGCCTACCTGCCCCTGTGGTGGGCCCGGGCCCGGCGCGCCGACGCCCTGCTGCCCGCGTGGCAACCCCTGCTCTACGGCCTGTTGCCCGGTGTGCTGTGGGCCGCCTCCGCCGCGGTTCCGGGCGCGGTCCGGTTCACCCTGTGGGCAGTGGCCGTCGGAGTGGAGATCCTCCTGCTCACCGTCGGAGGGGGGCTGTCCGGGGCCTTCGGTGCCATGTCCGCGGGTCATCTCGTCGAACGGGTCGGACTCTTCGTGGTCATCGCCCTCGGTGAGAGCGTTCTCACCGGCGTGACCACCCTCGCCGACAGCTTCACCCTCGCCTCCGGCACCGCCGCCCTGGCCGGGTTCGCCACCATCACCATCCTCGCCGGCGACTACTACCTCCGGGGTTCCCCCAGCGCCGCCCGCATCCTGGACCTGGCCGAGCGGACCCAAGCGGCCGGCACGATCCGCGACAGCGTCATATACCTGCCCTTCCTTCTCCTCTCCGGCATCGCCGTGATCGCCGCCGCGCTCGGCACCGCCGTCGCGGAACCCCGGCACACACTGCCGCCGGGCGCCCTCTGGGCCCTGTGCGGCGGCCTTCTCGCCTTCCACACCGCGAACGCCGCTCTGTCCCTGCGCTTCGGAGACCGCCCCCGCGCCCTGGCGTCCTGGTATCCGCTCTGTCTGGTCCTCAACCTCGGCGTGCTGTACCCCGTCGGGCTGGTCCTGACCGCCTGGGCGACCGTGGCCGTTGCCGCGCTGCTCAACGGCGGCCATCTGTGGTTCACCTCCCGTCCCCGGTGGCGACGGCGCCGCGGGCCGTAGCCACGTGCACCGCCGCCCAGCCAGGGGTGCGCACGGAGTGTGGACGACCGGATGAGACCTCGCCTTCGGTGTACGGAAGAATGCCAAAGTTGCAGGTCAGACAAGAATGAAAGATGTAAGGAAGAGTTTGTGCCCAGACCCCGACTCATGATCAGATCAAAGGCCGTTCTGCTCGCCACGTTCACTGCGGCGGCGGTACTCGCGGCGCCGAACGCGCAGGCGGTCGTCGGAGCCCCGGCCGCGGAAGGCTCGTTCGCCTTCGCTGTGAAGCTCGACATCGGCAGCGGTGCTCAGGCCCGCATCTGCTCGGGCGCCCTCATCGACCCGTACTGGGTGGCGACCGCGGCGAGCTGCTTCGCAGCCAATCCCAAGCAGCCCGGTGCTGTCCCCGCGGGCAAGCCCACGCTCAAGACCACGGCGACCGTGGGCCGCACCAACCTCGTCGGTACCGGCGGTGCGGTGAGCGAGGTCCTGGAGCTGGTGCCCCGCGCCGACCGTGACCTCGTCATGGCGCGCCTGGCCACACCCGCCACCGGGGTCACCCCCGTCACCGTCGCCGACACGGCGCCGGCCACCGGTGAGCGCCTCAAGGTCGCCGGGTACGGGCGGACCAAGTCCGAATGGATCCCCAACCGGCTGCACACGGCGAACTTCACCGTCGACTCCCTCGACGCGACCAGCGCCGGCATATCGGGTGTGACCGCGGCCGACGTCATCTGCACCGGTGACGCGGGCGCTCCCATCCTCCGTACCGTCGGTGGCCGGTACGAACTCGTGGGCGTGAGCAGTCGCTCCTGGCAGGGTGGCTGCCTCAATGAGACCGAGACCCGCAACAGCGCCATCGCGGCCCGCACGGACAACATCACCACAGGGTCCCGGCTCGCCGCCGGCACGCGGTTGCTGCCCGGCGACACTCTGATCTCGACCTCGGCCAAACTGGCCATGAAGCCTGACGGCAACCTCGTCATCACCTCCAACGCCGGCAAAAGCCTGTGGTCCACGGGGACCGGCGGGAACCCGGGAGCGTACGCGGCCTTCGGCACGGACGGGAACCTGACCGTCACCAGCGCCGACGGCACCCGGACCCTCTGGGAGTCGAACACCACGGCGACCGGCGGATACGTCCGGCTCCACAACCGCGGAAACCTCGTCGTCCACAACGCCCAGAACGCCGCCGTCTGGTCGACCGGCACCGCGGCGCGCCACGACTACAACGGCGACGGCTACAGCGACCTGGCCGCCTGGTACGACTACGCCGACGGCCGCGACGCCCTGCGCACCTTCAACGGCGCGAACGATGCCCGGTTCGACGCTCCCGCCGCCTCCTACGAAGCAGCGGCCGGCACCTGGACCGCATCCAACATGAAGCACACCACCGGTGACTTCAACGGCGACGGACGGGGCGACATCGCGGCCCTGTACGGCTACTCCGATGGCAGGGTCAAGGCATACACCTGGCTCGGCCGCCACGACGGCACCTTCGGCGGAGCCTCCGCGTCCTGGGAGACACCTGCCGGTAACTGGACGTTCTCCCGTGTCTCCGTCCAGGCCGGTGACTTCAACGGCGACGGCCGCGACGACCTGGCCGCCTGGTACGACTACGCCGACGGTTCCGACAAGCTGTTCACCTTCACCGCCCAGGCGGACGGCGGATTCAACGCCCCCTTCTCCTCCTTCACTCGCGACACCGGCTGGTCCGCCGCGAACATGAAGTTCGCGACCGGCGACTACAACGCCGACGGCCGCGACGACATCGGCGCGTTCTACGGCTACACCGACGGCAGCGCCAAGCTGTTCACCTTCACCGCCAAGCCGGACGGCGGGTTCAACGACCCCCTCCACAACGGCTGGACCAGCCCCGACTGGGGAAGCTTCGACCGCACCAGCGTCCACTCCGGTGACTTCAACGGCGACGGCCGCGACGAGATCGCCACCTGGTACGACTACGCCGACGGCCGCGACGCCGTCATCAGCTTCAGCCCGAGCGGCAAGGACGGCACCTTCGGAGGCCGTAAGGAGATCTGGACCGCCGCCGCGGGTAACTACAACCGCCCCGGCATGAAGATCGTCACCGGTGACTTCAACGGCGACGGCCGCGACGACATCGGCACTCTCTACGGCTACAGCACCGGCACCGTCAAGGGCATCACCTGGACGTCCAAGTCCGACGGCACCCTCAACGCACCCCTCCACGGATGGGAGTCGGCGCCCGGCCACTGGACCTTCGGCAACGTCACCACCATCGAGAGGTACAGCACCTCCTGACACCAGCCCCCCGGCCGAGGGTGTGAGGCACCCTCGGCCGGGGGGCACGGGATTCATTCGGGGAGGGCCACTGACCGGCGCTGCATGACATGTCCATGACGTCTCTCGTGAATCGCCCTCTCGCCGGTAGGGCCCGGACCCATGTGCGGTCGTCGGTCAGGTGGGCATCGGCTGTGGGTCCTGCCTGAATCAGGTGCTCTCGAAAGCCTCATCGGTCAGGGGGTGGGAGTGGAGTGTCCGGGTCCGGCGTGCGTCTCCCGTCGTACTGGCCGCCGGTGCCCGGTCTCCGTGATATCTCCGGTGGCCCGTACAGCCTTCTGCTTACCCGGCTTTTCCGTCCCGGAGTGGATTGTCAATCCATGAATTAGCCAATGTAGAGCGAATCGATCCGGTCGGCGGTGTGTCCGAAACCAGTCCCACACTTGGCTGAAGGATGCAAGTCGATGAGGGGTCCCTGTCAAAATCCTCACCAAATCCGTGCGTGTTACTCGCGGTTCTTGAGCATTCGGCCACATGGCGGGATCCATGGAAAGCGCTTGATGTGGCGTGAAAATGAAGAGGTCGATGGCCGTACTGATTACACGGTGTAGTGGCCATCTATTGATGTTCAGACGTCTGACCTGCGGATATCAAGTCAAAGTTATTTTCAAGCCGCAGTGCTGACGGTAACTCAGAGTGTTTCTAGGGGGCTGCATTGTTCGCGATTGAACCAATCTTGCTGGATCTTGACGGTCAACCGGGCGCTCAGTTACGGTCCAATCGCGATTTCGATCAAGGCGGTTGCGGGCTGTAACTATCGGCTCAGATGGTGCCTTCGGGCCCGTTCTGCATAACGGGGGAGATGCAGTGTCAGCCACAGGTCGGATAGCTGTCGTTGGCATGTCCTGCCGACTTCCAGGGGCCCTGGATCTCGGAGAATTCTGGGATTTGCTGATGTCCTCGGGCAGCGGTGTGGGGCTGCCCGGTTCGGACCGTTCGCGTCGACTCGATGACTCCCATGAGCCCCGCAGGGCGGGCTATCTCCAGCAGGTCGACCTGTTCGACGCGTCCTTCTTCGGCCTGGGGCCACAGGAAGCTACGGCGATGGACCCCCGGCAGCGGCTGATCCTCGAACTGAGCTGGGAGGCGCTGGAGAACGCCGGGATATCCCCGGCCGGACTGGCGGGCAGCTCCGTCGGGGTGTTCCTGGGCGCGTCCGGCGACGACTACCCCGGCGCGGGAACCGTCGCGGACGCCAACCCCTATCTGGCTGCGGGCACCAACCGGGCGGTCATCGCCAACCGGGTGTCTCACGCACTGGACCTCACTGGTCCGAGCCTGCTGGTCGACACCGCGCAGTCCTCCTCCCTGGTCGCGGTGCACATGGCCTGCGAAAGTATCCGCCGGGGTGAGTGCACCACGGCGATCGTCGGGGGAGTCAATCTGAACCTCTCCTCGCGCCGCATCCACATGCTGGAATCCCTGGGGGTCGTTTCTCCGGACGGTGAGTGCTTCACCTTCGACGCCCGCGCCAACGGCTTCGTGCCCGGCGAAGGCGGCGGTGTCCTGGTCTTGAAGGACCTGTCCGCTGCACTCGCCGACGGGGGTCAGGTGCACGCCGTCATTCGAGGTACCGCCCTGAACCACGACGGTGCCACCTTTGGACTCTCCTCGCCGAGCCCCGCCGCACAGGAAGCGGTGATCAGACAGGCGCACCGCGCTGCTGATGTCCTTCCCGGCGATGTCCGGTTCGTTGAGTTGCATGGAACGGGCACTCAGGCGGGAGATGCCACCGAGGCCACCGCACTCGGCGCGGCCTTCGCCGGTGACACCCCACGGGAGTCCCCGCTGCTGGTCGGGTCGGTGAAGACGAACATCGGCCATCTGGACGCCGCCTCGGGCGCGGTCGGGCTGATCAAGACAGTGCTCAGCCTGACGAACCGGAAGCTCCCGCCGAGTCGCAACTTCGCTGAGCCGAACCCCGCCATCGATCTCCCCGCCCTGGGCCTTGAGGTCGCGACCTCGGTCCGAGACCTGGCCGGCGACAGCGGAGAGTCCCCTGTTCAGGCGGGTGTCTCTTCGTTCGGCATGGGCGGGGCGAACTGCCATGTCGTGGTGTCGGACGCACTGGACCTTGACACGTCGGCACCACGACCGAGCACGGAAAACGCATCTGACACACCGCCGGAGACCTCGGCCGGTGTTCTGGTGCCGTGGGTGGTTTCGGGCCGTGGTGTCGATGGTGTTCGGGCGCAGGCGGCGCGGTTGCGGGAGTGGGTGTTGGAGCGGTCTGCGGACCGTCCGGTGGATGTGGGCTTCTCGTTGTTGTCGTCGAGGTCGTTGCATCGGGATCGGTTGGTGGTGCTGGGTTCTGATCGTCAGGTGTTGGTGGATGGGCTGGCGGCGTTTGTTGAGGGTGCGCCGTGGCCGGGTGTGGTGGGTGGGTCGGGTGGTGGTGTGGTTGCTGATCGGGCTGTGTTTGTGTTCCCGGGTCAGGGGTCGCAGTGGGTGGGGATGGGGCGTGAGCTGTACGCCTCTTCGCCTGTGTTCCGGGGGCGATTGGATGAGTGCGCGGCTGCGTTGGACCCGTTGGTGGAGTGGTCGCTGATCGATGTGGTGCGGGGTGGGTCCGGGGCTCCTGGTCTGGAGCGGGTGGATGTGGTTCAGCCCGTGTTGTGGGCGGTGATGGTGTCGCTGGCGGCGGTGTGGGAGTCGTGGGGTGTTGTTCCGGCTGCTGTGGTGGGTCATTCGCAGGGTGAGATTGCTGCTGCGTGTGTGGCGGGGGCGCTGTCGGTGGAGGATGCGGCGCGGGTCGTGGCGTTGCGGAGTCGCGCTCTGCGGGCGATGGCGGGTGACGGCGCGATGGTGTCGGTCGCGCTCCCCGTTGCTGAGGCTGAGGCGTTGACCGGGGACGGTGTGTCGCTGGCGGCTGTCAACGGTCCGTCGTCCGTGGTGCTGTCGGGGGACCGGTGCGCCCTCACTCCCGTGGTGGAGCGACTGAGCGCCGAGGGTGTGCGGACGAAGTGGGTGCCGGTGGACTACGCGTCCCACTCGGCCCATATGGACCGCATCCACGACGAGCTGTTGGAGATCCTGTCCGGGATCGTGCCCAAGACCTCCCGTATCCCGCTCTACTCCACGGTGTCGGCGCAGGTCATCGACACATCGCGGATGGACGCCTCGTACTGGTTCGACAACATCCGGGGCACCGTCCGCTTCCACGAGACCGTTCAAGCCCTGATCGCCGACGGCCTCACCGCCTTCGTGGAGGTGTCTCCGCACCCCGTCCTGGCGATGAGTGTCCGGGACACCCTCGACCAGGCCGAAGCCACCGGTCTGTCCATCGGAACGCTGCGCCGCGACGAGAACGAAGAGAGGTCCCTGCTCACCGCAGCGGCTGAACTCTTCGTCGCCGGCCTCCCCATTGACTGGAACACGGCCGCCTTCGCCGACCTCGACACCCGCCAGGTCGACCTGCCCACCTATGCCTTCCAGCGTCGGCCCTACTGGCTGGAGACCGTCGCGCAGACAGTGCGGGTTGGTGCGCCTGCAGCCGCGCCCACCGAAAGTCCTGAAGTCCCCGGCAGCCGATCGCGCCTGGCCGAGCGAGTGGCCGGACTTCCGCAGGGCGCACGGCACCAGGCTGTAACGGACTTCGTCCGCGCGCACGCCGCCGCCGTGCTCGGTCATACCGACCACTCCGATATCGACGTAGCGCTGACCTTCCGAGACCTAGGGTTCGACTCGATCAACGCGACCGAGTTCCGGCTTCGGCTCGGCGATGCAGCCGGGCTACGGCTACCCGCCACTCTTGTGTTCGACCACCCGACGCCCGCGGTGGTGGTGGATTTCCTGCTGACCCGACTGTTGGGCGGCGAAGCGGACTCCCTGCCCAGCACGCGAACGGCGGCTTCCGATCCTGATGAGCCAGTGGCCATCGTGGGCATGGCCTGCCGCTTCCCGGGCGGAGTCAGCACACCGGAGCAGTTGTGGCGGCTGGTCGCGGAGGGCGTTGATGCCGTCTCCGGTCTTCCCACTGACCGTGGCTGGGACATTGAGTCGCTGTACCACCCGGATCCGGATCACCCGGGGACCTCGTACGCGAACGAGGGTGGCTTCCTTCACGAGGCCGGTGAGTTCGATGCGGGCTTCTTCGGGATTTCGCCCCGTGAGGCGCTAGCGATGGACCCCCAGCAGCGGCTCCTGCTCCAGACCAGCTGGGAGGCAGTGGAGCGGGCGGGCATAGACCCACTGTCGCTGAAGGGCAGCGACACCGGTGTGTTTACCGGTGCCATGACACAGGACTACGGCCCTCGATTGCACGAGCCGCACAGCTCGGGCACCGTCGATGGCTACATGCTGACCGGTAACGCCGGCAGTGTGATGTCCGGTCGGGTGGCGTATGTGCTGGGGACTGAGGGTCCGGCGGTGACGGTGGATACGGCGTGTTCGTCGTCGTTGGTCGCGCTGCATTGGGCGGCGCAGGCGTTGCGTCAGGGTGAGTGCTCGATGGCGTTGGCCGGTGGTGTGACGGTGATGGCGACGCCGGGGATGTTTGTGGAGTTCAGTCGTCAGCGGGGGTTGGCGCCGGATGGTCGGTGTAAGGCGTTCGCGGCTGGCGCTGATGGTACGGGCTGGTCCGAGGGCGTTGGGATGGTGTTGGTGGAGCGGTTGTCGGACGCCCAGCGGCTCGGTCACCCGATTCTTGCGGTGGTTCGTTCGAGTGCGGTGAATCAGGATGGTGCGAGTAATGGGTTGACGGCGCCGAATGGTCCGTCGCAGCAGCGGGTGATCCGTCAGGCCCTGTCGACGGCCGGGCTGACGACCGCCGATGTGGACGCGGTCGAGGCGCATGGCACGGGGACGAATCTGGGTGACCCGATCGAGGCGCAGGCCCTGCTGGCGACCTATGGTCAGGACCGTCCCGAGGACCGGCCGCTGTTGCTCGGTTCGCTGAAGTCGAACATCGGGCACACGCAGGCTGCGGCCGGTGTGGCGGGTGTGATCAAGATGGTGATGGCGCTCCAGCACGGTGTTCTTCCGGCGACCCTCCATGTCGATGAGCCGACGCCACACGTCGATTGGGCGAGCGGCGCGGTCGAGCTGCTGACCGAGGCGACGCCCTGGCCCGAGACGGACCGTCCGCGCCGGGCCGCGGTGTCGTCATTCGGCATCAGCGGCACCAACGCCCACGCAATTCTGGAGCAGGCGCCGGAGACTGACAACGCCGCTGAGCCGGTAGTGCGTGACGGTGTTCTGGTGCCGTGGGTTGTTTCAGGTCGTGGTGTTGATGGTGTTCGGGCGCAGGCGGCGCGGTTGCGGGAGTGGGTGCTGGAGCACCCGCAGCACAGTGCGACGGATATCGGCTTCTCGTTGTTGTCGTCGCGGTCGTTGCATCGGGACCGGTTGGTGGTGCTGGGTTCTGATCGTCAGGTTTTGGTGGATGGGCTGGCGGCGGCTGCTGAGGGGGCGCCGTGGCCGGGGTTGGTTCAGTCGTCTGGGGATGTGTCGCTGAGCCGGGCTGTGTTCGTTTTCCCAGGTCAGGGGTCGCAGTGGGTGGGGATGGGGCGGGAGTTGTACGCATCTTCGCCCGTGTTTCGGGCGCGGTTGGACGAGTGCGCGGCTGCGTTGGATCCGCTGGTGGACTGGTCCCTGATCGATGTTGTACGGGGTGAGCCGGGCACGCCCGGTCTGGAGCGGGTGGACGTGGTCCAGCCCGTCCTCTGGGCGGTGATGGTGTCCCTGGCGGCTGTCTGGGAGTCGTGGGGTGTTGTCCCGGCCGCGGTGGTGGGCCACTCACAGGGTGAGATTGCCGCTGCGTGTGTGGCGGGGGCGTTGTCGGTGGAGGATGCGGCGCAGGTTGTGGCGTTGCGGAGCCGTGCCGTGCGGGGGATGGCGGGTGACGGTGCGATGGTGTCTGTCGCGCTCCCTGCCGCTGAGGCTGAGGCGTTGACCGGGGACGGTGTGTCGCTGGCCGCTGTCAACGGACCGTCGTCCGTCGTCCTCTCAGGGGACCGGTCTGCCCTCACCCCCGTGGTGGAGGGACTGACTGCTCAGGGTGTGCGGACGAAGTGGGTGCTGGTGGACTACGCGTCCCACTCTGCCCATATGGAGCGTATCCGTGAGGAATTGGCGTCCCTGCTGTCCGGGATCGAGCCCAAGACCTCCCGTATCCCGCTCTACTCCACGGTGTCGGCGGAGGTCATCGACACGTCGCGGATGGACGCCTCGTACTGGTTCGACAACATCCGGGGCACGGTCCGCTTCCACGAGACCGTCCAGGCCCTGATCACCGACGGCCTCACCGCCTTCGTAGAGGTCTCCCCTCACCCCGTCCTGGCGATGAGCGTTCAGGACACCCTCGACCAGGCCGAAGCCACCGGCGTCTCCATCGGCACCCTCCGCCGAGACCAGAACGAGCACGAAACCCTCCTCACCGCAGCGGCTGAACTCTTCGTCGCCGGCCTCCCCATCGACTGGCACACGGCCGCCTTCGCCGACCTCGACACCCGCCGAGTCGACCTCCCCACCTATGCCTTCCAAACTGAGCGGTTCTGGCTGGAAGCCGGCACAGCCGTTGCCGAGGCTGCTGTAGCCGATGGTGTGGAAGCACGTTTCTGGGAGATCGTCGAGAGAGGTGACGCCGGTGAACTGGTCGAAGCCCTCGGTGTCGCGGACGAGGCCGGATCGGCCGATGCCTGGCAGCCGATGCTTCCCGCGCTGGCCTCCTGGAGGCGTGCTCAGCAGGCCCGTTCGGCCGCGGACTCCTGGCGCTACCGCGTCACCTGGAAGCCCCGTACCGGCACCCACCCCGCTGCCCTCTCCGGTACCTGGCTGGTCATCGCCCCTGGCTCGCCCGAGCACACCGACCTCGCCGACGAATGTGTACGCGCACTGACGGACCACGGCGCCTCCGTCGAGCTGATCAGCCCCGACGGCCGTACCCCGGTCGACCGGACGCGGTGGCGCGATCTGCTGAACACGGCGCTGACGGCCCGCCCGGACGGTCTGGCCGGTGTGGTGTCGCTCTCCGCAGTGAGCGCGGACACCGAGGCCGGATCTCCGGCGACCGGCTCCGCCGTCGTTCCACGGAGCGCGGCAGCCGTGCTGGGTCTGGTCCAGGCGCTCGGTGACCTGGAGGTCTCTGCTCCACTGTGGTGCCTGACGCGTGGCGCCGTGTCCGTGGGGCGCTCCGATGCCTTGCGGTCGCCTGAACAGGCGCTGGTCTGGGGGCTGGGCCGAGCAGCCGCGCTGGAACACCCCGATCGCTGGGGCGGCTTGATCGACCTTCCGGAGAACGCCGACCAGCGCTGCTGGGAGCGGATCTGCTCCGTGTTGTCCGGTGCTGATGCCGAGGACCAGGTGGCGATCCGGTCCTCGGGAGTCTTCCTGCGCCGGCTTGTGCCTGCTCCTCTGCCGGCCCGGGCCACCGGGCCCGGATGGGCCCTGGACGGCGGTACGGTACTGATCACTGGCGGTACGGGTGCGCTGGGCGGGCATATCGCCCGCTGGGTCATCGAGAGCGGCGCCCGACGGCTGTTGCTGGTCAGCCGGAGCGGTCCCGCTGCGCCCGGCGCCGGTGAGCTGGCGGCCGAGCTGGAGAGCGCGGGTGCCGAAGTCGAGATCGTCGCCGCTGATATCGCCGACCGGGACGCAGTGGCCGGGATTCTCGACGGGATCCCGGCGGAGCAGCCGCTCATCGCGGTGGTGCACACCGCGGGCGCGAACGGCATGGGACCGCTGGACGAACTCGACACGGCCTCGTTCGCCGAGGTGATCAGGGCGAAGGTCGGCGGTGCCGCCGTGCTGGACGAGCTGCTGGTGGATCAGCCGCAGATACGTTCCTTCGTACTGTTTTCGTCGGGTGCCGGGATCTGGGGTAGCGGCGGCCAGGGTGCGTACGGCGCCGGGAACGCCTATCTGGACGCGCTGGCGGAGCAGCGCCGTGCGGCTGGGCTGCCGGCCACGGCGGTGGCCTGGGGCCCCTGGGCCGACGGTGGCATGGCCGAGGGAGAGCTGGGCCGCGAGCTGGCCCGGAGCGGACTGGCGCCGATGCGGCCGGAGACGGCCGTCGGTGCACTGGCGCGCGCGGTGGAGCACGACGAGACGGCGGTGACGGTGGTCGACGCCGACTGGGAGCGCTTCTACCCGTCCTTCGCCATCGCCCGCCCCCGGCCCTTGCTGCATGACATTCCCCAGGTCGCGGCGGTACTGGTGGCCGGCGAGAGCGCAGCAGGCGCCGACCTTCCGTCCCCCCTTGCCGCCCGGCTCGCGGACCGTTCCCCGGTCGAGCGGCGCAAGACCATACTGGAGCTGGTACGCGCCCAGGCGGCGGCGGTACTCGGCCACACCGGCACCGACCGTATCGTCGCCGGACGCCCTTTCCGCGAGCTGGGTTTTGACTCGCTGACCGCCGTTGAGCTGCGCAACCGGCTCAACACGGCCACCGGACTGAAGTTGTCCAGCACAGCGGCCTTCGACCACCCGACGCCCGAGGTGATCACCGGACACATTCTGAGCGGTCTGGAGCTGGGCGGAGAGAGCCCTGACGACGAGGCGGCAGCGCTGGGATCCGTACCCCACTCCCACGACGAGCCGCTGGCCGTGGTGGGCATGGCCTGCCGTCTGCCCGGTGGTACGAACTCGCCGGAGCGGCTGTGGCAGCTCCTCATGGAGCGCGGCGATGTGATCTCCGAGCTGCCCACGGACCGTGGTTGGGACATCGAGGGGCTCTACGACCCGGATCCGGACCGACCGGGCACCTCGTACACACGGGCCGGTGGCTTCCTGTACGACGCGGCCGAGTTCGACGCCGAGTTCTTCGGGATTTCGCCGCGTGAGGCGCTGGCGATGGACCCGCAACAGCGGCTGCTGTTGCAGGTCGGCTGGGAGGCCGTGGAGCGCGCCGGAATCGACCCGCTGTCTCTGCACGGGAGCCGGACCGGCGTCTTCGTCGGCGCGATGACGCAGGACTACGGGCCGCGTATGCATGTCGCCGACGCGTCCGACAACGTAGAGGGCTATCTGCTGACCGGTACCACGAGCAGTGTGGCATCCGGCCGACTGGCGTATGTGCTGGGTGCGGAAGGTCCGGCGGTGACGGTGGATACGGCGTGTTCGTCGTCGCTGGTCGCGCTGCATCTGGCGGGCCAGGCCCTGCGTCAGGGCGAGTGCTCCATGGCGCTCGCCGGTGGCGTCACCGTGATGGCGACGCCGGGCACGTTCGTCGAGATGAGTCGTCAGCGCGGTCTGGCGGTGGACGGCCGGTGCAAGGCTTTCGCCGCCGCGGCGGATGGATTCGGACCGGCCGAGGGTGTCGGCATGGTCCTCCTGGAGCGGCTGTCGGATGCCCAACGCCTCGGCCACCCCGTGCTGGCGGTGATCCGTTCGAGTGCGGTGAATCAGGATGGTGCGAGTAATGGTCTGACGGCGCCGAATGGTCCGTCGCAGCAGCGGGTGATCCGTCAGGCTCTGGCGGCTGCGGATCTGTCGTCCGCCGAAGTGGATGTGGTGGAGGCGCACGGTACGGGTACGGCGCTGGGCGATCCGATCGAGGCGCAGGCACTGCTGGCCACGTACGGCCAGGGCAGGACGGACGACCGTCCGCTCTGGCTCGGCTCGCTGAAGTCGAACATCGGACACACCCAGGCGGCTGCCGGTATTTCCGGTGTCATCAAGATGGTGATGGCGCTGCGGCACGGCGTCCTCCCGGCGACCCTCCATGTCGATGAGCCGACACCACACGTCGACTGGACGGCCGGCCGCGTACAACTCCTCTCCGATCAGGTGGTCTGGCCCGAAGTGGACCGGCCACGTCGTGCTGCCGTGTCGTCGTTCGGTATCAGTGGCACCAACGCGCACGCGCTCCTGGAGCAGGCCCCCGAGGAGCAGACGCCGGAGACTGACAACGCCGCTGAACCCGTCGCTCATGACGGCGCCCTGGTGCCATGGGTGGTCTCGGGCCGTGGTGAGGAAGCATTGCGGGCACAGGCCGCACGGTTGCACGGGTGGGTGTTCGAGCGCCCTGAGGAGCGTCTGGTCGACATCGGTCATTCGCTGGTGACGTCGCGGTCGGCCTTCGACGATCGGCTCGTTGTTCTCGGTTCGGATCGGGATGCGCTGTTGAATGGTCTGGCGGCGGCTGCGCGGGGCGAGATCCGGCCCGGAATCGCCCGGAGCACGGAACGATCCGGTGGTGGTGTGGCGTTCCTGTTCACGGGGCAGGGTGCGCAGCGGCTGGGGATGGGTCGTGAACTCGCGGAGTGTTTCCCGGTGTTCGCTGTGGCTTTGGACGAGGTCTGTGCGCATGTGGATGTTCGTCTGGAGCGTCCGTTGCGTGACGTGCTCTTCGCCGAGCCGGGTAGTGAGGCTGCGGCGCTGTTGGATGAGACGGCGTTCACGCAGGTGGCGTTGTTTGCCGTTGAGGTTGCGCTGTATCGGTTGGTGGAGTCGTGGTCGCTGACGCCGGACTATCTCCTGGGTCACTCGATTGGTGGTCTGGCCGCGGCGTATGTGTCGGGTGTGTTGTCGTTGGAAGATGCGGCCGAGGTCGTGGTGGCTCGGGGTCGGTTGATGCAGGCCCTGCCCAAGGGCGGAGCCATGGTCTCCCTCCAGGCCGCTGAGGACGAGGTTGTGGAGTCGCTGGGCGGCCGGGTGTCGATCGCCGCGGTGAATGGTCCGCAGGCGGTCGTCATCTCGGGCGATGAGGACGCTGTCACGGCGGTGGCGGAGGAGTGGCGGGCCCGGGGTCGGAAGGTGAAGCGCCTCACGGTCAGTCATGCTTTCCATTCGGTGTTGATGGAGCCGATGCTCGCCGAGTTTGAGCAGGTCCTGTCCCGGGTCACGTTGAACCCGCCGCGGATTCCGATCATCTCCGACTCCACTGGCCTGCCTCTCACGGCGGAGCAGGCCACCTCTCCCGCGTACTGGGTCGGGCATGTCCGTCAGCCCGTCCTGTTCCACCAGGCGGTGACCTATCTGGCCGACCAAGGCGTGAACAGCTTCCTGGAACTGGGCCCCGATGGCGTACTCAGCGCCATGGTCCAGCACAGCGCCCCGGACGCAGCACAGGCCACCCCGCTGCTCCGCTCGGACCGGGAGGAGACGGAAACGGCGCTGACCGCGCTGGCCGAGTTGTATGTCAACGGCGCGGATGTCGACTGGACCGCACTCTTCGAAGGCGCCGGCCGGATCGACCTGCCGACCTATGCCTTCCAGCACCAGCGCTTCTGGCTGGCGGCCGGAACGGAGACACAGCCGGCACCCGAGGAAGCGGACCCCAAGGAGGCCCGGTTCTGGGCTGCCGTCGAACGTTCCGACGCCGGTGAACTGGCCGATGCCTTCGCTGAGGTGGGCCTGGACGTGCCGGAGCAGGCTTGGGAGTCCGTCCTGCCCGCGCTCTCCACCTGGCGTCAGATACAGCGGACGCAGGCCGCCGCCGACTCCTGGCGTTACCGGGTCGTCTGGAAGCCCGCCCCCGGTGCCCAGCCCGCAGCGCCAGCCGCGCTGACCGGCACCTGGCTGCTGATCACCTCGGCGGCCCCGGAGTGTCTGGCCGTGGTCGACGAGTGTGCCGGCGCCCTGGCGCGCCGGGGTGCGGTCGTACGGGTGGTTCGGTCCGGCACGGACGACTCTGCCGACCGTGCAGCCTGGCACGCCACCGTAGCGGGCGTGCTCGCGGAGACCGGCGAACCCGTCGGGGTGGTCTCGCTGTTGGGGTTGGCGGACGAGCCGCACCCTCACTTCCCCGAGGTGCCCCAGGGTGCCGCCGGGCTACTGGCCCTGACACAGGCACTCGGCGACGCGGGCCTGCGGGCTCCGCTGTGGTGCCTGACCCAGGGCGCCGTGAGCATCGACGGCTCCGACCTGCTGCGATCGCCGTCACAGGCACTGCTCTGGGGCCTGGGCCGGGTCGTCGCCCTGGAACACCCCGAACTCTGGGGCGGTCTGGTCGACCTTCCCGCGACCCCCGATTCGCGCTGCTGGGAACAGGTCTGCGCCACGCTGGCTGGTGCTGGTGCTGGTGCTGGTGCAAGTGCCGAGGATCAGGTGGCGGTCCGGTCCTCGGGAATCTTCGTACGCCGGCTTGTGCCCGCTCCTCTGCCGGCCCGGGCCACCGGCCCCGGATGGGCCCCGGACGGCGGTACGGTAATGATCACTGGCGGTACGGGTGCCCTGGGTGGCCATGTCGCCCGCTGGGTGGCCGAGTACGGTGCGCAGCACATTCTGCTGCTCAGCCGCAGCGGCCCCGACGCCCCCGGCGCTCGGGAACTGATGGCCGAGCTGGAGGCCGCCGGGAACCAGGTTGACCTGGTTGCCTGCGATATCGCCGACCGTGAAGCGGTAGCCGGGGTCCTCGCCGGAATCCCCGAGGAACACCCTCTCACCTCGGTGGTGCACACCGCCGGCGCCAGCGCGCCGGTCCCGCTCACGGAGCTGGACACGGCCTCGTTCGCCGAGGTGATCAGGGCGAAGGTCGGCGGTGCCGCCGTGCTGGACGAGCTGCTGGTGGATCAGCCGCAGATACGTTCCTTCGTACTGTTTTCGTCCGGTGCCGGGATCTGGGGTAGCGGCGGCCAAGGCGCGTACAGCGCCGGGAACGCCTATCTGGACGCGCTGGCGGAGCAGCGCCGTGCGGCCGGGCTGCCGGCCACGGCGGTGGCCTGGGGCCCCTGGGCCGACGGCGGCATGGCCGAGGGAGAGCTGGGACGGGAACTCGACCGGCGGGGCCTGGCGTCGATGGCGCCCGCGTCGGCGGTGCACGCCCTGCGCCGGGCCCTGGAGCACGACGAGACGGCGGTGACGGTTGTTGACGCCGACTGGGAGCGCTTCTATCCGGCCTTCGCGATCGCCCGCCCCCGGCCCCTGTTGCATGACATTCCCCAGGTCGCGGCAGCGCTCGCAGCCGTAGACCAGCCCGCTTCCGCCGAGGGCGCGTCCGGATTCGCCGGTCAGCTCGCCGGTCTGTCCGACACGGAGCAGTACAAGACGGTGCTGGAGTTGGTCCGGGTCCAGGCGGCCTCGGTAGTGGGGCACCTGACTCCGGAGCGCATCACCGCCGAACGGGCCTTCCGGGACGTGGGATTCGACTCCCTGACGGCGGTGGAGCTGCGGAACCGGCTCAACAACGCCACCGGTCTGGTGCTGCCCACAACAACGATCTTCGATCACCCCACACCGGTCCTGCTCGCCGAGCATCTGCAACGGGAGCTGACCAGTACCACCCCCGAGATTTTTGCGACCCTGGCCAAGCTGGAGAACGAGTTGCAACTCGTCGCGGGAAACCGGGCATTGTCGGAAGACGTGCTGGCTCGGCTGTCGAAAATAGTCAGGTCGTCCGAACCTGCGAATCCCGCTGAGGACGAGCAGGACGAAATTGCCGATCTCATGTCGGCGAGCGACGACGAAGTCTTTGGACTTCTCAGGGATGAGTTCGGTATCTCCTGACCTGACCGATTTTTCGCATACAGAAAACCAGTACGGATCCCGCACGTCTTCGAGTACGTCTTCGAGTACGTCTTCTGAGTAAGGTGTTTCTGGAATGGCTGACGAGGAAAAGCTCCAGTACTTCCTGCGCAAGGTCACCGCTGACCTTCGGGAGAGCCGTCACCGGGTCAAGGAGTTGGAGGGCCGCTGGGCCGAGCCGCTGGCTGTGGTGGGCATGGCCTGCCGCTTCCCCGGCGGTGTGAACTCCCCGGAACAGCTGTGGGATTTTGTACTTGATGGCCGGGACGGCATATCGGGATTCCCCACCGAGCGTGGCTGGGACCTCGATTCGCTCTATCACCCGGATCCGGACCACCCGGGAACCTCTTACGCCTCCGAAGGCGGATTCCTCCATGACGCCGGGGAGTTCGACCCCGCCTTCTTCGGGATTTCGCCGCGTGAGGCGCTGGCGATGGAGCCGCAGCAGCGGCTGCTGCTCCAGACCAGTTGGGAAGCGATCGAGAACGCCGGAATCGACCCCCTCTCCCTCAAGGGCAGCAGGACCGGTGTCTTCGTCGGCGCCATCAACCAGGAATACGGCCCCCGCCTCTACGACGCCGCGCCGGACGACAACGTCGAGGGCTATCTGCTGACCGGTACCGCCAACAGCGTGGTCTCCGGACGGGTGGCGTATGTCCTCGGCACCGAGGGCCCGGCCCTCACGGTGGACACGGCGTGTTCGTCTTCGCTGGTGGCCCTGCACCTAGCCGGTCAGGCACTGCGGCAGGACGAGTGCTCGATGGCGCTGGTCGGCGGTGTCACCGTGATGACCACACCGACGGGATTCGTGGAGTTCAGCCGTCAGCGGGGTCTGGCGGTGGACGGCCGGTGCAAGTCGTTTGCGGCGGCTGCGGATGGTACGGGCTGGGCCGAGGGCGTCGGCGTGCTCGTGGTCGAGCGGCTGTCGGACGCGCAGCGACTGGGTCACCCCGTGCTGGCGGTGATCCGTTCGAGTGCGGTGAATCAGGATGGTGCGAGTAATGGGTTGACGGCGCCGAATGGTCCGTCGCAGCAGCGGGTGATCCGTCAGGCTCTGGCGGCTGCGGATCTGTCGTCCGCCGATGTGGATGTGGTGGAGGCGCACGGTACGGGTACGGCGCTGGGCGATCCGATCGAGGCGCAGGCTCTCCTGGCCACGTACGGCCAGAACCGTCCCGAGGATCGGCCGCTGCGGCTGGGCTCGATCAAGTCCAACATCGGACACACCCAGGCGGCTGCCGGTGTGGCGGGTGTGATCAAGATGGTGATGGCGCTGCGGCACGGCGTCCTCCCGGCGACCCTCCATGTCGATGGGCCGACGCCGCATGTCGACTGGACCAGCGGCGCGGTCGAACTGCTCGCCGACACGACCGTTTGGCCCGAGGTGGACCGTCCGTGGCGCGCGGCAGTCTCCTCCTTCGGCATCAGTGGTACCAACGCTCACACGATTATCGAGCAGGCCCCTCAGGTGGAGGTCGAGGTTCCCGAGCCGGCCGTGAAGGGCGATGTCCTGTTGCCGTGGGTGGTGTCGGGGCGTGGTGCGGACGCGTTGCGGGCGCAGGCCGCTCGGCTGCGGGAGTGGGTGCTTGAGCACCCTGAGCACAGCTTGGTTGATGTTGGTCATTCGTTGGTGGTGTCGCGGTCGGCTTTTGAGGATCGGGTGGTTGTTCTCGGTTCGGATCGCGAGGCGTTGTTGGATGGTCTGGCGGCGGCTACTCAGGGTGAGCCGGGGCCGGGTGTGGTGGTGGGTTCGTCTGTGGGGGCTGGTGGTGGTGTGGCGTTCCTGTTTACCGGGCAGGGCGCGCAGCGGCTGGGAATGGGTCGTGAACTCGCGGAGCGTTTCCCGGTGTTCGCGTTCGCGCTGGACGAGGTCTGCGTTCAGCTCGACGCCCGTCTTGAGCGTCCGTTGCGTGAGGTGTTGTTCGCGGAGCCTGACACTGAGGCTGCGGCGCTGCTGGATGAGACGGCGTTCACGCAGGCAGCGTTGTTTGCCGTTGAGGTTGCGCTGTATCGGTTGGTCGAGTCGTGGTCCCTGACCCCGGACTACCTTCTGGGTCACTCCATTGGCGGTCTGGCTGCCGCGTATGTGGCGGGTGTGTGGTCGTTGGAGGACGCGGCCGAGGTCGTCGCGGCTCGGGGTCGGTTGATGCAGGCCCTGCCCAA
>NZ_JBIRRE010000023.1:0-29032 GCF_044333555.1 Streptomyces sp. NPDC020965
AGTTCGCCACCGTCGTGGAGGGGTTGTCGTTCGCGGCTCCCACCATTCCGGTGGTGTCGAATGTGTCGGGTGCGGTGGCGGATGCCGAGTTGTCGTCGCCGGGTTACTGGGTGCGGCATGTGCGTGAGGCGGTTCGTTTCGGTGCCGGGGTGGAGACCCTGCTCGGCGCTGGTGTGTCGTCGTTCCTGGAGATCGGTCCGGACGGTGTGCTGAGCGGGATGGCCCGTGGGTCGATCTCCGACGGCGCCGACGTTGGCTGTGTCCCCGTGATGCGCCGGGGCCGGGGTGAGGTGCGGGAGTTCCTCACCGGAATGTCCCGGATCGCCGTACGGGGAGTCCCCGTGAGCTGGGGTCCGCTGCTGGCGGGTGGTCGGCGGGTCGAGCTGCCGACGTACGCCTTCCAGCGTCGCCGGTTCTGGCTGGAGGCGGGGCACTCCGTCACGGACGCTTCGGGTCTGGGCCAGACGGCTGCCGGGCATCCGCTGATCGGTGCTGTGGTGAGTCTGGCCGGTGGTGACGGTGCCGTGCTGACCGGTCGGGTGTCGTTGAACACGCATCCCTGGCTGGGCGACCACCGGGTCGCGTCTTCGGTGGTGTTCCCGGGGACCGGGTTCGTCGAGCTGCTGATGCGCGCGGGCGACGAGGTCGGCTGCGGCCGGCTGGAGGAGCTGAACCAGGAGGCACCGCTCGTCGTACCCGACCGGGGCGCCGTCCAGATCCAGGTGACCGTGGAGGCCCCCAATGCTGTGGGAGAGCGACCGGTCGCGGTTTACTCGCGGCTGGAGGACACGGATACGGACGCCCCGTGGACCCGGCACGCCAGTGGTCTGCTGAGCCCAACCACCGCTTCGGCGGACTTCGACTTCACGGCATGGCCGCCGGCCGGTGCGGAGCCCCTCTCCGTCGACGGAATGTATGACCGCCCGGACTCGGGCCTGGTCTACGGTCCCCTGTTCCAGGGGCTGACGGCCGCCTGGCGCAAGGGCGATGAGGTGTACGCGGAGATCGAGCTGCCCGAGGGGGCGGCGGTCGACGCCGCCCGCTTCGGGATGCACCCCGCCCTCCTCGACGCCGCCCTCCACGCCCTCGGGTTCTCGGCCTCCTACGAGGACCAGGAGGAGGACGGCACCGTGGCCCGGCTGCCCTTCTCGTGGTCGGGGGTGTCGTTGTTTGCTTCGGGTGCTTCGGTGTTGCGGGTGTGTGTGCGTCATGTGGCGCGGGATCGGGTGTCGTTGTTGGTGGCTGATGGTGTGGGTGTGCCGGTTGCGGTGGTGGAGTCGTTGGTGTTGCGGGCGATTTCTGCTGGTGCGGTGGCGGTTGCTGGGGTGGGTTCGGGTGTGGGTGGTGGGTTGTTTGAGGTGGTGTGGTCTCCGGTTGTTGGTGTGAGGGGTGTGGATGTGTCGGGTGTGGTGGTGTTGGAGGCTGGTGTGGGTGTTGGTGGGGATGGGGTTTCGGTGGTGGGTGGTGTGTTGGAGGGTTTGCAGGGTGTGTTGGGTGGGGGTTCTGGTTCTCGTGTGGTGGTGGTGACGCGGGGTGCGGTTGGTTCTGGTGGTGTGGTGGATGTGTCGGGTGCGGGTGTGTGGGGGTTGGTGCGGTCGGTTCAGGCCGAGCATCCGGGTCGGTTGGTGTTGGTGGATGTGGGTGTTGAGGGTGATGTGGGTGTGGGTGTGGGGTTGGCTTTGGGTTCGGGTGAGGAGCAGGTGGTGGTGCGTGGGGGTGAGGTGTTTGTTCCTCGTTTGGCGCGGGTGAGTGTTGTGGCGGCGGATGTGGTGCCGGATGCGGGTGTTGATGGTGCCGATATCAGGGGTGGTTTGGGTGATGGTGTGGTGTTGGTGACGGGTGGTACGGGTGGGTTGGGTGCGTTGGTGGCGCGGCATGTGGTGGTGGAGCGTGGGGTGCGTCGTTTGGTGTTGGTGTCGCGTCGTGGGTTGGGTGCTCCGGGTGCGGTGGGGTTGGTGGCTGAGCTTGAGAGCTTGGGTGCTGTGGTGGAGGTGGTGGCGTGTGATGTGAGTGATCGTGTGGCGTTGGCGGGTGTGGTGGGGGGTATTGGGTCGGATCTTTCGGCTGTGGTGCATACGGCGGGTGTGGTGGATGACGGTGTGGTGGAGTCGATGTCGGTGGGTCGGGTGGCGTCGGTGTTTGGTCCGAAGGCGGATGCTGCGTGGTTTTTGCATGAGTTGACGCGTGACATGGGGCTGTCGGCGTTTGTGTTGTTCTCGTCGATGGCGGGGACGGTGGGTGGTGGTGGTCAGAGCAACTATGCGGCGGCGAATGCTTATTTGGATGGTTTGGCGGAGTATCGGCGTGGGTTGGGGCTGGCGGCGACATCCCTGGCCTGGGGACTCTGGGAAGACACCGCGAACGGCGGTATGACGGGCCACCTGGCCGAAGCCGACCGTACGCGGATGGCACGCGGGGGAGTCTTCCCTCTGGCGCTGGACGAGGGGATCGCACTCTTCGACGCCGCCCTCGCCACCGGAAAGGCGACACTCGTCCCCGTCCATCTGGACACCACCGCGCTGCGCGCACACGCTGACGAACTGCCCGCCCTCTTCCGTGACCTCGTCCGCGCGCCGAAGCGGCGCACGGCGGCGGAAGGCCGTGCGGCGGACTCCGCCGACGACCTCGCGGGCCGCCTCGCCGGCCTGGCCGCCGAGGCGCGCCGGCCGTTGGTGCTCGGTGTGGTTCGTGCGCAGGTCGCGCAGGTGCTGGGGTACGCCTCGGCGGATCTCGTGGAGCCGGAGCGCGCGTTCCAGGACCTCGGCTTCGATTCGCTGACGGCCGTCGAACTGCGCAACGGCCTCACGGCCGTCGCGGGGGTCCGCCTCCCGGCGACGCTCGTCTTCGACTATCCCTCGACCGACATCCTCACCGACTTCCTCCTCGCCGAACTCTCCGGCAAGGTCGCCGTGGCCGCGCCCCTCGCGCCGCTCGCCACCACCGGGCCGGTGCACGACGACCCGATCGTCGTCATCGGCATGGGCTGCCGCTACCCAGGCGGGGTCCGCTCGCCGGAGGACCTGTGGCGGCTGGTCGCCGATGGCCGGGATGCGATATCGGAGTTCCCGACCGACCGCGGCTGGGACCTCGACGCGCTGTACCACCCGGACCCGGACCACGCCGGGACCAGCTACACCCGCGAGGGCGGGTTCCTGCACGACGCGGCCGATTTCGACGCGGACTTCTTCGGGATCTCGCCGCGTGAGGCCATCGTCATGGACCCGCAGCAGCGGCTGCTCCTTGAGACGTCCTGGGAGGCGTTCGAGCAGGCCGGCATCGTGCCCGCCGACCTCAAGGGCACCCAGACCGGCGTCTTCGCCGGAGTGATGTACCACGACTACGGCACCCGAATCGTTGACATTCCCGAGGGGGCCGAAGGCTATCTGGGCACCGGCATCTCCGGCAGCGTCGTCTCCGGCCGGGTCGCGTACACCCTGGGTCTGGAGGGCCCGGCGGTCACGATCGACACCGCCTGCTCCTCCTCGCTCGTCGCCCTGCATTCCGCCGCGCACGCCCTGCGCCAGGGTGAGTGCTCCATGGCCATCGCCGGTGGTGTCACCGTCATGGCGGGCCCCGACACCTTCATCGACTTCAGCAGGCAGCGCGGTCTGGCCACGAACGGTCGCTGCAAGGCGTTCTCGGCGGACGCCGACGGCACCGGCTGGGGCGAGGGCGTCGGCGTCCTGGTCCTGGAGCGGTTGTCGGACGCGCGGAAGAACGGGCACGAGGTACTCGCGGTCATCCGTGGTTCGGCGCTGAACCAGGACGGTGCGAGTAACGGTCTGACGGCGCCGAACGGTCCTTCGCAGCAGCGGGTGATCCGCCAGGCACTGGCCAGCGCCGGTCTGACGACGTCGGACGTCGACGCGGTCGAGGCGCACGGCACCGGCACCACGCTCGGTGACCCGATCGAGGCCCAGGCGGTGCTGGCCACCTACGGCCAGGATCGCGCCGCGGACCAGCCGCTCTGGCTCGGCTCGGCCAAGTCGAACTTCGGTCACACCCAGGCCGCCGCCGGTGTCGCCGGTGTGATCAAGATGGTGATGGCCATCCGGAACGGCGTGCTGCCGAAGACGCTGCATGTGTCGGAACCTTCGACACATGTGGATTGGTCCGCCGGCGCCGTGGAACTGCTGGCGGAGGCCCGGGAGTGGCCGGCGACCGGTCGTCCGCGCCGCGCCGGTGTGTCGTCGTTCGGTGTGAGCGGTACGAACGCGCACGTCATCGTCGAGCAGGCCCCCACCGAGGAGCAGGCCCCCGCGGGCGCGCCTGCCCCGACGGACGCGCCCGCCGGCACTCCGGTGCCCTGGATCGTCTCCGGACGGACCGCCGACTCACTGCGCGACCAGGCCCGCCGTCTGCTGGAGCACCTCGACCGGAACGGCGACCTCGACCCGCAGGACGTCGCGCGGGCCCTCCTCACCACCCGTACCCGCTTCCACCACCGTGCCGCCGTTGTGGCGACCGAGCGACAGGACATCGTCGCGGCGCTCGAAGCACTCGCCGACGGCCGGCCCGTGAGCGGTCTGGTTCAGGGGACGGCCACCACCATGGCGAAGTCCGCGTTCCTGTTCACGGGGCAGGGTGCGCAGCGGGTCGGCATGGGTCGGGAACTCGCGGCCCAATTCCCGGTGTTTGCGGCGTCTCTTGAGCAGACGTGTGGTCTGTTGGAGCGTGCCGGGGTTGCGGTGCGTGAGGTGTTGTTCGCCGAGGAGGGTTCGGCCGAGGCCGCCCTGCTGACCCGTACCGTGTATGCGCAGGCTGCGTTGTTCGCCGTCGAGGTGGCGCTGTTCCGGTTGGTGGAGTCGTTCGGTGTGGTGCCGGACTTTGTCGCCGGGCATTCGGTGGGTGAGATCGCTGCCGCGCATGTCGCGGGGGTGTTCTCGCTTGAGGATGCGGTGTCTCTGGTGGCGGCTCGTGGTCGGTTGATGGATGCGCTGCCGGAGGGTGGGGCGATGGTGGCGGTGCAGGCCACCGAGGAGGATGTGCTTGCCCTCCTGGAGGGGGTGGAGGACGCCTCCATCGCCGCGATCAACGGCCCCGACGCCGTGGTCGTCTCCGGCACCGAGGCCGGTGTCGCCCGCGTAGTGGACGTACTCCGGGAGCGGGGTGCGAAGACCAAGCGGCTCGACGTCAGCCACGCCTTCCACTCACCGCTGATGGAGCCGATGCTCGCCGACTTCGCACGGGTGGTCGCGGATCTGTCCTATGAGGACCCCGCGATCCCGGTGGTGTCGAATGTGTCGGGGTCGATGGCGGACGGTGAGCTGTCGACGCCGGGTTACTGGGTGCGGCATGTTCGTGAGGCGGTTCGTTTCGGTGCCGGGGTGGAGACCCTGCTCGGCGCTGGTGTGTCGTCGTTCCTGGAGATCGGTCCGGACGGTGTGCTGAGCGGGATGGCCCGCACGTCCGTACCTGAGGGTGCGGATGTGGAGTGCGCGCCGCTGATGCGCCGGGACCGCGCCGAGGTGCGGGAGTTCCTGACCGGTCTCTCCCGGATCGCCGTACGCGGTGTCCCGGTGAGCTGGTCCCCCCTCGTGGCGGGGGGCCGGCGGGTCGAGCTGCCGACGTACGCCTTCCAGCGTCGCCGGTTCTGGCTCGACGCCGGACACTCGGTCACGGACGCTTCGGGTCTGGGCCAGACCGCCGCGGAGCACCCCTTGGTGGGTGCCGTGGTGGGTCTGGCCGGTGGCGATGGTGTGGTGCTGACCGGTCGGGTGTCGTTGCACACCCACCCCTGGTTGGCGGATCACCAGGTCGCGGGGGTGACGCTGCTTCCGGGTACGGGCTTTGTGGAGCTGGCGGTCCGTGCCGGTGACGAGGTCGGCTGTGGCCGGCTGGAGGAACTGACGCTGGAGGCCCCGCTGGTCGTGCCCGACCGGGGCGCCGTCCAGCTCCAGGTCGTCGTCGGCGCACTGGAGACGTCCGGCGTCCGTACCGTCAGCGTCTACTCCCGCGCCGAGGACACCGACAACCCCGACACCCCCTGGACCCGGCACGCCAGTGGTGCCCTCGGCACGGCGGCCGACCCGGCCGACTTCGACCTCACCGCCTGGCCGCCGGCCGGAACCGAGGCCGTCGAGATCGGGGACTTCTACGGCGAACTGGCCGCCACACCCGACGGTCTGGTCTACGGTCCGCTGTTCCAGGGGCTGACGGCCGCCTGGCGCAAGGGCGATGAGGTGTACGCGGAGATCGAGCTGCCCGAGGGCGCGGCGGTCGACGCCGCCCGCTTCGGGATGCACCCCGCCCTCCTCGACGCCGCCCTCCACGCCGTCGGACTCTCGAACGACGCCGACGCCGACGCGGGCACGGCACAGGAGGACGGCACCGTGGCCCGGCTCCCCTTCGCCTGGTCCGGTGTGACGCTCCACCGCTCCGGCGCGACCCGGCTGCGGCTCTCCGTACGGCCCACCGGAGGCGACAGCTACCACCTGCGGATCGCCGACGCGGTCGGCGCGCCCGTCGCGACCGTCGGGGAACTGCTGCTGCGCGGTATCAGCGCCGAGCAGCTCGCGCGGGCCGGCACCGACCGCCCGGACGCGCTCTTCCGGCTGGAGTGGGAGGCGCTGCGCGGCGACGGGGCGACCACCGCGGGGGAGTGGGCGCTGCTCGGAGGGGACCCGTACGGTCTCGCTCCGGCCCGTGCCGTCCCGTACGGCGATCTCGACGCCCTGGCGGCCGAGGCCGAGGGCGGCACGCCGCCCGAGGTCGTCCTGCTGCCCCTGACAGTGCCCGCCGGCGAAGAGCCGGACGCGGGCGAGCGGGCCGCGCACCGGGCGCTGCGCGCGGTGCGGTCCTGGCTCGCCGACGACCGGTTCGCGGCTGCGACCCTCGTCCTGATGACCAGGGGCGCGCTGGCGGCGACCCCCGGCGATGAGGTCACCGATGTGGCGGGCGCCGAGGTCTGGGGCCTCGTACGGTCGGCGCAGACCGAGCACCCCGGCCGGTTCGTCCTGGTCGACTCGGACGGTTCCGAGGCGTCCGCGCGGGCGCTCCCGGCCGCCGTGGCGAGCGGTGAGCCACAGCTCGCACTGCGCGCGGGTACCGTCAACGCGGCCCGGCTGGGCCGCGTGGAGCGGGCCGGGGCGGAGGCCGTGGCCACGTTCGATCCCGAGCGGACCGTCCTGATCACCGGGGGTACGGGCGCGCTCGCCGGCCAACTCGCCCGGCATCTCGCCCGTGCGTACGGCGTCCGGCATCTGCTGCTCGCCGGGCGGCGCGGCCCGAGCGCCCCCCACGCGGCGGAGCTGGTCGCCGAGCTGGCCGAACTGGGCGCCCTGGCCGAGGTCGTGGCCTGCGATGTGGCCGACCGTGAGGCGCTGACCGCCCTGCTGGCCGCGGTCCCCGCCGACCGGCCGCTGGGTGCCGTCGTGCACACGGCGGGGGTCCTGGACGACGGGCTCGTGGAGTCCCTCACGCCCGAGCGGCTCGACGCGGTGCTCCGCCCGAAGGCGACCGCGGCCCTCCTGCTCGACGAACTGACCCGTGACGCCGACCTGACGGCGTTCGTGCTCTTCTCCTCCGCCGCGGGCACCCTCGGCAGCCCCGGTCAGGCCAACTACGCGGCGGCCAACGCCGGTCTCGACGCGCTCGCCGTCCGGCGACGCGGCCAGGGGCTGCCCGGTCTGTCGCTCGGCTGGGGCCTGTGGCAGGCGGACGGCGGTATGGGCGGCGCGCTCAGCGGCGGCGACCAGGCGCGTATCGCCCGTGGTGGTGTCGCCGCGCTCACGACCGACCACGGTCTGGCGCTCTTCGACACCGCCTGCGCCGGTCCGGACGCCGTCGTACTGCCGATGCTGCTGGACCTGCGACCGCAGGACGACGTACCGCATCTGCTGCGGTCCCTGGTGAGCGCGCGCCGCAAGGGCGCGTCGGCGGGAGCCCGCCACGAGGGTCCGGCCGAGCTGCGGCGCAGGCTCGCCGCCGCGACGCCCGACGAGCGGTACGAACACCTCCTCGGCCTGGTCCGCTCGTGCACCGCCGTGGTGCTGGGGCACCGGGGCCCGCAGGACGTCGATCCCGGGGTCGGGTTCCTGGAGTCCGGTTTCGACTCGCTGACCGCGATGGAGCTGCGCAACCAGCTCAACGAGGCCACCGGTCTGCGGCTCGCGGCCACCGTCGTCTTCGACCACACCACCCCCGCAGATCTGGCGCGGCACCTGGTCGACGGAGTGGCCGACACGGTCGCCGCCGCACCGGGCCAGCAGCCGGCGCCGCGGTCGGACGACGAAGCGGACACCCTGAGCGGGCTGTTCCGTACGGCGGTACGGGCCGGTCAGGTGACGAAGGGCGTCGATCTGCTACGGGCCGTGGCCGAGCTGCGCCCGGCCTTCCACAGCGCCGACGAACTGGGCGACGATCTGCCGGTGCCGGTACGGCTCGCCCAGGGCCCGAGTGCCGCGCGGCTGTTCTGCTTCGCCTCGCCGATGGCGATGGGCGGCACGCACCAGTACGCCAGGCTGGCGGCGCACTTCCGGGGCGTACGCGAGGTCTCGGCGCTCCCCATGCCCGGATTCGCGACGGGAGACCTGCTGCCGGCGACGGCCGAAGCCGTCGTGGAGGTCTTCGGCCGGAGCCTCCTGCGGGCGGCCGGGGACGAGCCGTTCGTCCTCCTCGGCTACTCGGCTGGCGGTGTCTTCGCCCACGCGGTGGCCGCCTGGCTGGAGTCCGAAGGGTGCGCGCCAGCCGCCGTGGTGCTGCTGGACAGCTACCGCGCGGACGGTGGCACCAGCATGGACGGCGACTTCTGGGTGAGCATGGTGGAGGGCCTGTTCTCGCGGGAAGAGGTCTTCGGACGGTTCACCAGCGCCCGGCTGTCGGCGATGGGCCGGTACGCGCGGCTCGTCGGCGAGGTCAAGACGGGTGAGGTGAAGGCGCCGGTGCTCTTCGTCCGCCCGGAGCGGTCGCTGAGCGCGAGCGCCGACGCGGGCGGAGTCGGGGGCGGGGACGCCGGGGCCGCTGCCGCCACGGATGACTGGCGGGCCTCGTGGGACACGGCCGAGACGGTGCTGGAGGTGGCGGGCGACCACTTCGACATCATCGAGAGCCAGGCCGCCGCGACCGCCGACGCCGTGGAGGGATGGCTCGCGGACCGGGTCTGACCCGTCTCCCCATCAGCCGGTCGAGCGCCGGAGGACATCGCCGAGGGCCGACCCCGCACAGGGGCCGGCCCTCGGCCGTAGGTACGGGTGGGACGCGTACCCGCCGTCCGCATCGCGTGCCTTGCTCGTACCGCGACCTGCTCGTACCGTGACCTGCTCGTACCGTGACCCCTGCCTGTACGCGCCCTGCCCGCACTGCGATCCTGCCCGCACTGCGATCCTGCCCGTACGCGCCGTGCCCGTACGCCCCCTGCCCATACCGCACTTGTCCGTACGCGCCCCGCCTCCCGTACGAGCGCGCCCGGGAACAGCATTCCCGTACGACGTCAGGGGCGGTGCGGCGAGGATCCCGGCCCGGAAGCCGTTGTCCTTGCCGCACCGCCCCTGACGGTGCTGAGCGCGTCAGCCTATGGCTGTCGCACCCCCACGAAGACACCGCGGTCGACATACCCGTCGGGCAGGTACTCCACCGAGCACCCGGCCGCGCGGAACGCCTCCTCGTACTCGTCCTTGGAGAACAGCGACAGCTCCTGTTCGTCCACGAAGTGCCGTACGGGATCGTCGCCGCTCGTCACCAGGTAGTGCATCTCCACATGGCTGCGCCCGGCCCGGGTGGTCCAGCGGCCCATGCGGACCACCTTGCCGCCCTCGTTCTCGAAGCTCGCCTCCACCAGATCGCCGCCGTTCCAACTGTCCCGCAGAATCCACGGCTCGACGATCAGCACCCCGCCGGGACGCAGATGGTGGGCCATGTTCTTCAGGGCGGCGAACAGACCGTCCAGGGTCTCCAGATAGCCGACGGAGCTGTACATCGAACAGATCACGTCGAAGCTCCGGTCGAGCCCGAAGGTGCGCATATCGCCCTCGTGGACCGGCACCCCCGGCAGCTTGGCCTCGGCGACCCGGACCATCGGCGCCGACAGGTCCACACCGGTGACGGCGAAATCGTCTCTCAGCAGCGCGAGGTGCTCGCCGGTGCCACAGCCCACATCGAGCAGATCGGCCGCTCCGGGGTTGCGTTCGAGCGCCAGCTCGCGGATGCGGGCGGCCTCACCGGCGTAGTCCTTGTGCCGCCGATAGATGTCGTCATAGACGCGCGCGAAGTCCTCTTCGTACATGAAGGAGTCACCTGGCCGGGGTTCGGGCACTGACACAGCGCCGGATGATGTCGCAGACCTGATCGATCTCCGACGGCCCGACGGTGGTACCCGTCGGGAGGGCGAGCACGCGCTCGGCCAGTGCCTCCGCGTGCGGCAGAGGGTGTGGCGCGTGCCGGGCGGGGTCGCTCAGATAGGGCTCCACCTGATGGCAACTGGGGTGGAAGTAGCGGCGCGAGAGGACGTTCTGGGCGATGAGGGCGGTGTGCACCTCGTCGCGGTGGATACCCGCCACTGCGGCGTCGATCTCGATCACCAGATACTGGTGGTTGGCGCGCTCGCCCTCGGCCTGACCGCGTACCCAGACACCGGGCAGCCCGTCCAGGCCCTTCTCGTAGCGGCCGTGGTTGATCCGGTTGGCCTCCATGAGGCTGTCCATCACCTCCAGCGAGGTGAGACCCATGGCCGCCGCTGCTTCGTTCATCTTGGCGTTGGTCCCGCCGGAGCGGATCTCACCGGCGCTGGTGATGCCGAAGTTGCGCAGCTCGCGGCAGCGCTCGGCGAACTCGGCGTCCCGGGTGACGATCGCGCCGCCCTCGAAGCTGTTGACGAACTTGGTCGCGTGGAAGCTGTACACCTCCGCCGTGCCGAAGCCGCCGACGGGGCGGCCCTTGTAGGTGCAGCCGATGGCGTGCGCGGAGTCGAACAGCAGCGGCAGTCCGTGCCGGCCGGCGATCTCCTCCAGCTCGTCCACCTCGCAGGGGCGGCCGAAGACGTGCACGCCCATGATGCCGCGGGTGCGCGGGCCGATCAGCGCCTCGACCTTGGTCCAGTCGATGTTTCCGGTCGTCTCGTCGGCGTCGCAGAAGACGGGGACGATTCCGATCCAGTCCAGTGCCGCCGCGGTGGCCACCCAGGTGAAGGCCGGGACGATGACCTCGTCGCCACCCCGGATTCCCGCGGCCTTCGCCGCCACCTGGAGCCCGATCGTGGCGTTGCACACCGCGACGCAGTGGTCGACACCGGCGACCTCGGCGAGTCTCTCCTCGAATTCTCGGACCAGCGGACCATTGGTGAGATAGAGCCGGTCGAGTGCTCCCTCCAGTCTCTCCGTCAGGCGGGCACGACTGCCTATATTGGGTCGCCCGACATGCAACGGCTCGCGGAACACAGGGGAATCAGTCACCTGTTCATCGTTCCGTTCACCCGCCCCTAGCCTCAACCCCTGCGGGCATGGGCGCGCCCCAGTAGGGGCCGCCGCCAGCCCCTAACCACCCCCCTATGCGGTCCCACTGCTGCTGACGCGGCGGCCTCCGCGCGACTAGCGTCGGCGCCGTCTGCCACTGAGTTCACCATGGCCAGCCGCCCCAATGGAGATTTCCATGACCGAGACGCTGTCGACTCTTCCGCCCACCCACACCGGCGACGAGTCGCTCGCGGTCCGTATCGCCAAGTCGGTGAGTGTCGTCGACGACGGGGCGCTGCACAGCCTCGACGAATTCCACGACTGGTTCGCCGCCAGAGGGCAGCGGACCGCACATGTCGAGAGAGTGCCGCTCGACGAACTCACCGGCTGGAGCTCCGATCCCGTGACCGGGAACATCGGGCACGACAGTGGGAAGTTCTTCAGTGTGCAGGGGCTCTCCGTCGAACTGCCCGGTGCGCCGGTGCCCGCCTGGGCGCAGCCCATCATCAATCAGCCCGAGATCGGGATCCTGGGGATTCTGATCAAGGAATTCAACGGTGTTCTGCACTGTCTGATGCAGGCGAAGCTGGAGCCGGGGAACCGCAACGGCCTCCAGCTCTCCCCGACGGTGCAGGCGACCCGGAGCAACTACACCCGGGTGCACCAGGGCAACCCCGTCCCGTACGTGGGCTACTTCCAGGACACCTCGGCGAACCGGGTGATCACCGACGCGCTCCAGTCCGAACAGGGCTCGTGGTTCTACCAGAAGCGCAACCGGAACATGGTCGTCGAGACCGAGGCGGAGATCGAGCAGCACGAGGCGTTCATGTGGCTGACCATCGGTCAGCTGCACCGCCTCCTTGCGATCGACGACCTGATCAACATGGACACCCGTACGGTGCTGTCGTGTCTGCCCTTCTCCGGTGCGCAGCTCGCCGAGCAGCTCCCGGGCACCGGCGGCGATCTGCGGATGCCGATCCTGCGCTCGTGCAGCGAGGACCAGGGCAGTCTGCACACCACCGGGGACCTGCTGAGCTGGATCACTGACGCTCGTACCCGCAACGAGGTGCGCACCCGGCTGACGCCGCTGCGCGACGTGGCGGGCTGGCGGCGCACCCCGGACGCGATCACGCACGACACGGGTCGGTTCTTCGACGTGATGGCCGTGCGCATCGAGACCGACGGGGACCGCGAGGTCCGCCAGTGGACCCAGCCGATGATCGCGCCGGCCGGGATCGGCATCGTGGCGTTCCTGGTCAAGCGGATCGACGGGGTGCTGCACGTGCTGGCGCACGCCCGGGTCGAGCCGGGCTATCTCGATGTCGTGGAGCTGTCGCCCACGGTCATGTGCACGCCCGGCAACTACGAGGGCCTGCCCGCCGCCGCCCGGCCGCCGTTCCTCGGCGAGGTGCTCTCGGCCCGTCCCGAGCAGGTCCGCTTCGAGACGATCCTCTCCGAGGAGGGCGGCCGGTTCTACCACGCGCAGAACCGGTACATCATCGTCGAGTCCGATATCGACGTGGCGCCGGAACTGTCCTCGGAGTACCGCTGGATGGCGCTCCACCAGATGGTCGGCCTGCTGCGGCACAGCCACTACGTCAACGTCCAGGCCCGCAGTCTCATCGCGTGCCTGCACAGCCTCTCGGGGGCGCAGGGGCGGAACTGACCCGCGCCCTCCCCGGATCTCCTCCCGCTCTCCCCGGCCCTGAAAGGGTGACGATGCTCTACCGGCAGCTCGGACGTACGGCACTGAAGGTCAGCCCGCTCTGTCTGGGCACCCTCAACCTCGGCGTCCGTACCACCCGTGACGAGGCGTTCGCCCTCATGGACGAGGCCCTGGAGCAGGGCATCAACTTCTTCGACACCGCCAACCAGTACGGCTGGCAGGTCCACAAGGGCCTGACGGAGGAGATCATCGGAGAGTGGTTCGCACAGGGCGGCGGCCGGCGCGAGCGCGTGGTCCTGGGCACCAAGGTCTGCAACCCGATGAGCGATCTGCCCAACGACCAGGGGCTGTCGGCGCGGCACATCATCGCCTCCTGCGAGGACTCGCTACGGCGGCTGCGCACCGACTGGATCGATGTCTACCAGCTCCACAACATCGACCCGACGGCGTCCTGGGACGAGGTGTGGCAGGCCATGGAGACCCTGGTGCACCAGGGCAAGATCCGTTACGTGGGGTCGTCCAACTTCGCGGGCTGGCATCTGGCCGACGCGCAGGCCGCGGCGGCCCGCCGTAACTTCCTCGGACTCGTGTCGGAGCAGTGCTGCTACAACCTGGCGACCAGGTACGTGGAGATGGAGGTCGTCCCCGCCGCGCGGGCGCACGGCATCGGAGTGCTGGCCTGGTCGCCGCTGCACGGCGGTCTGCTGAGCGGGGCGCTGCGCAAGCTGGACGAGGGGACGGCGGTGAAGACGGCCCAGGGCCGTGCGCAGGTCGCGCTGCGGACCATGCGGGACACCGTCGAGCAGTACGAGAAGCTGTGCGAGAGCATCTCCGCCGACCCGTCCCAGGTCGCCCTGGCCTGGCTGCTGTCCCGGCCGGGTCTCACGGCCGCCGTCATCGGCCCGCGCACCACCGGGCACCTGGCGAGCGCGCTGGAGACCCTGGACATGACGCTGCCCGAGGACATCCTGGCGCCGCTGGACGAACTCTTCCCGCCGATCGGCAACGGTCAGCCGGCGCCGGCCACCTGGCTCGCCTGACGGGCGGGACGACTTCCCCGGCCGGTCACCCACGAGCGTGTCACCGGCCGGGGGGCACCAGCGGTCGGGAGCCCTGACAACGGGCACCGCCACTGGTGCCGGACCCGAACAACGACCGCGTCCCGGCCGTTCCCACCCCTGACACGGAGCAGTCCCCACATGCCGCCTCATGTCCGCCCGATGCCCGACATCACATCCGAACGGCTCCCGGACCAGGACCACCACCTGCCCGCCGAGCGTGCCCGGCCCGTGCTGATCAGCAGCGTCGCCTCCGACTCGCACACCTGGAACCTGGTCTTCCTCCAACTGCTGATCGAGGAGCTGGGACACGAGGTCATCAACCTCGGTCCCTGCGTGCCCGACGAACTGCTCATCGCCGAGTGCCGTGACCGCCGCCCCGGCCTCGTCGTCATCAGCACCGTCAACGGCCACGGCTACCAGGACGGGCTACGGGTGATCGGGAAACTGCGCGCCTGCGAGGACCTCGCGAACATCCCCGTCGTCATCGGCGGGAAGCTCGGCGTCTCGGGCCCGGGTCAGTCGTACGCGGCCGAGTTGGCCGGCGCCGGGTTCGACGCGGTGTTCCCCGACGGGGCGGAGGCCGTGTCCTCCTTCACCAGATACGTCGAGAAGCTCCCGCAGCGAGTAGTGTCTTGACCGGATTCGGCGCCTACGTCCGCTCCGTCCACCGGCGCGGCGAACTCGTCGTCCAGCCGCGGATGGGATTCAGCGGTACGGCCGAGATGCGCGCCGGTCTCGCCGCGACCCGGGCGGCGGACGCGGCCACGGTCGGCACCATCACCCTGGACAGCTACACCCGGGTCGGGGAACTCGCCGCAGCCGAGGAGGCACTCCGCTCCGGCATCGCCCTCAACGGCTACCCCATCGTCACCTACGACGAATCCACCACCCGTGAACTCCTCGCCGGGATCGCGGGTGAGGACTTCCCCGTTCAGATCCGGCACGGGTCGGCGACCCCCCTGCACATCTTCGGCGCGCTGACCCGCGCGGGCCTGGACGCCACCGAGGGCGGCCCCGTCTCCTACTGCCTGCCCTACGGCCGGATTCCGCTGGAACAGTCGGTGACCAACTGGACCCGCTGCTGCGAGGAGTTCGCCCGGCTGCGCGAGCTGGGCCGTGAACCGCATCTGGAGACCTTCGGCGGCTGCATGCTCGGGCAGCTCTGCCCGCCCAGCCAGCTCGTCGCCATCAGCATGCTCGAAGCGCTCTTCTTCCACCAGCACGGCATTCGCAGCATCTCCCTCAGCTACGCCCAGCAGACCCATCAGGGACAGGACGAGGAAGCCGTGCTGGCGCTGCGCCGGCTCCACCGCGAACTGCTGCCCGATGCCGACTGCCACATCGTCATCTACGCCTACATGGGGGTCTATCCGACCACCCCCGAGGGGGCCCACGCACTGCTGGGCCGGGCCGCCGAACTCGCCGTCGCCACCGGGGCCGAGCGGCTCATCGTCAAGACCGCGGCCGAGGCCCACCGCATCCCCACCATCGGGGAGAACGTGGCGGCCCTGGAGCACGCGGCCACCGTGTCCCGCGCCGCCCGCCGGGCCACCGCGCTCCCGGCCGGTCACTCCGCTGCGCCCGCTGCCACCGACCCCACCGCCGCGCTCACGGCCCGACCCGGTACGTACGCGGACGGATCCGCCGCGCTCACAGCGGGCCCCGGCGCCGCCGCGGACGGCTCCACCGACTCCGCCGTCTACGCGGAGGCCCGCGCCCTCATCGAAGCCGTCATGAACTGCGGACCGGATGTCGGCACCGCACTGTTCCGCGCTTTCAAGAGGGGATACCTGGACATCCCCTACTGCCTCCACCCCGACAACATGGGCCGCAGCCGGAGTTACATCGACGACACCGGGCGGCTGCAATGGGCGGAGACCGGAATGCTGCCCCTGGGGAATGCCAGAAAAAGCGGAACAGGCCGCTCGGTATCGTCAACCGATCTGATATCGGCCCTTTCCTTCGTGCAGCGGACCTATGACCAACTGGCATTTCCGGAATCCCGGGAGCCGCTCCGGATACCCCGGCAGCAGCGCCCCTAGGGGTGGCTAGGGGGCGGATAGGGGACGGCTGGAGCGGCGCTCTCCCCTAGCATGAGCGACGTAATCGAACCGTGAGGTGGTGTGAATGTCCAAGCCCCCGAGTGCCAAGGGGACTGTGCCGTTCGGTCAATACCGGACGTGGTATCGGGTAACGGGCGATCTGCATTCCGGTAAACCACCGGTGGTGCTGTTGCACGGTGGTCCCGGCTCCACCCACGACTACCTGCTGGCCATGACCTCCCTCACCGAAGCCGGCTGGCCCGTCGTCCACTACGACCAGCTCGGCAACGGCGGATCCACCCACCTCCCCGAGAAGGGCGAGGACTTCTGGACCGTCCAGCTCTTCGAGGACGAACTGGACAACCTCCTCAACCAGCTCGGCATAGCCGGCGACTACGTGCTCTTCGGCCAGTCCTGGGGCGGGATGCTCGGCTCGGTGCACGCCGCCCGCCGCCCCGCCGGACTGCGCGGCCTCGTCGTCGCCAACGCACCCGCCTCCATGAAGATCTGGCTCCAGGAGATGGCGCGGCTGCGCGCACTGCTCCCGCCCGACGTGCAGGAGACCCTCCTCAAGCACGAGGCGGCGCGGACCACGGACACCGAGGAGTACTTCCACGCCATGCGGGCCTTCTACGACCGGCACGTCTGCCGGATCGTGCCCTGGCCCCGGGACTTCGCCGCCACCTTCATGGAGATCTACAACGACCCGACGGTCTACACGACCATGAACGGGCCGAACGAGTTCCATGTGATCGGCACCCTGCGCGACTGGTCCGTCGAGGACTGCCTGCCCGACATCCAGGTGCCCACCATGGTCCTCATCGGCCGTCATGACGAGGCCACCCCCGCGACCGTCAAGCCCTTCCTCGACCTCGTGCCCGACGTCCGGTACGAGGTGCTGGAGAACTCCAGCCACGTACCGCACCTGGAGGAGCCCGAGCGGTTCCACGAGGTGATGATCGACTACCTCGAAAGCCTGGTGTGAACGCGACCGTGGAGACGACACAGCACGACGTCGAGGGGACCGGCGCGGCCGGCGCGACCGCGATGCTCTTCCCCGGGATGGGACCCGCCGCGTTCTCCGACGTCGGCCGGTTCATGGTGACCAACCGGTACACCAGGGAACTCCTCGCGGAGGCCGACGACACCCTCGGCTACTCCCTCGTCGACCGGTTCCGGCAGGCCGAGGGCGACTACTCCGAGTACGCCCAGATCGCCTTCCTGGTCAACTGCGTCGCCCTCGCCCGCTGGGCCGAGCAGACCATGGACCTCACCCCCCGGATCTGCGCCGGAGCCAGCTTCGGCGAGAAGTCCGTCGCCGCCTACAGCGGCGCCCTCACCTTCGCCGACGCCGTCCGGATGACGGCCGGCCTCGCCCGCTGTATGGACGAGTACTTCCGTACGGAGCACCTCGGGGTGGTCACGCACTCCTTCGTCCGCGCCCCCCGGGAGCGGCTCGACGAGATCCTCGCCGAACTCGACGAGCGCGGCGAATGGCACGAGATCTCCTGCCACATCGACCACGACTTCTTCATGCTCACCCTCCATGAACGCAACAGTGTCTGGCTGGAGGGCCGGCTCCGGTCGGTGGGCGCCATGCCGCTGTACGCCATGCGGCCCCCGATGCACGCCGCCGCCTTCGGCGGGCTGCGCGACAAGGCCGAGGAGGAGGTCATCGCCCCCCTCACCTTCCACGACCCGACCCTGCCCGTCGTCGCCGACCAGGACGGCAAGGTGCTGACCACCGGCGACGAGGTGCGCACCATGCTCCTGGAGAGCTTCGTCCGCCCGCTGCGCTGGCCCGACGTCATCTCCTCGCTCCAGGACCAGGGCGTCACCCGCGTCTGTGTCGCGGGCCCCGACAGCCTCTTCGGGCGGGTCGGCACCACCACCCGCGCCTTCGAGGTCATCGCGGCGACCCCGCGGCTCGCCCTCCAGCCCCGCGCGCGCACCACCTCGCGCTGACCCCGATCGGGGTTCCGCCCGCCCACCACGGCGGCGGGACCCCGGGGGTCCCCGCACCACGGCCGCCCGGCCACCACCACCGTCCGCCCCCCTGCCGGGGGCCGAAGGGAGCCTCCCATGTGGGACGCCCAGTTCGAGAACCTCCTCCGCCGCTACCTCCCGTTCCTCTCCGCCGACCAGCCGCTGGAGCAGGACATCAACCTGCGTGACATCGGCCTCGACTCGCTCGGCACCGTCGAGCTGCTCTCCGAGCTGGAGAACACCTACGACGTCCACTTCCAGGACGAGGCGCTCACCAAGGAGACCTTCGAGACCCCCGGCGTGCTCTGGAAGACCCTCTCCCAGATGGTCGAGCCGCGCCACTGACCACCCGGCCCGGCGCACAACCCGGGCCGCCAGCCCGGCCCGACGGAGGACCGATGCACGCCGCCGACCACGCCCTGCACGCCCGCTTCCTGCGCGGGCTCGCCTGCGCGCCCGACCGGCCCGCCGTACGGTTCGGCGGGCGGACCCTGACGTACGCGCAGGCCCACCGCACCGCCCTGACCTGGGCGGGTTCCCTGCTGCGCGCCACGCCGGAGCCCCCGGCCGCCGTCGGTGTCCTCGCCGACAAGGGCATCCCCGCCTATCTGGGCATCCTGACCGCGCTCTACGCCGGCGCCGCCGTCGTGCCGCTGCGGCCGGACTTCCCCGCGGCCCGTACCGCCGAGATGATGCGGGCCGCGGGGGTCACCGCCGTCATAGCCGACGGTCGTGGCCGGCGGCTGCTCCCCGAACTGCTCGCCGACCGCCGGGACACCGCCGTCCTGGCCGCCGACGAGGAAGGCGCCCCCGCCGACGAGAGCCCCGCCGACGGGAGCGCCCCGGGCCGCCGTGTCGCGATCGACGAGGGGTACGCGCTCACCGCGCCCCGGGACGTCGTCCCGGACGACACCGCGTACGTCCTCTTCACCTCCGGCTCCACCGGGCGGCCCAAGGGCGTGCCGCTCAGCCACGGCAATATCGCCCACTACTTCGAGGTCCTCGACGCCCGCTACGACTTCACCGCGGACGACGTCTTCACCCAGACCTTCGACCTCAACTTTGACTGCTCGCTCTTCGACCTGTTCTGCGCCTGGGGCGCCGGCGCGAGCGTCATCCAGATCCCGCCCCAGGCATACCGGGACCTGCCGGCCCACCTCGCCGAACAGGGCGTCACCGTCTGGTTCTCCACCCCGAGCAGCATCGCGCTGGTGCGCCGGCTCGGCGGTCTGGCACCCGGCTCACTGCCCACCCTGCGCTGGAGCTTCTTCGCGGGCGAGGCACTCAAGTGCGCCGACACGGAAGACTGGCAGCGCGCCGCGCCCGCCTCCTTCGTGGAGAACCTGTACGGCCCCACCGAACTCACCGTCACCGTCACCGCCCACCGCTGGTCCCCGGAGGTCTCCCCGGTCGTCGGCGCCAACGGCGTCGTCCCCATCGGCCCCCTCCACAAGGGCCTGGACCACGTCCTGATCGACGCCGACGGACTGCCCCACCCCGACACCGGGGAACTCTGCGTCACCGGACCCCAGATGGCGGGCCGCTACCTCGACCCCGCCGACGACCACGGCCGCTTCCTCGACCACGACGGGCGCCGCTGGTACCGCACCGGGGACCGGGTCCGACTGGCCCCCGGCGGGGAACTCGTCTACCTCGGCCGGATGGACGCCCAGGTCCAGATCCAGGGCTGGCGGGTGGAGCTCGCCGAGGTCGATCACGCCCTCCAGGGGTGCGAGGGCGTCGGCGAGGCCGTCACCGTCGGCGCCGCCACCGACGCGGGCACCGAGCTGGTCGTCTTCTACACGGCCCCCGCCCCGGTGCCGCCCGTCCGCTTCGCCGCCGTGCTGCGCGCCACCCTGCCCGACGGTGTCGTACCACGGCACTACCGCCATGTCGCCGAACTGCCGTTGAATTCCAACCGCAAGATCGACCGGCGAGCACTGACCGCACGTGCCGAGGAACTCCTCGGCTGAGCACGTCCGAGCGGCCGGGCAACCCCCCGGCCGCTCACTCATTGCCGCACCCCTTACAGCGACAGGCCCGGGGGAGTGTCTTCAAAGTAGCGTCGTCCGCCCGGAGGGCGGGGCTGGCGGGGTCTGGTGCGTGCGATCCCAAGGCGGAGGAGGGAGCCCATGCGGAGCATAGGCGACCGACGACAACGCAGGGAGGGTGCGTGCCAGGGCACGGCAGACAGACGGGACTTTGAAGACACGACCTAGGGGCCGCTAGGGGTATGTCGGCCGGCCCGCACCGGGCTAGCCTCACTATTGACAGACGTATTCGGGGGAGTTCGCCGTGTGTATTCACCAGACAGGAGAGCGGCGTTGAACAGCGTGGCCAACATGGTGTCCGACAATGCCGATAAGGATCTCCGCTACGGCGGACTCGTCCACGATCTCCTGGCAGGCTCAGGAAAAGCGACACCGAATTCCGATGCCATGGAAGACGCATTCGGAACCTGGACCTATCAAGAGCTGCTGAACCATAGTCAGGCATTCAGCGCCTGGCTGGACGGAAAGGGCGTCGCCCGCGGCGAACGCATCGTCGTCCAGCTCCCGAACATCCGCCAGACGGTCGCCGTGTTCTACGGAGCCTGCCGCCGCGGCGTCGTGTTCGTCCCGCTCAACCCGGGCATGAAGCCCTTCCACCTGCGGTCCGTCATCGCCGACGCCGACCCGCGCCTGGTCATCGCCGAGGACGAGACCGCGGCCGACCGGCTGCGTGACGTCACCGACCTGCCGGTGTACTCCATCGACTCCCTCTGGGCGGATGTCGAGCGGCTGCGCGACGCGGGCGCCGGAGCCGAGGCCGTCGAGGTCTCCCCGGAGGATCTGGCCGTCCTCATCTACACCTCCGGCTCCACCGCGGCCCCCAAGGCGGTCGCCTGCCCCCACCAGCAGATCGTGTTCGCCGCCTCCTCGATCAACGCCGTACTCGGCTACCACGCCGAAGACATCGTCTTCTGCCGGATGTCGGTCTCCTGGGACTTCGGTCTCTACAAGGTGCTGATCTCCACCCTCACCGGCGCCAAGCTCGTCCTCGCGGGCGGTGAGCCCGACATCGCGCTCGTCAAGTCCCTCCGCGAGAGCGGCGCCACGATGATGCCCATCGTGCCGTCCCTGGCGAGTATGCTCACCACCCTCATCCGGCGCGACCCCGAGGGCGCCCCGACGCTGCGGATGTTCACCAACAGCGCCGCCGCGCTGCCCCAGGTCACCATCGACGCCCTGCGCTCCGCGTTCCCCGGCGCCCAGGTCGTGCGCATGTACGGCCAGACCGAGTGCAAGCGCATCTCGATCATGCCGCCGCATCTGGAGCACGAGCGACCCGACTCCGTCGGTCTGCCGCTGCCCGGCACCACCATCGAGATCCTGGACGAGGACGGCACCCTCCTGCCGCCCGGTGAGCCCGGCGAGATCACCGTCACCGGACCCCATGTCATGGCCGGCTACTGGCGCGCGCCCGAGATCACCGCCCGCGCCTACCGCCGCGACGAGACCACCGGCGCGATGCGCCTGCACACCGGCGACTACGGCCACCTCGACGAGGACGGATTCCTCTACTTCGGCGGCCGGCGCGACGACATGTTCAAGCGCAAGGGCACCCGGATGAGCACCGTCGAGATCGAGGCCGCGGCCCTCGACATCCCCGGCGTCACCGCCGCCGTGGCGCTGCCCCCGACCGCCACCCGGGACCTGGCCCTGTGTGTCGCGTCCGACCTCGAACCCCATGACGTCCTCCGCAGCCTCGCGGAGCGGCTCGAACCGGCGAAGGTCCCCGCGACCTGCCGTATCGTCAACGACTTCCCGCTCACCCTGAACGGCAAGTCCGAGCGCAAGCAGCTCGCACGCCTGCTCGACGGGAGCGACAAGTGAACCAGTACGAAGAACTCGCCGACCAGTACGGCACCCCGCTCTACGTCTACGACCTCGACCGCGTCGCCGAGGCCCGGCACGATCTGCGCACCTCACTGCCCGACGAGGTCGAGATCTACTACGCCCTCAAGGCCAACCCCCACCCGCAGGTCGCCGGCGCCCTGCGCAGCGGCGAGGGCCGCGAGTGCCGCGCCGAGATCAGCTCCGTCGGCGAGCTGGCCGCCGCCCTCACCGCCGGCTTCCGTGCCTCCGAGATCCTCTACACCGGCCCCGGCAAGACCGACGGCGAACTGGACGAAGCGATCGGCAAGGGCGTCAAGACCTTCTGCGTCGAATCGCTGACCGACCTCCAGCACGTCGGCGCCGTCGCCCTGCGACACGGCGTCGTCGCCGACTGCCTGCTGCGCATCAACAGCGCCACCGCCAGCGCCACCACCAGCATCCGGATGACCGGAACCCCCTCACAGTTCGGCATCGACAGCGAGACCCTCGTCGACGCCATGCCCGAACTGCGCGCCGTACCCGGCACCCGGATCACGGGCCTGCACTTCTTCCCCCTCAGCAACGCGAGGGACGAGGCCAGCCTCATCGGCGAGTTCCGCCACACCATCGCCTACGCGGCCGGCCTCGCCGAGGAGACCGGTCTCACCCTGGAATTCCTCGACATCGGCGGCGGCTTCGCCCACCCCTACGGCGCGCCCGGCGAGCGCCCCGTCTACCGCGAACTCCGCACCGAGCTGGCCGCCGCCCTCGACGAGCACTTCCCGCACTGGCGCGAGGGCGCCCCGCGCATCGCGGTGGAGACCGGCCGCTACCAGACCAGCGGCGCCGGAACCCTGCTCACCCGGGTCGTCAACATCAAGGTCAGCCGGGACCGGAAGTTCGTCGTCATCGACGCCGGGATCAACACCTTCGGTGGTATGTCCGGCCTCGGCCGGCTGCTGCCGGTCGCCGTCGAACCCGAGTACACCGGCTCCGCCGAAGCCACCGAACTCACCGATGTCGCCAGCCTCGCCGGCCCCCTCTGCACCCCCGGTGACATCCTCGGCCGCGAGATCCGCCTGCCCGAACTGGCCCCCGGCGACCTCGTGACCATCCCCAACGCGGGCGCGTACGGCGTCACCGCGAGCCTGCTGATGTTCCTCGGCAGGCCCGCGCCGGTCGAGGTCGTCCTGAAGGGCGGCAAGGTCGTCTCCGCGTCCCGACTGGAGCACCACCGCACTCCGGCGACCCCCGGATAACCACGGCCGACCACCCGCCGCGCCCCCGGTGACCTCCGGGGGCGGCCGGTACCGAGCCCCCTGCGCACCACATCCGGGAACGCCCGCCACGGGCGTTCCCGCCTTTTCCCGCGCCGTCGCCACCGAGCCCGCGCGCGCCGCACCACGTATGTCGCCCGCCTTAGCGAGGAGTAAGCGAATGAGCGAGTCCGAGAACCCCGTTTCCGCCACCACAGCCGGTGCGGATGAAACCCCGGACACGCGTACGGCGCTGGCTCGGCGGCTGGCGGGACTGTCCCCCGCCGAGCAGGAGCAGCACCTCGTCGACATGGTGCACCGGCACACGGTCGCCGCGCTCCAGGCCGTCGCCCCGCTCTCTCCGGACCAGGTCGATGTGCAGCGCCCGTTCCTGGAACTCGGCTTCGACTCCCTCGCCGCCGTGGACCTGCACAAGCGGCTCACCGGCGAGACCGGCCTCGAACTGCCGGTGACCGTCGCCTTCGACTTCCCCACCCCCGTACTCGTCGCCGAGGAGATCCGCCGGATCGCCTTCGGCATCCGGCCCGCCCCGCTCGCGCCCGTCGTCGCCACCGGCAACCTGGACGACGACCCCATCGCGATCATCGGCATCGGCTGCCGTTTCCCCGGCGGCATCAACTCCGCCGAGGAACTGTGGCAGCTCGTCATGGACGAGGCCGAGGTGCTCTCCGGATTCCCCACCAACCGTGGCTGGGACGTCGAGGGCATCTACGACCCCGACCCGGGCAAGCCCGGCAAGAGCTACGTCCGCGAAGGAGGCTTCCTCCAGGACGCGGGCGACTTCGACGCGGACTTCTTCGGGATCTCGCCGCGCGAGGCCCTCGCCATGGACCCGCAGCAGCGGCTCGTCCTGGAGACCGCCTGGGAGGCGTTCGAACGCGCGGGCATCGACCCCGGCTCCCTCCACGGCAGCAAGGCCGGTGTCTTCATCGGCGCCGAGGTCCATGAGTACGGTACGCGCGTCCATGAAGCCCCCGAAGGGCTCGACGGCTACCTCATGACCGGCAACGCGCCCAGCGTCGCCTCCGGCCGGATCGCCTACAGCCTCGGGCTCGAAGGCCCCGCCGTCACCATCGACACCGCCTGCTCGGGCTCCCTCGTTGCCCTGCACCTCGCCGCGCACTCGCTGCGCCAGGGCGAGTCCTCGCTCGCCATCGCCGGCGGTGTGACCGTCATGGGCAACCCCGGCATGTTCGCCGCCTTCAGCCGGCAGCGCGGCCTCGCCGCCGACGGCCGCTGCAAGCCCTTCGCCGCCGCCGCCGACGGCACCGGCTTCTCCGAGGGCGTCGGCGTCTTCGTCGTCGAGCGCCTCGCCGACGCCCGCCGCAACGGCCACCCCGTGCTGGGCATCGTCAAGGGCTCCGCCATCAACCAGGACGGCGCCAGCAACGGACTGACCGCCCCGAACGGCCCCTCGCAGCAGCGCCTCATCCTCCAGGCCCTCGCCAACGCCGGTCTGAAGCCGGCGGACGTCGACACCATGGAGGCCCACGGCACCGGCACCAAGCTGGGTGACCCGATCGAGGCCCAGGCCATCCTGGCGACCTACGGGCAGGAGCGCGAAGAGGGCAGGCCGCTCTGGCTCGGCTCCATCAAGTCCAACCTCGGCCACACCCAGGCCGCGGGCGGCGCCGCCAGCCTCATCAAGATGCTGATGGGGATGCGCCACGGCAAGCTGCCGCGCAGCCTCCACATCGACGCGCCCACCCCGCACGTCGACTGGACGACCGGTGACGTCGCGCTGCTCACCGAGACCCGCGACTGGGACGCCCCCGACCGCCCCCGGCGCGCCGGTGTCTCCGCCTTCGGCATCAGCGGCACCAACGCGCACGTGATCATCGAGGAGGCGCCGGAGTTCGAGCCGAGCGCCGTGGAGCCGGTGGCCGGGTCGGGCGTGACACCGCCGTGGGTGCTGTCGGCCCGGTCGGCCGACGCGTTGCGGGGGCAGGCCGAGCGGCTGCTGTCGTTCGTCTCCACCGACGCCGATGTCTCCGTGGTGGATGTGGCGTACTCACTCGGTGTGTCGCGTGCGGGCCTGGAACACCGCGGTGTGGTGCTGGGGGAGTCGCGTGAGGAACTGATCGCGGCTCTGGAGTCGCTGGCGTCCGGTGCCGAGGCGCCGGGTGTGGTGACGGGTCGGGTCGCCGAGGGCCGGTTGGCGTTCCTGTTCACCGGCCAGGGTGCGCAGCGCGTCGGTATGGGCCGGGAACTCGCCGCCGAATTCCCCGTGTTCGCCGCTTCCCTGGAAGAGACCTGCGACCTGCTGGACGTGGGCCTGGAGGACCAGGACCACTCACTGCGCGAGGTGCTGTTCGCCGAGGAGGGCTCGGCCGAGGCCGCCCTGCTGACGCGGACGGTGTACGCCCAGGCCGCGTTGTTCGCGGTGGAGGTGGCGCTGTTCCGGCTGGTGGAGTCGTTCGGTGTGGTGCCGGACTTCGTCGCCGGTCACTCGGTGGGTGAGATCGCCGCCGCACACGTCGCGGGCGTGTTCTCGCTGGAAGACGCCACCATGCTCGTCGCCGCCCGGGGCCGGCTGATGGACGCCCTGCCGGAGGGTGGGACGATGGTGGCGGTGCAGGCCACCGAGGAGGATGTGCTCGCCCTGCTGGAGGGGGTGGAGGACGCCTCCATCGCCGCGATCAACGGCCCCGACGCCGTGGTCGTCTCCGGCACCGAGACCGGTGTCGCCCGGGTGGTCGACGTACTCCGGGACCGGGGCGCGAAGACCAAGCGGCTCGACGTCAGCCACGCCTTCCACTCACCGCTCATGGAGCCGATGCTCACCGAGTTCCGCCGGGTGGCCGAGGTCCTCGAATACCAGGCACCGCGGATCGCCGTGGTGTCGAACGTGTCCGGATCGGTCGCCGGCACCGAACTGGCCACGCCCGAGTACTGGGTCACCCACGTCCGCGAGGCCGTCCGCTTCAGCGCCGGCGTCCGGACCCTGCTCGGCGCCGGCGTCTCCTCCTTCCTGGAGATCGGTCCGGACGGTGTGCTCAGCGGGATGGCCCGTGGGTCGGTCTCCGACGCCGCCGACGTCGGCTGCTTCCCCGTGATGCGCCGGGGCCGGGGTGAGGTGCGGGAGTTCCTGACCGGCCTCTCCCGGATCGCCGTACGCGGAGTCCCGGTCACCTGGGAGCCGCTGATCGAAGGCGCCCGCCGCGTCGAGCTGCCCACCTACGCCTTCCAGCGCCGCTGGTTCTGGCTGGAGGCCGGCCGCTCGACCACGGACGCCCTGGGCCTGGGCCAGACCGCCGCGGAGCACCCCTTGGTGGGTGCCGTGGTGGGTCTGGCCGGTGGCGATGGTGTCGTCCTGACCGGTCGGGTGTCGTTGCACACCCACCCCTGGCTGGCGGATCACCAGGTCGCCGGGGTGACGCTGCTGCCGGGTACGGGCTTCGTGGAGCTGGCGGTCCGTGCCGGTGACGAGGTCGGCTGTGGCCGGCTGGAAGAACTGACGCTGGAGGCCCCGCTGGTCGTGCCCGACCGGGGCGCCGTCCAGCTCCAGGTCGTCGTCGGCGCACTGGAGGAGTCCGACGTCCGCACCGTCAGCGTCTACTCCCGCGCCGAGGAGGACGACGTCTGGACCCGCCACGCCACCGGATTCGTCGGCGCCGCCGTCGACGGCGGACTGAACCTGGAGGCATGGCCCCCGCCGGGCGCCCGGGCGGTGGACGTCAGCGACGTCTACGCCGGACTGGCCGACCAGGGCTACGGATACGGTCCCGTCTTCCAGGGCCTCCGGTCGGTGTGGCGCGGCGACGGCGAGGTGTTCGCCGAGGTCGTGTTGCCGGAAGGTGCACAGGCGGACGCCTCCGCATTCGGGCTGCACCCCGCCCTGCTGGACGCCGCACTGCACGCCACCGACTACCTCGACCCGGAGTCCGCCGTCGAGGGCACGCATCTGCCGTTCGCCTGGACCGGTGTCTCGCTGCACGCCACCGGTGCGTCCGAACTGCGGGTACGGATCACCGCCACCGGCAACGACGGATACGCGCTCGACCTCGCCGACACCACCGGCCGCCCCGTCGCCACCGTCCAGTCGCTCGTGCTGCGCCCGGTCACCGAGGAGCAGCTCCGCAGCGCCCAGGGCGGCAACGGCCCCGACAGCCTGTTCCGGGTGGAATGGGCCCCCGTCACCGCCGACCTCACCGCATCCGGCGCCGGCTGGGCCGTGCTCGGCGCCGACGCTCCCGAACTCGCCGCCGCCCTCACCGCGGCCGGCACCCCGGGCACCGCCTACCACGGCACGGCCGAGCTGAGCGCCGCCGTCGACGGCGGCACCACCCCCGATATCGTCGCCGTCCAGTTGCCGTCGGCCGGCGCCGCCGACGCCGACCTCCCGGACGCCGTCCGCGCCACCCTGAACACCGCGCTGGAGTTCGTCCAGAACTGGCTGGCCGACGAGCGTCTCGCCGAGACCAGGCTCGTGGTCGTCACCCGCGACGCCGTCACCGTCGACACCGCCGCGGGCGGCCCCGACCTGACCGTCGCCCCCGTCTGGGGACTGATCCGCTCCGCGCAGGCCGAGAACCCCGGCCGCATCCTGCTCGCCGACATCGACGGCACCGACCAGTCCCGTACCGCCCTGGCCGCGATCACCGCCGCCGACGAACCCGAACTCGCCTTCCGCAACGGCAACGCGTACGCCCCCCGGCTGGTCAGGTCCGTCAGCGAGGGCGGCCTCGTCCCGCCGTCGGACGCCGCGAGCTGGCGCCTGGACGTGCTGAGCCAGGGCACCCTGGAGAACCTCGCCCTCATCCCCAGCGACGCCGACGAGCTGACCCTCGCCCCGGGCGAGGTCCGGATCGCCGTCCGTGCCGCGGGAGTCAACTTCCGTGACGTCCTGGTGGCGCTCGGGATGTACCCGACCAAGGCGGACATCGGTGGTGAGGCCGCCGGTCTCGTACTCGAAGTCGGCCCCGGTGTCACCGACTTCACCCCCGGCGACCGGGTGATGGGTCTCTTCGACACCGCCTTCGGTCCGCACGCGATCACCGACCACCGCACCCTGGTGCCGATGCCCACCGGCTGGACCTACGCGCAGGCCGCCACGGCCCCGTTGGTCTTCGCCACCGCGTACTACGGCCTCGTGGACCTCGCCGAACTGCGCTCCGGCGAATCGGCGCTCATCCACGCCGCGGCCGGCGGCGTCGGCATGGCGGCCGTCCAGATCGCCCGCCACCTGGGCGCCGAGGTGTACGGCACGGCCAGCCCCGGCAAGTGGAACGCGCTGCGCGCCGCCGGACTCGACGACAACCACATCGCGTCGTCCCGTGACACCACGTTCGAGCAGAAGTTCCTCGCGAACTCCGGTGGCCGTGGCGTCGATGTCGTCCTGGACGCCCTCACCGGCGAATTCATCGACGCGTCACTCCGGCTGCTGCCGCGCGGTGGACGCTTCGCCGAGATGGGCAAGACCGATGTGCGCGACCCGGAGCGGGTCGCGGCCGAGTACCCCGGAGTGCGCTACCGGGCCTTCGACCTCTTCGAGGCGGACCTCGACCGACTCCGCGAGATCCTGCGCGAGCTGCTCGCCCTCTTCGAGAGCGGTGCGCTGCGGCCGCTGCCGGTGCGTGCATGGGACATCCGCAAGTCCAAAGACGCCTTCCGCCATATCGCCCAGGCCCGGCACATCGGCAAGGTCGCCCTCACCATGCCCACGGGTGGTTTGGGTGATGGTGTGGTGTTGGTGACGGGTGGTACGGGTGGGTTGGGTGCTGTGGTGGCGCGTCATGCGGTGGTGGTGCATGGGG
>NZ_JBIRRE010000024.1:0-22462 GCF_044333555.1 Streptomyces sp. NPDC020965
CAGGACCGGACCGACCCGCTGTGGCTGGGCTCGATCAAGTCCAACATCGGCCACACCCAGGCGGCGGCCGGAGTCGCCGGCCTCATCAAGATGATCCTGGCCATGCGACACCGCACCATGCCGAAGACACTGCATCTCGGCACGCCGTCATCGCATGTGGACTGGTCGGCGGGTGCGGTGGAGCTGCTGGCGGAGTCGCGGGAGTGGCCGGAGGGGGACCGGCCGCGCCGGGCCGGTGTGTCGGCCTTCGGTGTGAGCGGCACCAACGCCCACATCATCCTGGAAGAGGCACCGCAGGGCAGTGAGGCCGACCGTGCACCGGCTGCGGAACGGCCTCTGCTGCCATGGTTGGTGTCGGGCCGGACGGCCGACACGATCGCTGCCCAGGCCGGCCGTCTGCTGTCGCTCGCGGACGCGGAGCCGGCCGATGTCGGGCTGTCGCTGGCGACGACCCGTACGGCTCTGGAGCACCGATCGGTCGTCGTCGGTAGTGATCTTGAACAGTTACGAGCAGGTTTGGCGGCATTGGCTGCCGGTGAGAGGCCGGCGAGCGTTGTCCAGGGTGTGGTCAATGGCGGTCTGACTGGTTTCGTGTTCTCGGGTCAGGGTGGTCAGCGGGTCGGTATGGGCCGTGAGCTGGCCGCTGCTTTCCCGGTGTTCGATGCGGCGCTGCACGACGTCTGCGCGCACTTCGATCCGCTGCTGGATCGTTCGTTGCGTGAGGTGATGTTCGAGGATCCGGACGGGTTGCTGGGTGGTACGGGGTGGGCTCAGCCTGCTCTGTTCGCCGTCGAGGTGGCGTTGTTCCGGTTGGTGGAGTCCTGGGGCCTGACGCCTGACTATCTGGTGGGTCATTCGGTCGGTGAGCTGGCTGCCGCGCATGTGTCGGGTGTGCTGTCCCTGGACGATGCCTGTGCTCTGGTGGCGGCGCGTGCGCGGTTGATGGATGCCCTTCCTGCTGGTGGTGCGATGTGGGCGGTACGGGCTTCCGCGGATGAGGTCACCCCCCACCTGATCGACGGTGTATCGATCGCCGCTATCAACGCCCCCGGACAGACGGTTCTCTCCGGTTCGCGTGCGGCGGTGGAGCAGGTCGCCGCCGCACTCCCCGGACGGGACAGCCGCTGGCTCGACGTCAGCCACGCTTTCCACTCGCACCTCATGGACCCGATGCTGGACGCGTTCCACACCGAGGCAGCCGGGATCGAGCAGCACCACCCCCGTATCCCGATCGTCTCCACCCTCACCGGCGAACCGGTCACCGACTTCACCGCCGACTACTGGGTCGACCAGCTCCGGGGCACGGTCCGGTTCGCCGACGCCATCGAGGCCCTCACCACCCTCGGTGTCACCCGCTTCATCGAGCTGGGCCCCGACGCGACGCTCGTCGGTGCCATCGCGGACACCTGCGACAGCACAGCGGTCTCCCTGCTCCGTCGTGACCGCCCCGAACCGACCACCGCGGTCACCGCCCTGGCCCGCCTCTGGACCACCGGCGCCTCCATCGACTGGACGGCGTTCTACACGCCGACCGGCGCACGAGTCATCGACCTCCCCACCTACGCCTTCCAACACCAGCGCTACTGGCCCAACCCGCGGAGTCAAACGGTCGAGTCCACTGATTCCCGTGGCGTGGACACCGCATTCTGGGATGTCGTCGCACGCGGTGACTTCGACACGTTCACGGCCACCCTCGGTGTCGATCCCGACACCCATCTCCGCGAAGTCCTGCCAGCACTCCGGACCTGGCAGAACCGCCGACGACAGCTCACCGACATCGACCGCCTGCGGTATGGGATTTCGTGGGTTCCGGTGGGTGTCACGGCGGGTGCCGTGGTGTCGGGGAGTTGGCTGGTTGTTGAGTCGGATGGGCTCGATGATCCGTGGGCGGAGGTGTTCGCGGGGGAGTTGGCGGGTCGTGGTGCGCGGGTGCACCGGCTCCGGCTGGCGGCGGACGATCTGGACCGTGCGGCTCTGGCGGCTCGGTTGGTGGAGTTCGCCGACTGCGGTCGGGTGGTGTCGTTCCTGGGCCAGGTCGAGAGCGATCACGCCGGTGTGCCGTGGGGGCTGGCGGCGACGACCGTCCTGGTCCAGGCGTTGGGTGATGCGGAACTTGAAGGCCGGTTGTGGGCGGTCACCTCGGGCGCGGTCAGCGCCGGGCCAGACGACGTACTGACCCATCCCGTCCAGGCAGGTGTCTGGGGCCTGGGCCGGGTGGTCGCCCTAGAGGAGCCCGATCGCTGGGGCGGCCTGATCGACGTCCCGAACAGCCCCGAAGGCAGCGCCGCCCCCCGCCTGGTCGACGTACTCGCCAAGGGACCCACCGACGAGGACCAACTCGCCATCCGCAACGGCACCACCCTCGGCAGGCGCCTGACACCCGTACGGTCCGAATCACCTACCCATACGCCCTGGACCGCTTCCGGAACCGTGCTGATCACCGGTGGTACCGGTGCTCTGGGTGCCCGGGTGGCGCGCTGGGTGGTGGAGCGGGGCGCCGAGCATGTGGCGCTCCTCAGCCGTCGCGGTGCCGACGCTCCGGGCTCCGCCGAGCTGCGTGAGGAGTTGGAGGCGGGCGGCGCCGCCGTGACGGTTGTCGGCTGCGATATCGCCGACCCCGACAGCCTCGGCGACGCGGTCCGGCACATCGAGGCCGCGGGCCACGAGATCCGTTCCGTCTTCCACACGGCCGGCCTCACCCAGTCCACCCCCCTGCACCAGTCAGACCTCGCCGATCTCGCCGGGACAGCCCTGGCGAAGGTGGCCGGTGCGGCGAACCTGGACGCCCTCTTCGGTGACCGTCAGCTCGATGCCTTCGTGCTCTACTCGTCCATCGCGAGCACCTGGGGGAGTGGCGGCCAGAGTGGATACGCGGCGGCCAACGCCTTCCTGGACGCCCTCGCGACCCGCCGTCGCGGTCAGGGGCGGGTGGGTACTTCCATCGCCTGGGGCCCCTGGGGCGGCGGTGGCATGGCGGCCCTGGACGGGGCCGAGGAGGATCTCCGCCGACGCGGTCTGCCAACCCTCGACCCTGATGACGCGCTGACCGCGCTGGACCTCACGCTGACGGATGGTGAGCCCTGTGTCTCGGTCGTGGATGTCGAGTGGAGCCGGTTCCTCCCCACCTTCACCGTACGGCGGGCCAGTGCCCTCTTCGGCGAGCTGGCCGAGGTACGCGACGGGCTCGCCGCTCAGCCGGACGACGGAGCGGGGGCGGACCTGCGGGCCCGGCTCCGCGAGCTGACCGACCAGGACCGCCGCCGTCAACTGCTGGAGCTCGTCCGCGCCGAAGCGGCCCTGGCGCTCGGACACGACGGCACCGCGGCGATCGAAGCGGACCGCGCCTTCCGGGACCTCGGCTTCGACTCGCTCACCGCCGTTGAGTTCCGCGACCGGCTGAGCACCACGACAGGGCTGTCGCTGGCCACGACGCTCGTCTTCGACTACCCGACCGCGCAGGTCCTGACCGACCACCTCATCGACCGGCTGATGGGTACCGAACGGCTCCCGAAGCCGTCGGAGACCGTCCGGGCCGCCGCCGATGAACCGATCGCCATCGTGGCGATGGGGTGCCGCTTCCCCGGAGGCGCCACCGACCCGGACGGGCTGTGGCGGCTGCTCACCGAGCAGTCCGACGCCATGACGCCGTTCCCCACGGACCGGGGCTGGGACCTGGACGGCCTCGACAGCTCCGAACTGGGCGCGGAGATCGCGAAGTACGCCCGGGTGGGCGGCTTCCTCACCGACGCCGGCGATTTCGACCCGGCGCTCTTCGGGATCTCGCCGCGTGAGGCACTGGCGATGGACCCCCAACAGCGCCTGCTGCTGGAGGTGGCCTGGGAGTCGCTGGAGCGGGCCGGTATCGCCCCGCTGTCGATGCGGGGTGAACAAGTCGGCGTCTTCGTCGGCGCGGGAAGCTCCGGCTATCTGAGCAATGTGCATGATGTCCCCGACGAGGTCAGCGGGCATCTGATCACCGGCAACTCCGGCAGCGTCCTCTCCGGCCGGGTGTCGTACGCGCTGGGACTGGAGGGCCCCGCGGTCACCGTGGACACGGCGTGCTCATCGTCCCTCGTGGCCCTGCACCTCGCGGTGCAGTCGTTGCGGTCGGGGGAGTGCACGCTCGCGCTGGCCGGTGGTGTCACCGTCATCGCCAGCCCGGACGCGTTCATCGAGTTCGCCCGACAGGGCGGGCTCGCCGAGGACGGCCGGTGCAAGGCGTTCTCGGACGACGCGGACGGTACGGGGTGGAGTGAGGGCGTCGGGCTGCTCGTGGTGGAGCGGCTGTCGGACGCGCGGCGGAACGGTCATTCGGTGCTCGCGGTGGTCCGCGGCTCGGCGGTGAACCAGGACGGTGCGTCGAACGGTCTGACCGCGCCCAACGGTCCTTCGCAGCAGCGGGTGATCCGGCAGGCCCTGGCCGACGCCGGGGTCCCGCCGTCCGAGGTGGACGCGGTGGAGGCACACGGTACGGGGACGACCCTCGGTGACCCGATCGAGGCACAGGCGGTCCTCGCCACCTATGGCCAGGACCGGACCGATCCGCTGTGGCTGGGCTCGATCAAATCGAATATTGGCCACACCCAGGCGGCGGCCGGAGTCGCCGGCCTCATCAAGATGGTCCTGGCGATGCGGCACGGGGTGTTGCCCGCCTCACTGCACGTCGGCGAAGCGTCGTCGCATGTGGACTGGTCAGCGGGTGCGGTGGAGCTGCTGGCGGAGTCGCGGGAGTGGCCGGAGGGCGACCGGCCGCGCCGGGCCGGTGTGTCGGCCTTCGGAGTGAGCGGCACCAACGCCCACGTCATCCTGGAAGGCGTACCTGCCGAGCCGGTCGCGGACCGCGCTCCCGGTACCCGACCGCCGGTGGTGCCCTGGCTGCTTTCGGGCCGGACGGCCGGCGCGGTCGCTGCCCAGGCCGACCGTCTGCTGTCGCTCGCGGACGCGGAGCCGGCCGATGTCGGGCTGTCGCTGGCGACGACCCGTACGGCCCTGGAGTACCGGTCGGTCACCCTCGGTGCGGACCTGGCGGAGCTACGGTCCGGGTTGACGGCGCTGGCGGCCGGTGAGTCGTCCGTGGGCGTGGTCGAGGGTGTGGCGGCGGCCGGTCTGACTGGTTTCGTGTTCTCGGGTCAGGGTGGTCAGCGGGTCGGTATGGGCTGTGAGCTGGCCGCTGCTTTCCCGGTGTTCGATGCGGCGTTGAACGACGTCTGTGCGCACTTCGATCCGCTGCTGGATCGTTCGTTGCGTGAGGTGATGTTCGAGGATCCGGATGGCTTGCTGGGTGGTACGGGGTGGGCTCAGCCTGCTCTGTTCGCCGTCGAGGTGGCGTTGTTCCGGTTGGTGGAGTCCTGGGGTCTGACGCCTGACTATCTGGTGGGTCATTCGGTCGGTGAGCTGGCTGCCGCGCATGTGTCGGGTGTGCTGTCCCTGGACGACGCCTGTGCTCTGGTGGCGGCGCGTGCGCGGTTGATGGATGCCCTTCCTGCTGGTGGTGCGATGTGGGCGGTACGGGCTTCCGCGGATGAGGTCACCCCCCACCTGATCGACGGCGTGTCTCTCGCGGTCGTCAACGCGCCCGGACAGGTGGTTCTTTCCGGCTCCCGTGAGGCCGTGGAGCAGGTCGCCGCCGCACTCCCCGGACGGGACAGCCGCTGGCTCGACGTCAGCCACGCCTTCCACTCGGTCCTGATGGACCCGATGCTCGATGCCTTCCGCGCGAAGGCAGCCGGGGTTCGCCACCAGCAACAGCCCCGTATCCCGATCGTCTCCACCCTCACCGGCGAGGCGGTCACCGACTTCACCGCCGACTACTGGGTGGACCAGGTCCGGGGCACCGTCCGGTTCGCCGACGCCATCGAGAGCCTTACCTCGCTCGGTGTCACCCGGTTCGTCGAACTCGGCCCCGACGCGAGCCTCATCGGCGCGATCGCGGAAGCCGGTGACAGCACAGCGGTCTCCCTGCTCCGCCGGGACCGCCCCGAACCGACCACCGCGGTCACCGCCCTGGCCCGCCTCTGGACCACCGGTGTCCCCGTCGACTGGACGGCGTTCCACGCCCCCAGTGGCGCGCGGGTGGTCGACCTCCCCACGTACGCCTTCGACCACCAGCGCTACTGGCTGGAGAGTTCGACCGGACCGCTGCATGTCGGGGCGATCGGCGCCGAACCGCTGGACCACCCGCTGCTGGGTGCCGTCGTGGAACTGTCCGACGGCGGCGGTCATGTGTTCACCGGCCGGATCTCCACTCGGACCCACCCCTGGCTCGACGGACACCAGGTGGCCGGCGACACGGTGTTCCCCGGAACCGGCTACCTGGAACTGGCGATCCGCGCCGGCGACCAGCTCTCCTGCGATCTGGTCGAGGAAATCATCCTTGAAGCGCCACTCATCCTGCCTGCTGAGCAGGCGATCCAGCTACAGATCGTGGTCGATCCGGCCGACCTCGCCGGCAGTCGCTCCTTCACCATCAGCTCCCGGATCGAGGGCCGGGCGCCATGGACCCGGCACGCGAGCGGTGTACTTGGCCTCTCCACCGACCGGCCAGGGACCGACCTCACCGTCTGGCCGCCGTCCGGTGTCACCCCGGTCGACATCGACGGCCACTATCGGACGCGCGCCGAGAACGGCTTCGGCTATGGCGAAGTCTTCCAGGGGCTGACCGCCGTATGGCGGCGCGACGGCGAACTCTTCGCCGAGGTCACCCTTGGCGACGAGCACCGAGCCGAGGCGGACCGCTACGGTCTGCACCCGGCCGTTCTCGACGGCGCGCTCCAGGCCCTGTCGTACGACGAGCGAACGGCTGGGGCTCGGATGCTGCCGTTCTCCTGGAACGGGGTGACCCTGCACGCGACCGGGGCGTCGATGCTGCGCGTCGCGCTCACCGCGGGGAGCGGAGAGGGCAACTACGCGATCACCGTCGCCGACACCGCCGGCGAACTGGTCTTCACCTCCGACGCGCTCACACTCCGCCCCTTCACCGGCGACCGGCTCACGGCTGTCGAAGAGCCGGCAGCAGAGTCTTCAGAACAGCTCGCAGCGGAGCCCGTGCAAGAAACGGCTGAAGCATCTCTTACAGCGGGTGGCCCGACACCTGTCCCGACACCTGTCGCAGCACCCGCGGGACTGCCCGTGGAACCGTCCGACGACGCACCTGATGCCGCTCCGGAGGACACGACACGGGGCGCCACTCGCCAGCCTCGCGCCACCGGGCGGCGGCGGCGCAAGGCCGCCGCCGCCGTGTCCGGAGGCGGAAACGCGCTACGCGACCGACTTCTCGTGCTCCCCGAGGACGAACAGCGCGGCGCCCTGATGGAGATCGTCCGCCGCCGTGCCGCGATGGTCCTCAAGGAGCCCAAGGCGCAGGCGATGAACGAGGACCTCGCCTTCCGTGACCTCGGTTTCACCTCCCTCACCGCCGTCGAACTGCGCGAGGCGCTCCGCGAGGAGACCGGCCTGCGGCTGGCCGCGACGCTCGTCTTCGACTACCCGACACCGCGCGCGCTCGTCACCCACCTGCGGGCGGAACTGCTGGGCGAGGCGGCGGCACCCACGGCCCCGACCGGCAAGAGCGTGATCGCCCTCGATGAACCCATCGCGATCATCGGAATGAGCTGCCGCTACCCCGGTGGCGTACAGACGGCGGATGAGCTGTGGCGACTCGTCGCCGACGGCACCGACGCGGTCTCCGGCTTCCCGACCGACCGTGGCTGGGACCTGGAAGCGCTCTACGACCCCGACCCTGACAATCCGGGCACCTGCTACGTCCACGAGGGTGGGTTCCTGCACGACGCGAGCCAGTTCGACGCGACGTTCTTCGGCATCTCGCCGCGCGAGGCCGTGGCGATGGACCCCCAGCAGCGGCTGCTCCTGGAGATCTCCTGGGAGGCGATGGAACACGCCGGGCTCGACGCGAGCGCGATGCGCGGCAGCAGCACCGGAGTCTTCGCCGGTGTGACCTATCAGGACTACGGCGGCCTCCTCGCGACGGCGAAGGAGGACTTCGAGGGATTCCTCGGCACCGGGAACTCCCCGAGTGTGCTCTCCGGCCGGGTCGCGTACTCCTTCGGTCTGGAAGGCCCCGCGCTCACGATCGACACCGCCTGCTCGTCGTCGCTGGTCGCCCTGCACTCCGCGTGCCAGGCGCTCAGGGAGGGCGACTGCACCATGGCGCTCGCCGGTGGAGTGACCGTCATGTCCACCCCCATCTCACTGGTCGAGTTCAGCCGGCAGCGGGCTCTCGCCGCGGACGGCCGGTCCAAGCCGTTCTCATCGGACGCGGACGGTGCGAGCTGGGCCGAGGGCGCCGGGATGCTGCTGTTGGAGCGGTTGTCGGACGCGCGGCGGAACGGTCATCGGGTGCTGGCGGTGGTACGGGGCTCCGCGGTGAACCAGGACGGCGCGTCGAACGGTCTGACGGCCCCCAACGGCCCTTCCCAGCAGCGGGTGATCCGGCAGGCCCTGGCCAACGCGGGCCTCTCGGCGACCGAAGTCGATGTGGTGGAAGCGCACGGCACGGGTACGTCACTGGGCGACCCGATCGAGGCACAGGCTTTGATCGCCACCTACGGCCAGGACCGTCCCGACGACGATCCGCTCTGGCTCGGTTCGATCAAGTCCAACATCGGCCACGCCCAAGCGGCGGCCGGTGTCGCGGGCCTGATCAAGATGGTGCAGGCGATGCGGCACGGGCTCATGCCCAAATCGCTGCATGTCGGGACGCCGTCATCGCATGTGGACTGGTCCGAGGGCGCGGTCGAGTTGCTGTCGGAGGCACGGGAGTGGCCGGAGGGTGACCGGCCGCGCCGAGCGGGGGTGTCCGCGTTCGGGATGAGCGGGACCAACGCACACGTCATCCTGGAGCAGGCCCCCGCTAGCGCGGAACCTGAGGCGCGGGATGTGGTGGATCCGGTTGGTGTGGTGCCGTGGTTGGTGTCGGGTCGTAGTGCGGCGGGTCTGAGGGGTCAGGCGGCGGCGTTGGGTTCGCTGTCCGAGGCGTCGGCTGTGGATGTGGGTTGGTCGTTGCTCTCCTCCCGTGTGGTGTTTGAGCATCGTGCGGTGGTGTTGGGGTCGTATGGGGTGGGTCTCGGGGCTGTGGTGGCGGATGAGCCTGTGGGTGGTGTGGTGCGGGGTGTGGTGGGTGTGGTGGGTCGGTCGGTGTTGGTGTTTCCGGGTCAGGGTGCGCAGTGGGCGGGGATGGCGGTGGAGTTGGCGGCGGTGTCGTCGGTGTTTGCGGGGCGTTTGGCTGAGTGTGGGGTGGCGTTGTCGGGGTGGGTGGGGTGGTCGTTGATGGATGTGTTGCGGGGTGTTGAGGGTGCGCCGTCGTTGGATCGGGTGGATGTGGTGCAGCCGGTTTCGTTCGCGGTGATGGTGTCGTTGGCGGCGTTGTGGGAGTCGTACGGGGTGGTGCCGTCGGCGGTGGTGGGTCATTCGCAGGGGGAGATCGCGGCGGCGTGTGTGGCGGGTGTCCTCTCGTTGGAGGACGCGGCACGGATCGTATGCCTGCGCAGCCGCGCCATCGCCGCCGTGGCGAGTGGTGTGGGGACGATGGCGTCGGTGCGGGTGTCGGCGGAGCGTGCCGAGGCATTGTTGGAGCCGTTCGCGGGTCGGGTGTCGGTGGCGGCGGTGAACGGTCCCTCGCAGGTGGTGGTCTCGGGCGAGGTGGCCGCGGTCGATGAACTGGTCGCCCAGTGCGGACGGTTGGAGATTCGGGCGCGCAGGATCGCGGTGGACTATGCGTCTCATTCGGCGGCGATGGATGTCCTGCGTGATGAGTTGGTGGCGGAGCTGGCGGGGGTGACTCCGCAGGCGGGTCGTATCCCCTTGTTCTCGACGGTCACGGCCGAGTTCATTGATCCGTTGACGATGGATGCGGAGTACTGGTTCCGGAATCTGCGGGAGCCGGTCCGTTTCGCCGACGCGGTGGCGCGGCTGGCAGGGGACGGGTACGGAGTCTTCGTCGAAGCCTCCTCGCATCCCGTGCTGACGGCTGCCGTCGAAGAGACCCTCGAACAGGCCGATGGTGAGCCCGGTGTGGTGACGGGTTCGCTGCGCCGCGACGACGGTGGACTGGACCGCTTCCTCGCGAATGCGGCCGAGCTCTGGGTCAGGGGAGTGGACGTCGACTGGACCGCCGCCTTCCCCGGTACGACGGCACGCACCATCGACCTCCCCACGTACGCCTTCCAACGCCAGCGCTACTGGCCGAAGTCGAGCGCAGTGACGGCCGTCGTCTCGGAGAGCGGACTGCCCGACAACGAGTTCTGGGCGGCGGTGGAGCGCTCGGACTCGACCGCGCTCGCCGCCACGCTCGGCACCGACACCGCCGTACTCGACCCTCTGCTGCCCGCGCTCTCGCACTGGCGCAGGCAGCAGCGCGAACAGTCCACCACCGACACCTGGCGCTACCGCGTCTCCTGGACACCGCTGACCCTGACGGAGTCCGCACCCCTGTCGGGCACCTGGCTGGTCGTCACCCCCGAGGAGGATCCTGAAGGCACCTCCGCAGGCACCTCCGTACGGCCCTGGGCCGACGCGGTGACCGCCGAGCTGGCCGCGCGGGGTGCCACCCCGCACGAGGTGACGCTCGGCGCGGCCCATCTCGACCGCGGCGCACTCACCGAACTGCTCACCGGTGCCGATGAGCCGGCCGGTGTCGTATCCCTGCTGGCCTGGGCGGACCGGGAGGCTCCCGGACTGCCCGGACTGTCCATCGGCACCGCGCTCACCCCCGTACTCCTCCAGGCCGTAGGGGACGCCGGACTGGCCGCCCCCATCTGGTCGCTGACCTCGGGCGCGGTCTCCGTCGCCCGCTGGGACGGGGTGACGAACCCCGGGCGGGCCGCCGTGTGGGGTCTCGGCCGGGTCGCCGCGCTGGAGCATCCAGACCGGTGGGGCGGGCTCATCGACGTGCCGGCCGAGGCCGGGGCACGCGCGGCCCGGCGCGTGGTCGACGCCATCGCCGCCAACGACGAGGACCAGATCGCGCTCCGCGACTCGGGTCTCTTCGGACGGCGCCTGGTCCGGGCCCCGCGCCCGCCCGGCGCCGAGGCGGCCTGGCAGCCCTCCGGAACGGTCCTGATCACGGGTGGCACCGGCGCCCTGGGCGCCAGGATGGCCCGCTGGGTCGTCGCCGGGGGCGCCGAGCACGTGGTGCTCACCAGCCGCCGTGGCGCGACCGCCCCCGGCGCGGCGGAGTTGCGCCGGGAGCTGGAGGAGAGCGGTGCGACGGTCACCATCGCCGCCTGCGACATGGCCGATCGCGAGCAGATCGCCGGGCTGCTGGGCGGCCTGGCCGCCGAGCACCCGCTGACGGCCGTCGTACACGCGGCCGGTGTGCTGGACGACGGCATCCTGGACGCACTGAGCCCGGAGCGGGTCGCCGGAGTCATGGCGCCCAAGGCCGGTGCCGCGCTGATCCTGGACGAGCTGACCCGGGATCTCGATCTCGACGCCTTCGTCCTGTTCGCCTCCACCGCCGGCATCTGGGGCGGTCCGGGACAGGCGAACTACGCTGCCGCGAACGCGGTGCTCGACGCGGTCGCCGAACGCCGCCGGGCCGCCGGTCTCGCCGCGACCTCGATCGCCTGGGGCCCGTGGGCCGACGCCGGCATGGCGGACAGCGCCGCGGTGGAGGCCCGGCAGCGCAAGGGCGGTATCCACGCACTGGCACCCGAGTCGGCCGTCACCGTGCTTCAGCAGGCCGTCGGCGACGGTGACACGACCCTCACCGTCGCGGGTGTCGACTGGGAACGGTATGTGCCCTCGTTCACCGCGTCCCGCCGCAGCCCGCTCCTGGAAGGTGTGCCGGAGGCCCGCGCGGCCGTCGAAGCCGCGGCCGGCGACAACGCGTTCGCCGGCCCCGACGGGTTCGCCGGACGGCTGGCCGGACTCACCGAGGCCGAAGCCGAACGCGAGGTGCTCGACCTGGTCCGCAAGCATGTCGCCGGGGTACTCGGCTTCGCGGCCCCATCCGATGTCGAGCCCACCCAGGTGTTCTCCAACATCGGATTCGACTCGCTCACCGCGGTCGAACTGCGCAACCGGCTCGGTCTGGTCACCGGAGTGCGGCTGCCGACCACGCTGGTCTTCGACTATCCGACGCCCAACGCGCTGACGCGCTATCTGCGCCAGCAGTTCGCCGGCGAGTCCACCGACCGGCAGCCCACCGCGCCGACGGCGGCACCGCGTTCGTCCGACACCACCGACGACCCGATCGCGATCATCGGCATGAGCTGCCGACTGCCCGGCGGTGTCGACTCCCCGGAGGAGTTCTGGCGGCTGCTCTCCGACGGCGTGGACGCGATCTCCGACTTCCCCACCGACCGGAACTGGGACGTCGAAGCGGTGTACGACCCCGATCCGGACCGGGCGGGCACGACCTATACCCGGCGTGGCGGATTCGTCGGCGGAGTAAGTGAGTTCGACTCCGGCCTCTTCGGCATCAACCCGCGCGAAGCCCTCGCCATGGACCCGCAGCAGCGACTGCTCCTGGAGACCGTTTGGGAGGCCGCCGAACGCTCCGGCATCGACCCGCTCTCCCTGGCCGGCAGTCGGACCGGCATCTTCGCCGGCAGCAACGGCCAGGACTACGGCGGACTCCTGATCAGCAGCCCTCAGGGCGCGGACGGCTACTTCATGACCGGCAACGCCGCCAGTGTGCTCTCCGGCCGGGTCGCCTACACCCTCGGTCTGGAGGGGCCCGCGATCACGGTGGACACGGCGTGCTCCTCGTCCCTCGTCGCCCTCCACCTGGCGGCGCAGGCGCTGCGCTCCGACGAGTGCTCACTCGCCGTCGCCAGCGGTGTCACCCTCATCTCCACGCCCGCCCCGTTCGTCCAGTTCAGCCGTCAGCACGGGCTCGCGGTCGACGGCCGGTGCAAGGCGTTCTCGGACGGCGCGGACGGTACGGGCTGGGCCGAGGGCGTCGGTGTTCTCGTGCTGGAGCGGCTGTCGGACGCCCACCGCAACGGCCACCGGGTGCTCGCGCTGGTGACCGGCAGCGCGACCAATCAGGACGGCGCGTCGAACGGCCTGACCGCCCCGAACGGGCCGTCCCAGCAGCGGGTGATCCGTGACGCGCTGGCGAACGCCGGTCTCTCCCCGTCCGAGGTGGACGCGGTGGAGGCGCACGGTACGGGGACGACCCTCGGCGACCCGATCGAGGCGCAGGCCCTGCTGGCGACCTACGGCCAGGGCCGCGCCGAGGACCAGCCGCTCTGGCTCGGTTCGGTGAAGTCCAATATCGGCCACACTCAGGCGGCGGCCGGTGTCGCGGGCCTGATGAAGATGATCCTCGCGATGCGGCACGAGACCCTGCCCAAGACCCTGCACGCCGATGTCCCGTCGTCACATGTGGACTGGTCGGCGGGTGCGGTGGAGCTGCTGTCGGAGGCCCGCGCATGGCCCCGGAGCGATCGGCCGCGCCGCGCGGGGGTGTCGTCCTTCGGCATCAGTGGCACCAACGCCCATGTGATCATCGAAGAGGCCCCCGAGGAGCCCACGGTCCCGGAGGAGCCCACGACCCCGGAGCGCGCTCCCGGCGGCGAGTCGCCGGTGCTGCCCTGGCTGGTGTCGGGCAGGTCCGCGGGAGCAGTCGCGGCCCAGGCCGACCGGCTGCTGTCGGTCGCGGATCGCTCCGCTGCGGTGGACATCGGACTCTCCCTGGTCACCACCCGCGCTGCCCTGGAACACCGGTCGGTCGTACTCGGCGCCGAAGTGGACGCATTCCGCACGGGACTCGCGGCATTGGCGGCCGGCGAGCTGTCCGGAACGGTCGTTTCCGGTGTCGCGGTCAACGGTCTGACTGGTTTCGTGTTCTCGGGTCAGGGTGGTCAGCGGGTCGGTATGGGTCGTGAGCTGGCCGAGGTCTTCCCGGTGTTCGACGCGGCGTTGAATGATGTCTGCGCGCGGTTCGACACCGTCTTGGATCGTCCGTTGCGTGAGGTGATGTTCGAGAACCCTGAGGGACTTCTTAGCGGTACGGGGTGGGCTCAGCCCGCGCTGTTCGCCATCGAGGTGGCCCTCTTCCGATTGGTGGAATCCTGGGGCCTGATCCCGGATTATCTGGTGGGTCATTCGGTCGGTGAACTGGCTGCCGCGCATGTGTCGGGTGTCCTGTCCCTGGACGACGCCTGTGCTCTGGTGGCGGCCCGTGCGCGGTTGATGGATGCCCTTCCTGCTGGTGGTGCGATGTGGGCGGTACGGGCTTCCGCGGATGAGGTCGCCCCCCACCTGATCGACGGTGTATCGATCGCCGCTATCAACGCCCCCGGACAGACAGTCCTTTCCGGCTCCCGTGAGGCGGTGGAGCAGGTCGCGGCCGCACTCCCGGACCGTAAGGGCCGTTGGCTCGATGTCAGCCACGCTTTTCACTCGCACCTCATGGACCCGATGCTGGACGCGTTCCGCGCCGAAGCGGCCGGGATCGAGCACCAGCACCCCCGTATCCCGATCGTCTCCACCCTCACCGGCGAGGCGGTCACCGACTTCACCGCCGACTACTGGGTCGACCAGCTCCGAGGCACCGTCCGATTCGCCGACGCCATCGAGGCCCTCACCACCCTCGGCGTCACCCGCTTCCTTGAACTGGGCCCCGACGCCACTCTCATCGGTGCCATCGCCGAAACCCGCGAGGACGAGCCCCGTACGGTCTCACTCCTGCGCCGGGACCGCCCCGAACCTAGCTCCGTACTCACCGCACTGGCCCATCTGTGGACAGCCGGTGCCCCCGTCGACTGGACGGCCTACTACGCACCGACCGGCGCACGGGTGGTCGACCTCCCCACTTACGCCTTCCAGCGTCGGTCCTACTGGCCCGAGCCGATGGCTCTCCGGCCGGGAGACGTCACCGCGGTCGGTCTCGCCGACGCCGGCCACCCACTGCTCGGCGCGGCGGTCGCGCTCGCCGGCGACAGCGGACAGCTCTTCACCAACCGACTCAGCGTGCACGACCACCCCTGGCTCGCCGACCACGAAGTGATGGGCACCATCCTCTTCCCCGGCACCGCCTTCCTGGAACTCGCGCTGCGCGCGGCCGACGAGGTCGGCTGCGACCAGGTCGAGGAACTGACCCTGGCCGCCCCGCTCGTCCTGCCCACCGACGGCGCCGTCCACCTTCAGCTCATGGTCGGCGGGCCCGACGCGTCCGGACTGCGACCGATCCAACTGCACTCCCGCCCCGACAGCGCGCCACCCGACACCGCGTGGACGCTGCACGCCACCGGATCCCTGGGCAGCGCCGGCCGCACCGGATCGTTCGACTTCGCCGCCTGGCCGCCGCCCGGCGCCGAACCCATCGACGTCTCCGGTTTCTACGAGATGTACCGCCAGGGCGGATTCGTCTACGGCCCGACCTTCCAGGGCCTGCGCCAGGCATGGCGCGTCGGTGACGAGGTCTACGCCGACGTCGCCCTGCCCGACGAGCACGCCGCCGACGCCGCCGCCTACGGGCTCCACCCGCCCCTGCTCGACGCCGCACTCCAGGCACTGACCTTCGTGGCGCTCGACGGCAGCGGCCAGAGTCGGCTCCCGTTCTCCTGGTCCGGCGTCACCCTCTTCGCATCGGGCGCGTCCGGACTACGCGTCCGGCTCGCCCAGTCCGGCTCCGACGCACTGACCCTGTCCATCGCGGACGGCACCGGCCGGCCCGTCGCCGCCGTCGACTCGCTGGCCATGCGCCAGATCTCCCCGACCCAACTGCGCGCCACCGGAACCGCCTACCCGGAGCAGTTGTTCCACACGGAGTGGGCGGAGACTCCGCTCACCGCGACACCCTCCGCCAACACCGGGACCTGGGCCGTGCTCGGCGCCGACGAACTGAACCTGGCGGAAGCGCTGGCGGTTCGCCGTATCGACAGTCTTGACCAGCCGGGCGACGGACCCACCCCGGACACGGTCCTGACCTCGTACATCGGCGGCGCGGACGACGACACCACCGGAATCGCACGGGACGCGCGGAAGCTCACGACCGACCTCCTGTCACTCGTACAGCGCTGGCTCGCGGACAGCAGGTACGCGTCCTCACGACTCGTCGTCGTCACCCGGGGCGCCGTCACACCGGACGGCCCGACCGCACCCGACGGCCCCCGAGACCGCCTGGCGGACCCGGCAGCCGCCACCGTCTGGGGGTTCCTGCGCTCCGCCCAGACGGAGGAACCAGGACGCTTCCTACTCGTGGACATCGACAGCGCCGAGGCATCCGCCGCCGCCCTGCCCCACATCCTCGCGTCGGACGAACCACAGGTCGTCGTACGCGACGGAGCCGTACGGGCCGCCCGCCTCGTCCGTCTCGCCGACGATGGCTCACTCGTCCCCCCGGCGGAGACCACCGCCTGGCGGCTCGACACCACCGGCCGGGGCTCCCTGGCGAACCTGACCCTGACACCGTCGCCGGAACTGCTGGAACCACTGGAGCCCGGCCAGGTCCGGGTGGCCGTACGCGCCGCTGGCCTCAACTTCCGCGATGTGCTCAACGCCCTCGACATGTACCCCGGGGATCCCGGCGCCATGGGCGTCGAAGGCGCCGGTGTCATCACCGAACTCGGCCCGGACGTCACCGGATTCGCCGTCGGGGACCGCATCCTCGGCATGTTCGGCAAGGCATTCGGCCCGGTCAGCATCGCCGACCAGCGAATGATCGCCCCCATCCCGCCCGACTGGAGCTTCGAACAGGCAGCGTCCTTCCCCATCGTCTTCCTCACGGCCTACTACGCACTCGTGGACCTCGCAGACCTGCGCCCCGGTGAATCCGTCCTCATCCACGCCGCCGCAGGCGGTGTCGGCATGGCCGCCGTCCAACTCGCCGACCATCTCGGCGCCGAGGTCTTCGGCACCGCCAGCGAGGGCAAACACGACAGCCTGCGAGCCCTCGGCATCACCGACGACCACCTCGCCTCCTCACGCGACCTCGACTTCGAGGAGCAGTTCCGGACGGTGTCCCGGCAGGGCCGCGTCGATGTCGTACTGAACTCCCTGGCCCGCGAGTACGTCGACGCCTCGCTCCGCCTCCTCGACGCCGGTGGCCGGTTCGTGGAGATGGGCAAGACCGACGTCCGTACCCCCGAAGGCATCGGCGCCAACCACCCCGGCATCGCCTACCAGGCATTCGACCTCATCGAGGCGGGACCGGAACGCATCGGCGAGATGCTCACCGAACTGCTCCGGCTCGCCCGGGCCGGGGCGCTGCGTCCGCTCCCGGTGGCCACCTGGGACGTACGGCGGGCACCCGAGGCGTTCCGACAGGTCAGCCAGGCACGGCACATCGGCAAGGTGGTGCTCACCGTGCCCGCCGCGCTCGACCCGGCCGGAACGGTACTGATCACCGGTGGCACCGGCGGACTCGGCGGACACGTCGCCCGGCACCTGGTCGAACACCACGGCGCCCGCAATCTCCTCCTCACCAGCCGGCGGGGGACGGCTGCCGACGGCGCCGCCGAACTCCTCGCCGAGCTGACCGGACTCGGCGCGACCGTACGGATCGAGGCGTGCGACGCGGCCGACCGCGCCGCGCTGGAGCGCACCGTACGCACGATTCCGGACGGCCACCCGCTGACGGCCGTCGTCCATGTCGCGGGCGTGGTGGACGACGGGATCATCCCCTCCCTCGACCCCGGACGGCTGGACACCACCCTCCGGCCGAAGATGGATGCGGCCCTCAATCTCTACGAGCTGACGGCCGGGCACGATCTCGCGGCCTTCGTGCTCTTCTCGGGCGCGGCCGGCACCCTCGGCGGCGCCGGACAGGCGAACTACGCCGCGGCCAATGCGTTCGTCGACGAGTTCGCCCGCTGGGCCCGGCGCCGGGGAGTGCCCGCCGTATCCCTGGCCTGGGGACCGTGGGTCGCCGACCGGGGCATGACCGGCCATCTCACCGAGACCGACTTCGCCCGGATGGAACAGGCGGGGCTGCGGCCACTCAGCCCGGAGCTGGGGCTGAGCCTGTTCGACTTCGCCCTCAGCGTTGACCGCGCCGCGCTGCTCCCGATGCGGCTGGAGGTCACACCCGGGATGTTCGGCGACGGGCCGGTGCCACCCTTGTTCCGTGCCCTCGCGGGCCCGGCGCCACGGCGGACGGCCTCGGCCGTGGCCCCCGGTGCCGAGCCGGGCGGGCTGGCGCGGCAGTTGCGTGGACTGTCGCCCGCCGACCGCGCGGACCATCTGCTGGAACTGGTCTGCGGACAGGCCACCGCGGTACTCGGCCACGGCACGACGGAGGAGATCGAACCGGAGCAGGCGTTCAACGCGATCGGCTTCGACTCGCTCACCGCCATCGAACTCCGCAATCGGCTGAACACGATCACCGGGACGCGGTTGCCCGCGACCTTGGTGTTCGACTACCCGACACCGGCCGCCCTGGCGGAGCACCTGCTCGCCGAGATCGCCCCCGACGACGAGGGCGGCGCGGTCGACGGCCACCAGCCGGGCCGGGGATCGGCCGGAGCAGCGGCCCTCGATGAGATCGAACGACTGGAACAGACACTGGAACGACTCCTGGCGACCGCCACGGCGAACGCCGCCACAACTAACGGCGCCACGGCGAACGGTGCCGCGGCGAACGGCGCCACGGCGAACGGCGCCGCGGCGAACGGTTCGGCGAACGGCGCGGCGGCCGAACCGTCAGCCGGCGTGGTCGTGGGCCGACGACTTCAGGCGCTCGCGGCGAAGTGGGCCGGAGCGACCGGTGTGACGGACACGGCCGACGAGAGCGCGGACGACGCCCTCGAATCGGCCACGGCCGAAGAGCTATTCGAATTGATCGACGGCGAATTTGGTGGGACGTCTTGAGCGAGAAGCCGGTTGTGCGCAGCGCTGACAGCGAGCAGAAGCTGCTCGACTACCTCAAGAAAGTCACCGGTGATCTAAGGAGCGCCCACCGGCGGCTCCGCGAGATCGAGGCCGACGCCTCCGAACCGATCGCGATCATCGGCATGAGCTGCCGATTCCCCGGCGATGTGCGCTCACCGGACGATCTGTGGCGACTGCTCGACGGTGCCGGCGACGGCATGTCCGGATTCCCCGTCGACCGGGGCTGGGACCTGGAACGGCTCTACAGCGCCGACGCGTCCGAAGCCGGTACGACCTACACCCGCGTCGGCGGCTTCGTCTACGACGCGACCGAGTTCGATCCGGCGTTCTTCGGGATGAGCCCGCGCGAGGCACTGGCGATGGACCCGCAGCAGCGACTGCTGCTCCAGGCCGCGTGGGAGGCATTCGAACACGCCGGGATCGATCCGAACTCGCTGAAGAGCAGCAGTACGGGTGTGTTCGTCGGCGCGGCCTCGACCGGATACGGGGCACATCTCACCGCCCTTCCCGAGGGTGTCGAGGGCTATATGCTCACCGGCAACTCCATGGCCGTCGCCTCCGGCCGGGTCGCCTATACGCTCGGCCTCAAGGGTCCTGCGGTCACGGTGGACACGGCCTGCTCGTCATCGTTGGTCGCCCTGCACCTGGCGGCGCAGTCACTGCGGTCGGGGGAGTGCTCGCTGGCGCTCGTCGGCGGTGTGACGGTGATGTCCACACCCGGCATGTTCCTTGAGTTCAGTCGCCAGCAGGGCCTGGCGGCCGACGGCCGGTGCAAGGCGTTCTCCGACGACGCCGACGGCACCGGCTGGTCCGAAGGCGTGGGCCTGCTGGTGCTCGGAAAGCTCTCCGACGCCGTACGGAACGGGCACCGGGTCCTCGCGGTCGTTCGCGGCTCGGCCATCAACCAGGACGGCGCCTCCAACGGGCTCACCGTCCCGAACGGCCCGTCCCAGCAGCGGGTGATCCGTGACGCGCTGGCGAACGCTGGTCTCTCCCCGTCCGAGGTGGACGCGGTGGAGGCGCACGGTACGGGGACGACCCTCGGTGACCCGATCGAGGCGCAGGCCCTGCTGGCGACCTATGGCCAGGACCGGACCGATCCGCTGTGGCTGGGCTCGATCAAGTCCAATATCGGCCACACCCAGGCCGCCGCCGGTGTGGCCGGTGTGATGAAGATGGTGCTGGCGCTCCAGCGCGGTGTGCTGCCGAAATCGCTGTACGTGGGCACGCCGTCGTCGCATGTGGACTGGGAGTCCGGTGCGGTGGAGCTGCTGGCCGACGCCCGTGCGTGGCCGGAGACCGACCGGCCGCGCCGGGCGGGCGTGTCCTCGTTCGGCATCAGCGGCACCAACGCCCACGTGATCCTGGAGCAGGCATCCGCGCCCGGCGACACCGAGAGCGGTGAGACGGAGCGGACGGACCCCGCCGACGCCATGGGCCGGGTACGGCTGCCGATCGTGCCATGGCTGCTGTCCACCCGGCAGGACGACACGATGCCAAAGCTCGCGTCCCGGCTGCGGGCGTCGTTGACCGCTCGGCCGGAGGTCGAACCGGTCGATGTGGGCTATGCGACCGCCACGGGCCGGGCCGTGTTCGAGCACCGGGCCGTGGTTCTGGCTGACCGGCTGGAGTCGGGTATCGGGGCCCTCAGCCAGATCGCGTCCGGTGGAATGTCGCCGGTTGTCGTCCGTGGTGTGGCCGGCCGGAGCGGCGGCGCCCGTTCCCGGGACCGACTCGCTTTCGTGTTCTCGGGTCAGGGTGGTCAGCGGGTCGGTATGGGTCGTGAGCTGGCCGAGGTCTTCCCGGTGTTCGATGCGGCGTTGAACGACGTCTGTGCGCGGTTTGACACCGTCTTGGATCGTCCGTTGCGTGAGGTGATGTTCGAGGATCCGGACGGGTTGCTGGGTGGTACGGGGTGGGCTCAGCCCGCGCTGTTCGCCATCGAGGTGGCGTTGTTCCGGTTGGTGGAGTCCTGGGGCCTGACGCCTGACTACTTGGTGGGTCATTCGGTCGGTGAGCTGGCCGCCGCGCATGTCTCGGGTGTGCTGTCCCTGGACGATGCCTGTGCTCTGGTGGCGGCGCGTGCGCGGTTGATGGATGCCCTTCCTGCTGGTGGTGCGATGTGGGCGGTACGGGCTTCCGCGGATGAGGTCACCCCCCACCTGATCGACGGTGTATCGATCGCCGCTATCAACGCGCCCGGACAGGTGGTCCTCTCCGGCTCCCGTGCGGCCGTGGAGCAGGTCGCCGACGCACTCCCGGACCGTAAGGGCCGTTGGCTCGACGTCAGCCACGCCTTCCACTCCCACCTCATGGACCCGATGCTGGACGCCTTCCGCGCCGAAGCGGCCGGGATCGAGCACCAGCACCCCCGTATCCCGATCGTCTCCACCCTCACCGGCGAACCGGTCACCGACTTCACCGCCGACTACTGGACGGACCAGGTCAGAGGCACCGTCCGATTCGCCGACGCCGTCGCCCGGCTGCGATCCCTTGGCGCCACGCGCTTCATCGAGCTGGGGCCCGACGCGACCCTGATCGGAGCCATCGGCGAGACCTGCGAGGACGGAGCGCTCGCCGTCCCCCTGCTCCGCAGGGACCGGATGGAACCCGATTCCACGGTGACGGCGCTGGCCCGTCTCTGGGTGGACGGCGGCCCGGTGGACTGGGCCGCGTTCTACGCCCCGACCGGCGCGAGCCCCACCGATCTGCCCACGTACCCCTTCGCGGGTGACCGGTACTGGATGGAGAACCCTGAGGAACCGCTGCTCGGAGGCGCGCGAACGGCCGACGACCCGGTCGGCGCCGAGCTGTGGGCCGCACTGGAGCGGGGCGACGCTGAGTTGTTCGCCGCCGAACTGGGAGTGGGGCTTGAGTCACCCCTCCGTGAGACGCTGCCGGCCCTTTCGGCATGGCAGAAGCAGCGGCGAGAGCGTGCCGCTGTTGACGGCCTGCGGTACGAGGTGGCCTGGCGCGCGGTCGCCATCGCTGAAGCGGCCGATGCTTCCGGCGGTTGGTTGGTTGTTGAGTCGGACGGGTTCGATGATCCGTGGGTGGAGGTGTTCGCTGGGGAGTTGGCGGGTCGTGGTGCGCGGGTGCACCGGCTCCGGCTGGCGGCGGACGATCTCGACCGCACGGCTCTGGCGGCTCGATTGGTGGAGTTCGCCGACTGCGGTCGGGTGGTGTCGTTCCTGGGGCAGGTCGAGAGTGATCACGCCGGTGTGCCGTGGGGGTTGGCGGCGACGACGGTGCTGGTCCAGGCGTTGGGTGATGCGGGTCTTGAGGGCCGGTTGTGGGCGGTCACCTCGGGCGCGGTCAGCGCTGGACCGGGTGTTTCGGTGTCGCATCCGTTGCGGGCGGGTGTCTGGGGCCTGGGCCGGGTGGTCGCCCTAGAGGAGCCCGATCGCTGGGGTGGCCTGATCGACGTCCCGACCGAGCCGTCCAGCGGAACCGCCGCGCGTCTGGTCGATGTGCTCGCCGGTTCCACCGATGAGGATCAGTTGGCGGTACGTCCCGAGGCCGTGCTCGGCCGACGTTTGGTATCTGGTCGGGTGTCGGGTGGTGCTTCGGGTGGGGTGTGGTCGCCGTCGGGGACGGTGTTGATTACGGGTGGTACGGGTGTGTTGGGTGGTCGGGTGGCTCGGTGGGTGGTGGCGGGTGG
>NZ_JBIRRE010000025.1:0-13479 GCF_044333555.1 Streptomyces sp. NPDC020965
ATGACGCCGGTGACTCCGGCGGCGGCCTGGGTGTGTCCGAGGTTGGATTTCACCGAGCCCAGCCACAGCGGCAGTTCACGTTCCTGACCGTAGGTCGCGAGTAGTGCCTGGGCTTCGATGGGGTCGCCGAGGACCGTGCCGGTGCCGTGGGCTTCGACCGCGTCCACTTCGGACGGGGCGAGTCCTGCGTTGGCGAGGGCCTGACGGATGACTTTCTGTTGTGCGGGGCCGTTGGGTGCGGTGAGGCCGTTGGACGCACCGTCCTGGTTGACGGCGGACCCCCGTACCACCGCCAAGATGTCACGACCGTCCCGTACGGCATCGGAGAGGCGTTGGAGCACCAGCACGCCCACGCCCTCGGCCCACCCCGTACCATCCGCACCTTCGGCGAACGACTTGCACCGACCGTCGACCGACAGCCCGCGCTGCCGGGAGAACTCCACAAAGACATCGGGAGTCGCCATCACGCTCACCCCGCCCGCCAATGCCATGGAGCACTCACCGGACCGGATCGCCTGGGCGGCCAGATGGAGGGCAACCAGCGACGATGAACACGCTGTATCGATGGTCACCGCGGGCCCCTCGACACCGAGGACGTACGAGAGCCGCCCGGACAGCACACTGGAGGAGGTGCCGGTGAGGTGATAGCCCTCGGTGCCGTCGTCCCGCGCATCCATGCCGTACCACTGGGCCGAGGCTCCGACGAACACACCGGTCTGCTGCCCCCGCAGGGAGGTGGGATCGATCCCGGCGCGTTCCAACGCTTCCCAGGAGGTCTCCAGCAACAGTCGCTGTTGCGGGTCCATCGCCAGTGCTTCACGCGGCGAGATCCCGAAGAACCCCGCATCGAACGACCCCGCATCGGCCAGGAAGCCGCCGTACCGTGTGGCGGACGTACCGGAGGCGTCCGGATCGGAGTCATGGAGGGCGTCGACGTCCCAGCCCCGGTCGGCTGGGAACTCCGCGACCACATCCCGCTCTTCGGACAGCAGTTTCCAGAAGGCGTCGGCGTCGGTGATGCCACCGGGCAGCCGCAGCCCCATGCCGACGACAGCGATCGGATCGGCGTCGGCGCCGGATGCCGAGGCCGTGAACCGGGGCTCATCCGCTGAGTGGGGGAAGAGTTCGGTGTGCAGTCGGCGCGCGAGTGCGGTGGCGTTGGGGTGGTCGAACGCGACGGTCGCAGGGAGCCGCGCGCCGGTCGCTGCCCGAAGCCGGGCGCGCAGTTCGACGGAGGTCAGCGAGTCGAACCCGACGTCACGGAATGCCTGCGCGGTGCCGATCCCGGTGGGGTCGTCCATGCCGAGCACGGCCGCGGCCTCGGTGCGGACGAGGTCGGTGAGCAGTTCCATCCGGCGTATCACGTCGAGTCCGGCGAGCGAGGCCACCAGGGCGGATCGATCGGCGACCGGTTCCTGCTGCGCGGCCAGCGCGGCGGCGGCCTCGGGCACGGAACCGAGGAGGGGGCTGGGACGTCCGGCGGTGAACATCGGCGCGAAGCGCGCCCAGTCCATCCGGGTGACCACCGAGTCCGCCGTGCCCCCTCGGAGGACATCGTCGAGCGCGGTGAGCGCGAGAGCGGGCGGCATCGTGAGAATGGCGCGGCGGCGCAGGTGTTCCGCCGCGTCACCGGCCGTGGCCATGCCTCCGTCGGCCCAGGCGCCCCAGGCGATGGAGGTTCCGGCCAGACCGCGGGCACGGCGGTGGGAGGCCAGTGCGTCGAGGTAGGCGTTGGCGGCGGCGTACGCGCCCTGCCCCGCCGCACCCCACACACCGGCGATCGACGAGTACAGGACGAACGCGTCCAGGGGCCGGTCCTGGAGCAGTTCGTCCAACAGTGCCGCGCCGGTGACCTTCGCTGCGAGGACGTCGGCAAAGGCTTCAGGGTCGAGGTCGAGCAGCGGGACCAGGTCACCGGCGATGCCGGCCGTGTGGATGACGGCGTCCGGCGGATAGCTCTCCAACAGCCGAGCCACCGCCGCCCGGTCGGTCAGGTCACAGCCGACGACCGAGACGCGGACGGCTGCCCCGCTCAACTCCGAGATGAGTTCGTCGACGCCCGGGGCGTCCGGGCCGCCGCGGCTGACCAGCACCAGGTGCGCGGCGCCACGGGCCGCGGCCCAGCGCGCGGCGTGGGCGCCCAGCGCGCCCGTCCCACCGGTGATCAGAAGGGTGCCGCGCGGTGTCCAGCCCGCGCCCGTCGCCGGTGCGGTCACCGGCGCGAGGCGGCGGCCGAAGAGCCCCGTGTCCCGTACGGCCACCTGGTCCTCGGCACCCGTCAGCGCCGCCAGGACACGGTCGGCGAGTGCGGGATCGAGGGCCGGGGGCAGGTCGAGCAGCCCGCCCCAACGGTCGGGATGTTCGAGTGCGGCGACCCGGCCGAGGCCCCATATCTGGGCGGCGGCGGGGTCGATGACGGGGTCGAAGGGCCCGGTGGCCACCGCACCCCGGGTCACCGCCCATACGCGCGTGGTGGTGCCGTCGGCGAGCAGGGTCCGCAGCACGGCCCGGACATATCCGGCGTCGCCCGTCACACACAGGACACCGTCAGTCGGGCCCGCCGCACGGAGCGGCTCCGCGAGGTGATCCGGGTCGGCTCCGACGGTGGTGATGTCGAGGCCGCGCGCGGCCAGCTCCGCCGACAGGCCCTCCTCGTCCGCGCCCATGGGGTGGAGAAGGAGCCAACGGCCCGTGGGTGCGGTCCGGTCGGCGGCGCCGGGGATTCGCTCCCACTCCACCTCGTACCGCCAGGACCGTGCCCTGGTCTGGTCGCGGGTGTCCTTCCGCCAGCGGGTCAGCGCGGGTACGACGGTGGCGAGCGGCGCGGGGTCCGCGAGCCGCAGCCGGTCGTTGAGGGCGGCGAGGTCGCCGCTGTCGATCGCGTCCCAGAACCGGGCCTCCTCGGGGTCGACGGTCCGGCCCTGTGCGCCCTCGTCGTCCGTGGTTCCGTCGCGTTCGGGGAGCAGCCAGTAGTGCCGGCCGTCGAAGGCAGTGGTGGGCAGCGCCTCGGGTGGGGCCTCCGGCAGCGTGGACAGGAGGTCGACGGGCCCGCCGTGGACGAAGAGTTCGGTGAGGGAGCGGGTGAACCGGTCGGGGCCGCCGTCGTCACGACGCAGCGTCCCGCACACCACGGCGTCCTCGATGGCGAGGCTGTCGAGTGTTTCGGTGATGGCGGCGGTGAGTACGGGGTGACCGCTGGACTCGACGAACACGCCGAAGCCGTCCCCCGCCAGCTCTTCCACCGCGTCGGTGAACCGTACGCGGTTGCGGAGGTTGCGTGTCCAGTAGTGGGGGTCGAGGGGGCTGTTGATCCATTGGAGGTCGACGGTGGAGTACCAGGGGATGGTGGGTGTACGGGAGGAGATGTTGGTGAGGAGTTCGTTGAGGCGCGGTGCGATCGTGTCGACATGAGCGGAGTGTGAGGCGTAGTCGACAGAAATGCGTCGGACGCGTGTGTCGTGGGTGCGGTGGTGGTGTTCGAGTGCGTCGAGGGCGGTCGTGTCGCCGGCGACGATGGTCGCGTGGGGGCCGTTGACGGCGGCGATCTCGACCCCTTCGGGGAGGCCGATGGCGTCGGGTGCCAGGGCGATGGAGAGCATGCCACCCTTGCCGGAGAGCTGCTCGGCGATGACCTGGCTGCGCAGTGTGACGATTTTGGCTGCGTCGTGGAGGGTGAGTGCGCCGGCTACGCAGGCGGCGGCGATTTCGCCTTGTGAGTGTCCGATGACGGCGTCGGGTTGGAAGCCGTAGGTGTCCCACAGTGACGCGAGTGACACCATCACGGCGAAGGACACGGGCTGGACGACGTCCACCCGGTCGAGCCCGGGGGCATCCGCTGTCCCGTACACGACATCGCGTAGGGACCATTCCACATGCGGGGCGAGTGCTGCCGCACACTCTTCCATGCGTGCGGCGAAGGCGGGTTCCGTGTCCCACAGCTCGCGGCCCATGCCGGCCCACTGCGCACCCTGACCGGGAAAGACCAGCACCGAACGGCCTGCGTCCCGGGCCACCCCCGCCACCACACCCTGATCCGGACGGCCCTCGGCCAACGACCGCAGGGCTGGCAACGCATCAGGTGTACGTACCACCGCGCGGTGTTCCCAGAGCGCGCGCGTCGACAGCAGGGAACGGGCGGTTCCGGCCGTGGCGCCCCCGGCCGCGGTCAGATGGTCGGCGAGGGCCGCCGCCTGGGCCGCGAGTCCGTTCGCGGTACGCGCGGAGACGACGAGCGGGATCCCGTCGGCGGAAGGCCGGCCCGCCGTGGCCGCCGGCAGTGGCTCACCAGCGGGCGGTTCCTCGATGACTACATGGGCGTTGGTTCCGGAGACGCCGAAGGACGATACTCCCGCTCGCCGGGGGTGACCGTGACGCTTCCAGGGGGCCGGCTCGGTCAGGAGTCGCACCTCGCCCGCCATCCAGTCGACCTTGCGGGACGGCTCATCCACATGCAGCGTGCGGGGGAGGAGACCATGTCTCATGGCCAGCAGCATCTTGATGACGCCGGTGACTCCGGCGGCGGCCTGGGTGTGTCCGAGGTTGGATTTCACCGAGCCGAGATGAAGAGGCCGTTCTCGTTGCTGTCCGTAGGTGGCGAGTAGTGCCTGGGCTTCGATGGGGTCGCCGAGGACCGTGCCGGTGCCGTGGGCTTCGACCGCGTCCACTTCGGACGGGGCGAGTCCTGCGTTGGCGAGGGCCTGGCGGATGACTTTCTGTTGCGCGGGGCCGTTGGGTGCGGTGAGGCCGTTGGACGCGCCGTCCTGGTTGACGGCGGACCCCCGTACCACCGCCAAGATGTCACGACCGTCCCGTACGGCATCGGAGAGGCGTTGGAGCACCAGAACGCCGACGCCCTCGGCCCACCCCGTACCGTCCGCACCTTCGGCGAACGACTTGCACCGACCGTCCACTGAGAGCCCGCCCTGCCGGGAGAACTCCACGAACACCTCTGGCGTCGCCAGTACCGTGGCACCTCCGGCCAATGCCATGGAGCACTCACCGGACCGGATCGCCTGGGCGGCCAGATGGAGGGCGACCAGCGACGATGAACACGCCGTGTCGATGGTCACCGCGGGCCCCTCGACACCGAGGACGTACGAGAGCCGCCCGGACGCCACACTGCCCGCGTTCCCGGTGCCGAGGAATCCCTCCAACCCGTCGGGGCGCGCCCCCGTGGCGTAGTCGTGGTACATCAGCCCGGTGAAGACGCCGACATCCCGGCCGCGCAAGGAGGCGGGGTTGATTCCGGCGCGTTCCAACGCTTCCCAGGAGGTTTCCAGGAGCAGCCGCTGTTGCGGGTCCATCGCCAGTGCTTCACGCGGCGAGATGCCGAAGAACCCCGCGTCGAACGCCCCCGCGTCGGCCAGGAATCCACCGTGCCGCGTACGGGATGTGCCGAAGGCGCCCGGGTCGGGGTCGTGGAGCCGCTCCAGATCCCAGCCCCGATCGGCCGGGAACTCGCCTACGGCGTCCCGCCCTTCGGACAGCAGCGCCCAGAACTCCTCCGGGGTCCGAATGCCGCCCGGTAGCCGCAGCCCCATGCCCACGATGGCGACCGGTTCGGCGGCGCGGTCGGCGAGGCGGACGTTCTCCCGCTTGAGGCGTTCCTGTTCCAGGAGCGCGGCACGGAGCGCCGCGACCAGCCGGTCGTTCTGGGAGCTCATGGGGGTTCCTCCGTTGTTCCGCACGGCATCGGACATGGTCAGCCGACCTCACCCAGGGCGCGCCTGATCAGGTCTTCCTCGTCCATCTCCGCGATGCGGGCCGAGTCGTCCGACGCCGCTTGGGGCGCGTCTGGCGTGGATGGTGCAGTGGGCTCTTCTTCCGGTCCCGCTGAATCCGCTGGCTCGTCCGGCTCGTCGAGCGGGAAGAGCGCGGTGTGCAGGCGCGCGGCCAGAGCGGCGGCGTTGGGGTGGTCGAAGACCACCGTGACGGGGAGTCTCACTCCGGTGGTGGTCGCCAGCCGATTGCGGAGCTCGACGGAGGTGAGCGAGTCGAAGCCCACCTCACGGAACGCCTTGGCCGGACCGAGGCCGCCGGTGCCGGTACGACCGAGTACGGCGGCGGCCTCGCGTCGCACCAGGCCGGTGAGAGCGGCGAGTTGACGCTCGGTGTCCTGGGCGGCGAGATCGGCGGGCAGGCCGATCCGTACGATCTCGCGGGGCGGCGGGCCTACCGGGCCGGTGAGTCCGCGCCAGAGCGGAGCCAGTCGGCCGTCCCGTGCGGCCTCCCGCAGGGCGGGGCGGTCGATGGCGACGGGCGCGATGACCGGGAGCCCGGTGGCGAGGGCGGCGTCCAACATGCGCATTCCCTGCGCGGAGCCGATCGGAGCAATGCCGTCCCGGGCCATCCGGCCGGTGTCATCCGCGGTCAGATGGCCGGTGAGGGCGCTCGACTCCTCCCACAGGCCCCAGGCGAGCGAGAGCACGGGGTGTCCTTGCGCTGCCCTGCGGGCGGCCACGGCGTCGAGGAAGGCATTGGCCGCCGCGTAGTTCCCCTGCCCGGCGTGGCCCAGGATCCCCGCCGCGGACGAGAACAGCACCAGGGCGGCGCCCGTCTCCCGGGTGAGCGCGTCCAGGTGCCCGACGGCATCCACCTTGGGCCGGAACACGCGGTCGAACCGGCCGGCGTCCAAGCTCTCCACGACCCCGTCGTCGAGAGCACCGGCCGTGTGGACGACGACGGCATGGGGTCCGGCGAGGTGTGCCGCCAACTCCCCCACCTGCGCGGGATCGGCCACGTCACAGGCGATGATCTTCACATCGGCGCCCGCTGTCGTCAGATCGTCCCGCAGAGATGCCGCACCGGGCGCGGACTCTCCCTGGCGGGAGGCGAGTACCAGACGGCGTACGCCGTGCTCGGAGACGAGATGGCGGGCGGTGAGCGCGCCGAGGGTTCCGGTGCCGCCGGTGATCACGACGGTCCCCGTCGGCCCGAAGGCGATCTGCTCGGCCGCCTGGTCGGTGGCGACCCGGGCCAGCCGGGGCACCAGCAGCCGACCGTCCCGGACCGCCACCTCCCACTCGCCGGCCGCCGCGAGTGCATCGGCCGCGCGGTCGGTGAGCGCTTCTCCCCGGGCGAGCAGAAGGCGCCCGGGGTGTTCGGCCTGGGCGGAGCGGACCAGGCCCCAAACGGCGGCGGCGGCCGGGTCCCCGGTGTCCGCGGTCGCGATGACCAGCCGGGTCCCGTGCCAGGTGTCCACGGTCACGAGGCGCTGGATGGCGGAGAGCACGCCGGTGACCGCGGCACGGGCCCGCTGGGCGTCGTCGCCTGCTCCCGGGTCGACCCGTAGCGCCAGCCATCCCGGGCGGGGGGCGTCGACGGTCGCGATATCGGGCAGGGTCGACCCGGCCGGATCGACCTCGGCGGGGATCCAGTCCACTTCGAAGATGTCCTCGGCTCCGAGGGGGACCGGGCGGGCGATCAAGGAGTCCACCGTGGCGACGAGCGCGCCGCCCGGGTCGGTGATGGTCACCCGGACGCCCTCCGGTCCCGAGGCCAGCCGGACCCGTACGGTCCGCTCCCCGGACGGGTACAGGGCTACCCGGCGCCATACGAAGGGGAGCTCCAGGGGCCCGTCACCCCGGGCGACGGAAAGGGCCAGCGGATGCAGGACCGCGTCGAGCAGGGCGGGGTGGAGGGCGAAGCCGGCGGCATCGAGCCCATCAGGGAGTTCGACTTCGGCGAAGAACTCCGGACCGTCCCGCCATATCGTGCGGACGCCTTGGAAGGCCGGCCCGTACTCATAGCCCGCACGCGCGAGTTCGGGGTAGAAATCGTGCTCGGAGACTCGCTGTGCGCCGACCGGAGGCCAGCCAGCCGGATCCTCGGCAACCCCCGGCGCGGGAAGCGAAGTCAGGGTGCCCGTCGCGTGCCGGGTCCACCCGCTCTCGGTCTCGGCCCGGGAGTGGACGGTCACCGGCCGGCCCCCCTCGGTCCCGAGGGCGCCGACGACCACGAGCAGCGCGCGGGCATCTCCGCCGTTCAGCGTCAGTGGTGTCTCGATGATGAGTTCTTCGAGGAAGGGGGTGCCGGTCCGGTCGCCGCCTTGGATGGCGAGTTCGATCAGTGCGGATCCGGGGACCAGGACGGTGCCGGAGACTTGGTGGTCTGCGAGCCACGGTTGCAGACCGACCGATATCCGTCCCGTCAGGGTGATGCCGCCGGTGTCGGGGTTCTCCACCATGGCGCCGAGTACGGGGTGTGCTACGGCTTCCTGGCCGACGCCTGATACATCGCCCTTGCCTGGTGTCAGCCAGTACCGCTGGCGTTCGAAGACGGTGGGGGGTACGGGTTCGGGGGTGGCTTCGGGGAGTACGGAGGGCCAGTCGATGGCGCCGCCGTGGACGAAGACCTCCGCTGCCGACCGCAGGAACCGGTCCCGGCCACCGTCATTGCGTCGGAGGGAGCCCAGGGCCACTGCGTCCGCGGCGGTGTCACTGATCGCGGCGGTCAGTGTCGGGTGGGCGCTGGACTCGACGAACAGACCAAAGCCTTGATCCCTGAGGTTCGCTACCGCGTCGGCGAACTGGACGCGGTTGCGGAGGTTGCGTGTCCAGTAGTGGGGGTCGAGGGGGCTGTTGATCCATTGGAGGTCGACGGTGGAGTACCAGGGGATGGTGGGTGTACGGGAGGAGATGTCGGCGAGGAGTTCGTTGAGGCGCGGTGCGATCGTGTCGACATGAGCGGAGTGTGAGGCGTAGTCGACAGAAATGCGTCGGACGCGTGTGTCGTGGGTGCGGTGGTGGTGTTCGAGTGCGTCGAGGGCAGTCGTGTCGCCGGCGACGATGGTCGCGTGGGGGCCGTTGACGGCGGCGATCTCGACCCCTTCGGGCAGGTCGATGGCGTCGGGTGGCAGGGCGATGGAGAGCATGCCACCCTTGCCGGAGAGCTGCTCGGCGATGAGCTGGCTGCGTAGTGTGACGATTTTGGCTGCGTCGTGGAGGGTGAGTGCGCCGGCTACGCAGGCGGCGGCGATTTCGCCTTGTGAGTGTCCGATGACGGCGTCGGGTTGGAAGCCGTAGGTGTTCCACAGTGCTGCGAGTGACACCATCACGACGAAGGACACGGGCTGGACGACGTCCACCCGGTCGAGCCCGGGGGCACCGCTTTCACCGAAGACCACATCGCGCAGGGACCATTCCACATGCGGGGCGAGCGCCGCGGCACACTCCTCCATCCGCGCGGCGAAAGCGGATTCCGTCTCCCACAGCTCGCGGCCCATCCCGGCCCACTGCGCACCCTGACCGGGGAAGACCAGTACGGATTTGCCGGGGTGGTCGGTGGTGCCGGTGCGGACGTCGGGGGTTGGGCATCCGGTGGCGAGATCGCGCAGGCGGGTGACCGCGTGGGCAGGGTCCTTGGCGAAGACGACGGCGCGGTGTTCGCGTACCGCGCGGGCGGTCACCAAGGATCGGGCGACCCCGGTGAGCGACCCATCGACGGTCTCCAGATGGTCAGCGAGCCGGCCCGCCTGCGCCGCCAGCGCGTCCGCGCTCCGTCCGGACACCACCAGCGCCACCTCACCGGCGACAGCAGAAATGACCGGTGCCGTCGACAACGGCGGCTCCTCAAGAACGAGATGGGCATTCGTCCCGGAGACACCGAAGGAGGAGACACCGGCCCGACGCGGGTGACCATTCGCCTCCCACGGCACCGGCTCCGTCAACAGCCGCAGAGCACCGGACTCCCAGTCGACCTTCCGGGACGGCTCATCCACATGCAGGGTGCGGGGGAGGAGACCATGCCTCATGGCCAGCAGCATCTTGATGACGCCGGTGACCCCCGCGGCGGCCTGAGTGTGTCCGAGGTTGGATTTCACCGAGCCCAGCCACAGCGGCAGTTCACGTTCCTGACCGTAGGTCGCGAGTAGCGCCTGCGCCTCGATCGGGTCGCCGAGGACCGTGCCGGTGCCGTGGGCCTCGACCGCGTCGACCTCGGACGGAACGAGTCCTGCGTTGGCGAGGGCCTGACGGATGACCTTCTGTTGTGCGGGGCCGTTGGGTGCGGTGAGGCCGTTGGACGCACCGTCCTGGTTGACAGCGGACCCCCGTACCACCGCCAACACTTCACGACCGTCCCGTACGGCATCGGAGAGCCGCTGAAGCACCAGCACGCCCACGCCCTCGGCCCACCCCGTACCGTCCGCGCCCTCGGCGAACGGCTTACACCGGCCATCCGGCGACAGCCCGCGCTGCCGGGAGAACTCCACAAAGACATCGGGTGTCGCCATCACGGTCACCCCGCCCGCGAGCGCCATGGAGCACTCACCTGACCGGATCGCCTGGGCGGCCAGATGCAGGGCGACCAACGACGACGAACACGCCGTGTCCACCGTCACCGCGGGCCCCTGCACACCCAGCACGTACGACACCCGACCGGACAGCACACTCGATGCGTTCCCGATCATTCGGTAGCCGTCCGATTCACCGCCCGCCGCATCGCCGTACGCCTGCGCCGAGGCTCCGACGAAGACACCGGTCTGCTGCCCCCGCAGGGAGGTGGGGTCGATCCCGGCGCGTTCCAACGCTTCCCAGCAGGTCTCCAGGAGCAGCCGCTGTTGCGGGTCCATCGCCAGTGCCTCACGCGGTGAGATCCCGAAGAACTCCGCGTCGAACAAGCCCGCGTCGTGGAGGAATCCGCCGTGCCGGGTGTACGTCGTCCCCGACGCCTCCGGATCAGGATCGTAGAGCCGTTCCAGCTCCCAGCCCCGGTCCGCGGGGAAGCCGGACACGGCGTCGGCTCCCGCGTGGAGGAGCTGCCAGAACCCTTCGGGGTCGGTGACGCGACCGGGTAGCCGCAGCCCCATACCGACGATCACAACCGGGTCCGTGGCGTCGTCCGTACGGTGCGATGAGACCCGTGACGCCGCAGGATCGCCCGCGGCGCCGCGGACCGGGTCCGTGCCGGCCAGCAGGGAGAACAGGTGAGCGGCGAGCGCGGCCGGATTCGGATGGTCGAAGACGACAGTGGGTGGGAGGGCGAGACCGGTCTCCCGGGCGAGCCGGTTCCGCAGCTCGACCGCGGTGAGCGACTCGAACCCGGTGTCGCGGAAGGCCCGGCCGGGATCGATGTCGGTACGCAGACCGAGGGCCGCGGCTGCCTCGCGCTGGACGAGTTCGGTGAGGGTGGCGAGCCCACGGTGCGGAGCGACTCCGGAGAGCTGTGCCAGCAACCCCTCGCCGGGGGTGGCGGATCGCGCTGCGGTTCGCCGGACCGGGCCGACGAGCTGCCTCAGCAGGGCGGGCAGTCTGCCCTGGCGGGCCTGTTCCCGGAGCGCGGAGAGTTGGAACCCGGCCGGGACAACGGCCGCGGTGCTGGCACCGGCGGCACTGTCGAACAGACCCAGGGCACGTTCCGGTTCGAGTCGGGACAGACCGAGCCGCGCCAGCCGCCGGGTGTCGACGGCGCTGAGTCGGGCGGTCATGGCGCTCTGCGGTGCCCAGAGTCCCCAGGCGAGGGAGACCGCTGGGCGACCGGCCGAGCGACGGCGAGTGGCGAGCGCGTCCAGGAACGCATTGGCGGCGGAGTAGTTCGCCTGTCCGGCGCTGCCGAGGACTCCCGCGGCGGAGGAGAAGAGGACGAACGCATCCAGCTCGCCCGCGAGTTCGTCCAGATGGGTGGCGGCGTCGGCCTTGGGCCGGAACACCGCGTCGACGTCGGCCGCGCCGAGCGTGGTGAGAGTGCCGTCGGCGACCACGCCCGCAGTGTGGACGATCGCCCGCACGGGTGTCCGAGCGAGGAGCGCGGCCACCTGATCGCGGTCCGCGAGGTCACAGGCCACGACGGACACCTCGGCGCCGGCGTTGGTGAGGTCCGCGGACAGTTCGGCCGCGCCTTCCGCCTCCGGCCCCCGGCGGGACACCAGCACCAGATCGCGGACGCCGTGCTGGGTGACGAGATGTCGGGCGACGAGTGCGCCCAGGGTGCCGGTGCCGCCCGTGATCAGGACGGTGCCCAGCGCGGCCCAGTCCGGTGGGGTGCTCGCGGCGGCCCGGACGAGCCGGGGAACGAGCAAATGGCCGTCCCGTACGGTCAGTTGCCATTCGCCTGCGCTGGCGGCGGTCTCCAGCGCCCCCTGGAGGAGCACCGGATCACCGTCGGCCCCTTCGAGATCGGCGAGGAGGAACCGTTCCGGATGCTCGGTCTGCGCGCTGCGCACCAGGCCGTGGACAGCCGCCAGCACGGGGTTGGTGTCCGCCCGTTCGGTGAGGACGACGAGACGGGTGTGGCTGGTGCCGGGGAGGGCCGTGAACTGGCGTAGTACCGAGAGCGTGGACAGCACGGCCTCCCGCGCCCGTACCGGCTCGGGCCCGTCCCCGCCGTCCGTCACTCGCAGGGCGAGCCACGGCGGCGATTCGATGTGGCCGGGACCGTTCGTACGCGCGGAGAGGTGAGGCAGCACGTCCGGCAGATCGACGTGGCCGTCCCCGCTGATCGAGTCGGGCGGGACCTTCGCACCATGCCTGAGTGGCACCCATGCCACCTGGTACGGCTCCGGGGCGCCCGGTGCTGTGCCCCGCTCCACGGGGAGCGGCTCGCGGATACGGACGGACTCCGCCGTGAGCACCGGTGCGCCCACGGGGTCGGTGAGGACCAGTGACAGCCCCTCGGGCGTGCGTGCCACCTGGACCGCGACGGCCGTCGCGCCGCTCGCGTGCACCGTCACACCGCGCCAGGCGCAGGGCACCTGCCCTTCCTCGGCCACCGCGTCGAGCGCGGCGGCGAGCAGGGCGGGATGCAGGACGTATCCGGTGGGGTCGGCCTCATCGGGGAGCTCGACCTCGGCCACCGTTTCGCCGGGCGGTGGGGCAGGGATCGGGCGGGGCTCCGTCGTCAGGGTGCCGCTCGCATGGCGGGACCACCTGGCCTCGCCGTGTTCGGGGCGGGTGTGGACGGTGACGCTCCGCCGCCCGGCCGTATCGGCGCCGATCACGACCTGGGCTTGCAGGGCGCCACCGTCTCCGGGGACCGAAGGCAGGGTGTCGACGTCCAGCGAGTCCAGTACGGGGTGGCTCACGGCGTCACCGCCCCGCAACGCCAACTCCAGGAGGAGAGCGGCAGGGACGCCATCGGTGAGCAGCTCAGCGGGGATACGGCCGGTCAGTACGGTGCCGCCGGTCTCGGGCAGGTCGAGTACGGCGCCGAGCACCGGGTGCTCCACGGCGCTCAGACCCGCCTGCGAGAGGTCTCCGGGGCTGCGGGAGTCGAGCCAGAGGCGCTGGTGCTCGAAGGCCGTCTTCGGGAGGGGCGTGGTGGGTGTGTGGGGGGTGAGGGTGGTCCAGTCGATGTGTCCGCCGTGGGTGTGGATGGTGCTGATGGCGGTGAGTGCGGTGTGGTGTTCGGGTCGGTTTTTGCGGGTGAGTGGTATTGCGGTGAGGGTGTCGATGAGGGTGGTGAGGGTTCCGCCGGGGCCGAGTTCGAGGGCGGTGGTGATGTCGAGGTTGGTGAGGGTGGTGATGGCGTCGGCGAAGCGTACGG
>NZ_JBIRRE010000026.1:0-12345 GCF_044333555.1 Streptomyces sp. NPDC020965
ACCCGGTCCTGTTCCACCAGGCCATCACCCACCTCACCGGCCAAGGCGTGAACAGCTTCCTGGAACTGGGCCCCGACGGCGTACTCAGCGCCATGGTCCAGCACAGCGCCCCGGACGCCGCACAGGCCACCCCGCTCCTCCGCTCGGGTGTCGACGAGCCCGAGGCGGCGCTGACCGCCGTGGCCGGACTCTTCGTCACTGGCCGTACCCTGGACTGGAACGCGGTCCTCGCCGACCCCGGCGCCCGCCGGGTCGCGCTGCCGACCTACTCCTTCCAGTACGGCCACTACTGGCTGAAGACGGACACCACCCCCGGCGCAGACGCAGCCCTGCACGGACTCGCCTCGCTCCAGCACCCCCTGCTGAGTGCCTGCGTCACCGTGGCCGAGGGTGATCTGGTGCTGTTGACCGGCCAACTCTCCCTGCGTAACCACCCCTGGCTGGCCGACCACGCCGTCCTCGGCTCCGTACTCCTGCCCGGCACCGCCTTCCTGGAACTGGCCGTACGCGCCGGTGACCAGGTCGGCTGCGCACGCGTCGAAGAACTGGTCATCCAGGCCCCGCTGATCCTCGCCGACGACGACACCGCCGCACCGCAGGACGTACAGATACTCGTCGGAGCCCCCCAGCCGGACAGCGCCCGATCCGTCGACATCTACTCCCGCCCCCACACCGACGGTGACGCCGGGCCGGACCACGATGCCTGGACCCACCACGCCAGCGGGGTACTGACCACCGGGAGCCGAGGCGAGAGCAGCGTCGCCCCCGACACCTCACTCACCACCTGGCCGCCGCAGCAGGCCGTACCCATCCCGCTGGACGACTTCTACCCCCGCCTCGACCGGCTCGGCTTCGGCTACGGCCCGCTCTTCCAGGGCCTGCACGCGGCCTGGCGCAGCGGTGACGAGGTGTACGCCGAGATCCGGCTGCCGGAACAGGACGACGACACGGCCGGCGGCACCGACTTCGGTATCCACCCCGCACTGCTCGACGCCGCCCTACACGCCATCAGCCTCACCGTCCCCGAGCAGGCTGACGATTCCGACACCCCTCAGGGCGGACTGCCGTTCTCCTGGACCGGAATCGAACTGCACGCCGGAGGCGCCGCCGCCCTGCGGGTCAGGTTGCGCCGCAACGACGACGACTCGGTGAGCCTGCTCGCGGCGGACGCCGTCGGCGCGCCGGTCGTGTCGGTGGAGTCGCTGGTGCTGCGCCCGGTCACCGCGGAGCATGTCCGTGCCGATCGGAGCGCGCACCGCGACGCGCTGTTCAACCTGGACTGGGTCCTGGGCGAGACGGCTCCGGATCCGCGTGAGTCCACCTGGGGCATCCTGACCGTCCCGGGCCTCACCACCGGCACCGAGGACGTCGAAGCGGGCCTGACACTGCGGGGCGTCACGGTCTCCGAACTCGCAGGCATCCCCGTCGTACCTTCCGAAACGGGTCCGCTCCCGCAGGACAGCCGGCCCGCCCCCGACACCGTGGTCCTGCCCCTGTCCTTCACCGATAACGGCACAGCCGCGACGGCCGTCACCACCACGCTGGCCGTGGTGCAGCAGTGGCTGGCCTCCCCCGAATGGTCGGCCTCCCGGCTGCTGGTGCTCACCCGTGGAGCAGTGGCGGTTGAACCCGGTGAGGACGTTACCGACCTCGCAGCCGCGGCGGTGTGGGGTCTGCTCCGTACGGCACAGTCCGAGAACCCGGACCGGTTCCTGCTGGTCGACAGTGACGAACGGGGCATTGACGGAGGTTCGCTGCTGGAAGCTGTCGCCGCCGATGAGCCGCAGATCGCTCTCCGGGACGGACGGATCCGACTGCCGCGCCTGCACCGCGCACAGCTCGGTGAGGACTGCGAGCGTCACGACTGGAGCGCCACCCCCGGCACCGTACTGGTGACGGGAGGGACGGGCAGCCTCGGTCAGGCCGTCGCCGCCCATCTGGCGGACCAGGGAGTCAGCAGACTGCTGCTGCTCAGCCGCCGTGGCCCGGACGCCCCCGGCGCCGGTGAGCTGGTGGAACGGTTGAACGCAGCCGGAGCCGCGGTCGAGATCGTCGCCTGTGACGTCGCCGACCGGGAGGCACTGGCCGGCGTCCTCGCCGGGATCCCCCCGGAGCATCCGCTGTGCGCGGTCGTGCACACCGCCGGCGTCGTCAGCGACGCGACCATTCCGTCCCTGACACCGGGGCAGGTCGCCGAGGTCTTCGCCGCCAAGGCGGACGCCGCGTGGCATCTGCACGAGCTGACGGCGGAGACACCACTGTCCGCGTTCGTGCTCTTCTCCTCCGCCTCCGGCACGATCGGAAACGCGGGCCAGGGGAACTACGCCGCCGCGAACGCGTTCCTTGACGCGCTGGCCCGGCACCGTAGCGCCCGTGGACTGCCTGCCGTATCGCTCGGCTGGGGCCTGTGGGCCGAGCCCAGTGGTATGACCGGCGGGCTGAGCGGCGCCGACCGCGCCCGGATGGCCCGTGGCGGGGTCACGGCACTCACCACCCGTCAGGGTCTGGAACTCCTCGACACGGCGCTCGGTGCCGGTACGCCGTGGATGCTGCCGATCAAGCTCAATCTACGCGCGCTCCGGGGCTCGGTCGCCGTTCCGCATCTGCTGCGGGACCTGGCCCCGGCCTCCGTACGACGCCACGCCACCGCCGGATCGGAGAACGCCGGCACCCTGGCGGCCCGACTGGCGGGACTGGCCGAGACTGAGCAGCGCCAACTACTGCTGGAAACCGTACGGGGGCAGGTCGCCACCGTCCTCGGTCACGCCAGGCCGGAACACATCCAGCCCGAGCGTGCCTTCCGAGAGCTGGGATTCGACTCCCTGACCTCGGTGGAGTTGCGGAACCGGCTCAACACGGCCACCGGACTGAGACTGCCCGCCACCCTGGTCTTCGACTCGCCGACCCCGAACGCCGTGACGGACTTCCTGCTCTCCCGACTCCTCGGACGGCAGGACACCGCGCGGCCGATAGCGAAGCGAACCGCCGCCACCAGTGAAGAGCCCCTGGCCGTGATCGGAATGGCCTGCCGTTTCCCCGGCGGGGTCACCTCACCGGAGCATCTCTGGGAGCTGGTCGTCAACGGCGCTGACGGAGTCTCCGCCTTTCCGGCTGACCGTGACTGGGACCTGGCCAACCTCTTCCACTCCGACCCTGACCACCCCGGTACCAGCTATGCCAGCGAGGGCGGCTTCCTGCACGACGCAGGCGAGTTCGACGCGGGCTTCTTCGGGATCTCGCCGCGCGAGGCCCTGGCGATGGACCCGCAGCAGAGGCTCCTCCTGGAGACCTCCTGGGAAGCGGTCGAGAACGCCGGAATCGACCCGCTCTCCCTCAAGGGCACCGATACGGGCGTGTTCACCGGGCTGATGTACCACGACTACTCGGCCCGGTTGCGTACGGTGCCGGACGGTCTCGAAGGCTACCTGGGCACGGGTAACGCGGGCAGCGTGGTCTCCGGCCGGGTGGCGTATGTCCTCGGTGCCGAGGGTCCGGCGGTGACGGTGGACACGGCGTGTTCGTCGTCGCTGGTCGCCCTGCACTGGGCGGCGCAGGCACTGCGTCAGGGCGAGTGCTCGATGGCACTCGCCGGCGGCGTCACCGTCATGGCCACACCGAGTACCTTCGTCGACTTCAGCCGTCAGCGGGGTCTGGCGGCCGATGGCCGGTGCAAGTCGTTCGCGGCGGCTGCGGATGGTACGGGCTGGGCCGAGGGCGTCGGTATGGTGCTGGTCGAGCGGCTGTCTGACGCGCAGCGACTGGGCCACCCGATCCTCGCGGTGATTCGTTCCAGCGCGGTGAATCAGGACGGTGCGAGCAATGGCCTGACGGCGCCGAATGGTCCGTCGCAGCAGCGGGTGATCCGTCAGGCGCTCGCGTCGGCCGGTCTCTCCACCGCCGATGTGGATGTGGTGGAGGCACACGGTACGGGGACGAGCCTGGGGGACCCGATCGAGGCGCAGGCTCTCCTGGCGACGTATGGGCAGGGACGGCCGGAGGGACAGCCGCTGTGGCTGGGTTCGCTGAAGTCGAACATCGGCCACGCGCAGGCCGCAGCCGGTGTGGCGGGTGTGATCAAGATGGTGATGGCGCTGCGGCACGGCGTCCTCCCGGCGACGCTGCACGTGGACGAGCCGACCCCGCATGTTGACTGGGCGAGCGGTGCGGTGGAGCTGCTGACGGAGTCCCGGCCGTGGCCTGAGGTGGGTCGTCCGCGTCGGGCTGCGGTGTCGTCGTTCGGTATCAGCGGAACCAACGCCCACACCATCCTGGAGCAGGCCCCCGATGCAGTGAGCGGAGTGGAGGACAGGGGGACGGAGCCCGAGACCGCTGGAGTGGTGCCGTGGGTCCTTTCCGGCCGCGGCGACGCCGGTCTCCGGGGGCAGGCGGCCCGGTTGCATGAGTGGGCTTTGGAGCACCCTGAGGAGCGCTTGGTCGATGTTGGTCATTCGTTGGTGATGTCGCGGTCGGCTTTTGAGGATCGGGTGGTTGTTCTCGGTTCGGACCGGGACGCGCTGTTGGACGGTCTGGCGGTGGCTGCTCAGGGTGAGCCGGGGCCGGGTGTGGTGGTGGGTTCGTCCGCTGGTGCTGGTGGTGGGGTGGCGTTCCTGTTCACGGGGCAGGGCGCGCAGCGGCTGGGTATGGGTCGTGAACTCGCGGACAGTTTTGCGGTGTTCGCTGTGGCGTTGGACGAGGTCTGCGCTCATATGGATGTTCTTCTGGAGCGTCCGTTGCGTGAGGTGTTGTTCGCGGAGCCCGGCACTGAGGCTGCGGCGCTGCTGGACGAGACGGCGTTCACTCAGGCAGCCCTGTTTGCCATTGAGGTTGCGCTGTATCGGCTGGTGGAGTCGTGGTCGTTGACGCCGGACTACCTTCTGGGCCACTCCATCGGTGGTCTGGCCGCGGCGCATGTGTCGGGTGTGCTGTCGCTGGAGGACGCGGCCGAGGTCGTGGTGGCTCGGGGTCGGTTGATGCAGGCCCTGCCCAAGGGCGGAGCCATGGTCTCCCTCCAGGCGTCGGAGGACGAGGTCCTGGAATCGCTCAGCGGTCTGGTGTCGATTGCCGCGGTGAATGGTCCGCAGGCGGTTGTCATCTCCGGTGACGAGGACGCTGTCACCGCTGTGGCGGAGGAGTGGCGGTCCCGGGGACGGAAGGTGAAGCGCCTCACGGTCAGCCACGCCTTCCACTCGGTGCTGATGGAGCCGATGCTCGCTGCCTTCGAGCAGGTCCTGTCTCGGGTCACGCTGAACCCGCCGCGGATCCCGGTCATCTCCGACTCCACCGGCGTACCCCTCACGGCGGAGCAGGCCACCTCTCCCGCGTACTGGACCGCCCACGTCCGTAACCCGGTCCTGTTCCACCAGGCCATCACCCACCTCACCGAGCAGAGTGTGAGCGCCTTCCTGGAGCTGGGCCCCGACGGCGTACTCAGCGCCATGACCCGCACGAGCCTGGCCGAAGACAGCGACACCACGGTCGTCCCCCTGCTGCGATCCGGCCGCCAGGAGCCGGAAGCTGCACTGACCGCGCTGGCCGAGCTGTATGTCAACGGCGTGGCCGTCGACTGGACCGTACTCCTCGACGGAGCCCGCCCGGTCGCCCTGCCGACCTACGCCTTCCAGCACCAGCGTTACTGGCTCGACGCCACGGACGGCCCCGGCGCCGACCCGGCCGACCTCGGCCTGGGCGCCCTGAACCACCCGCTGCTCGGTGCGGCGGTCGGGATCGCGGACGGTGACACCGCGGTGCTCACCGGACGGGTTTCGCTCGGCTCGCACCCTTGGCTGGCCGACCACGCCGTCCTCGGCTCCGTACTCCTGCCCGGCACCGCCCTCCTGGAACTGGCCGTACGCGCCGGTGACCAGGTCGGCTGCGCACGCGTCGAAGAACTGGTGCTCCACACCCCGCTGATCCTCACCGAAGGCGCCGGCGCGGACCTTCAGGTCCTGGTGGGCGCCGCCGACGACAGTGGCCTCCGCACGGTGGACATCTACTCCCGTACGCACACCACCGAACAGGGCTCGTACGGCACGGAATGGACCCAACACGCCAGTGGTTCCCTCGCCGCCGAGGCCACCGCGCCCGACCGGACCGGGCTGGAGACCTGGCCGCCGAAGGACGCCACCGCCATGGAGGTGAGCGGCCACTACGAGCGCGTAAGCGAGTCCGGGTTCGACTACGGCCCGGTGTTCCAGGGCCTGCGGGCCGCCTGGCGGGACGGCACCGATCTCTACGCCGAGGTCGCGCTCCCGCAGAGCGACGGCATCACCCCGGCCGAGTTCGGAGTGCACCCCGCACTGCTCGACGCCGCGCTGCACGCACTCGGTCTGGCCGCGGGCAGCAGTGACGCCGAAAGCACCTCTGACTTGGAGAGCACAGCCGGGCAGGGGCAACTTCCCTTCTCCTGGGGCGGAGCCTCCCTCTACGCCACGGGCGCCGGAACACTGCGCGTACGCCTCCGCCCCAACCAGGACGGCACTATCGGACTGACCGCCATCGACACCGCCGGTGACCTGGTGTTCGCCGCTGAGTCGCTGGCGCTGCGCCCGGTGTCGGCGGAGCAGATCCAGGCCGGTCGGGAGGCCGGTCAGGACGATCTGTTCGCGGTCGACTGGGCCACGGCCCTACCGCTCCCCGAGCGGTCCGGCGGCGCGCCGGGGGATTGGGCCGTACTGACGCGGTTCGGTGCGCACTCGGCCCAGGCGCTGCTCGACGGGCTACTCGCCAACGGGTCGACCGGCCACGTATGTGACGGCGTCGCCGACGCCTTCGCCAGTGATGCGAAGCCCGGAGCCGTGGTGCTGCCCGTGAGCCGAGTGGCCGACCCGGGGCAGGACACGACCGAGGTGGTCTCCGAGACGCTGGCGGTGGTGCAGGAGTGGCTGTCATTGCCGGAGTACGCGGAGTCCCACCTGGTGGTGGTCACCGAGGGCGCAGTGGCCGTTGAGGCGGGCGAGGACATCACCGACCTGGCGGGTGCCGCTGTCTGGGGGCTGATCCGAACCGCCCAGTCGGAGAATCCGGACAGGTTCATCCTGGTCGACATCGACCCCGCGGGCGTACGCGACGGAGTCCTGGCCCGGGCAGTGGCCTCGGACGAACCGCAGCTCGCCGTCCGTGCCGATACCCTCCGTCTGCCCCGGGTGCGCAGGACCGCCGTCCCGGCCGGGTACGGAGTGGGTACGGAGCGGCCGGTCGGGGAACCGCTGACTGGCCGGGGAACCGTCCTGATCACCGGCGGTACGGGTGGACTCGGAGCGGTGCTGGCCCGTCATCTCGCCGCGAAGGGAGTGGAACGACTGCTGCTGACCAGCCGTCAAGGCATGGCCGCCAGCGGGGCGGACGCGCTGGTAGCGGAGCTGGCGACACTGGGAGCTGCGGTGGAGATCGCGGCATGTGACGTCTCCGACAGGGCGGCAGTTGCCGCACTGCTGGCAGGAGTGCCCGACGACCACCCGCTGTCCGCGGTGGTGCACGCGGCGGGCGTACTGGACGACGGTGTGATCGGTTCGTTGACTCCGGAGCGGGTGGCCCGTGTCCTCGCACCGAAGGCCGAAGGCGCCTGGCATCTACATGAACTGACGGCTCATCTACCGCTGACCGCGTTCGTCCTCTTCTCCTCGGCTTCCGGGACGTTCGGCAACGCGGGTCAGGCCAACTATGCCGCCGCCAATGCCTTCCTGGACGGTCTGGCCGCCCACCGACAGGCACTCGGACTCACAGCGGTCTCCCTGGGCTGGGGGTTGTGGGCACAGGCCACGGGCATGGCAGGACATCTGGGCGCGGGTGAGCAGGACCGGATCAGCAGGGGCGGCGGGGACGCTCTCACCACGGAGCAGGGCCTGATGCTGTTCGACATGGCACTGCAATCCGATCGAAGCACCCTCCTGCCTATGCGGTTGAATATCCAACGTTTGCAGACCGAAGCCAACGCCGCGTCCCCGCACCCGTTGTTGCGTGAAATCATCAGGCTTCCAGTGCGTCGTACAACCAGTAGCGCCAGTGAATCGGGCGAAGCATTTGCCGATCGTCTCTCCGGGCTTTCCGAGGACGAAAGGGAACAAGCGGTGCTCGATCTGACGCGATCCACCGTCGCGACTGTGCTTGCTCACAACAGCCTCGAAGATATCCCTCGCGATAAGAGGTTCCTTGATATAGGCTTCGACTCGCTTACCGCGATCGAGCTGCGCAATCGCCTTAACAAGGCGCTCGGTCTGCGGTTGCCGGCCAGTCTGGTCTTCGACCAACCGACCCCGGCACAGTTGGCGAAGTACCTTGTCGGGCAACTTCAACCGAGCGACCGCTCGCCGCTCATGGACGTCCTCGAATCGATCGACCGAAGTCTCGACCGCGCCCTGCAACTGAGGGTTTCCTCGGACCCGCAGGAAGAGATGGACAGTGAAGTCCTCGCGCAACTGGAACGTCTGGCCAACAAGATGACGGAGATCAAGTCTCGTGGCTCGGAACGGATGGACAAGAGCGAAATCCGGGACCTGAGCGACGATGAGATGTTCAATTTCATTAACAAGTCGCTGAACATCTCCGAGTAGAGGGAAGTAGTCGCAGGATGAGCAACGAAGACCGACTTCGGCATTTCCTCAACGAAGTGACCTCCGAGCTGATCGACACGCGTCAGCGGCTCAATGACGTCACGGCCGCCGCTGAAGAGCCACTGGCTATTGTGGGAATGGCCTGCCAATATCCAGGTGATGTAAGGTCGCCGGAGGACCTGTGGAAATTGGTCGCCGAGGGACGCGACGGGATATCCGAGTTCCCGACGGAACGCGGCTGGGACGTGGACGGTCTCTACCACCCCGACCCGGAGCACCAGGGCACTTCGTACACTCGTGAGGGCGGCTTCCTGCACCGCGCCGGTGAGTTCGATGCGGGCTTCTTCGGGATCTCGCCGCGTGAGGCGCTGGCGATGGACCCCCAGCAGCGTCTCCTCCTGGAAACCTCCTGGGAGGCGATCGAGAGCGCGGGAATCGACCCCCTCTCCCTGAAGGGCAGCCCGACCGGTGTCTTCACCGGTGTCATGTACCACGACTACTCGACCCAACTGCGGACCGTGCCCGATGGAGTCGAGGCATTCCTCGGCACGGGCAACGCGGGCAGTGTCGTGTCCGGGCGAATCGCCTATGTGCTCGGCGCCGAGGGCCCGGCAGTGACCATTGACACGGCCTGCTCATCGTCCCTGGTAGCCCTGCATTTGGCATGTCAGGCCCTGCGCCAGGGCGACTGCACCATGGCGCTGGCCGGTGGTGTCACCGTCATGGCGACGCCGGGAACATTTGTGGATTTCAGCCGTCAGCGGGGTCTGGCGGTGGACGGCCGGTGCAAGTCCTTCGCCGCCGCTGCGGACGGTACCGGCTGGGCCGAGGGCGTCGGTGTACTGGTGGTGGAGCGGCTCTCGGACGCGGAGCGCCTGGGCCACCCGATCCTTGCGGTGGTTCGTTCCAGTGCGGTGAATCAGGACGGTGCCAGCAACGGCCTGACGGCGCCGAATGGTCCGTCGCAGGAGCGGGTGATTCGTCAGGCCCTGTCGGCGGCAGGGTTGTCGACCGCCGATGTGGACGCGGTCGAGGCCCACGGCACGGGCACGAATCTCGGTGACCCGATTGAGGCGCAGGCGTTGTTGGCGACCTACGGTCAGGGTCGTCCGGAGGGTCGTCCGCTGCGGTTGGGTTCGTTGAAGTCGAACATTGGTCATACGCAGGCCGCGGCGGGTGTGGCGGGTGTGATCAAGATGGTGATGGCGCTGCGGCATGGTGTGTTGCCGGCGACGTTGCATGTGGATGAGCCGTCGCCGCATGTGGATTGGGCGAGTGGCGCGGTGGAGTTGCTGACGGAGGCCATGCCGTGGCCTGAGGTGGGTCGTCCGCGGCGGGCTGCGGTTTCGTCGTTCGGTATCAGCGGTACGAACGCGCACATCGTTGTTGAGCAGGCGCCTGAGAGCCAGATCGAGGTTGCGGCTTCGCGGGAGGAGACTCCTGCCGGCTCGGTGGCGTGGGTGGTGTCGGGCCATGGTGTTGATGGTGTCCAGGCGCAGGCGGCGCGGTTGCGGGAGTGGGTGCTGGAGCACCCGCAGCACAGTGTGACCGATATCGGCTTCTCGTTGTTGTCGTCGCGGTCGTTGCATCGGGACCGGTTGGTGGTGCTGGGTTCTGATCGTCAGGTGTTGGTGGATGGGCTGGCGGCGGCTGCTGAGGGATCGCCGTGGCCGGGGTTGGTTCAGTCGTCTGGGGATGTGTCGCTGAACCGGGCTGTGTTCGTCTTTCCGGGTCAGGGGTCGCAGTGGGTGGGGATGGGGCGGGAGTTGTATGCGTCGTCTCCCGTCTTCCGGGCGCGGTTGGATGAGTGTGCGGCTGCGTTGGATCCGTTGGTGGAGTGGTCGCTGATTGATGTGGTGCGGGGTGGGTCCGGGGCTCCTGGTCTGGAGCGGGTGGATGTGGTTCAGCCGGTGTTGTGGGCGGTGATGGTGTCGCTGGCGGCGGTGTGGGAGTCGTGGGGTGTTGTTCCGGCTGCTGTGGTGGGTCATTCGCAGGGTGAGATTGCTGCTGCGTGTGTGGCGGGTGCGTTGTCGGTGGAGGATGCGGCGCGGGTTGTGGCGTTGCGGAGCCGTGCCGTGCGGGCGATGGCGGGTGACGGTGCGATGGTGTCGGTCGCGCTCCCTGCCGCTGAGGCTGAGGCGTTGACCGGGGAGGGTGTGTCGCTGGCGGCTGTCAACGGTCCGTCGTCCGTGGTCCTGTCGGGGGACCGGTCTGCCCTCACTCCCGTGGTGGAGGGACTGACTGCTCAGGGTGTGCGGACGAAGTGGGTGCCGGTGGACTACGCGTCCCACTCGGCCCATATGGAGCGCATCCATGACGAGCTGCTGGAGATCCTGTCCGGGATCACCCCGACCAGCTCCCGGGTCCCGCTGTACTCCACGGTGTCGGCGGAGGTCATTGACACGTCGGTCATGGACGCCTCGTACTGGTTCGACAACATCCGGGGCACCGTCCGCTTCCACGAGACCGTCCAGGCCCTGATCACCGACGGCCTCACCGCCTTCGTAGAGGTCTCCCCTCACCCCGTCCTGGCGATGAGCGTTCAGGACACCCTCGACCAGGCCGAAGCGAACGGCCTGTCCATCGGCACCCTGCGCCGCGACGAGAACGAACACGAGACCTTCCTCACCGCCGCCGCCCAACTCTTCGTCGCCGGCCTCCCCATCGACTGGCACACGGCCGCCTTCACAGGCATGAGCGCCCGCCGAGTCGACCTCCCTACCTACGCCTTCCAACGGGATCACTACTGGTTGCCCGCCGGCGGTGGGCAGACTGGTGACGCGGGATCGTTGGGCCTGGGCGCGGTCGGACACCCTCTGCTGGGCGCGGCCGTGTCGATGGCCGAGGGTGATGTGGTCGTGCTGACCGGCCGCGTTTCCCTCCGCACACACGCCTGGCTGGCCGACCATGCCGTCCTCGGCTCCGTACTCCTGCCCGGCACCGCCTTCCTGGAACTGGCCGTACGCGCTGGTGACCAGGTCGGCTGCGCCCGCGTCGAAGAACTGGTTATCCAGGCCCCGCTGGTGCTCACCGGCGATGAGGCAGTGGATGTCCAGGTGATGGTCGGCGCCGACGAGTCCGGGTACCGCTCCGTGGATATCTACTCCCGTCACCGTGTTGAGGACAACTGGCAGGACCAGGACGCCTGGGTCCACCATGCAACCGGCACCTTGACCAGTAGCAAGACGGATGCTCAGAACAGCGATCTGTCGGTGTGGCCGCCCCGCGACGCGGCCTCGATTGAGGTCGAGGACTTTTACGCACAGCTCGACGCAGGCGGGTTTGCCTACGGTCCGGCGTTCCGGGGGCTGCGGGCTGCCTGGCGCCGGGGCGACGAGGTGTTCGCCGAGGTGGAGCTGCCGGAGAGCGAGCAGGACACAGCCGCCGAGTTCGGCCTCCATCCCGCGCTGCTCGACGCCGCGCTGCACGCGATCACATTTGCCGCGCATGGCGACTTCGCCGATCGGCCCGCACAGGGACGGTTGCCTTTCTCGTGGTCAGGCGTGTCCCTGGAGGCGAGTGGCGCGTCCCTGCTACGCGTCCATCTGCGTCCCGCCGGTGACGAGGCAGTGAGCCTGCTCGCGGCGGACGCCACCGGGGAGCCCGTGCTCACGGTCGACTCGCTGGTACTGCGCCCGGTCACCTCCGAGCAGTTGCGTACCGGTGACAGCGGTGTGGTCGACAACCTCTACACCGTTCAGTGGGGTCCGTTTGCTGGTCCGGTTGGGGTGAGTGGTCGGGATGTGGGTGAGTGGGCGGTGCTTGATCTTCCTGAGTTGGGTGGGGGTGTTGGGGC
>NZ_JBIRRE010000027.1:0-12073 GCF_044333555.1 Streptomyces sp. NPDC020965
ACCCCTCACACCGGAGCAGGCCACCTCTCCCGCGTACTGGACCGCCCACGTCCGTAACCCGGTCCTGTTCCACCAGGCCATCACCCACCTCACCGAGCAGGGTGTCAGTGCCTTCCTGGAACTGGGCCCCGACGGCGTACTCAGCGCCATGACCCGTACCAGCGTCGTGGGTCGGGACAACACCGTCGTCACCCCCCTGCTCCGCGCCGACCGCGACGAGCCGCACTCCGCGCTGACCGCGCTCGCCGAGCTGTACGTCAACGGAACACACGTCGACTTCCGGGCCGTCCAGGAAGGCACCGGTGCGCGCCTGGTCACCCTGCCCACATATGCCTTCCGCCACCAGTGGTTCTGGCTGCCGACCGGTACCCGCCCTGCCACCGGCCTTGACGACGACCCGTTCTGGGGCATGGTCGAGCGTGGCGACGCCGCGGAACTGGCGACCATCTTCGCCGAGCTGGGCGCGGAAGCCTCCGCCGAGGAGTGGGGCCAGCTACTGCCCGCCCTGACCTCCTGGCGCCAGGCACAGCACGCCCGGTCCACCACGGACTCCTGGCGCTACCGGATCACCTGGAAGCCCCGCACCGGCGCCCCCACCACCGCACTCTCCGGTACTTGGCTGGTCATCACCCCGACCGGGTACGACGAGACCGCCACGGAATGCGCCGCCGCCCTCCGCCGACACGGAGCCGCGGTCATCCCCGTAACCCTGGACGCGTCCATGTCGGAGACCGACCGCCACGCCTGGCACACCCGACTGGAGGCCGAGGCCGCCGCCATGGACGGCCCACTGTCCGGTGTGGTGTCCCTGCTGGGGCTGGCCGAGGCGGCCTCCGACACCTCGCCCGCCGTCCCGCACGGTGTCGCCGGGACGCTCGCCCTGGTGCAGGCGCTCGGCGACGCACGGATCCAGGCCCCCCTGTGGTGCCTGACCCGAGGCGCCGTCTCCACCGGGCGCCCCGACCCGTTGCGTTCCCCGCTCCAGGCGATGATCTGGGGATTCGGCCAGGTCGTCGGCCTGGAGCACCCCGCACGCTGGGGCGGCCTCGCCGACCTCCCCGAGACCGTCGACGACCACGGCTGGGATCAGCTGTGCTCCGCCCTCGCCGATGGAGCCGAGGACCAGGTGGCCGTCCGCCCGGCCGGGCTCCTCGTACGACGGCTCGTCCCAGCCGCGCCCGCGCCCGTCGTCGCGACCGGCGCGGATGCCCGCGCAGCCGGAGGCACCGTACTGATCACCGGTGGCACCGGAGCCCTCGGCGGACGCATCGCCCGATGGGCCGCCGAACGCGGAGCACAGCGCCTTCTCCTCCTCAGCCGCAGTGGCGACCGCGCACCCGGAGCCGAAGCCCTGCTCACGGAACTCGAAGCAGCGGGCTGCCCCGCCGAGATCGTCGGCTGCGATATCGCCGACCGTGACGCGCTCGCCGCCGTCCTGGCCGCGATACCCGCCGAGCACCCGCTCAGCGCCGTCATCCACACGGCAGGTGTCCTCGACGACGGGGTCATCGACTCCCTGACCCCGGACCGGATGGCGACCGTCCTCGCGGCCAAGTACACCGGAGCGAACAACCTCCACGAGCTGACGGCCGATCTGCCCCTTTCGGCCTTCGTCCTCTTCTCATCCGCCGCCGCGACCTGGGGTGGCGGCGGCGGCCAGGGCTCCTACGCCGCCGCCAACGCCTATCTGGACGCACTCGCCGAACACCGCCGTGACCTGGGACTTCCGGCCAGCTCCATCGCCTGGGGCCCCTGGGCCGACGGCGGCATGGCGGCAGCCGGAGACCTCGGCCGTGCGCTCGACCGCCGCGGCCTCCAGCCCATGCGCCCCGAGTCGGCGACCGGCCTGCTGAGCCGGGTACTCGACCGCGGTGACACCACCGTCACCATCGCCGATGTCGCCTGGGAACGCTTCTACCCGCTGCTCGCCACCGCCCGCCCCAAGCCCTTGCTGCACGACATTCCGCAGATCGCCGCGCTGCTCGCCGAGACGGGGGCCGACACCCTCCCGTCGGAACTCGGCTCCCGGCTCGCAGGTCTCCCCGACGAGGACCGGTCCCGGCTGGTCCTGGAAGCGGTACGCAGCCATGCCGCAGCCGTGCTCGGCCACGCCAACACGGCCGGTGTGGAACCCAATCGTGCCTTCCGTGAGCTGGGTTTTGACTCGCTGACCGCGATCGAGTTCTGCAACCGACTCATCCGGACCACCGGTCGGCCGCTTCCCCCGACGCTGGTCTTCGACTACCCGACCCCGCTCGCCGTCGCCGACTTCATTCTCGGCGAACTCACGGGCACGGACCCGGCCGGCACTCCACACCGATCCGACACGGTGGCCACCGCAAGCCCGGATGAGCCGCTGGCCATCGTCGGGATGGCCTGCCGTCTGCCCGGGGGAATCCGTACGCCCGAGCAGTTGTGGCGGCTGGTCGCGGAGGGCGGTGACGCCGTCTCCGGCTTCCCCACTGACCGTGGCTGGGACATTGAGTCGCTGTACCACCCGGATCCGGATCACCCGGGGACCTCGTACGCGAACGAGGGTGGCTTCCTTCACGAGGCCGGTGAGTTCGATGCGGGCTTCTTCGGGATTTCGCCCCGTGAGGCGCTGGCGATGGACCCGCAGCAGCGGCTCCTCCTGGAGACGTCTTGGGAGGCGATCGAGAGCGCCGGAATCGACCCGCTCTCCCTGAAGGGCAGCTCGACCGGTGTTTTCACTGGGATGAGCTACCACGACTACGCCTCGCCGATGACACCCGTCGCCGAAGGGCTCGAAGGCTACCTCGGAACCGGTAATGCGGGGAGTGTGGTGTCGGGCCGGGTGGCGTATGTGTTGGGGACTGAGGGTCCGGCGGTGACGGTGGATACGGCGTGTTCGTCGTCGTTGGTCGCGCTGCATTGGGCGGCGCAGGCGTTGCGTCAGGGTGAGTGCTCGATGGCGTTGGCCGGTGGTGTGACGGTGATGGCGACGCCGGGGATGTTTGTGGAGTTCAGTCGTCAGCGGGGGTTGGCGCCGGATGGTCGGTGTAAGGCGTTCGCGGCTGGCGCTGATGGTACGGGTTGGGCTGAGGGTGTTGGGATGGTGTTGGTGGAGCGGTTGTCGGACGCCCAGCGGCTCGGTCACCCGATTCTTGCGGTGGTTCGTTCGAGTGCGGTGAATCAGGATGGTGCGAGTAATGGGTTGACGGCGCCGAATGGTCCGTCGCAGCAGCGGGTGATCCGTCAGGCCCTGTCGACGGCCGGGCTGACGACCGCCGATGTGGACGCGGTCGAGGCGCATGGCACGGGGACGAATCTGGGTGACCCGATCGAGGCGCAGGCCCTGCTGGCGACCTATGGTCAGGACCGTCCCGAGGACCGGCCGCTGTTGCTCGGCTCGCTGAAGTCGAACATCGGGCACACGCAGGCTGCGGCCGGTGTGGCGGGTGTGATCAAGATGGTGATGGCGCTCCAGCACGGTGTTCTTCCGGCGACCCTCCATGTCGATGAGCCGACGCCACACGTCGATTGGGCGAGCGGCGCGGTCGAGCTGCTGACCGAGGCGACGCCCTGGCCCGAGACGGACCGTCCGCGCCGGGCCGCGGTGTCGTCATTCGGCATCAGCGGCACCAACGCGCACACCATCCTCGAACAAGCACCGGAGGTCTCATCAGGCGAAACGGACGTTCCGTCGGGCGAGACAGGCGCGGAGCCCACGGCATGGGTGATCTCCGGACGGGGCAAGGAGGGCCTGATCCGGCAGGCGGCCCGACTGCGTGACTGGGCGAACGAGCAGCCGGAGCACAGTGCGACCGATATCGGCTTCTCGTTGTTGTCGTCGCGGTCGTTGCATCGGGATCGGTTGGTGGTGCTGGGTTCTGATCGTCAGGTGTTGGTGGATGGGCTGGCGGCGTTTGTTGAGGGTGCGCCGTGGCCGGGTGTGGTGGGTGGGTCGGGTGGTGGTGTGGTTGCTGATCGGCCGGTGTTCGTCTTCCCAGGTCAGGGGTCGCAGTGGGTGGGGATGGGGCGTGAGTTGTACGCGTCGTCTCCCGTCTTCCGGGCGCGGTTGGACGAGTGCGCGGCTGCGTTGGATCCGCTGGTGGACTGGTCCCTGATCGATGTTGTACGGGGTGAGCCGGGCACGCCCGGTCTGGAGCGGGTGGACGTCGTCCAGCCCGTCCTCTGGGCGGTGATGGTGTCGCTGGCGGCTGTCTGGGAGTCGTGGGGTGTTGTTCCGGCCGCTGTGGTGGGTCATTCGCAGGGGGAGATTGCCGCCGCGTGTGTGGCGGGGGCGTTGTCGGTGGAGGACGCCGCGCAGGTTGTGGCGTTGCGGAGCCGTGCCGTGCGGGCGATGGCGGGCGACGGCGCGATGGTGTCCGTCGCGCTCCCCGCCGCTGAGGCTGAGGCGTTGACCGGGGACGGCGTGTCCCTGGCCGCCGTCAATGGACCCTCGTCCGTCGTCCTCTCAGGGGACCGGTCCGCCCTCACCCCCGTGGTGGAGGGACTGACTGCTCAGGGTGTGCGGACGAAGTGGGTGCCGGTGGACTACGCGTCCCACTCCGCCCATATGGAACGCATCCACGACGAGCTGCTGGAGATCCTGTCCGGGATCGAGCCCAAGACCTCCCGTATCCCCCTCTACTCCACCGTGTCGGCCGAGGTCATCGACACATCGCGGATGGACGCCTCGTACTGGTTCGACAACATCCGGGGCACCGTCCGCTTCCACGAGACCGTCCAGGCCCTCATCACCGACGGCCTCACCGCCTTCGTAGAGGTGTCTCCGCACCCCGTCCTGGCGATGAGCGTCCAGGACACCCTCGACCAGGCCGAAGCCACCGGTCTCTCCATCGGCACCCTCCGCCGCGACGAGAACGAACACGAAACCCTCCTCACCGCAGCGGCTGAACTCTTCGTCGCCGGCCTCCCCATCGACTGGAACACGGCCGCCTACACGGGCCGTTCCCCCCAGCGCGTCGACCTCCCCACCTACGCCTTCGCCCGCGAACGCTTCTGGCTGCGCGCCGCATCCACGACCCCCACCGATGCCCGTGGCCTGGGCCTCGGCACCGTAGGACACCCACTGCTCGGCGCCGTCGTTGCCATGGCGGAGGGCGACACGACCGTCCTCACCGGCCAGATCTCGCTGCGTACGCACCCCTGGCTGGCCGACCACGCCGTCCTCGGCTCCGTACTCCTGCCCGGCACCGCCTTCCTGGAACTCGCGATCCGCGCGGCCGACCACGTCGACTGCCCCCAGGTCGAAGAACTGATCCTGCAAGCACCCCTGGTGCTCGCAGAGGACCGGGCGACCGATCTCCAGATCCAGGTAGGACCGGCCGACGGAGACGGGATCAGGGCCGTCGACATCTACTCCCGTCCCCACCCCGAGGACGAGCCCGCCGCCCAGGAACGATGGACCCACCACGCCTCCGGAACCCTCGCACCCACCACTCGTACCGACACCGAGGACACCGGACTCTCCGTCTGGCCGCCGCACGGTGCCACACCCCTACCGGTGACGGACATCTACCCACGCCTCAACCGGACCGGACTGGAGTACGGCCCCCTGTTCCAGGGCCTGCGCGCCGCCTGGCGCAGCGGTGAGGAGATCTACGCCGAGGTCGCCCTCCCCGACCACCAGGACGACACCGCCGCCCCCGGAGATTACGGAGTCCACCCGGCCCTCCTCGACGCGGCGCTCCACGCCATCGGCTTCCACCTCGGCGACCGCGCGACCGACATCGAAGGCCAGGGCTGGCTGCCGTTCTCGTGGACCGGTGCCGCCCTGCACGCCGTCGGCGCGTCGACACTCCGCGTACGACTCACCCCACAGGGACCGGACGCCGTCAGCCTGCTCGCGGCGGACACCACTGGCGCGCCCGTCGTCTCCATCGACTCGCTGACGCTGCGCCCGGTCAGTGCCGAGCAGCTACGGACCCGGCCAGGGGCAGGACAGAACAGCCTGTTCGCGTTGGACTGGATCCCGGCAGGACCCGTGACCGGGACCGAAGCCGCCACCGGCCCATGGGCAATCCTCGACATCGCGGGCATCGGCGGTGGCGAGACGGAGGCATTGGCGGACGCCCTCACCGTGCGGGGCGTCCCGACCGAGGTCCACCCCGGGCTCGAAGCCGTACCCGCCGATGGCCAGAATGCGCCGGTCGACGTCCTCCTCCCCGTACTGACCACCACGGCGGCCAACGAAGCCGACGCTCTGGTCAGCCGGCTCCTCGGCGTGCTCCAGGAGTGGTTGCGCAGACCGGAACCGACCGCGTCCCGGCTGATCGTGGTGACCCGTGGCGCGATCGCGACGGAGTCGGACGCGGACATCACCGATCTGGCCGCCGCCGCCGTCTGGGGATTGATCCGTACCGCCCAACTGGAGCACCCGGACCGCTTCCTGCTGGTGGACGCGGATCAGCAGGCCCTCACCGACGGCTCAGTGGTGGACGCCGTACGCGGCGGTGAGCCGCAGACGGCGATCCGCCACGGTGAACTCCTCGTCCCGAGGCTCCACCGCGCCATGATGGAGGAGACCGGGGCCCCGACGGAGTGGGCCACCGAAGGCACCGTACTGATCACCGGCGGCACGGGTGTCCTCGGTGCCGCCCTCGCCCGCCACCTCGCCGACCGCGGCGCCCGTCGACTGCTTCTCGTCAGCCGTCAGGGCGCGCGGGCGGCCGGGTCTGAGACCCTGCTCGCCGATCTGCGTGCTACGGGGACACTGGCCGAGGCCGTCGCCTGCGATACGACCGACCGGGGCGCACTCGCCGAACTGCTGGCCGCCGTCCCGGACGCGTACCCGCTGACCGCCGTCGTCCACGCGGCCGGAGTGCTGGACGACGCCATGCTGGAGTCGCTGACCCCGGCCCGTATCGGCGCCGTACTCGCCCCGAAGGCCACCGCGGCCTGGAATCTGCACCAGCTCACCGCCGAGCTGCCGCTCTCCGCGTTCGTCCTGTTCTCTTCGGCGACCGGTACGTTCGGCAACGCGGGCCAGGCGGGTTACGGCGCGGCGAACGCGTTCCTCGACGCGCTCGCCCAGCACCGGCGAGCCCATGGCCTGTCCGCAATCTCCCTGGGCTGGGGGCTGTGGGCTGAGGCCAGCGCGATGACCGGCCATCTGGCCGAGCAGGACCGGGGCAGAATGCACCGCAAGGGAGCGGACCCGCTCACCACCGAACAGGGTCTCGCGCTGTTCGACACCGCGACCGCCCAGAGCAGGGCCCATCTGCTTCCCGTGCCGCTGAACACCGGAGCGTTGCGCGACCGGGCCCGTGCCGGTGACCTGCCCCATCTCTTCCGCGACCTGGTACGGGTACCGGGTCGCCGCACCGCGGGCACCGGCGCGGCGGCCGGGACCGGCCTCGCCGCGCGACTCGCCTTGCTGCCGCTGGCCGAACGACAGCGGGAGACGCTGGAACTCGTCCGCGCCAACGCGGCGGCGGTCCTGGGACACGCCGGCGCCGACAGCGTCGGGGCCGAACGCGCCTTCCGGGAGCTGGGCTTCGACTCGCTCACCTCAGTGGAACTGCGCAACCGGCTCAACGCGGCCACCGGACTGCGACTCCCCGCCACCCTGGTATTCGACTACCCGACACCGCTCGCCATCGCACTGCATCTGCTGGACTCGATGTTCCCGGACGGCGACGACCGGACGCCGTCAGCGCCGCAGCAGGCGGCGCTCGCGGCCATCGACGAACCGATCGCCGTGGTGGGCATGGCCTGCCGTTACCCGGGCGGGGTCACCTCACCGGAGCAGCTGTGGCAGCTCGTGACGAAGGGCGAGGACGCCATCTCCGGGCTCCCGCTCGACCGGGGCTGGGACATCGAGAAACTGTATGACCCGGACCCGGCCAACCCCGGCACCTCGTACACCCGCCATGGTGGCTTCCTGCACGACGCCGGTGAGTTCGATGCGGGCTTCTTCGGGATTTCGCCGCGTGAGGCGCTGGCGATGGACCCCCAGCAGCGCCTTCTCCTGGAGACGTCTTGGGAGGCGGTCGAGAGCGCCGGAATCGACCCGCTCTCCCTGAAGGGCACGGACACGGGCGTCTTCGCGGGCGTCATGTACCACGACTACGCGACCCAGCTCGACGCGGTCTCCGAGGACGTGGGCGGATACCTCGGCACCGGCAACGCGAGCAGCGTGGTCTCCGGCCGGATCGCCTACGCGATGGGGCTGGAGGGCCCGGCCCTCACCGTCGACACGGCCTGCTCGTCGTCGCTGGTGGCGCTGCACCTGGCCGCCCACGCACTGCGTCAGGGTGAGTGCTCGATGGCGCTGGCCGGCGGTGTCACCGTGATGGCGACCCCGGGGACGTACGTCGACCTCAGCCGTCAGCGGGGTCTGGCGGTGGACGGCCGGTGCAAGGCGTTCGCCGCTGCGGCGGACGGGTTCGGACCGGCCGAAGGCGTCGGTGTGCTGGTCGTGGAGCGGCTCTCGGAGGCCCAGCGCCTGGGCCACCCGATCCTTGCGGTGGTTCGTTCCAGTGCGGTGAACCAGGATGGCGCCAGCAATGGTCTGACCGCGCCGAATGGTCCGTCGCAGCAGCGGGTGATCCGTCAGGCACTCGCGTCGGCCGCTCTCTCCACCGCCGATGTGGATGTGGTGGAGGCGCACGGTACGGGGACGGCGCTGGGTGACCCGATTGAGGCGCAGGCGTTGTTGGCGACCTACGGTCAGGGTCGTCCGGAGGGTCGTCCGCTGCGGTTGGGTTCGTTGAAGTCGAACATTGGTCATACGCAGGCTGCGGCTGGTGTGGCGGGTGTGATCAAGATGGTGATGGCTCTGCGGCATGGTGTGTTGCCGGCGACGTTGCATGTGGATGAGCCGACGCCGCATGTCGATTGGGCGAGTGGCGCGGTGGAGTTGCTGACGGAGGCCATGCCGTGGCCTGAGGTGGGTCGTCCGCGGCGGGCCGCGGTGTCGTCGTTCGGTATCAGCGGTACGAACGCGCACATCGTTGTTGAGCAGGCGCCTGAGAGCCAGATCGAGGTTGCGGCTTCGCGGGAGGAGACTCCTGCCGGCTCGGTGGCGTGGGTGCTGTCGGGCCGTGGCGAGGGTGCGCTGCGGGCGCAGGCGGCGCGGTTGCGGGAATGGCTGTTGGAGCGGCCTGAAGACCGTCCGGTGGATGTGGGCTTCTCCCTCCTGTCGTCGCGGTCGGTGTTTGAGGACCGGTTGGTGGTGCTGGGTTCCCAGCGTGAGGCGCTGCTTGATGGGCTGGCGGCGGCGGCTGAGGGGGCGCCGTGGCCGGGGTTGGTTCAGTCGTCTGGGGATGTATCGCTGACCCGGGCGGTGTTTGTGTTCCCGGGTCAGGGGTCGCAGTGGGTGGGGATGGGGCGTGAGCTGTATGCCTCTTCGCCCGTCTTCCGGGCGCGGTTGGACGAGTGCGCGGCTGGGTTGGATCCGCTGGTGGACTGGTCCCTGATTGATGTGGTGCGGGGTGAGCCGGGCACGCCCGGTCTGGAGCGGGTGGATGTGGTGCAGCCCGTCCTCTGGGCCGTGATGGTCTCCCTGGCGGCGGTCTGGGAGTCATGGGGTGTGGTCCCGGCCGCTGTGGTGGGTCACTCACAGGGTGAGATTGCCGCTGCGTGTGTGGCGGGGGCGCTGTCGGTGGAGGATGCGGCGCGGGTCGTGGCGTTGCGGAGCCGTGCCGTGCGGGCGATGGCGGGTGACGGCGCGATGGTGTCCGTCGCGCTCCCCGCCGTTGAGGCTGAGGCGTTGACCGGGGACGGTGTGTCCCTGGCGGCTGTCAATGGACCCTCGTCCGTGGTCCTGTCGGGGGACCGGTCTGCCCTCACCCCCGTGGTGGAGGGACTGACTGCTCAGGGTGTGCGGACGAAGTGGGTGCCGGTGGACTACGCGTCCCACTCGGCCCATATGGAGCGCATCCACGACGAGCTGCTGGAGATCCTGTCCGGGATCGAGCCCAAGACCTCCCGTATCCCCCTCTACTCCACGGTGAGCGCTGCTCGTATCGACACGTCGCGGATGGACGCCTCGTACTGGTTCGACAACATCCGGGGCACCGTCCGCTTCCACGAGACCGTTCAAACCCTGATCGCCGACGGCCTCACCGCCTTCGTGGAGGTGTCTCCGCACCCCGTCCTGGCGATGAGCGTTCAGGACACCCTCGACCAGGCCGAAGCGAACGGCCTGTCCATCGGCACCCTGCGCCGCGACGAGAACGAACACGAGACCTTCCTCACCGCAGCGGCTGAACTCTTCGTCGCTGGACTCCCCATCGACTGGAATACGGCCGCATTCACTGGAATGAGCGCCCGCCGAGTCGATCTGCCCGCCTATGCCTTCCAACGCCGTCACTACTGGCTGGACACCGCGTCGCAGACTGCCGGTGACGCACAGGAACTGGGGTTGGGTGCCGTAGACCACCCATTCCTCGGCGCCAGCGTGGGGGTCGCAGAGAGCGATCTAGTGGTACTCACTGGCCGTCTCTCTCTGCGTACGCACCCTTGGTTGGCCGACCATGCTGTCCTCGGCTCCGTACTCCTGCCCGGCACCGCCTTCCTGGAACTGGCCGTACGCGCTGGAGACCAGGTCGGACGCACTCGCCTGGAAGAGCTGGTCATCCAGGCCCCGTTGCTGCTGGCAGATGACGCGCGAGACCTTCAGGTCGTGGTCGGAGCAGCGGACGAGACCGGACGTTCGGCTGTGGACATCTACTCCCGTCCGCACGCTGACGGCGACCTCGATAGCGAGCGGGCATGGACGCACCACGCGGGCGGCATCCTCGCGGGCGGTCCTGTGGAGGAATTCGCGGACGCCGATCTCTCGATATGGCCGCCGCAGAACGCGACTCCGTTGGACATCGCCGACTTCTACTCGCAGTTGGACCTGGCCGGCTACGGGTACGGTCCGGCGTTCCGGGGGTTGCGGGCTGCCTGGCGCCGGGGCGACGAGGTGTTCGCCGAGGTGGAGCTGCCGGAGAGCGAGCAGGACAGAGCCGCCGAGTTCGGTCTCCATCCCGCGCTGCTCGACGCCGCCCTCCAGGCGATCGGACTGACCGCCCTCGGAGACAGCGAACCGTCCGAGGAGGCCCAGCCTGGGAAGCTGCCGTTCTCTTGGAATGGTGTGTCACTCCACGCGAGCGGAGCACCGATGCTGCGTGCTCGGCTGCGCCCGCACGGGGACGAAGCGATAAGCCTGGTCGCGGCCGACGCTCATGGCGAGCCTGTGCTCTCGGTCGACTCACTCGTTCTGCGGGCGTTGGACCCTCAGCAGCTCAACGGGGTTCGAACCGCAGTACAGGAAGACCTGTTCGCGCTTGAGTGGGCGCCGTTGGGTGAACTCCCGGAACAGGAGGCTGTTGAGCTCGGCGACTGGGCGTTGCTTGATGTGCCGGGTCTGAGTGGGTCTGTTGATGGGTTGTTGGGTGGCCTGTTGGGGCGTGGGATCGAGCCGCGTGTGTGTGGCTCGGTTGGTGAGTTGATGGTTGATGGCGTTGAGCCTGACGTGGTGCTTCTGCCGGTTGTTGGTGGGGGTGGGGATGCGGTGGATGTGGTGTGTGGTGTGTTGGGTGTGGTGCGGGAGTGGTTGGGGTTGGTTGGTGGTGTGTCGCGGTTGGTGGTGGTGACGTGGGGTGCTGTGTCGGTGGGTTCGGGTGAGGGTGTGGGGGATGTGGGTGGTGCTGGGGTGTGGGGTTTGTTGCGGAGTGCGCAGTCGGAGCATCCGGGTCGGTTTGTGTTGGTGGATGTGGCTGGTGTTGAGGGTGTGGGGTGGGGTGGGTTGGTTGATGGTGTGGTGTGTGGTGAGGGTCAGGTTGCGGTGCGGGGTGGTGGGTTGTTGGTGCCGCGGTTGGTGCGGGCTGGTGGTGATGGGTTGGTGATTCCGGAGACATTCACTGGTGGGGCTGAGGTTGTGGGTGGGGTGGGGTCTGGTTGGCGTGTGGGTGTGGGGGTGGGTTCTGGTGTGGGGACTCTGGAGGGGCTGGATGTGGTGAGTGCGGGTGTGGGTGGTGGGTTGGGTGTGGGTGAGGTGCGGGTTGCGGTGCGTGCTGCGGGGGTGAATTTTCGTGATGTGTTGATTGGTTTGGGTGTGTATCCGGGGGAGGCGTTGTTGGGGAGTGAGGGTGCG
>NZ_JBIRRE010000028.1:0-8417 GCF_044333555.1 Streptomyces sp. NPDC020965
TCGCGCAGGAGGGCGGCCTTCTCACTGTCGGCCGGGGCGAAGACCACGTCCTTCACGGGGCAGGGCACCGACCCCGCCAGCGCCTGGTCCAGTTCCGCACAGGCCGCGTCGAACGCCTCTGCATACACGGGGTAGGTCTCGTAGAGTTCCTGTCCCATGCCGGGCCATTGGGAACCCTGACCAGCGAACACCCACCCCACCCCACCACCGCTCGCGGGGGCCGTTGGTACGGTCAGCCCGCGCAGCCCCTCCACGGCCTCCGTAGTGTCCTCGGCGACGACTGCGGCGCGCCATTCCCAGGATGTTGTACGGGTCGTGGCCAGGGAGCGGGCCACGGCAGCCGGTGTGGCACCGGTCGACTCCAGGTGGTCGGCCAACCGCTCGGCCTGGGCCTTGAGCGCGGCCGGAGTGCGGCCCGAGATCACCAGCGGCACCAGCTCGGTCCTGGTGGGGGCTGACAGGGGCATGGCCGGTGTACGGACCGGCGGTTCCTCGATGACCATATGGGCGTTGGTCCCGGAGACACCGAAGGAGGAGACAGCGGCCCGACGCGGGCGACCCTTCGTCTCCCACGGCACCGGCTCGGTCAGGAGTTCCACCTTGCCCGTCGTCCAGTCGACCTTCTCGGACGGCTGGTCCACGTGCATGGTGCGGGGGAGGAGTTCGTGGCGTAGGGCGAGGATCATTTTGATGACGCCGGTGACTCCGGCCGCCGCCTGTGCGTGGCCGATGTTGGATTTCACCGAGCCCAGCCACAGTGGCAGTTCACGTTCCTGACCGTAGGTGGCCAGGAGTGCTTCCGCCTCGATCGGGTCACCCAGTGAGGTACCCGTGCCGTGGGCTTCGACCGCGTCGACTTCGGCGGGGGTGAGTCCTGCGTTGGCGAGGGCTTGTCGGATGACTTTCTGTTGTGCGGGGCCGTTGGGTGCGGTGAGGCCGTTGGATGCGCCGTCCTGGTTGACGGCGGACCCCCGTACCACCGCCAAGATGTCACGACCGTCCCGTACGGCATCGGAGAGGCGTTGGAGCACCAGCACGCCGACGCCCTCGGCCCACCCCGTACCATCCGCGCCCTCGGCGAACGACTTGCACCGGCCGTCCGGCGACAGCCCGCGCTGCCGGGAGAACTCCACGAATCCGGCGGGTGTCGCCATCACGGTCACCCCGCCCGCGAGCGCCATGGAGCACTCACCGGACCGGACCGACTGTGCCGCCATATGCAGGGCGACCAGCGACGACGAACACGCCGTGTCGATGGTCACGGCTGGCCCCTGGACACCGAGTACGTAGGAGACGCGCCCCGCCGCGACGCTCGCCGCGGTGCCCGTGCCGAGCAACCCTTCCAGGTTCGCCGGCGGGGCCCCGGTGGCGTAGTCGTGGTACATCAGCCCGGTGAAGACGCCGACATCCCGGCCGCGCAGCGAGGCGGGGTCGATCTCGGCACGTTCGAGTGCTTCCCAGGAGGTCTCAAGGAGCAGCCGTTGTTGCGGGTCCATCGCCAGTGCCTCGCGCGGTGAGATCCCGAAGAACTCGGCGTCGAACAGCCCCGCGTCGTGGAGGAAGCCGCCTTGCCGCGTGTACGTGGTCCCGGGCCGGTCCGGGTCCGGGTCGTAGAGCCGCTCCAGATCCCAGCCCCGATCGGTCGGGAACCCGGTGACGGCGTCGAGCCCCTCCGACAGCAGGTGCCAGAACCCCTCCGGGTCGGTGATGCCACCGGGCAGCCGCAGTCCCATGCCGACGATCGCCACGGGATCATCCGCGACAGCGGTGGGCTTCGCGTTGGTCGTGGTGGTGGTCTCGGTGCCGGAGAGCCGGGTGTCGAGGTACTCCGCCAGAGCCACCGCGTCGGGCCGGTCGAAGACCACGGTCGCGGGGAGCTTGAGGCCGGTCACGGCGCTGAGCCGGTTCCGCAGCTCGACCGAGGTCAACGAATCGAGCCCCAGCTCCTGGAAGGCGCGGCGCGGTGAGACACCGCTGATCGGAAGGCCGAGAGCCGTCGCGGCTTCGCGGCGGACCAGCTCGATCAGCCGGTCACGCCGGTCGGTGTCACCGGTCCCGCTGGTGGGCCACGCCGCGCCGCCCACCGGCAGGACCGGTTCGGCCGGGGTCGTGACCGAGCGCCGGACGGGGCCGACGACCTCCCGCAACAGTGCGGGGAGCCGGCCTTCGACGGCGAGCGCGCGGAGCGCGGGCATATGCAGGGCGATCGGTACGAGTAGGGGTTCCGCCCTGCTCAGCGCCGTGTCGAAGAGCCGTAGACCGTCGGTGTCACGCAGCGCGGCGACGCCTCTCAGATGCGTTCCGTGCAGGGGCACCTGGGCGGTCATACCGCTCGGTTGGGCCCACAGCCCCCAGGCCAGGGACCACGAGGGGTGACCGGCAGCCCGGCGGCGGGCGGCGAGGGCGTCGGCGAAGGCATTCGCCGCCGCGTAGTTGGCCTGTCCGGCGCTCCCGAGGACGCCCGCCGCCGCGGAGAACACCACGAAGGCGGTGAGCCCGAGGTCGCGGGTGAGCTCGTCCAGGTGGACGAGGGCATCGACCTTGGGGCGGAAGACCGTGTCGATCCGCTCCTCGCTCTGTGCGCTGATCGTGGCGTCGTCCAGGACTCCGGCGGTGTGGACGACCCCGGTGGGTGCCGTGGTGGCCAGCAGCGTGCGGACCGCGTCCCGGTCCGCGACATCGCAGGCGACCAGGTCGACGGTCGTACCGGTGGCTTCCAGCCGTGCTTTGAGCTGGTCGGCGCCGGCCGCCTCGGGGCCCCGGCGCGAGACGAGCACCAAGTGACGCACTCCGTGCCGGGCCGCCAGATGCTCGGCGACGAGCCCGCCCAGGGTGCCGGTACCACCGGTGACGAGCACGGTGCCGCCCCAGTCGGGGCCCGCACCGGTGAGGTGGTCCTGCCCTCCGGCGTCTCCGTCCGTTCCCTCCTCCCCGGTTCCGGCGGTTCCCGCGGCGGGGCGCAGGCGCGGCACCCGGAACCGGCCGTCGCGTACGGTGAGCCGCCACTCTTCCGCGGCGGCGGCCTGCTCGGCGATTTCCGCGATCCCGGTCGATGTACTCCGCGCGACGTCGTCCGGAGCGGCCTCGACACCTTCATCGGCGACACCTTCATCGGCGACGAGCAGGAAGCGTCCGGGGTGTTCGGCCTGCGCGCTGCCGACCAGGCCCCACACGGCTGCCGCACCGGGGTCGGTGACGGGTCCGGTGACCACGGTCAGCCGGGTGTCCTGCCATCGCGGGTCGATGACGAACCGCTGGAGTACGGCGAGTACATCCGCGAGTACCACCCGGGCCCGCTGGGGCTCGGACAGCCCTTCGGGGCCGTGCGCCACCCGCAGCAGGACCCAGGGCACCACCCCGGCCCGGTCCAATCCTTCGGCGTCCACGACGACCGGCATCGCCACGGGAGCACCGGAGGCGAACGGTGCCTCGACCCACTCCACGACGAACACCTCGCCCTCGCCCTCGGGCCGTCCGATCGCGGCAGGCAGGGGCCGGGTCATCAGCGAGCCGAGGGTGAGGACGGGCGTTCCGGCGGTGTCGGTGACGGCCAGCCGGACCCCACCGTCAGGGATCCGGGTCAGCCGCACCCGTACCGAACGCGCCCCGGAGGCGTGTACGGCCACTTCGTTCCATGCGAAGGGCAGCGCCACCTTCCCGTCCTCGCTCCACACCGTGGCGGGGTGCAGGACGGCATCGAGCAGGGCGGGGTGCAGGGCGAAGCCGGTGGTGCCGAGGCCGTCGGGCAGTTCGGCTTCGGCGAAGAGGTCCGCTCCGCGCTGCCAGACCGAGCGGACGCCGCGGAAGGCGGGCCCGTAGGTGTAACCGGCCGCCGCCAGGCCCTCGTAGAAGTCCGAGGTGTCCACCCGGCTTGCGTCGACGGGTGGCCACGGCATGGATTCGGGCTCGGCCGGGGTGACCGGTCCGAGTGCACCCGAGGCATGCCGGATCCACCGGGCCGCGGGCGCGGTCTTGGAGTGCACGGTGACCGTTCGCCGGCCGTCCGGGTCCGCCGAACCCACGACGACGCGCAGTGCGAGTGTCGCGTCCTCGTCGAGCACCATGGGTGTCTCAATGATGAGTTCTTCGAGGAAGGGGGTGCCGGTCCGGTCGCCGCCTTGGATGGCGAGTTCGATCAGTGCGGATCCGGGGACCAGGACGGTGCCGGAGACTTGGTGGTCTGCGAGCCACGGTTGCAGACCGACCGATACTCGTCCTGTGAGGGTGATGCCGCCGGTGTCGGGGTTCTCCACCATGGCGCCGAGTACGGGGTGTGCTACGGCTTCCTGGCCGACGCCTGATACATCGCCCTTGCCTGGTGTCAGCCAGTACCGCTGGCGTTCGAAGACGGTGGGGGGTACGGGTTCGGGGGTGGCTTTGGGGAGTACGGAGGGCCAGTCGATGGCGCCGCCGTGGACGAAGACCTCTGCCGCCGACCGCAGGAACCGGTCCCGGCCACCGTCCCCCCGGTGCAGGGAGCCCAACGCTACGGCGTCCGCCGCGGTCTCACCGATCGCGGCGGTGAGGACCGGGTGGGCGCTCGACTCGACGAAGAGACCGAACCCCTGGTCCCGCAGCTCCGCCACCGCGTCGGCGAACCGCACCGGGCCGCGCAGGTTCCGTATCCAGTAGTCACCGCCCGGTGAACCGTCCATCCAGTCCACATCGACCGAGGAGAACCACGCCGACCTCGGCACTCGGCCCGCCACCCCCGCGATCCGTTCATCGACCGTGTCCGTTCCACTGACCAGCGCGACGATTTTCGCTGCGTCGTGGAGGGTGAGTGCGCCGGCTACGCAGGCGGCGGCGATTTCGCCTTGTGAGTGTCCGATGACGGCGTCGGGTTGGAAGCCGTAGGTGTCCCACAGTGCTGCGAGTGACACCATCACGGCGAAGGACGCGGGTTGGACGACGTCCACGCGGTCGAGCCCGGGGGCATCCGCTGTCCCGTACACGACATCGCGTAGGGACCATTCCACATGCGGGGCGAGCGCCGCGGCACACTCCTCCATGCGTGCGGCGAAGGCGGGTTCCGTGTCCCACAGCTCGCGGCCCATGCCGGTCCACTGCGCACCCTGACCGGGGAAGACCAGTACGGATTTGCCGGGGTGGTCGGTGGTGCCGGTGCGGACGTCGGGGGTTGGGCATCCGGTGGCGAGATCGCGCAGGCGGGTGACCGCGTGGGCAGGGTCCTTGGCGAAGACGACGGCGCGGTGTTCGCGTACCGCGCGGGCGGTCGCCAAGGATCGGGCGACCCCGGCGAGTGACCCATCGACGGTCTCCAGATGGTCCGCGAGCCGGCCCGCCTGCGCCGCCAGCGCGTCCGCGCTCCGTCCGGACACCACCAGCGCCACCTCACCGGCGACAGCAGAAATGACCGGTGCCGTCGACAACGGCGGTTCCTCAAGAACGAGATGCGCGTTCGTCCCGGACATCCCGAAGGAGGAGACACCGGCCCGACGCGGGTGACCATTCGCCTCCCAGCGCACCGGCTCCGTCAACAGCCGCACACTCCCCTTCGTCCAGTCGACCTTTTCGGAGGGCTGGTCCACGTGGAGGGTGCGGGGGAGGAGTTCGTGGCGTAGGGCGAGGATCATTTTGATGACGCCGGTGACTCCGGCGGCGGCCTGGGTGTGTCCGAGGTTGGATTTCACCGAGCCCAGCCACAGCGGCAGTTCACGTTCCTGACCGTAGGTGGCGAGTAGTGCCTGCGCCTCGATCGGGTCGCCGAGTACCGTGCCCGTGCCGTGTGCCTCGACCGCGTCGACCTCGGACGGAACGAGTCCCGCATGGGCGAGCGCCTGCCGGATCACCTGTTGCTGAGAACGACCGTTGGGTGCGGTGAGGCCGTTGGACGCGCCGTCCTGGTTGACGGCGGACCCCCGTACCACCGCCAACACTTCACGACCGTCCCGTACGGCATCGGAGAGCCGCTGAAGCACCAGCACGCCCACGCCCTCGGCCCACCCCGTACCGTCCGCGCCCTCGGCGAACGACTTGCACCGACCATCCGGCGACAGCCCGCCCTGGCGGGAGAACTCCACGAACCCCGTCGGGGTAGCCATCACCGTGGCCCCGCCGACCAGTGCCAGGGAGCATTCGCCCGACCGCAGCGACTGTGCCGCCATGTGCAGGGCGACCAACGACGACGAACAGGCCGTATCCACCGTCACTCCGGGGCCCTGCGCGCCGAGGACATAGGAGAGCCGCCCGGACAGCACGCTCGACGACGTACCGGTGAGGAGGTAACCCTCGGAGCCGGCGGTCGCGCCGTCCGCGCCCATGCCGTACGCCTGCATCGCACCGCCGATGAATACTCCGGCATCAGTGCCACGTACGGAAACGGGGTTGATCCCGGCGCGTTCGAGCGCTTCCCAGGAGGTCTCCAGCAACAGTCGCTGTTGCGGGTCCATCGCCAGTGCTTCACGCGGTGAGATCCCGAAGAACTCGGCGTCGAAGAGAGCCGCGTCGGCCAGGAAACCACCGTGCCGGGTCGTGGAGGCGGTCCCGGCGTCCCAGCCGCGGTCGACGGGGAATTCGGTGATCGCGTCGGTGCCGTCCGCCAGCACGTCCCAGAACTCCTCGGGGGAGTTGATCCCGCCCGGCAGCCGTACGCCCATACCGACGATCACGACCGGATCATCCGTGCCTGCCGTCACCGCGGGAGCGGTTCGGGCCTCGTCCACCATGGTGCCGGACAATTCGCTCTGGAGGTGGCGGGCCAGCGCGACCGCGTCGGGGTGGTCGAAGGCGACCGTCGCGGGCAGCGACACTCCGGTGCTCGAACTGAGCCGGGTCCGGAGTTCGACCGAGGTCAGCGAATCGAAGCCGGCGTCACGGAAGGCGCGGGTCGCCTCGATCTCGTCGCCGGCGGACAGCCCCAGCACCTCGGCGGCCTCGGCGCGGACGTGTTCCACCAGGAGCGCGATCCGGCGGTCTGTGTCGAGACCCGCGAGCCGACCGACAAAGGCGTTGACCTCACCGAGGGCGGCAGGCCCGGGCCGGGTCTCCCGGGCCGCGGGCAGATCGTCGAGTAGCGGGCTGGGCCTGCCCGCCGTGAAGAGCGCTACGAACCGCTGCCAGTCGACGCGGGCGACCACGGTGGAAGCGGAGTCCCCGCGCAGCGCCTCGCGGAGAGCGGCGAGCGCCCTCTCCGGTGCCATGGTGAGGATTGCACGGCGTCGCAGCTCGGCTTCGGCGTCACCGGTCGTGGCCATGCCCCCGTCGGCCCAGGCTCCCCAGGCAATGGAGGTGGCGGTCAGACCGTGGGCACGGCGGTGGGAGGCCAGTGCGTCGAGGTAGGCATTGGCGGCGGCATACGCGCCCTGTCCCGCCGCACCCCACACGCCCGCGATGGACGAGAAGAGAACGAAGGCGTCGAGGGGCCGCTCACCCAGGAGTTCGTGGAGCAGCGCCGCTCCCGTCACCTTGGCGGCGGTCGTGGCGGTGAAGGACTCCTCGTCGTACGTGTCCGCTGGCCGCAGGTCACCGGGTGCCCCGGCAGCGTGCACGACCGCGTCCGGCGGGTACTCCGCGATGACGGCGGCGAGGGCCGCCCGGTCCGTCACATCGCAGGGGAGCACGACGGCCTGCGGACCGAGATCCGTCACGGCCTCGCCGGTACGGCTCACCAACACGACCCTCTGGGCGCCCGCAGCCAGGGCCCACCGGGCGATATGAGTGCCGAGGGCCCCCGTACCACCAGTGATCAGTACGGTCCCCCGCGGAGTCCAGCCGGTGCCCCACCGTCCGGTGGTGGCGGGCACGAGTCGGCGGGCGAAGACTCCCGTCGAGCGTACGGCGACCTGGTCCTCCGTCCCGCCGAGCACGGCGAGGAGTCGGCCGAGCGCATCGGCGTCTCCCTCCTGCGGCAGGTCGACCAGACCTCCCCAACCGGCGGGACGTTCCAGGGCGACCACTCGGCCCAGGCCCCACACCTGGGCGGCGTCGGGGTCGGTGAGCGTGTCCCCGGCGCCGGTGGTGACGGCGCTTCGGGTCACCGCCCACAGGCGTGCCCCCTCCGGGGTTTCTCGTACCGCTTCCAACAGGCCGAGTGGTGTGGGAGATACACAGAGCACCCCGGCGACGGGACCACCGGCCGCGCCACCGACGATCACGTCCAGGCCGCGCGCGGCCAGCTCCGCGGCGAGGGAGTCGTCCCCTCGAACGAGCCAGCGGCCACCGGGGACGACTGCCCTGGGGGGCGATACGGGTCGCCAGTCGATCTCGTACTGCCAGGCTTCGTCCTTCCCGGGGCGGCTCCCGCGGCTTTCGGAGGTGAGCCAGTAGGTGCGGTGTTGGAAGGCGGTGGTGGGGATTGTGGTGGTGGGTGTGTGGGGGGTGAGGGTGGTCCAGTCGATGTGTCCGCCGTGGGTGTGGATGGTGCTGATGGCGGTGAGTGCGGTGTGGTGTTCGGG
>NZ_JBIRRE010000029.1:0-7732 GCF_044333555.1 Streptomyces sp. NPDC020965
TTCTTCGGGATTTCGCCGCGTGAGGCGTTGGCGATGGACCCGCAGCAGCGGCTTCTCCTGGAAGCGTCGTGGGAGGCGGTTGAGAACGCGGGTATCGATCCGTTGAGTTTGAAGGGGACCAGTACCGGAGTCTTCGCCGGAGTCACCTACCACGACCATGCGGCACGTCTCCGAACCGTCCCGGACGGCCTGGAAGGGCTGCTGGGCATCGGAGCATCCGCGAGCATTGTCTCCGGCCGAGTGGCCTACCTGCTCGGTCTTGAGGGTCCGGCGCTGACGGTGGATACGGCGTGTTCGTCGTCGCTGGTGGCGTTGCATTTGGCGGGTCAGGCCCTGCGGCAGGGCGAGTGCTCCATGGCACTCGCCGGCGGTGTGACCGTCATGTCCACTCCGGGGACGTTCGTCGACTTCAGTCGTCAGCGGGGTCTGGCGGCGGATGGTCGGTGCAAGGCGTTCGATGTCTCTGCCGATGGGTTCGGGCCGGCCGAGGGCGTGGGCATGTTGGTCCTGGAGCGGCTGTCGGACGCGCAGCGCCTGGGCCACCCCGTCCTCGCTGTCATCCGGGGTAGCGCCGTCAACCAGGACGGTGCGAGCAATGGCCTGACGGCTCCGAATGGTCCGTCGCAGCAGCGGGTGATCCGCCAGGCCCTGGCGGCTGCGGATCTGTCGCCCGCCGATGTGGATGTGGTGGAGGCGCACGGCACCGGCACGGCGTTGGGTGACCCGATCGAGGCGCAGGCCCTGCTGGCCACCTACGGTCAGGATCGTCCCGAGGACCGGCCGCTGCGGCTGGGCTCCATCAAGTCGAACATCGGACACACCCAGGCCGCGGCCGGTGTCGCCGGTGTGATCAAGATGGTGCTCGCCATGCAGCACGGCGTCCTCCCGGCGACGCTGCATGTCAACGAACCGACCCCGCATGTCGATTGGGCGAGCGGTGCGGTTGAGCTGTTGACCGAGGCCACCGCCTGGCCCGAGACGGGCAAACCACGCCGGGCTGCGGTGTCGTCCTTCGGTATCAGCGGCACCAACGCCCACACGATCATCGAACAGGCCCCAGCCGTCGATCGTGTATCCGATGTGCCTGACGCCGATTCGGCCTCGGGCGTGACGGTGCCCTGGGTGGTGTCGGCGCGAGGTGTAGACGGCCTTCGCAGCCAAGCGGCTCGTCTGCGGGAGTGGGCGTTGAAGCACCCTGAGCACAGCTTGGTTGATGTTGGTCATTCGTTGGTGGTGTCGCGGTCGGCTTTTGAGGATCGGGTGGTTGTTCTCGGTTCGGACCGGGACGCGCTGTTGGATGGTCTGGCGGCGGCTGCTCAGGGTGGACCCTGGCCTGGTGTCGTGCAGGGTTCGTCTGTCGGGTCCGGTGGTGGTGTGGCGTTCCTGTTCACTGGGCAGGGCGCGCAGCGGCTGGGCATGGGTCGTGAACTGGCGAAGAGGTTCCCGGTGTTCGCGTCCGCGCTGGACGAGATCTGCGTTCAGCTCGACGCGCATCTGGAGCGTCCGTTGCGTGAGGTGCTGTTCGCCGAACCTGACACCGAGGCGGCGGCGCTGCTGGACGAGACCGCGTTCACGCAGGCAGCCCTGTTCGCCGTGGAGGTCGCGCTCTATCGGCTGGTGGAGTCGTGGTCCCTGACCCCGGACTATCTCCTGGGCCACTCGATCGGTGGTCTGGCTGCCGCGTATGTGGCGGGTGTGTTGTCGCTGGAGGACGCGGCCGAGGTGGTGGTGGCTCGGGGTCGGTTGATGCAGGCCCTGCCCAAGGGCGGAGCCATGGTCTCCCTCCAGGCGTCGGAAGACGAGGTCGTCGAGTCGCTGGACGGCCGGGTGTCGATCGCCGCGGTGAATGGTCCGCAGGCGGTCGTCATCTCCGGAGACGAGGACGCCGTCACAGCGGTGGCGGACGAATGGCGGGCCCGGGGTCGGAAGGTGAAGCGCCTTACGGTCAGCCACGCCTTCCACTCGGCCCTGATGGAGCCAATGCTCGCCACCTTCGAGCAGGTCCTGTCTGGGGTGACGCTGAACGCCCCGCGGATTCCGGTCATCTCCGACTCCACCGGTCTGCCCCTCACACCGGAGCAGGCCACCTCTCCCGCGTACTGGACCAGCCACGTCCGTAACCCGGTCCTGTTCCACCAGGCCATCACCCACCTCACCGGCCAAGGCGTGAACAGCTTCCTGGAACTGGGCCCCGACGGCGTACTCAGCGCCATGACCCGCACGAGCCTCACCGACGACAGTGACATTACGGTCGTCCCCCTGCTGCGATCCGGCCGCCAGGAGCCGGAAGCCGCGCTCACCGCGCTGGCTGAGCTGTATGTCAACGGTGTGGCCGTCGACTGGACCGTACTCCTCGACGGCGCCCGTCCGGTCGCCCTGCCGACCTACGCCTTCCAGCACCAGCGTTTCTGGCTGGAGACCGGTACTGAGATTCCCGCGGAGGCCGCGACCGAACTCGGGGACTCCGTCTTCTGGCGAGCGGTCGAGCAGGGCGATGCCGGGGAGCTGGCGAGCGCGTTCGCCGCGGTAGGCGTGGACGCGTCCGCTGTCGAGTGGGAGTCGGTGCTGCCCGCGCTGTCTTCCTGGCGGCAGGCGCAGCGCGTCCGATCTGTCGCGGATTCCTGGCGTTACCGCGTCGCCTGGAAGCCGCGCACCGGCACGCAGTCCAGCACCCTGACGGGAACCTGGCTGGTCGTGGCCCCTGCCGAAGACCTGGAGCTGGTCGATCAGACCGTGGCAGCGCTCGAAGCCCACGGAGCGAGCGCCATCGTGCTCCGTCCCGCCGAGGGAAGTGACTGCGGCGATCGCCTTATGTGGACCGAGTCGTTGCGGCGCGTTGTGCCCTCCGATGAGGTGGACTCCGTCGCCGGGGTTGTGTCTCTGGTGGGGGATGTGGCGGGGACGTTGGGGTTGGTGCGGGGGCTGGGTGATGTGGGTGTGGTGGCTCCGTTGTGGTGTGTGACGCGGGGTGCTGTGTGTGTGGGTGGTGGGGACGTGGTGTCGTCTCCGGTGCAGGGTTTGGTGTGGGGGTTGGGTCGGGTGGTGGGTCTGGAGCATCCGGAGCGGTGGGGTGGTGTCATCGACCTGCCGGCATCGGTCGACGGTCGGGGTTGGGAGCGTTTCTGTTCCGTCCTGGCGGGTGACGGTGGTGAGGATCAGGTGGCGGTGCGGTCGTCGGGTGTGTTCGTACGACGCCTCGTCCCCGCCCCGGCTTCGGCTGCGGTCTCGGTTGGGGAGGGTGGGTGGTCGCCGGGTGCGGGTACGGTCCTTGTCACGGGTGGTACGGGGGTGATGGGGGCTCGGGCCGCGCGTTGGTTGGCGGCTCGGGGTGCCCAGCGTCTGTTGTTGGTGAGCCGTGCGGGGGAGACTGCTCCGGGTGTGTCGGAGTTGCTGGCGGAGCTGACCGCGATGGGCAGCCGGGCCGAGGTCGTCGCCTGTGATGTCGCCGACCGTGACGCACTGGCCGCGCTCCTCGCCGCCGTACCGGAGGAGTATCCACTGACCGCGGTCGTCCACACCGCACACCACCATGACGACGAGCCCCTGGCATCCATGAGCGCGGAGCGCTACCTGCCTGTACTCGACGCCAAGTGGGTCGGAGCATGGAACCTGCACGAGCTGACGAAAGACCTGTCCCTGTCGGCGTTCGTCCTCTTCTCCTCAGGCGCGGGTGTCTGGGGTGGCGGCGGTCAGGGCGCGTACGCGGCGGCCAACGCCGGTCTGGACGCGCTGGCCGAGTACCGCCAGGGGCTGGGACTCCCGGTGACCGCCATCGCTTGGGGCCCGTGGCAGCACCAGCAGGACTCCTCGGCGGTCACGGACCAGTCCGGCGCGCTGACGGATATGGACCGGCGCGGTCTGCATCCGATGGCGCCCGAACCGGCGATCGACGCGCTGGGCGTGGCCCTGACACGTGGTGAGACAGCGTTGGTGGTGGCCGATGTGGACTGGGAGCGGTTCTACCCGGCCTTCGCCGTGGCCCGCCCTCGACCGCTGCTGCACGACATCCCGGCCGTCGCCGCACTGCTCGCGCAGGATCGCGACAGCGACGGCGACGTACAGGCCCGCTCCGAGCTGGCCGAACGACTCGCGGGTACGTCGGAGAGCGAGCGGGACCGGATCGTCCTGACCATGGTCCGTACGCATGTGGCCGCCGTACTGGGACACACCGGCGTCGACGGAGTTCCGGCGGGGCGCGCCTTCCGGGATCTCGGGTTTGACTCGCTGACCGCTGTGGAACTGCGGAACCGGCTGAGCAAGGCCACCGGGGTGGCGCTGCCCGCCACCCTCGTCTTCGACCATCCGACGCCGGAGAAAGTCGCGGCCCTGGTCGTCGCCGACGTACTGGAGCAGCGCGGCACCGCGCTGCCGGGTCAGACCGTGGTTGCGGCGTCGCCCGATGAGCCGCTGGCCGTGGTGGGTATGGCCTGCCGATTCCCCGGTGGGGTCGCTTCGCCGGAAGAGCTGTGGCAGCTCGTCATCAGCGGTGGGGACGCGATCTCCGGCTTCCCGGCCGACCGCGACTGGGACCTCGCCGCCCTCTACCACCCGGATCCCGACCACGTCGGGACCTCGTACACCCGTGAGGGCGGATTCCTCTACGACGCCGGCGAGTTCGATCCCGGCTTCTTCGGGATCTCGCCGCGCGAGGCCCTGGCGATGGACCCGCAGCAGCGGCTCCTCCTGGAAACCTCCTGGGAAGCGGTCGAGAACGCGGGTATCGACCCGTTGTCGCTGCGCGGCCGCAAGGTCGGTGTCTTCACCGGGATGAGCTACCACGATTACGCGGCCCGGCTGCGGTCCGTACCGGAAGGACTTGAGGGCTATCTCGGAACCGGTAACGCCGGCAGCGTGATGTCCGGCCGGGTGGCCTACGTTCTTGGGACTGAGGGTCCGGCGGTGACGGTGGACACGGCGTGTTCGTCGTCGCTGGTCGCGCTGCACTGGGCGGCGCAGGCCCTGCGCCAGGGCGAGTGCTCGATGGCGCTGGCCGGGGGCGTCACCGTCATGGCGACGCCGGGGACGTTTGTGGACTTCAGTCGTCAGCGTGGTCTCGCGCCGGATGGTCGGTGCAAGGCGTTCGCGGCCGGCGCCGACGGCACGGGCTGGTCCGAGGGCGTTGGCATGGTGTTGGTGGAGCGGTTGTCGGACGCCCAGCGGCTCGGCCACCCGATTCTTGCGGTGGTTCGTTCCAGTGCGGTGAATCAGGATGGTGCGAGTAATGGTCTGACGGCGCCGAATGGTCCGTCGCAGCAGCGGGTGATCCGTCAGGCCCTGTCGACGGCCGGACTGACGACCTCCGATGTGGACGCGGTCGAGGCGCATGGCACGGGGACGAATCTGGGTGACCCGATCGAGGCGCAGGCCCTGCTGGCGACCTATGGTCAGGACCGTCCCGAGGACCGGCCGCTGTTGCTCGGCTCGTTGAAGTCGAACATCGGGCACACGCAGGCTGCGGCCGGTGTGGCGGGTGTGATCAAGATGGTGATGGCGCTCCAGCACGGTGTTCTTCCGGCGACGTTGCATGTGGATGAGCCGACGCCGCATGTCGACTGGGCGAGCGGCGCGGTCGAGCTGCTGACCGAGGCCACCCCGTGGCCCGAGACGGGCCGTCCGCGCCGGGCCGCGGTGTCGTCCTTCGGCATCAGCGGCACCAACGCCCACACCATCCTCGAACAGGCGCCCGTCACCGAGCCGACCCCGGTCGGCGGCCCGCAACAGAGCGATGACACCCCGGTCGGCGTGCTGCCCTGGGTGCTCTCCGCGCGCGGTGAGACGGCCCTGCGTGGGCAGTCGTCCCGGCTCGCCGACTGGGTGACGGCACGTCCCGAGGACACTGCCGTGGAGGTGGCCCGCTCGCTGGTGGCGTCCCGCTCGGCCTTCGAGGACCGATTGGTGGTCCTTGGCGCCGACCGTGAGGAACTACTCGCGGGGGTACGCGCTGTCGCACGCGGCGAGGCGTGCTCCGGAGTGATCCGGACGTCGTCGGGAGTGTCCGTGCCGGAAGGCAGAGCGTTCCTGTTTACGGGACAGGGTGCGCAGCGGCTGAGTATGGGTCGTGAACTGGCGCAGCGTTTCCCGGTGTTCGCGTCTGCGCTGGACGAGGTCTGTGTTCAGCTCGACGCCCATCTGGAGCGTCCGCTACGTGAAGTGCTCTTCGCCGAGCCTGACACCGAGGCTGCGGCGCTGCTGGACGAGACCGTGTTCACGCAGGCAGCGTTGTTTGCCGTTGAGGTTGCGCTGTATCGGTTGGTGGAGTCGTGGTCGCTGACGCCGGACTATCTCCTGGGTCACTCCATCGGTGGTCTGGCCGCGGCACATGTGGCGGGTGTGTTGTCGCTGGAGGACGCGGCCGAGGTTGTCGCGGCTCGGGGTCGGTTGATGCAGGCCCTGCCCAAGGGCGGAGCCATGGTCTCCCTCCAGGCGTCGGAAGACGAGGTCCTGGAATCGCTTCAGGCCCTGGAGACGGCGGACCGGGTGTCGATCGCCGCGGTGAACGGCCCGGACACGGTGGTGATCTCCGGTGACGACGAGGCGGTGACTGAGGCCGCCGGGTACTGGCTGGTGCAGGACCGGAAGGTGAAGCGCCTTAAGGTCAGCCATGCCTTCCACTCGGTGCTGATGGAGCCGATGCTCGCCGAGTTCGAAGAGGTCGTGTCGCGGGTGACGCTGAACGCCCCGCGGATCCCGGTGGTCTCCGACTCCACGGGTGAGCTGCTGACCGCCGAGCAGGCCACCTCTCCCGCCTACTGGGTTGGGCATGTCCGTCAGCCCGTCCGGTTCCACCAGGCGGTGACCTACCTCGCCGAGCAGGGTGTCAGTGCCTTCCTGGAGTTGGGCCCTGACGGTGTGCTCAGCGCCATGGTGCGGAACAGCCTGGCCGATGGTGAGGTGATTGCCGCGCCGTTGCTGCGGTCCGGGCGTGCGGAGCCTGAGACGGCGTTGACGGCGCTGGCCGAGCTGTTTGTCGCGGGTGTGGCGGTGGAGTGGTCTGCGGTGCTTGGTGGCGGGGAGAGTGGGCGGCGGGTCGAGCTGCCGACGTACGCCTTCCAACGTGAGAGGTACTGGCTGGAGTCCGGGGCTGCGGCTGGGGCTGAGCCGGCGGTGGATGGGGTTGTCGCCCACGGTATGGATGCTGGTTTTTGGGGTGCGGTGGAGCGGGGGGATGTGGAGGGTTTGGCTGGGGTGTTGGGGTCTGGGGTGTCGGTGGATGTGTGGGGTGAGGTGTTGCCGGAGTTGTCGTCGTGGTGGTTGGGGCGGCGGGCTCGGTCGGTGGTGGAGGGGTGGCGGTATCGGGTGGAGTGGCGTCGGGTGGGTGGTGGGTTGTTGTCGGGTGGTGGTGGGTTGTCGGGTACGTGGGTGGTGGTGGTTCCGGTGGGGGTGGATGTGGGGTTGGTGGATGGGTGTGTGGGTGCGTTGGTGGGGTGTGGTGTGCGGGTGGTTGTGGTGGGTGTGGATGTGGGTGTGTTGGGTGATGTGGAGGGGTTGGGTTCGTTGGTGGTGGGTGGTTTGCCGGAGGGTGTGGGTGTGGGTGATGTGTCGGGTGTGGTGTCGTTGTTGGGGTTGGTGGAGGGGTGGTTTGAGGGGTTGGGTGGTGTGTCGTTGGGTGTGGTGGGGACGTTGGGGTTGGTGCGGGCGTTGGGTGGTGTGGGTGTGGTGGCTCCGTTGTGGTGTGTGACGCGGGGTGCTGTGGGTGTGGGTGGTGGGGATGTGGTGGTGTCTCCGGTGCAGG
>NZ_JBIRRE010000030.1:0-7190 GCF_044333555.1 Streptomyces sp. NPDC020965
GAATGCGTTTTTGGATGGGTTGGCGGAGTATCGGCGGGGTCGTGGGTTGCCGGCTGTGTCGATCGCGTGGGGCCCGTGGGCCGACGGCGGAATGGTCGATGCCCAGGCGGAGCAACAATTGGAGCGCCGTGGGCTGAATTCGATGTCGCCTGAACTCGCCATCGCGGCGATGGAGCAGGCCATCGAGAGCGGGGATGCCAGCCTTACGGTTGCCGACGTCGACTGGGTGAAGTTCTACTCGGCATTCGCGTCGGCTCGCCCTCGCCCGCTGCTGCACGACATTCCGCAGGTCGCGGAATTCCTCGCGGAGACAGCAGCCGCCGAAAACAACACCCGTCAGGAGTCGGGACTCGCCGAACGGCTGGCGGGCCTCTCCGAGACGGAGCGGAACCGGTCCGTTCTTGAGCTGGTTCGATCCCATGCGGCCGGTGTGCTCGGCCATGCCAACCTGGAAGCGGTCGGCAGCGAACGTGGCTTCCTCGACATCGGGTTTGACAGCCTGACCGCCGTTGAGTTCAGGAACAGGGTCAGCAAGAGCACCGGCCTTTCGTTGCCGCCCACCCTTCTCTTCGACTATCCGAACGCGGCAAGCCTGGCGCGTCATATCGTCGGCCAACTGACGTCCTCCGACGCAAGTTCGATGCTCTTTTCCACGCTGGAGATGTTGGAATCCATGCTCCTCGACGAATCGGTAACGGATCAGATGCGCCTTGCGGTCAGACAGAAGATCGATCCGTTGCTCTCACCGACCCCTGCCATCACCAGCGATTCATCGGGCGAGAAGACGGCCGAACACTTCGACGGGCTGAGTCCGGACGAGATTTTCAAAATGATCGACGGATCTCTCGGCATCGACTCGTCGGACGCCGCGGACGCAGAGAGCGGGGAAGCCTGATGTCCAACGAGCAGAAGATGTTCGAGTACCTCAAGCGGACGATGGCGGAACTGGAGAACAGCCGCTCCCGGGTCGCTGAACTCGAAGGGCGCTCCGCCGAGCCCTTGGCAATCGTTGGTATGGCCTGCCGATACCCCGGTGGTGTGACATCGCCGGAGCAGCTCTGGAAGCTGGTGGCCGAGGGCAGGGACGGAGTCACCGAGTTCCCCACCGACCGTGGCTGGGACATCGAAAACATCTACAACCCGGACCCGAACCACCAGGGCACGTCCTACGCCTGCGAGGGCGGCTTCCTGCACGACGCAGGCGAGTTTGACGCGGGCTTCTTCGGGATCTCGCCGCGTGAGGCGCTGGCGATGGACCCGCAGCAGCGTCTCCTCCTGGAGACCTCCTGGGAGGCGGTCGAGAACGCGGGCATCGACCCACTGATCCTGCGGGGAAGCAGGGCCGGCGTATTCGTCGGCACCAGCAGCCAGGACTATGCGGTCACGGCCAATCAGGCTGCGGATGCCACGGACGGCTATCTGCTGACCGGCACCGCCGGAAGCGTCATATCCGGCCGGGTGGCCTATGTGCTCGGTGCCGAGGGGCCCGCCGTCAGCGTCGACACGGCGTGCTCGTCATCGCTGGTGGCGCTCCACCTGGCGATGCAGGCGTTGCGTAATGACGAGTGCTCGATGGCGCTGGTCGGCGGTGTGGCGGTCATGGCCACGCCGACGGGGTTTGTGGAGTTCAGCCGTCAGCGGGGTCTGGCTGCGGATGGTCGGTGCAAGTCGTTCGCGGCGGCTGCGGATGGTACGGGCTGGGCCGAAGGTGTCGGTGTGCTCGTGGTCGAGCGGCTGTCGGTGGCCCAGCGCCTGGGCCACCGGGTTCTCGCCGTGATTCGTTCCAGCGCGGTCAATCAGGATGGCGCCAGCAGCGGACTGACGGCGCCGAATGGTCCGTCGCAGCAGCGGGTGATTCGTCAGGCACTCGCGTCGGCCGGCCTCTCCACCGCCGATGTGGATGTGGTGGAGGCGCACGGTACGGGAACGAGTCTCGGTGACCCGATCGAGGCGCAGGCCCTGTTGGCCACGTACGGCCAGGGTCGGCCGAAGGGCCGGCCGCTCTTGCTGGGTTCGCTCAAGTCCAACATCGGCCATGCGCAGGCCGCTGCGGGCGTGGCGGGTGTGATCAAGATGGTGATGGCGCTGCGGCACGGTGTCCTCCCGGCGACGCTGCATGTGGACGAGCCGACGCCGCATGTCGACTGGACCAGCGGCGCGGTGGAGCTGCTGACGGAGTCCCGGCCGTGGCCCGAGACGGGTCGTCCGCGCCGGGCCGCGGTGTCGTCGTTCGGGATCAGCGGTACCAACGCGCACGCGATTCTGGAGCAGGCGCCGGAGGACGGCACCGCCCAGGTGGCCACCACGGACGGTGACTCCCTGGTGCCGTGGGTGCTGTCCGGCCGTGGTGCCGCCGGTGTCCGGGCGCAGGCGGCGCGATTGCGGGAGTGGCTGCTGGAACGCCCCGGGGCCCACCCGGCGGACATCGGCTCCTCCCTCCTCACCTCCCGGTCGCTGTTCGAGGACCGGTTGGTTGTGCTGGGGTCGCACCGGGATGTGCTACTCGACGCTCTGGCGGCGGTTGTTGAGGGTGCGCCGTGGCCGGGTGTGGTGGGTGGGTCGGGTGGTGGTGTGGTTGCTGATCGGGCGGTGTTCGTCTTTCCGGGTCAGGGGTCGCAGTGGGTGGGGATGGGGCGTGAGTTGTACGCGTCGTCTCCCGTGTTCCGGGCGCGGTTGGACGAGTGCGCGGCTGCGTTGGATCCGCTGGTGGAGTGGTCGCTGATTGATGTGGTACGGGGTGAGTCCGGGGCTCCTGGTCTGGAGCGGGTGGACGTGGTCCAGCCCGTCCTCTGGGCGGTGATGGTCTCCCTGGCGGCTGTCTGGGAGTCATGGGGTGTTGTTCCGGCTGCTGTGGTGGGTCATTCGCAGGGTGAGATTGCTGCCGCGTGTGTGGCGGGGGCGCTGTCGGTGGAGGATGCGGCGCAGGTGGTGGCGTTGCGGAGCCGTGCCGTGCGGGCGATGGCGGGCGACGGCGCGATGGTGTCCGTCGCGCTCCCCGCCGCTGAGGCTGAGGCGTTGACCGGGGACGGCGTGTCCCTGGCCGCCGTCAATGGACCCTCGTCCGTCGTCCTCTCAGGGGACCGGTCCGCCCTCACCCCCGTGGTGGAGGGACTGACTGCTCAGGGTGTGCGGACGAAGTGGGTGCCGGTGGACTACGCGTCCCACTCGGCCCATATGGACCGCATCCACGACGAGCTGCTGGAGATCCTGTCCGGGATCGAGCCCAAGTCCTCCCGTATCCCCCTCTACTCCACGGTGTCGGCCGAGGCCATCGACACATCGCGGATGGACGCCTCGTACTGGTTCGACAACATCCGGGGCACCGTCCGCTTCCACGAGACCGTCCAGGCCCTGATCACCGACGGACTGACCGCCTTCGTGGAGATATCCCCGCACCCCGTCCTGGCGATGAGTGTCCAGGACACCCTCGACCAGGCCGAGGCGAACGGCCTGTCCATCGGCACCCTGCGCCGCGACGAGAACGAACACGAGACCCTCCTCACCGCCGCCGCCCAACTCTTCGTCGCCGGCCTCCCCATCGACTGGCACACGGCGGCTTTCACCGGCCGGGAGACCCGCCGCGTCGACCTCCCCACCTACGCCTTCCAACGGGAGCGCTTCTGGCTGGAGGCCGGCACAGCGATAGCCGAGGTCGCCGCAGTCGACGGCGCAGAGGCACGCTTCTGGGACGTGGTCGAGCGCGGAGACGCCGAGGAATTGGCGGCGGCCCTCGCGACGGCAGGAGTGGACGCGTCGGTAGAGGCATTGGAGCCCGTGCTGCCCGTGCTCTCTTCTTGGCGGCAGGTCCAGCGCGCCCGTACCGCTGCCCAGTCCTGGCGCTACCAGGTGACATGGAAGCCGCAGACCGGCGCGGCGACGGATGGGAGCCTGTCCGGCACCTGGTTGGTCCTCGCACCCCAGCCGGGCAGCTTCGACGGACTCACCGCGGAGTGCGTATCGGCGCTGGAGGAGCGCGGCGCCACCGCCGTCGTCCTCCGCCCCGATGGCCCCGCAGTGGGTGACCGCGCGAGCTGGCGTGCCCTGCTCGACGGCGCACTGGCCGACACTCCTGATCAGCCGGTGTCCGGCGCCGTCGCCCTATTGGGCCTGGCCGAAGACCCGCTGACGGAGTTTCCCGTCGTCTCCGCCGGTCTCGCCGGGGTACTGGCCCTCGTCCAAGCCCTGGGTGACGTGGGCATTGAGGCCCCGATGTGGTGCCTAACCCAGGGTGCAGTCTCCGTCGGCCGGACAGACCCGCTCCGCCATCCCACTCAGGCGCTGGTCTGGGGCCTTGGCCGGGTCATCCCGCTGGAGGCTCCCCAGCGCTGGGGCGGTCTGATCGACCTGTCGGAGACGGTCGACCAGAGTTGCTGGGACCGAATCGGGTCCGCGCTGGCGGGTGACGGAGGCGAGGACCAGATCGCGATCCGTACATCCGGTACGTACGTCCGCCGTCTCGTCACCGCACCGGCGTCGGACCGTGCCACGTCCGGCGGATGGACGCCCGGCGACGGAACCGTACTGATCACCGGTGGTACGGGTGCGCTGGGCCGGCATGTGGCCCGATGGACGGCGAGTCGTGGCGCCCGGCGCCTGCTGCTGCTCAGTCGTAGCGGCCACCGCGCTCCCGAAGCCGAAACCCTGGTGGCGGAGCTGTCGGAGGCCGGGTGCCACGCGGATGTGGTCGCCTGCGACATCGCCGACCGCGACGCCCTCGCCACCGTCCTGGCCGCCATTCCCGCCGAGCACCCCCTGACCACCGTGATCCACACGGCAGCCGCGCTCGATGACGGGGTGATTGACTCCCTGAGCCCGAGCCGGATGGCGGCGGCGCTGCGTGCGAAGAAGGCCGGGGCGTGGAATCTGCACGAGCTGACCAGCGAGCTGGACCTCGCGCACTTCGTGTTGTTCTCGTCGTTCGGTGCGGTGGTCGGCTCGCCCGGTCAGGGCAACTACGCTCCCGCCAACGCGTACCTGGATGCCCTGGCCCAGTACCGCCGCTCCCACGGCCTGGCCGCGACCGCGATCGCCTGGGCGGCCTGGGCGGGTGACGGGATGGCCCGGGAGAGCGACACCTTCGACCGGTTCGCGCGGCACGGCGTTCCGCCGATGTCCCCGGAGCAGGCGCTGGAGGCCCTCGGGGTGGCGCTGGCCGGGGACGAGACCTGCGTCTCGATCGCAGACATCTCATGGAAGCAGTTCTGGACCGCGAACAACGCCGAGCGCGCCAACCTGTTCTTCAACGAGATCCCCGAGGTCCAGGCGCTGCTGGCAGAGCACGCCGCCACCACGGACTCCGGGTCCGGACTGGCCGCCCGGCTCGTCGGACTCGCAGGACCTGAGCGGCACCGTACGCTGCTGGATCTGGTACGGGGCCATGTCGCGGCGGTCCTCGGGCACAGCGGCCCCGAGAACGTGGCTGCGGGGCGGGCCTTCCGCGAACTCGGCTTTGACTCGCTCACCGCCGTAGAACTGCGGAATCGCCTCAACGCCGCCACCGGGCTCCAGTTGTCGGCCACCCTCGTCTTCGACTATCCGACACCGACGATCATCACGGAGCACCTGCTCGGCCAATTGCTCGGCGAGGGCGAGGGCGAGGGCGACGGTGAGGACGAGAATGGCGCTGTCGCTCGGCAGCGGCCTACGGCGGCACACGTCACTGACGAGCCGCTGGCCGTCGTGGGTATGGCCTGCCGCTTCCCAGGTGGGGTGGCAACCCCCGAACAACTGTGGCGGCTGGTCGCCGAGGGAGTGGACGGCATCAGTGGATTCCCAGTCGATCGCGGCTGGGACGAGCGGGCGCTGTTCGACCCCGATCCCGACAACCAGGGCACCACTTATGCCTGCGAAGGTGGCTTCCTGCACGACGCGGCCAAGTTTGATCCCGAGTTCTTCGGGATCTCGCCGCGCGAGGCATTGGCGATGGACCCTCAGCAGCGTCTTCTTCTGGAGACCTCCTGGGAGGCCGTGGAGAACGCGGGCATCGACCCGCTCACCCTGCGCGGCAGCGCCACCGGAGTCTTCGCCGGAGTCACCTACCACGACTACTCCGCCCGGTTGCGGTCGATACCCGAGGGCCTGGAGGGGCTGCTGAGCACGGGCAGCTCCGGCAGCGTGGTCTCGGGCCGAGTCGCCTATGTCTTGGGTCTTGAGGGTCCGGCGCTGACGGTGGATACGGCGTGTTCGTCGTCGTTGGTCGCGTTGCATCTGGCGGGCCAGGCCCTGCGGCAGGGTGAGTGCTCCATAGCGCTCGCCGGTGGCGTCACCGTCATGTCCACTCCGGGGACGTTCATCGGCTTCAGTCGTCAGCGGGGTCTGGCGGCGGATGGTCGGTGCAAGGCGTTCGGAGCGGCGGCGGACGGATTTGGCCCGGGCGAGGGCGTGGGCATGTTGGTCCTGGAGCGGTTGTCGGATGCCCAGCGTCTCGGCCATCCCGTCCTCGCTGTCATCCGGGGCAGTGCGGTGAATCAGGACGGTGCCAGTAATGGTCTGACGGCGCCGAATGGTCCGTCGCAGCAGCGGGTGATTCGTCAGGCCCTGGCCTCTGCCGGTCTCTCCACCGCTGATGTGGATGTGGTGGAGGCACACGGTACGGGAACGAGTCTCGGTGACCCGATTGAGGCGCAGGCCCTGCTGGCGACCTATGGTCAGGGCCGTCCCGAGGACCGGCCGCTGCGGCTGGGCTCGATCAAGTCGAACATTGGGCACACTCAGGCGGCTGCCGGTGTCGCCGGTGTGATCAAGATGGTGATGGCCCTACGGAACGGGGTCCTTCCGCCCACGCTGCATGTGGACGAGCCGACTCCGCATGTGGATTGGGCGAGCGGTGCGGTTGAGCTGCTGACGGAGGCTGCCTCCTGGCCCGAGGTGGACCGTCCGTGGCGCGCGGCAGTCTCCTCCTTCGGCATCAGTGGTACCAACGCTCACACGATCATCGAGCAGGCCCCCCCGGTGGAGGTCGGGGCTCCCGAGCCGGCCATGAAGGGCGATGTCCTGGTGCCGTGGGTGGTGTCGGGGCGTGGTGCGGACGCGTTGCGGGCGCAGGCCGCTCGGCTGCGGGAGTGGGTGCTTGAGCACCCTGAGCACCGTTTGGTTGATGTTGGTCATTCGTTGGTGGTGTCGCGGTCGGCTTTTGAGGATCGGGCGGTTGTTCTCGGTTCGGATCGCGAGGCGTTGTTGGATGGTCTGGC
>NZ_JBIRRE010000031.1:0-2727 GCF_044333555.1 Streptomyces sp. NPDC020965
ACCGAAGGGAAGCGCCCGGAAGGACCTGAAAGGGTCTGAAGGAAGCGTCCGTTCCTTGAGAACTCAACAGCGTGCCAAAAGTCAACGCCAAATATGTTGATACCCCGTCCCCTTTCGGGGGGATGAGGTTCCTTTGAAGAAACAAAACACAGCGAGGACGTTGTGAACGGTTCGGATTATTCCTCCGACCGTTCCGCTCTCATGTGTGTTACCAGGATTACCTGGAAGCATTCACGGAGAGTTTGATCCTGGCTCAGGACGAACGCTGGCGGCGTGCTTAACACATGCAAGTCGAACGATGAACCCGCTTCGGTGGGGGATTAGTGGCGAACGGGTGAGTAACACGTGGGCAATCTGCCCTGCACTCTGGGACAAGCCCTGGAAACGGGGTCTAATACCGGATAATACTTTCTCCCGCATGGGAGAGGGTTAAAAGCTCCGGCGGTGCAGGATGAGCCCGCGGCCTATCAGCTTGTTGGTGGGGTGATGGCCTACCAAGGCGACGACGGGTAGCCGGCCTGAGAGGGCGACCGGCCACACTGGGACTGAGACACGGCCCAGACTCCTACGGGAGGCAGCAGTGGGGAATATTGCACAATGGGCGAAAGCCTGATGCAGCGACGCCGCGTGAGGGATGACGGCCTTCGGGTTGTAAACCTCTTTCAGCAGGGAAGAAGCGAAAGTGACGGTACCTGCAGAAGAAGCGCCGGCTAACTACGTGCCAGCAGCCGCGGTAATACGTAGGGCGCAAGCGTTGTCCGGAATTATTGGGCGTAAAGAGCTCGTAGGCGGCTTGTCACGTCGGTTGTGAAAGCCCGGGGCTTAACCCCGGGTCTGCAGTCGATACGGGCAGGCTAGAGTGTGGTAGGGGAGATCGGAATTCCTGGTGTAGCGGTGAAATGCGCAGATATCAGGAGGAACACCGGTGGCGAAGGCGGATCTCTGGGCCATTACTGACGCTGAGGAGCGAAAGCGTGGGGAGCGAACAGGATTAGATACCCTGGTAGTCCACGCCGTAAACGTTGGGAACTAGGTGTTGGCGACATTCCACGTCGTCGGTGCCGCAGCTAACGCATTAAGTTCCCCGCCTGGGGAGTACGGCCGCAAGGCTAAAACTCAAAGGAATTGACGGGGGCCCGCACAAGCAGCGGAGCATGTGGCTTAATTCGACGCAACGCGAAGAACCTTACCAAGGCTTGACATATACCGGAAACGGCCAGAGATGGTCGCCCCCTTGTGGTCGGTATACAGGTGGTGCATGGCTGTCGTCAGCTCGTGTCGTGAGATGTTGGGTTAAGTCCCGCAACGAGCGCAACCCTTGTTCTGTGTTGCCAGCATGCCCTTCGGGGTGATGGGGACTCACAGGAGACTGCCGGGGTCAACTCGGAGGAAGGTGGGGACGACGTCAAGTCATCATGCCCCTTATGTCTTGGGCTGCACACGTGCTACAATGGCCGGTACAAAGAGCTGCGATGCCGCAAGGCTGAGCGAATCTCAAAAAGCCGGTCTCAGTTCGGATTGGGGTCTGCAACTCGACCCCATGAAGTCGGAGTTGCTAGTAATCGCAGATCAGCATTGCTGCGGTGAATACGTTCCCGGGCCTTGTACACACCGCCCGTCACGTCACGAAAGTCGGTAACACCCGAAGCCGGTGGCCCAACCCCTTGTGGGAGGGAGCTGTCGAAGGTGGGACTGGCGATTGGGACGAAGTCGTAACAAGGTAGCCGTACCGGAAGGTGCGGCTGGATCACCTCCTTTCTAAGGAGCACTTCTTACCGGTGCAAGCCGGTCAAGGGGCCAGTTCATCGGCGAATGTTCGATGCTGGTTGCTCATGGGTGGAACGTTGACTATTCAGTGTCCTGGCCGGTGGGTCGACACACGAGTACTACTCCTTTACGGGGGTGTGGAAAGTGGGTTGCCGATGGGTGGGGATGTTGGGCGCGCTGTTGGGTGTCTGAGGGTACGGACCTTAGGGTTTGTGTCTTCGGGTTGCCGGCCCCAGTGAACTCTGCCCCGTGTGGGTGGGGGTGGTGGGTGGTTGGTCGTTGTTTGAGAACTGCACAGTGGACGCGAGCATCTGTGGCCAAGTTTTTAAGGGCGCACGGTGGATGCCTTGGTACCAGGAACCGATGAAGGACGTGGGAGGCCACGATAGTCCCCGGGGAGCCGTCAACCAGGCTTTGATCCGGGGGTTTCCGAATGGGGAAACCCGGCAGTCGTCATGGGCTGTCACCCGCTGCTGAACACATAGGCAGTGTGGAGGGAACGAGGGGAAGTGAAACATCTCAGTACCCTCAGGAAGAGAAAACAACCGTGATTCCGGGAGTAGTGGCGAGCGAAACCGGATGAGGCCAAACCGTATGTGTGTGATACCCGGCAGGGGTTGCGCATACGGGGTTGTGGGATCTCTCTTTCACAGTCTGCCGGCTGTGAGACAAGTCAGAAACCGTATGGATAGGCGAAGGACATGCGAAAGGTCCGGCGTAGAGGGTAAGACCCCCGTAGCTGAAATTCATGCGGCTTGTTTGAGAGACACCCAAGTAGCACGGGGCCCGAGAAATCCCGTGTGAATCTGGCGGGACCACCCGTTAAGCCTAAATATTCCCTGGTGACCGATAGCGGATAGTACCGTGAGGGAATGGTGAAAAGTACCGCGGGAGCGGAGTGAAATAGTACCTGAAACCGTGTGCCTACAAGCCGTGGGAGCGTCGGGATGGAGCTTGCTC
>NZ_JBIRRE010000031.1:2824-5327 GCF_044333555.1 Streptomyces sp. NPDC020965
TCCATCCTCGTGACTGCGTGCCTTTTGAAGAATGAGCCTGCGAGTTAGCGGTGTGTAGCGAGGTTAACCCGTGTGGGGAAGCCGTAGCGAAAGCGAGTCCGAATAGGGCGTTTGAGTTGCACGCTCTAGACCCGAAGCGGAGTGATCTAGCCATGGGCAGGTTGAAGCGGCTGTAAGAGGTCGTGGAGGACCGAACCCACCAGGGTTGAAAACCTGGGGGATGACCTGTGGTTAGGGGTGAAAGGCCAATCAAACTCCGTGATAGCTGGTTCTCCCCGAAATGCATTTAGGTGCAGCGTCGTGTGTTTCTTGCCGGAGGTAGAGCACTGGATAGGCGATGGGCCCTACCGGGTTACTGACCTTAGCCAAACTCCGAATGCCGGTAAGTGAGAGCGCGGCAGTGAGACTGTGGGGGATAAGCTCCATGGTCGAGAGGGAAACAGCCCAGAGCATCGACTAAGGCCCCTAAGCGTACGCTAAGTGGGAAAGGATGTGGAGTCGCAGAGACAACCAGGAGGTTGGCTTAGAAGCAGCCACCCTTGAAAGAGTGCGTAATAGCTCACTGGTCAAGTGATTCCGCGCCGACAATGTAGCGGGGCTCAAGCGTACCGCCGAAGTCGTGTCATTGCAGTACATACCCCCAACGGGGACTGTGATGGGTAGGGGAGCGTCGTGTGCCGGGTGAAGCCGCCGCGTAAGCGAGTGGTGGACGGTTCACGAGTGAGAATGCAGGCATGAGTAGCGATACACACGTGGGAAACGTGTGCGCCGATTGACTAAGGGTTCCTGGGTCAAGCTGATCTGCCCAGGGTAAGTCGGGACCTAAGGCGAGGCCGACAGGCGTAGTCGATGGACAACCGGTTGATATTCCGGTACCCGCTTTGAAACGCCCAATACTGAATCAGGCGATGCTAAGTCCGTGAAGCCGCCCTTGATCTCTTCGGAGTGAGGGGGAGTGGTGGAGCCGACGGACCAGACTTGTAGTAGGTAAGTGATGGGGTGACGCAGGAAGGTAGTCCAGCCCGGGCGGTGGTTGTCCCGGGGTAAGGGTGTAGGCCGTGTGATAGGCAAATCCGTCACACATTAAGGCTGAGACCTGATGCCGAGCCGATTGTGGTGAAGTGGATGATCCTATGCTGTCGAGAAAAGCCTCTAGCGAGTTTCATGGCGGCCCGTACCCTAAACCGACTCAGGTAGTCAGGTAGAGAATACCGAGGCGTTCGGGTGAACTATGGTTAAGGAACTCGGCAAAATGCCCCCGTAACTTCGGGAGAAGGGGGGCCATGTCTGGTGATCCGATTTTCTCGGTGAGCTGGGTGTGGCCGCAGAGACCAGCGAGAAGCGACTGTTTACTAAAAACACAGGTCCGTGCGAAGCCGTAAGGCGATGTATACGGACTGACGCCTGCCCGGTGCTGGAACGTTAAGGGGACCGGTTAGCTCCATTTCGGTGGGGCGAAGCTGAGAACTTAAGCGCCAGTAAACGGCGGTGGTAACTATAACCATCCTAAGGTAGCGAAATTCCTTGTCGGGTAAGTTCCGACCTGCACGAATGGCGTAACGACTTCTCGACTGTCTCAACCATAGGCCCGGTGAAATTGCACTACGAGTAAAGATGCTCGTTTCGCGCAGCAGGACGGAAAGACCCCGGGACCTTTACTATAGTTTGATATTGGTGTTCGGTTCGGCTTGTGTAGGATAGGTGGGAGACTGTGAACCTTGGACGCCAGTTCAGGGGGAGTCGTTGTTGAAATACCACTCTGGTCGTGCTGGATGTCTAACCTGGGTCCGTGATCCGGATCAGGGACAGTGTCTGATGGGTAGTTTAACTGGGGCGGTTGCCTCCTAAAGAGTAACGGAGGCGCCCAAAGGTTCCCTCAGCCTGGTTGGCAATCAGGTGTTGAGTGTAAGTGCACAAGGGAGCTTGACTGTGAGACCGACGGGTCGAGCAGGGACGAAAGTCGGGACTAGTGATCCGGCGGTGGCTTGTGGAAGCGCCGTCGCTCAACGGATAAAAGGTACCCCGGGGATAACAGGCTGATCTTCCCCAAGAGTCCATATCGACGGGATGGTTTGGCACCTCGATGTCGGCTCGTCGCATCCTGGGGCTGGAGTCGGTCCCAAGGGTTGGGCTGTTCGCCCATTAAAGCGGTACGCGAGCTGGGTTTAGAACGTCGTGAGACAGTTCGGTCCCTATCCGCTGCGCGCGCAGGAGTCTTGAGAAGGGCTGTCCCTAGTACGAGAGGACCGGGACGGACGAACCTCTGGTGTGCCAGTTGTCCTGCCAAGGGCATGGCTGGTTGGCTACGTTCGGAAAGGATAACCGCTGAAAGCATCTAAGCGGGAAGCCTGCTTCGAGATGAGGACTCCCACCCCCTTTGAGGGGTTAAGGCTCCCAGTAGACGACTGGGTTGATAGGCCAGATCTGGAAGGCGGGTAACCGCTGGAGGTGACTGGTACTAATAGGCCGAGGGCTTGTCCTCAGTTGCTCGCGTCCACTGTGT
>NZ_JBIRRE010000032.1:0-4640 GCF_044333555.1 Streptomyces sp. NPDC020965
GCCCCAACACCCCCACCCAACTCAGGAAGATCAAGCACCGCCCACTCACCCACATCCCGACCACTCACCCCAACCGGACCAGCAAACGGACCCCATTGGACTTCGTACAAGTCGCGCTGCTCGTTGGCCCGGACCTGATCGGCGGTAACCGAGCGCAGCACCAGCGACCCCACCGAGAGCACCGGCGCACCGGTCACATCAGTTGCCAGTACCTCGATCGCGTCATCGGCCGCCGACCGCAGTCGCACCCGGAGCACCGATGCACCGCTCGCATGCAATGACACACCGTTCCAGGAGAACGGCAACATGCCCTTCTCCCGGCTGCCCATGAGCCCCGTGCCGTGCAGCGCGGCGTCAAAAAGGGCAGGGTGGATGCCGAACTCGGCGGCTGTGTCCTGCTCGCTCTCCGGCAGCTCCACCTCGGCGAACACCTCGTCGCCCCGGCGCCAGGCAGCACGCAAGCCCCGGAACGCCGGACCGTACCCGTAGCCACTCGCGTCGAGCTGTGCGTAAAAGTCTTCGATCGCCACCGGGGTCGCGTCTCGGGGCGGCCACACCGACAGATCAGCGTCGGCAGGGTCTTCCGTTCCGGCCGTCACCGTGCCGACAGCGTGATGGGTCCAGGCGTCCTGGTCCTGCCAGCCGCTCTCGCTGTGCGGGCGGGAGTAGATGTCCACGGAGCGGAACCCCGACTCCTCGGCACCGACCACCACCTGGACGTCCACCGCCTCGTCGCCGGTGAGCACCAGCGGAGCGTGCAGCACCAGCTCTTCCACTCGGCCGCAGCCAACCTGGTCACCGGCGCGTACAGCCAACTCCACAAACGCCGTCCCCGGCAGCAGCACCGAGCCCAGCACCACATGATCAGCCAGCCACGGATGAGAGCCGAGGGACACCCGGCCGGTCAGCACGACCACATCGCCCTCGGCCACCGAAACAGCCGCTCCCAGCAGCGGATGTCCGACGGCCCCCAGGCCCAGTGAACCCACGTCGCCCACTGCCCCCGCCCGCCCGGACAGCCAGAACCAGTCACGCTGGAAGGCGTAGGTGGGGAGGTCGACCCGGCGCGTGTCGAGGTCGGTGAAGGCGGCCGTGTTCCAGTCGATGGGGAGGCCGGCGACGAAGAGTTGGGCGGCGGCGGTGAGGAAGGCTTCGTGTTCGTTCTCGTCACGGCGGAGAGTTCCGATGGAGAGACCGGTGGCTTCGGCCTGGTCGAGGGTGTCCTGAACGCTCATCGCCAGGACGGGGTGAGGGGATATCTCCACGAAGGCGGTGAGACCGTCGGTGATCAGGGCCTGGACGGTCTCGTGGAAGCGGACCGTGCCCCGGATGTTGTCGAACCAGTAGCCGGCGTCCATGACCGATGTGTCGATACGAGCAGCGCTCACCGTGGAGTACAGCGGGATACGGGAGGTCCTGGGCTCGATCCCGGACAGCAGGGACGCCAATTCCTCGCGGATACGTTCCATATGGGCGGAGTGGGACGCATAGTCCACCGGCACCCACTTCGTCCGCACACCTTCAGCGCTGAGTCGCTCCACCACCGGGGTGAGGGCGGACCGGTCTCCCGACAACACCACGGACGACGGCCCATTGACAGCGGCCAGGGACACACCGTCCCCGGTCAACGCCTCAGCCTCGGCGGCGGGAAGTGCGACGGACACCATCGCGCCGTCACCCGCCATCGCCCGTACCGCACGGCTCCGCAACGCCACAACCTGCGCAGCGTCCTCCACCGACAACGCTCCCGCCACACACGCGGCGGCAATCTCCCCCTGCGAATGACCCACCACCGCGGCCGGAACAACACCCCACGACTCCCACACCGCCGCCAGGGACACCATCACGGCCCAGAGGACGGGCTGGACCACATCCACCCGTTCCAGACCAGGAGCCCCGGACTCACCCCGTACAACATCGATCAGCGACCAGTCCACCAACGGGTCCAACGCAGCCGCGCACTCATCCAATCGCCCCCGGAACACAGGCGAAGAGGCGTACAACTCACGTCCCATCCCCACCCACTGCGACCCCTGACCCGGGAACACAAACACAGCCCGGTTCAACGACACATCCCCAGACGCCTGAACCAGCCCCGGCCACGGCGCCCCCTCAGCAGCCGCCGCCAACCCATCAAGCAGCGCCTCACGCTGGGAACCCAGCACCACCAGCCGGTCCTCGAACACCGACCGCGACGACAACAACGAGAAACCCACATCCACCGGACGGTCCTCAGGCCGCTCCAACAGCCACTCCCGCAACCGCGCCGCCTGCGCCCGGACACCGTCGGCACCACGGCCCGACAGCACCCACGGCACCAGGGACTCATCGTCAGTCGTGGACACCTCGGTGTCACCGTCGTCCAGCGCCTGCTCCAGAATCACATGCGCGTTCGTACCGCTCACGCCGAACGACGACACCGCGGCCCGCCTGGGCCGGCCCGTCTCGGGCCACGGGGTGGCCTCGGTCAGCAGCTCGACCGCACCGCTCGCCCAGTCGACATGTGGCGACGGCTCATCGACATGCAGCGTCGCCGGGAGCACACCGTGCCGCAGCGCCAACACCATCTTGATCACACCCGCCACACCCGCAGCGGCCTGCGTATGGCCAATGTTCGACTTCAACGAACCCAACCGGATGGGACGACCCTCCGGCCGGCCCTGCCCATAGGTCGCCAGCAGCGCCTGCGCCTCGATCGGGTCACCCAGGGTGGTGCCGGTGCCGTGCGCCTCCACCACATCCACATCAGCAGTCGACAGATCCGCGGCCGCCAGCGCCTGACGGATCACCCGCTGCTGCGACGGACCATTCGGCGCCGTCAACCCATTACTCGCACCATCCTGATTCACCGCGCTGGAACGAACCACCGCAAGGATGGGGTGACCGAGCCGCTGGGCGTCCGAGAGCCGCTCCACAAGGAGCGTTCCGACACCCTCGGCCCAGGCAGTACCGTCCGCTGCCGCCGAGAACGCCTTGCACCGGCCGTCCTCGGCAAGGCCGCGCTGACGGCTGAAGTCCACAAAGGCGCCCGGGGTCGCCATCACGGTGACGCCACCTGCGAGGGCCATCGAGCACTCGCCCTGACGCAGGGCATGGGCAGCAAGATGCAGCGCGACCAGCGACGACGAACACGCCGTGTCCACCGTCACCGCCGGACCCTCAGTCCCCAACACATACGCCACCCGGCCGGACGCCACACTCCCCGCGTTCCCGGTCCCGAGATAACCCTCCAGCTCGTCCGGCACCGAACCGATCTGAGAGAGGTAGTCGTGATAGCTCAGTCCCGTGAACACACCCGTGGCGCTGCCCCGCAGTGACATGGGGTCGATCCCGGCGCTCTCTATCGCCTCCCACGAAGTCTCCAGAAGGAGGCGCTGTTGGGGATCGATCGCCAGGGCCTCGCGCGGCGAGATCCCGAAGAAGCCGGGATCGAACTCACCGGCCTCGTGCAGGAAACCGCCTTCCTGGGTGTACGAGGTCCCTTGTCGCTGCGTCTCCGGGTCGTACAGGTTCCCGGTGTCCCAGCCACGGTTCGTGGGGAAGCCGGATATGCCTTCCCCACCGCTCACCACCAGATTCCACAACTGCTCCGGGGACGACACTCCGCCGGGGAAACGGCAGGCCATGCCGATGACCGCAAGCGGCTCCCCCTGCTTCTCCAGGATTTCAGCCTTCTCATCCTTGAGAGTCTGAATCTCCTTGAGCGAATCCCGCAGCGCCTCGATCAGCTCCTTGGACTCCATTACCCCTCTTCTCCCTGAGAATCCGCTGCGGAGTTGCGTTGCATCTTGTTGCGGAGAGCCAGATTGAGCAGCTCGACCGCGTCCATATCATCGATCTCGGGTCGGGGCTCCGGCTCTTCCACGGTCTTCTCGGCCGGTTCACCATCCAGCAGCCCCATGACCATGGCCACCACTCCGGCGTCCTGGAGCTTCTGGTAGTCGACTTGTTGCAGTGCCGACCAGAAATCGCTCTGAACGGCCGATGTCGTCATCGCTCCGAATGAACTACCCAGGAGTTCCTTGCACAGATGATCGGAGATCGCCTCGCAGGTGGGGTAATCGAATATCAGCGTTGCCGGAAGCCGCAACCCTGTAGCGCTGTTGAGTCGGTTACGCAGTTCAACGGCGGTGAGTGAGTCAAAGCCGAGTTCACGGAATGTCCGAGTCTCGACGATGTTCTCGGCATGCGCATGGTTGAGCACGGCGGCTACTTCCGTGCGGACCATATCCAGCACCGCCTGGCGCTGTTCGCCATCGGTCAGGCTGTTCAGACGCTCGGCGAGAGCCGATACGGCTCCCCTCTCGGGGGCGCCGGCCTCATCCTCGGCGAGGAGCGCGGCCACCTCCGGTATTTCGTGCAGCAGCGGCCGGGGGCGGGCCAGGGCGAACGCGGGGTAGAACTTCGCCCAGTCGATGTCGGCGACGGTGATGGTGGTCTCGTCCTTCTCGATGGCCTCCTCCATCGCCGCGATGGCGATATCGGGATCGAGCGGAACGAAGCCTCGGCTGACCAACTGGTCCTGGGATCCTTCCGGTCCATGAGCCATTCCGCCGTCGGCCCACGGGCCCCACGCGATCGACACAGCCGGCAACCCACGACCCCGCCGATACTCCGCCAACCCATCCAAAAACGCATTC
>NZ_JBIRRE010000033.1:0-4378 GCF_044333555.1 Streptomyces sp. NPDC020965
GCGGTTGAGCTGCGGAATCGTTTGAATGGTGAGACGGGGCTGCGGCTGCCGGCGACGCTGATCTTCGATTACCCCACCCCCCAAGCCCTCGCCGAATACGTCATCGTCGCCCTGCTCGGCGAGGAGGCGGCCAACGCCCCCGCCCTGCCGCCCACCGAGGCCCCCACCGTCACCGGAACCGATGACGACCCCGTGGTCATCGTCGGCATGGGCTGCCGCTTCCCCGGCGACGTCCGTACCCCCGAGGACCTGTGGCGACTGGTCTCCAACGGCAGCGACGCCGTGACCCCCTTCCCCGACAACCGCGCCTGGGACATCGAAGGCATCTACGACCCGCTGCCCGGCGTGTCCGGGAAGACGTACGCCCGCGAGGGCGGCTTCCTGCACGACGCGGCCGAGTTCGACCCCGAGTTCTTCGGGATCTCGCCGCGCGAGGCCCTCGCCATGGACCCCCAGCAGCGACTGCTCCTTGAGACGTCCTGGGAGGCCATCGAGCGGGCGGGCATCGACCCGAACAGCCTGCGCGGCACGCAGACCGGCGTCTTCGCCGGAGTCATGCAGACCGACTACGGCAACGGCGGCGCCCGGCTCGCCGAGGACGTCGAGGGCTACATCGCCAACGGCACGCTCGGCAGCATCGTCTCCGGCCGGGTCTCCTACGCGCTGGGTCTGGAGGGCCCGGCGGTCACGATCGACACCGCCTGCTCCTCCTCCCTCGTCGCCATGCACTGGGCGGCCCACGCCCTGCGGCAGGGCGAGTGCTCGCTCGCCCTGGCCGGCGGCGTGACCGTCATGTCGACGCCGGAGACCTTCGTCGACTTCAGCCTCCAGCGCGGCCTCGCTCCCAACGGTCGGTGCAAGGCGTTCTCGGCGGACGCCGACGGCACCGGCTGGGGCGAGGGCGTCGGCGTCCTGGTCCTGGAGCGGTTGTCGGACGCGCGGAAGAACGGGCACGAGGTACTCGCGGTCATCCGTGGTTCGGCGCTGAACCAGGACGGTGCGAGTAACGGTCTGACGGCGCCGAACGGTCCTTCGCAGCAGCGGGTGATCCGCCAGGCACTGGCCAGCGCCGGTCTGACGACGTCGGACGTCGACGCGGTCGAGGCGCACGGCACCGGCACCACGCTCGGTGACCCGATCGAGGCCCAGGCGCTGCTGGCCACCTACGGCCAGGAGCGGGACGCGGACCAGCCGCTCTGGCTCGGCTCCGTCAAGACGAACGTGGGTCACACGCAGGCCGCCGCCGGTGTTGCCGGTGTGATCAAGATGGTGCTCGCGATGCGGGCCGGTGTGCTGCCGAAGACGCTGCATGTCACCGAGCCGTCGCCGCACGTGGACTGGTCCGCCGGCGCCGTGGAGCTGCTGACGGAGACGCGCGACTGGCCGGAGACCGGCCGTCCGCGCCGCGCCGGTGTGTCGTCGTTCGGTGTGAGCGGCACGAACGCGCACGTCATCGTCGAGCAGGCACCCGCCGTCGAAGAGGAGCCGACGCGCGCCCTTCCGGCACTCCCGGTCCCGTGGTCCATCTCGGCCAAGTCGGCCGACGCACTGCGCGGCCAGGCCCAGGCCCTGTCGTCGTTCGTCTCCGCCGCCGGTGATGTGTCGGTGGTGGATGTGGCGTACTCACTCGGTGTCTCCCGTGCCGACCTCGACCATCGTGGTGTGGTGGTGGGGGAGTCGCGTGCGGAGTTGCTCGCGGCTCTGGAGTCGTTGGCGTCCGGTGCCGAGGCGCCGGGTGTGGTGACGGGTCGGGTCGCCGAGGGTCGGTTGGCGTTCCTGTTCACGGGGCAGGGTGCGCAGCGGGTCGGCATGGGTCGGGAACTCGCGGCCGAATTCCCGGTGTTTGCGGCGTCTCTTGAGCAGACGTGTGGCTTGTTGGAGCGTGCCGGGGTTGCGGTGCGTGAGGTGTTGTTCGCCGAGGAGGGTTCGGCCGAGGCCGCCCTGCTGACCCGTACCGTGTATGCGCAGGCTGCGTTGTTCGCCGTCGAGGTGGCGCTGTTCCGGTTGGTGGAGTCGTTCGGTGTGGTGCCGGACTTTGTCGCTGGGCATTCGGTGGGTGAGATCGCTGCCGCACACGTCGCCGGGGTGTTCTCGCTTGAGGACGCGGTGTCCCTGGTCGCGGCTCGTGGTCGGTTGATGGATGCGCTGCCGGAGGGTGGGGCGATGGTGGCGGTGCAGGCCACCGAGGAGGATGTGCTTGCCCTCCTGGAGGGGGTGGAGGACGCCTCCATCGCCGCGATCAACGGCCCCGACGCCGTGGTCGTCTCCGGCACCGAGGCCGGTGTCGCCCGCGTAGTGGACGTACTCCGGGAGCGGGGTGCGAAGACCAAGCGGCTCGACGTCAGCCACGCCTTCCACTCACCGCTGATGGAGCCGATGCTCGCCGACTTCGCCACCGTCGTGGAGGGGCTCTCGTACAAGGCTCCCGCCATCCCGGTTGTGTCGGGATCAGTTGTCGGGAGCGAGTTGTCGACGCCGGGTTACTGGGTGCGGCATGTTCGTGAGGCGGTTCGTTTCGGTGCCGGGGTGGAGACCCTGCTCGCCGCTGGTGTGTCGTCGTTCCTGGAGATCGGTCCGGACGGTGTGCTGAGCGGGATGGCCCGGACGTCCCTGCCCGAGGGCGCTGATGTGGAGTGCGCGCCGCTGATGCGCCGGGACCGCGCCGAGGTGCGGGAGTTCCTGATTGGTCTCTCCCGTCTCGCCGTACGCGGTGTCCCGGTCGCCTGGGAGTCGCTGGTCGAAGGCGGCCGGCGGGTCGAGCTGCCGACGTACGCCTTCCAGCGTCGCCGGTTCTGGCTGGAGGCCGGCCGTTCGGTGACGGATGCTTCGGGTCTGGGCCAGACCGCCGCGGAGCACCCCTTGGTGGGTGCCGTGGTGGGTCTGGCCGGTGGCGATGGTGTGGTGCTGACCGGTCGGGTGTCGTTGCACACCCACCCCTGGTTGGCGGATCACCAGGTCGCGGGGGTGACGCTGCTTCCGGGTACGGGCTTTGTGGAGCTGGCGGTCCGTGCCGGTGACGAGGTCGGCTGTGGCCGGTTGGAGGAACTGACGCTGGAGGCCCCGCTGGTCGTGCCCGACCGGGGCGCGGTGCAGCTCCAGGTCGTCGTCGGCGCACTGGAGACGTCCGGTGTCCGTACCGTCAGCGTCTACTCCCGCGTGGAGGAAGAGAGCGCGGATGACACCTGGGTCCGCCACGCGACCGGCGCGCTCATGGCCGCCGCCGAGGAGCCCGGATTCGACCTCACCGCATGGCCGCCGGCTGGTGCGCGGGCGGTCGATGTGAGTGACGCTTACGCCGGACTGGCGAGCCAGGGCTACGGGTACGGACCCGTCTTCCAGGGGCTGACGGCCGCCTGGCGCAAGGGCCGGGAGGTCTTCGCGGAGATCACGCTGCCGGAGGCCGCGCAGGTGGACGCTTCGGCGTTCGGGCTGCACCCCGCGCTGCTGGACGCTGCGCTGCACGCCACCGACTACCTCGATCAGGAGAGCGCCGAGGGCACGCATCTGCCGTTCGCGTGGAGCGGTGTCTCGCTGCACGCCGCCGGCGCGTCCGCGCTGCGGGTACGGATCGTCGCGACCGGCAAGGACGGATACGCGCTCGACCTCGCCGACAGCACCGGCCGCCCCGTGGCCACTGTTCAGTCGCTGGTCACCCGTCCCGTCACCGCGGACCAACTGTCCGAAGCCTCGGCAACTCAGCACCAGTCGCTCTTCCGGATGGAGTGGACCGCCACGACCGCCCCGGCCGCGACCGCTGATGTCCGCTGGGCGCTTCTCGGCGAGCCGGTCGCGGAACTGGGCGACCTCGCGGGCTTCGGCCGTACGACCGCGTACGCCTCGCTCGCCGACCTGGCCGCCGCCGACGCGGACACCGTTCCGGACCTCGTCGTCCTGCCGCTGGGCAGCCGGATGGCTGAGGGAAGTGACGTACCGGAAGCGGTACGGGAGAACCTCGGTCAGGTCCTGGCGACGATCCAGCAGTGGAACGACGACTCCCGGTTCGACGGCTCCCGGCTCGTGGTGCTGACACACGGTGCCGTCTCGGTCTCCGACGATGAATCGCTCACCGCACTGGATCTGGCTCCGGTCTGGGGTCTGGTCCGCTCGGCCATGGCCGAGACTCCCGGCCGCTTCCTGCTGGTGGACACCGATGGGACCGACCCGTCGACCGACGCGCTGCGTCATCTGGCCGAACTCCAGGAGGCCGAGTTCGCGCTGCGCGAGGGCGAGATACGCGTACCTCGGCTCGCGCGCGTTCCGGTGGCCGGAGCTGGTGCCGACATCACGGGTGGTTTGGGTGATGGTGTGGTGTTGGTGACGGGTGGTACGGGTGGGTTGGGTGCTGTGGTGGCGCGTCATGCGGTGGTGGTGCATGGGG
>NZ_JBIRRE010000034.1:0-4324 GCF_044333555.1 Streptomyces sp. NPDC020965
GCCGCGAGCAACTCCGCACGCGACTCCCCCACCACCACACCACGATGCTCAAGACCCGCACGCGACACACCCAGCGAGTACGCCACATCCACCACGGAGACATCCGCGTCGGCGGAGACGAACGACAGCAGCCGCTCGGCCTGCGCCCGCAACGCGTCGGCGGTCTTCCCGGAGACCACCCAAGGAACCGGCAGCCCGGACACCGCGGCGGGTGCTTCGCCGTCCGGCTCCGACTCTGCCTCAGGCACGGGCGCCTGCTCCATGATGATGTGGGCGTTCGTACCGCTCACACCGAACGACGACACACCGGCACGGCGCGGACGACCGGTCTCCGGCCACTCCCGAGCCTCCGTGAGTAGCTCCACCGCACCAGCGGACCAATCCACAACGGACGACGGCTCCGACACATGCAGCGTCTTCGGCAGCACGCCGTTCTGGATGGCCATCACCATCTTGATCACACCGCTGACCCCGGCCGCGGCCTGGGTATGACCGATGTTCGACTTGATGGAGCCGAGCCAGAGCGGCTGGTCCTGCTCGCGGCTCTGCCCATACGTGGCGAGGATGGCCTGCGCCTCGATCGGGTCACCGAGGGTCGTACCGGTGCCGTGCGCCTCGACCGCGTCCACCTCGGCCGCCGTCAGACCGGCGTTGGCCAGCGCCTGGCGGATCACCCGCTGCTGGGACGGACCGTTCGGCGCCGTCAGACCATTGCTCGCACCATCCTGGTTCAACGCCGAGCCCCGCACCACGGCGAGCACCTGATGCCCGTTCCTGCGCGCGTCCGAGAGCCGCTCCAGCAGCAGGAGGCCCGCGCCCTCACCCCACCCCGTACCGTCCGTGTCGTCGGAGAACGCCTTGCACCGGCCGTCCGACGCGAGACCGCTCTGCCTGCTGAAGGCGATGAACGGCCCGGGCGTCGACATGATCGTGACGCCACCCGCGAAGGCCATGGAGCACTCCTTCTGCCGGAGTGCCTGGCAGGCGAGGTGCAGCGCGACGAGCGAGGAGGAGCAGGCGGTGTCGACCGAGACCGAAGGGCCCTCCAGACCCAGCGCGTACGAGACCCGGCCGGAGACGACGGCCGCGACGCTACCGGTGGAGAGGTATGCCTCGGTGTCCTCCGGCGCCCGGTCCATCAGGTCGGCGTAGTCCTGACCGTTGGTGCCGGCGAAGACGCCGACGGAGGCACCCCGCAGGCTGTGCGGGTCGATGCCGGCCCGCTCGCTGGTCTCCCAGGCGAGTTCCAGCAGCAGCCGCTGCTGCGGGTCCATCGCCAGCGCCTCGCGCGGCGAGATGCCGAAGAAGTCCGCATCGAAGTCGGCCGCGTCGTGGACGAACCCGCCGCGGGCCACATAGGTGCTCCCGGATGCGCCCGCATCGCCGCCGAGGAGTGTGTCGAAGTCCCAGCCCCGGTCGGCGGGGAATTCGGTGACGGCGTCACCGCCCGTCGCGACGAGCTGCCACAGGTCCTCGGGGGTACGGACGTCCCCCGGGTAGCGGCAGCCCATCGCGACGACCGCGATCGGCTCCTGCTCATCGGACTCCGCCTCACGCAGCCGCTGCCGGGTCGCGTGGAGATCGGCGGTGACCCGCTTGAGGTAGTCGAGGAGCTTCTCTTCGTTCGACATTCCGGTGACACACCAATCTTTGTGCGAGGGAGCGGGAGCGCGGGGAGGCGGGGACGTGCCGGTCAGTTCAGACCGAGGTCCTTGTCGATGAACGCGAAGATGTCATCGGCAGTGGCCGTTTCGAGCTTGTCCGCGATGGCCTCCGCTTCCAGGGGAGCTCCCGCGCCGACGATGTCGTTCAACTTGGTCACCAGGCTCTGAAGCCTGGAGGTGAGGTGCATCCGCTCGATGTCGGCCGACGGGAGCGAGGTCACCGCCGCCTCGATCCGGTCGAGCTCCGCCAGCAGCGGCACCTCTCCCGACGCCGCGGCGTCGTCCGTGAACAGCTCCGACCGCAGATGGGCCGCGAGGGCGACCGGGGTGGCGTAGTCGAAGACGGCCGTGGCGGGCAGCCGCAGGCCGGACGCCGCGTTGAGCTTGTTCCGCAGTTCGACCGCGGTGACGGAGTCGAAGCCGAGGTCCTTGAAGGACTGGTCCTGCTCGACGTCCGAGGTGTCCGAGTAGCGGAGCACCGCGGCCACCTGTGTCCGTACGAGCTCCAGCAGGGCGTGGTCACGCTCGGCGGGGCTGAGGCCGGCGAGCCGGGTGACGACGGTCTCCTTCGGGGTGTCATCGTCGGCCGGCCCGACCTCGGCGGTGTCCGCCGACAGGACGGCCCTGACCTCGGCGATTCCGTCCAGCAGCGGGCGCGGCCGGGCGATGGTGAACACCGGGGCGAAGCGCTGCCAGTCGATGTCGGTGGCGATCAGATGGCTGGTGTCCTGGTCGAGGGCCTGCCGGAGGACCTCAAGGGCCAGCCGAGGGTCCATCGACCTGACACCGATGCGGCTGAGCTGCTCGTCGGTCTCGGTGTCCGTGCCGTCACCGCCCCAGAGCCCCCACGCGATCGACGTCCCGGCGAGCCCACGTGCCCGCCGGTTGTGGACGAGGCCGTCGAGGAACGCGTTGGACGCGCCGTACGCCGCCTGGTTGGCGTTGCCCCAGATCGCCGAGCCGGAGGAGAAGGTCACGAAGGCCGCGAGCTCGCGGTCCGCGAGCAGCTCGTCCAGGTGAACGGCTCCACCGATCTTCGCCCGGGTCATCCGGGAGAAGTCCTCGAACGTCGTCGCCGAGAGCTGGCGCTCGCCGTCCGGGAGTGCGCCGGCCAGGTGGAAGACGGCCGTGAGCGGTGCGGCGTCGGGGAGGGCGGCGACGAGTTCCCGTACGGACTCGCGGTCTCCCATGTCACAGGCGGCGAGGGTCACCTTGGCACCCAGCAGGGCCAGCTCGGCTTCGAGTTCGGCGGCGCCGGGCGCCTCGGCACCGCGACGGCTGGTGAGTACGAGGTGCTCCGCACCGGCGGCCGCCAGCCAGCGCGCCACGTGCGAGCCGATCCCGCCGGTGCCTCCGGTGACCAGGACGGTGCCGTTGGGCCGCCACGGCTGCTCTGTCGCCACGGCGGATTCGTCGAGGCGGGCCCGGACCATACGGCGGGCGAAGAGGCCGGCCGTACGCAGGGCGATCTGGTCTTCCTGGAGGTCCGACGCCAGGACCGAGCAGAGGATGTCCGCGGTACGGGTGTCGATGTCGGCCGGGAGGTCGACCAGTCCGCCCCAGGTCTCGGGGTGGTCGAGCGCGAAGGACGCGCCCATGCCCCAGGCGGTCGTCTGTACGGGGTTGAGCACCTCGGCCGATTCGGTGACCGCGACGGCCAGCGAGGTGGCGCACCAGAGCCGGGCGGTGGCGCCGCAGTCGTCCAGCGCCTGGACGAGAGCGATGGTGGCGGTGATGCCCTCGGTCAGCTCGGGGTGACGGGGGTGGGCGCGGTCGTCCAGTGCCAGCAGGGAGAGGATGAGCCGGGGCTCGCTCTGGGCGAGTTCGGCGCGGAGCTGCTCGGCCAGGGCCTCGCGGTCGGTGGCGGTGACCTCGAGCACCCGGATGTCGGCGCCGCCACGGCGCAGGCCGTCCAGCACACCGGTCACGGTGGCGTCGCCCTGGTGGGTGGCCGGGACCAGCACGGTCCAGGTGCCGGTGGCGCTGTTCGGGGTCGGTGCGGGCACCGGCTTCCACTCCTCGCGGTAGCGCCAGCCGTCGACGAGCGACTGCTCACGGCTGCGTGTCCGCCAGGAGGTGAGCGCGGGGAGTACGCCTTCGAGTACGTCGGTCTCGATGCGCAGGCTGTCGGCGAGCTTCGCCAGGTCGGCGCTCTCGACGGCCTCCCAGAACGCGGCGTCGACCGGGTCGGCGGCGAGTATCACCGCTTCCTTCCTGACGCTCTCGATCCAGAAGCGCCGACGCTGGAAGGCGTAGGTCGGGAGGTCGACCCGGGGACGCGTACCGCCCAGCAACGACTCCCAATCCGGTGTCACCGCACCCCGGACGAAGAGCCCCGCGAGGGAGCGCAGGAACTGATCCCAACCACCCTCACCACGACGCAACGTGCCGACGGTGACCACGGGGGTTCGGGTGGTGGTGTCGTCGTCGGTCGTGGCGGTGTGATGGGCCTCCAAGGTCTCCTCGATGCCCATGACCAGGACCGGATGCGCACTCACCTCGACGAACGCACCGAAACCCTCCGACGCCAACCGCCTGGTCGCGTCCGCGAACAACACCGGACGCCGCAGATTCTCCACCCAATACCCGGCCCCAACCTGACCCTCAACGATCCAGTCACCCGTCATCGTCGACAACATCGGCACCGACCCCGACAAACC
>NZ_JBIRRE010000035.1:0-4313 GCF_044333555.1 Streptomyces sp. NPDC020965
TTCGGTGCCGGGGTGGAGACCCTGCTCGGCGCTGGTGTGTCGTCGTTCCTGGAGATCGGTCCGGACGGTGTGCTGAGCGGGATGGCCCGTGGGTCCGTGCCTGAGGGTGCGGATGTGGAGTGCGCGCCGCTGATGCGCCGGGGCCGTGGTGAGGTGCGGGAGTTCCTCACCGGAATGTCCCGGATGGTCGTACGGGGAGTCCCGGTCGCCTGGGAGTCGCTGGTCGAGGGCGGTCGCCTGGCCGGACTGCCGACGTACGCCTTCCAGCGTGAGCGGTTCTGGCTGGACGTTCCTTCCGCTGTCGGTGATGTGGCCACCGCCGGACTTGCGCCCTCGGGCCACCCCCTGCTCGGTGCGGTCATGCGACGCGCCGATGTCGATGGTGTCGTGTTCACGGGCCGCTGGTCGCTGCGCAGTCATCCGTGGCTGGGTGAGCACCGGGTCGGGTCTTCGGTGGTGTTCCCGGGGACCGGGTTCGTCGAGCTGCTGATGCGCGCGGGCGACGAGGTCGGTTGCGGCCGGATCGAGGAGTTGAACCAGGAGACTCCCCTCGTCGTCCCCGAGCGCGGAGCGCTCCAGCTCCAGGTGGTCGTGGGCGCGCCCGAGGAGACCGGCCTCCGTGGTGTCGGCGTGTACTCGCGCGCGGAGGACGCCGATGCGGATGTGCCGTGGACCCGGCACGCCAGTGGTCTGCTGAGCCCGGCCGTGGTGCCGGCCGACTTCGAGCTGACGCAGTGGCCGCCGGCCGGTGCGGAGGCCCTCAATGTCGAGGACACGTACCAGCGACTCGCTGATGCCGGACTGGTCTACGGCGAGCGGTTCCAGGGCCTCAAGTCGGGCTGGATCAAGGGTGAGGACATCTACGCCGAGATCGCGCTGCCCGAGCACGCCGTCGCCGAGGCGGCCGAGTACACGCTGCACCCGGCGGCGCTGGACGCTGCCCTTCAGGCGAGCGGTCTGAACGATCCGCCCGAGGTGCAGGCGACGGCCTATGTCCCCTTCTCGTGGTCGGGGGTGTCGTTGTTTGCTTCGGGTGCTTCGGTGTTGCGGGTGTGTGTGCGTCATGTGGCGCGGGATCGGGTGTCGTTGTTGGTGGCTGATGGTGTGGGTGGGCCGGTTGCGGTGGTGGAGTCGTTGGTGTTGCGGGCGATTTCTGCTGGTGCGGTGGCGGTTGCTGGGGTGGGTTCGGGTGTGGGTGGTGGGTTGTTCGAGGTGGTGTGGTCTCCGGTTGTTGGTGTGAGGGGTGTGGATGTGTCGGGTGTGGTGGTGTTGGAGGCTGGTGTGGGTGTTGGTGGGGATGGGGTTTCGGTGGTGGGTGGTGTGTTGGAGGGTTTGCAGGGTGTGTTGGGTGGGGGTTCTGGTTCTCGTGTGGTGGTGGTGACGCGGGGTGCGGTTGGTTCTGGTGGTGTGGTGGATGTGGCGGGTGCGGGTGTGTGGGGGTTGGTGCGGTCGGTTCAGGCTGAGCATCCGGGTCGGTTGGTGTTGGTGGATGTGGGTGTTGAGGGTGATGTGGGTGTGGGTGTGGGTGTGGGGTTGGCTTTGGGTTCGGGTGAGGAGCAGGTGGTGGTGCGTGGGGGTGAGGTGTTTGTTCCTCGTTTGGCGCGGGTGAGTGGTGTGGCGGCGGATGCGGGTGGTGACGGTGGTGACGGTGGTGCCGATATCAGGGGTGGTTTGGGTGATGGTGTGGTGTTGGTGACGGGTGGTACGGGTGGGTTGGGTGCGTTGGTGGCGCGGCATGTGGTGGTGGAGCGTGGGGTGCGTCGTTTGGTGTTGGTGTCGCGTCGTGGGTTGGGTGCTCCGGGTGCGGTGGGGTTGGTTGCTGAGTTGGAGGGTTTGGGTGCTGTGGTGGAGGTGGTGGCGTGTGATGTGAGTGATCGTGTGGCGTTGGCGGGTGTGGTGGGTGGTATTGGGTCTGAGTTGTCTGCTGTGGTGCATACGGCGGGTGTGGTGGATGACGGTGTGGTGGAGTCGATGTCGGTGGGTCGGGTGGCGTCGGTGTTTGGTCCGAAGGCGGATGCTGCGTGGTTTTTGCATGAGTTGACGCGTGACATGGGGCTGTCGGCGTTTGTGTTGTTCTCGTCGATGGCGGGGACGGTGGGTGGTGGTGGTCAGAGCAACTATGCGGCGGCGAATGCTTATTTGGATGGTTTGGCGGAGTATCGGCGTGGGTTGGGGCTGGCGGCGACATCCCTGGCCTGGGGACTCTGGGAAGAGTCGACGGGCATGGGCAGCCGCCTCACCGACGCCGACCTGGACAGGATGAGCCGCTCGGGCATCCGTACGCTCTCGATCGAGGACGGGCTGGCGCTCTTCGACGCGGCCCTCGCCGCCGACCGGCCGACAGTCATGCCGGCCCACTTCGACATCCCCGCCCTGCGGGGACAGGGCGAATCCCTCGCGCCGGTCTTCCGCACCCTGGCCGGCCCCCCGGCCCGCCGCTCGGCGGCCGTCACCCCCCGTGACATCGCGGCGGCGACCGAGAGCAGCCTCACCGACCGGCTCGCCGGTCTGGACGCGGAAGGACGCCGGGCGCTGGTGCTCGGTGTGGTTCGTGCGCAGGTCGCGCAGGTGCTGGCCTACGCCTCACCGGATCTCGTGGAGCCGGAGCGCGCGTTCCAGGACCTCGGCTTCGACTCGCTGACCGCCGTCGAACTGCGCAACGGCCTCACGGCCATCGCGGGAGTCCGCCTCCCGGCGACGCTCGTCTTCGACTACCCCTCGACCGACATCCTCACCGACTTCCTCCTCGCCGAACTCTCCGACGAGATTCCGGCGGCGGTGGCGACCCTGCCGGCGATGGGCCATGTCGTCGACGACGACCCGATCGCCGTCATCGGCATGGGCTGCCGCTACCCCGGCGGGGTCGAGTCCCCCGAGGAACTGTGGAAGCTCATGGCGGAGGGCCGGGACGCCATCTCCGAGTTCCCGACCGACCGCGGGTGGGACCTCGATGCCATCTACCACCCCGACCCGATGCACACGGGCACCAGCTACACCCGCGAGGGTGGCTTCATCCACAACGCGGGCGACTTCGACGCCGCCTTCTTCGGGATCTCGCCGCGCGAGGCGATGGAGACCGACCCCCAGCAGCGACTGCTCCTTGAGACGTCCTGGGAGGCGTTCGAGCAGGCCGGGATCGTCCCCACCGATCTCAAGGGCACCCAGACCGGTGTCTTCGCCGGTGTCATGTACCACGACTACGCGGGCAACATCGGCTCCGGCAGCATCGTCACGGGCCGCGTCGCGTACACCCTGGGCCTGGAGGGTCCGGCAGTCTCCATCGACACCGCCTGCTCGTCGTCCCTGGTCGCCATCCACCTCGCCGCGCAGTCCCTGCGTCAGGGCGAGTGCTCCATGGCCATCGCCGGAGGTGTCGCCGTCATGGCGACGCCGGAGTCGTTCATCGAATTCAGCCGCCAGCGCGCGCTCTCCCAGAACGGCCGCTGCCGCGCCTTCTCCTCGGACGCGGACGGTACGGCCTGGGGCGAGGGTGTCGGTGTCCTGATCCTGGAGCGGTTGTCGGACGCGCGGAAGAACGGGCACGAGGTACTCGCGGTCATCCGTGGTTCGGCGTTGAACCAGGATGGTGCGAGCAATGGTCTGACGGCGCCGAACGGTCCGTCCCAGCAGCGGGTGATCCGCCAGGCGCTGGCGAACTCGGGTCTGTCGGCCGCCGAGGTGGACGCGGTCGAGGCGCACGGCACCGGTACCACGCTCGGTGACCCGATCGAGGCGCAGGCACTGCTGGCGACCTACGGCAAGGAGCGGGACGCGGACCAGCCCCTCTGGCTCGGTTCGTCCAAGTCGAACTTCGGTCACACCAAGGCCGCCGCCGGTGTCGCCGGTGTGATCAAGATGGTGATGGCCATCAGGAACGGTGTGCTGCCGAAGACGCTGCATGTCACCGAGCCGTCGCCGCACGTGGATTGGTCTGCTGGTGCGGTGGAGCTGTTGGCGGAGGCTCGGGAGTGGCCTGAGACGGGTCGTCCGCGCCGCGCCGGTGTGTCGTCCTTCGGTATCAGTGGGACGAACGCGCACGTGATCGTGGAGCAGGCCCCCACCGACCAGGCCGCTACCAAGCCGAAGGCTGCCGACGCGGTCCCGGGCCTGCCCGTTCCGTGGGTGGTGTCCGCGAAGAACCCGGAGGCGTTGCGGGCGCAGGCGGGTCGGTTGGGGTCGTTCTTGGGTGAGACCGGTGTTGTTGATGTGCCGGCGGTGGGTTGGTCGTTGGTGCGGGGTCGTTCGGTGTTCGCGCATCGGGCGGTTGTGGTGGGTGGTGAGTGGGACGCGCTGCTGGCGAGTATCGGTGAACT
>NZ_JBIRRE010000036.1:0-4251 GCF_044333555.1 Streptomyces sp. NPDC020965
GCCGCGAGCAACTCCGCACGCGACTCCCCCACCACCACACCACGATGCTCAAGACCCGCACGCGACACACCCAGCGAGTACGCCACATCCACCACCGACACATCACCGGCGGCAGAGACGAACGACAGCAGCCGCTCCGCCTGCCCCCGCAACGCGTCGGCCGACCGCGCCGACAGCACCCACGGCGGAGTCACGCCCGACCCGGCCAGCGGCTCCACGGCGCTCGGCTCGAACTCCGACGCCTCCTCGATGATCACGTGCGCGTTCGTGCCACTGAACCCGAACGACGACACACCGGCGCGGCGCGGACGGCCGGTCTCCGGCCAGTCGCGCGACTCAGTCAGCAGCTCCACCGCGCCGGCGGACCAGTCCACGTGCGGCGACGGCTCCGACACATGCAGCGTCTTCGGCAGCACACCGGCCCGCATCGCGAGCACCATCTTGATCACACCGGCAACACCGGCCGCGGCCTGGGTGTGGCCGAGGTTCGACTTGGAGGAACCCAGCAGCAGCGGACGACCGTCCTCGCGCTCCTTGCCGTAGGTCGCCAGCAGTGCCTGCGCCTCAATGGGGTCACCGAGCGTGGTGCCGGTGCCATGCGCCTCGACAGCGTCCACCTCGGCCGCCGTCAGACCGGCACTCGCCAGCGCCTGACGAATCACCCGCTGCTGGGACGGACCGTTCGGCGCCGTCAGACCATTGCTCGCACCATCCTGGTTCAACGCCGAACCACGGATGACCGCAAGCACCCGGTGCCCGTTCTTCCGCGCGTCGGAGAGCCGCTCCAGGACCAACATGCCGACACCCTCGGACCAGCCGGTGCCGTCGGCGCTCGCCGAGAACGCCTTGCAGCGGCCGTCGGCGGACAGGGCCCGCTGTCGGCTGAACTCGACGAAACGTTCCGGCGTCGACATGATCGTCACGCCGCCCGCCAGGGCGAGGGAGCACTCACCCTGGCGCAGGGCGTGCGCGGCGGAGTGCAGGGCGACGAGCGAGGACGAGCAAGCGGTGTCGACCGAGACCGCCGGACCCTCCAGACCCAGGACGTACGAGACCCGGCCGGAGACGATGCTGGAGTGCGTACCGGTGCTCAGGAAGCCCTCGACACCGTCGGGCGCCGAGCCCTTCTGAATGCCGTAGTCCGAGGACATGACACCGACGAAGACACCGGTGCGGCTGCCCTTGAGGCGGAGCGGGTCGAGTCCGCTCGCCTCCAGGGCCTCCCACGAGGTCTCAAGGAGCAGCCGCTGCTGCGGGTCCATCGACACGGCCTCGCGCGGCGAGATGCCGAAGAGGCTCGGGTCGAAGCGCTCGGCGCCGTAGACGAAGCCGCCTTCACGCGTGTAGCTGGTGCCCGCGTGGTCGGGGTCCGGGTGGTAGAGCCCCTCGACGTCCCAGCCGCGTCCTTCGGGGAACTCACCGATGGCGTCCGTACCCGTACGGAACAGCTCCCACAACTGCTCCGGGGACTCGACACCCCCGGGGAAGCGGCAGCTCATACCCACGATCGCGATCGGTTCGTTCGCCCTGCCCTCGACCTCGCGCAAGCGCTCATTGGTCTCGTGCAGATCGGTGGTGACGCGCTTGAGGTATTCGCGGAGCTTGGCTTCGTTGGCCATGAGTGGTTCACCCGTCCAGGTATGCGGAAACGCGGGGTTGGCGTCGGTGGGTCAGCGGGGATGAGTCAGGACTTGCCGAAGGTGCTGTCGATGAAATCGAAGATTTCGTCGTCGCTGGCGTCGTCCAGTTCCGCCGCGACCGCGTCGTGACCCGGCGCGCGCTGGGCCCTGTTCCATGCGGTCAGGATGTCGTTGAGGCGTGCGGTGATGCCCGATCGGGCATCGGCGTCCATGTCGGAGAGGGAGGAGGTCTCGTCCGTGACCTCCGAGACCTCGGAGAGGACCGCTTCGATACGGGCGATCTGCTCCAGCAGCCGGGTCCCGACCGGGTCCTCGGCCGGCAAGCCGGGTGCCAGCTCCGCCAGGAGGTACTGCGAGAGCACCGTGGGCGTCGGATAGTCGAAGACCAGTGTGGCGGGCAGCCGCAGTCCGGTGGCCGCGTTCAGCCTGTTCCGCAGTTCGACAGCCGTGAGCGAGTCGAACCCGATCTCCTTGAACGCCCGGGCGGGATCGATGGCGTCGGCGCTGGCATGTCCGAGGACCGCGGCGACGCGCTCCCGTACGAGTTCCAGTACGGTCTCGGTGCGCTCGGCCGCGGTGAGAGCGGCGAGCCGCTGCTCAAGTCCGCCGCCGCTGTCCCCGCCGGTGTTCCCGGCGACGGCCCGGCGTACGACGGGGGTCCGCACCAGACCGCGGAAGAGATGCGGTACGGGCGACGAGCCCGCGCCCAGGGTCGCCGTGTCCAGCTTCATCGGCACCAGCACGGCGTCGTCGTACATCGCCGCGCGGTCCAGCGCGGCCAGGCCGTCGGCGGCGGTGAAGCCGAGAACACCGGCCTCGGTCATCCGGGCGATCTCGGCGTCGCCGAGGTGACCGGTCATCTCGCTCCGGTCGTCCCACAGGCCCCAGGCGAGGGACTGGCCGGGCAGCCCGGCAGCCCGCCGCCGCTGTGCGAGGGCGTCGAGGAAGACATTGGCGGCGGCGTAGTTGGACTGGCCCGCGTCACCGGAGACACCGGCTGCGGAGGAGTAGAGCACGAAGGCCGCGAGATCAAGTCCCTCGGTCAGCTCGTGCAGATGCCAGGCCGCGTCCACCTTGGGGCGCATCACGGCGTCCACCCGCTCCGGGGTCATCGCCTCGACGATTCCGTCGTCCAGCACGCCCGCCGTGTGGAAGACGCCCGTCAGCGGGGCGTCACCCGGCACGGACGCGAGGAGCTTCTCCAACGCTGCCCGGTCGGCGGTGTCACAGGCGACGACGCTCACCTCGGCACCGGCTGCCGTCAGCTCGGCGACCAGTTCGGCGGCGCCGGGGGCGTCGCCGCCCCGACGGCTCACCAGCAGCAGATTCCGTACCCCGTGCTCGGTCACCAGATGACGGGCCAGGAGACTGCCCAGGACACCGGTGCCACCGGTGACGAGGACCGTGCCGTCCTGGTCGAGCGGGCGCGGCACCGTCAGCGCGATCTTGCCGGTGTGCCGGGCCTGCGACATGTGCCGCAGCGCGGCGGACGCGCGGCGGACGTCCCAGGTGGTGACGGGCAGCGGGGTGAGGACTCCCTTGTCGAACAGCGCAAGCAGTTCGGAGAGCATCTCCTGAATGCGCTCGGGGATCGCGCCCGGTCCGTCGACGCTGGTGAAGACGGTGAGGTCGTACGCCTCATAGCGCACTCCCTCGTGTGCCGCCGCGACCTCATCGGCGTCCCGGATGTCGGTCTTACCCATCTCCAGGAATCGGCCGCCGCGCGGCTGGAGCCGCAGTGAAGCATCCACGTACTCCTGCGCGAGGGAGTTGAGTACGACGTCGAAGCCTTCGCCACCCGTCGTCTGCCAGAAGTGGTCCTCGAAGTCGAGGGACCGCGAGGAGGCCATATGCGCCTCGTCGAATCCCATCGCGCGCAGGGTGTCCCACTTGCCGGGGCTGGCCGTGCCGTACACCTCGGCGCCGAAGTGGCGGGCGAGCTGGACCGCTGCCATGCCCACGCCACCGGTGGCGGCGTGCACCAGGATGCGCTGTCCCTGCTGGAGAGCGGCGAGGTCCACCAGTCCGTAGTACGCGGTGAGGTACACCAGCGGGATCGTCGCGGCCTCGGTGTACGACCAGGCATCGGGGATACGGGAGACCATGCGCCGATCCGCGACGGCCACCGGGCCGAACGGGCCGTCGAAGACGCCCATCACGCGGTCGCCGACGGCGATCCCGGTGACTCCAGGGCCGACAGCGGTCACGACGCCGGCGGCCTCGCCACCGAGCTGGGTACCCCGGGCGGGGACCATGCCGAGTGCCATGAGTACGTCACGGAAGTTCACCCCGGCGGCGCGGACCGCGATGCGGACCTGTCCCTCGGTGAGCGGCTCCAGTACGTCGGGGGCCGGGACGACCGTCAGCGCGTCAAGGCTGCCACCGGGGTCCTTGGCGAGGCGCCACGGGGCGTGGTCGGCGAGGGGGATCAGGGCGTCGGTGGTGTGGGCGGGGGTCAGCCGTGCGGCCAGGACCTCACCCTCACGCACCACCAACTGCGGCTCACCAGCAGCCAACAACCCCAACACACCATCACGAACGGCATCCACGGCGGTGGCACTGTCCAGATCAAGAAGCGCGAACCGGTCCGGATGCTCCGACTGAGCAGCCC
>NZ_JBIRRE010000037.1:0-3278 GCF_044333555.1 Streptomyces sp. NPDC020965
ACCCACGAAATCCCATACCGCAACCGATCAACCGCCGCACGCTCCTCCCGCCGCCTCCGCCACGCCGAAAGCGCCGGCAACGCCTCACCCAGCGGCACCCCCAACCCCACCCCGAACTCCGAAGCGAGCGCCTTCTCATCACTGCGCTCGATCGCATCCCAGAAGGTGGAGTCCGTGTCCGTGTTCACCGGGACGACGGTCTTCGGGTTGGGCCAGTAGCGCTGGTGTTGGAAGGCGTAGGTGGGGAGGTCGATGACTCGTGCGCCGGTCGGCGTGTAGAACGCCGTCCAGTCGATGGAGGCGCCGGTGGTCCAGAGGCGGGCCAGGGCGGTGACCGCGGTGGTCGGTTCGGGGCGGTCACGACGGAGCAGGGAGACCGCTGTGCTGTCGCAGGTGTCCGCGATGGCGCCGATGAGACTGGCGTCGGGGCCGAGTTCCACGAAGCGGGTGACGCCGAGCGCCTTGAGGCGGGCCGTCGCGTCGGCGAATCGGACGGTGCCCCTGAGCTGGTCGACCCAGTAGTCGGCGGTGAAGTCGGTGACCGCCTCGCCGGTGAGGGTGGAGACGATCGGGATACGGGGGTGCTGGTGCTCGATCCCGGCCGACTCGGAGTGGAAGGCGTCCAGCATCGGGTCCATCAGCGGGGAGTGAAATGCGTGGCTGACATCGAGCCAGCGACCCTTACGGTCCGGGAGTGCGGCCGCGACCTGCTCCACCGCCGCACGCGAACCGGAGAGAACCACCTGTCCGGGCGCGTTGATAGCGGCGAGGGACACGCCGTCGATCAGGTGGGGGGTGACCTCATCCGCGGAAGCCCGTACCGCCCACATCGCACCACCAGCAGGTAGCGCCTGCATCAACCGGGCACGGGCCGCGACCAGACGGCAGGCGTCGTCCAGGGACAGCACACCCGAGACATGCGCGGCGGCCAGCTCACCGACCGAATGACCCACCAGATAATCCGGTACCAAACCCCAGGACTCCACCAACCGGAACAACGCCACCTCGACGGCGAACAGCGCGGGCTGAGCCCACCCCGTACCACCCAGCAACCCATCCGGATCCTCGAACATCACCTCACGCAACGGACGATCCAAGACGGTGTCGAACCGCGCACAGACGTCGTGCAGCACCGCATCGAACACCGGGAAGACCTCGGCCAGCTCACGGCCCATACCGACCCGCTGACCACCCTGACCCGAGAACACGAAACCAGTCAGACCGTTAGCGGCGACACCGGAAACCACGCCCGGGGACGATTCACCGGCTGCCAACGTCGCAAGAGCAGTACCCAAGTCTTCCGGTGTCGCGCCCAGTACCACCGACCGGTGCTCCAGGGCCGTGCGGGTCGTCGCCAGCGACAGCGCGGCGTCCAGCGGATTCACGGTGTTCACGACGGACAGCAATCGGACCGCCTGGGCCGCCACGCCGTCAGTGTTCTTCGCCGAGACCACCCAGGGCACCAGCGGCAGGAGGGTGCCCTGGGTGGTGGGCTCGGTAACCGCATCCTGCCCAGGTGCTTCCTCGATGATGATGTGGGCGTTGGTGCCGCTCACGCCGAACGATGAAATGCCCGCGCGGCGAGGTCGGTCGCCCTCCGGCCACGCCCGCGACTCCGCCAGCAGCTCCACCGCGCCCGCCGACCAGTCCACATGCGACGAGGGTGTACCCACATGGAGCGACTTCGGGAGTTCCTGGTGTTGAAGGGCGAGAATCATCTTGATGAGGCCGGCGACTCCGGCCGCCGCCTGGGTGTGGCCGATGTTGGACTTGATCGAGCCCAGCCACAGCGGGTCGGTCCGGTCCTGGCCATAGGTGGCCAGCAGGGCCTGCGCCTCGATCGGGTCACCGAGGGAAGTACCGGTGCCGTGCGCCTCCACCGCGTCCACATCCGCGGTTGCGAGGCCCGCATTGGCCAGGGCCTGCCGAATGACCCGCCGCTGCGACGGACCATTCGGCGCCGTCAGACCGTTCGAAGCACCGTCCTGATTCACCGCCGAGCCACGGACCACCGCGAGCACCGAATGACCGTTCCGCCGTGCATCCGAGAGCCGCTCCAGAACGAGGACACCAACACCCTCACCCCACCCCGTACCGTCCGCATCATCCGAGAACGCCTTGCACCGGCCATCCGATGCCAGACCACCCTGCCGGGCGAACTCCGCGAACGCACCCGGCGTCGACATCACCGTCACACCACCGGCCAACGCCAGCGAGCACTCCCCCGACCGCAACGACTGAGCCGCCAGATGCAAAGCCACCAGAGACGATGAGCACGCCGTGTCCACCGTGACCGCAGGACCCTCCAGACCCAGCGCATACGACACCCGACCCGACAGCACACTGCCCGAACTACCCGTACTCCCATACCCATCACCGGAGTCCCCGGCCATGGCCAACAGGGCGGGATAGTCCTGGCCGTTGGTGCCCGCGAAGACTCCCACCGGTGCGCCGCGCAAGGAGAAGGGGCCGATACCCGCACGTTCCAGGGATTCCCAGACGACTTCAAGCAGCAGCCGCTGCTGCGGGTCCATCGCCAACGCCTCACGCGGCGAGATACCGAACAGACCCGCATCGAAATCGGCTACCCCCTCAACAAACCCACCGACCCGAGCAAAACCATCACCGATCGAATCCCAGCCACGATCCACCGGGAACCCACCCAACGCATCCACCCCACCCGCAACCAGACCCCACAGACCCTCCGGAGACACCACCCCACCCGGGAAACGGCACCCCATCCCCACCACCACAACCGGATCATCCCCAGACACCGACACCACCGGCACGCTGAGTGGTGCCTCGTCCAGTCCGCCGAACAGTTCGCTGATCACGAAGTCCGCGAGGCCCTCCACCGAGGGGTAGTCGAAGACCACCGTGGACGCCAGCTTCAGCCCCGTCTCCGCCGCGAGGGCGTTGCGGAGTTCTACGGCGGTGAGCGAATCGAATCCGAGGTCACGGAAGGCGATCCCGGTATCCACCGCGCCCGGATCGGCGAATCCCAGTACTCCGGCGACCTGGCCGCGGACCACCTCCACCACCATCGACCGGAGCGCGGCCCCTGATGTGCCGGTCAGTCGTTGGACTAGTCCGCCGGCGCGTTGGGTCGTGCGGACGGTCGTCAGCGTCTCCGCCGGGACTATCTCATTCCACAGCGGGCTCGGGCGCACAGCCGTCACCGCAGGGACGAAACGCGACCAGTCGATATCCACCACCGTCACACACCCGGACACCGACTCCAACACACCCACCGCCACCTCAGGATCCAACGGCCGCAC
>NZ_JBIRRE010000038.1:0-2690 GCF_044333555.1 Streptomyces sp. NPDC020965
ACACCCGACACATACAACTCACCCACCACACCCGGCACCACCGGACGCAAACCCCCATCCAACACAAACACCCGCGTATTCCAAATCGGCCGACCCAGGGTCACCGCTCCCCCGGCGGTGAGCCGGCCGGCCGTGGACCAGATCGTGGTCTCGGTCGGGCCGTACAGATTGGTGACCTCACGGGCCCCGGCCGTCAGCGCGTCGGCCAGGGACGCCGAGAGGGCCTCGCCGCCGACCAGGACGCGCAGTCCGCGCACCGCGTCGGCGTCGCGCAGCAGAAGTTCCTGCCACAGTGCGGGAGTCGCCTGCATGACGGTCACTCCGGCGCTCTCGATGAGCGCGGCCGACGCGGACGGGTCCAGCACGAGTCCGTCCGCGCCGATCACCACCCCGGCGCCGGCCAGCAGCGGCAGCCAGACTTCCAGGCCCGCGATGTCGAAGGACCAGGTGGTGACGGCGAGCAGCCGGTCCCGCGGTCCCATCGGGAACCGTTCGCCCATGGCGAGCAGGAAGTTCATCAGCGAACGGTGCTCGATCAGGACGCCCTTGGGCCGCCCGGTGGAGCCCGAGGTGTAGAGCACATAGGCGGGATGACGCTCCCGCAGCGGGGCCGTACGCTCCGCGTCGGTCACATCGGCGGCGCCCTGGACCGCAAGGCCGTCGGCGACCCCGGGACCGTCCAGGACCAGGCGCGGTATGCCGGGGTCGGGCAGGGTCGCGGCGATGGCGGTGTCGGTGAGCAGCAGGGCGGGCGCGGCGTCGGTCAGGACGAGCCGGAGCCGTTCGGCCGGATGGGTGGGGTCGATCGGCAGATAGGCGGCGCCTGACTTGAGCACGGCGAGCAGCGCGACCAGCATCTCCGCCGAACGCGGCAACGCCAGCGCCACCAACCGCTCAGGACCCGCACCCAGCCCGATCAACCGCCGCGCCAACCGATTCGCCCGCGCGTTCAACTCCCCGTACGTCAGCTCCACACCACCCGACACCACCGCCACCGCGCCCGGCGACAGGGCGGCGCGCCGTTGGAACGCCTCGGGGAGGGAGAGAGCGGGCAGCGGCCTGGCGGTGTCGTTCCACTCGGTGAGGGTCAGGTGCCGCTCGGCGTCAGTGAGGATGTCCAGCTCCCCCACCGTACGATCCGGATCGTCCGCCACCTGCTCCAACAGCCGGACCAACCGGTCCGCCAACGACCGCGCCGTCGCCGCGTCGAAGACGTCCGCGCTGTACTCCAGGACTCCCTCGATGCCGTCGGGGGCCCCGGCTTGGGTATGCCGTTCGAAGACGGTGAGGGAGAGGTCGAGCTTGGCCGTGTCGGCGCCGACCGGCACCGCGGCCACATCGAGTCCTGGCAGGTGGAGTTCGGCCTCGGTGTTGTTCTGTAGGACGAGCATCACCTGGAAGAGCGGGTTGCGCCCCATCGAACGCACCGGATCCAACACCTCGACCAACCGCTCAAACGGCACATCCTGATGCTCGAACGCACCCAACGCCGTCTCCCGCGCCCGACCCACCAACTCCCGAAACACCGGATCACCCGACACATCCATCCGCAACACCAACGTATTCATAAAACAACCCACCAACTCATCCAACGCACCATCCGTCCGCCCCGCAATCGGCGAACCCACCGGCACATCCACCCCCGCACCCAACCGCGACAACAACGCCGCCAACCCCGCCTGCAACACCATGAACAACGACGCACCCGACTCCCGCCCCAACCTCACCAAACCCCCATGCGCCACCCCACCCAACCCAAACGGCACCACCCCACCCCGATGCGACGACACCACCGGACGCACCCGATCAAACGGCAACACCAACTCCTCCGGCACACCCGCCAACCGCCCACGCCAATACTCCAACTGACGCGCCACCACACTCCCCGCATCCGACTCCTCCCCCAACAACCCCCGCTGCCACAACGCATAATCCACGTACTGCACCGGCAACCCCTCCCACACCGGCACCCCACCCCCACACCGCGCCCCATACGCCCGCGACAGATCGTTCGTCAGTGGTGTCAGGGACCAACCGTCGGCGGCGATGTGGTGCACGACCAGGAGCAGGGTGTGCTCCGCCGCGCCGGTGCGGAACAGGACGGCGCGTACGGGGATGTCCACGGTCAGATCGAAACCGCGGCCCGCCTCACCCGCCAGGGCCCCCGACAACTCATGGGCCGCGACCCGCCGCACCCGCAGACCCGGCCACACCTCACCCGCCGCCAACACCACCTGCCGCGGCTCACCGTCCGACTCCGGAAACACCGTCCGCAGACTCTCGTGCCGCCCCACCACATCCGCCAACGCCCCATCCAACGCCACCACATCCAACCCACCCGACAACCGCACCGCGAACCGCATGTTGTAGGCGGCGGACTCGCGACCCTCCAGCCGGTTCAGGAACCAGAGCCGACGCTGCGCCGACGAGAGCGGCACAGTGGCCGGACGGAGTGCGGGGAGCAGTGCGGGACGGAAGACGGCGGAGTCGTTCCGGGCCCGGCCGGCGAGACCGGCGACGGTGGGCGCCTCAAAGACATCACGGATCGACAGGCCCGTATCGAGGGCCGTACGGGCGCGGCTGATGAGCTTGGTCGCGAGGAGGGAGTGGCCGCCGAGGTCGAAGAAACTGTCGTCGATCCCCACCCGCGGTAACCCCAACACCTCCGCGAACAGACCACACAACACCTC
>NZ_JBIRRE010000039.1:0-2409 GCF_044333555.1 Streptomyces sp. NPDC020965
CAAGCCGCTCCACAAGCTCCTGACGCGTCCCCGCAGTGATAGCCGCACGATGCCCCAAATGAGCACGCCCCCCAGCCAACGAGAAAGCCAGGTCGGCGAGACCTGGCGCCGGCTCATGGCGCAGGATGCCTTCGAGCTGGCTCGCCTGGGCGCCCAGAGCCGTCGGTGTCCTGGCGGAGAGGGGGAAGAGCAGCGGAGCCCCACTGGTAGGAGGTCGCGGCGACGTGCCACCGTCCGGTGTCGGGGCTTCCTCCAGAATGAGGTGGCCGTTGGTTCCGGAGACGCCGAAGGAGGAGACGCCCGCCCTGCGGGGGCGTCCCGGAGTGCGGGGCCAGGGAGCGCTGTCGCCGAGCAGACGCACTGCGTCGCCCCACGCCACCTGTGGGGTGGGTGCGTCGATGTGCAGGGACTGCGGCAGGTTTTCGTGTTGGAGCGCCAGGACCAACTTCATCATCCCCGTGACAGCGGCTGCGGCGCCGGTGTGACCGAGGTTGGATTTGATCGACCCCAGGAGCAGTGGACGTTGAGGGTTTCGCTGGTGGCCGTAGGCGTGTACCAGGGCCTGGGCTTCGATGGGGTCGCCCAGCGAGGTACCGGTGCCGTGCGCCTCCACCGCGTCGATGTCGTCCGGTTCCAGTCCGGCGTTACGTAGCGCGGCACGGATGACGGCTTCCTGGGCGAGTCCGTTGGGAGCTGATAGCCCATTGGATGCGCCGTCCTGGTTGAGTGCGGAGCCGCGGATCACCGCCAGCACCGGATGGCCGTTGGCGTGTGCGTCGGCGAGCCGTTCCAGCAGCAGCAACCCGGCGCCCTCGGCCCAGGCGGTGCCGTCGGCAGCGGCGGCGAAGGATTTACAGCGGCCGTCCGGGGCGAGGCCCCGCTGTCGGGAGAATTCGACGAACATGTCCGGGGTGGGCAGTACGGTCGCACCACCGGCCAGCGCCAGTGTGCACTCGCCCTGGCGCAGCGCCTGGCAGGCGAGGTGGACCGCGACGAGTGAGGAGGAACAGGCCGTGTCCACACTGATGGCGGGCCCTTGGAGCCCCAGGGTGTAGGCGATGCGGCCCGAGGCGACACTGGCCATGCCTCCGGTGACACGGTAGCCCTCGGAGCTGTCGTCGGTCTCGCCGCTCCCGTAATCCTGTCCGACCACCCCGGTGAACACCCCGGTGGCGGTCCCCTTGAGCCGGTCGGGGGCGATGCCGGCGCGCTCCACGGTCTCCCAGGCGACCTCCAGCAGAATCCTCTGCTGCGGGTCCATCGCGGCGGCCTCCCGCGGGGAGATCCCGAAGAAGGCGGCGTCGAATTCCGTCGCGCCATACAGGAATCCGCCCTGCCTGACGTAGGAGGTGCCGGGGTTGCCGGGGTCCGGGTGGAAAAGACGTGTCGTGTCCCAGCCTCGGTCCTCCGGGAATGCGCCGATGGCATCGCGTCCTTCGGAGAGCAGGTGCCACAGCCGCTGGGGGCTGTCCACGCCACCGGGCAGACGGCAGCCCATCGCCACGACCGCGACAGGTCCACGGGTGATCTCGTCCAGTTGTTGTTCGGACTCGGCGAGATCGACCATGACGTCTTTCAGGTGGCTGAGCAACCTGGTTTCCTCACTGGCCATTACCGACTCCCCTGTAACTTCCTCGTACGGCGGTCTTCCAGGAGGACGAGCAACTCGTCGACTCCGGCGCTCTGGATCTCGCCCACATCCAGACGGTGTGGGCGGTCGTCCCGGGGTGCGAGGGCGGAGCTGTGGTCCTGCTCGGTGCCGCTCTGGGCGAGTTGTTCGCTCAGGAGGCGGCCGAGTGCCCGGGGTGTGGGATGGCTGAAGACGGTGGCGCCGGGGATGGTGAGCCCGGTGGCCGCACTGAGCGCGGTGCACAGCCGCACCACGAGCAGGGAGTCGAAGCCCAGTTGTTTGAAGGTGGCGGCGCCGTCCAGCTCGTTCGGAGAGTGATGACCGAGAATGGCGGCGGCATGCTGGTGAACGAGGGCGACCACGGCCCTTTCTCGGTCCGCGGGGTGCATCGCGGCGTAGCCGTCGGCGGGTTCCTCCGGCTCGGGGGGTCGCGTGGGCGTCGCACCGGCCGTGGGGAGGGAGCCGGGGCGCTGCCAGTAGCGCCGGTGTTGGAAGGGGTAGGTGGGCAGCTCGACCTGCCCGCGGGCGGACTCAGCTCGCTCCGTGCCCAATCGGTCCCAGTCGAGCGGTAGTCCGTGCACATAGGCGTCGCCCAACCGTGCAAGTAGATCTATCGGGGTGGCGTGCCCCCGGCTGAGGGTGGGGAGGCAGACGACCGGGCTCGCCGTGGTGTTCCCGTGCACTGCGGGGAGGAGGGTGGGGTGGGGGCTGACTTCGAGGTAGGTGGTGTGTCCGCTCTCCAGCAGCGCCTGCACCGTGTCCTGGAAACGGACCGTACG
>NZ_JBIRRE010000040.1:0-2285 GCF_044333555.1 Streptomyces sp. NPDC020965
GTGGTCGCGGTAGAGGTTGGTGAGTCCGCCGTGGTGGAGGACGACACCCTTCGGCCGTCCGGTCGACCCCGACGTATAGATCACATAGGCCGCGTTCTCCGGGTGCGTGGCCACGGCGACGGGCGATGACGGCAGGGCCGCGAGCCGGTCCCGTGTCTCCGTCGCGTCCAGGACGAGCCGCGGCACGCCGGGGAGTTCGGGCGCCGATGACGTGGTGAGGACGCAGATGGGTGCGGCGTCGGTGAGCATGTGGGTGAGGCGGTCGGCGGGGTGGTCGAGGTCGAGGGGGAGGTAGGCGGCGCCGGCTTTGAGCACGGCGAAGGTGGCGACGACGGAGTCCGCGGAGCGGGGCACGGCGAGGGCGACGACACTGTCGGGTCGGACGCCGTTTTCGGTGAGGAGGTGGGCTACACGGTTGGCGCGCTGGTCGAGTTCGGCGAAGGTGAGCCGGGTGTCTCCGGCGATGACGGCGGTGGCGTCGGGAGTTGCCGTGACCTGGGCGGCGAGGATCTCCATGACCGTGGCCGGAGGGATCTGTCGGTCGGTGTCGTTCCACTCGGCGAGGAGTGCGCGTTCGTCGGCGTCGCGGAGTTCCAGGTCGGCGATGGGCCGCTGAGGGTCGGCGACGGCCTGCTCCAACAGCCGGATCAATCGCCCGGCCAGCCGCTCCACCGTCCCACGGTCGAACAGGTCCGTGGCGAACCGGACACCACAGGTCATCCCCGGAGCGCCGGCCGCACCCGTACGCCGGAAGAGGATGTCCAGATCGAACTTGGCCGCACCGGCGTGAATCCGGTGCTCCGCCGCCTCCGTGCCGAACAGCCGTGACAGGTCCGGGCCACCCCCCTCGTACGCCACCATCGTCTGGAAGAGCGGGTGTCGGGTGAGGGAGCGTTCCGGGTTCACCGCTTCCACCACCGCGTCGAACGGCAGATCGGTGTGGTCCAGCGCGGCGAGGTCGGTCGACCGGATCCGGTCCAGTAGTTCGGCGAAGGTCGGATCGCCCGACAGGTCCGCCCGGAGCACCACCGTGTTCACGAAGAAGCCGACGAGTCCGTCCAGCGCCTGGTCGTCCCGGCCGGCGACCGGGCTGCCCAGCGGGATGTCGTCGCCCGCGCCGAGCCGGTGCAGCAGGGCCGCGACCGCCGCGTGCACCACCATGAACATGGTCGCGCCGCTCTCCCGCACCAACCGGTCCAACTCCGCCACCAGCGCGGCCGGCAGCTCCGCCGTCACGGTGTCCCCGCCGTGGGTGGGGGTGGCGGGGCGTGGTCGGTCGGTGGGGAGGGGGAGTTCCTCGGGGAGTGCGGTGAGGGTGTCGCGCCAGTAGGCGGTCTGCCGGGTGGCGAGGGATGTGGTGTCGGTCGGGTCGCCGAGGAGTTGGCGCTGCCAGAGGGCGTAGTCCGCGTACTGGACGGGCAGTGGGGTGAACTCCGGCGCCCGGCCCTGGGACCTGGCCGCGTACGCCGTGTCCAGGTCGGTGAGGAGCGGGCCCGTGGACCATTCGTCGGTCGCGATGTGGTGCGTCAGCAGCAGCAGGACATGGTCGTCGGCGGCGGCCTTCAGCAGGGTCACCCGGAGCGGGAGATCCACCGCCAGATCGAACAGTTCCGCAGCCGCCGTCTCGACCCGTCCGGCGAGTTCGTCCGCCGGTACGGGGAGGATGCGGACGGGCACGTGAGCCTCGTCGGGTCGCAGGACGCGCTGGTAGGCCCGGCCTTCGTCCTGGTCGAACACTGTGCGCAGCGCTTCATGCCGGTTCACCAGATCCTGTACGGCCGTGGCCAGCGCGGTCGTGTCGAGTGGCCCGCGCAGCCGCAGGGCGAGAGGCAGGTTGTACGTGGTGCCGGCGCCCTCCATCTGGTCCAGGAACCAGAGGCGCTGCTGTGCGTAGGAGAGGGGGAGTCGGTCGGGCCGGGTGGCGGGGGTGAGCGGGGGCCGTTCGGTGGTGGAGCGGTCGGCGAGCCTGGCCGCCAGGGCGGCGACTGTCCTGGCTTCGAACACATCCCGTACGGAACAGGCCGTGCCCGTCGCCCGTACGCGTGCCACGACCCGGGTGGCGAGCAGCGAATGGCCGCCGAGCCGGAAGAAGTCGTCATCGGCGCCGACGGCTCCCAGACCGAGGACGTCCGCGAAGATCCGGGCGAGAAGGACCTCTCCCTCGCCACGGGGGGTGCGGGTGGTGTGGGTGGTGGTGGTTGTGGGGGTGGGGAGGGCGTTGTGGTCGAGTTTGCCGTTGATGTTGGTGGGGAGTGCGTGGAGGTTGGTGATGGTGGTGGGGATCA
>NZ_JBIRRE010000041.1:0-2158 GCF_044333555.1 Streptomyces sp. NPDC020965
ATGGGTTGGCTGTGGTGCGGCGTGGTTTGGGGTTGCCGGGTACGTCGGTGGCGTGGGGGTTGTGGGAGGGGGCTGGTATGGGTGCGGTGTTGGGTAAGGCTGATGTGTTGCGGATGAGTCGTTCGGGTGTGTTGGGGTTGTCGGTGGGTGAGGGGTTGGGGTTGTTTGATGTGGCGTTGGGTGAGGATGTGGCGGCGTTGGTGCCGGTGCGGTTGGATTTGGGGGCGTTGCGTTCGCGGGTTGATGGGGTGCCTGCGGTGTTCCGGTCGTTGGTGCGGGTGCCGGTGCGTCGTTCGGTGGGTGTGGGTGTTTCGGGTGGTGGTGAGGTGTCGTTGGAGCGGCGTTTGGCGGTGTTGGATGCGGGTGAGCGTGAGCGGGTGTTGTTGGAGTTGGTGCGGTCGCATGTGGCGGCTGTGTTGGGTTATGAGGGTGCGGGGTCGATTGAGCCGGGTCGTGCGTTCAGTGATATCGGGTTCGATTCGTTGTCGGCGGTTGAGCTGCGGAATCGTTTGAATGGTGAGACGGGGCTGCGGCTGCCGGCGACGCTGATCTTCGATTACCCCACCCCCCAAGCCCTCGCCGATCTCATCCAGGAGAAGACGCTGGGTCTGGTCGACGCCGCCGCGGCCACCGTGTCCACCACGGTGTCCCGCACCGATGACGAGCCCATCGCCATCGTCGGCATGGGCTGCCGCTACCCGGGAGACGTCCGTACCCCCGAGGAGCTGTGGCGGCTCGTCGCCAGCGGCACGGACGCCGTCAGCCTCTTCCCCGAGGACCGGGGCTGGAACGTCGACTCCATCTACGACCCGACGCCCGGCCTGTCCGGGAAGACGTACACCCGTGAGGGCGGCTTCCTGCACGACGCGGTCGAGTTCGACGCCGGCTTCTTCGGGATCTCGCCGCGTGAGGCCCTCGCCATGGACCCGCAGCAGCGACTGCTCCTTGAGACGTCCTGGGAGGCGATGGAGCGGGCGGGCATCGACCCGAACAGCCTGCGCGGCACGCAGACCGGCGTCTTCGCCGGGATCATGTACCACGACTACGGGTCCCGGGTGACCCAGCCGTCGGAGGAGGTCGAGGGCTACCTCGGCAACGGCAGCGCGGGCAGCATCGCGTCCGGCCGGGTCTCCTACACCTTCGGGTTCGAGGGTCCGGCGGTCACGGTCGACACCGCCTGTTCCTCCTCGCTCGTCGCCCTCCACTGGGCGGCTCAGGCCCTGCGCCAGGGCGAGTGCAGCATGGCGCTCGCGGGCGGTGTGACCGTCATGTCGACGCCGGAGACCTTCGTCGACTTCAGCCTCCAGCGCGGCCTTGCCACGAACGGCCGGTGCAAGGCGTTCTCGTCCGACGCGGACGGAACTGGCTGGGGCGAGGGCGCCGGAATGCTCCTGCTGGAGCGGTTGTCGGACGCGCGGAAGAACGGGCACGAGGTACTCGCGGTCATCCGTGGTTCGGCGCTGAACCAGGACGGTGCGAGCAATGGTCTGACGGCGCCGAACGGTCCGTCCCAGCAGCGGGTGATCCGCCAGGCGCTGGCCAACGCCGGTCTGTCGGCCGCCGAGGTGGACGCGGTCGAGGCGCACGGCACCGGTACCACGCTCGGTGACCCGATCGAGGCGCAGGCGCTCCTGGCGACCTACGGCCAGGAGCGGGACGGCGACCAGCCGCTGCTGCTGGGCTCGATCAAGTCGAACGTCGGCCACACGCAGGCGGCCGCCGGTGTCGGCGGTGTGATCAAGATGGTGATGGCGATCAGGAACGGTGTGCTGCCGAAGACGCTGCATGTCACCGAGCCGTCGCCGCATGTGGATTGGTCTGCTGGTGCGGTGGAGCTGTTGGCGGAGGCTCGGGAGTGGCCTGAGACGGGTCGTCCGCGTCGTGCGGGTGTGTCGTCGTTCGGTATCAGTGGGACGAATGCGCACGTGATCGTGGAGCAGGCCCCCACCGACCAGCCGGCGCCGCTGAGCGAGCCGGTTGGTGATGTGCCGGGTCTTCCGGTGCCGTGGATCGTCTCGGCCAAGTCCGCGGAGGCGTTGCGGGCGCAGGCGGGTCGGTTGGGTTCGTTCTTGGGTGAGACCGGTGTTGTTGATGTGCCGGCGGTGGGTTGGTCGTTGGTGCGGGGTCGTTCGGTGTTCGCGCATCGGGCGGTTGTGGT
>NZ_JBIRRE010000042.1:0-2112 GCF_044333555.1 Streptomyces sp. NPDC020965
CTCACCCCACACATCCACCGACACCCCAGACCCCAACACCCCAGCCAAACCCTCCACATCCCCCCGCTCCACCGCACCCCAAAAACCAGCATCCAAGCCATCAGTCACAGTCGCCGAAGCCTTGCTGTCACCACCCTCAAGCCAGAAGCGCTCATGCTGGAAGGCGTAGGTCGGCAGATCGACCCGGCGCACTGCCTCCCCGCCACCGAACACCGCAGACCACTCCACCACCGCGCCGTTGACATACAGCTCGGCCAGCGCAGTCAGCGCCGCCTCGGACTCTTCCCGGTCCCGCCGCAGCAGGGGGACGACCGTAATGTCACTGTCGTCGGTGAGGCTCGTGCGGGTCATGGCGCTCAGTACGCCGTCGGGGCCCAGCTCCAGGAAGCTGTTCACGCCTTGGCCGGTGAGGTGGGTGATGGCCTGGTGGAACAGGACCGGGTTACGGACGTGACCGGTCCAGTACGCGGGAGAGGTGGCCTGCTCCGCCGTGAGAGGCAGGCCGGTGGAGTCGGAGATGACCTGGATCCGCGGGGCGTTCAGCGTCACCCGAGACAGGACCTGCTCAAACTCGGCGAGCATCGGCTCCATCAGCGCCGAGTGGAAGGCGTGGCTGACCGTAAGGCGCTTCACCTTCCGGCCCCGGGCCCGCCATTCGTCCGCCACCGCTGTGACGGCGTCTTCGTCTCCGGAGATGACGACCGCCTGCGGACCATTCACCGCGGCGATCGACACCCGGCCGTCCAGCGACTCGACGACCTCGTCTTCCGACGCCTGGAGGGAGACCATGGCTCCGCCCTTGGGCAGGGCCTGCATCAACCGACCCCGAGCCGCGACGACCTCGGCCGCGTCCTCCAACGACAGCACACCCGCCACATGCGCGGCGGCCAGACCACCGATGGAGTGGCCCAGGAGATAGTCCGGCGTCAGGGACCACGACTCCACCAGCCGATAGAGCGCGACCTCAATGGCAAACAGGGCTGCCTGGGTGAACGCGGTCTCGTCCAGCAGCGCCGCAGCCTCAGTGTCAGGTTCGGCGAACAGCACCTCACGCAACGGACGCTCCAGACGGGCGTCGAGCTGAACGCAGACCTCGTCCAACGCGGACGCGAACACCGGAAAACGTGCGGAGAGTTCACGGCCCATGCCGACGCGCTGTGCGCCCTGCCCGGTAAACAGGAACGCCACACCACCACCGGACCCGACAGACGAACCCTGCACGACACCGGGCCAGGGTCCACCCTGAGCAGCCGCCGCCAGACCATCCAACAACGCCTCGCGATCCGAACCGAGAACAACCGCCCGATCCTCAAAAGCCGACCGCGACACCACCAACGAATGACCAACATCGATCAAGCGCTCCTCGGGGTGCTTCAACGCCCACTCCCGCAGCCGGGCGGCCTGCGCCCGCAGGGCGTCGGCGCCACGGCCCGACACCACCCACGGCACCAGGACATCGCCCTTCACGGCCGGCTCGAGAGCCCCGACCTCCACCTGAGGGGCCTGTTCGATGATCGTGTGAGCGTTGGTGCCGCTGATACCGAACGACGACACCGCAGCCCGACGTGGTTTGCCCGTCTCGGGCCAGGCGGTGGCCTCGGTCAACAGCTCAACCGCACCGCTCGCCCAATCCACATGCGGGGTCGGTTCGTTGACATGCAGTGTGGGCGGGAGGACGCCGTGCTGCATGGCGAGCACCATCTTGATCACACCGGCGACACCGGCAGCCGCCTGGGTGTGTCCGATGTTCGACTTGATCGAGCCCAGCCTCAGCGGCCGGTCCTCGGGACGGCCCTGACCATAGGTCGCCAGGAGTGCCTGCGCCTCGATCGGGTCACCCAGCGCTGTGCCGGTGCCGTGCGCCTCCACCGCGTCGATGTCCATGGTCGAGAGACCGGCCGAGGCCAGGGCCTGGCGGATCACCCGCTGCTGCGACGGACCATTCGGCGCCGTCAGGCCATTACTCGCACCGTCCTGATTCACCGCACTGCCCCGGATAACGGCGAGGACGGGGTGCCCCAGGCGCTGGGCGTCCGAGAGTCGCTCCAGGACCAACATGCCGACGCCCTCGGCCGGCCCGAACCCATCGGCGGAGACATCGAACGCCTTGCA
>NZ_JBIRRE010000043.1:0-1049 GCF_044333555.1 Streptomyces sp. NPDC020965
ACGCGGCCTATGTGATCTATACGTCGGGGTCGACCGGACGGCCGAAGGGTGTCGTCCTCCACCACGGCGGACTCACCAACCTCTACCGCGACCACGAACGCGAGCTGTACCGGCCCGTCGCCGAACGCCTCGGCCGCCGCATCCGCGCCCTCCACACCGCGTCCTTCTCCTTCGACTCCTCCTGGGAGCAGTTGCTCTGGCTCGTCGCCGGACACGAACTCCACATCCTGGACGAATACGAACGCCGCGACGCCGAAGCCGTCGTCAACTACGTCCAGACCAAGGAGATCGACGCCCTCGACGTCACCCCGTCCTACGCCCGACAGCTCATCGACGCCGGACTCCTCACCGGAACCCGACGCCCGCCGCTGTTCCTCCTCGGTGGCGAAGCCGTACCCCCAGCGCTGTGGACCGAACTCAGCGCCTACACCGACGTCGAGACCGTCAACTACTACGGGCCCACCGAATTCACCGTCGACGCCCTCATGGCCCGCATCACCGACTCCGACACCCCCGTCATCGGACGCCCCCTCGACAACAGCCAAGCCCACATCCTCGACCACCACCTCCACCCCGTACCCCCCGGCATCACCGGCGAGCTCTACCTCACCGGCACCCAAAACGCCCGCGGCTACCTCGGCCAACCCGCCCTCACCGCCGAACGCTTCACCGCCAACCCCCACGGCCCCGCCGGCACCCGCATGTACCGAACCGGCGACCTCGCCCGCTGGAACACCCACGGCCACATCGAATACCTCGGCCGCGCCGACCACCAAATCAAAATCCGCGGCTACCGCATCGAACTCGGCGAAATCGAAACCACACTCACCACACACCCCGACGTCACCGCCGCCACCGTCATCGTCCGCGACAACACCCTCCACGCCTACACCACCGGCACCGCCAACCCCACCGCACTACGCAACACCCTCACCACCACCCTCCCCGACTACATGATCCCCACCACCATCACCAACCTCCACGCACTCCCCACCAACATCAACGGCAAACTCGACCACAACGCCCTCCCCACCCCCACAACCACCACC